>NZ_CP194720.1:4800000-6909508 GCF_050994985.1 Paenibacillus taichungensis | reverse complement strand
ACATTCAATTTGTTTCGGTTTTCCTCGCCACCGTATTTTCAGCGGCGACTTTTATAATATATCATGTTTAAGTTTCCTTTGCAAGCACTTTTTTTTCGATTTATTTTCAATCGCTTTATTTCAGCGCTTGTTTCAGTTAACTTTTCCTTAAAAAAGGAACGAAAATTAATTTATCATATTGAACAAAAAAGGTCAACCCTTTTTCGACAAATTGTTTCATATCCTTTTTCAAAGCCGCCTATTCTACCTATTCCTGATTCATGGTGTCTGAGGTACAGCGCTGGCTTTACGGGCCGCACCTCTCTTATATTGGTGAACTTTAGCATCCCACTACCACATCATTACGGCTTGGATTTTTTTAGTTTGCCACCTCTAGCATATTTGGATAGCTCTTTGGGTGGGGCAAAGCGTGCATACATACGGAACACAGTCTTGTAGCGACTCGCTATGGCGTATTTAATTTCTTGATCGAGACGGTTGTCACTTAAGTCGAACAACATTTCGTCGAGCTCTTTGCGCAGTACATAATCCAGTTCCTTGCATTCCTTCTCGTTAAACAGCATACCCAGCATTAGAGTTCTCCTTTTTCTGCATATGGATAATGGCGTGTCCCATTGTATGTCATATTCGAGCCCCTTAATTCAGGCCATATATTGGACAGCGCCGGTTTTAGTAGCAAACCTAGGATCATCTTTGTTTGTCCTTTTGTGGTTGCTACTGAAACCCGTTTTATTGTTATGGTCAACTTTCTGAAAATTTATGAATGTCATCCCATACAAATTTATCCTCGCACCAGGCTGTAGGTAAGTGTACTTTCGATAATCGCTGCAACAAAAAGCAAAATAACAATCCAGAAGGATGCAGTTACCGTTGTACGCATAAACGCACTCCACTGGCTGCCAATCGTATTTCGTTTCTCCCCGCTAAATTGACCAAGACTTTTGAGAACCAATCCACCAAACCTTAGACCAAATGCGCATGCGATAATAATTACCGGAATTTCAATAATGCCATGTGGAAGAAGTCCTTTCACAACAATATCAAAGAAGCTAGCCCCATAGTTCATTGTGGTGTGTACCAGAAATCCGATAACCATGCCATTGATCAACAGGAAAACGACAGGCAGAATGCCAAAGAAGATACCAGCATAGATCACAAGTACACTTTTGATGGCATTATTAAAAAAGATAAAGAGGAAGAAGTTCCATTGCACATTGTCCCCCTGCTCCAGCCGCTCACTAACCTCCCTTAGCCCCCCGATTTGATTCAACAATATATCCTCAAGTGTTCCTGTACTCACCCATCCCGTGCCTATTCCGACAACAAACAATACAATCGACCATATTAATGCACCACGAATGGAACCTAAAGCTCTAAGAAATGTACTGAATTTTAACATAATATCCTCCTGTAAAACCAAGATGTTGGACAAACAAACGTCTGATACGAATAACTGCGAGGTACGAGCATACATTGGAGAGTAAACAAGCATTTCTTATGGGAGAGGGGCGCTTATTGAAATGAACTCGTTCTATGTATTTAGCGGCAAAAAGATCAAACGTTTCCTGATTGTGCTGGTTGCTGCCGTCTTTGCTATCGGGATTATTTATCTGGAGAGCGGCAATATTTCTGTATTCTCGGAGGATGCACCATCCGCCGTATACAGCGTTCCAACCGAGAAGAAAGTTATCGCACTCACCTTTGACATTAGCTGGGGAGATAAAAGGACAGAGCCTATTCTGAAGGTCCTCCAAGATAATAAAGTACAGAAGGCAACGTTCTTCTTATCCTCCCCCTGGAGTAAGACACACCCCGAGATTGTTACAGCCATCAAAGACGCAGGATACGAAATCGGCAGTCATGGTCACAAGCATGATAATTACAGCAGTCTGACTGAAGAGGAAATCCGCAAGGAAATTTCGACAGCTCATAGCATTTTAACCGATTTAACGGGAAAAGAACCGAAATTGCTACGCCTGCCTAATGGCGACTTTGACAAACGCGTTCTCCAAGTTGCCAGCAGTTTGAATTATCAAGTAGTCCAATGGGACACCGATTCGCAGGATTGGAAGAACCCTGGTGTACAGACCATTGTTGATCGTGTTGTTAGTAAGGCGCACCCGGGTGACATTGTTCTGTTGCACGCCAGTGATTCCTCGAAACAAACGCATGAAGCATTACCTGTCATTATCGACAAGTTAAAAAATCAAGGGTATGAGTTCGTGACGGTTTCTGAGCTGCTTAACCATTCAAGTGTCAAAGGTACGGAAGTTCGCGACCAAGCCAGTGCACAGTAAGCGTTAATTAAAATAGTATTGGTGATGCAAACTGTATACTTGCCTTCCGAAGATCTCCACGTCCTGTAAAAGGCGCTGAAGCGCATAAATGAAAAGAGCTAACCAGGTTAGCTCTTTTTGGCGTTTTTTTGTAAGATAATCGCTACGCATGACTTTCTTGTACTTCGGTCTTTCCACTCACCCGCTGCTCCATGGACCCATCTACCAGCCTGTGCAATATCAGCATTTGGTATGCATTACAGATTAACAGTGGAACCACAATAAAGATGGTAGCCGCATTTACATCAATTCGTAAAACACCGATCGTCTCCACCACGGTAACAGCCACCATGAAAAAGAGTGTAGGTACCAACGCCGAAATATGTGTCTGTTTCACTTTTACGTAAGCGGTAACAATTCCAGCTGCCAAAATAATGACTCCAAGCACAATATCGGATAGCCGTTCTCGTTCCCCACCAACAAACAAACGTAAAAACATGACATCAAGTAATGCCAACACGGTTAGAACAATCTGTACAATTTGCCAACTGCGTTTCGAAAATACACCTTTGCCCATATAGTTCAATATCAAGTATGCGAAAAAACCCATTTGCGAATACACGCTAATCATAATACCGGAACCAAACAAGATCAGGAGATAAAATAAAAAATCGGTCATTCCATTCGTTTTTTCTCCATTAACCAACATCATAATTAGACCCGTCACTAATGATCCCGCAGCCCCAATAAGCAAAGCTGACCAAAATAGGAAAAACCATTTACGTAAATTCAAATGTTTTCCACCCCCGAGAGTTTATTTTACCAACCTTCACAGCAAAAAACCATCATCATTCAACATATTTAGCGGTTTCCCATCACATACTACATCCAGTATCTAATCAAGGAGGGGTTGTGCACATGAAACGGCCTTTGTGGCAGTTATGCTGTGTCGTACTTGGACTATCCGTCATGCTCGCCGGCTGTGGCTCAGATCAGAATTATTCGCCTCCTCAGGGCGGTTATAAAGAGATGAAAACGATGGTCGTGGATATTCTCAAAAGTGACGAAGGCAAAAAGGCGGTCGAGGAAGCACTCACTGGACAAAGTTCTTCTGGTGGTGGGGAAGGCGGCGCTTCTGGCCAAAGTGGAGCTTCTGGCGGTGGATCTGGGACAGTGGGTATGAAAATGTTAATGCCTATGCAATCTTCAGAACAAATACGTATAGCTGTAAAAGATACCATCACGGCTCCTGAATACCAGAAGGAATTCGAGAAAATTATGACGGATCCACAATTTGCAGGTGAATTCGCCAAAGTAATTAACTCTCAAAGCAAGCAACTGCATATGCAGTTAATCAAAGATCCAACGTATCAAAAATCCATTGGGGATGTCATGAAATCTCCTGAAGTATCCAAGATGTTCATGGATATGACCAAAACGCCAGAATATCGTAAACAAACGATGACCGTTATGCAGGAAGTCATGCAAAATCCTTTATTTCGGATGGAAGTACTGACTTTGCTTAAAAAGGTAGTCCAAGATGAGTTGCAACCCAAAACAGAACAAGGCGGCAAACAGGACGGCCAAAGCAAAGATGACAATGGGGATGGCGGAAGTGGCAGCGGTGACGGCAGTAGTGATGGTAACAGTGGTGGAGACGGAAGTAATGGAGGATCGTAAGTCGATAATACTTTAAAGTTAAAAGATATCGAGTGTTGAAAAAAGCCCGCATCCATGGATGTGGGCCTTTTTATATATTTTACATGATAAGAAAATTTAAAACTTGGCATCAACAGACTGGGCAACCTCGTCGTAGATCGCCCCGATGCTTGAATCTGCTTTATACACGGATGGGGAAAAATCCGGCTCCGAAATATGATTATCCGGCGCTCCTAGTGGGATCTGCGCAAGCAGTTCTGTATGAAGACTCTCGGCAAGAGTCCCCCCACCACCTCGGCCAAATACATAATCTTTCTCTCCGCATTTGCTGCATTCATGATAAGCCATGTTCTCTACGACACCAAGCAGCTCATGTTCCGTCTGAATGGCCATGGCACCTGCACGTGCAGCTACAAAGGCAGCGGTTGCATGCGGTGTTGTAACGATGATTTCTTTGCTGTGAGGCAGCATCTGATGTACGTCTAGTGCGACGTCCCCCGTACCCGGAGGCAGATCAAGCAGCATATAATCCAACTCTCCCCAGTTTACATCGGTAAAAAATTGGCGCAACATCCGGCCCAACATAGGTCCACGCCAGATCACCGGGTTATTCTCCCGAATAAAGAATCCCATCGACATCACTTTTACGCCGAAACGCTCAACCGGTTGGATAACCCCGTCCTCAACGACTGGATATTCCTCAATGCCCATCATATCAGGTACACTGAAGCCATATATATCTGCATCAATCAAGCCAACCTTCTTGCCTTGACGTGCCAGAGCCGCAGCCAAATTAACGGTTACCGTCGATTTGCCGACGCCGCCTTTACCACTAGCAACAGCAATAAAACGCACGCCGGATTCAGGACTTAACAACTCATGTCCGTCCAGCCCTGCTGCATGGCCTTTGACAAGCACTTCGTCCTGGTCTTCCTCATGATCCGCTTGTCCTATGTTCAGGCTCTCACGCTCATGCTCTGACGCTGCACGCAGACGAATATGTACATCATTCACTCCGTGTTGGGACAACAGGTTGCGAGCGGCATCGCTTAGAGCAGTTGTGTCCTCTGTGCGGTTCTCCAGCGTCACCATAGTAAGAGCAACATGATTTTCTTTAACCATGACATCACGGACCCACTGCAGTTCAGTCAAACTTACGCCCAATTGCGGTTCCTGCAACGGCTGCAATAGTTCAAGTATCTGTTCTTTTGATAACATCAGACAGCACCTCAGCTTTATCTATTGGCATGTAATTAGGTATGCTGATCCAATTATATCATTACCTTTCTCATTGTGACTAACTTTTAGGACGTTCTCCTGACGAATAACGGAGAATCCCGTTATAGATGGATGCAGCAACTTTGCGCTGATAGGTCTCATCAGCAAGCAGACGAGCCTCTTCCGGGTGAGAAAGGAAACCGACCTCCACCAATGCCGAGGGAATTTTTAACGCCTGGAGCAAATAAACGGTATTTACCGTTTTCGCGATTCGATCTGTATTTTCCAGATTACGAATCATTTCTTGCTGAAGCAGATTGGCTAATCCTTCATTATCGGGATGATTGGGTGTATAAAAAACTTGAGCGCCACTCCAGCGGTTCGAAGGTACACTGTTCATATGAATGCTGATAAAGAGGTCTGCCTGTTTATCCTCGATTCTTCTTACTCTTTGTTTCAGGTCTTCCGTCTTGCGTTTGGAGTAACCCTTAGTATCTGTAGCAGCCAGATCGGTGTCGATTTCACGAGTCATCACAACCAAGGCTCCTGCTTGCTGCAGATAATCTCGTACGTACAACGCAATGGATAAATTGATATCTTTCTCAATGACTCCCTGCTTACTCACTGCTCCCCCATCTGGCCCACCATGTCCTGCATCAATGGCTATGACTTTTCCCGCTAATGGCAGCCCCCAGTAACCGGACATTTTGGAGGAGGGCAACTCATACGTCACCACCGCCACAAACATCGCAAGCAAACAAAGGCTTAACATGACCCTCTTCATGGTGCGTAACCTAATCCAGATCACAAAGTGCTTCCCCATATTTTTACGCATAAAAAAACCACCTCGTCCCTATAAATGACTCTAATCATCTATATGGGACAAGATGGACAAATATACCGTTAGGAGCGGACTTGCTCTGCCATTCCTTCTATCAGCACCTCAGCTACCTCTGGACGCGTAAATTCAGGTGGAGGGCATTGGCCATCTCTTAACAAGCCACGTACTTTCGTGCCAGACAGAGCCATGTGGTGTTCTTTATCATGCGGGCAAGTTTTGCTTGATGCCATGTTGCCACATTTGGTACAGAAAAAACTATGTTCAAAAAACAAAGGCGTGATACCGAGTTCTTCCGGTGTGAAGTTATTAAAGATCTCCTGCGCTTCATACGTTCCGTAGTAGTCACCCACACCTGCATGGTCGCGGCCTACAATAAAGTGAGTACAACCATAATTTTTACGTACCATCGCGTGGAAAATGGCCTCTCTTGGACCAGCATACCGCATTGCCGCCGGAAATACGCCTAGAAACGCACGATCAGCCGGATAATAGTTCTCCAGCAAAACAAGATAACTCTTCATTCTTACATCTGCAGGCACGTCATCAGACTTCGTTTCGCCTACAAGCGGGTTTAAGAACAAGGCGTCCACAATCTCCATTGCACTCTTCTGAATGTACTCATGGGCACGATGGACCGGATTACGCGTCTGGAAACCAACAACCGTCTTCCAGCCCTTATCCTGGAACGTTTTCCGTGTCTCAGCAGGATCATAATAGAACTGTTCGAACTTGGCCGGTTTGGGGCGATTCAGCACTTGAATTGGACCTCCTACATACGTTGCAGGTCGTTCCAGCAGTTTTTTCACACCCGGGTGCTCTGGATCATCCGTCTTGAAGACACGACGTGCTTCTTCACCCTGATCTACTTTGTATAAGCTCTTCACTTCAAGCAATCCATAAGTTACTCCGTCATTATCGCCAATAAGTGCCACAGTCTCACCGATCTGGAGCGATGCAGCCTGCTGTTCATCTACAGCTAAGGTAATGGGGATACTCCAGACTGTTCCGTCAGCAAGACGCATACGAGATATAACCGAAAGATAGTCTTCTTCATTCATAAAACCTTGAAGCGGTGAGAATGCACCCACACCAATGAGATCCAAATCCGAAATTGTCCAGCTGTTTATACGTAAAGAGGGCAGTTTCTCACTCTCTCGTAATAATTGTTCCCGTTCTTCTCCTTGTACGACACGCTGTATCAGCGTACCTCCATGAGGCAGAATCGAAGTCATCTTGTCAGCTCCCTGTTTCACCATTTTTTATATCATCAAGAATGAATCCAGTGCATTATAAAATCCATCACTTATTCTGAATAAATTATTTATGAAGACCACATTCCGTTTTATCGTTCCCAGACCAGCGTCCCGCACGTGGATCTTCTCCAGGCATAACTTGACGTGTGCAATACTCACAACCGATACTCGGATAATTTTGATCATGCAGCGGATTGTACACGACATTATTGGCACGAATATAATCCCATACATCCTCTGTAGTCCAGTGGGCAATCGGGTTAAACTTCATAAGCCCAAACTTAGCATCATATTCGACCTTCTTGGAATTTGCACGCGTCGGTGCTTGATCTCTCCGAATACCGGTAATCCAGGCATCATACTGAGATAGAATACGTGTCAGCGGCTCAACCTTCCGAATATTACAGCATGCATTAGGATCCGACTTCCACAATTGTTCCCCATGTTGAGCTGCCTGTTCCTCAGGTGTAATTTTCGGAGCAACACGTACAAAATCTAGATTGTATTTCTCCTTCATTTTGTCGCGAGTTTCGTAAGTCTCCTTAAAATGAAAATCAGTATCTAAATAAAATATATCCGTGGATGGGCTGATCTTCTGAAGCATATCTACAAGTACAACATCCTCTGCACCGAAGCTGCATGCAAAAGTGATATTTGGAAACGTCTCAATAGCATAACGAATAATATCCTCTGGACTTGCGTTTTCCAATTCTTCAGCCTTCGTCCGTGCAAGTTCTTCTTTCTCCAACAAGTTCATGTCTGCATTTCCCCCATTCTGCATTTCAACAATCACTAAAGCCGACTAATCTAATATGAATTATGTATAGTATAAATCTTTCATGAGGGATGTCAATGCCTGCCATATGGTAAAATACATCCGTTTTGGCCCATTTTTTTGTTGTTCATTTCGAATATAATTTGGTGTTCATTATGCAGTTAATAGAATTATGGATAAAATCATCCATGTTTAGCATCATCCATTTCAACCTTATCCTTATCTCCTAATCAATGAAAACCTTTGCCCCTACTGGGTTTATGGTGCACATTTGATAAAACGAAGTATAGAATAACTCTATAAATTCAAACGAATATAGAAGAACGAGAAGGATTTAATAATGAGATAAATGCGTGAATCCTATTCTTCAATAGTAAGTGACCTTTATCAAAACCATAAGAAAAACTGATGAAAATTGAGAATGAAAAATGAATGATTAACCATTATAAAGTTCTAAAACTGCAAATTTGATTAATGGTTATAGGTGGGTCGCATTTACTGGAGTATTCGATGGAGGAAAAAACTTTAACCGTTACAGAGGAAACTGAAGCTACTTTAGTGCATCTTCTGAAGTAAAGAGCAATTAATATATCTATTGGTCTGTAGAATACAAAAAAGCCTTTGACCGAGGCCAAAGGCTTGTAATGCATATTAACGTTTGGAGAACTGAGGTGCGCGACGTGCGGCTTTGAGACCGTATTTTTTACGCTCTTTCATCCGTGGGTCACGAGTCAGGAATCCTGCTTTTTTCAGGGAAGCACGGTATTCCGGATCTGCTTTCAACAGAGCGCGGGAGATACCATGACGGATTGCGCCGGCTTGACCGGAGATTCCGCCACCATGAGCGATAACAAGAACATCATAGTTGCTGAGTGTTTCTGTCAGGTTCAGTGGTTGTTTTACGATCAGTTTGAGTGTTTCCAAACCGAAGTATTCATTAATATCACGTTTATTGATGACAATGCGTCCTTCACCCGGTACAAGGCGAACACGAGCTACCGAATGTTTACGACGACCTGTCCCATAGTATTGTACTTGTGCCATGAAACTGTCCTCCTTTTAATTAACCGCGAAGTTCATAAACTTCTGGTTTTTGTGCTGCATGTGGATGCTCAGTGCCTCTGTACGCTTTAAGTCTCAACTTCATTTTCTCGCCCATGCGAGTTTTAGGAAGCATACCGCGAACAGCCAATTCCAACATACGTTCCGGTTTGTTTTTAACCATCTCTTCAGCAGTAGTTACTTTCAAACCACCTGGGTGCATCGAGTGACGGTAGTATTTTTTACCTTGCATTTTTTTACCAGTCAATACAATTTTCTCTGCATTGATGATAACAACGAAATCGCCAGTGTCCACATGTGGAGTGAATTGTGGCTTATGTTTGCCGCGGATCAAAGCAGCTGCTTCGCTCGCCAAACGTCCGAGCGTTTTGCCTTCGGCATCAATGATGTGCCATTGGCGCTCAACTTCGTTAGGCTTCGCCATGTACGTGGTACGCATGAAAAGTTCCTCCTTAAAATGTTCAACATCATTATATTCATTTATCTTCATTCATTAAGTGATAACTTTAGGTGTTGATGGATAGTTCTTTCATTGTGACCCTCTTAATTGGGGCTGTGGGAAAGCCATTAAGAAAACACAACTTTTATATTACATGATAGGAGCTTAAATCGCAAGTGTTAATTAAGCATTTCACTTTGCAAATTTAATCTTTTTTGTATTCAAGGTCCCAGAGCATTAAACCGCAGCTAACTGCAGTAGGTCCTGCAGCAGAACGATTACAAGCAGCAATCATATTCGGTACGTCAGAGGCTTTCCGTTTGCCCTCTCCGACCTCCAGCAGTGTACCTACAATAATACGAACCATATGCTGCAAAAAGCCGTTACCACTCACATAGATGTGAATGACACCCTGATCGCGCGGATGGTCCCTACACATTGAACGGTCCACTTCTATCCATGCTTCGTATACCGAACGTACATGATTTTCTTTCTGAGACTTGCGTGAAGCAAAGGAGGTGAAATCATACGTACCAATAAAATGACGCAACCCCTCCTGCATTGCCGCAATGTCCAGCTTGGCATGGTGATGATACTGCAGTCTCCGGTTAAATACATCCGGGAATTGATTCGCATTGACGGTATACCGGTACGTTTTCTTTTTCGCAGCATAGCGAGAATGAAAATCGTTTGGTACTTCAACCGCATCAATAACGATAATATCGGATGGTAATCTGGAGTTGAGCGCCATACACCATCGTTCAATCGGGATCTGGGATTCCGTAGGGAAATTGAAGATCTGTCTGCGTGCGTGAACGCCTGCATCCGTTCTGCCTGAACCCGTGATTTTAACCTTCTCACCGGTTAAAGCACGAATGGCATCTTCAAGATGGTCCTGAATGGTATTCCCTCCTGGCTGAACCTGAAAGCCGTAATAGGCAGTGCCATCATAAGTTAACGTCATACACAAGTTGCGCATCAATACCACACCTTTGTTCCATACTATACATGTGCCTATCCCGAACAGCAAAAGAAGCCCCTTTCGGAGCTTCTATTACAGCACGAAATCCGAAATGAAGAGAAAAAAAGGGTTAAACCAGAATCAACGATTCTGTCCCCTTTCCTCATCTCATCTGTTCTACGCGCGGTCAACCAGTTCCAAGTAAACCATAGGCGCAGCGTCACCACGACGAGGTCCCAGTTTCAGGATACGAGTGTATCCACCTGGACGCTCAGCGTAACGACCGGACAATTCGCTAAACAGTTTTTGGATTGCATCTTGCTCACCATCGATTGTTTCGCGGCGAACATAAGCTGCCACTTGGCGACGGGCATGAAGATCTCCCTTTTTCGCTTTAGTGATCAGTTTTTCAGCAATAGAGCGAACCTCTTTTGCTTTCGCTTCAGTTGTCTGAATGCGTTCATATAAGAACAGGTCGGTTACCAGGTCACGGAACAAAGCTTTACGTGCGCTGGAATTACGGCCCAACTTTTGGTATGCCATTGTTTTCCCTCCTTCACTTCAAGCACTCGGCTGTCTATTCTTCTGTACGGAGTCCCAAACCAAGTTCCTCAAGCTTCTCTTGAACTTCTTCCAAAGACTTACGTCCGAGGTTACGGACTTTCATCATGTCTTCTTCTGTTTTCGTAGTCAGCTCTTGTACGGTATTAATACCAGCACGTTTGAGGCAGTTATAGGAACGAACAGAGAGATCCAGCTCTTCGATCGTCATTTCGAGTACTTTTTCTTTTTTGTCTTCTTCTTTTTCGACCATAATCTCTGCATCTTTCGCTTCGTCTGTAAGACCCACGAAGAGCATCAGATGCTCGGTCAAAATTTTAGCGCCAAGGCTTACAGCCTCTTCAGGACGAATACTTCCGTCAGTCCAAACTTCCAACGTGAGCTTGTCATAGTTGGTTACTTGGCCAACACGCGTATTTTCCACAGCGTAGTTAACGCGGCTGATCGGGGTGAAGATGGAATCGACTGGGATGACGCCGATCGGCTGGTCATCGCGTTTATTCCGATCTGCCTGGACGTAGCCGCGACCGCGATTGGCAAAAATACGCATGTGAAGTCTCGAACCTGGTCCGAGCGTAGCGATGTGCAGATCCGGGTTAAGGATTTCCACATCAGAGTCAGCACGGATATCTCCAGCCGTAATTGCTCCTTCGCCTTCAGCATCAATCTCGAGCACTTTCTCCTCATCAGAGTGAATTTTAAGCGATAAAGCTTTCAGGTTAAGAATGACCTCCGTAACATCTTCCATTACGCCAGGAACTGTAGCAAATTCATGCAGAACGCCATCGATTTGAACCGAAGACACTGCCGCACCCGGCAGTGACGAGAGCAAGATTCGACGAAGCGAGTTTCCAAGCGTCGTACCGTATCCGCGCTCAAGCGGTTCTACTACGAATTTCCCATAGGTGCCATCATCGTTGACGTCTACCGTCTCAATTTTCGGCTTTTCGATTTCAATCACTGCAATCCCCCTCCTTCAAAACGTCGGTCCTCTATGAAACATTTACCTTCTCTTGCGAAAACATGTAGTAGTATGCCTAAACAACCATTATTAGCAGATTGTGCCGGAAATATACCACACGCAGGGGCAAATCTCATTAGACACGACGACGTTTTGGAGGACGGCATCCGTTATGCGGGACTGGAGTTACGTCTTTGATCAGGTTAACTTCAAGACCTGCAGCTTGCAAAGAGCGGATCGCTGCTTCACGGCCTGCGCCTGGTCCTTTAACCATAACCTCAACGGCTTTCATCCCATGTTCCATTGCAGCTTTGGCAGCAGTCTCAGCAGCCATTTGTGCAGCAAACGGAGTCGATTTACGGGAACCTCTGAATCCGAGGCCGCCGGAGCTTGCCCACGAAATTGCATTTCCGTGAGGATCCGTAATAGTAACGATAGTGTTATTGAAAGTGGAACGGATATGCGCCACGCCAGATTCAATATTCTTACGGTCACGACGTTTAGTACGTACGACTTTTTTCGGTTTAGCCATTTTCTCTTATCCCCCCTTATTATTTCTTCTTGTTCGCTACAGTACGACGAGGACCTTTACGAGTACGAGCATTCGTTTTCGTACGTTGTCCACGAACAGGCAGACCACGACGATGACGAACTCCACGGTAACAACCGATCTCCGTCAAACGCTTAATATTCAAAGAGATTTCACGACGCAGGTCACCTTCTACTTTGACCTCTTTGTCGATACTTTCACGCAATTTGCTGACTTCATCTTCCGTCAAATCACGAACACGAGTGTCCGGATTGATGCCTGTTGTGCTCAGAATTTTCTGGGAAGTCGTTTTACCGATTCCGAAAATATAAGTCAAGGCGATCTCAACGCGCTTATCACGTGGCAAATCCACACCAGCTATACGTGCCATTTTACGCTACACCCCCTTCTTTAACCTTGTTTTTGTTTGTGTTTCGGATTTTCACAGATAACCATAACATTCCCTTTGCGGCGAATGACTTTGCATTTTTCGCAAATCGGCTTGACCGAAGGTCTTACCTTCATGTGAATTACCTCCTCAAAGTTTTGCTTAGCAAAACTCTCTTCGTAAGCATTGACCTTGTTCTACTATTGTAAAACCGGCTTCGAAGCTTTCGCAAGTTTTGCCGGGCAAAACCCGCTTCATAAGCTTCACAGTTCATTGCAACTGTCTACTACTATTTACGGTAAGTTATACGACCTTTTGTCAAATCATAAGGCGATAACTGAACAACCACTTTGTCTCCAGTCAGGATACGGATAAAGTGCATCCGCAACTTGCCGGAAACGTGAGCGAGAATTTGATGACCGTTCTCAAGCTCAACCTTGAACGTTGCATTCGGTAGCGGTTCGAGAACCGTACCTTCCACTTCAATGACATCTTCCTTGGCCATTAGTCAGTCTCCTTTCTCTTCAGCTTGAATGTTGGTGGATTCCAGAAACGAATGAACCGCGAAGCGGAGCTTTCCGTTTGTCACCCGACCACTCTCGTTTAAACTGTTTACGACCTCGCTGCTAATCATCGGCTGGAGTTCAAGATGAAGAATATTCTTCTTCTTGGGTTGATCAAACTTACGTTTGTCTCCATCCGCAATATATACGAACCTGCTGTCCGCTATAGCAACAATTACTGCGGCTTGGTCCGCATTGCGGCCTTTACGGATCTTCACAAGTTGACCGAGCTGCGGATTAGACTGATTGTTCATGCCTTATCACCTACGCATTCAGTTTTGTGAAAATTTCCATGCCTTCTGGTGTAACTGCTACGGTGTGTTCAAAGTGGGCGCATAACGATCCATCAACAGTGACGACAGTCCAGTTATCTTCCAACGTTTTCACATACCGTCTGCCTGCGTTAACCATCGGCTCTATGGCCAGCACCATGCCCGCTTTAAGCCGTGGTCCCCGATCAGGAAGACCATAGTTCGGAATCTGTGGTTCCTCGTGCAGATCCGCTCCTATGCCGTGACCGACATATTCACGTACTACTGAGAACCCTTCATCTTCAATATATTTCTGAATCGCATGAGATATTGTAAACAAGCGAACGTCCGGTTTAACCAGCGCCAGACCTGCGTATAACGAAGCCTCGGTAACGTCCAGAAGACGACGGGCTTCTTCGGAAATACGGCCGACTGGATAAGTCCAGGCGGAGTCTCCGTGATAACCCTGGTACTGCGCGCCAATGTCAAACGTAACGATATCGCCCTCGTTCAACTTTCGTTTGCCGGGAAATCCATGCACCAACTCTTCATTCACTGAAGCGCACACACTGGCAGGGAAACCGTTATAACCTTTGAAAGACGGCACAGCTCCTTGACTGCGGATGTATTGATCGGCCATATGGTCAAGTTCTCCAGTCGTAATACCGGGAGCGATATGCTCTGCCAAGAGACGATGCGTTTCCGCAACAATTCTCCCCGCTTCCCTCATCAAGCCCAGTTCCGTTTCGGACTTACCAATGATCATTCAATTAACCTCGCAGCAGGGACACAATTTCATGAGAAACTTGATCGATATCCTGCTCTCCGTCCATTTGACGAAGAAGGCCTTTGTTCTCATAAAATGTGAGGAGTGGTGCTGTTTTGTTGATATATTCGTCGAGACGTGTGCCTACGCTCTCTTCATTATCATCAGAGCGCTGGTACAAGTCACCGCCGCATTTATCACAAATACCTTCCTGCTTGGGCGGATTGAACACGACATGATAGGTGGCGCCACAGTTCTTACAAATACGACGACCCGTCAAACGGGCGAGCAATTTGTTGCGGTCCACTTTCAGGTTGATTACATGATCGAGACCTGAGTTCAGTCGATCCAGAATACCATCGAGCGCTTCTGCTTGAGACAGGGTTCTTGGAAAACCATCCAAGAGGAAACCTTCTCTGCAATCAGGCTGCTGCAAACGTTCTTCAACGATGCCGATAGTTACATCATCTGGTACGAGCAATCCTTGATCCATATATTCCTTGGCTTTCAGGCCAATGGGAGTTCCCTGCTTAATCGCAAGACGAAATGCATCGCCTGTTGAAATGTGGGGAATACCGAACTCTTTCACAATGACGTCTGCTTGCGTTCCTTTTCCTGCCCCCGGAGGGCCCATGAATAGGATGTTCACGTTATGTCACTCCCTCCAAGACTACCCTACATCAACAAACAGCACAATAGGTGCCGGCAAGTAAATCTTAGCTTGACCGGTACCTATTGCCTATTTATTGATAAAACCTTTGTAGTGGCGTTTGATCAATTGGCTTTCAATTTGCTTCATCGTATCCAGCGCAACACCGATAACGATCAGGAGAGATGTTCCTCCAATTTGCGCAGATTGAGGCAAACCAGAAAGTGCCCCCAAGATTACAGGCAGAACGGAAATTACTGCCAAGAAGATGGCACCTGCCGTTGTCAAACGAGTCATGACACGGGTCAGATATTTCTCGGTTGCTTTACCCGGACGAATGCCTGGGATGTAACCGCCGTTCTTTTTCATATTGTCAGCCATCTGCTGTGGATTCATCTGTACAAAAGTATAGAAGAATGTGAATCCGAAAATCATCACTACATACAGTAACATACCCAAAGGTTTATGTGTAGTGAGATTGGCTCCGATCCACTGTGCCCATGCACGATCAGCCCAGAAGTTTGCGATGATCGATGGGAACATCAACAGAGATGAAGCAAAGATGACAGGGATAACACCTGCTGCATTAATCTTCAGCGGGATATGTGTGTTCTGTCCACCGTACATTTTGTTACCTACGACGCGTTTAGCGTACTGTACCGGAATTTTCCGAATCGCCTGCTGGATGTAAATGACACCTATGATAATCAGTACAATAACAATTGCAACGATTACCCCTTTAAGAATGTTCATGAACAATTGGTCAGCTTGGATGAAGTCGGACTCGATCGTTTGTTTGATAATGTTAGGCACCGTTGATAGGATACCCGCAAAGATCAAAATCGAAATCCCGTTTCCTATGCCCTTCTCGGTGATCTGCTCACCAAGCCACATTAGGAATGAAGTACCCGCCGTAAGTACAATTGCGATCAAGATATAATCTGCAAATGTTGCATTAGGCACCATTTCTGTATTGTACAAGCGGTTGAATCCGATCGACGTACCAAACGCTTGAATCAATGCCAGACCTACCGTTAAATAACGGGTCAGTTGTGCAGATTTTTTCTTACCTTGTTCACCCTGCTTAGCCCACTCCGCTAATTTAGGAATAACGTCCATGGAAAGCAACTGTACTATGATAGACGCAGTGATGTAAGGCACGATCCCGAGCGCAAATATCGAGAACTGAAAGAGCGCTCCGCCCGAGAACGTATTGAGAAGTCCAAAAACTTCTTTACCCGCAGAATTTGTCGCTTCGAACACATCTTTGTTAACTCCCGGTACGGGGACAAAGGAGCCGATGCGGTAAATGATCAGTACAAAAAGGGTAAATAATACCCTTTTGCGCAGATCTTCAACCCGCCAGATATTCTTTAGGGTCTTGAACATTAAATCACCTCAGTTGTACCGCCGGCAGCTTCAATTTTCTCAATAGCAGATTGAGAAAACTTGTTAGCTTTAACAGTCAGCTTCACAGTGACATCACCGTTACCCAGGATTTTGATTCCGGATTTAGCGTTTTTAACTACGCCGTTCGTCATCAAGAATTCTGGAGTTACTTCAGTACCCGCAGCAAAACTGTTCAGGTCTTCAGTATTCACAACTGCATATTCTTTGCGAGTTGGGTTTACAAAACCACGTTTTGGCAAGCGACGATACAATGGATTTTGTCCACCTTCGAAGCCTGGACGTACTCCACCGCCAGAACGAGCGTTTTGTCCTTTGTGACCGCGACCTGATGTTTTACCTGTACCACTACTTGGACCGCGACCAAGACGTTTACGTTCTTTGCGGGATCCAGGAGATGGTGAAAGCTCATGTAACTTCATCGTTCGTTGCACCTCCTTAAAGATTTGTGGGATTAACCCTTTTTTAAGCTTCTACTTCTTTAACAGCGACCAAGTGGCTTACTTTGTTAATCATACCACGAATGGCAGGATTGTCGTTTTGAACCACTTTACTGTTGATTTTGCGCAAGCCCAATGTTTTCACAGTTGTTCTTTGCGTCTCCGGACGTCCGATCAAGCTGCGGACGAGGGTAATTTCTAATTTAGCCATGAGATTCCCTCCTTAACCCAGAAGCTCTTCGACGGATTTGCCGCGCAGTTTTGCCACGTCTTCAGCACGCTTCAAACGGGACAAACCTTCCAAAGTCGCATTGACCATGTTCATGGAATTCGAAGAACCCAGAGATTTTGTCAAAATGTCACCTACACCAGCAAGTTCGAGAACCGCACGTACAGGACCACCAGCGATAACACCAGTACCTTCAGATGCTGGTTTCAACAGCACGCGTCCTGCGCCGAACTTACCTGTTACCAAGTGAGGAATCGAAGTTCCTACGAGTGGAACGTGTACAAGGTTTTTCTTAGCGTCTTCAATACCTTTGCGAATTGCATCAGGTACTTCGCCCGCTTTACCGATACCAGCTCCAACCCAGCCGTTGCCGTCGCCGACTACAACCAGTGCGCTAAAGCTGAAACGGCGTCCGCCTTTTACTACTTTAGCTACGCGATTAATATTTACAACTCTTTCAGTCAGTTCCAAAGTATTCGGATCTACACGCAAGTCGTTAACCTCCTTTTGAAAAATATCTTAAAACTCAAGTCCTGCTTCACGAGCCGCTGCAGCCAATGCTGCGATACGACCATGGTACAGATAACCGCTACGGTCAAATACGATGTTAGAAACGCCTTTGTCTTTTGCACGTTTAGCAACGAGTTCGCCAACTTTACGAGCAGATTCAACAGATGCGCCGTTTTTGATGTCGCCGCTCAATTCTTTGTCTACAGTAGACGCGGAAGCGATCGTAACACCAGCTACGTCATCGATGATTTGAGCATACATATGTTTACCAGAACGGAATACGTTCAAACGAGGACGTGCTGCCGTTCCTTGGATTTTCTTACGAACACGCAGGTGTCTTTTCAGACGAGCCTTGTTTTTATCTTGTTTCGTAATCATCTCAGGGATTCACTCCTTTCAGGTTACCTCGCTGGCTTCAAACCGGAAGCCACGGGGTATATTAGAAACACAAGAAGCAAGCAAGCCGAAAACCGCGCAAAGGCGGTAAGAAAAATCTTATTTCTTCTTACCGGCTTTACCTTCCTTACGGATGATACGCTCGCCTTCATATTTAATACCTTTACCTTTGTACGGCTCAGGTTCACGAACGGAACGGATTTTAGCAGCGTAAGCACCTACACGCTCTTTATCGATTCCGCGAACGATGATTTTCGTGTTCGAAGGAACTTCGAATTCGATTCCCGCTTCCGGTGTAATTTCAACCGGGTGAGAGTAGCCAACGTTCAGAACGATTTTATCTCCGGATTTGCTTGCACGATATCCGACCCCAACCAGCTCCAGAGATTTTGCGAATCCTTCAGTAACACCACTCACCATGTTGTTTACAACGCTACGCGTTGTGCCGTGCAAAGAACGGTGAGTTTTGTTATCGGAAGGACGCACAACTGTAATTTCGTTGTTTTCAACTGTAACCTTCATGTCTTTATGAAGTTCACGAGTCAAAGATCCTTTTGGTCCTTTTACCGTAATAACGGTGTTGTCCAGTGTGATGTCCACACCACTTGGTACTGTAATTGGTTTGCGACCAATACGAGACATATGTTGCACCTCCTATCTTGTGACGTTATATTACCAAACGTAGCAGACGACTTCTCCGCCGGATTTCGATTGACGAGCTTCTTTGTCCGTCATGATACCTTTGGATGTCGAGATAATAGCGATACCCAGACCACCAAGTACACGAGGTACTTCGTTGCTTTTCGTGTAAACACGAAGACCAGGTTTACTGATTCTTTTCAGACCAGTAATAACACGCTCGTTATTTTGACCGTATTTCAGGAAAACACGGATAATCCCTTGTTTGTTATCATCGATAACTTCAGCGTCACGGATAAAACCTTCACGCTTCAAGATGTCGGCGATTTGTTTTTTCATTGTCGAAGCAGGCATTTCTACCGTTTCGTGACGAACTGTGTTCGCGTTACGAATACGAGTAAGCATATCTGCAATTGGATCAGACATAGTCATTGTGAGTTAACCTCCTTCCCGTTCAGGACTTTTTACCAGCTTGCTTTTTTCACGCCAGGGATCTGGCCTTTATAAGCTAATTCACGGAAGCAAATTCTGCAAATTTTGAACTTCTGCAGTACCGAATGTGGACGTCCGCAACGCTCACAGCGTGTATAAGCACGTACTTTAAACTTTGGTGTACGTTGTTGTTTAACTTTCATCGAAGTTTTTGCCACTTAGCCTGACACCTCCTAAATAATTTCGGAGAAAAGGGAGTCTTTCCAGACACCCGGAAACGTTATAGCAACATTATTTTACGAAAGGCATTCCGAGTTGCGTGAGCAATTCACGGGATTCTTCGTCTGTTTTCGCCGTTGTTACGATGACAATATCCATACCGCGGACTTTGTCTACTTTATCATACTCGATCTCTGGGAAGATCAATTGTTCTTTCAGACCCAGTGTGTAGTTACCACGTCCGTCGAAAGCTTTGCTCGATACACCGCGGAAGTCGCGGACACGAGGAAGCGTAACGTTGAACAGTTTATCGAGGAAGAAGTACATACGCTCGCCACGCAATGTTACTTTCACACCGATAGGCATGTTCTCACGCAGTTTGAAACCTGCGATAGATTTTTTAGCACGAGTGATTACAGGTTTTTGACCTGCGATCAGTTGCAAATCGTTTACTGCGGAATCCAACACTTTGGAGTTTTGAACTGCGTCGCCCACACCCATGTTGATAACGATTTTCTCGATTTTCGGCACTTGCATTACCGTTGTATAGTTAAACTTCTGCATCAAAGCAGGAGCAATTTCGTTCAGGTAACGTTCTTTCATTCTTGCTGCCATGAATCATAGACCTCCTTTCTCATTCGGTTCAATTAGTCGATAATTTCTCCGGAACGTTTTGCAACGCGCACTTTCTTTCCGTTATCCAACACTTTGTAACCTACACGGGTTACTTTTCCGCTCTTCGGATCGATGTGCATTACGTTGGAAACGTGAATCGGAGCTTCCTTCTCGATAATGCCGCCTTGCGGATTTTGCTGGTTAGGCTTCTGGTGTTTTTTAATCATGTTAACACCTTCCACAAGGACGCGGTTCTCACGAGGATAAGCAGCGATGACACGGCCTTTTTTACCTTTGTCTTTACCGCTGATCACCATAACTGTATCTTCTTTTTTAACATGAAGTTTATTGTTATGGGATTCCAGAACTTTTTTCACTCTTGGCATTTCGTACACCTCCTGTTTCTAACATCACGAGATTAAGCTTTAGATAACTTCTGGGGCCAAGGAAACGATTTTCATGAAGTCTTTCTCGCGGAGTTCACGAGCAACAGGTCCGAAAATACGTGTTCCACGTGGGCTTCTGTCGTCTTTTACAACAACCGCTGCATTTTCATCAAAACCGATGTAGGAACCGTCTTTACGACGTACAGAACGTTTAGTACGAACGACAACCGCTCTAACTACATCACCTTTTTTGACAACGCCGCCTGGTGTTGCTTGTTTTACCGAACAAACGATCAGATCACCGATTTGAGCTGTACGACGTCCCGTACCGCCGAGTACGCGGATACACATCAGTTCCTTCGCACCGGAGTTGTCGGCCACAGTCAAACGTGTAAATGGTTGAATCATTTAGTATTCCTCCTTTCAGCTATGCTGCTGATGCATTAGATGATAATCGCTTTTTCTACGACTTCAGTAAGTCTCCAGCGTTTATCTTTCGAAAGCGGACGAGTCTCCATGATTTTCACCGTGTCACCGATTTTCGCAGTGTTTTCTTCGTCATGCGCTTTGAATTTTTTAGTAACCTTGATACGTTTATGGTACAAGTCGTGTTTTTTGTAAGTTTCTACAGCAACAACGATCGTTTTATCCATTTTATCACTGACTACTTTACCTGTTTGCACTTTACGTGCGTTACGTTCTTCGCTCATTGTTGGCCTCCTTCCTGATTACGGACGGATTAGACATCCGATCCCTAATTAACCGATTCCCAATTCTCTTTCACGGATAATGGTTTTAGCACGAGCTATTTCTTTCCGCACATCACGGATTCGAGTCGGGTTATCCAGCTGACCGGTAGCGAGTTGAAAGCGGAGGTTAAAGAGTTCTTCTTTAAATCCGGCAATCTTTTGCTCGATTTCAGCAGAGGTTAGGTTGCGAAATTCACTAGCTTTCATTTGCTTCACCACCCAATTCTTCACGTTTCACAAACTTCGTTTTGATTGGCAGTTTGTGAGCGGCAAGACGCATTGCTTCGCGTGCAATATCCTCCGGTACACCAGCAAGTTCAAACATGATCTTACCTGGTTTCACAACTGCAACCCATTTTTCTACGTTACCTTTACCGCTACCCATCCGAACCTCGAGAGGCTTTTGAGTGATTGGTTTGTCTGGGAAGATTTTGATCCAAACTTTACCACCACGTTTGATGTAACGAGTCATCGCAATACGAGCCGCTTCGATTTGACGGTTCGTAATCCAAGCCGGTTCCGTAGCTTGCAGACCGTATTCGCCGAAGTTCAGCGTAGTTCCGCCTTTAGCTTGGCCCTTCATATGTCCACGTTGTTGCTTACGGTGTTTTACACGTTTTGGTACCAACATGATTAGTTGCCTCCTTCCTTAGCAGCTTGTTTCTTAGCCGTAGGAAGAACCTCTCCACGATAGATCCATACTTTTACGCCGATACGGCCGTAAGTTGTATGAGCCTCTGCTGTACCGTAGTCGATGTCGGCACGAAGCGTGTGCAGTGGAACAGTTCCTTCGCTGTAGCCTTCCGAACGAGCAATCTCAGCACCGCCAAGACGTCCGCCCACTTGAGTTTTAATACCTTTTGCACCAGAGCGCATAGTTCTTTGAATAGCTTGTTTCAGAGCACGACGGAAAGAAACGCGACGTTCCAATTGTTGTGCAATGCTTTCAGCTACCAGGATTGCGTCCAGGTCTTGGTTCTTAATTTCAGAGATGTTGATGTGTACTTTTTTACCGCCTGCGATTTTCGTAATTTGATTACGCAGATTTTCAACTTCAGAACCACCCTTACCGATAACCATACCTGGTTTCGCAGTGTGAATCGTTACGTTTACGCGGTTAGCCGCTCTCTCGATTTCAACACGAGACATAGCGGAGTCTTTCAATTTATTTTTCAGGAATTCACGAATTTTCACGTCTTCCATCAAAAGATCGCCGAAGTCTTTACCTGCATACCACTTAGATTCCCAGTCACGGATAATTCCGACACGGAGTCCGACTGGATTTACCTTTTGGCCCACACATTTCCCCTCCTTCTACTTTTCAGATACCACCAAAGTGATGTGGCTAGTACGTTTGTTAATACGACTTGCACGTCCCATTGCACGAGGGCGGAAACGTTTCATTGTCGGTCCTTGGTTCACGTAAGCTTGCGAAATGACCAAGTTATTAACATCCAAAGAATAGTTATGTTCCGCATTTGCAATCGCGGAGTTAAGCAACTTCTCAACAATCGGAGAAGCGGATTTCGGAGTGTGACGGAGAATGGCAACCGCCTCACCAACTTGCTTGCCGCGAATCAAGTCAACAACGAGTTGAACTTTACGAGGAGCAATCCGGATAAACTTAGCATGTGCTTTTGCTTCCATTGTGTAACCTCCTCTCAAACATTAAAGATGTTCATTTATCTTCTTGTTTTCTTATCATCATCAGTATGGCCTTTGTACGTACGGGTTGGAGCGAACTCACCCAGTTTGTGTCCGACCATGTCCTCAGTTACGTATACTGGTACGTGTTTACGACCGTCATATACGCCAAATGTGTGTCCGATGAATTGCGGGAAAATTGTAGAACGACGGGACCAGGTTTTAATAACAAGCTTTTTACCGGATGCTTCCATCTCTTCTACCTTTTTCAGCATGTAGCCATCAATGAATGGCCCTTTTTTCAAACTGCGACCCATGTGGAGATCCTCCCTTCAAACGTAGCTATTATGCATCCGCAGATGCCTCACGAAGTTATGCACAGTGTGTATTACTTCGTGCGGCGGCGAATGATGTATTTATCAGAAGCTTTATTTTTCTTACGCGTTTTGTAACCAAGAGTAGGTTTACCCCATGGTGACATTGGCGATTTACGTCCGATTGGAGCACGACCTTCACCACCACCGTGTGGGTGATCGTTAGGGTTCATTACTACACCACGAACTTCAGGACGTTGTCCCAACCAACGGCTACGACCGGCTTTACCGATTTTGATGAGCTCGTGGTCTTGGTTACCAACAGATCCGATTGTTGCGCGGCAAACTTTCAGAATACGACGAACTTCTCCGGAAGAGAGACGAACGGATACGTATTTTTCTTCTTTACCAAGCAATTGAGCTTCTGTACCAGCAGCACGAACCAATTGTCCGCCTTTACCTGGTTTCAACTCGATGTTGTGGATAACGGTACCTACTGGAATGTTTTCAAGTGGCAGTGCGTTACCGATTTTGATGTCTGCGTCAGGACCGGAGAATACTTGATCGCCAACTTTCAGACCTTTAGGAGCGATGATGTAACGTTTCTCACCATCAGCGTAGTGAATCAAAGCGATGTTGGATGTACGGTTCGGGTCATACTCAATCGTAGCAACGCGGCCCGGTATTCCATCTTTAGTACGTTTGAAGTCAATGATACGGTATTTACGCTTGTGTCCACCACCGTGGTGACGAACTGTAATTTTACCTTGGTTGTTGCGGCCTGCTTGTTTGCTCAACGGGGCCAACAACGATTTCTCCGGCTTATCTGTGGTGATTTCCTCAAATGTAGAAACGGACATGTTCCGTCTTGCCGGGGATGTTGGTTTATACTTTTTGATTGGCACTAGGTTTCCCTCCTTACTTCAAAAATTTCAATTATACAGTTTCAAAGAACTCAAGCGTTTTGCTGTCTTGTGTCAGCGTTACAAACGCTTTTTTCCATTCGCTTGTATATCCGGAATAACGTCCGTACCGTTTAGGCTTAGCTGGAACACGCAGAGTGTTCACGTTTTTCACTTTTACGTTGAAAATAGCTTCTACGGCTTTTTTGATCTCGGTTTTGTTTGCACGGATATCGACTTCAAATACATATTTCAAGTCATTCATCATGTCAGCAGTACGTTCCGTAATAATCGGACGTTTTACAATATCACGAGGATCCTTCATTACGCGAGCACCTCCTCTACCTTCTGAACTGCTTCTTTCGTAATGATCAATTTGTCGTGCGAAAGCACGTCAAGAACATTAATGCCGTCAGCAGCTACGAATTTCACGCCAGGAATATTCCGTGCGGAAAGAGCCACATTATCATCATAGCTAGGAGCTACGATCAAAGCTTTGCGTCCAACTTTCAAGTTGTTCAAGATGGCAGCAAATTCTTTTGTTTTAGGTGTGCTCAGCGTGAGAGCATCCAGAACGATAATGTCATTGTCGATCACTTTGGATGAAAGAGCTGATTTAATCGCCAAACGGCGAACTTTCTTAGGCAGTTTGTATGCATAGCTCCGTGGTGTCGGACCAAATACGATACCGCCGCCTTTCCATTGTGGAGAACGAATCGAACCTTGACGAGCGCGACCTGTACCTTTTTGTTTCCAAGGTTTACGTCCACCGCCACGCACTTCAGAACGTCCTTTTACTTTGTGGGTACCTTGACGAAGGGAAGCGCGTTGCATAAGAACTGCATCGTATAGAACGTGTTGGTTCGGCTCAATTCCGAAAACCGCATCGTTCAATTCAACTTCGCCTACTTGGCTACCATCTACATTGTAAACTGATACTTTTGGCATTTTGTGTTCCTCCTTTCTTCAGTGGTTATTTTTTCACCGTTTCTTTAACTTTAATGAGACTGTTTTTCGGTCCAGGAATGGAACCTTTCACGAGCAACACGTTACGCTCAGCGTCTACTTTAACTACTTCAAGACGTTGGATTGTAACAGTATCATGTCCCATGTGTCCTGGCAGGCGTTTGCCTTTAGGAACGCGGTTAGCTTGGATCGAACCCATTGAACCAGGGCCACGGTGGTAACGCGAACCGTGAGACATAGGTCCAGTGCTTTGTCCCCAACGTTTGATAACGCCGGCAAAACCTTTACCTTTAGAAACACCCGTTACGTCAACGAATTCGCCTTCAGCGAAAATGTCAGCTTTCAGTTCTTGGCCAACTTCATATTCTGCGATGTTGATACCGCGAACTTCACGAACGTAGCGCTTAGGGGCAGTGTTCGCTTTTTTAGCGTGACCTGCTTCTGGCTTGTTAGCATTTTTCTCTTTCTTATCGGAGTAACCGATTTGAATTGCTTCGTAGCCATCATTCTCAATGTCTTTCTTTTGCAAAACAACACAAGGGCCTGCTTCGATAACCGTTACTGGTACAACGTTACCCTCAGGTGTAAATACTTGAGTCATTCCGAGTTTTTTTCCTAAGATTGCTTTCATGTTGACACCTCTTTTCCTTTATACATGGTCTTTGTTGCAGCTTGTATTACAATTTAATTTCGATATCTACACCGGACGGCAGATCCAAGCGCATCAAGGCATCCACAGTTTGTGGAGTCGGGTTAACGATGTCGATCAAACGCTTATGTGTGCGTTGTTCGAATTGTTCCCGAGAATCCTTGTACTTGTGCACCGCACGAAGAATAGTAATGATTTGTTTTTCAGTAGGAAGCGGAATCGGACCGGATACACCTGCACCCGAACGTTTTGCTGTTTCAACAATTTTCTCCGCGGATTGATCAAGAATTCTGTGGTCGTAAGCTTTCAAACGAATACGAATTTTTTGCTTTGCCATTTTAGTCCCTCCTTCTATCGCCCAATTTTTTATCGGACATACTCCGTGAAAATTTTCTGGCCACTGTCCCATGGCAAAGGGGCCGGGTGTGCCAGTAACCTCTCACATCATCGCAACGTCACAGAACAACATTCATTATTATATAGAAAAGATGGGCATATTGCAAGCATATTTAAGAAAAACATTTAAACTAATCTTTTCTCATGAAATGACTTCGTTTAGTGCAGTGTTATCTCCAATATACATGTTGCCTTACCAATCCTTCTACATTCGTAAATGATGTTCATTTCGTATGACGCAGGTTCCGAAACTATTACATAATAAAAGAGTTCTTTATCCGATGTCGGATAAAGAACTCTTCCGAAGCTTCGTTACAGTACAATGTTACTCGTTCCAGCACACTGTTGCATATACTTACTCAGCAATAAGCTGAATTATTTTTGGATAGTTGCTACGGAACCTGCACCTACTGTACGGCCACCTTCACGAATGGAGAACTTAGTTCCTTCTTCAATCGCGATTGGGGAGATCAGTTGAACAGTAACCGTGATGTTGTCACCAGGCATTACCATTTCAGTACCTTCTGGCAAGTTGATGATACCAGTTACGTCAGTTGTACGGAAGTAGAACTGCGGACGGTATCCAGTGAAGAAAGGCTTATGACGGCCACCCTCTTCTTTAGTCAAAACGTAGATTTGTGCAGAGAATTCTGTGTGTGGCTTAACAGAACCCGGTTTTGCCAAAACTTGTCCACGCTCGATTTGAGTACGGTCAACACCACGCAGCAATGCGCCGATGTTGTCACCCGCTTGAGCGGAATCCAGCAATTTACGGAACATTTCAACGCCCGTAACTACGGATTTTTTAGTTTCTTCAGTGATACCAACGATTTCGATCTCTTCGCCGACTTTAACAGTACCACGCTCTACACGACCTGTAGCAACAGTACCACGACCAGTGATGGAGAATACGTCCTCGACAGGCATCAAGAAAGGTTTGTCAGTTTGACGCTCAGGCAGTGGGATGTAAGTATCGATTTCTTTGAACATCTCAACGATTTTTTGAGCCCACTCACCATCAGGGTTTTGAAGAGCTTCACGAGCGGATCCACGAGTGATTGGAGTATCATCACCTGGGAACTCATATTCGTTAAGAAGGTCGCGAACTTCCATCTCAACCAATTCCAACAACTCTTCGTCTTCAACCATGTCACATTTGTTCAAGAATACAACAATGTAAGGTACGCCTACTTGACGGGAGAGCAAGATGTGCTCACGAGTTTGTGGCATTGGGCCGTCAGCTGCGGATACTACCAAGATAGCTCCGTCCATTTGTGCCGCGCCAGTGATCATGTTTTTAACATAGTCGGCGTGACCTGGGCAGTCTACGTGAGCGTAGTGACGAGTGTCAGTTTCGTACTCAACGTGAGCTGTGGAGATTGTGATACCGCGCTCGCGCTCTTCTGGAGCTTTGTCGATTTGGTCGAATGCTACAGCGGCACCACCGTAAGTTTTAGACAATACAGTTGTGATTGCAGCAGTCAGAGTTGTTTTACCATGGTCGACGTGACCGATAGTACCAATGTTAACGTGGGGTTTATTACGTTCGTATTTAGCCTTTGCCATTTGAACGTGGCCTCCTTAAAATTATAATTTTATGTTTTTCACTAAATGAAGTGCAAAGAATTCATGACTCTTATGCACATTCATTCAATGAGAGAAAACTACTCGGTTCCTTTTGTTTTGGCAACAATCTCTTCAGCGATGCTCTTAGGAACTTCTTCATAGTGAGAAAGCTCCATGGAGAATACGCCGCGTCCTTGAGTACCGGAACGAAGAGTTGTAGAGTATCCGAACATTTCAGACAAAGGTACTTTAGCACGAATGATTTGAGCTCCACTACGGGAATCCATACCTTCGATGCGGCCACGACGGGAGTTAAGCATACCCATAACGTCACCCATGTACTCTTCTGGAACGGTTACTTCTACTTTCATGATTGGCTCAAGCAGAACTGGACTACATTTGTCTTTCGCAGCTTTCAGCGCCATTGATCCGGCAATTTTAAATGCCATCTCGTTGGAATCGACATCATGGTAAGATCCGTCTACGATTGTAGCCTTAACGTCAACAAGCGGGAAGCCTGCGATAACGCCGTTTTTCATTTGCTCTTCGATACCTGCAAGAGCTGGTTGAATGTATTCTCTTGGAACGGAACCACCGACAACCTTACTTTCGAACTGGCTGCCTGTACCCGGCTCGAGAGGTTCGAACTCAACCCATACGTGACCGTATTGACCACGACCACCGGATTGACGAACGAATTTACCTTCAACGCGCGCTGGTGCACGGAATGTTTCACGGTAAGCTACTTGTGGTTTACCCACAGTAGTTTCAACCTTGAACTCACGACGCATACGGTCAATGATGATATCAAGGTGAAGCTCACCCATACCTGCCAAGATTGTTTGGCCTGTTTCTTCGTCAGTATGAGCACGAAGAGTAGGATCCTCTTCAGTCAACTTACCGAGAGCAACACCCATTTTATCTTGGTCAGCTTTGGTTTTAGGTTCAACGGCGATTTCGATAACCGGATCAGGGAAGTTCATTGACTCCAGGATAACCGGATTTTTCTCATCACACAGTGTATCACCTGTACCAGTATCTTTCAAACCTACGGCAGCTGCAATGTCACCGGAGTAAACTTCAGTGATCTCTTGACGGCTGTTCGCATGCATTTGAAGGATACGACCGATACGCTCACGTTTGCCTTTAGTGGCATTCAATACATAAGAACCGGATTGAAGAACACCGGAGTATACGCGGAAGAATGTCAATTTACCAACGTAAGGGTCAGTCATAATTTTGAAGGCCAATGCAGAGAATGGCTCTTCATCGGAAGACTTGCGAATAGCTTCAGTTCCATCTTCGAGGTGACCAGTGATAGCTGGTACATCGATTGGAGCTGGCAAGTAGTCGATAACAGCATCCAACATCAGTTGAACACCTTTGTTACGATATGAGGAACCACAGATAACAGGGAAGATCTTAACATCTACAACACCTTTACGGAGAGCGCCTTTGATCTCTTCAATAGAGATTTCTTCACCTTCCAGGTATTTCATTGTCAAATCTTCGTCCAGTTCTGCAACACGCTCGATCAATTCGTTACGGAGTTCCTCAACTTGCTCTTTGAATTCCGCAGGAATTTCTGTTTCTTCGATATTTTGACCAAGGTCATCTTTGTACATATGAGCCTTTTGTTCAACGATATCGATAATACCGATGAAATCATTTTCAGCGCCGATTGGAAGTTGAATCGCAACAGCGTTCGCTTGAAGGCGATCACGCATGTCAGATACAACGTTCAGGAAGTCAGCACCGATGATATCCATTTTGTTTACGTAAGCGATACGAGGTACGCCGTACTTGTCAGCCTGTCTCCATACGGTTTCGGACTGAGGCTCAACGCCTTCTTTCGCACTGAATACACCAACTGCTCCGTCCAATACACGAAGGGAACGTTCAACTTCAACAGTGAAGTCAACGTGTCCCGGGGTATCAATGATATTAACGCGGTGGCCCTTCCAAGCAGCGGTAGTAGCAGCGGAAGTAATCGTAATTCCGCGCTCCTGTTCCTGTTCCATCCAGTCCATTGTCGCAGCGCCTTCGTGAACTTCACCGATTTTGTGCGTACGGCCTGTGTAGAACAAGATCCGCTCAGTTGTAGTGGTTTTACCCGCGTCAATATGAGCCATGATCCCGATATTACGTGTATTTTTCAAGGAGAACTCTCTTGCCATGAATTGGGTCTCCCTTCAAAATTGAAGTTATTATTGTGAACTGAATCCTACCAACGGTAGTGAGCAAACGCTTTGTTCGCTTCAGCCATTTTGTGCGTGTCTTCGCGTTTCTTAACGGAAGCGCCTGTGTTGTTGGAAGCGTCGATGATCTCAGCCGCCAAACGCTCTTCCATTGTTTTCTCACCGCGGTTGCGGGAGTAGTTCACGAGCCAACGTAATCCCAAAGAAGTACGTCTCTCTGGTTTTACCTCGATTGGTACTTGGTAGTTGGCACCGCCGACACGGCGAGCTTTAACTTCCAGGACTGGCATGATATTCTTGATTGCTGCTTCAAATACTTCCATCGGGTCATTACCCGTACGTTCTTGAATCAACTTGAACGCATTATACAGAATACTTTGAGCAACACCGCGTTTTCCGTCGAGCATGATGCGGTTGATCAAACGAGTAACCAACTTGGAGTTGTATACCGGATCTGGCAACACGTCTCTTTTCGTAACTGGACCTTTGCGTGGCATGGATATCCCCCTTTCTTTCTTGTTGAGCCGATCCAACACTTTCAGATATTAATCCAAAAGGTATATAGGATGGCTACTTATAATGTTTTAGGCTTTTTTAGCTTTTGGACGTTTAGCACCGTATTTCGAACGAGCTTGCATACGGTTGTTTACGCCTGCAGTATCAAGAGCTCCACGAACGATGTGATAACGAACCCCTGCAAGGTCTTTAACTTTACCTCCGCGGATCAACACAACGCTGTGCTCTTGAAGGTTATGTCCGATTCCCGGGATATAAGCAGTTACCTCGAGACGGTTCGTCAAACGAACACGGGCATACTTACGAAGTGCAGAGTTTGGTTTACGTGGAGTCATTGTACCTACACGAGTGCAGACACCACGTTTTTGTGGGGCACTGATGTTAGTAGATTCACGTTTCAAAGCGTTGAACCCTTTTTGCAAAGCTGGCGATTTGGACTTATCAACTTTAGCTTGACGTCCTTTACGAACCAGTTGGTTAATAGTTGGCATGTGATTGCCACCCCCTTCCTCAATTGTTCATGTTTCTTTATAAACCTCTTTACGCTAAGTCCACAGACCCAGGCGGTTCATAAAAAGACAAATGAAAAGTTTTTGCCTTTGAGAATCCCTAAAAGTTCTCGGACAAAAACGTTCCTTACTCTATCATTTTGCGACAGCAGCCATTGCTGCTCCCACTCCAATCCCGCAAGCTTTGCCGAGATTTTTCATTGTGTCCACTTTCGTGTACTTTACATTGTGTTGTTCACACAAGGCAATGATTTTGGAAGTGAGCTGCGGATCACTATCTTCAGCCACATAGACTTCAGCAGCCATTCCTGACTGGACCATCCGCATGGTCTGTTTGGTACCAATTTTGACATGAGCATCTTGCAGACCTTTTTCATTAGACATTGTTCATTCCTCCGAATAGGACCATATACAATCAGCTGCCCACGCACCTTTGATATATTAGCATCTAGCGCAAGCAATGTCAATGCTAATCCTAAAACATTTATTTGCAAGTTTTGCTATACCGGGAAACGTCCGTCTGCATAAAACAGTCGTCCGCCCCCTGGCATACAAAACCTTAACTTATCCTATTCATCAGAATAAAGTTAGCAAATCCATTTAATCAACCGAAACTGGCTCAAGTTCTTCTACTGAAGATTGGCCATCTTCTGGCTCAGCAAATTTGATGCTGCGGTAACGGTTCATGCCCGTACCTGCAGGAATCAATTTACCAATGATTACATTTTCTTTCAGACCGAGCAACTGATCGACTTTACCTTTGATCGCTGCATCTGTCAGGACACGTGTAGTTTCTTGGAACGATGCCGCTGAGAGGAAGGAGTCAGTTTCCAGGGATGCTTTCGTAATACCGAGCAGGATTGGTTTCGCAACCGCTGGCTCTTTATCACTCAGAATCGCTGTTTTGTTAGCTCTTTCGTACTCATGCGTATCCACGAACGATCCTGGCAACAACGTAGTGTCCCCTGCATCGACGATACGGATTTTACGCAACATTTGACGGATCATAACTTCAACGTGTTTGTCATTGATTTCTACGCCTTGGTTACGATATACGCGCTGTACTTCCTGCAAAATGTAGTTCTGTACGCCACGTACGCCTTTAATGCGCAGCATTTCTTTTGGATCGATAGAACCGTCTGTCAACTCGTCACCAGCTTCAATTTCCATGCCTTCGCTTACGCGTACACGGGAACCATAGGTAACAGAGTAAACTTTGGATTCTGCTTCACCTTGAATTTCGATTTCACGACGATCTTTCGCCTCGCGAATCTCTTTGACAACACCATCAATCTCACTGATTGTTGCTTGACCCTTAGGATTACGAGCCTCAAACAACTCCTGGATACGCGGCAAACCTTGCGTAATATCGTCTCCGGCTACACCACCGGTGTGGAACGTACGCATTGTCAACTGTGTTCCTGGCTCACCAATGGATTGTGCTGCGATAATACCAACTGCTTCACCGATTTCCACGTGTTTACCAGTCGCCAAGTTACGACCATAACACTTCTTGCAGACACCGTGACGAGCACGGCAGCTGAGGACGGAACGGATTTGCAATTTGGTTACGCCAGCTTTGATGATCGCCTCTGCTTTATCAGAATCAATCAGCTCATTGCGATGTGCAATAACTTCTTTTGTTTCCGGATGACGAACAGTTTCGAAGCAGTATCTGCCTTCAATACGGTCGTAGAGATCCTCGATAACCTCTTTACCATCCTGGATACGACTTACCGTAAAGCCTTTATCTGTACCACAATCATCTTCACGCACAATCACGTCTTGTGCCACGTCTACGAGACGACGAGTCAGGTAACCTGAATCCGCTGTACGCAAGGCCGTATCGGCCAAACCTTTACGGGCACCGTGAGTCGAGATGAAGTACTCGAGTACCGTCAGACCTTCACGGAAGTTCGATTTAATTGGGAGTTCAATGATTCGACCGGATGGGTTGGCCATCAGACCACGCATACCGCCCAATTGGGTGATTTGCGATTTGTTACCCCGTGCTTTGGAGTCAACCATCATCATGATGGAGTTGTAACGATCCATCGATTTCATCAGAATCTCGGTGATATCATCTTTAGATTTCGACCAGATATCAATGATGCGGTCATAGCGCTCTTCGTTCGTAATCAGACCACGACGGTACTGGTTCGTAACGATTTGTGCTTTTTCTTCCGACTGTCTAAGAATTTCGGTTTTCTCTTCCGGAACGATAACATCCGATACCGCAACCGTAATACCAGCCCGAGTGGAGTATGTGAATCCGAGTTGTTTGATTTTATCCAAAATAACGGCTGTTTCCGTTGTATGATAAATTTCAAAACAACGTGCGATGATCGAACCGAGATATTCTTTACCGACACCACCAGCCAAAGGAGCGTTCATAATCGCTTCTCTAAGGTCAGCACCCTTCTCATAAACAAATGAATGCTCAGCTGTACCCTGGTAAAGGTTCGCACGAGTTGCATCATTGATGTAAGGGAAGCTTGCCGGGAAGATTTCATTGAAGATGATTTTACCGACAGTAGTCAGCAACATTGCATCTTGTTGTTCATCGGTAAAGCTTGTTTTACCAAGCGCTCTAACCGGGATCGCTACACGTGCATGCAAACCAGCAGTTCCACGTTGGTACGCGGATACAGCTTCGTTTACCGTGCGCAAAATCATACCTGTTCCTTTTTCTTCCTTGTTGTCCATGGTCAGGTAGTAAGAACCAAGCACCATATCCTGGGAAGGGGTAACAACCGGTTTACCGTCTTTCGGGTTCAAAATGTTACCTGATGCAAGCATCAGGATACGTGCTTCTGCTTGAGCTTCAGCAGACAATGGAACGTGCACGGCCATTTGGTCACCGTCAAAGTCGGCATTGTATGCAGTACATACGAGCGGGTGAAGACGGATGGCTTTACCTTCAACGAGAATCGGTTCAAATGCTTGAATACCGAGTCTGTGAAGCGTAGGGGCACGGTTCAACAGAACCGGGTGCTCCTTAATTACTTCTTCAAGAACATCCCATACTTCAGGACTTACACGCTCAACTTTACGTTTAGCGCTCTTGATGTTGTGGGCAAGCCCTTTATTTACAAGCTCTTTCATAACGAAAGGCTTGAACAGTTCAAGTGCCATATCTTTAGGCAGACCACACTGATACATTTTCAGGTAAGGTCCAACTACGATAACGGAACGACCCGAATAGTCAACCCGTTTACCGAGCAAGTTCTGACGGAAACGTCCTTGTTTACCTTTCAGCATGTGGCTGAGGGATTTCAATGGACGGTTACCAGGACCCGTTACAGGGCGTCCACGACGGCCGTTGTCGATCAATGCGTCAACAGCTTCCTGCAGCATCCGTTTTTCATTTTGTACGATAATGTCTGGCGCGCCCAGGTCAAGCAAACGTTTCAGACGATTGTTCCGGTTGATTACACGGCGATACAGGTCATTCAGGTCAGACGTTGCAAAACGTCCACCGTCCAGCTGTACCATCGGACGAAGTTCCGGTGGAATAACAGGAAGTACATCCATGATCATCCACTCAGGTTTATTACCCGAGTTGCGGAATGCTTCGATAACTTCCAAACGTTTAATCGCACGGTTACGACGTTGTCCTTGTGCAGTGCGGAGCTCTTCCTTCAGGAATTCAAGCTCTTTATCCACATCAAGGTCTTGAAGCAGTTTTTTAACCGCTTCTGCACCCATGCCAGCTTGGAATCCATATCCGTATTTCTCACGGTAGCTGCGGTATTCTTTCTCGGACAACAGCTGTTTTTTCTCCAGTGGAGTTTCTCCTGGATCAGTTACTACATATGATGCAAAATAAATAATCTCCTCGAGAGATCTTGGAGACATATCCAAAGCGAGACCCATGCGGCTCGGAATACCTTTGAAGTACCAGATATGCGATACCGGAGCAGCGAGCTCAATATGGCCCATCCGTTCGCGGCGTACTTTCGCACGTGTCACTTCAACGCCACAACGATCACAGACAACGCCTTTATAACGGACGCGTTTGTATTTACCGCAATGACATTCCCAGTCTTTTGTAGGGCCAAAAATCTTTTCGCAGAACAGCCCTTCTTTTTCCGGTTTCAACGTACGATAGTTGATCGTTTCCGGTTTTTTCACTTCTCCGCGGGACCAAGAACGAATTTTTTCTGGGGAAGCAAGCCCGATCTTCATGTATTCGAAATTGTTGACGTCCAACAAGGAGCAACCCTCCTTAACCAAGTCCTGTATTCTAGGTTACGCCCCCTCCGGCCGAAGCCGGAGCAAGACGCGAGCCTGATGAAAAACGCCGGTCATCATGCGCCCGAAGCGGTTACTCCGCTCCGACCTCTGTACCCTCAAGGTTGAGGCTGAGCTTATCGCTCGCAGCGTCATCTTCATCGTCCATTTCTTTCATTTCAATCTCTTGCTCATCTTCGCTCAAAATCTTAACGTCCATACCCAAGCTTTGCAGCTCTTTGATCAATACTTTGAATGATTCAGGAACACCTGGTTCAGGAACATTCTCACCTTTGACGATGGACTCATACGTTTTCACCCGACCTACAACATCATCGGACTTAACAGTCAAGATTTCTTGCAGTGTATAGGCCGCACCATAAGCCTCAAGCGCCCATACTTCCATCTCCCCGAAACGTTGTCCACCGAACTGGGCTTTACCACCCAGAGGCTGTTGCGTAACGAGTGAGTAAGGACCTGTGGAACGAGCATGGATTTTATCGTCAACCATGTGCGCCAGCTTGATCATATGCATGACGCCGACAGTAACTTCACGTTCGAACTCTTCTCCCGTACGACCGTCGTACAGAACGGTTTTACCATTTCGCTGCATACCTGCTTCTTCCATCGTATCGAAGACGTCATACTCCTTCGCTCCGTCGAATACAGGAGTAGCTACGTGAATACCGAGCTGCATGGCTGCCATACCCAAGTGAACTTCAAGTACTTGACCAATGTTCATCCGGGAAGGTACGCCCAGCGGGTTAAGAACGATTTGAACTGGTGTACCGTCCGGCAGGAAAGGCATATCTTCTTCCGGCAGGATACGGGCCACGACCCCTTTGTTACCGTGACGTCCGGCCATTTTATCACCCTCGGAAATTTTCCGTTTTTGAGCGATATAGACACGAACGAGTTGGTTAACACCTGGAGGCAGTTCATCACCGTTTTCACGGGTAAAGACTTTTACATCAACTACGATACCGTCAGTACCGTGAGGTACACGCAGGGAAGTATCACGTACTTCACGTGCTTTCTCACCGAAGATCGCATGCAGGAGACGTTCTTCTGCAGTCAGTTCCGTTACACCTTTTGGTGTTACTTTACCAACCAGAATGTCGCCAGCACTGATTTCAGCACCGATACGGATAATACCGCGCTCATCCAGATTACGAAGCGCTTCTTCCCCTACGTTCGGGATATCACGCGTGATCTCTTCAGGTCCGAGCTTAGTATCACGTGCTTCTGACTCATATTCCTCGATATGAATGGATGTATACACATCTTCTTTAACGAGTTTTTCGCTGAGCAAGATCGCATCCTCGTAGTTGTAACCTTCCCAAGTCATGAAAGCAACAACTACGTTACGTCCAAGTGCCAATTCACCCATTTCCGTCGAAGGACCGTCTGCAAGGATGTCGCCAGCTTTGACAACAGCACCTCTTTTGACAATCGGACGTTGGTTAATGCATGTTCCTTGGTTCGAACGCATAAATTTGTGTAATTTATATTTAACGATATCGCCTTTGACTTCTTGACCATCAACTTCTTCAACACGACGCAACCAAATCTCATTCGCAGAAGAACGTTCAATAATCCCGTCATATTTGGAGACAATACATACACCGGAATCTTTCGCGGCCTTATGTTCCATACCTGTTCCGACGAGCGGAGCTTTAGGAATCAAGAGTGGAACGGCTTGCCGCTGCATGTTCGATCCCATGAGTGCACGGTTGGAGTCATCGTTCTCAAGGAACGGAATGAGCGCTGTAGCGACAGATACAACTTGCTTAGGAGATACGTCCATGTAGTCAACACGTTCACTCGGCATCGTAAGAATATTATCCGACTGCTTGTTGTAACGTACAATGATCGCTTCTTCAGCAAAAGTACTGTCTTCATTCAGCTTCGCATTCGCTTGAGCAATTACATAGTTGTCCTCTTCGTCTGCTGTCAGATAATCGATTTGCTCGGTTACGACACCAGTCTTCGGATCGACCCAGCGATAAGGAGCTTCGATGAATCCATATTCGTTCACACGGGCAAATGTCGACAAGGAGTTGATCAAACCAATGTTTGGTCCCTCTGGTGTCTCGATTGGACACATCCGGCCATAGTGGGATGGATGCACGTCACGGACTTCCATGCCGGCACGCTCACGTGTCAAACCACCCGGTCCGAGTGCGGACAGACGGCGTTTATGCGTCAACTCACCCAGCGGGTTCGTTTGATCCATAAACTGTGACAATTGCGAGCTACCGAAGAACTCTTTAATGGATGCGATAACAGGACGTATGTTAATCAAAGCCTGAGGCGTGATTACGTTAGCATCCTGGATGGACATTCTCTCACGAACTACACGTTCCATACGGGATAAACCGATACGGAATTGGTTTTGCAAGAGTTCACCAACCGAGCGGAGACGACGGTTACCCAGGTGATCGATATCATCTGTGCTTCCGATGCCATGCAGAAGGTTAATGAAGTAACTGATTGAGGAAATGATATCAGCCGGTGTAACGTTCTTCACTGATTTATCAATGTTAGCATTGGCAATCAGTTTAACGACCTTACCATCCTCAATTGGTGAAAACACATCAATTGTTTGCATCGGGATATCATTGGCATCCAAAACGCCGTTAGCAACGTGATATGTGCGGAAACCAACACTCTTCTCTAGTTGCGGCATGATTTCATCCAACAGACGACGGTCTATCATTTGACCTGCTTCAGCGATAATTTCGCCAGTTTCGGTATCTACAAGAGACTCAGCCAAACGTTGGTTGAACAAACGGTTCTTGATGTGCAGCTTTTTGTTGATTTTGTAACGACCTACATTAGCCAGATCATAACGTTTTGGATCAAAGAAACGAGCTACAAGCAAGCTTTTCGCATTATCAAGCGTTGGTGGCTCGCCCGGACGAAGACGCTCATAAATCTCAATCAGCGCTTTCTCCGTTGAATCCGTATTGTCTTTGTCCAGTGTATTGCGGATATATTCGTCATTACCGAGCAGATCCAGAATCTCAGCGTCTGTGCCAAAACCAAGTGCACGCAGGAGAACCGTCACCGGTATTTTACGTGTACGGTCGATCCGGACGTAAACAACATCCTTCGCGTCCATCTCCAGTTCGAGCCAAGCGCCGCGGTTAGGAATAACTGTAGCGGTATACGTTTTTTTGGCGTTTTTATCTACTTTAGTACTGAAGTAAACGCTAGGAGAGCGAACCAACTGGCTGACAATAACCCGTTCCGCACCATTAATAATAAATGTGCCGGTGTCGGTCATCAGCGGGAAATCTCCCATGAATACTTCCTGCTCTTTGACTTCGCCGGTTTCCTTATTAATGAGCCGGACTTTGACCCGAAGCGGTGCTGCATAAGTAACGTCACGCTCTTTCGCGTCGTCTACTGTATACTTCGGTTCACCGAGACTGTAATCGATAAATTCCAAAATCAAGTTACCTGTAAAATCCTGGATCGGCGAGATATCCTGGAACATTTCGCGCAACCCTTCCTCCAAAAACCAATCGTAAGATTTTTGTTGGATCTCAATCAGGTTCGGAACTTCGAGTATCTCGTTAATTCGTGCATAACTGCGCCGAGTGCGTCGACCATATTGAACAAGATGTCCTGCCAACTTAAACTCACCCCTCAATGTCTACTCACTTTAAAAATTTCGTTGCGAACCTCTGTTTGTAACCTTATAATGGTACACATACAGAGCAAAGCAATGCATCCACAAATAAAGAAAAGCCCTTACTCGAATGTCGTTCGAAAAAAGAGCAACTTTGATCGGCGGATGTCTTTCCAAATCATACTTATCCCCAGTTTGCCCAAAATGTACATATTATACGCCAAACGTAGGCATAATAAGCCCGTTCGGCGTAAAAAAGGTTGACATTTTTAGTTAGCTAAAGCCAAATAGGGCATCTTAATACTGACATTTTACAATAATACCACGGCCTGAATTTCAAGTCAATAGTCCTATTGCAAAAAAAATGCTGCCCTGCTTACTTTACAAATTAGGATTTAGCCTAAAGGCGCCTCTTCCAATTTTACCGCTTTGAAAATTCGGTAGCCTTTATCCTTCGTTACTTCCTCCACTCGTCCAAAGAGAGATTCCAGCTTCGCTTTTGCCGAAGGTGCCCCCTGCTTTTTCTGAATGACAATCCATAACGCTCCGCCCATCTTCAAATGACCATAAGCCTGTTCAAAGATCGTGTGTACGGTATCCTTACCCGCACGGATCGGAGGATTGGTTAGAATCGCGTCAAAGTCTTCCTTTTTAACTTCAGCCAGAAGATTGCTTTGCATAACTGTTACATTCGTTATGCCGTTCGCTTTTGCATTTTCCTTGGAAAGCTCAACCGCTCTCTCATTGATATCGATCATGGTGACATGTCCATCCGGTACAAGTTTAGCTGCCGTAAGACCAATGGGTCCATATCCGCAGCCCACATCCAGTACATGAGCTCCAGCAGGCAACTCTATAGCATCAATCAACACTCTGCTGCCGTAATCGATTCCGTTTTTGGAAAATACCCCTGCATCCGTAACGAGTCGTAATTTCCATCCGCGTAGCTCCGCTTCTGTAGCCCGTCTGTCATGTGCCACTTGCGGTTTGTCCGAATAATAATGATTGGACATGTCCTCACTCACTTTCCTTATACAATTACAGCAACAAACCCCTTGATATAAGTCAAGGGGTTTGTTGTTTTGTTCATCTAGCTAATGAAAGCTAAATTATTTAACTTCGATTGAAGCGCCTGCTTCTTCAAGCTTAGCTTTAACCGCTTCTGCTTCTTCTTTGCTTACTTTTTCTTTCAGTGGTTTTGGAGCGTTGTCAACCACTTCTTTTGCTTCTTTCAGGCCAAGACCTGTGATTTCACGAACTGCTTTGATAACGTTGATTTTGGAAGCACCAGCGCTAGTCAAGATTACGTCGAACTCGGATTGCTCAGCTTCAGCTGCAGCAGCTCCGCCACCTGCAACAGCTACTGGAGCTGCAGCAGTTACGCCGAATTCTTCTTCGATTGCTTTAACGAGATCATTCAATTCCAGTACAGTCATGCCTTTGATTGCTTCCAAGATTTGCTCTTTACTCATGATTGAACCTCCATATATAATATTATTTTTTTTGTATTTCATCACTGCCTAAGCAGCATTCAGATCAAGTTGCTTACGCGCCTTGTTCTTCTTTTTCAGCAACAGCTTTAACCGCAAGCGCGAAGTTGCGCACTGGCGCTTGAAGCACGCTGAGGAGCATGGAAAGGAGACCTTCGCGGGATGGCAATTCTGCCAACGCTTTGACTTCTTGTACTCCAATTACGCGACCTTCTACAACTGCACCTTTCAATTCCAGTGCATCGTTCTTTTTCGCGAAGTCGTTCAGAATTTTGGCTGGAGCCACTACGTCGTCTACGCTGAATGCAATTGCACTAGGACCTGTCAGTACTTCGTTAAGTTCTGTCAGTTCTGCTGCAGCTGCTGCGCGGCGAAGCAACGAGTTTTTCAGCACTTGGAATTCGATTCCGGCTTCACGAAGCTGCTTACGCAGCTCAGTTACTTGGGCAACGTTCAAACCGCGATAGTCAACAACAACGCTAGTAGCGCTCTCGCGCAATTTTGCTGTTACTGCATCAACGGACTCTTGTTTTGCTTGAATCACTTTTGCGTTTGCCAAACTGTACACCTCCTGATCAAATTTATCCCATTAAGAAAAGCCTCCGTAGAATCACGAAGGCTTGATATATACTCATAACCGATTTTCATCGTTCTAAGTTCTATAATCACACCTCGGCAGGAAATTAAGCCATAAAGGCACCTACTGTCTACGGTAAGCATATTCAAATGTCAACGGTCAGTCACTCGGACTCACAACTTTTATAGATTATCAGAACAGGACAAGCCTGTCAAGTGATATTATCTAAAAGATGCTGCGTTCACGCGTGCGCCAGGGCCCATCGTGGAAGAAAGACTTACATTCTTCAGATAAACACCTTTTGCTGCCGCCGGTTTAGCACGAGTCAAAGCATCCATGAGAGCTTTAAGGTTCTCATTCAATTGCTCTGCTGAGAAAGAAGCTTTACCGATCGGTGCATGAATTTGACCTGCACGATCCAGACGATATTCGATTTTACCGGCTTTAATTTCTTGAACAGCCTTGGATACATCGAAAGTTACCGTTCCGGCTTTAGGGTTAGGCATCAGACCTTTACCGCCGAGCAGTCGGCCCAATTTACCTACTTCACTCATCATGTCCGGTGTCGCTACGCAGACGTCGAATTCGAACCAGCCTTGTTGGATTTTGTTGATCATGTCTGCATCACCAACATAGTCCGCGCCAGCCGCTTCCGCTTCTTTCGCTTTGTCACCTTTTGCAAATACCAATACGCGTTGTGTTTTACCTGTGCCGTGTGGCAAGACAACAACACCACGTACTGCCTGGTCTTGTTTACGTGGGTCAACACCCAAGCGTACTGCTGCTTCGATAGTTTCATCGAATTTTGCAGTGGCTGCCTTTTTCACAAGCTCTACAGCTTCTGAAGGCTCGTAAGTTGCTTCGCTGTCAATCAGCTTAGCAGCTTCCAGGTATTTTTTACCGTGTTTAGCCATGTTATATTCCTCCTTTGTGGTGTTAGCGGATATACCTCCCACATCAACCGGCCGCGAATCGGCCGGCTTTACGAAGCCATGTTTCAGATGAAAAATTAGTCTTCGATGGTGATACCCATGCTGCGGGCAGTACCTTCGACCATACGCATTGCAGACTCAACGTCAGCAGCATTCAGGTCAGGCATTTTTGTTTCCGCGATTTGACGTACCGCATCACGTTTAACGGTAGCGACTTTTTTCTTGTTCGGTTCGCCGGATCCTTTTTCTACTTTAGCTGCCACTTTCAACAGAACTGCTGCTGGTGGAGTTTTAGTAATGAAAGTAAAGGAACGGTCTTCGAATACTGTGATTTCAACAGGAATAATCAATCCCGCTTGATCGGCTGTACGAGCGTTGAACTCTTTACAGAATGCCATGATGTTGACACCTGCTTGACCCAAAGCTGGACCTACCGGAGGCGCTGGATTCGCTTTACCTGCTGGAATTTGCAGTTTTACCATTTTGATTACCTTTTTTGCCATGATTGACACCTCCTTGCAAAATAGTGGTTAACGGGCCTCACAGCCCTCCCACAAGAAACTTGAAGAGACTATATCTTCTCCACTTGCGTGTATTCCAACTCAAGCGGTGTTTCCCGTCCAAACATGTTCACGTGCACTTTCAACTTGCTTTTGTCTACCAAGATTTCTTCCACGGAGCCCACAAAATTCGCAAAAGGACCAACTTTAATACGTACGGATTCCTTAATATCGAATTCAATTTTAGGCTTCGGCTCAACCATGCCCATGTGCTTCAGAATTTGTTCCACTTCTTCAGGCAGCAAGGCTGTTGGTTTGGACCCGGAACCTGTCGAACCGACAAATCCCGTAACACCTGGCGTGTTGCGAACAACATACCAAGAGTCATCCGTCTGGACCATTTCCACCAAGACATATCCGGGGTAAACTTTACGCATAACGGTTTTTTTCTTACCGTCTTTGTTTACCACTTCTTCTTCCATAGGAACAAGAACGCGGAAAATCTTGTCTTCCATGCCCATGGACTCTACGCGTTTTTCCAAATTGGCTTTGACCTTATTCTCATACCCTGAATAGGTATGAACGACGTACCATCTTTTTTCCATATCAAGCCACCTGGGACCCTTCTTAAATAATCGCTTCGATCACAGCGGAGATGCCGATATCAACGACCCAAAAAAACAGCGTCATAACCACAACAGTACCAAGAACGATCAATGTGTAGTTGGTCAGCTCTTTACGATTAGGCCAGCGAACTTTTTTAAGTTCAGCCCAGCTTTCAGAGAAAAAGGAAATCAGAGATTTGAAACTACGTTTCACGCCGACTACACCTCCAAAAAACTATCTGGTTTCGCGATGAGAAGTCTGCTCGTTACAAAACTTGCAAAATTTCTTCATCTCCATGCGGTCGGGGTGATTACGCTTGTTTTTTGTCGTAGTGTAATTTCTTTGTTTGCAGTTTGTACAAGCCAAAGTAATAATTACCCGCATGATGTACACCTCCCGAAGACTTCCACATTCAAGCGGAGTCTCTAAATTGATCCTAAAAAAAAGCCGCGAATTTAGGCCTACCTAAAACACTTTATCATAAGGGTATAACCATGTCAATGAAAGAATAGCCTTTCATCAATGGGTAAAAAGTTCCTATCAAACACATTCAGTTTCTCATCTCTGTTTTTCTCTTCTCCTGCATGGACCAAGCGATTACTAGTATAATCATTCTTTAACTTTATAAACTTGAGGCAGCAAAAAAAGACTCAAACCCCGAGCCTTTTCCGTCAACGACAACATGTGTTCAATTATCTCGAACTTCCAGGTACTTTTCAAGTTTACGCTTGACGCGCTGAAGTGCATTATCAATGGACTTTACATGCCTGTCCAAATCTACTGCAATCTCTTGATAAGATCTCCCGTCCAGATACAACATCAATACTTTACGTTCCAGATCACTCAGAATCTCAGACATCTTATCTTCCAGGCCCACAAACTCTTCCTGATTGATGATAAGCTCTTCCGGATCGCTGACCTGTGTTCCACAAATCACATCGAGTAACGTACGATCGGACTCTTCGTCATAAATAGGTTTGTCCAGTGATACATAAGAATTAAGCGGAATATGCTTCTGACGTGTTGCTGTCTTGATTGCCGTAATAATCTGTCGTGTAATACACAACTCGGCGAAGGCTTTGAAAGAAGCGAGCTTGTCCCCTTTAAAATCTCTAATAGATTTATAGAGTCCAATCATTCCTTCTTGAATGATATCTTCCCGGTCAGCCCCAATCAGAAAATAAGATCTTGCCTTGGCGCGTACAAAGTTACGATATTTGTTAATCAAAAACTCCAGCGCTTCGCTTTCACCTTCACGGACCGCTTCGACAATGTCTTCGTCACTTTGGTAATCATACTTGGATAACATGATATCTTTGAGGTCGACACTCACAGACAATCCCTCCGGCTGCAACGCAAGGTACCCCGTTACTCTACTCTATGAAATATAGGATCAGTATATATGATGGTACCTCACACCGTCAACCACGCTCTGCCTAAAAAAGAACATCAATAACATAATTGTCAAGAGTTTCAAAATTCTAATTTTTGTAAAAACGTGCTGTTATTCCCGGCGCCATCGCTCAAATTGCTTCAAAACATCCGGACTTAACTTGCCGCCGAGTGTATTTCGCGTTGCTTTAGCTTGATCTTCTTCCAGACGTTTCTGTAACTCTTTTTCGTTCTGCTCTACTTCGATCAGCAATTCCCTTGCGGATACACGCAGAGCTCCTTGTCCAAAAATGACATGCTGCTCTACCATATCGCTTGTAGCCACATAGATTTGGCGTCTTCGCGTGCTTAGTTCCCGAACGAGTCTCTCAATGCATTCGTCTGCCGTCTCTTTTTCCTTTGTAAAAAAGATCTGCACTTTGCTCTGTGTAAAGGATTTACCGAGTCCAGGCACGAGGTAGGCGTCAAAAACAACAATGACTCTCCGGCCAGAGAATGCCTGATAGTCGGCTAGTCGAGAGAGAAGCCTGTTGCGGGCCTCCTCCAATCCACTCTCCGCCAATCTGGATAGCTCCGGCCAGTCACCAATCATGTTGTACCCGTCTACAAGAAGCACATCACGGGAATCAGCCATATCTTCTAGTCCTGCGCTTGGCGCGAGCGGAGCACTTCATACATGACAACACCCGCTGCCACGGAAGCATTCAGGGAATTAATCTGACCTTGCATCGGCAATTTGATCAACACATCGCATTTCTCACGAATGAGTCGTCCCATTCCCTTGTTTTCGTTTCCGATCACGAGGGCTACCGGGCCTGTAAAGACTCCGTTACCAAACACGCTCTCCTGAGCAGCCACATCGGTACCTACGACCCACACGCCCTCTTCCTTGAGACGGTCAATGGTTTGTCCCAGATTGCTTACACGAGCCACTGGCACATACTCTACCGCACCTGCTGATGTTTTGGATACGGTCACTGTAACTGCAGCTGAACGCCGTTTAGGTACAATGACACCATGTGCACCTGTGCAGTCAGCCGTCCGCAAAATGGATCCAAGATTATGTGGATCTTCAATCTCATCCAACAAAATCAAAAATGGATGTTCATTTTTTGCAGCCGCTGCAGCAAGAATGTCCTCTACCTCCACATAAGCGTAAGGAGCCGCTTGTGCTACCACGCCCTGGTGTTGAATGCCCGGAACCGTTTGATCCAGTTTACGCTTGTCCACGTGTTGAATCACAATCCCTAGTTTTTTTGCTTCCGCAATAATGGGCTGCGTCAAATGTTTTTGCGCTGTATCTGCAATCCATATTTTATTAATGGTCCGGCCTGAACGCAGCGCCTCCGTCACGGAGTGTTTACCGGCGATCCATTCTTCTTCCATCTTTGTTCGATCCTCTCTATAACGCCCTGTCATACACTGCACCCTATTCGGCACATCTTACAGAAGCGGCTTTGTTGTAATTTATATTATTTTGTCGGTGATTGCGAATGTTCTTCCGCATGCTGGATGCCCTTGCGAATTAATTCAATCATGCGATCATGCCGACCACTGCTATACAGGTAACCGATCAGACACTCCAAAGCTGTGGCATGTCTATATTCCAAAACATCTGCGTTTTTGGGAATACTGCCAGACTTGGCATTACGACCTTGTCTGACAATGTCACGTTCTTCCTCGGTCAGCTCAGCCTCAATACCTGTGAGAATACGGCTCTGTGCCTTCGCCGATACCAAACCCGTCGCACTACGATGTAGATGGTTGGGACGCATATTGGCTTTGGACAACAGATACTGGCGTACGGCTACCTCATATACCGCATCACCAATGTAAGCGAGAGCGATGGGAGGAATTAACCGTGCAGGCCGAGAGGGCGGATAAGGAAACCACCCTCCCTGGTCAACGCTCAGAGATTGTTCATCTGTCTGTTGTTCCTCCCGTTGCTCGGCATGTTCGACGGTTTCAGACAACTTTTTCAGTTGTTCTTCGCTCATTTGCGGCGCCATCTCATTCCTTGAGCTGTATCCTCAAGCAAGATGCCCTGCGCAGACAGTTCATCCCGAATTTCATCAGCCCGCGCCCAGTTTTTGGACTTGCGCGCTTCGTTACGTTCTTCAATTAGACGTTCGATTTCTTCGTCCAAAAGCTCCGGTTCAGCCTCGGTATAGATGCGAAGCACCGCATTCAGCTCACTGAATAATTCCAGCAGGGCGCGAATGTCCGCAGCGTTTACCACATCTTGCTGCAACAGTTGGTTAGCTTCCCCAGCCCATTCAAACAGTGCCGTAATCGCATCAGGCGTATTGAAGTCGTCCTGCATTTTCTCATGATACTGCTGACGAATCTGCTCCAGTCTCGTTGCAAACTCTGCTGACACAGCCTGATCCACGCTCACAGCTTGCAAGCGATGATTAAGGTTACCTACAGCATTGGCAATCCGGTCCACACTATTCTGTGCCTGTTCCATCGTATCTTCAGTGAAGTTCAACGGATTGCGATAGTGAGTAGACAACATGAAATAACGAATGGCTTCGCGTTTATATTGATTGCGAAGGTCTTTAACAAGCACTCCGTTACCGAGTGATTTCGACATTTTTTCGTTATCAATACGAATAAATCCGTTATGCATCCAGTAGTTTGCCAGTGGTTTGCCAGTCAACACCTCGGATTGAGCGCATTCGCACTCATGGTGAGGGAACTGCAAATCCTGTCCTCCGCCGTGAATATCCAACGTATCCCCCAAGTATTCCCGTGCCATGGCAGAGCACTCGATATGCCAGCCCGGACGACCATCCCCCCATGGACTGGACCAGAATATCTCACCTGGCTTCGCAGCTTTCCAGAGTACGAAGTCTTCCGGATGCTCTTTGCGCTCATCTACACCAATGCGGATTCCAAACTGTAATTCCTGAAGGTTTTGCTTAGATAATTTGCCGTACTCCGCGAATTTGCCTGTACGATAATATACGTCACCGCCATTTTCATAGGCGAAGTCCTTTTCAACCAATTCACGGATAAAATCAATAATGAGCGGCATGTTTTCCGTCACTCTTGGATTACTGCTTGCCTTCGGAATACCCAGCCCTTCGAGATCCTCGTAGTAAGCTGCAATAAACTTTTCTGCGACATGAGGAACATCCGTACCAAGCTGCTCGGCCTTGCGAATGAGTTTGTCATCCACATCCGTGAAGTTCACGACATAGTTCACTTCATGACCTGTCTGTTCCAGGTATCCGCGAACCGTGTCGAAAAAGATAACTGGACGTGCATTCCCGATATGAATGTAATCATATACTGTCGGCCCGCACACATACATTTTCACTTTCCCCGGCTCTTGAGGAACAAAATTCTCTTTGGTACGACTCATCGTATTGTAAATTTGAAGCGTCATAGTCACTTTCCTTTCATCCGTTTCCATCATTATTCTATTGTACCACGGGAATACTCACTTTCACGTGTACTCTGCAGAGTACGCACTTCTTCACGCAATCGTTCGATTTCTTGCTGCATCGTGCGCAGGGAATCGATGACCGGATCGGGAAGCTGCTGATTCAGACGGTCCACCCGGCGGCCATCCTGCTTCACAATTCTGCCCGGTATGCCTACAACGGTGCTATTCGAAGGAACTTCCTTCAGTACAACAGAGTTCGCACCAATATTACATTGATCCCCCACGCTGAAGGAACCTAGCACCTTCGCCCCGGATGAGATAACCACATTATTGCCAATTGTCGGATGTCTCTTCCCTTTTTCTTTACCCGTTCCACCAAGTGTGACCCCCTGATAGATGACAACATCATCGCCAATTTCACATGTTTCCCCAATCACGACGCCCATGCCATGGTCAATAAACAACCGATTGCCAATTGTAGCGCCGGGATGGATTTCGATGCCTGTCATAAAACGGCTGACCTGTGAAATGAACCGGGCGAAAGAAAACCATTTCCGCTTGTATAAAAAGTGTGCCACACGGTGCGCCCATATCGCATGCAGCCCCGAGTAGGTAAATACAACTTCAAACCATCCCCGGGCCGCCGGATCGTTTTCAAACACCGCCTGGATATCTGATCTGATCTTCTTGAACATGCTCGTTCCCCTCTTGTTCAGGTCTTCGTCCTCCGGCTTACCGGACGGCGCGGCCCTCATGGTAGTGTACTTCCGACTCGACCTAAATAGAAAACGCCCCTGCAGCTATTAAGCTGCAGAGGCGTTTATCGCGGTCCCACTCTGCTCGGTTCATGCCTTAACATACAAGAACTGGGAAGTTTGTTATAGCCTCCTCATATCCTTGCACAAGAATGAACCCTCAACAGTTCCGTAACGGGAACCAACCGTCACAACCTATCCTGACGTTTTCCTCTCTCCTACATAACGAGAGGCGGGGCCGGATTCGGCTATGCAGCTCACGGGTGCATTTCGACTGACGGACAGCGGATGGCTCACAGCCACCGCAGCAAAGAATCCTGTTCTTTACTGCGGGGCCATCCTCTCTGAATCTGTCCGGTTCAGCCTACTTCTCCCGGTCTTTGCTGTTTTTATGATGAATGATAAAATCATACCATTTAACCTTTGTGTTGCTATTATAGCGAAAAGGTTATGGACTGACAACAATCTTCCTTCATATCGGTATAAACGAAGTTCTATCCATAAGTCCAAAGTAGACTCTAAAAGGGGCGTTTCTTATGCACCTTTTACCTGAGCATGCAATCGATCAATCACCGTATCACGACCAAGCAGTACAATCGTTTGGTTCAGATCACGGCCATGAGTCTGTCCTGTCAGAGCTACACGAATCGGCATAAACAACTGTTTACCCTTAAATCCGGTCTCTTTCTGAACTTCTTTGATCAGCGCAGCCATTTTGCTTGGTGTAAATTCGTCGCTAGCCTGTACTTTATCAGCAAATGCCTTCAGAACGGTTGGTACCTGCTCCTCAGCCAGTACAGCAGCTCCTTCACTTTCCAGCTCCAGGTGGGAACGGAAGAACACTTCCGACAATTCCACGATATCGGAGGCAGAATTCATTTGCTCCTGGTAGAGATGAACAAGCGTATATGCCCATTCTTTCTGTTCAGGTGAGAGCTCAGCAGCAATGCGTCCCGCCTTTTGCAGATGTGGAATTGCCATTTCGGCAATGCGATCCGGGTCCGCATTTTTGATGTAATGGTTGTTCAAGTGAGCCAGCTTGTGGGTATCAAATACCGCCGGACTCTTGGACAGACGCTTCGTATCAAAAATGGAGATTAACTGCTCCTGCGAGAAGATCTCTTCTTCGCCTTCAGGGGACCAGCCAAGCAGGGAGATGAAGTTAAACATCGCTTCAGGCAGATAGCCAAGCTGATCATATTGTTCAATAAACTGAATAACGGACTCGTCACGTTTGCTCAGCTTTTTGTGGTTTTCATTCACGATCAACGTCATATGACCGAATTGCGGCGGCTCCCAGCCAAGCGCTTCATAAATCATCAGTTGACGCGGTGTGTTAGAGATGTGATCTTCGCCACGCAGGACGTGAGAGATCTTCATCAGGTAATCATCCACAGCAACTGCATAGTTGTACGTGGGAATGCCGTCTTTTTTCACAATAACGAAGTCGCCGGATTCCTTGCTGTTGAATGAGATTGTTCCTTTGACCATGTCATCAAACGTATAGATGCGTTCTTCCGGTACACGGAAACGAATACTCGCCACACGACCTTCCGCTTCAAATGCGCTCTGTTGCTCCGGTGTCAGATCACGGTGTTTACCCGAATAACGCGGAGTTTCTCCACGTGCTGTCTGTTCCTCACGTTCCTGTTCCAGCTCTTCTTCCGTGCAGTAACAGCGGTAAGCCAGACCTTTATCCAACAGCTCCTGGGTATACTTACGATAGATATCCAAACGTTCCGTCTGACGGTATGGTCCGTACTCGCCGCCGACATCAATACTTTCGTCCCACTCGATTCCGAGCCATTTCAAGTATTTCAGCTGACTTTCCTCACCACCGGCAATGTTGCGTTTCACGTCCGTATCCTCAATACGAATAATGAATTTGCCGTTATTATGTTTGGCATACAAATAGTTAAACAGCGCCGTACGGGCGTTCCCGATATGCAGGTGTCCCGTTGGACTCGGCGCGTAGCGCACGCGAACTTCGGTGCTCATAATATCCCCTCCGTCTCTAATTGGTTGATGATATCACACGCGAACAAGGCAAACAACCGATTGGGCAGCTATTCCCTCTCCCCGTCCGGGGAATCCGAGTTGCTCTGTTGTTGTCGCTTTGACATTCACCTGAGTTACATCCGCTTCAAGTGCCTTGGCAATAACCTCGGCCATCTGCGGAACGTAAGGTGCCATCTTCGGTTTCTGTGCAATAATGGTTGAATCGATGTTCCCCAGACGGTATCCACGATCCTTCACCAACTGCCACACATGCTCCAGCAGTTTCAGGCTATCCGCATCCTTGAACTCCGGATCGGTATCCGGGAAGTGTTTGCCAATATCCCCAAGTGCAAGCGCACCAAGAATGGCATCACTGATGGCATGCAGCAGCACGTCTGCGTCCGAGTGACCCAGCAGTCCTTTTTCATAAGGGATCGTGACCCCGCCAATAATGCATGGGCGTCCCTCTACCAGTTGATGTACATCGAATCCCTGTCCTACACGTATCATCGCTTCTTCTCTCCCTTGAGCAAAAACGCGGCGTATTCCAAATCTTCCGGCGTCGTTAATTTGATATTCGTATAACTGCCTTCCACAACCTTGACCGACATTCCCTGGCGTTCAGCCAGCATTGCGTCATCCGTTCCTAGAAATCCGTCCTGGTCCGCCGATTCGTAAGCAAGTATCAGGGAAGAAAGACGAAAAGCCTGCGGGGTTTGAATGCTCCACAGACTGCTGCGGTCCGGCGTCGCCGTAACGATTCCATCCGCATTTACTTGTTTGATCGTATCCTTCACTGGAACGGCCAGTACAGCTGCTCCACCCGACATGGCGGCCTTCATACATCCCATAATCTGATCACGGTTTATAAAAGGACGTACCCCGTCGTGAACGAGGACCCAGTCTGTCCCTAGTGCCTTAAGGCCTTCGTGGACCGAATGCTGTCTCTCTTTCCCTCCGGGGATGACACGGACATGTGATTCCAGTCGGTATTCTTTTACCCATTCCTGGCAGCGTTCAACATCGGTAGCTCCCGTGACCAGCACCATTTCGCTGACCTCGTCCATAGCCGCAAACACTTCAAGCGTATGTATGAAAACGGGCTTGTCCTGCAGCAGCAGAAACTGCTTACTCTCGGTTGTTCCCATCCGGGTCCCCCGACCTGCCGCCACAATGACAACACCCCACCCTTTATCCATGCCGCAATCCCTGCCTTGTCTGTCAGTTTACCGTTCGGAGATATAATACAGTTATATTATAAACTCTAACGATACACTACCCATCATACCGCTTTATTGGGCTTTTTCCAACAGTTTCGGCTTGGCAAAAATCATTCGTCCTGCTGACGTCTGCAGCACACTGGTCACCAGCACTTCCATCATCATGCCGATATACTCGCGTCCGCCTTCCACAACAATCATCGTGCCATCATCCAGATAGGCTACACCTTGACCGTGTTCCTTACCATCTTTGATAATCTGCACCATAATCTCCTCACCTGGCAATACCACGGGCTTAACCGCATTGGCGAGATCATTGATATTTAGCACGGATACACCTTGCAATTCACAGACCTTGTTCAAGTTGAAGTCGTTGGTGACAACTTTGCCCTGAAGAACCTTGGCGAGCTTGACCAGCTTGCTGTCCACTTCGGAAATTTCCTCGAAATCACCTTCGTAAATAAGAACTTTGACGTCCAATTCCTTCTGAATTTTATTCAGGATATCAAGCCCTCTCCGTCCTCTGTTCCGCTTGAGCAAGTCCGATGAATCGGCAATGTGCTGCAATTCCTCCAGAACAAATTCCGGGATTACAATCGTGCCCTCGATAAATCCGGTTTTGCATATATCTGCGATGCGACCATCGATAATTACACTGGTATCCAAAATTTTGTGCTCTTCCAGTCGTCTGTCTTCATCCACCTCGGGATGCCCCCAACGTCCTGACATCCAGAAGGCCGCCAGATCGTCTTTCTTCGCCATGGCAAGCATATAGCCTGTATAGCTACTTACGACCGTCAGCGCCACCTGAAGCACCTCTCCGGCCGTCCCGAGCCATGCCACACAAGGATATAACAGCAAGGCCACCAACAGTCCTGCAACTGTACCCGCTGCACCTGCAGCCAATTCATTCATCGGTACTTTGGCCAAAGAATCAATACTATTATGCAGTCTGGTTGCCATTAATGTCCCACCGATGTTACACACGGACATAAACAATACAGCACCTAGTAGGGTTGATACCCCAGCCCCCAACAATCCTGCTGATTGAATCCATTCTGCCATCCAAGGGACGGATTTTCCTGCCAGATGATATGCCGTGTAGCCGAACCATGCACCGCACAATCCTGTAAAAGTTAAAATGCCTTTTTTCCACATAAGTCCCTGCACCTCCTTCAATATATCTTCATCTTTATATCCAGTATGATCCAATTCCCTGATTGCTAATCCCGCTTTTGAAGAACTTTTTGGAAATGTTGCAATCGTCAGTTGAAAGAAGGTAAATTATTGGCATATAATGAATTCAATTCATATCCCGAGGTGAGTAGCAAAATGAGTACGCTAAGTTTACAGGCTTTTCAGGATCAAGTTTCCGAGCTGTTGCTGCGTCATCGCAGCCTGATTGATGTACTGTCCAAAACAGGACAAGCCGGCGCCTCTGTCAACCGTGCCGTGTCAAAGGCCATTACTGAATGCGGCTGCATTGAGCTGCACGCCACCAAGCAGAAATATGCCCCAGAGAGCGATATTGCTCAATCAAAAGGCCTGCTGGAAACGCATGTGGAAGGTGAATTGTGCGAGAATTGCAAAGAGGTTATCAGCTCTGAACTGGGGCGGAACCTGTTTTATATGTCGGCTCTCTGCAATCTGCTGGACATCAACATGGAAGAGGTCGTAAATCACGAGTCACAGAAATGTTCGACGTTAGGGATGTTCAATTTGTCGTAAACAATACGTATTTCGTTGCAAATGGTTAAGTTACCTTATAGATTTGAAAAACAAAAATAAGCACGCATTCTCCTGTCAGGAGCGTACGTGCTTATTTTGTATTTTCCAAAATGATGGAATGCCTAGCGATCGGAAGGACGGGAAGACTTCTCTTCTTTACGCTTTTTGGCCCGGTTGCGTGAGGCTACTGTCCGCATATTATGCTTCATCCCATATAGAGCGTATAACACCAGTGGAATAAAGATCAATTTGGACAATTGTTCTGGAAACATGACCGCCACCACGATTGCGAAGACGATAACCCAAGGTGCAATCCAGATCGCTTTGCGCGGCAGACCAACCTTTTTGAAATTGGGGTATTTCAGCGAACTTACCATCAGATAAGATAACAGCAAAGTCGCAATCATCATACTCACAGGACCGATATCCTTATTAAACAGGGACAGTGTTGCCAGAACTCCTCCGGCCGCTGGAATCGGCAAACCTGTGAAGTACCCGGGGATGCCGGGGCGAACGTTAAACCGGGCAAGCCGGATAGCTCCACAAATGGGAAAGCTTGCGGTTGCGATCCAGGCGAAAACCGGAGTTGCGTCCTGGAACGAGACCATAAATATAATTAGGGCTGGAGCTGCACCAAATGAAACCATGTCAGACAAAGAATCCAGTTCTTTACCAAATTCACTCTGGGCATTAAGTGCACGTGCCACACGGCCATCCAGACCATCCAACAACATCGCAATAATGACCAAAATGGCAGCCAAACTATAATTTCCATCAATTGCAAGCAGGATTGCCATCATTCCAAGAAACAGATTACCTAAGGTAAAGAGATTCGGAATGAATCTGGTTAACATCGTTGTTTCACCTCATTATTTTCAAGCCGTTATAGGCAAACCCTTACATTTGTCTGTCAATAAACATTTGCTCCTGCAAACGCTTGAGACCTTCCTTAATGGTACGGGCGCGCACCTCTCCAATCCCGTCCACTTCGTCCAGCTCTTCAATTGTAGCCATAATGACATGAGGCAATTGTTCGAATTGATCGACCAGGTTATGGATGATGACATTCGGCAGGCGGGGTATCTTGTTTAATACCCGATATCCGCGAGGTGCAACCGAATCTTCGGACGTAGCAGCTGACGAAGGGTATCCCAGAAGACGTACAATATGATGTGCATCCAGCAATTCATCGTCCGACAATCTTTTCAGACCAACGATAATCTCACGGATTTTGTCATCACTGTCATCACGGGCATAGTCCTTATACAGTAGCCATGCTTCCTCTTCTGTTGTACCGACGAGTTCCTCCATCTGCATGGAGATGAGACGTCCCTCGTTGCCGAGTTCATGAATGTAACGCTTAATTTCCGTTTTGATACGCATAACCATTTCCGTACGCTGAATGACATTGACCACCTCAGGAATCGTCACCAGTTCCTCGAACTCGGAGGCGCTCAGATTCGTAAGCGACTGTGTCAAAACAGCTTTGTATTTCTCCAAGGTTTGAATCGCTTGATTCGCCTTGGTCAAAATAACCCCGATTTCCTTGAGGGAATACCGTAGTGTTCCTTGGTATAAGGTGATAATATTCCGGCGCTGTGATATAGATACAACTAATTTGCCTGTTTGTTTCGCGACTCGCTCAGCCGTCCGGTGACGGATCCCCGTCTCAGATGAAGAGATAGATGAGTCAGGAATGAGCTGAGTGTTGGCGTATAGGATACGCTTTAAATCCTCACTAAGGATAATGGCACCGTCCATCTTCGCGAGTTCATACAGATAGTTCGGGGAGAAATCACAGTTTATCGAAAATCCTCCATCCACTACTTCCATCACTTCAGGGCTGTATCCTACAACCAGCAGTGCACCCGTCTTGGCGCGCAGCACGTTCTCCAGACCTTCGCGGAAAGGTGTACCTGGTGCGATCAGCCTTAACAATTCGTTCATATTATCCAGTTGGCTCGAATCTTTCATCTTGTTATGCCCCCTAATCTAAAGCAACCGCTAGTGCATCTGCCACGGTATTCACACCGATCAGTTGTATCCCGCGAGGATGTTTCCAGCCCTTTAAGCTTTTTTCTGGTAAAATGACACGCTTGAAGCCCAATTTTTGAGCTTCTTTTACACGTTGTTCAGCCCGTGAAACGGCCCGAACTTCACCCGTCAAACCGATTTCCCCAAAGATGACGTCATCTGGCTTGGTCGGCACATCTCTCAAGCTGGATGCGATACTTACAGCAACCGCCAAATCCACTGCCGGCTCATCTAATCTCACGCCACCAGCTACGTTCAGATAAGCATCCTGTGTTTGTAGGAACATGCCCATCCGTTTCTCCAAGACCGCAATAATCAAATTTAATCGATGGAGATCTACCCCTGTCGCCATACGTCGAGGAGAAGGGAAATGTGTGGTTGAAATCAATGCCTGCAATTCCACAAGCAGAGGACGTGTGCCCTCCATGCTGGCAACTACGGTAGAACCAGCCACACCCAGTGGACGTTCTGACAAAAAGAGCTCAGAAGGGTTACCTACTTCACGAAGTCCATCTTCACCCATTTCAAAAATACCGATTTCATTGGTCGAACCAAAACGGTTCTTCACCGCACGTAAAAGGCGATACGTATGATGCCGCTCTCCTTCAAAATAAAGAACACAGTCCACCATATGCTCCAACATACGTGGACCGGCAATAGCACCTTCTTTCGTAACATGCCCCACAAGTACGGTTGCAATGCCTCGCCCTTTGGCGATCCGCATGAACCGTGATGTACATTCCCTTACCTGAGCTACACTGCCGGGAGCACTGGTGACTTCTGGCAGATATACGGTCTGAATGGAGTCGATGACTAGAAAATGCGGCTGGATCTGCTCCACCGCTTCCTCAACCCGCTCCATATTGGTCTCACATAGTACATATAACTCAGGAGACAGCGCACCTAGACGGTCAGCCCGCAATTTCGTTTGCTTAACTGATTCCTCGCCTGAGACATATAACACGCGCAAACCTGAATGAGTCAATGCATGAGATGTCTGCAACATCAACGTTGATTTTCCGATTCCGGGGTCTCCGCCCACCAGAACGAGAGATCCTGGAACAATTCCGCCGCCCAAAACCCGGTTCAGCTCTTCAATTCCAGTCTGTACACGCGGTTCCTGACCGCTATCTATATCTATGATGGGAAGTGGCTTATCTTTACTCTCAAAAAGAGGGGAATTTCTTCCTTGTGTTTTGACCACCGTTTCGGTTTCTTCCACCATTGAATTCCAAGACTGACAACCCGGACATTTGCCGTACCATTTGGGGGCTTCATAGCCGCATTCCGTACACTGAAACTTGGTTTTAACTTTGGCCACTTCAGCACTCCTAGGATTTATTTTATAACAGCATTTTGCATTTTTCGACGAATTTTGCCTAAACTCCCTGACGTGCAGGGTTAATAAAAGTTTACCATTGTTTGAGATTTTTCGTAAAGGATTATCGCAAACTTTACACATGTTCGTAGCCAGTTCAACGTTTGTTTTCTGATAAACAACAGCTTTGGGGCTCTGACTGGCACAAAAAAAAACAAAAATCCTTCCCGACTAAAGTCAGAAAGGATTTTTGTTTTATATATCAGACTCATTAGTTATGTCACTAGTTAAGTGTCACTTATTTCGTTTCAATTTCCTCAGTGGAAGGAACAACAACTTCTTTTTTCGTTACAGACAAGGCTCCGTTCTCTTCATCGATGAGCAACGAATCACCTTTGGTCACATTACCCGTGAGCAACTCTTCAGACAATTTGTCTTCGATATGCTTCTGGATCGCCCGACGAAGCGGACGAGCACCATAAGCTGGATCGAAGCCGGCTTTAGCAAGGAAATCCTTGGCATTGTCGGTGAGTTCGAAGTCAACCTCGTATTCACGTAGCCGTTTCCGAAGCTCCTCACTCATGAGGGTAACAATCTCTGCAATGTGTTTCTGTTCCAGAGAGTGGAACACGATAATTTCATCAATCCGGTTAAGGAACTCTGGACGGAAGCTTTTCTTCAGCTCATCCATGACTTTACCCTTCATGTTATCATAATCCGCCCCTGCATCCACAACTGCTGTGAAGCCGAGTGTAGAGTTACGTTTGATCGCTTCAGCACCCACGTTGGATGTCAGAATAATCAATGTATTTCGGAAGTCAACAACGCGACCTTTGGAATCCGTCAGACGACCATCCTCAAGCACTTGCAGCAAGATGTTAAATACTTCCGGATGTGCTTTCTCGATCTCATCGAGCAGGACGACGGAGTAAGGTTTACGACGAACTTTCTCTGTCAGTTGTCCACCTTCTTCATATCCCACATATCCCGGAGGCGCTCCGACGAGTCGGGAAGTGGAATGCTTCTCACCATACTCGGACATATCGATCCGGATCACTGCATTTTCATCGCCAAACATGGCTTCAGCAAGTGCACGAGCGAGCTCGGTTTTACCTACCCCGGTAGGACCTAGGAAGATAAATGAACCCATCGGACGTTTCGGATCTTTCAATCCGGCCCGAGCACGACGAACTGCACGACTGACAGACTTCACAGCCTCATCTTGGCCAATGACACGTTCATGAAGAATAGACTCCAGGTTCATCAAGCGTTGTGTTTCTTCTTCTTTCAGCTTGTTCACCGGAATTCCAGTCCAGTTGGCTACCACTTGCGCAATATCCTCAGGCGTTACTTCAGAATCCGTGCGACCTTGTTTTTCTTTCCATTGGTTCTTCGTTACATCCAGCTCTTCACGGATTTTTTGTTCCGTGTCACGCAGAGCTGCTGCTTTCTCGAATTCTTGGCTTTGAACCGCTGCGTCTTTTTCCTTACGGATATCTTCGAGACGGCTTTCCAATTGTTTGAGGTTTGGTGGGATCGTGTAAGAGTTCAATCTTACTTTGGAGCCCGCCTCATCAATCAGGTCGATCGCTTTATCCGGTAGGAAACGGTCTGTAATGTACCGATCAGACAGTTTAACCGCCTGCACAATCGCCTCATCCGTAATTTTCACCCGGTGATGCGCTTCGTAACGATCACGCAAGCCGTGTAAAATCTGAATTGCTTCTTCTGGAGAAGGCTGATCCACCGTGATCGGTTGGAAACGGCGCTCCAGGGCAGCATCTTTCTCGATATATTTGCGGTATTCATCCAGTGTTGTTGCACCGATGCACTGCAATTCTCCACGGGCCAAAGCTGGTTTCAAAATGTTCGAAGCATCAATTGCACCTTCCGCTCCGCCTGCACCAATCAGGGTATGCAATTCGTCGATGAACAGGACAATGTTACCCGCTTGACGAATTTCATCCATAATTTTTTTCAAACGATCTTCGAATTCACCACGATATTTTGTACCTGCAACAACCGAACCCATATCTAAGGTCATGACACGTTTGTCACGCAAAGTCTCCGGAATTGCGTTGGCGATAATTTTTTGTGCAAGTCCTTCAGCGATGGCTGTTTTACCTACACCTGGCTCACCAATCAGTACCGGGTTATTCTTGGTACGACGGCTCAGAACCTGAATAACACGTTCGATTTCTTTACTACGTCCAATCACTGGGTCCAGGTTGTTCTCTCTGGCATACGCCGTAAGGTCACGTGCCAGACTGTCCAGTGTTGGTGTGCTGACATTGGCAGGTGTACCGTTATGACTGGATACAGCTTCGCTGCTGCCAAGCAATTGCAGTACTTGTTGACGTGCCTTGTTCAAGCTAATACCCAGGTTGTTCAGCACACGTGCCGCAACCCCTTCGCCTTCACGGATCAATCCCAGCAGGATATGCTCTGTGCCTACATAGGTATGGCCCAATTTGCGAGCTTCATCCATAGACAGTTCAATTACTTTTTTCGCACGAGGCGTATATGCAATGTTCGTAGGTTGCTCTTGGCCACGGCCAATCAGCGTTTCTACTTCATCTTGAATTTTTTCCAATCCGAGTCCCAGGCCGATCAGCGCTTTGGCTGCGATGCCTTCGCCTTCACGAATGAGGCCGAGCAAAATGTGCTCTGTACCGATGTTATTATGACCAAGACGGACAGCTTCTTCCTGCGCCAATGCGAGCACCTTTTGGGCCCGTTCCGTAAATCTTCCAAACATCATATCTCCTGCACCTCCATGGTTTTGGATAAAACGGGGGCTGTTAAAAGGATCCCACCGTATTCTTCATATCATTTTTGTTTGCAGCCATGCTGCGAATAAAATCATTCAGCATTCATTTATAGAAATGCTCTATTATATAAAAGCCGCAGATGCGACGTGAAACCTTTATAAACAACTCTTGATCAACCTAAGATTGATTGGCTGCACTGATCGTATCACGGATCAACTGAGCCCGATATATGTCACGCTCATCTGTCCGCATGTCTTCCCCAAATGTTTTTTGCAAAAAGCCCGGCTGCGTCATCACATTCAACTCGTTCATCACGGTTATGGACAAGCCGTCCAACAAGCCGAGATCTACGCCAAGTCGAACATCAGACAGACGCTGTGCAGCTTCCTTCGAATCGACGATGGCTGCATGGGACAGAATGCCGTATGAACGCATAACCCTGTCGGTAATTCGCAGCCTAGAGTCGGTAATTAACCGTTCTCTAGCAGTACGCTCATGCCCAATCATCTGTAACACAACACTATGCAGGTTATCAATGACTTCTTGTTCCGTCTGCCCCAGTGTGATCTGGTTCGAGATCTGGAACAGGTTACCCATCGCCTCACTGCCTTCACCGTAAATTCCCCGTACAGTCAGTCCGACTTGGGAGACTGCCGTTAAAATGCGGCCAATCTGCTGTGTCATCACCAGAGCGGGCAAATGCATCATGACAGATGCTCTTACACCTGTACCTACATTCGTAGGACAGCTGGTTAAATATCCTCTGCGGTCATCAAAAGCATAATCCACATGCGCTTCAAAAGCATCATCTATGGCGGAAGCTTTCTCCCAGGCTTCTTTCACCTGGAACCCCGGATAGAGGCACTGGATACGAAGATGATCCTCTTCATTAATCATAATACTGACAGATTCATCCTCACTGAGAATAACCGCACCATTTCTGGATTCGTTGGCAAGACTAGGACTGATCAGATGTTTCTCTACCAGCACCCGTTTGTCAAGGTCATCGATATCAATCAGATCCAAGGTATGAAAATCTCCAAAGGCATGAACGTCATCGTATTGAAGTACTTCGCTCAGCTTATTCAGCACTTCTTCCGATTGCTCATTGGAAGCCAGCATCGGAAACGGATAATGCTGCAGGTTGCGTGCGATCCGGACCCGGCTGCTAATGACGATTTCGGAATCAGCCGCATCACTGCGCATCCAGTCGCTGAGCGCCTTCTCTGTAAAACGAAGATTAGGCATTACGCATCCCTCCTACTCATCACAAACTTTACTCCTGAGCTATTTCTTTTTCAAGTTCCCTGATCTGATCACGAATTTGAGCAGCTTCTTCAAACTCCTCTTGCGTTATGCTCTCCTGAAGATCCCGTTTCAGATCAGCAATCTGTCGTTTCACCTTGATGCGACCACCAGCTCGTGCAGGCACTTTACCCACGTGGGAAGTGCTACCATGAACCCGTTTGAATAGCGGATCCAAACGACTGTCAAAATATTTATAACATGAGCTACAGCCAAAGCGGCCAATTTTGCTAAACTGTGAATAGGTCATCCCGCATTCTTCACAACGAAGGGATTGCGCAGGTGTTGCTCCTGCACTGCCATTTTTGCCTGTAGGCTCAAAATCAAGCAACCCGGACAATAAGTTATGAATGGAAAATCCGTTGGATGTTCCCGGAATCATTTCCCCTTTTTCACGAGCGCATGACTCACAAATATGGAATTCCGTTTTCTCTCCGTTCACGATTTTCGTGAAATGGAGTGTTGCCGGACGTTTGTTGCATTCTTGGCACAGCACAATGATGTACCCCCTTGATCCCGATAGTTTTCATTTACCGAGCAAAGATATTAACATCGCCTTTAACATTCTGGCACGAATTTGATCCCGGTAAGGAAGTTTGACCAATATAATCTCTCTCGATACAGCTGCCCGCATCAACCCGGCTTCCCTTTTGCTTAAGAAACGTGCTTCTTCCAGTTGGTAGATCAGACCTTCGGCAGCTGTCTGCCCGATCTCATCTCCAATACTATGGTGCAAATGGTTATGCAGAGCCGAGTGAGCCGGCAATTCAATCCGCTGTATGCGAACATAACCGCCGCCGCCACGTTTACTCTCTACAAGGTAACCTTTTTCGAGTGTAAATCGGGTGCTGATGACATAATTGATCTGGGAAGGCACACATGAAAATTGGTCAGCCAGATCATTACGTTGAATTTCGACCATTCCTTCGGGACTTTCATGCAAAATACTCTTCAGATATTGTTCGATAATATCAGAGATATTACGCATCCACTCATCCTCCACTGTCTGAAACGTTAAGTCAATAAGGACCCACACGCCCCTACAGAGTACACCTTCTCAACCCATTTAACCAATCAAGGAAACAGCGAAACTGATCTTCAACGGTCTTTAACGGGAGAGCGAAGGACGCTCGAAGGTCCTTTAATATTGCTTTTATCCGCTGATGTGCACTACCTTTAAAATGGCTCCCACCACCGGATTGCAGAAAGAAAGCTACGTAAGTATTTAACCTTTAGTTGACTTTGACTTTCTTTGACTTTATATACATTATAGCATATTTTGTGGTTTTGCCAAGAGGGAGCACTATTCATTTTTTACGATTTTACACGAAATATTCGGCTGACACAAAAAAACCTCTCCAAAATAGCTGGAGAAGTCCATTTGTCTCACACTAGCAACGTAATGCTATACAAGTTAAATCTACAAAATTGATCCTAGAATATTCGTTACTCTATGAGGATCAGAAAAAATCAAGTAAATACGTTTCCCGTTTAGGAATCGCTTGTTCCAGAGCCTTAATCGCTCCATTTGGTCCTTCAATTCTACCTATTTGAGCCATCTCTGCGGGCCTGCGATACCCCATCAGTATTGCGGTAAGCGCCTGGATGTCTACTTTAACAGTTTGATCTTTAGCAGCCGGCTCAGATGTTTTCCAAATCGAAGCTGTACCGTTCATCGCCACATTCAACTGCCATACCCCTTCATTCCATGGTGCATGTGCATCCTCTACCTGGAGATTAATCTGTACTGGTGAGTCTGGGCTCGCAAAAGGATACTGTGAAATAAATTGTTCTACACTCACAATACGAGCCATGAAGAATGGTATAACTTCCTGCTGAATCCGCGGATTGTCTAATTGAAAAGCAAGCATATCACTGGCTGGTGCCTGTAAAGTTACTTCCTCAATCATGGAATCATGGTTCGCAATAAAGGTCCATAAACCTTGTCTTGCCTCTTCATTCAAGTAAATGATCTCTCTAATGGTAAACTTTCTTTCCTTAACCTCATATAAAACATAGCCTTGTGCTTTACCAGCTTCATCATAATATACAGCCTTCTGGCTGGCTCCATTAGTGAGAACTGAGTTCTCCCATCTCGCATCATCCCGGATCAAAGTTCCGTTATAGCGCTCAGCATACGCACTGTATACTTCCTTTAATATGCTGAGTCCCGGATCGCCACGTCGAATTGTTCCAGGGGTTGCCTTTTTCGCAGGTAGATGAGCTGTACACACTTTATATCGTTTAAACTCAACATACGTCTCCCATCCATATCTCCGATAAAACGCAAAAGAGAACGGATGCAAAAACGATATACTTTGTTTCTTACGGTTCATTTCCTCTAGCGCATGCTTCAACAGTCCAGCTACCCAGCCTTTACGTCTATATTCAGGCCATGTCGCTACTCCCGCAATACCGCCCATCTCGAACGATCTCCCATGAATATAGGTTTGAAAAGGAATAATGTGAAGTTTGGCACCCAATTGTCCTTCCTCAAATACACCCCATATATCCTGAGAATCAAATTGACTCCGTCGCTTCTCCGTTTGTTCTTCACTCATTACCACTTGAAAAGCATACTCGGAGAGTGCCATCGCTGGCTCAAAATCATCAACGGTTAATTTCTGAATTTCCATATCGTCCTGCACCCCGTTCTCTAAGTTATGATATCTTTCAAATCTTGGCCTGATACGTGATGTATGTATCCATTTATGAGTGTGTCAGAGGAACGGGACAAAGTCAAACAAGAGATGCGCTGGCATCTCTCGGGAATATTTTTTTCGTGTATTATAATTGTTCCACCTGTGATCTATAGTAAAAAACGCAAATAAAAACCACCACCGAATAACATCGGCAGTGGTTCTTCGCTTGGCGGCGTCCTACTCTCCCAGGACCCTGCGGTCCAAGTACCATCGGCGCTAGAGGGCTTAACGGTCGTGTTCGGGATGGGTACGTGTGGAACCCCTCCGCCATCGCCACCAAACGCGATTTGTCGAAGCATAGCTTCTTGAAATCATTGTAGAACTGAAAATCATACACACATTCCGTGATGTACCGATTTTCATTTCAGAGTTTATTCTCTGAAAACTAGATCCGAAACGAAATGTGCGATTTACAACTTGCATATTGGATAAGCCCTCGACCGATTAGTACTGGTCAGCTCCATGCATTACTGCACTTCCACCCCCAGCCTATCTACCTCGTCGTCTTCAAGGGGTCTTACATACTGGGAAATCTCATCTTGAGGGGGGCTTCACGCTTAGATGCTTTCAGCGCTTATCCCTTCCGTACATAGCTACCCAGCGGTGCTCCTGGCGGAACAACTGGTACACCAGCGGTACGTCCATCCCGGTCCTCTCGTACTAAGGACAGCTCCTCTCAAATTTCCTACGCCCACGACAGATAGGGACCGAACTGTCTCACGACGTTCTGAACCCAGCTCGCGTACCGCTTTAATGGGCGAACAGCCCAACCCTTGGGACCTACTTCAGCCCCAGGATGCGATGAGCCGACATCGAGGTGCCAAACCTCCCCGTCGATGTGGACTCTTGGGGGAGATAAGCCTGTTATCCCCAGGGTAGCTTTTATCCGTTGAGCGATGGCCCTTCCATGCGGTACCACCGGATCACTAAGCCCGACTTTCGTCCCTGCTCGACTTGTAGGTCTCGCAGTCAAGCTCCCTTATGCCTTTGCACTCTTCGAATGATTTCCAACCATTCTGAGGGAACCTTTGGGCGCCTCCGTTACTCTTTAGGAGGCGACCGCCCCAGTCAAACTGCCCACCTGACACTGTCCCCGCACCGGATTACGGTACCAGGTTAGAACCTAGATACGATCAGGGTGGTATCCCAACGGTGCCTCCACACAAGCTGGCGCTCATGCTTCAAAGGCTCCCACCTATCCTGTACAGATCGTACCCAAATTCAATATCAAGCTGCAGTAAAGCTCCATGGGGTCTTTCCGTCTTGTCGCGGGTAACCTGCATCTTCACAGGTATTAAAATTTCACCGGATCTCTCGTTGAGACAGCGCCCAAGTCGTTACGCCATTCGTGCGGGTCAGAATTTACCTGACAAGGAATTTCGCTACCTTAGGACCGTTATAGTTACGGCCGCCGTTTACTGGGGCTTCGGTTCACAGCTTCGGATTGCTCCTAACCGCTCCCCTTAACCTTCCAGCACCGGGCAGGCGTCAGCCCGTATACTTCGCCTTACGGCTTCGCACAGACCTGTGTTTTTGCTAAACAGTCGCTTGGGCCTTTTCACTGCGGCCCCCTCGTGCTATTCACACTACCGGGGCACCCCTTCTCCCGAAGTTACGGGGTCATTTTGCCGAGTTCCTTAACGAGAGTTCTTCCGCGCGCCTTAGAATTCTCTTCTCGCCTACCTGTGTCGGTTTGCGGTACGGGCACCATCACCTGGCTAGAGGCTTTTCTTGGCAGTGTGAGATCATGACCTTCGCTACTATAATTTTCGCTCCCCATCACAGCCCAGCCTTACGATGTGCGGATTTGCCTACACATCAGCCTCACTGCTTAGACGGACATCCATCAGTCCGCGTCACTACCCTGCTGCGTCCCCCCATTGCTCATAACGGCTTACGGTGGTACAGGAATTTCGACCTGTTGTCCTTCGACTACGCCTTTCGGCCTCGCCTTAGGTCCCGACTTACCCTGAGCGGACGAGCCTTCCTCAGGAACCCTTAGGCTTTCGGCGGATCAGATTCTCACTGATCTTTTCGTTACTCATACCGGCATTCTCACTTGTATAATGTCCAGCGCTCCTTACGGTACACCTTCAACCCTTATACAACGCTCCCCTACCCCTGATCATAAGATCAAGCCATAGCTTCGGTGGTGTGTTTAGCCCCGTTACATTTTCGGCGCAGAGTCACTCGACCAGTGAGCTATTACGCACTCTTTCAATGGTGGCTGCTTCTAAGCCAACATCCTGGTTGTCTGTGCAACTCCACATCCTTTCCCACTTAACACACACTTGGGGACCTTAGCTGATGGTCTGGGCTGTTTCCCTTTTGACAATGGATCTTAGCACTCACTGTCTGACTCCCGGAAGTAAGTCTATGGCATTCGGAGTTTGACTGAGCTTGGTAACCCTTGCGGGCCCCGCACCCAATCAGTGCTCTACCTCCACGACTCTGTTTTCCGAGGCTAGCCCTAAAGCTATTTCGGGGAGAACCAGCTATCTCCGAGTTCGATTGGAATTTCTCCGCTACCCCCACCTCATCCCCGCACTTTTCAACGTGCGTGGGTTCGGGCCTCCAGTGCGTGTTACCGCACCTTCACCCTGGACAGGGGTAGATCACCCGGTTTCGGGTCTACGTCCACGTACTATGTCGCCCTATTCAGACTCGCTTTCGCTGCGGCTCCGGCTCTTCACCTTAACCTTGCACGGGAACGTAACTCGCCGGTTCATTCTACAAAAGGCACGCCATCACCCCTAAAACGGGCTCTGACTTTTTGTAAGCACACGGTTTCAGGTTCTATTTCACTCCCCTTCCGGGGTGCTTTTCACCTTTCCCTCACGGTACTGCTTCACTATCGGTCGCTAGGAAGTATTTAGCCTTGGCAGATGGTCCTGCCGGATTCATACGGGGTTTCACGTGCCCCGCACTACTCGGGATACATCTCGGAGAGAACCAACTTTCAAGTACAGGGCTTTTACCTTCTTTGGCGGGCCTTTCCAGACCTCTTCGTTTAACCGGTTCCTTTGTAACTCCATGTGAGATGTCCCACAACCCCAAAGAGCAAGCTCTCTGGTTTGGGCTTCTCCGCGTTCGCTCGCCGCTACTGACGGAATCACTATTGTTTTCTCTTCCTCAAGGTACTTAGATGTTTCAGTTCCCCTGGTATGCCTCTACATAACCTATGTATTCAGTTATGAGTAACTGGAAATTACCCCAGCTGGGTTTCCCCATTCGGACACCCCCGGATCAAAGCTTGCTTACAGCTCCCCGAGGCAGTTTCGTTGTTCGCCACGTCCTTCATCGGCTCCTAGCGCCTAGGCATCCTCCGTGTGCTCTTAGTAGCTTAACCAATTGCTCCAAGGAGCAAATGCAATCTACCTTATAAACACTTCACTTGCTTACACAAGTTCAGCTAGAATGATTGTTGTTTCGGTTACTTGAACCGAACAAGCATTCATCCCTAAAAGGAATGTTCTAATTCGCAATTTTCGTTTCGATATCTAGTTTTCAAAGAACAAGCTAAATAGACGAAATTCTTTGGTGGAGCCAAGCGGGATCGAACCGCTGACCTCCTGCTTGCAAGGCAGGCGCTCTCCCAGCTGAGCTATGGCCCCTCAAATTCCATCAAAACTGAACAAATGGATATGTAACTGTGTTGCTGTTGCAGATCTAGTCTGCGATTTGAATGTTTCCGTTACAGGAAACGATTCTCCATAGAAAGGAGGTGATCCAGCCGCACCTTCCGATACGGCTACCTTGTTACGACTTCACCCCAATCATCTATCCCACCTTCGGCGGCTGGCTCCTTGCGGTTACCCCACCGACTTCGGGTGTTATAAACTCTCGTGGTGTGACGGGCGGTGTGTACAAGACCCGGGAACGTATTCACCGCGGCATGCTGATCCGCGATTACTAGCAATTCCGACTTCATGCAGGCGAGTTGCAGCCTGCAATCCGAACTGAGACCGGCTTTTTAGGATTCGTTCCACCTCGCGGCTTCACAGCCCGTTGTACCGGCCATTGTAGTACGTGTGTAGCCCAGGTCATAAGGGGCATGATGATTTGACGTCATCCCCACCTTCCTCCGGTTTGTCACCGGCAGTCACCTTAGAGTGCCCACCCGAAGTGCTGGCAACTAAGATCAAGGGTTGCGCTCGTTGCGGGACTTAACCCAACATCTCACGACACGAGCTGACGACAACCATGCACCACCTGTCTCCTCTGTCCCGAAGGAAAGGTACATCTCTGTACCGGTCAGAGGGATGTCAAGACCTGGTAAGGTTCTTCGCGTTGCTTCGAATTAAACCACATACTCCACTGCTTGTGCGGGTCCCCGTCAATTCCTTTGAGTTTCAGTCTTGCGACCGTACTCCCCAGGCGGAGTGCTTAATGTGTTAACTTCGGCACCAAGGGTATCGAAACCCCTAACACCTAGCACTCATCGTTTACGGCGTGGACTACCAGGGTATCTAATCCTGTTTGCTCCCCACGCTTTCGCGCCTCAGCGTCAGTTACAGCCCAGAGAGTCGCCTTCGCCACTGGTGTTCCTCCACATATCTACGCATTTCACCGCTACACGTGGAATTCCACTCTCCTCTTCTGCACTCAAGTCACCCAGTTTCCAGTGCGATCCGGGGTTGAGCCCCGGGATTAAACACCAGACTTAAATGACCGCCTGCGCGCGCTTTACGCCCAATAATTCCGGACAACGCTTGCCCCCTACGTATTACCGCGGCTGCTGGCACGTAGTTAGCCGGGGCTTTCTTCTCAGGTACCGTCACCTTGAGAGCAGTTACTCTCCCAAGCGTTCTTCCCTGGCAACAGAGCTTTACGATCCGAAAACCTTCATCACTCACGCGGCATTGCTCCGTCAGGCTTTCGCCCATTGCGGAAGATTCCCTACTGCTGCCTCCCGTAGGAGTCTGGGCCGTGTCTCAGTCCCAGTGTGGCCGATCACCCTCTCAGGTCGGCTACGCATCGTCGCCTTGGTGAGCCGTTACCCCACCAACTAGCTAATGCGCCGCAGGCCCATCCCCAAGTGACAGATTGCTCCATCTTTCCAGTTCTCTTCAGGAGAAGAAAACAACTATTCGGTATTAGCTACCGTTTCCGGTAGTTGTCCCAAACTTGAGGGCAGGTTGCCTACGTGTTACTCACCCGTCCGCCGCTAACCATCAGAGAAGCAAGCTTCTCATCAAGTCCGCTCGACTTGCATGTATTAGGCATGCCGCCAGCGTTCGTCCTGAGCCAGGATCAAACTCTCCAATAAAGTATTGAAAAGAGCGATAAGCTCATTTTGAAACTGACGATTCATTATGAATCAAAAGTTACTATCCATTTGTTCAGTTTTCAAGGAACTTGTTGTCCGTTTGTGTTATTGCTTGTCAACCGGACAGGAATTTCATCTTATCATGTTGACTAACTAACTGTCAACTCTTTTTTTCGTCAGCGTTCAAAGCGTTTCGACAATCATTCGCTTGAGGCGACAAGAAATAATATATCATGATCTAATTTATTTAGCAAGCACTTTTTAATAAGCTTTATATAAATACTTTATAATCCACAATCCCTCTAACTAAGGAGACTCTCAACTACATCAATCGACAGATTATATGAATGCAGCAGGATCACTCTATTTACATACAGATACTTCGGGTTACTGAATAAATGAATTCTATTTACTAAAACAGATGGGCGCATCTACTTTTGAACAAATAGTAATAGATAACCATTTAGAAGATACTTTTATATAAGAACTGTCATCCCCTACACTTTTGATGCAAGTGATCCAAACGCTCTATAATAAGGTATATATAATATAGAATAAGGAATGAATAGGATACTCCCGTACAAGGAGGCGCTGACACAATACTCAATAATACTAAATTCAGAACCCGCTCTCTAATCACAATCGGCTTCATTTATATCGAAGATGCTCTGATGAATAACCTATATGGGGTGAACGCATATGAAGCAATGGCTGAAGAACATTCGAAAGGGTTATGGTAAAAAGCTCGTTTCCATTCATGCCTGGAATGCCTGGATTGTTGTCATCCTCGCGGTATCAGGCCTTATGTTGGTCGGTGGTTTCTGGCGTGAGTTACTCGGGATCGGACGTGTATGGTTAAAGTGGCTACATATTGTCGTCGGGATAGCTATGCTGGCGCCTGTGGTATATTACTTACTTTTGGCCGGAAAGCACTGGAAACAAATTCGTAATCGGCCTTGGCAGAGAGCAAATACAATCGTTGTTCTTGCACTGCTGGTAGGGTGGCTGTTGTCAGGAGTTGTGTTATGGCAGTTCAAGCTCGCTGGGCCGAGATGGTCGAATGCCGCGCTTCTTGTACATGATTTGCTGACTTGGGTTGGCCTGCCTTATATTATCTACCACTCCATCACGCGAACGAGATGGTTAAAAGACCCCGCACGCCGTGCAGTAAAAGCAACGACAGTTGTAGCAGAGGGTAGAAGTATAGTGAATCCAACTGATGCTCCTAATGAAAATACGACGCCAGCAGCGGTCGTTTCTACCGAATCTATACGTACCATAAAGGAGAGTCCTCTCCATCAAACAGAGAAACCTCAACCCGTATATACACGGCGGGCATTTATTCGGTCTGCTGTAGGAGTGGGGCTAGCTGTGACTTTGGGGCCTACTTTTATATCATGGGTTGGACGAAACCTCAAACTAGACAACAGTATTGATAGCATGCTGGAGAACGATCCCAATCGCATGGTGCCCTTACCCCAAGCACTACCAGCTTCCTCCCCTCCCATCGGAGGCGGGGCCGAAGGTCATTTTCGCGTATACACAGTAACACCGATACCTTCCTTTTCCAATGCAAACTGGTCATTCCGGATTGATGGGCTTGTTGAACGCGCACAGGTATGGAACTGGGAGCAATTTGTGAAGCTTGCTCGTACCGTTCAGGTCAGTGACTTCCACTGCGTAACAGGCTGGTCTGTTTATAAGAACACCTGGGAAGGCATATCTCTTAAGCAACTATTGACCCAAGCCGGAGTAAAACCCGAAGCACACAGCGTCAAGTTCTACTCAGGAGACGGTGTATATACAGATGCGATAACGATCGATCAGGCACAGATGGAGGATATAATGGTAGCTGTCATGCATGATGGGAAACCGATTCCAGCAGATCTGGGCGGTCCGGTACGATTGGTCATTCCCCAGATGTATGCCTATAAGTCCGTCAAGTGGCTGAATCGTATTGAACTGATCGACAGCGAACATATCGGCTACTGGGAGGAACGAGGATACGACAAGGATGCATGGCTTACTGGTGCTTCTCAGGCGCGTTCCTGATTGGAGTTACTGCCGATATAGTTGAGTTTAAATAAATGTGCAAACCAAAGACCCCCGTTCCACTTATGCGTGGTACAGGGGTCTTTAAGTTATCTATTACTTATTCGAGATACGCTGCGATTTAATCAAAGCCTACTCACATTCAGAATCTATCCCTCTTGATTCAATAGACGTACAAGTTCATCCTCATCCTCAATAGTAGGAATGCCGAGATCATGAGCTTTGGTCAGTTTAGAACCTGCCTTCTCTCCGGCAATAACGAGGTCTGTCTTTTTGGAGACACTGCCCGTTACCTTCGCTCCAAGTGCTTCGAGTCGTTGCGTTGCCTCTTCCCGCGTAAGTTGATGCAGCGTTCCGGTCAGCACGACCGTTTTGCCACTGAAGAAGGAATCTTCCACAATCGCTGCTGGTGCCTCAGGCGCCTGAGCTTTCACGCCTAAATTCAGCATCTTCTCGATAGCTGCCTTTGTAAACGGGTCTGCAAAGAAAGTCACAATGCTCTCAGCTACAATACCACCTACATCAGGTAGTTCAACGAGTTCCTCTGCCGTTGCATTCATAATGGCATGCAGGTCGCGGTAATGATCAGCCAGCATACGTGTAGTCGATTTACCTGTATTCGGAATACCCAGTGAATATAGGAACGAAGCGAGGTCACGATCCTTGCTCTGCTCCAGTGCAGCAATAAGGTTGTTCGCTTTCTTTTCACCAAACCGCTCCAGCTTCACCAAATCATCGAATTGCAATGTATACAGGTCAGCAGGCTCACGCACGTTCAATTCATCGTACAGCTGAATCGCCGTTTTCTCGCTGAATGTCTCAATGTCCATAGCATCACGGGAAGCAAAATGAGAAATCCGGGCCACCGTCTGCGGTTTGCACGCCAGCTTGTTGTTACAGAATAAATGCGCTCCACGCTGTTCCAGCGGGAATCCACATGCCGGACATTGCTCAGGGAACACGATTTCCTCGCCGTCACTCTCTTCAGTCACTTTACCCAGTATCTCAGGAATAACATCATTGGAACGACGGATAAAGACACGTGTACCCAAGGCAAACTTCAGATTTTTCCGCTCAATGTCACCTACGTTATTCAACGTGCAGTTCTGTACCGTTACCCCAGCTAGCTCAACCGGTTCAACTCGAGCAAGTGGAGTTACTTTGCCGGTACGACCCACATTCCAGACTACAGAGTTCAGAACGGTTGTGGTCTCTTCCGCCTCGAATTTGTACGCTACCGCCCAACGAGGGAATTTATCCGTATAACCCAATGCCTCACGGGTGCGCATGTCTGTGATTTTAATAACAGCTCCATCGATCAGGTAGTCCAGTTGACCACGACTTTCTTGTATCGCAGCCAATTGCTCCATCACATCATCAAACTCATGGAAATATGTAATGGATGGATTGACTTTGAATCGATTCTCACGGAGAAAATCCATCATCTCCTGATGGTTGGCAAACTGAATATCATCCGAATAACCTACATTATAGAAATACGCGTTCAACCGCCGCTCTGCGGTAGTCTTCGGGTTCAGGTTGCGCAGTGCTCCTGCTGCGGCATTCCGGGCATTTTTGAGCGGCTCTGCTGCTGTTTCATTATAACGATTCAATACAGACAGGTTCATGATGCCTTCACCCTGGACTTCAATGGTGCCGCCTGTATAAGGGATTTTGAGGGGAACCGACTTAATCGTTCTAACCTGAGCCAAAATGCCCTCGCCTACGGTCCCGTTTCCACGCGTAGAGGCTTGAACCAACTCACCGTTTGTGTACGTTAGATTCAGGGTCAAACCGTCAAACTTCAGTTCAATCACATAGCCAGGTTCGGGCAACGGATTGTCTGGATTTTTGGTGTTGAAGTCATTGACCAGCTTGAGCACACGAGTATTCCAGTTTCGCAGCTGCTCTATATTCTGGGCTTTGTCCAAGCTCCACAATGAGGATAAATGGCGATGAGGTGTAAACCCTTTGAGCAGTTCACCACCCACACGCTGTGTCGGAGAATCAGGCAAAACCATGCCACTCTCCTGTTCCAGCGTAACCAGTTCATCGTACAGAAGATCATACTCCTTATCACTGATCTGCGGCTGATCCATCGTGTAGTACTGATAATTATGCTGGTTCAGCTCGGTAACGAGTTGCTCCATCCGGTGCATCGGGTCCATACAGGGCCATCCCTCCGTTATTATAATTTGGATCTATGTAGAACGAACGTTAGAGCAAGCTCTACGTTCGTTCATGAACATCTATTCTACTTTGGTGATCGGGGCAAAGCCTGCAAGCAGACGTTTTAGGCCAACCGGGGCCGGGAATGCGATCTGAAGCTCTGTGTCATTACCTGTGCCTTTCACCCCAACAATGGTACCTGTTCCCCATTTGCCGTGTTGTACTTTATCTCCGGCTTTGAAACCATCAGATCCAGCTCCGGCAGCGACCGGTTTAGATGCTGACGACGGGGCAGGCGTGCTGGATGTGCTGGACGACGTACTCATGGTAACCCGTGAGGACGTAACTGACGAAGCGGAAGAACCGCTTTGGCTCTGACGATCAAACAACTTGCTTGCTCCACCAAAGTTACTCCCTCCACTGGCACCAAGTCCACGGCCACCGTATGATCCACCTGCGCTGCTACCACGACGGTAGCGGTCACGAGCGATGGAGGTATCTTCTTTTAGCTCATCCGGAATTTCATCCAGGAAGCGTGATGGCGGGTTCGCCGTTGTGCGTCCGAACAAGGTCCGCATTTGCGCGCAAGACAGGAAGAGTTGTTCTTCCGCACGCGTAATGCCCACATAAGCCAGTCTGCGTTCTTCCTCCAGCTCCTCGTTATCCATAAAGGCCCGGCTGTGCGGGAAAACTCCTTCCTCCATACCAACGATAAAGACGACAGGGAATTCTAGACCTTTGGCACTGTGCATCGTCATCAGGGTAACTGCGTCACTCTGATCCTCTTCATCATCGTTCATGCTGTCGATATCCGCAATCAGTGCGAGATCGGTGAGGAACGAAACGAGTGTTTTATCTTCATTATTTTTCTCAAATTCCATGGTAACGGACAGGAACTCATCAATGTTCTCGAGCCGTGCACGAGATTCGAGTGTGTTTTCATTTTGCATCTCAAGCCGGTACTGGCTCATTTCGAGAATCTTCTCGGTCAATTCGGTCACAGACAGATACTCTACCATCTGATGCAGCGCGGCGATCATGTCATAAAACTCCACCAGCGCATTCCGCGTTCGACCGGCAAAACCAAGATCATCCACGACCTGAAGCACACGGTATATTGAAATCCCCCGTTCTCCTGCCGCAGCTGCCAGCTTCGCGACCGTTGTATCACCAATGCTGCGTTTCGGTACATTAATAATCCGGGTAAGGCTGATGTCATCATCAGGGTTGGAAAGCAGGCGCAGATACGCCAGAATGTCCTTAATCTCTTTACGATCATAGAACTTGATGCCGCCAACGATCTGATATGGAATATCAGACTTGATCAAAATTTCCTCTATAACCCGGGACTGGGCATTGGTACGGTACAAAATAGCATGGTTTTGATAGGATTTGCCATTCTTCACATTTTTACTAATCTCGGAAGTTACAAAATACCCCTCATCATGTTCGGAATCCGCACGGTACACCTTGATCTTTGAGCCACCCTCTTTGTCCGTCCACAGTTTCTTCGGTTTGCGCCCAGTGTTCAGGCCGATTACCTCATTCGCTGCATTCAGGATATTCGAAGTGGAACGATAGTTCTGCTCGAGCAAAATCGTATTGGCTTCAGGGTAGTCTTTCTCAAAATTCAGGATGTTGCTAATATCCGCTCCACGCCAGCGATAGATTGATTGGTCACTATCCCCTACGACGCAAATGCGGTGATGACTATCAGCGAGCATACGGCACAGCATATACTGCGCACGGTTGGTATCCTGGTACTCATCCACGTGAATGTACTGGAATTTCTTTTGGTAAAAGTCGAGAACTTCCGGTACCTCTTTGAAAAGTTGAATGGTCGCCATGATGAGATCGTCAAAATCGAGCGAGTTGTTTGCACGGAGCCGTTTCTGGTACATCTTATATACCTTCGCCACAATGCCTTCAAAATAGTCAGCAGCCTGCTTTTCATATTGCTCCGGACTGATCAATTCATTCTTCGCGGTGCTCATCATCGATTGAACGGCTTTTGGTTCAAATTTCTTTGTGTCGATGTTCTGGTCTTTCATACAACTACGAATGACAGATAATTGGTCAGATGAATCCAAAATGCTGAAATTGGAGGTGAAGCCGATGCGTTCAATGTCACGGCGCAGAATACGTACGCACATGGAGTGGAACGTTGATACCCAGATGTCACGACCCTGAGAGCCACCAACCAGTTGGGAGACCCGGTCTTGCATCTCGCGTGCTGCTTTGTTCGTAAACGTAATAGCCAAAATGCCCCACGGGGGTGCTTTCCGTGTTGCAATAAGATAAGCAATCCGGTGGGTGAGCACCCGGGTCTTACCACTGCCCGCTCCGGCCATTATCAGTAGCGGTCCATCCGTCGCCTCGACGGCTTGCCGTTGGGGGGTGTTAAGCCGTGCAACGGCATCATGTATATTTACAGGTTGCATGCATGCATGCTCCTTTCATTGGTTGAAATATAAAGTCTAATTCAGAGGTTACACTAGGACTCCGATTGCAGAACCGTCCTTCGATCGCTGTTATCCCCAGATTTTTTTGATTCCCTTCTCCAAAGGGAAAATCCGGTGATAAAGGCGAACACTTCGTTTCTCCAGATCGATTCCGCCTTCTCCGTTTTAGTATAAAAGATAATTAATCCTTATAAAAACTGTTCTATAATAGCAAAGCCAAAGTTCTATTTTAACAGATCAAGAGGGGAAATTGGGGGAATGGTAAACTAAACCGATTAAACGGATTGTTTCACAGCTTGGACCGTCTCCAACGCCTTGTTCAAATCACTGTAAACAATGTTGCCAACCACTACGGTATCTGCAACCTGTGCAGCTTGTCCAGCTTTCTCCGGACTATCAATCCCGCCGCCGTAGATAAGATGCGCCTTGGTGAGTTGTCTGTGTGTCTCTCCAACCAGCTCCATATCTCCAAACGTTCCGCTGTACTCCATATATACGATAGGCAGGTTTAGCAGACGTTCCGCAGCCTGGGCGTAAGCAACCGCAGCATCCGTCGTTAATTCCGTATCCGCTCCCGTCATTCGGGCAACAGTGGAGTCGGCATTGAGGACAATATAACCTTCTGCAATAAGCAGATCCCATGGGATCAAGTAACCGTAACGCTCGATGGCTTGCTGGTGCTGTCCGATCATCCATTTGCTATCCGTTGCATTCAGCACCATCGGAATCAGATATCCGTCAAAACCGGGCACAACTGCCTCCAGCTCGGATACTTCAAGTACACAGGGCAGCTCGTAGCGACGTACCCTCGACATCAGGTCCACCGTGTTGTCATAGGTAATTCCCGATGACCCACCAACAATAATGGCATCGGTTCCCGACATGCAGATCAGATCGAGTGCTTCATCCGATATTTCCCGGTCCGGGTCTAGCTTAAATACATGTCTCCACTGCTTAATCATGTCTATCAACGAACATTCCTCCAGAGGTTCTTCTGCATCCTAAAAAGCTTGTAAACTAAGTCTAAGTCAGCAGGGAGTGAGTGTCAATGTTCGTATAAAAAGGGGAACAAAAAATCACAGACTTTTCCCTGGAATTGCAGGAGAAGCCTGTAATTTTAGATGGTAGGGATGTGATGCTACAGAATTTAAGCCAGCGCCTGGCGCCAGTTCGAACATCAATATCTTGAGTAGGGTTGGATCTAAAGTCTAAAGTAGGACACTGCATCCTTTGAATCAACATTTAATACTCAAGGCTTCCAGGCAAAACGTGTGTTCATCTCATCCAGTTCCTGCTCGGTCAATACATCCGAATACACGCCGTACACGCCCCATTTCTCATAGTTCGCTACCTGGTCAGTGTCATTAATGGTATGCACGTAGGTGACGGCTCCAGCCTGCTTCAGCTTGGCAACGAAATTCTGGTTTACTTTATATTCCGGCATGGTTACGGCATCGATGTCATTCTTTTGTACAAAATCAACCACCTGCGCTTCAGTATCCTGCGTAGCGTAAAGTGTATAGATAATAGAAGGAAACGCGTAGATTTCTTTCACGGTTTCGAGCATCGGCTCGTTATAGATCTGTACTACAACCCGATTAAGAATTGAAGGGTCATGTTTCTTGGCTGCATCCACGAGTGATTTTAGCACCTGCTGAATATCCTCGTTCTTCTGTTCTTTGGTATCGGTCACGATATACATATCCGGGTACTTGGCCAATACATCCATAATGCCGTCGGCATCCATCGGTTGGTACATGCCCAGAATGGGCGTATTCATAAATTCATCATGTGTCAATGCCCCAGCCTGTTTGTCTTCGGGTAACTCCTCGTCCTGTCCCAGCATTTTGCTCATGTTGGCGGTCCATTCATGTCTGGCTACTGCTTTACGGTCCGAGGTCAGCATAAAGTCAATCTCAAACACACGTGTGCCCTTCTCATAATTGGCAATCATCGCCTCATAGGCGTTCGTGTAGGGCTGCTCACGGATACTGCCCATGGCATGAGCAATCAGTCGATAGGCCGTAAACCCATCGTGCTGCTCCTCGCTCTGACTGTCATAGGCAAAAAAGAGTGTGCCCACGGTTACGATGAGTAGTGTAATGACGGCGGCAATTCGTTTCATATGGCGTTCACATCCTTATCAGGGTGGTAGGGAAGAAAAAGAGTATGATTATCATGATATGACGAAGCATGTGCGGTTTTTCCTTTTTGATAGCTAACTACCCTGATTGGAGAGGTGTAAAACAAAAAGCCGCCCGAAGGCGGCTGTTAAAATGGTGGATCATTGGAATTGAGCGAAGATTAATAAGCATTCTTGAGACCATTCCGAATGGTCTCCCATATGATTTTGATATCAAATAATAAGGACCAGTTTTCAATATAAAAGATATCCTGCTCAATCCGATCCTCGATCGACGTATCTCCTCTTAATCCTTTACTCTGCGCCAATCCCGTAATTCCCGGGCGAACATGATGTTTAATCATGTACTTCGGAATTTCATCCCGGAATTGATTCACGTAGTACGGGCGTTCTGGCCTTGGGCCAACTACGCTCATGTGACCCAGTAGCACATTGAAGAATTGAGGCAATTCATCCAGGCTAGTGCGTCTTATAAATGTACCGAAGGCCGTACGGCGCGGATCATTCTTCGTTGACCAACCTGTATCTATTGTGCCTTCTGGAATGACTTTCATGGAGCGGAATTTATACATCATGAAGTTACGACGATTGAGCCCAACTCGCTCCTGTTTGAAAATGACCGGTCCAGGCGACGTCAATCGTACACCTAGTGCCACGATAGCCATCACCGGGGAAGTCAGAATAATGGCGACGAGAGAAAACAGAATATCGAATGAACGCTTCATCAGTCGGTTTATTGCCATATCCAGCGGGATATCACGCACGTTGATCATTGGCATGCCAGCGAAGTTATCAAAATGCGGACGGGCCGGAAGATAATCGAAGAAGTCTGGAATAATCAGTGTCCGTACGCCAGCCCTTTCACAAACCTCAATGATGTGTGGATACTTGTCGTGGGCATCCAATGGAAGAGCAAGAATAACTTCGTCGATCATATGAATAAATAGGATTTCCTCCAACTGATTAATGTGCCCCATAATAGGCTTGTAGCGCTGCTGCTCCTCATGATCCCAATGACGATGATCGTCAAGGAAACCGTATACCTCGTACCCGAGGTCAGGATAACTTCGGAGGTTATTATAGAACCGTTTGCCAAGAGAACCTGCTCCCAGAATTAATACGAATTGACGATTAAATCCCTTTTTGCGGAGTCTTCTGAGTTGAAGCTTGACGAAATACCGGTAAATCAAGGTGAAGGCAACGTTACCAACCATGTACATGGCTAGATATGCACGAGAGATGTCAACTTCCTTGAAGAAGAACATCAAACTCATCAACATAAAGAAAGCAATCCCATGGATCTGAATCAGTTTCATGAATTCATCTACAAAACGTTTTTTTCGTTTGGGTACGTACAAGGAAACCATCATACCTACTAAGAGGGCAAGCCCCCCGTATACTAAGCTCCACGCAAAGTACTTCTCGATTGGCAATGAACCATGGTTGATAAGCAGGTCACTTTCAAACTTAATCCACCAAGCCATTAAGAAGGAAAACTGTATCACCAAGAAATCTGCCGCAATGTACAGTTGAGTCAGAAATTGCTGATTACGACGAATCATGCTTTCACCTCGGACGATGTCTCACGAACTTCCGCACCACCAGATGACAATTCTTTCTGCGAAGAAGGTCTAATGATCTTATTGCAGATCAGAGACAATGAGAATTTTAATGAGATACCTAGCCATACGGCTGTGTTGATCAAAATGCCGTAGCGCTTGGCATAATGTTTACGGTGGAATACCCACATTGCCCTATGAAACTCATAAATAATTTTCATAGGTTTACGCCGGGCACTTGCACCCTTGTAGTGCACAATATATGTACGCGGGTAATAATAAATGCCCCAGCCCGCTTCTTTGATGCGATAACACCAGTCGATATCTTCACCATACATGAAGAAAGTTTCATCCAAGCCGCCCACTTGGTCGATGGTTTCACGCCGCACGAGCATGAATGCACCGACAAGACAGTCTACAGGATACTCATCATCCGAGCTGAGATGTCCGAGTTGGTACTGATTAAACTTCGGACGATCAGGAAACATCCGTGAGATACCGAATGCATAATAAAACGATGCCGATGGTGTAGGAAATCCTCTCTTGCACGCTTTATCCAGGGAACCATCAGGGAGAATCACCTTACAACCGGATGCCCCCATCTCTGGGTGATTGTCCATGTATCCGATCATGATTTCCAAAGTATCCTTCTGTACAACCGTGTCCGAATTGAGCAGTAGAATATACCGTCCTTTGGCGATTTCCATGGCCTGGTTATTAGCAACGGCAAAACCCGTATTGTCCCGATTTGCAATTAACCGTACACCTGGGTACTCGTCACGGATTGCTTCCACTGATCCATCATGCGATGCATTGTCGACGACAATGCATTCATATTGAAAGGAAGTAGTCGATTCATATACTGATGCCAGACAGTCCAGTGTCAGTTGGCGTGTATTGTAGTTTACGATGATGATGCTGGCGTCAATCAATTGAGATGATTCTATTGATTGTAAACCGGCCCTCTGGGTGGTTTCTAGTACTTGGGTCATTTGTAAACTCCTGACTTGTTAATGCTGTATAGGATAAACCTTCTATCGTGAGTATAGCATATTCTGTCTGGATGAGTGGGACGTGTAAGAAAGAATGGGGATAAAAAATTATTCGTGAAAATTACTCTTCTGACGAATCATATTCCTTTTATGTCGAAGTTCTCGTCTTTCGCTCCACAACGTCTTCCATGCTCCTAATACCCTTGGCTCTCTCAGTAGAAAGTATGCATGACTTGCAATTTCATAGGGAATCATCTTTAAAAAGTTTTTACAGATTCCTTGAATAGAATCATTTTTAAAGATCATTTTGTATCTGTTAATGTACGAAGCCCTCCGAATAAACAATGGCTGTTGACTCCTTCCTCCTTTTTTCCAGCCACGTTCATGATATGCTATGGCTTCAGAATCATAGTAAGCTTTCCAACCCAACAACTGCCCCCTCCAAGCCACATCCACATCTTCTTTATAGGCAAAAAAACTGCTATCAAAAAACTCTCCATCGATACTGATATGGTTAATGAATTCACGAGAATATAAGGCGGCGGCACCCGAAACACCAAATACCTCACCTGATTTGCCCCATAAATCAGCGGGCTCTCCAGTTCCACGGTCGAATGCTCTTCTGGCTCTATTCATGATCAATCCTGTACTGTCACAGGTTTTGGGATCAGATTTTAACAGCAACTTCCCAGCAACACTCCCGAAAACCACATTAGATTCCATGGTGTGTATAATCTGAGTGATGTAATTGGGGTCTAACGTCACATCTGGATTTAATATTAGTGCATAATTGCTCGTCGTAAGTTGGATAGCAAGATTATGTGCTGGTGCGAATCCTAAGTTTTTTTCTTGAGTCATCAAATTAATTGAGATAGGATATGTTTCCATAATAATCCTAATCTTGTCCAAAGTCCCATCGACAGATGCATTATCAATAATGACCACGGTTTCTATAGGATAGGTCTGCATTTGAACGGCTCTCAGGCATTCTTCGATGTCCGTACTGCTGTTATATGTAACAATATGTACGCTAACGGTTGGTTCATTCATAATTAATAAACTCCTTAATCAGCTCAAATCAAATTACAGTTTTCATGTCATTGGGTTGAGCACCAATATTACTGCTTAATAGACTAACTTTGTTAATTATACTAAAAAACCTCCATCCTGGGTTCAGGATTAGAGGGTTAGAATAGAGTATTACTAGATAAGGCAGTTTTATTTAGTGTTGTTCCGCATGAACTGCATGATAAATTCACGCAGACCCTCCCGCCAAGGCCTAAGATCATTTAAACCATTGGTACGGATCGATGAGCGATCCATGACGGAATTCCTTGGCCGCGGGGCAGGACGGGAAAACTGATCTGTAGTACAAGGATTAACTTTAGCTTGAATATGGAAACCGGGGAATAACTGAGCCTCTTCAAAGATCGCTTGAGTGAATTCATACCATGTACATGCCCCACTGTTGGAAGCGTGATAGACACCGTATTTTTCAGTACTCATTAATTCCAGTAAAAAATGGGCCAAATCAACCGTATACGTAGGTGATCCCTTCTGGTCGTGTACCACTTGGAGCTTGGGCTTCTCCTGACCAAGTTTCAACATGGTCTTGACAAAATTATTTCCGTGAATACCATACACCCACGAAGTGCGGACAATAAACCATCGTGAAGATAACGATTGTACCAGCACCTCTCCGGCACGCTTGGACTTGCCATAGATACTCTGTGGACTGGTGTTATCATATTCATGATAAGGTTCATCAGAGGTACCGTCAAACACATAATCTGTACTGATATAAATCAGTTTGGCCCCGATCTGCTCAGCAGCTACAGCGATATTACGGGTCCCTATGGCATTGACTTGATATGCTCCGTCTACATCCGTCTCGGCGGCATCGACCGCGGTATAAGCCGCACAATGGATAATCACTTCTGGATGATATGTGGATAAAACATTGCTGCATTCAAGCTGATCCGTAATATCCAATTGCTCGCGAGTACAAGCGAGAACGGAATGTCCTTCTTTCTCCAGAAGGATTACCACATCACGCCCCAGCTGCCCGTTGGCTCCAGTCACAAATATCTTCATGCCTTGGCGTCTCCCAAACGAGAACCGTATTGCTTTTCATAGTATTCCTGATAGGCCCCCGATTGGATACGCGTCCACCATTTTTTATTATCGAGATACCATTGAATGGTTTCTTTGATTCCCGTTTCAAAGTTATGTTTGGGCTTCCAGCCGAGTTCGTTCATCGTTTTGGTTGGGTCGATACCATATCTGCGATCATGTCCGGGGCGATCTTGTACATACTTAATCAAAGAATCCGGCTTGGCGAGTTGCTCTAGAATGGTTTTCACTATGTGCACGTTAGTTCGCTCGTTGTTGCCACCAATGTTGTATACCTCGCCATTACGTCCTTGATGAATAACAAGATCGATCGCACTGCAGTGATCCTCAACGTACAGCCAGTCTCGAATGTTCAGCCCGTCTCCGTAAACAGGTAGTGCTTCATCATTCAATGCACGCGAGATCATGAGTGGAATAAGTTTCTCCGGGAACTGGAACGGTCCGTAATTGTTCGAGCAACGCGTTATATTTACAGGAAGACCAAAGGTCTCATGATAGGCACGGACCAATAGATCTCCTCCTGCCTTAGAGGCAGAATATGGGCTATTGGGTTGAAGCGGAGTCTCTTCCGTAAATAATCCTGTAGGTCCGAGAGAACCGTACACCTCATCAGTTGAAACTTGGACGAACTTAGTAATATTGTGTTTTTTGGCGACATCCAATAACACCTGAGTACCATTGACGTTCGTCTTCACAAACACATCCGGTTCCAAGATACTCCGATCCACGTGAGATTCGGCAGCAAAATTAACTACCACATCCACGCCCTTACCAATCAGGCGGTCCATCTCCTTGGCATCAGTGATATCTTCTTTGACAAAGGTATGCCGCTTGTTGCCTTCAAGTGATTTCAAATTCTCCAAATTGCCAGCATATGTGAGCGCATCTACGTTGATGATTTCATAGCCTGGGTACTGCTCAAGCATATAAATGACAAAGTTACTTCCAATAAATCCGGCACCGCCGGTAACGAGTAAAATCATAGGGGCCTCCTCTAGAGATAGACAAATCAAATGTACCTCTTAGTAAAAGTTGATCACCCTATTAATTATTCAATCTTACTTCAATTGGTGCTAATTTTTGATGAGAATTTAAGTATATATGTCCTTTTAATTATAATCTGAACATAACATCTAAATATGGATAGGTCATGCTTATTAACTCGAATTAGTTTGGCCTAATTGCTATTAGCTGATCTTTCTTTTACATTCTTGTTCGTATGATTATGTAACTATTAATCACAGCATATAAATAATAGAAAAGCACCCTCTAGGAGAATCAAAGAAGGTGCTAAAAATTTAAATTCAGTTTTATTAATCAATTCATCTTTCAATAGCACATATAACCTTGATATCAATCAAAGTAAAAAGATTCAAAAGAAACAAAACCGGATTTTTTAGTTAATTAGATTTGCTTGATTAATTAACACTAGATCAAGTAAGTTCTATGTGAAGCAATTTTGCCTCCGTGCATTTCAAATTTGAGTGTTATTTTTGCTGATAGGTTCCATCAAAAATGTTATTCCACCAAATTGGGTTTTCTTGATACCATTTGACTGTTTCCTTAATTCCAGTTTCAAACTTGTGCTTAGGTTTCCAGCCTAATTCAGTTTCAATTTTAGTTGGATCAATAGCGTAACGTCTGTCATGTCCAAGCCGATCTTCCACGTAGTTAATTAGAGAGTCAGGCTTGTCCAACAATTTCAAAATATATTTAACAATATCGATATTCGTATACTCATTATGTCCACCAATATTATACACTTCACCGGCAACTCCACTATGAACTACGAGATCAATGGCACTACAGTGATCTTCGACATAGAGCCAGTCCCTTACATTAAGACCATCACCATAAACTGAAAGATATTGATTGTTCATACCACGAATGATCATTAATGGTATAAGTTTCTCTGGAAATTGGTAGGGACCATAGTTATTTGAGCATCTAGTAATGTTCACTGGTAAACCGTAAGTTTCATAATATGCCCTTACAAGCAGATCAGCACCTGCTTTACTAGAAGAGTAAGGACTATTAGGAGCAAGGGGAGTTGTTTCACTGAATAAACCTGTTTCCCCCAAAGAACCGTAAACCTCGTCAGTGGAGACCTGGACGTATTTTGAAACACTGTATTTTTTAGATAGTTCTAGCAATGTCTGAGTACCAACTACATTTGTCATCACAAAGACATTCGGCTCCACTATACTTCGATCAACATGCGACTCGGCTGCAAAATTAACCACCACATCTATTCCAGTTTTAAATAAGGATTCTATTTTGTCTTCATTGAGAATACTAGTATGATAAAATTTGTAGTTTGGATACTCTATAGCTTTGGTCAAGTTTTCTGGGTTTCCTGCATAGGTTAAAGAATCAACATTTATAATAGTATATTCGGGATACTTCAAAAGCATGTAGTTAATAAAATTACTACCTATGAATCCAGCCCCACCAGTAACTAAAAGTCTCATGTCAGCACCTACTTTTCATTAATATTTTCTATCATGTTCATTTAATTCATACTACCAATATTATAAAAAGCTTCTTTGTTTTTAAACTTACAAATTGCGTGAACTTGCTGCATATTACCATCTAGTTTAAGGAAACCAACCCATCCATCAAAATCAGCATTTTCTTTCCCAATTTCTTTTGATAATCCTGGTCTCTCTATTCCAATTAGTCCAGCTCCAAGAACCTTATTCTCATTATCAATAAATAAAATGAAATCCACTTGATCTTCACCCGAAAAAAACCATCCGGAAGCGGCACCTATATTATTAGAAATTTCAGTCATTCCATCAAAATTGCCTAATAGATTATCTATAGATTTTATTTGAGATTTATCAATACGTTGACCCACTTTAAAAAAATCCTTAAGGGAGCTCTTATCAAATAACTCAGGAGAATCGTTTTTCAATAACTGCAAAACATTTGGAGCGCCCTCTTTTTGATTCGCTGGTTCACGCACGGGTTCAGTAGTATGCCTAAACCCATCTTCAACTAAAATTATTAGTAGAATTAAAAGCAATAAATTAAATAGAATTAGCAGTATTTTTTTCATTTTTTCCTCTTTAGAGATATCTCAGAATAATTTTCCGGCAAAGGAGTCAGCGCTGGATGGCGCTAGCTGCTATTTTTAGAGTTTTGGCCAGCCAGATGTTTTATAGACCCTCGAGAGTATACCTAAGTAGTAACTCCCTTCATCTTTAATAATCAGAAAATGTGTGCTCTTTTTAGGTAGTGGTTACGTATGCAGCTAAGCTCTTCTTAGATAATATCATAAGCCTGCGGTTATTAATCTCTAATAATCTGACAATACTATAGTTATCACGAACGCGAAATCTGAGCAGCACCTCACCATTAATTTCTCTTTCCAATACCCAAACATGCATACCTTCATATGTGACAGAAAAACTCGTTTGCTGTATTATATTCCCATCCTGGACAAGTTCCAAAAATAAGTTAGCCCCAAGATTTGAAAACAGAAAATAATTAATCTTACAGCCAACTCCTGATAAAGAATACTCGATGTATTCACTGTAAGGAATTGTATTTGATAATGTTAAAATTGAGTTTTTCTTAAAACATTTAGTTTGAAGTGTAATGCCATCTATAAATCTAAGATGGTTATTAACTAGAGCATTATATACATTATGCTCTTTTCTAAATAGTTCCTTACTACCAAATTTAAAGGTAACAGATTCTTTAGCCTTCATTAATTCAAGGATGGATGAAGCTAAACTATTATTCTTCAATGATGTTTTATGGAGCAAAATTGCAGTTTCCTTGTTCATTTCTTTGATATTAACAATTTCCTCAAATTGAGATCTTTCGATTTGATTAACCTTTTTTTCGAACCAGTCTAATCGTCCTTCCAATTTAACAATTTTATCTAATTGTTGCCTTTCTATTTCATTTACCTTTTTTTTCAAAAAATGAAATTGGTCTTCTGATTCAACTAACAAGTTTTTAGCATCTTTAATACCGCTATCTATTTTTTTCTCAAGGTTATTATTCCATTTCTTTATATCCGATAGAATCGAAGTACCCATGTCTTGATTTATTTCTCTTTTACGTACTTGATGAATAATATCAGGCTCATTTTCGTTTGCATTTTTTTTTAATTCAGCAGTTTCATCCGAAGTGAAAGGAGCACCAGATTTATTTACTGCTAATATATAGTATATTTGATCACATACATTTTGCAGAGACCTACGTGCATTCCGCTTTTCCTCCTCGGAAAAATCAATATAATCAGGGAAATAAAAAAATTCCATGCTAACGGTGTGTATATTTATACTTAATTGGCTATTATCGCTTAGACCTAGACCCCAATTAAAAGCATGTGGATTGTAATAATCCCTTTTATCTACAGAAGAAGCTGAATCAGATGTAAAAAAGCGAAAAGTAGACTCATTAAATACCTGCTTATGATAAAAATTAGCGAGATTTACGGTTTCCATATAGTAGGGAGCCAAAACATAAATTAGAGACTGATGCTTACAAACACGATATATTTCCTCCATAATGAGGTAGATATTATCGAAGTGCTCTAAAGAATGTGAACATAACATAATATCAACTGAGTTATCTTCAAGAGGAATTCCTTTATTCAAGTCAGCTACGATGTCAACTCCAGGAAAATGATAGCGATCTATTCCAAGGTATCCCTCAGCTTTTGTATGTCCACATCCCAAGTCTATTCTGACTAAATTTTCCATCCCTTTACCTCCACCATGTAGCTATGTCATTCTTTTAAGTCAATATAAAGCAAATCAACAATCGGTAGGTGAATATCTAGTCGGTTTAATAATTTGTATAAATAACTCCTTCTATTTTTATTTTCGAATGTTCCAATAGCTTTGAAGGCACTTTGGAAAGATAACTGAATCGTAAACTGCTTTTCTGAACAATTTAATAGAGGCTCAAACTTGAAATAAGTCCAGTCATTAAAACTTATGTTACTAATCTCTATTATTGAATCTCTTAATTTCCTTCCGTTCGAAAATAAAGCCATGTGGATTGTTCCATTATCAACTTTTCCATTTAAAGTACCGAAGATTATGCCTATTTCACTTAATTGATTTACATTACAAATAAATTTATACTTCTTCGATGTAGAAATAGGTCTTGAAAAGCTAATGGAATCAGCATCTATGACTCTTGTAGCGATTGGATTAAACCCATGACTTATAGAGAAGTTATGGCTTTTATATTTCGGTGTACTGGTTTTTAACATTAGATGTTCTAGTAATTTACTCCTTACTAATTCTATGCTGTATTCTTTATTTATCAAATCTTTTATATTATTGGAAACCCCCTTCCAGTTTTCTTTGTTATCTATAGCTCTCTTCAGTGTTTGGGATATACTTATAGTTGTAAAATCTTCCGATAAATAACCTGTTACCTCATCAACAATCAATTCTGGGATTCCACCACAGGGGCAGGCGACTGGAATCAATCCACCCGCTGCGCAAATTAACAAGGTTTGTGGGATACTCTCATCAACTGAAGTTGATAATATAATATCATTGTTGGAGATTAACTCCTCCATTGGTGCAAGCCCATGCAATCTAATTTTGTCTTTCAATTCATTTTTTTCAATATAAGTTTGTATTTCTTCAACATACGACGACAGCATTTGAAGTTTGTATCCGTAGATGTTGAGCTCTATATTATATCCATGTTGAATGAGTAAATGACATGCTTTAACCGCTTCTAACTGACGCTTCCTTTTTTGTAATGTGCCACCTATTGCTATCGAGATCGTTTGCCCGTCGTAATTTTTTTTATTAAATTTATGATTAAAGACTATCGAGGGAATTTTCACTGTTGCTAAATCAAATGCTTGATTGTAAAGTTTAGCAGCCCAATCTGAATCGGAAATCGTACCACTTGCTGCAAGTTTCAATTCCAACATTTTTTCGTAAGAATATCCAGTAGGTTGAAATAAAGCAAATACAGAATGAATATCTAACATAGAAGCAGCCGAGACGATGTCCTGAATGTAGCTGCTGCATATTATTAAGCCAATATCTTGAGTAGATATCCAATCAAGTAAGAATTCTATATAATTTCCATCTCTGTTGCTTGAATTATACGGAGCAGTCATTATAGGTTTTAAACCTAAATCCTGAATATATTTGTTTATGTTATCATCGTTTTCATCATCCCCATAGTTTTTTTCATCCGGAACACAGACCTGAACATCAATACCGGCACTATGCAACATTTTACCGATTTGCACCCCATAAATTTCCGAACCAGAAATCATAGAAGAATTCAGAAATATCAAGCACTTATTATGATTAATGTTTGTTAGTAATTGGCCAGTATATATAATGTAATTACTAAAATCATCTTCCTCTAACGGTATTTTTCTGGTGTTTATTTTTATAAAAGCATCATCACTATTAGTGAGATTAATTACAAGACTTGATAAGTCCATCAATTGTGTAGCAGCTTGAAGCTGTTCGTCTTTCCATGGAAGTCCTTTTTTAGGGAAGTATAAATCCATTTTAAAGACATCTTGAACACATTCAAGTTGATTATAATCAACTACATCCGTCAAGTGATTTTTCTGGAGTCCATACGAGATCAAGTATAAAATAGGTATATTTAGTTCTTTATATTGGCGGACGTAGTCCGTTATAAAAAGACCTGTGCAATCAACCAAAAAGAGAAAATCAATGTCTGATGGTGAATATGATGATAGTTGCCATTCTCCACAAGTTATTATGATAGAATCCGAATGCTGCTGTTGTAAAAGTTCTTTATACTTAGAAATCTTATCATTATAGACATTACAAACTAAAAGAATCCGAAGTTTACGGTTTAGGCTAAATTCGGATTTAAACGGAGAAAGTTGATTATTATTAATACCAAACAATCGGTTATTAAAAGAATTTTCATTGTTATAATAGGTATGCCTTTCAAAAAAAGGTTTATATACGATGTTCTCTACATTCAGATACTCATCATAATTTTTTATATATGGTAATAATGCGTTGAAATTAAATACATCAAAGTGGTCAATCGTATCAGGCAGTAGTTTTTTAGTTCTTTCAGCGATTAACTTTTCATCAGTCATATATGCATAAGTTAACTTGTAATCCATTTTAACCGAAAGCCCAAGTGAAACTGGAGAGGAAGGGCCTAGTTCAGTACTAAGTATCTTGTTAACATAATTAAAGGTAGCTCCTAATGATTTAGCCCTGAACCATAGATCCCAATCACATAGACGTCGCATTCCAATATGAGAATCATATAGTCCATATTTTTCAAAGAAGGATCTTTTGCATAGAACTGAGCCATTTGGAATGGTATTTAAATGATATAAAATCTCAAATGTTAAAGGCCATTCCCCTAGGAAAAAATGTTGATCGTCGTTAATTTTCATATTTGTGATAGAATATTGAACATCAGCAGGTTTTGAAATCATCTCAGCTAATAAAATTTCCAAAAAAAGAGGGTCCCATATATTATCATCAAAAATAAACGCAACATAATCGCCCCTAGCTTTCAATATGCCTTCATTTGTTCTAACAGCTGGTAAACCGCAATTAATATCATGACGTATATAAACTATTCTATTATCATTTAAAGCATATTGAACTATAAGCTCTTGGGAGCCATCACTTGAACCATCATCAATAATGATAAATTCAAAATTTATATACGTTTGACTTAACACTGACTCTATACACCGTTTTAGAAAGCCTTCCGCCATTCTACAGTAAGTTGGCATAACAATACTAACTAAGGGGCTATTATTCTCGTAACCGTTATCGAGGATATATTGATCGTTAGTAAATTCTTGAAATTTCATTATTATTTTCCTTTTTTCTTTTAATAGTTTTTTTAATTCCTTCTTCAAGGTTATATTTAGGAAACCATTTACAATCTTCTTTAATCTTTGATATGTCTAGAACGTTTCTACTAACCCCACTATAGTTATTGTTACGAACGATTATCGCTTCTCTTTTCAATATACTCTCAATTATTTGTATGATATCCATTAACTTACTACCTTCACCAGTCCCAATATTGTAAATTCCATGTATTTTTCGATTTAGCAATGTAATTAATGCATCACAAAAGTCATCAATAAAGATATAGTCCCTTATAGAATTTTCTGCACCACTCCATATGGAAATAGGTTTATCATTTAGGATGTTTTGTATAAATATATCTACAGCTCCTTGTTCTACTCTTCTATAGAAGTGACAACCATAAATGTTTGAAATCCGAAGAATGAGATGTTCGACATTATGAACTCGATTATAAAATTTTATAATCTCCTCACTTAATAATTTTCCTTGCCCATAAGAAGAAAGAGGATTCGGTTCGATCGACTCAGTTACATTTTGGTCTTTAACATTTCCATATATAGTTCCACCCGATGAAGGAAACACTATTTTCTTAACATTTAAATTCACCATTGTATCAAGAACACTATCTAATGCTGTAAGTGAATTCTGTAGTTCATAGTTTAAATTATCGCGATTTGAACTAGGTAGCGAATGTGAAATAAAATAAAATACCACATCCACATCTTTAAGTGCGAATTTGAGTGTATCTTTATCAAATACATTTCCAACCATGGTTTCTATGTTTACTTCATTAAATTTATCAGTGATGTTTCGATCTAACACCCTTACATTCCAACCGTTATTATATAATGTCATAGCTACACTAAAACCTATAAAACCTTGTCCACCAATCACCAGAGCATTATTTTCCACTTTTTACCTACCTCTGTTTTTTTTATTTTTCCATCAACCTAATAAGACATTTCTCTGAACAAGGGAATGTTTATTTCCGTTATTAAACATGCCGATGCGTTGATTCCTCGTGTGACGACGCTTTTGTGAACCATCTGTCCAACAAGATATCACAAGCGGTCTTCATGGCCGCTACAACACGAACAAGTATGAACACTATTATCTGCCGAGTAGACCGGAGCGCTTCTTAGTAGGGCTTGTAACTGACTTAGGTTTGTGCAAGAGGGCCATTTGATCCTAAGTTCAGCAAGTACAAGAACAAGCAGATTTTCGCTCCGTGGAAGTTGAGTAACAAACATAACCTCTGTTCGATCTGATCTCCTTCTGGTGTGGAAGCCTTGGGATATCACTTTTTTCGCAAATTGGGTTATTTTCCAACAGCATTTCTCGTCAAAAACATTTCACTTTTTGATAATCATCCATGTACTCAAAAAAACTGCTTCTATCACAGTTTATTTTCTCCCTCACCTATCAAGCCAGTTGTATAATTTATATATGCTTTAGTTACTTCCTCGGGAGTCCCTAACATTTTAACTTCCCCGTATTCCAGCCATATACACTTATTACAGAACTCTAATGCAGAGGACATACTATGTGTGACATAAACAAGAATTTTGACACGATCTACAAGTTCATTTAATCTAGCTTGCGCCTTTTTCAAGAATTTAGCATCACCTGCAGCAATAACTTCATCCAGGAGCAAAATATCTGGTTCAATTGACGTTGAAACTGAAAAAGCCAATCGAATGAACATACCAGAAGAATAGTATTTGACCGGTAAATTCAAGTGTTCACCTAACTCGCTAAAATCAGCAATTTCTTGCATCTTATTCGAAAGCTCTTTTGGGGATTGGCCAAGCATTAATCCTCTAAGTTTAATATTCTCCCATCCAGTTGCTTCCATCTCGAATCCAGTGGACAATTCAAACAAACTAGCAATTTTCCCTTCAATTCTCATTTCACCACTCTTTGGAGGGAATATGCCAGCTATAACCTTTAAGAACGAACTTTTACCGGCACCATTATGACCAATTATTGCCAATCGATCGCCGTCCGCCAAGGATAAATTTATGTTTTTCAAAGCATGTATGGTCTTTTTTTTCTCTATTAATTGATTTTTATATTTTTTTGGAGTTAATATATCTTTCAAGCTGTTTTCCTTCATGATTTGGTATTGCAAATTCACGTTTTTCATTTCAACTGAACTCATATAAGATTCACCTTTCACAATCTAAAAGTGATTTTTCTGCCTATTTTATTAATAAGCACTATCGATATTTGGATGAGAATTAAAGTGATTATTATGCAAATTACCCAAGTTCTCCAATTAGGAATTTCTTTTCCTAGTAATGGTCCTCTTATAATTTCCAAAAAATAATAGAACGGATTTAACAGATATATCCACTGAAAATTCTTCGAATCCATCATTTCAGGTTTATAGATAATTGGGCTTAAATAAAAGAATCCTTGGATAACCAATGATTGTAGCGGCTGAAAATCTCTTAGATACAGGTTCACTATTGCTGAGATCGTAGCCCAAGCTGAGCAAAAAAACAACCAAATTATTAAGGCTGGAACAATAAACAACATATTGAATCCAAAACTTCCGGGATCTATAAAAATATATAATAAAAAAAATGCTCCCAATGAAATTAATAAATTCACAAAGTTAACTATACTAGCTCTTAAGGGGAAAATCTCTATAGGAACTTGAGTTTGTTTAATATAACCCTGGGAGCTTAAAAAAGAGATGGCCCCCCCTTCAGCACTACTTGTAAAGAAAATCCATGGCAACAAGCCGGAAAACAAATAGGGAATCAACTCTTTAATAGGCGTATTAAAAACCACTGAATAAACCAACCCAATAATAACAACGATACCAAGAGGAGAGAGGAAATTCCATGCTACTCCGAGTACCGAATTTCTATATCTGTTCTTAAGATCCTGTCGAGTCAAACTAATTAATATATAACGGGCCTCATATAAATTTTTGAAATATTTCACCCTATCTCTAACCTCACAGACCTTATAGATATTTATTTTTTTGAAATTTTCTTTATGATTTTTTTTACCAGGTATCCAGGAGCCCTGTACCCCATTGATTTAAAAATATTGATAACTTTGCTCGCCAGGAGTTCCTTTGAGCCAAGATTAAGATTAAATTGATTAGGTCTGCATTGCTGAGCCCGAAAAGTAACCAATTCATTTAACTCAGTAATACAGTCATTAGCAATCTTAGAGACAGTAAACTCTTTTTCAAGATGTGTCCTTGAATTATTTGCAATAGCTTTTCTTAAAACAGTATCATCAATAAGACAAGATAATCCATGAAACCATCCATCTGACGTATTTTCTACAAGTAAACCATTAATTTTACTTTTCACAATAAAACGATATGGTTCAACATTAGAATATACCCCAGCTGCTCCAATTGCTCCATATTCTAAATATTTATTAAAATATTTAGATGCATGAAAATCACTAGCTGGGAGTACCGCGATCCCAATATCCCAGTGCAGTTCCCTCATCTCTTTCAAATATTCTTCATAGTTTGTTTTATAAGGAATAAATCTATAGTCTACTCCGTCTAATTCAGGTTCAGCCCCCATAAATTCAAAAGCAATACTATCTTGATATTTATGTTTTAATTTAGTAAGCGGTTTTTTTAGAAATCTCTCGATATTGTTCTTATGATCAATGCCGCCACTAAATCCTATTTTCACTGTTTCGTTATCATTCTCCGAATGCTCATTCAATGTTACTTCGTTAATTAAAAGAGCTGGAGCATTTATGATAACGGCTCTATTTATAACAAATGGTTCATATTTTTCTTTAATATGAATATTATTTGTCAATAAGTAATCAGAGTGATTGATTATTGAAATTATGTTTTTTCTAATCATTTCAGTATTAAAATAGTCTGTACTAGCGGCATAAAGAGGAATGTTCAACAAGTCATCATCCATATAATAAATTGTCATTTTCCCCAATTTCTTGCATTCTTTAATAATGTTGAGTTCATAGGAATCTGCTGATCGAACGCTAATAATGATATCGGCCTCGGACAATATTTCTTTTGTAAGATGAGCAGTTAAATAAAAATGGAAGTCGATAAGTCCTTCCTTTTGTAATTGCTTCATAACTTCCACTATTCCAACTCTTGCAGACGGAATATCACCTAGACAGAATGCGACCACGTTTGTTAAACGCATTAAAAATTCTCCTTATATAAGGACATTTTAATTATCACTTTATCGTTAATTGAGTATCGTTCAGTTTCTAAGAAACCAGCCTTTGCATAAACTTTACAAGCAGAAGTATTATTGGCAATAACCTCTAAATATATTTCGTTGAGTTCTAAAAGTTCAAAGCCGAATTCACACAAGCTAATGGTAATAGCTAATCCTAATCCCTTTCCCCGAGTGGAGGATTCACCTATTAGCAATCTGCCGAACTCTGCTCTCTTTTTATAATTATCAATATTATACAAGCCAAGCATTCCAACACTTTTACCTGAATCTTCGAGATCATTAACTATAAACATGATATCATCTGTTTTTTGCAAGTATTTCTCATACCATCTTTTTTGTTGATCTATCTCTATATAAGTGTTTGTAAGAAAACTAGACTGGTTCAGAGGGGAATTTCTCCAACCCCTCATCAATTCAATATCAGCTTCTGTTACTGGTGTTAAAGTAAACTTATCATTTTTAATTATAAAATCGTGATTCAATTGTCGGGCCTCCATCACATACTTGTAAATTTCAGTACATGTTCCACCACTTTGTCTACATCACTCTTTTGCATTCTAAGATGCATCGGTAAAGACAAAATCCGCTCACTGATGTGGTGAGAGTTTGGACAAGTTCCCTTAGCATAAGAATACATTCTATATTCTGTATTGTCTCGGTAATGTACGCCAGGATAAATTTCAGACTCATTTAAAGCAAGGAGTAATTCGTCCCTTTTATCAACTTCAATTACGTAAAGATGTCGGGAAGAGTCGCATCCAGGAGCTACTTTAATTGATTTAATATTCGTATGTCCATGGAAACCTTCATCATACCACCGAGCCAGCTGTTTACGGTAGGCATTATCTTGATCCAGATATTTAAGCTGTACAAGACCAATTCCAGCCATAATGGAATTTCCGTGATATTTGTATCCAACATGCTCCACGTCATACTTCCATTTATAAGCTCCCTTGTCATTAGATCTAGCATAAGTATCCTTGTTAATACCCAACCAGGTCAGTTTGCGGCATAATTCATCGTTGTCCTTCTCCTTGAAGCAAATCATACCAGAGTCTGCAGTTGGAAGGTTCTTAACGGCCTGAAAAGAATACACCACTACGTCTGCTTCCCCACCAGGAATCTTCCCATTTAGTCTGGTACCTGCCATGTGTGCTGCGTCTAGAATAAGTGCCAAATCATACTTCTTGCATAGCTCGACGATTTCAAGGTATCTTCCGGTATTTCCACCAATACCTACAAATAAAATGGCCTTAGTCTTGCTCGTGATTTTAGCTTCAACATCCTTAGGATCAAGACACATGAATTCATCTATATCAGCAAAAACTGGTTTTAATTCCTCATAAAGGATGGCATGATTAGTGGATACAAAGGTCAAAGGTGTTGTGATGACTTCAGCATCATTTCCCCACTCTCTCTGCATCTTTAAAATCTTAAACGCCAAACTGAGTCCTACAGTTGCAGAATTCAAAAAATGGGCATTCTCTAACCCTGTATACTCTTTCCATTTCTCTTCAAGTTGTACGGTTTTAAAACCAAGGCCAGTCCACCCTTTCTCCAAACATTCACGGATTTCCTCTAGGCATTCTTCGACCCTAAACGTAGGCATAAATAATTGAATAGACATAACAGATATTCTCTCCCTTTTTATGTTATAAAAAAACTATGCAGCGCTTCACTATAATGTCTTAACGGACGTTTATTGAGAAGCCAGTTTGAATTATCCAATACAGAATATCGTGGGCGCCTAGCCCTTGTTGGGTATTCACCCGATGAAACTGAACATATTCTTCTATGTCCGTTCTGTTTAACTTCAGCTATTAACTTTGCAAATTCATACCATGAGGTAATTCCTGTATTAGTAATATGATAGGTACCAAATGGACATCCAATAAGCTCAAGTAATGATTCTGATAAGTCTACTGTATAGGTTGGGGTTCCCCATTGATCATTAACTACGTTCAGAACTCTGGCATCGTCGAAAAGAACCCGTACAATTGTATCAGGAAAACATTTACCGCCCTTTCCGAATAACCAAGAAGTCCTTACAATATAATATTTTTCATAGTTTGACTTGAGAATATCCTCAGCAAGCATTTTAGATTTACCATATACGTTAATCGGTTTGCGATCATCCGCTTCTTTATATGGGGTGTTACCATACCCATCGAAAACATAATCTGTACTAATAAATATAATGATAGGTTTTGATTCTGCTACACTTTCCAAGAGATTATACATACTTAGACTATTCACAGTGTAGGCTTCCAAAGGGTCATCTTCAACTTTGTCAACATTAGTAATCCCAGCTGAATGGATAATTACCTCAGGTCTGTGTTTTTCTATAGCCAACTTAAGGGAACTGAGATTGTTTATATCACATTCGTGTCTTGAAGTTCTCACTACCTGGTGTCCATCTTCCTTAAATTGACGGTAAACCTCCTGCCCAAGCAATCCGAATCCACCTAGTATTAACACTCTCAAGATTCCACTTCCTTTCAAAGACTTCTCTGACTTAGAGGTTTCCAGTTCTGATCTTTGTTGGAAAGAGAAGGTTGGGACAGCCCTTCCAAAGGCCATCTAATACCAATTTCTGGATCGTTCCAGAGTAACCCAGACTCGTGCCCAGGATCATAAAAGTCGGTACATTTATATGAAAATACAGCCACATCAGAAAGTACAAGAAAACCGTGAGCAAACCCTTCCGGAATATAAAACTGTTTTCGGTTGGCGGCAGAAAGATGAATCCCATTCCATTTCAAAAACGTCGGAGAGTCCTTTCTAAGATCAACTGCTACGTCAAAAACCTCCCCTTCAAGAACTCGAACAAGTTTCCCTTGTGGATTTCTGGTTTGGTAATGCATTCCCCGCAAGACTCCTTTCTTCGACATAGATTGGTTATCTTGGACAAAAGATACATTAATACCATTTTTCTTGAAATCCTCTAGATGATATGTCTCCATAAAATAACCTCTATCATCCCCGAATAGCTTAGGCTCAACTATAATTAAGCCCTCAATATCTGTTTGGATAAAATTAAAGTTCCCCATTGCCTGCCCCCTAATTAACTATGGTTGTATATATCCATTAAATATTGACCGTACTGGGTCTTTAACAAAGGCTTGGCGAGGTGGACGAGATCATCCTTCGAGATATAGCCCATTCTAAAAGCAATTTCCTCAATGCATGAAATGTAGAGACCTTGCCTTTTTTGGATCGCCTCCACAAAGTTGCTTGCTTCAAGTAATGATTCGTGTGTCCCGGTATCAAGCCAAGCCATTCCCCTGCCCATTACCTCAACTTTAAGCTGTTCCCTGTATTTATATTCTTCAATAACGGAAGTTATTTCTAATTCCCCTCTTGCTGAAGGAGTTACCCTGGAGGCTATCTCAGCTACATCTCCATCAAAGAAATACAAACCAGGCACTGCATAATTTGATTTTGGAACCATTGGCTTCTCTTCTATAGAGAGCACATTATTGTTCTCATCAAACTCTACAACTCCATATGCTGTCGGGTCTTTTACATTACAGCCAAAAATCAGTGCCCCCTCTTCTAATTCAGCAGCTTTATGTAAAGTTTGACTAAATCTTTGACCATAAAAAATGTTATCACCTAAAACCATCGCTACGGGTTCACCATCAATGAAATCCTCACCAATAATAAAAGCTTCAGCTAAGCCCTTAGGTTCATATTGAATTCGATATTCAAACTTCATCCCAAGTTGCCCACCATCCCCAAGCAATTGAGTAAAGAATGGGAGATCTCTAGGTGTTGAGATAATCAGAACTTCTCTTATTCCCGCCAACATTAGAACTGATAATGGATAATAAATCATCGGTTTATCATAAATAGGAAGCATCTGTTTTGAAACAGCTCTAGTCAGAGGATAAAGTCTAGTACCAGAACCACCAGCCAAAATAATACCTTTCATTTTTTGCACACCCTTTAAAACTAAATTAGTTTTCCCACTTTTTATGTTGAGAAGATTATCCCATATAGCTCTTGTCAGTAGACTTATGCTAAAATATTGTCGTATCTACAAAAAAAGGAGACTCATTACCTTGTCGAATCCAGTATACGGGAAACAAAAGAAGACGTCGAGCAAAGCTCATTCAAGTTCGACTTCACCGCTTCTATGGACTCTCACCATAGGACTCATCTTATTTTTACTCTGGTCCTCGTTCCAAGTTGCGCTATTTAACGGACAGTTGCTTCAATTCGAAGGTCCCATTTACTGGGCACTTGTAATTACAACGCTCCTGTTCATCGTCTGGGCTGTAGTCTACTACAACAATATCTCACTAGACTCCCAACGAGATTGGCTATATTTAGCCGTTCTCCTGCTGCCACTTACCTACATCCTATCACTGATCAGTGCAGTATCGCATTACTTGGCTGTCAATATTATTCTGATTCAATGCATCTATGCCATGCTGTTCGTCATGACGATGTACTTACTCCAGAACAAACAAATCAATCATATCATACAATCTTCCTTAATAGGACTTGCATATGTAATTGTCGGATATGGTCTATTGAATTGGTTTGGTGCGTTCAGCTTCGCAGGCAAGCTAGTTGGCTGGTTCTCTTCTGGCGTAGTGAACGGGGTATACAACCAAGCGATCTGGAATGATGCCAATGGTCCCCGGCTTGCTTCGGTGTTTCAGTACCCGAACACATACGCAGCATTCCTCATGGCATTCCTGTTCATTAGTATTTTTAGCCTGATCCGCACAAAAAAGGTGTACATACAGTTGGTTCATAGCTTCATGCTTGTTCCCATCTTGCTGTCCCTGTTACTTACATTGTCGCGGACAGGGCTAGTCATGATGCCAATCGTTTTCGTGATAATCCTGTTACTGCTTAAACCGGCAAAACAGATCTTATGGTTCATTGTTCTCGCTATTTCGGGAGTAGGTACTATTGCCATCCTGAATCCGGTCAATACCGCTGGACTCGAATTGCAACAACAGTTCTCTGCTGGACTTGCAGCTAAAGGTTGGGTCTGCCTGATTGCCGCATCCATTGTAGTAGCAATTATTATCTGGGCTCTTCAACGAAGGATTGCTCCAAAATTGGAAACGAAACTGCAAGCCTGGGGACAACGCAAAGGCGCAAGCCTCTGGATCCCCCTTGGTTCTGCGTTGCTGGCCATTATCGCAGCAGTCCTACTGTTGGGTACCAGCGTTCGTAATATACTGCCTGACAGCATCAGTACTCGTCTGGAGAACATTAACTTCCAACAGCACAGTGTCCTGGAACGAATCACCTTTTACAAGGACGCAGCCAAGGTTGTTGCGGATTATCCGCTAATTGGTGCCGGAGGAGGAGCTTGGACTGCACTGTATGAAAAATATCAGAACAATCCGTATATCAGTGCACAGGCACATAACTTCTTCATGCAGTACCTGATAGAAGTCGGAATCGTCGGATTTATCATTTTCATGGCATTTATTATCTATATCTTCTACCAATTTGTTCGCAGCTACTTGCGAAGAGACGAAATTGAAAGAGAATCACATTTTGTATTTTTCATTTTGTCCATGACTATTCTGGTGCTGAGTCTTCTTGATTTCAACATGAGTTATGTCTTCATCGGCATGCTGGTGTTTATCGGGTTTGGAGGTATGGCAGCGGCAATTGAACCACGGCCCGTACAACGTTTGAAAGTAAGCCCAGCTGCCGCCCGAGGAATTTATACTGCCATTGCCGGAATATCGATCATCGTGCTGTTGATTATATCTGTTCGTTTCTTGCAGGCCAATCATTATGCTTACGAGGGCAAGCAAATCGTACAATCAAGCCAATCATTTGAGGAAATTAAAGTTCCACTGGATAAAGATTTGTCAATTCGCGAAACGCATTCCGATTCTCTTTTAACACTATCTTCACTCTATCAGCAAGGTTTCCAACAGACACAAAATGAACAATTCTATACAGCAAACGTCGAACTTTTGCAAAAAGGATTAAAAGCAGAACCTTATAACAAAAGTATGGTTAAACAGCTCATCCAGTTATACCAACTCAAAGGCGAGAATGATAAAGCTTATTCACTCCAACACGAATACGCCGCCAATTACGTCTGGGATATGGATTGGTACGAAACGCTGATTAGCCGTTCGTTTGAACTCGGATATCAGGCATTAGGACAAGGTGATACAGCTAAGAAGCAATCCTATTTCATTTATGGCCTGGATGCTTACCAACACGTTGTGGATGGCGTAGAACATCTGAAAACTCTACCTGAAGGGCAGCTTCAAGGAAACCCATTCGAGCTCACCCCGACAATGATCCTGAACGTTGGTAAAATGAAATATATGTCAAACGATTCCGCCGGAGCTGCTACTATTCTTAAGAATGGAATTGCAGAGGATCTGTCGGATGCTACCAACCGTGAAATTGCCCGTTGGTACCTTGCTGCTCTGACTAAGGATGGACAACAGGATCAAGCAGTATATGATAAGTTGATTGCTGTTGCACCTAACGAAGCAGACGAGATTAAACAGATTGCTGAACTGAACTTCTAATTGATGAAGTGCACCTAAAGGTCCTATTAATATTAATTTCACATCAAAAAAGGTTTGCCCTATCAAGGGCAAACCTTTTTTGATCTAATTCATATAAAATTCGCTAGCTTGACGCCACAATCTTCTTTAAGTAATTTAACAAATCCTCACGCAAATCCGGGCGCTGAAGGGCATAATGAATCGTGGTTTCAATAAAACCAAGTTTCTCCCCAACATCATGACGTAGGCCGTCAAAGTGATAGGCGAGAATCTGTCGTTGGTCATTCAGACGGGACAAGGCATCCGTTAACTGGATTTCTCCACCCACGCCAGCAGATTGCTGACCAAGGATATCGAAGATATCCGGCGTTAGAATATAACGCCCCATAATAGCCAGATTGGAAGGTGATTCTTCCGTCTTCGGTTTCTCGATCAAACGACGCGCGCGGTATACACGATCTTCGGTGCGAGATACCAATTCCCCATCCACAATCCCGTAACGAGACACTTCGCTCCAATCAACAGGCTGTACACCTACGATCGGAGATTGCAATTCATCATAGACTTCGATCATCTGCTGTAGACAAGGATGTCTGGACTCCACGATGTCATCTCCTAGCAGGACAGCAAATGGTTCATTTCCGATAAACTTGCGGGCACACCAGATGGCGTGTCCCAGACCCTTCGGTTCCTTTTGACGGATATAATGGATGTCTGCCATCTCGGAGGGTTTGCGAACTTCATTCAGCAGATCCCATTTCTGTTTACCAGCAAGATTCTGCTCCAGCTCGAATGAATAGTCAAAATGATCCTCGATGGCCCGTTTACCTTTACCTGTTACGATAATGATATCCTCAATGCCTGAAGCCACGGCTTCTTCAATAATGTACTGGATCGTTGGTTTATCAACGATTGGTAACATTTCCTTGGGCATCGCCTTCGTGGCAGGCAGAAACCGGGTACCGAGCCCGGCCGCTGGAATGATTGCTTTGCGAATACGCATGCTGAGCCCACTCCTTTTTTTGCTAGAGTCATATTTTAATATATTAAATGATGGCAAACTCCAATGTGATTGGACTTCATTATACCATCAACAGCTCCCGGATATCCTGCTCGGATAAGGTAGTCGATCCGCGATCTCCGGGTTCAATGACTTCGGCAATCAAATCTTTTTTGCGCTGCTGCAGTTCCAGAATCTTCTCCTCAATCGTACCTTCCGTAACGAGGCGGATAACCTGTACAACTTGTTTCTGCCCCATACGATGGGCACGTCCGATGGCCTGTTCTTCCACGGCGGGATTCCACCACAAATCATATAAAATAACAGTATCTGCACCCGTTAAATTCAATCCGGTACCGCCAGCTTTCAAGGAGATCAGGAACAGCTCAGCTTCACCTTCGTTGAATCTGCGGCACATCTCTACCCGACTCTGTGCAGGTGTCTGACCATCCAGGTAGAACAAATCTCTCCCCTGTGCAGCGAGCGTCTGTCGAATCAAATTAAGCATGCTAGCGAACTGGGAGAAGATAAGAATTCGCTTGCCAGCAGCCAGACAATCCTGAACCGTCTCCAGCAACTGTTCCATTTTCCCGGAATCCCCTTGATAACCCTCCACAAAGAGAGCAGGATGACAGCACAACTGGCGCAGGCGTGTAATACCAGCAAGTATTTTGATCCGGTTCTTCTGAAAACCGTTCTCTTCCATATCCTTGGATGTCTCATCCTGAAGCTGGGATAGATAGGCGGCATACAGTTTCTTCTGTTCGTCCTTCAGCTCGGAGCGCTGTACGGTTTCAATACGATCGGGTAATTCCTCCAGCACGTCTTTCTTAAGACGACGGAGAATAAACGGACGAACCATTCGCGCGATCCGCTCAGGTGGCAGGTCCCGGAATCTGCGATAACTTGGAAACAAGCCCGGGAAAACCGCTTCAAAGATCGACCACAGCTCATCCAATGAATTCTCCACGGGTGTTCCTGTAAGAGCGAAGCGACGTGGTGCCTGAATCTGTTTAACAGCCTGAGCCGTCTGGGAAGAAGAATTTTTGATTGCCTGGGCTTCATCCAAAATAAGCGTATGAAACGTTCTCCCTAGATATGTGTCCAGATCACGCCGCAATAGAGGGTAGGAAGTCACAATAACATCTGCGTCATCCATACCTGCGAGCATACTTGCACGTTCGTCTTTTTGACCCGCTGCAATCAATACTCGCAAATGCGGTGCAAATCGGGCAAATTCATTCGCCCAGTTGTACGTTAATGAAGCTGGTGCAACGACGAGTACTGGAGGATGAGCAGGTTGTTGGTGCAACAATCCGACCTGTACTTCATCTGGGATGTTACTCTCGAAAGTTCCCTCATCGACAGTGTGACTAGCATCACCCGGATTGATATTGTGCTGTTTCGGCTTTTCTTTCAGTTCTGCCGCGATATAGGCGATACTTTGCAGCGTTTTTCCAAGTCCCATATCATCTGCCAGAATGCCGCCAAATCGGTAAAATGCGAGTGTGCGCAGCCACTGGTATCCACTCGCTTGATAATCACGCAGCACAGGAGCAAGCTCATCCGGCAGCGCAAAATCCATCCGCTCGGGATCACGAAGATCATCCAGGAAACGTTTCAGGGAACCTCCCCACTTCACATGTCCGGAAACCTCGTCCCGGCCCGGAAGCTGTAACGCCCGAACTGCTGGCATCTGAATATGACTGCCCTTGATGTCGCCCGACGCAAGTCCAAGCGAGTCCGCCATGTGTGCGAAGCTGTCCGCTCCTTCATTTTCGAGAGAGACAAACACACCGCTGCGCAAGCGGAAATATGGTTTCTTTTCCACAATGCTGCGCATAATTTTCTGAAGCTCCAGCTCATCTACACCTTCCATCTCGAATGAGATCTCCAGCCAATCCAAGCCTTTGCCCAGATCTGCCCGAACTTTCGGCGGTGTCGGATAGGATTGCACCATAGCCTTCACCGCATTCGGGATATAGATATCTACCTGCTTCTCAAGCTCCGGCAGCAGATGATACATCACATCGTATACCGCATCTTCTCGTTCACTTGCCCATACACTGCCATCCCGTTCCAGGAAAGAGCGATCTAGTCGGTCGATCAGGTTACGCTCCGCATGACGGTCACGTACCAAAATCACCTTTTTCTCTTCCTCATCGATCAAATATTCGGCCAGCGGATTAATTACCATTACACCATAGTCAAACTCCAGACGCGCAGTAATCCGTTCCCGGTAGAAATCGATATACAACTTTGGCGCAAGCTCCGGCTCTGCGATTCGTTCTCTCACCTGGGAGTCGATAGACAGATGTCCAAGTGTTCGCAATTCCGGTACTACATGCTGCACAAATTCATCCACCTGCTGAGCTGAAATATCGATACTTTCCTTGATTCCATAAGATGTGAGCGCTCTGCTCAAATCCTCCAGACTTCGCATCTGCATCGGCTCCAACATATGCAATTGCCCTTCCACCACGGCAGCATCATAGGCTGGAAGAAGAATCAGCTCACGCAATCCGGAGATCTCCAGCTGATATCCTTCATTAGTCCCCTGCGCAATACGGTAAAATAAAGGCAGTGCCCCCTCACCCAAAGTGAGCGGACCATTCGCTAACCCTGTCCCCTCCATCCGGCTATCTGCCTGAAGCAACAAATCCAGTAGAGGCTTCCAGACCAGAGGAGCAATCAATATATCTCTTCCGTCTGAAGCACCCAAGTAACCCGAGATGGATTCGCGGTATGCTTCCTCACTCTGCCTCATTCGAATAAGCATAGACAGGATCGCCTGATCCTGGGGCCGAAAATAATGCATTGAAGGGTCGTAGAAAAATAGCTTGGTAAACGACATCGGCTCACCATTCTCAATGCAGTTCAGGAATTGCTTCACTTTCTGAACGACATACAGGCGTTTATTTCCGACCTTCAGTTCAAGCGCGAGTTTGGCTCCGCCTTTGTGAACCTGCACAAGCTTGCATATAAATTGGAGCTGCAGTTCCTCCCGTAATAAAGACCGGGTTACAGGCGCAGTGTATTTACGATCATTTGCATGCAAAGGGCTGCGTTCTTTGGCAAACATGGAAAGAATCTGATCTGCAGTTCGGTACGAAGGTTTATCTGCTGATCTGCCCCATCCAGGAGCAGAGCTTGGACGACCTGCTTGAGCGAAATGCACAGACGGACGATCCCTATCCGCATGGTCATCAAGCTTGGAATCGGAAGGCAAAGGCTCGGCTGCAAAGGCCTGAACAGATGAAGTTGAATGAGATCCCGCATTCATTACTGAGTCGGTATTTGAAATGGAGTTTGGACGCTCCCACACATTCTCCTCCACCAGCGTTCCTACTCTGGAACTGGAGCCACGATCAGGTTTAGACACCAGCTTCGAGGATGTTTGAGAGCCCGTGTCACGCTGTTCTGCCCATTCATGGATCGCCAGCAATACGGCAGCCACATGTTTGCAATAGTCATAGTATCTCCCATCGCCCGGACAGCTGCATCCGGCAACAACCTCACCTGCATCATCCAGATCAACCGTTACTTTGTATCGTTCTGTACCTCGAACCACAGCTTCGTAATGGCGTTCATCGTGACTGGCGACCAGATTGGTCACCCTGCCAGATTGGTTATACGCTTCTCCCCGTTTGAATGCCGTGACCCCGCACAGCAATTTGATATCCATCATCGTGAATGGCGCCACGGTCTTCGCCTCCTATATTACTCTGACAAACAAGATACCACATACGAATTTAGTATCGGTATAGTTCAAGTCTATTTTATAGAAAAAACCCCAAGAGCTCCGTAAAGCAGAGATTGGGGTTGCAGTATAGTTCAACTTCATGCTTGTTCTGTTTATTTCCGTTTCGATCTATTATTTCACCAGTTGACCACGCGTTACGCCAAGCTGGTTTGTTGCTTTCAGTGTTTTCCAAACTTGTGTACCACTGATCTCGCCACGCAGAGCACGGTTGTACAGATCAATAACCTCGCGCACCTGCTCTGGAGTTTCCTCCAGGAATTCAACACGGTAACGGGATACACCCAGATCCATGAAGTTGGTCAGGTATTCAGCACCGGATTGTTCCACTGCATTATACACGGTATTACGGCAACCTTCGTCCACACGTACCGGGTGAGACATACCGATCCGGTCTTGCAAGGAAGCCCGGTGATCTTCACATGGACGTCCACAGTTGGTAAAGTCCGTTCCTTCACTCATAAACGTACAGTACACACAGTGCTCAGTATGGAACATCGGCAAATGCTGATGAATAACGACTTCCGTCTGACTTGTACGGGAGTGTCCCAGCAAATCAACCATTTGCTGAATGTTCAGGTCATAAGAAGGTGTAATCCAGTCACAACCTGCTTCCAGGAACAGTTCCACTGCTTTGTGATTGGCAATGTTGAGTGAGAAGTCACCGATCAATTCAGGATGCTTCGCATCCGGGTTCTCCATCCGGTGGCGCAAGTAGAAGTACAATGCACCCGTATTACGTACGAGCACAGCATCCGGCTGCAAACGCAGGATGTTGTTGTGATACCCGTTCTCGCCAGGCATATGAATGCGTGGTGTTGCCAACGCAATCTTGCGGCCTGCTGCACGAACAGCTTCCACCGCTGCCGGGAACTGCTTGATAAACTCGAAGTCAGCGTAGATCATGCCGACACCCGCTTCTAGCGCTGCCTCCACTTGTGGCAGGCTGCGGCAGAGCGCGGTCAACTCCGCATGACCGCGAGCAACTGGCGCTGCTGGTTTAACCGCATCGCCGTAGACTTCCACCGCCCGTTTCACGTAAACGGGCGGTTTAGGGCGCTCGCCCGCGAGTTGTTCCACCGCCTGACGGCGAATGTTATTCAACTCGCGCATCGGGATGATGACGTCACCGTGCAGGTTGACGTCCAATTCTTCCAGCTGGAACACAGTGCCGCCCAGACGTCCGAATTGCTCTTCGAGCAGTTCGTGCGTCATTGGACGCTTCTGGGCAATATCCAGTTCCATCTCGGAATTCACACGGACTGTCGTGCCCTTCTGCACGTCCGTCCACCATGTGCTAAGCGGCTGGCCTGGGCTGCCGATAACTTTTACGTTTACCGGGAAGATGCGATAAGGCTTCTCGGTTTCAAAGCTCTGACGCAGACGTTTGTCCAGCGCCGGATCATTCGTTTTCCATACTTTGTCGCCAACTTTCACGCGGCGCAGGTCCACGTCACTACGGCCTGGTACAACGTCCACGATCCAGCCTTCCTCGGCTTCGCCTTCAAGCTTCACGCCTTTGCGACGTACATCGTAGACACGTCCGCCCTCTTCCTTCTTCGTCGGATCTCCGGCATCAAATACGATTCCGTCTCCACGTTTCACTGGTGCATCCAGCTTCAGGACGACACCATCACGCAATACTTGGTCTACACGACCCAGATAGACGCCACGGCTTTTCGGGAATGTACCGTCAACCAGCTGTTTATTATTCGTTCCATCCAGGAAGCCGTGTGTGAATCCACGAGAGAAGCTCTGCTGCAATTCACGAACTTCTTCCTTACTTGGAGGAGTATTATCTCCATCAAAGTAACGGTCAATCGCTTTGCGGTATTTACTAACCACGTTGGCCACGTATTCCGGCGTTTTGAGACGTCCTTCGATTTTGAAGGAAGTTACGCCTGCTTCGATCAGTTCCGGCATCAAGTCAATCGCAGCCAGATCCTTCGGAGACAGCAGATACGCCACATCGCCCATTGGTTTATGCTCGCCATCCACCATCAGGTCGTACGGCAGACGACAAGCCTGTGCACATTCCCCACGGTTGGCGGAGCGTCCACCCCACATTTCAGATGTCAAACATTGCCCAGAATAAGATACACACAACGCACCGTGAACAAATACTTCCATCGGCAACTTCGCCTGTTCTCCGATCTTCTGGATCTGCTTCAGGTTGTTCTCCCGTCCAAGCACGACACGTTCCATATCAAACGGCTTCGTAAACTCCACCGCTTCCGGTGACGTAATCGTCATTTGGGTGGAACCGTGAATCGGGAAATCCGGCGAGATCTCGCGAATCATTTTGACCAGACCCAAATCCTGTACAATTACGGCATCCACACCTGCATCGACACAAGCATCAATCAGTTCTTTGGCATCCGTCAATTCATTTTCAAAAATCAATATATTAAAGGTCAAAAAACCTTTTACGCCATAACTGTGCAAAAACGCCATAATCTCTGGCAGCTCGTCCATACGGAAATTGTTCGCCCGTGCCCGTGCATTAAATTTTTCGACTCCGAAGAAAATCGCATCTGCGCCGTTGGCTACTGCCGAACGCATACAATCCCAGTCACCTGCGGGTGCCAGAAGCTCAACGTCTTCTCTTCGTATTGTTGCTGTTTTCATGTGTATCCTCCCCATAACCGGCATAGCCGGATTTCATCCCTGTACCCTGTACCTTAATTCCAGACGCCTGCATTATCACTGTATCGCTATATCTATACATTATGTCTGTATTGCCTGATTCCCAAGCCTACAGTCATTCTTATTTTTCAGAACAGCAGTCATAACTCCTGAACTAGTATAGTGTACCACTTCTGCAACGACTCTTCTACGCTTTCCTGAAAAAACCGTTTATCATTTTCATTTCCATCTCAACATGAAAAACCGGAAGGTCTCTTGACCCTCCGGCAACATACATCTATTTTATTTCAGTATTTCGCATTATTTGATAAAAGTAAATGAGTTCACGGCTTTTTCCAGCGCCGCTGCCTGGACTTCTGTCTTGTTGGCGTCATTCAGCCCGCTCGTAATGGTATACGTCGTTCCATTCTGTTCAAACACGATCTGACGTCCGGTATACGGCACACCATTGTCCACTTCATGATAGATAAAGGAAAACGCTGGCACACCCGCAAACGTCAACTCCTCACTGCTAAGCAACTTGAAGTTTTTACGTGTTTTGGTTGCTTCCGCATAGGCCTCTCTAAGTTGGCTGACGGTCATTTCAATGGATTTGTCCTCACTTGCGGCAATGGAGAATTGGCCACCTGTGAAGGTATACACGACAGGAGAATACTCAAACCGATCATTGTACGGCGTCCAGTAACGCGGAATATCTACACTGTAATGATAACGTTTGGACGTTCGTGTCACAGCTTTTGTTTTATCCGTCAAATACGGGTCTTCATCCAGCTGTCCGAAATTATCGGATACGGTATCAAAATCAATCTCGACACTCTTCATGATACGCTTAAACCATTCACGATCCTTCGTTTGCTCCTCAGGGAACGTATACTCTGCATAATAGCGATAGCCGTTTTTTTGCAAAAGAACATCGAACTCCGTCTGCCATCCATCGCCAAAGTTATAACGGAACTCATTCACCTCAGCAGTCTCGCCTGATACATCCATCGTATACGAGCCTATCGGTTCATAACTTTCCGGAGTGAACGTCTCACGCATCCATTTGTCCAGTTGGCCGCTCCACTCTTTGACCGTCGCACCTTTCGGTGCAGATGTAACACGTAGCTGCAGATATGCACCATCTTTGGCTTCGTATATCATCTGTGTGTTGTCCATAGACCAACCTGCTGGAATCTTCAGTTCAATGCCATAATCGTCATTCCAGGTAGAGCGCATACCCTCATCCACGGTTGAAAGATCCTTAATTGTACGATCGGACTGTGCATAAGTAGGCTGGAATGAATTAAGCAGCGCTGCACGTTTGCCCAGATCCTTGTAATTCAGTGCTTCATAATCGGCAAGGTATACGTCATATTGGCGACCATCATGGATATATTGACGCATTTCCCATAACACCCCGTCCGCATCTTTAACCACAATCCGGGCATAAGGGGTTTTCCCTTTGTCAATTGATTCCCGATCGAGCACCGTATCTCCGCTCTCTTTCGCTTCCTGAACAAGCTGCTGTAACAAATCATCCGAATCCAGATTAACATCCTGGTCACTCACATACACTTCAAGATAATAACTGCTGTCTTCCGCGCCAAATGTCATCATGCGCTCCTGCTCACCCGTTTGCAGAATCATGAGGTCAGATGGGTAATTAATGGACCAGCCGTAATAACTGTTACCAATTCTCGTTTTGCCTTCGTCCAGATTAATGCCGCCCTCGTCCTCATCAAACGATTCATCCGTTTGCAATAATCGAATGACCATTTCTCCTGAACTGCTTGGGGCAAGTGTAGCGCCAATCCCCGCCGCTACCGGGCGAAGTGGCACCATGAGAACGCCATTTACCATTTTTGGGGCAGTGCCCATCTCTTTTTTGACTCCATCCACCCAGGCAATCGAACTGCCAATGGTTAATGTGACAGTATGCGGGCCTTCCTTAACCTTGACCACATCATTCTTCTCCAGTCGGATCTCGCTACCAAAAGCTTTCTTGAATACACCGACAGGAACCATCGTAACCCCTTTGAACTTATATGGTTTGGCGATTGCCTGCTTGCTGCCATTGATATAGGCGCTCGTACTACCCGCTGTGATCCGCAGCTCACTTGTTATAAGATCGGATGCCCACGCAGGCAATGCCGCTCCAATGCTCAGCATCCCGGCTAACATTCCTGTGCTCAGCACACGTAAAAATGATTTTTTCATTCCGTTCATTCGTCCTCTCTGGATCCGGATTGCTCGCCGGGCTTTATTGATCTTCATCTACAGTGAACTGCTCATCTTCATCGTCTTGGAAATCCGCTCGATCAGCAAGGACCACCGTACGAGTGACAATATCGCCGTCCGTTTGCATTAACAGTTTGACCTTCTGTCCTGGCACATACGTTTTGAGCAGCTCATTGATATCCACCACAGAGGACACACGTGTGCCTGCCACACTGTATAACACATCTCCCTCTTTGATTTTGGCTTTCTTCGCTTGAGCTGACAGCACACCCGTAATCGTCAAAGGATCATCTGTAGGCAGGCCCACAATCGCTGACCAGCTCTCTTCCAGTTGCAGTCCAAGGCTTGCACGCTTAATTTTTCCGTATTCAAAGAACTGATTAATAATATATTGAACGGTATCTACTGGAATTGAAAATCCCATGCTCTCGATACCCACCGCTGAAAATTTCATAGAGTTAATACCAACAACTTCACCTTTGAGGTTGACCAGCGGTCCGCCGCTGTTGCCCGGATTAATGGCCGTATCTGTTTGAATCAACCGATAGGTGGCCTCCACTCCCCGATTAAGCCCACTGATTACGCCCACTGTCGCCGAGTTACGCAAAGAGAAGGAGATCGGTGTGCCGATGGCAATGACAGTCTCTCCAACGGTTGTTTGGGAAGCTTTGGCGAAGGTCGCCGGTTTAAGAGATTTGGCATTAATTTTAATTAGAGCGATATCGCTTAACGGGTCACTGTATGTTTTGGTGATTTTATATGTATTGCCATCGGTCGTCACGACCAACGGATCGATTAATCCATCAACCACATGGGCGTTCGTCACAATCCAGCCGTTAGAGCGGATGATCACGCCAGTGCCATGAGCCAGGTTATAACGGTCCGATGTGACGCCATCCTGTGATTCAGTAGATTTGCCGATGATGCCTACAACAGACGGAGATACTTTTTCAATTACTTTCGGGACTGCTTCGCTGCCCTTATACTGAAATGTTCCAGATTTGGCGTCATATTGCCCACTTCCTCCGAGGGCTTTAACTAAATCCTTTGAACTAACATATACTTGTCCATCTACCACTTTGGCTTGTATACTTGATGAAGACTCCGCTGCTCCAGCCGTTGCTGCAACACTGATCGAGAGCACAGCAGCCATCAGTATGGCTACACCCTTTTTCCCCAACACTCTCATTCTCTCACCTAACCCTCTCTATATATCCTCCGTTATGCAACCGAAACCATAGGATCCAACACTGAATCTCTTTCTCTATTATCTGCAATACCGGTATCCTCAAATTTAACATACAAATTATTCCTGTACAATCGCTTTAAGACCTAATTTCTATAGAGAAGGCCGTATTATCCACACCACTCTGCAAAACACAAAAAAACACCCTCCTAAATCCCATGGAAAGTGTTTGTCTGTTCTTCTACTTGCTGTTTTCAAATAAGTTCAGCGTTGTCTACGAACCAAACCAACCGGTAATCATGGCATAGTCCGTCAAAAGGAATACAAGCAGACTGACCACTGCAAATCCGATAGCAAACAAATTCTTCTTCGGTGCGCGAAGCAGACGAACCACTCCGATGAAAATCAGGATCGTAAATAAGATGACAAAAATATCAAACGCATTAAAATTTGAAGTACTCGCCGCGGCAGCTTCTGCAAACAGCATGGATAGACAGACCTCCTCACCATAGTTGAACAGCTAAACGCATACCCTAATATCTTCCTCTATGTTATCTGTACCCTGCTTGTAATGCAAGCCCTATCATCCAGAAAAATGAAAAAAATCCAGTTTGGCAGTAGATTGTTGGAATGCTTGCTCTACCGCATATGTAAACACTTTCACCGATTTCATATAAGATTGACACAACGGCAAAATATCAGAAAACCCTTCTTCTCGGAAGAAGAGGACATCGAATCATACATCGATGCGCCTACTTCATGAAAAGAAGGGTTAGATATTTAAAAACAAGCTGTAAACTGGAGCATTTACTCCGTCAATTGCAACGTCTTGCTTCGTTCCGTATCCCGCTCCAATACAGGCTTCAAGTACTTACCTGTATATGAGGCTTCCACTTTAATAATATCCTCTGGCGTACCTGTCGCAACAATGGTTCCGCCACCACTTCCACCTTCTGGACCCAGATCAACGATATAATCGGCTGTTTTGATAACATCCAGGTTATGCTCGATAACCAGTACCGATTCTCCCGAATCCACCAGACGGTGCAGGACGTTCAGCAGACGATCAATATCATCGACATGAAGACCGGTCGTTGGCTCGTCCAGAATATAGATGGTTTTACCCGTACTGCGACGATACAGCTCGGAAGCAAGCTTCACGCGTTGTGCTTCACCACCGGACAACGTTGTTGCAGGCTGTCCCAAGTTAATATAGCCCAACCCCACGTCGAGCAAGGTTTGCATTTTGCGATGAATTTTCGGAATGTTCTCGAAGAACTGCGTTGCATCCTCTACCGTCATTTCCAGCACATCTGCAATATTTCTATTTTTGTATTTGACTTCAAGGGTTTCGCGATTGTACCGTTTGCCTTTGCAGACCTCACAAGGCACGTAGACATCTGGCAGGAAGTGCATCTCAATTTTGATAATGCCGTCCCCGCGACATGCTTCACAACGACCACCTTTAATATTGAAACTAAATCTGCCTTTTTTGTATCCGCGCACTTTGGCTTCATTGGTCTGTGCAAACAGATCACGGATGTCATCAAAGACGCCTGTATAGGTAGCTGGGTTGGAACGTGGTGTCCGTCCGATTGGAGACTGGTCAATATCAATGACTTTATCGATATGTTCCAGACCGCGAATCTCTTTGTGCTGACCTGGGCGTACTCGTGCGCGGTTCAAATCACGCGCCAGCGTTTTATACAAAATCTCATTAATTAGCGTTGATTTACCCGAGCCGGATACACCCGTTACTGCGGTGAATACACCCACTGGAATTTTTACATTGAGGTTTTTCAGGTTATTTTCCTTCGCTCCACGCACTTCCAGCCAACGGTCCCCGACACTACGACGTTCCGTACGTACCGGAATAAACTTGCGCCCGCTCAGATATTGACCCGTTAACGAGTTCTCGTCATTCATGATTTCTTCCGGTGTGCCCTGAGACATGATGGTACCACCGTGGATACCTGCCCCAGGACCAATATCGATAATATAATCGGCGGCCATCATCGTATCCTCATCATGTTCAACCACGATCAGTGTGTTACCGATATCCCGCATATGAGCGAGAGTTGAGATCAGACGATCGTTATCCCGTTGATGCAGACCGATACTCGGCTCATCCAGAATATACAGTACACCCATCAGGCTGGAACCAATCTGTGTCGCCAGTCTGATCCGCTGGGCTTCACCACCGGACAACGTTCCTGCAGCACGGCTCAGGGTCAGATAATCTAGTCCTACGTTTACCAGGAAGCCGAGACGGCTGTTGATTTCTTTTAAAATAAGTTTAGCGATTATTTCTTCTTTTTCACTCAATTGCAGCGAGTCGAAGAAACGACCAGCTTCTCCAATGGACAAACTTGTCACATAAGCCATGTTGTGATCGTTAATCGTAACAGCAAGGCTTTCACGTTTCAGTCGCTGACCTTTACATGTTCCACAAGGCTTAGCACTCATATAACCTTCAATGAATTCACGGATACCTTCGGATGCTGTCTCACGGTAACGGCGCTCCAGATTATTCACAATACCCTCAAAGGTAACCAGTGCTTCTTTCCGTTGTCCAAAATCATTCTCGTACCGGAAACGAATTTTCTCCGTACCTGTACCCTGCAACAGCTTGTTCATTTGTTCAGCAGGCAAATCTTCTACAGGTACGTTTTGTGGAATGTTAAAGTGCTCGCATACCGATTTGAGGAACTGCGGATAATAGGTGGATGTGCCACCTGTCCAAGCATCAAACGCACCTTCTTCAATTGTTTTGCTGCGATCCGGTACTAACAGGTCCGGGTCAACAATCATTTTGACACCTAATCCATCACAATCCGGGCAGGCGCCAAATGGGCTGTTGAATGAAAACATGCGAGGCGCCAGCTCTTCAATACTGAACCCGCACACCGGGCAGGCAAAGTTGGAACTGAAACGCAGTTCTTCTTCACCCATAATATCTACCAGCAGTTGTCCACCGGACAGATTAAGTGCAGTCTCAATAGAGTCGGCCAAACGTGATTGCACATCTTCCTTGATCACGATCCGGTCAACCACAACTTCAATCGTATGTTTTTTGTTCTTCTCCAATTGAATATCTTCGGACAGATCACGTAACTCTCCGTTCACTCGAACACGGACAAAACCTTGTTTGGAGATATCGGAAAACACACTTTTGTGTTCACCCTTGCGTCCCGAGACAATCGGTGCCAGAATCTGCAACCGGGTCCGTTCAGGATATTGCATTATGCGGTCAACCATTTGTTCAACGGTCTGGGAGCTAATTTCCACGCCATGATCCGGACAATGAGGATGTCCCACACGTGCAAATAACAGACGCAGATAGTCATAGATTTCCGTAACGGTTCCCACGGTAGAACGCGGGTTACGACTTGTCGTTTTCTGATCTATGGAGATAGCCGGGGATAATCCTTCAATGGAATCAACGTCCGGTTTCTCCATCTGCCCCAGAAACTGTCGTGCATAAGCCGATAATGATTCAACGTAACGTCGCTGTCCTTCGGCATATATCGTATCAAAAGCCAGCGAGGACTTGCCTGAGCCACTCAGACCGGTCAATACAACAAAACGGTCACGCGGGATGGTGATATCAATGTTTTTGAGGTTATGCGCTCGCGCGCCTTTGATGACAATGTTCTCGCTCGCCAATGGTATTCATCCTTTCAATGTTGAAATTCCAACCTTTTTTAAAGGCTTTTCGATCCCTCCCAAACCCTCCCTTCCAAGGGAGGGCCCCAAAGGGCACAGCCCTCTGGACACCCGAAACAAGCGGTGCAATGGTGAATGGTCGGGTCTTGCTATGTGAAGGTTGTCGTGTGCCCGCAGCTTCGTCCAAGATCCCGGCCGATCGCCGGTCTCTTGGACGGCCGCTCTACCACGAGAGGGCGCTCACAGCTTCGCCTCGTTCGCGATGGTCGCCATTGCCTTCGGCTCGGCTCCCCTTAAACACCAGGACGCTCACGGCTTTGCCTCGTTCGCGAAGGTGGCCATTGCCTTTGGCTCGGCTCCCCTTAAACACCAGGGCGCTCACGGCTTCGCCTGCTCGCGATGGTCGCCATTGCCTTCGGCTCGGCTCCCGAGTACACGACTTCCAAATGTTTTCCTATAAACCTTTTAACCAATTTCAACTTTTCTATCAGTATAGACCTGATTTTAGGTTTTCAACATGTCTAATTATCGGTAGACATCACTGATTTCCTGACTCAACAAGAGAACGGCCACCCGGCCGTTCTCTTGTTGCAGATCTATCCTTACTGCGACACATTCATTACTGTGCCTCTATCTTAAACTTATGCTGTCTGTCTTAATAAGCTATTCTGCGCGCAGTTCCAGCAAAGCATCGCGAAGTTCAGCAGCACGCTCAAACTGCAAGTTTTTGGCTGCGTCTTTCATCTCTGCCTCTAGGCGCTGAATAAGTGACTGACGTTCCTTCTTCGACATCTTCTCGGCAGCGCCTGTAAGATAGTCTTTCTTGGATTCGGCAACTTTGGTTGCTTCAATCACATCACGCACTTTTTTACGTATCGTCTGTGGTGTAATGCCATGCTCTTCGTTATATTCAATCTGGATTGCACGACGGCGTTCCGTTTCCTTAATGGCCTTATCCATCGAATCCGTCACTTTGTCACCATACAGAATGACTCTACCTTCGCTGTTCCGCGCTGCCCGACCAATCGTTTGGATCAGTGAGCGTTCCGAGCGTAGGAAGCCTTCTTTGTCGGCATCCAAAATGGCTACCAGAGAAACTTCTGGAAGATCGAGACCTTCCCGGAGCAAGTTGATTCCGATAAGAACATGGAAAACCCCTAGCCTTAGATCACGCAGGATCGCCATACGCTCCAACGTCTTGATCTCGGAGTGCAAATAACGAACCTTGATTCCGATCTCCTTCAGATAATCTGTTAAATCCTCGGACATCTTCTTCGTTAATGTTGTGATCAGGACCCGCTCATCCTTCGCAATCCGGTCATTAATCTCACCAATCAGGTCATCAATCTGCCCCTTCGTTGGACGCAGTTCAATAATTGGATCAAGCAGACCGGTTGGACGAATGATCTGTTGTACCATCGTATCTGTATGCTCTATCTCGTATGGACCTGGTGTCGCGGATACATAGATGATCTGATTCATCTTTTCTTCGAACTCTTCGAATTTGAGCGGACGGTTATCCAAGGCAGATGGCAGACGGAATCCGTGATCAACCAGCACAGTCTTACGTGCTTGGTCACCGTTATACATTGCACGGATCTGTGGCAACGTCACGTGGGACTCATCGACCACAATCAACATGTCATCCGGGAAATAGTCCATCAGTGTGTAAGGTGTATCGCCACGTTCACGGAACGTCAGTGGTCCGGAATAGTTCTCAATCCCTGAACAGAACCCAACTTCCTTCATCATCTCGATATCGTAACGTGTACGTTGCTCCAGTCGCTGAGCCTCCAGCAATTTCCCCTGTTCTCTCAGCACTTCAAGACGCTCTTCCAGTTCACGCTCAATGTTCACCAGCGCGACACGCATCGTCTCTTCTTGGGTTACGAAGTGAGATGCCGGGAAGATCGCGATATGTTCACGTTCGCCAACCAATTCTCCAGTTAACACGTCAATCTCCGTAATCTTTTCAATCTCATCACCGAACAATTCCACCCGAATCGCATGTTCACCCTTTGATGCAGGGAAAATCTCGATAACGTCGCCACGGACGCGGAACGTGCCACGCACAAAGTTAATGTCATTACGCTGATATTGAATCTCTACCAGACGAGACAAAATCTGATTGCGTGGTTTCTCCATCCCTACCCGTAGGGACAGAAGCATGCTGGAATACGAATGCGGCGAACCCAAACCATAGATGCAGGATACACTCGCTACAATAATGACATCCCTGCGTTCAAACAATGAACTCGTAGCCGCATGGCGCAACTTATCGATCTCTTCATTGATACTTGAATCCTTCTCGATATACGTATCCGAGGAAGGAATATAGGCTTCTGGCTGAAAGTAATCGTAGTAACTGACAAAATACTCAACCATGTTATTCGGAAAAAAGTCTTTGAACTCACTTGCAAGCTGTGCTGCCAGCGTTTTATTGTGGGCAATAATCAGCGTGGGACGTTGCAGCTTGGCAATCGTCTGTGCAATGGTGAACGTCTTACCCGTACCGGTTGCACCCAGCAGCGTCTGATATCTCTTCCCTTCCTGAACACCCTTCACCAATTCTTCAATGGCTACCGGCTGATCACCTTGGGGAGAAAACTCTGACTCGATTTCGAACGTTTTGTCGCTCATTATAATATCGCTCATTGCCGTATCTCACCCTATCGTCTAAAATAATAGTCACTATATATTGTCGAAGTTCCCCGAATTTTCATATGGGAAAACTTATAGTAATAAGAATATTTGTTCCCGTTTAATTATACCTCGTCTGTGCAAGTGATGCAATCGCGAACTAAAGATAGGAGTGGGTTAATTTATGGATATTGCGACACTTATCGGCATTATTGCCGGGATTGCCGCAGTCATTAGTGGTTTCTTATGGGAAGGTGGCCAATTATCCGGTCTGATGCAAAAGACCGCTGCTCTAATTGTATTTGGTGGAACGATCGCCGCAGTTGTTGCCAGTTTCCCTGCACATCGGCTGCGTACGATTCCTGCTGCCCTCCGCATGGCCTTTGGGCGTAACAACAATGACTCAAGCCAGTGGGTTGAAGAACTTGTAGATATGTCTTCCATTGCTCGCCGCTCAGGCGTACTTGCACTGGAACGAAAAGTAATGGACCATCCGCATCCATTTTTGCAAGATGGTATTCAAATGGTTGTCGATGGCACAGATCAGGATGTTGTTCGCCAGATCATGGAGATGGAGATTGATTCCGTCGAACAAAAATATGAAGGTTATGCCAAAATTTTTGAATCAGCAGGCGGTTATGCTCCAACGATGGGTATCATTGGTACCGTGATGGGACTTATTCAGGTACTTGGCAGTCTGACCGATCCTACCGGACTCGGACCAGCAATTGCTGTTGCCTTTACCGCAACCCTTTACGGGGTCGCCAGTGCCAATCTTATCTTTTTACCCATTGCTTCTAAAATTAAATCCCGTGGAGCAGACGAAATTCAAACGATGGAAATGCTGCTAGAAGGCGTACTATCCATCCAGAACGGGGAAAACCCTCAGCTTGTGCGTAAACGGCTCGAGTCCTTTACACTTACTCACCGCCAAATTACACGTCCTGTAGTGAAGGAGGGATTGGATGAGTCGGCGCAGTAAACGGCGCGGAAAACGTGAACCTGGAGATCATCGAGATCGCTGGATGATTACCTATGCCGATCTCATTACCCTGCTACTGATCTTTTTTGTGATCATGTATGCCATGAGCAATCTGGATTCTGGTAAATACGATGTGGTTACTCAATCGTTGCAAAATACTTTCAACCAATCCAATTCCCTGCTTGATCAAGGGGAAGGCCTTGGTGGTACAGCTGGACAAGCCATTACCAAAAATCCACCTTCTCAGATTCAGGGTGAAGATCCCGGAGAAGGCGAAGGTTCTCCTTCCGGCTCCGAGACAGGTACGCCAGATGATGAAGATCAGCCACTTACGGAGCGTGAAGAGCAATTCAGATCACAGGAGCAGGAACTGCAAAATCTGTTCAATGTGATTACCCAGTATATCGAAGACAATAAACTGGAAAATCAGATTTTTGTTGCGGACAAGCCGCAAGGCATCTCTATCACACTCAGCGACCGCTTCCTGTTTGATCAGGGAAAGGCGGCACTCAAAAGTGATGCTGCACCCACACTGAGCAAATTGGCAAGTCTGTTCCGCGATTTGAGTACAGTTGTCAGCATTGAAGGGCATACGGATAACGTTCCTGTCGGAGCAAACGCTACCTATAAAGATAATTGGGAGCTTTCCGGGGAACGTGCACTGTCTGTATTGCGTTTTTTTCTCGACAAAGAAAAGCTTGACCCTGACGGATTTCAATATGCCGGATACGCGGATACGCGCCCAACTGGGGATAATACTACCGCCGCAGGACGGCAAAAAAATAGACGTGTGGAAATCACTGTCTTGCGTCAACTCCAGCCTTAACTTCCAACATTTCGTATGAAGCATCCTTGCTTTATTATAAAAAGCACGTTCTTACTGAATTCGATTCAGCAGAACGTGCTTTTTGTTTATACTTCTATCTCTTATTGCTAAACGACAGATCCCTTATTTTCTTCGTTGTACAGTAATGGCACACGATGTGATTACCTTCATCATACAAACGATCAACACATTACGCATCTACGCCTGGCTGGCTGGGACGAAGAATCGCAGAACCCACCGTCAGCAAAATGGCTGCCATGCCAAACAGTATCAGCAGCGGCATTGTGATATCCGACAACGTACCACCAGCAGAGATCGTTTCCACCGCTTGAATCGCCCATTTCTGCGGAACAAAATTAGCAAGTTTTTGCATGTAATCCGGCATGATCGACAGCGGCCAGAAACAGCCACCAATCATACACGTCGGTGTGATAATCAGTGAATTCAGCATAGTTGCATTTTTGGATTCACGAATCAAACCGGCAACCGTACTCGCAATCCCCATGGAGACCAGCATAAATGCGGCCAGAATGAGAAGATGGATGCCAAATGGAAGCCCCGCATCATAATGTAGCCCCCATCTGCTAATCACCAGCACCAAAACAATTTGGATCAAACCGATCGCAAAACTTCCCAAAAAATTGCCCAGTGCAATTTCATAAGCGCGGACCGGCGCCGTGTAGACTCTGGCCATCGTCCGCTTCCTGCGGTCTTCCATAATAACAGCAACTGTACTGGTCAGCAGACCCATCATGAACATAATTGTAAATCCGGTTACGTTGTTCAAACCCGGTTTTGGATAAATCTTCAGCTCAGTTGCTTCACCCGAAATTTGATGTTTACCAAGTTCAATTAACAGCTCTTTAAATTTTGCTTGGGCCAGAGCTGGATCAGGAGTCTCACCCGATGCCGCATCTGTTGCTGCCAATACTGCCGAAGCAGATTGATTCAATCCCGCCGCCAAACCTTCAACAGCAGCTCTAAGCGTATAAGAGCTTTCACTGACACGAAGTTCTACCAGCTGGATTTCAGGCTGTTTGTCTTGCAGTAAATTGTCCGTGTAATGCGCCGGGATGACGAGTCCTGAACTCCCCCTTTGCTGCGCGATGGCTTCATTAACTTCCCCAACGGTTTTCATGGGTTTGAGCAAATATTCCTCTTTGCGGCCAAGCTCATCCAAGATCCATCTGCCTGCTGCACCCTGATCCTCGTTTACATAAGGAATGACTGCACGCGTTCCCTCCTCGCTCCCAAACAGCGCAATTGTTCCTGTGACGACAAGGCAAGGAAGAAGAAAGAATGTGATGAAACCACGTTTGCGCAATATCGTGCGCCGGATCATCAGCCAGGCAATATTCAGGCTATTCATAGCGATATCCCGCCTTTCTATAGATCAGTCCCGCTGCCGCCACCATTACCGCACATACCGAACCAAGCATCATGATGCTGTACATAATCTCACTTAAGGGAGCGTTCAGCATCATCCGCAGAAAACTTTGCAAAGCCCAGTGGTTTACCGTAAATTCGCTTATTCGCTGTACAAAACCAACGGCAATGGGTGTAAATCCACCGCTAATAAATGTCATGGCAATAATGATGCCTTGAAGAGCGGCGCTTGCGGATGCGGAATTCTTGAAAAGCAGGGCAACAATCACGCCGAGAGTCATGGAAGCCAGCGTAATCAGCACACAGATTAGAACAATTAGCCAGGGATGTGTGCCCCAGTTCACACCATATAACCAATGTGTCGCCAGTACGATGATGATGGCCTGCAAGAAAGCAATTAGGCTATTGCCTGCAATTTTCCCTGCAAAAATGACCCCATTGCCGATTGGAGCTGCTTGTAAGCGAGTTAGCGTTTTTTTATCTCTTTCACCAAACAGACTGTTGCTGGTTGTCATACCTGAGTAAAGCATGAACATGGCGAGCATGGAAGCTGCATAATATTGTGAAGCACTATAAGAGGTACCAACTTCTCCGGGACTGCTGACGGCTATATATGAAGAGCTCGTTCTATTAGTTTGTGAATGCTCAGCCATTGCAGCTACTGCGTCAGGACCTAACACTTTCGCCGCAGCGACCTTTCTGTTCAGTTCATCCGTGAACCGCGTAAACAAAGTCTCACCTACAACATTGAGCGTGCCATCTTTCCCCAGTATCCATTGCAACCTTGCCTCTCCCCCCTTCATGACCTGCTCTTCCAGATCTGATGGGACGATTACAGCAAAATCCAGATCACCACGTCGCAGTGCACTTACAGCCTCTTTTTCCGTAGAAATGTTCTGCACCTTCATCATCTCGGCTACCGCCGGGGATGTCACAAATGTATTTAGTGCCTTACTGATTGCATCCGAACCGGAATTTTTTTCAGTTTGAATGATCCCTACTCTCACCGGGTCAGGAATGGCTTCTTTTGCCGTTCCCATTGTACTGGAAAGTGCAGTACCCAATATAAAGATGAGCAGCAGCGGCAGAATAAACAGATTCAGCAGAACGGAGCGAATTCTCAGAATCCGTCTTAACTCAAAGATGCAGATATGCCATATGTTCATCTGAATCCTCCTAGTCCCGAAGCGTACGTCCGGTCAGATTAAGGAAGAGCGTTTCCAGATCAGGCTCTTCGACCTTGAGCGATTGAATGGAGATTTCATGTTTGCTGCAAATGAAGAGCATATCCTGTAGGTCCTGCTGTGCAGAAGGCAGCGTAATGGTCAATGTATCGTCTGATACTTCTACCGCACGCACACGGGGATGAAGTTTTAACTCCTCCACAACGTCGTGACCAATGCCCGAAGTGGTGAGCACTATTTTTTCCTCAGATGCAACTCGTTCTCTCAGCTCTGCTTCGGTGCCACAGGCAATGATGTGCCCCTGATCCATAATCGCTACCCGATGACTGATTGCAGCAACTTCCTCCATGTAATGACTTGTATAAATAATGGTTGACCCCATCTGATTAAGCGTACGGACCGACTCCAAAATATGATTCCGTGATTGCGGGTCAATGCCCACTGTTGGTTCATCCATAATGATTAAATCCGGCCGATGCATAATGGCACACGCAATGTTCAGCCTGCGTTTCATACCGCCAGAGAAAGTGGACGGGGCATCCTTCGCTTTGTCCTGCAAACCTACAAATTCGAGGGATTCCTGCACCCTTTCTTTAAGCATTTTTCCACGAAGTCCATATAGTCGGGCAAAAAAAGTGACATTCTCCGCAGCGGTCATCGTTTCGTATAGAGCCAGATCCTGTGGTACCAGCCCTATTTTGCGTTTTACTTCAAGCGGCCGCTCCTTGACTGATATGCCATCCAACCGAATTTCACCCTGATCCATATTTAAAAGACCGGCAATCATGCTAATGGTAGTACTTTTCCCAGCTCCATTGGGTCCAAGCAATCCAAAAATTTCACCTTTACAGACACTCAGATTTAAATGATCCACTGACAGCTTGCTACCGTATCGTTTCACGACGTGATCCACTTCAAGCATAGCCATAGATTATACACTCCTCTTCCGTCCAGCTTCCTGCGACTGGATTTTCATATCTGTATTGTAACGAATTGTGATCCTCTGCGAAGGTACGAAAGGTCATGAAACAAAGGTGACTTAAGTCATCTTCGGTTGGGAAAACTGCCTATGATATAATCGACATACATTACCGGAAGGTATACCTTCACTTCTAAAATAAAGGATGTCTCTGACATATGCCGATGCGGTTGCTGCAATACGGTTTACTCATAGTTCCTGCGGTCCTGTACATTCTGGTGCTACCCCTGGAACAAGAAGATAGCTATACTCTGTATATTATCATTGCGCTAGGACTCGCGGTGTGGAAAGACTTCTCCCGTTCAAGTATGCAGCTTTTGCTGCTCGCGGCCGAAATCCTCTTCAGCTGCTGGCTGATCGCTCTATATGGCCCATTTATGTTTTTCCTCTCCTTATCTGCGCTTTATGTGTACATGTACAGACTGGATAGGACCCAGCGATGGTTAATGCTCGCCATTCAGCTTATAGCCAGCAATATTGCGCTACATTGGTATTACGCCCCACCACAGGAGCTTCATGCGTGGCTTACACTTCACACCAACACGGCCATTCCTTTTAGCTTCACCCAAGAGACAATGGCTCGGGTTGCAGGTAACTTGCTCCTGCTCATCACCGCAACACTCTCTTGGCAGGGGTCTAGAAGCGCGAGCAGTCGTGGGCAGCTTGAACAGGTGTACGATGAGCTGCGAAGTAAACATTACGAGCTTCAGGAGGCACGCGAACAATTGCTGCAATTCACGAAGCAGCTTGAAGGAGCGGCACAGGTTGAGGAGCGTACCCGGATATCCCGACAGCTTCATGATGATATTGGTCATCGCCTGATTCGTACTAAAATGATGTCTGAGGCAGCCCTCTTGACCCTCCCTATACATCCTGAACAGGGCACAGAAATGGTGAGACAGATTCGGGATCAATTGGCCTCCAGTATGGATGACATGCGCACCACGCTTCACAAATTGCGGCCTGACTCTTATATATCCGATGCCTATGCATTAGATCGTCTGCTTGAAGACGTTGGCCGGGAAACAGGTGTGAAAACGCGTTACGAAGTGCGTGGGCATTCACATGCACTCTATCCCAGTATGCAGATTGTCTTGTACAAAAATGCCAAAGAAGCCGTGACCAATGCACTCCGTCATGGTAATGCCACTACGATTAGTGTGGAACTGGAATTTGGAGAAAGAGAAATCTGTATGTCCATCAGCAACGATGGGAAGATCCATACCTTTACCACCAAGGAACAAACGAAAGGCAGACGTGAAGGATCACGTGCTAACCCGGGCTTAAAAGCAGAGTCTACAGGACTCGGCATGGGACTTGAAGGAATGCGTCTACGCACACAGCTGGTTGGTGGAAAACTGGAGATCAAGTCGGACTATCCATATACGGTGATTACACGCCTGCCTATGGCGAACAAAGCTGAACTGATCTGAACTGATCTGAAAAAGGAAGTGATTTGCTCATGTCAGACCTGAATGAATTAAATAACTCGAGCCATTCTGTTCACCCTGAGTCCATTCGGCTGATGCTTGCGGATGATGATTCCTTTATCCGTGAAAGTCTCAAAGTCCTGCTTGGACTCGATCCCGGCATTACCGTTACAGGTACAGCTTCAAACGGCCGGGAAGCTCTGGAACTGCTGGAGTCCGGAACAATTGCCGACGTTGTACTTATGGATATTCGCATGCCAGATTGTGATGGAGTTGAAGGTACCCGAATCATTAAAACACGTTTCCCTGACGTGCGTGTACTGATGCTTACTACGTTTGACGATGATGAGTATATTATCCAGGCTTTGCAAAACGGAGCCAGCGGTTATTTACTTAAAAATGTGCCACCTGACCGGATCATTCAGGGCATCAAGACTGTACATAACGGGGATATGTTGATTCATCCCGATATTGCTCGTAAGCTCGCGAGTCTACTCCGTCCTGCTGCAGCGCCTCAGACACATGAACCCATTGACTCTTACGGACTAACCCGTATGGAAATGGCTGTTGCAGAGGCTATATCAGAAGGGCTGTCCAATAAAGAAATTGCCGCAAAGCTATTCTTGAGTGAGGGCACAGTCAAAAACTATGTTACGGATATTCTCGGCAAGCTTAGTTTGCGCGACCGGACTCAGATCGCCATTTTCATGTTAAAAAAGTAGCAAAAAGGGTATTTCCCTCGCCTAATTAGGCGAGGGAAATACCCTTTCTTCATTACATCTCTACAGATCTTTGCTCCCCCGCCGGGGCGGGCGGCAGTGCCAGCGGAGCCTCAACATCAAGCTGATCTTTCCGACGTCGTGCGAACAATTTGAGACTTACGATATGAAACAGAGTTAGCGGACGCAAGCGGAGCGCCCAGGCTTCATGATTGTCCGGAGCCATAAGCACCCCGAGCTGGTGATGCTCACCTTCATAGATCGCCCGTTGCATGAACTTGCTCTCACCCTGATGATTACGTACCTCCAGCTTACAAAATGCCGGATTCATCCGCAATGCGCGATGTAATTGCTCAGGCGAATGCACCAATACGCCGTTCACCTTGTACAAGGTCTCCCCTGCTTCAATTCCCAGTTCTTCCGCAGGACTATCAGGAATGACGCCCAGCACCTTCAAGCCGTGCTCAGGGTGTACAAACAGCGGGCTGCGGTTTTGCTCCTCAAAGCCGCTGTACCACACCAGGAACTCATGCCCAATGAAAGCAGCCAATGCTGCGACAACCATGAGTGGAGACCACCACGCAGCCAGGAGGCTGAGCACAAGTAGCCCTGTCCCATATAACAGCAATCGTTTTGCGGAAATCTGGACTTTTTTCCCGGGGAGCATACTTTGCGTAACTTCTCCAAATCCCAGCATAATCGGCAGCGCAACCAGCATGTAGCCATTCCCTCCGCTGATCAGGGCAGTCCATGGCAATTCCGCCCCGCCCGTAACTGGAACCATAATCAGTAGCGGAATCGGCCAGAAATGTTGCAACTGGTATCCTCCAACGAGCTTGCCTCGTTTACCTTCGAAGAGCAGAGGAGATGCCATCGATACCCCTTGCATACGTACCATCAGTGCTTCACCGATATGTAATACAGCTGCGAGCACAAGCAGTGCGGGCATATCCAGTGCACGTAATGCTTCAGTGACACTTCCCATCCATCCTGCCGGCTGCCAGCCCGAAGCCATATTTAAACCAAACTGCAACACACCAAGCAAACCTGCAGCATAAGCAAAACATAAGTATCGGATACGGAATAATGCCAGGAATAACGTAGCTGCCCATATACAGATCAGGCTGCTCAGTGTAAGATGTGCCCCGAGAAACAGCGATATAACGGAGACCATTACACCGATCACAATACCTCCAAGTACTGCACGAATGGTCTGTGTGATCGAGCTTTGCAAACGAACGTGGAACAATTTACGTTCCTGTAAGAGTTGACGATGATAAACGAGAGCAATCAAGATTACCGCAATATAATAAAACGGCTGAATAAACAACTGCAACAATGCTTCTCCTAATGTGGTCAACCATGGCCAAGCCCATTCCATTGTGGACGGTCACCCCTCTCCTTCAGCCGGTTCAGAAAAAAAGAAGGCTGAAAATCAGCCTTCTTTATGGCTTCGACACTGCGGACGAAATATCCTTTGAGACATTTTCGATCGCGCGCTTCAGCTGTGCATCATATTGAGGATTGGCAATGCGTTCAATCAGAGCCGCTTCCAGTGATTCCGCGGTTTTCTCATCAATCTGGCCAGTTGCCTGAATGCCTTTTTGTTTCTGGAATGCTTTGACCGCTTCTTCTGTCTTCTGGTCATAGTATCCGTCCACACGATCCGGCTTAAAGTCAAGTCCTCTCAGCATCGTCTGCGCACTTTTCACATCCGTGCTATTGCTGTCGTATTTCAAAGGTAATTTTTCTTTGTTGATTGGTGCCACCGAGAAGTAATCTGGCTGGTTCACAGCGATATCGGGTTTGATCCCTTTTTCATGAATCCAGTCTCCGTTCGGAGTCAGCCATTTCGCGATGGTGATTTTCAGCAGGCTGCCATCACCCATTTGCTTGTCATAACTCGTCTGTACGGTTCCTTTACCAAAGGAGTTTTCCCCAACCAGCGTTGCGCCTGCCGACTGTTGCAATGCACCAGCCAAAATTTCCGATGCACTCGCGCTTCCTTTGTTCATCAATACCGTAATTGGGTACGATTTACCTGATCCGTTCGATTTGCTTTGTTCCTTCTTACCGTTCTTGTCTTCGACTTGAACAATAACTTTGCCTTTCGGAACAAATTGCTCTGCAATATCAATAACGACCTGTAAAACACCACCCGGGTCATTACGAACATCAATGATCAAGCCCTTCATGTTCTGCTTCTCCAGCTTCGCCAGTTCTTCCTTAAAGCGATCTCCTGTGTTCAGCGAGAATTGGGTGATTGTAATCACACCAACACCGTTATCCTCCATGTGGGCGTACACCGTCTCCAGATCAATGTCATCACGCACAATGACAAATTCAATCAGCTCGGAAGATCCAGCACGTTTAACCTGTACCTTCGCTTCACTGCCTTTTGGACCTCTGATTTTGTTAACGGCTTTGTTCAGTTCCAACCCTTGAAGGGATTCACCGTTCACGGACATGATCATGTCTTTCGCGCGAATACCCGCTTTCTCGGCAGGTGATCCTTTGATCGGTGATACCACTACCACATTTCCATCCTGTGAGGATACCTCTGCGCCGATTCCGGTAAATGAACCTTCAATCGACTCCTCGAACTGGGCTGCTGTTTCCTGCCCCATATAGTTGGAGTACGGATCACCAAGGGATTCCATCATGCCGTTGATCGCACCATCAATCAGTTTGGTTCGATCCACATCTTTATAGTAGTTGCTTGAGATCAAATCCATCGCGGTTTCAATCTTCTTCAAATCGTTCTTCTGCTGCGAACTGCCTGTAACGCTGGCGAGCAATCCTTCACCAGGTGTCGTTTGTGCCAGACCAGGTGAACTCATCAGCACCAGCGTAAGCAGGCTGCCTCCGAGAAGGGCTACAATGACAAGCAGCAGGGCCGATCTTTTCTTCATCATCCGTTTGTCACCGCCTTTAGTATTGAAGCGTGTCAAATTCAATTGCTCCGTGAAACATTCCCTGAACATGCCAGCTTAGTATATGCCTAGCTTGTACGGAATATGTTTGTTCCATTCCAACTGTTGGCTAAAAACTACAAATAGTTAAATGGATTCACTGCTGTTCCATTATCACGTACTTCAAAATGCAAATGCGGTCCAGTGGAGTTGCCTGTACTGCCTGATTCAGCAATTATATCGCCACGGCTTACCGTGTCACCCTTGCTAACCTTAAATCCGCCTTCACGTAAATGACCGTATAGCGTCCATAATCCGCCGCCGTGGTCAACAATGACGGTGTAACCATATCCACTATACCATTCAGCCATGATGACGATCCCGCCTGAAGCGGCATGAACGGACGTTCCTTGAGCAACAGCAAAGTCTACACCTGCATGCATTTTACCTACTTCACCCGTGATCGGGTGAATACGAGGTCCAAAACCGGAAGATACACGCGCACCTGATACTGGCATACCAAAGATGCCGTTACCACTGGAGTATGACGTGCTACTGCTGCTGCTGCTGTTGGAGCTAACCTTGGTCGCCGCCTTCGCAGCTGCCGCGGCACGTGCAGCTGCTGCTGCTTTTGCTTTGGCTGCCGCCGCCGCTTGCTGCTCACGCAATTTATTTTTCTCTTGCAGAAGGGCCGAACGTTTGCTGGCAATCTGCATCAATACGTCTTCCTGTTCTTGCGTCAGCTCTTCCGACTCTTCAATCTTAGCATCATAAGAAGCGAGAAGCACTTGCTTCTCCTGTTCCTTCTCATTCAATTGGGACTTACGCTGTTTCTTCTGCGCATACAGACTCTTGGCTTCTGCATATTGCACATCTAGTTCTGCTTTTTTGTCCACGACGAGCTGCTTGTCTTTTTTGTGTTCATCCAGCAAATGCTGGTCCTGATCCACAATCGTTTTCAGTGAATCGGCACGAGTCAAGAAATCAGAGAAGCTTGTGGAAGTTAACAACACATCGAGATAAGAAACGGCACCGTCTGTATACATCAGCCGTACACGCGATTCAAGTAATTTCTCTCTTGCAACGATACGTTCTTCTGCGGCTTGCAGATCTTTTTTCGTTGTCCGAAGATCTTCTTCCGTATTCTCAATCTGCAAGGATACGTTTGCCAGCTCATCACTAACCACATTGATCTGCTCCATGACGACTTTCAAATAAGCATTGGTCTTGTTCTTGTAATGCTGGGCTTCCTTTTTATTGCTGGCAGCTTTTTGCTGCTCCTTTTTGGCCGAAGCCGCTTTGTTCTCCAGTTGCTGAATCTGCTGATCAATGTCGCTAATGCTACTCTTGGCATATCCGTCAGAAGGTTGAAGCGTCAAACTGGCCAATAACGTTAGAGCCAGCAGCGAAGCTGTTTTTTTCAAAATGTGATCCCCCATCCTATGAATTCACAAGAAAGCAACCTGCACAGGTGGTGAACAGCATGTTCTTTGCTTTCTTTACACTAAAGACTCCGTCTTTACTACATATCGTCAAACAGTGTTCAGTTGTGAACCTGCTTTGCCATTCTTTTTCGATTAAACGTTAAGAGATTTGCGGATGGACAATGTGCTTCCCAAAATACCAACCAGCACACCGAGTCCGATCAACAGTGTTCCAAACAGCAACCAAATATCACCGAGTGGAATCAAATTAAGCATCTGCATAAATACATCCTGACCAATCGTGGCCATCAGGCGGCTGTAACCGAAGAACAGTACTGCTACCGTAATCGCCGAACCGATCAATCCAATCAATGCCCCTTCGACAAAGAAAGGCCAACGAATGAACGTGTTGGTTGCACCAACCAGTTTCATAATACCGATCTCCCGGCGCCGGGCCAGAATCGTTACGCGAATCGTATTCGAGATCAGGAACATGGACATTAACCCCAGTCCCCCAACAAAAATAAACCCGATATTCCGGACAAGCTTCGTAAATTTGAACAATACTTCCACCGTTTCCTTGCCGTAGTTCACTTTCATGATCGGCTTCTCCGGGTGTTTATCGTTCAATGCTTCGATTTTTTGCGCCACAAAAGTGACGGTTTCCGGTTCAATGACCTCTACTTCAATGGTCTCCGGCAGTGGATTGTTATCCACATCGAAACCGCTCAGCACATTGTCTGCACTTTCTCCGAGACGTTCACGGAACTCCTTGAGTCCCTCTTCTTTGGAAACAAAACGAATTTCACTGACTTCAGGCATCGCACTGATTTCCTGCTCCAGCGTGTTACGCAGGTTCTCATCCACGTTCAGCTCAAGAAACGTACTGATCTCGACCTGACTGTCCACCTGGTTGGCCATGGAATTCACATTAAGCACCAGCAGCATGAACACGCCCAGAATGAGCAATGACACGATAATGGACATGATGGAGGCCACGGACATCCAGCCGTTGCGGAATACGTTTTTGAATCCCTCCCGTAAATGGCGCAAGAGAGTACTAAAATTCATAACCGTATTCCCCTCTCATCTGATCCCGTACAATCTGTCCCCGTTCAATCGCAATAACCCGTTTACGCATCGTATTAACGATATCCTTGTTGTGGGTCGCCATAACAATAGTGGTTCCGCGGAAATTAATCTCATCCAGCAGCTGCATAATGCCCCATGACGTCTCCGGATCAAGGTTACCCGTAGGCTCGTCCGCAATAATAACAGACGGATTGTTCACGATGGCACGTGCGATGGCAATACGCTGCTGTTCCCCACCCGACAACTGTGAAGGTTCACGATTGGCCTTGCTGCGCAATCCAACCAGATCAAGCACTTCCATCACTCGTTTCTTAATGTGACGCTTCGGTGCTTCAATAACTTCCATGGCAAATGCCACATTCTCAAATGCCGTCATGCGTGGCAGCAACCTGAAATCCTGGAACACAACGCCGATATTTCGGCGTACGTAAGGAATTTTGCGTGGCTTTAACTTTCCGATATTAAATCCGTTAATGGATATTTGTCCTTTGGTCGGAACTTCTTCCCTGTACATCAATTTCATAAATGTCGATTTGCCTGCGCCGGACGGACCGACGATATAGACAAATTCATTGCGGTCGATCTTCACCGACACCCCTTGTAATGCGTGGGTACCATTGGCGTAGGTCTTCCACACGTCCTGCATTTCTATCACATCATCACTTCCCGTTGCATAGTTAGCCATTATCATTTCGACACAATCCCGGCATTTCCTTTAAAAAGACCTGAATTTCATCAGGGAAAATCCATTTCACCCCTTTTTCGATGGTGAAGCATGGATTCATATGAATTTTATTGTAACAAATTTGTTACCTATTGAGTACCCGAAAGTTTTCCATCATTGGATCATATATATGGAAAGTGTTACGAAATGCGGAACAACAGAAGTACAAAGGAGCGTTCGGATATGAAAAAAATACATTTGATGGTCATTGCACTGTTCTCCATCCTTTTAATCGGTTCCGCGTCCTATGGATTGCTGTATATGTACGTGAACCAACCCGCGCTACCAGAAGGTGTACGTGTTGGGGAGTGGTCGGTTGAGGGCGTGAATCGCAAGGAAGTTCTACCGGCACTGGATGAACGATTAAAACAAATGGAAGCATGGCCGATCACCCTTGAAATTGACGATCCTACACCAAAAACATTGATGTTCACCGCCGCCCAGACAGGCGCCAGCTACAGTGCTGACGACTTCCGGACAGCTGTCCAGCAATTGGATGAAGGCAATCTGTGGGAGCGCGCTTATGCCCGATATCACTTCATTAAGGAGTGGTCCCTCAAGCTGACGTATAATTCAAAATCACTGAGAGAGCAACTTAATCCTGCCTGGGAAAAGGAAACCTTCGGTACACCCGCGAACGCTGTTCGCCGCATTACCGCAAGTGACAAGGTCCAGTACATCCCGGAAAAAGGCGTCCGCCGGATCGCCTGGGATGAACTCGCGAGCCTGATGCAGGCTAAACTGCACCGGGATTTCACTCCACTGGACCATGATGCAAAGCCAAACCCGCTATTGATTCAGCTGCCGTTGTATACGCTGCAACCCGAAGTGACTCTCGATTCGCTGCGCCAAGAGGGAATTGACCGAAAGATCATTCAGTTCTCCACTGGCCTTGGAAACAGCAGTGCAGGCCGGATACATAACGTCAGCGCAGCAGCGCAAGCCGTTAACGGCATGATTTTGCCGCCAAATGGTACTTTTGATTATGAGAAGGTCATTAAGAAGGCCGAGGAAGACTATGGTTTCCGGGAAGCCCCGGTCATCGTGAATGGGCAACTGACCCCCGGTATTGGGGGCGGTATCTGCCAGGTATCGAGTACGGTTTACAATGCAGCCCTGTTGACCGGACTGGACATCGTAGAACGCCGCAACCACTCCTTGCCCGTCAAATATTTGCCGAAGGGACTGGATGCCACGTTTGCCTCAGGTTCCATCAATTTTCGGTTCAAAAACAATACTGGCAAGTCCCTGCTCATTCATGCCAAAGTGGAAGGTGGAAGCTTAACGGTCAAATTTTTCGGCACCTTCCCGGAGAACGTCAGTTATGCACTGGAATCCCGTACAATTGAGACATTAAGTGCTCCCGTGAAATATGTATCGAGCAACGTACTGCCTGACGGTGCTCAGCAGGTGCTCCAGAACGGTCAACCTGGATATATTGTAGAGACGATGCGCACCAAAAAGGTGGATGGTAAAATCGTCGAATCCAAGACCATTACACGTGACACATACAAAGCCCAGAATCGCCTGATTGCCCGCTCTGGTCATACTAACCTGCCTGATCCCAAGGAGCCTTCTGTCGTAGAGGATGGCATCAGCGACACGAAACAGCCTTAATCTTACTTTCACATGCGTGCACATGGATAGGATAGGCTCAACTCAGCAAACGTAATAACAAATAGAAAAAGACACATCTCCTGTTCCCCATTCTGGGTCCCTTGAGAGATGTGTCTTTGGTTTATTTTATAGATACATATTAGGTTTGATTAGACTGATACCTTTAATGTCCGCCTGTGTACTCTTTCTGCTCCTCGCCGATAACCATCTTCTCATTACCCATAAAGAAAGCAGCAATCAACGCGAGTGCGGCCGGGATCGCAGCCCAGGCAAAGAGCTGCACGATGGATGAAGACAACGCATGCGTAATGGTGTCCAGCACCTGAGGCGGAATCGCCTTTCTCAGCTCTGGCGACAGCAGCGCATGTGGATCGCTCAGATCCACTCCCTGAGGCATACCGCCTGCAGGCGCACCAGCGCCACCCGCTTCTGCCGCTGATCCGGCGAGGGCATCATTCATTTTGCGCGTAAATACCTGGCTCTGCACGATACCAAAAATCGTAATGCCCATCGTCATCCCAAGCGAACGCAGGAAGTTAAGTGTGGAGCTTGCTGCTCCGCGTCTCTGCGGTTCAAACGCGTTCATGGCTGCATTGCTGAGTACCGAGAATGACGCCCCGACACCGAGTCCAATCATCACCATGAATATACGTATCGTCCATAGAGACGAAGTTTCATCCAGCGTTGTCAGCAATCCAAGACCAACCACCAGCAACGCCAGCGTAGGAATCATAATGTTGCGATATTTGATTTTGGTCATCAGTACCCCACCCATGGAAGCCGTCACAACGGACCCCAGCATCATGGGCAATAATACGAGACCAGAATTGGTCGCTTTGCCACCGAGTACCCCCTGGATGAAGATTGGAATATACACGGATGCGGTAATAAACGCCGCACCACTGAACATGCCAATAACGTTACTGGACCAGTACACCCGGTTGCGGAACATGCCGAAGGAGATAATGGGTTCCTTGGCTCTCGTTTCTGCAAACAGGAAGAGCAATGCTAGCACCACGAATCCGGCAAACAAACCGAGGATCTGCCACGAGCCCCAAGCATACGTTTTGCCGCCCAGTTCAAGCCCGAAGATGAGACAGACTACCGCACCAATCAGTGTGATTGCACCCAGCCAGTCAATCTGTTGGGATTGATGCTGATGGGATTCTTTGTAGAAAAATGCAATAAACACAAACGCGATCAGACCAAGCGGCAGGTTGATATAAAATACCCATTCCCATGTCGCATACTGCGTAATGTAAGCACCCAGCAGTGGACCAAATACACTAGATAATCCAAACACGGCTCCGAACAGACCGCCCAATTTACCCCGTGATTCCGGTGCGACCACATCAAACATGATTGTAAAGGCAATCGGCACCAATGCACCTGCACCAATACCTTGAATAGCTCTGTACATCGTCAGCTCAACGATTGATGTTGCCGTTCCACATAATGCAGATCCGAGCATAAATACCAGTATTCCGAAAACAAAAAACTTCTTCCGTCCATACATGTCGGATAACTTACCGAAGATTGGCATACCCGCCATCTCGGCCACCATGTAAGCGGAGGTCACCCAGACGAACTTGTCGAGCCCACCCAGCTTCCCGACAATGTCGCCCATCGCTGTTGCCACGATGGTATTGTCCATCGAAGCCATCAGTATGCTTAGCAGTAACCCTGCCAGCACCAATCCAATATTATTTTTACGTGTAGCCATTCTACTCAATCTCTCCCATTCACATCCGATTCATATGACTGAATTAGTATATCCGAAAAGTTACGGCGGATAATCAGTCCAAGGACCGATTGCTTTGCACCAAAACTTCCGATTGCGGATGAATTTGCAGAGAAGAGCGGTATTCCACTGTACCAATCCGGCAGCCTGCGCCAATTTTTATTTTATCTCCTCGCACAACCTCGGCCTCCGTGTTCTCAAGTTCAATTTCGTCGCCTTCGATCAGATCGGCCTTGAGAATAGACTTGTTACCAGTGAACAAACCTTCCAGCAGTTTTCCCCGCGAATTCTTCACTGAAATGATGGAACCGCCCATTTCCTTGACCTCGGATGGACCCATAATTTTAAGTGTCATACTTTCGGCACTGAGCGTACCCGTTATCGTAAAACGGCCATTCAACTTCATATTCTCCACCTGACAATCACCTGATACGTGAAGCTCCCCTACTACTTTCATATGTTCAGCTTTTGCATACAGGTTAGAAGCATGATTGCCTTCCTGTTCATCGGAACCAACAACAGACCGCTCTTTCAGGGTAAGAGTCCCCGTAATTTTGATATCCGTTGATTTCAGAGATCCGTATACGACTGATGTGCCGGTGCATTTGAATTGATCACAGAACAGATTATCATTGAATGACGAATCCCCCACTACCTTGACCTTGCCGTACACACCGCCAGAAGAACTGCCGTCGCCGATGATGCTAATGTCATGTTTTTTATCCGATGAACCAGCAAAATGGTTATTCAAATCGATCACATCCCTTTCTCTCCAGGTCAAAACTTAAATTAAAATTTAAATCCGCTGACTGCTGCCCACCTTGGCGTCTGGATCAACCTCTAGTTCACCCGAATATTCGACCAACCTGATGTTACAGCCACGACCGATATGAACTTTGCTGCCACGAACAATATCAGCCTCGGTATCTTCCAGCACAATTTCATCCCCCTCAATCAAGGATGTCTTGAAGGATGGGGTACCGCCCAGGCCAATACTTTTCCAAAAACCAGTCTGTTCCTTACGCCGAATATCAATGCGTTCCCCGCCAATCTCTCTCGCCGAAGAAGATGTATGCAGCCTGATCTCTACCGTTCCCGCATTCAGAAAGCCACTAATCTTAATATTGCCCTGTACGTTCAAAGACTCACATTGTACGTCGCCTTCAATATCGATCACGCCACCAATATCAATCCGTTCCCCATCAACCCGTCCACGAACAGTACACTTCCCGTTGACTTCGAGCTCAGGACTTCGGAGGTCTCCGTTAATGGTTGTTAAGCCATCCACACGAACACGAGAACTGATCAAGGGGCCGTTCAGCGTGCACATGCCGTTGATCGTTGCACTCTCAGAGCTCAAAGCACCGTGCATCTTCAATGTTCCATTCACATTCATGGAGGTACAGTCCAGGTTACCATTTACTTTAGCCATGCCATCGATAGATACCCGGTGAAAATTCCCGCCTGCCGTTTGGCTCATGCCCGCTACGTTCAGATCATTGCGCAAATTACGTTCCTCCATATATGATCCTCTCCTTATCCCAATTTGAGTTTTAACTCTTCCATGAACGTCCCCATCGACTGCCTGAGAACGACCTTCACACCATTATCAAAATAAAGCTCTGTTCCTGCTGTTACCAGCATGAACGAAGGGACACCCATCTTGCGAATAAGCACCAGTTCGCTTGGTTTGCCTGTGAAACGATAATAATGCTCGGACATGACATCGATCAGCAGCGTACCCTCCTGGCGGGTAACATCTCCGCTCATTAGCAGCTTATCAAGTACATAAAGCATCATAATCTGCTCCAAAGCATACAACGGCCGCTCCCGGCCTGCTTCTTTCAACAGCTCAAGCGAAATGTTCGAAACAATGTTTCGCTCTAACAGCTGTTGAGCGGACATTTCCACTTCACCCAAAGTTGGTGAAAACACATCTGCCAGTTCATCCAGCGACAAGCCGTCTTTCATATTGAGAATCTTGTCAATCCGCAGTAAAATCTGTTGTTTTGGAAAAAAAGTTTCTTGTCCCGTATAGGACGACTTCCGAATAAACCATTCCTCCGGAATGAGATTCTTCCGCTTCCAGCGGTACAACTGGCCGTAGGAGATACCCGTCAGGTCCAGCAATTCTTTTTTGGAGATCAAATCATCCGTCATATATGGTCCCCCTTTGTGTTGAAAACAGTGTAACATAACATTGTTACGTTGTAAATAAGGTGAATAACTAGTTGTGAATTTCTTATTATTGCAATGAAAAGACTTTGCGTATAACCTGTTTATTATAGACACTATGGAACCATTATGGATTCAGATCCCATCCTATTGAATCGGGTCAGAACACATCGTTAATGGACTTATGAAAGGGGTTTCTCATATATATGGCACTTATTAAATGTGACTTTTACTCTGACACGCTTGGTCTAAGCACCAGTATGCATGTTATTCTTCCACAACAGACCCACAATCAGATTGGCATGGAGAACGTATCCGGCCAAGGGTTACATCCCACGCTGTATCTGCTGCACGGGCTATCGGATGATGACTCCATCTGGCTGCGTCGTACATCCATCGAACGATATGTTGCGGACCTTGGTATTGCCGTTGTGATGCCTCAGGTACATCGCAGCTTCTATACGGATATGGCGGAAGGCGGACGCTACTGGACATTCATCAGTGAAGAGCTGCCTGCACTTGCACGTTCCTTCTTCCCACTATCACACAAACGTGAGGACAACTTTGTTGCTGGCTTGTCCATGGGTGGCTACGGAGCATTCAAGCTGGCACTTCACAAACCGGAGCAATACGCCGCTGCGGCAAGTTTGTCTGGAGCACTCGACATGGTAGTGCATATGGATAACCGAATTGTTAAGGCATTAAGTGATGCTGAGTTCAAACGGATTTTCGGAGTAGAAATTAAAGGTTCGGAGAATGACTTGCTGCATCTGCTCGAAGAAAGCAAAGCAAGTCAGGGTCCAAAACCTTTGCTCTACCAATGCTGTGGGACAGAGGACTTCCTGTATGACGAGAATCAAGCGTTCCGTCAAGCTTGTGCACAGACCGATTTCCAGCTGACGTACGAGGAAGAACCTGGTGGACATGACTGGGGATATTGGGACGAGAAGATCCAGAATGTGCTGAAATGGTTGCCATTGCGTGAACGTAAGTAGTCGAGAAATTTAACATATCTAAATCGTTGTCACACACAAAAAAGCAGGCCCTTGAGAAGAAAATCTCGGCCTGCTTTTGCGTTGTATATTATTTCATTGTAGTAAATGCGTCATTAACCCCGATTGGTGATCCATTGCTCTGTAATTTCCAGCACCTTTTCACTCCGTCCAATCGCCTCAGCCACCTGATTGGAAGCTGTTCCGCCGTAAACATTACGAGCATTTACAACAGCTTCTGGTTGCAGCACATCGTAAATACGCTCATCGAACAACGGGGAGAACTGACGGAATTCATCGATGGTCAGATCCAGCAAATACTTGCCGTTCTGGATACAGTACAATACCGTCTTACCGATAACTTCATGCGCTTGGCGGAATGGCAAACCTTCGCCCACGAGGAAGTCCGCAATATCTGTAGCGTTGGAGAAATCCTGATTGACTGCTTGACGCATCCGACCCTTGTTGACCGTCATCGTAGCAATCATCGGAGCGAACAATTGAAGTGCACCCTCAAGCGTCGCTACCGTGTCAAACATGCCTTCCTTGTCTTCCTGCATGTCCTTGTTGTAAGCGAGCGGCAGAGATTTCAGTACTGTCAGCAAACCGATCAGGTTGCCGTACACACGTCCTGTTTTACCACGAACAAGTTCCGGAACGTCCGGATTTTTCTTCTGTGGCATAATGCTGCTGCCCGTGCAGAATGCATCATCCAGTTCAACAAAACCAAACTCCGTGCTGCTCCACAGCACCAACTCTTCACTCAGACGGGACAAGTGAGTCATGATCAGTGAAGCGGCTGCCAGGAACTCCACGATAAAGTCACGGTCGCTTACTGCGTCCAGACTATTCTCATATACTCCATCAAAGCCCAACTGTTCCGCCACAAAATGACGGTCAATCGGGAACGTTGTGCCTGCAAGCGCACCTGCACCCAGTGGCAGCACGTTAATGCGTTTGTAGCTGTCCATAAGACGCTCTGCATCCCGTTGGAACATCGATACATACGCCATCAGGTGATGGGCGAACAGAATTGGTTGTGCACGTTGAAGATGGGTATACCCCGGTACAATCGTATCAAGATTGTCTTTGGCTTGTCCGATCAGCGCTTCCTGCAACGAATGCAGCATGCCAACAAACCCAACCACGCGCTCACGCAAGTACAAGTGCATATCCGTTGCCACTTGGTCATTCCGGCTGCGTCCCGTATGTAATTTGCCACCTACAGGGCCGATAGTCTCAATCAGGTTTTTCTCAATATTCATGTGGATGTCTTCATCCGATACGGAGAATTCCACTTCGCCTGCACGGATTTTATGCAGAACAGTGATCAAACCTTCCTTGATCGTCTCTACATCCTCTGCTGGCAGAATTCCACATTTGCCCAACATCGTGACATGAGCCAGACTTCCTTGAATATCTTCCTCGGCCAACGCTTTGTCAAAGTTGATTGACGCTGTATATTCCTCAACGAGGTGATTGGTTTGTTTGGTAAAACGTCCTCCCCACAGCTTGCTCACAGTGAGTACTCCCCTTTCGCTCATGGACAAAGCCGCTCCTGCCAGAAGTGCAAGAACGGCCCGCCTTGTCAGTTATTATCGTGATGCTTTATATGCATGATGAAATTAGTTTTTGTTTTGTTCCACACCGGAATTTACTTTCAAACGCAATGCGTTCAGGCGGATAAAGCCCGTTGCATCCCCTTGATCGTATGCTTGTGTTGGATCAGCTTCCATCGTGGCAATGTCCGGGTTGTACAGGCTGACAGGGCTTTTCACACCTGCGCCGATGATGTTGCCTTTATACAGTTTCACACGAACGGTACCTGTTACATTTTTCTGACTTTCGGTCACCAGGGCTTGCAGCGCCAGACGTTCCGGTGCGAACCAGAAGCCGTTGTATACGAGTGTGCTGTAACGTGTGATCAGGCTATCACGCAGGTTCATGACTTCACGGTCCATCGTGATGGATTCCATTTTGCGGTGTGCCGTGAACAGAATCGTTCCACCTGGTGTCTCGTATACACCACGGCTCTTCATGCCGACGAAGCGGTTCTCTACCATGTCCACACGGCCGATACCATGTTTGCCACCCAGCTCATTCAGTTGCTCCATTACTTGCAGTGGGCTCAAGCGCTCACCATTCAGTGCAACACAGTCGCCTTGTTCGAATTCAAGTTCAACATATTCCGCTTGATCCGGTGCATCTTCAGGTGCGCTGCTGAGCAGGAACATGTCTTTGTTCTCGTCCGCACTTGGATCGAACCAAGGATCTTCGAGCACGCCGCTCTCATAGCTGATATGCAGCAGGTTACGGTCTGTGGAGTACGGTTTAGCCGCCGATGCGGTTACCGGAATGCCGTGTTTTTCAGCGTAAGCGATCATCTCAGCCCGGCCCGGGAACTGGTTGCGGAATTCTTCCAGACGCCAAGGCGCGATGACTTCAATATCTGGTGTCAGCGCAGCTGCGTTCAGCTCAAAACGAACCTGGTCATTCCCTTTACCCGTAGCGCCGTGAGCAATCGCTGTAGCGCCTTCTGCACGAGCGATATCGACCATACGTTTAGCGATCAGTGGACGTGCGATACTTGTGCCAAGCAGATATTGTCCTTCATAAAGGGCACCTGCCTGGAACATTGGATAGATGAAATCTTTGGCGAACTCGTCACGCAGATCATCAATGTACACTTTGGAAGCGCCTGTAGCGAGGGCTTTTTCCTCCAGGCCGTCCAATTCATCCTTTTGTCCAATATCCGCCGTAAATGCGATAATCTCCGCATCATAAGTTTCTTTCAACCATTTCAAAATTACAGATGTGTCCAACCCGCCGGAATAAGCGAGTACGATTTTTTCCTTAGCCATGTTCAATGGTCCTCCCCAAGTTCAGTTGCTTAATCTATCATCGCGAAATCTGTGCCTAAAATCAACCCATTCAGGCAAACAGCATCTATTCACTCATTAACGCAGCCATCAATGCTTTCTGCGCATGCAGTCGGTTCTCCGCCTGATCAAAGATCAGGGAGTTTGGACCGTCAATAACTCCAGCACTCACTTCTTCTCCACGGTGAGCTGGCAGGCAATGCAGGAACATATAATCCGGCTTCGCGCCTTTCATCAGTTCCTCATCGACCTGATACGCAGCAAATGCTTGTTCACGAATCTTCTGTTCCTCTTCAAAACCCATGCTCGCCCATACATCCGTATACACGATATCCGCATCTTTCACAGCTTCCTGTGCACTGTACGTTACAGTCACCTGTGAGCCGCTCTCCTGTGCAATGCTGCGCGCCTGCTCTACAACTGCGCTGTCAGGCTCATAGCCTTCCGGAGTCGCTACTGCAACATGCATACCCATCTTCGCTGCACCAAGCATAAGGGAATGCGCCATGTTATTGCCGTCTCCGACATAAGCCATTTTCAGCCCTTCCAGCTTTCCTTTGTGCTCCAGCACAGTTTGGAAATCTGCGAGTACTTGGCATGGATGTGCTGCATCGCTCAGTCCGTTAATAACCGGAATATCCGCATGTTGTGCCAGTTCAGTCACATTATGGTGTCCAAAGGTACGAATCATGATGCCGTCCAGGTAACGTGACAGGACTTTGGCTGTATCATGTGTCGTTTCCCCGCGACCGAGTTGGATATCATTTTTGCTCAGGAAGAGCGCGTGTCCGCCCAGTTGGAACATACCGACTTCAAAAGATACACGGGTACGTGTAGATGATTTTTCAAAAATGAGTCCGATCGTTTTACCTTGGAGTGGCTGATATGGCACACCGTTTTTCTGTTTACCTTTAATCTCAATCGCAAGGTCCAGCAGATAGCGGATTTCCTCCGCTGTATAATCTGTAAATTCAATAAAATCACGGCCTCTAAGATCGACCTTCTGTACCTTTTCCGTCTGTTGCGCTTGTGTCATGTTAGTGTTGTCCTCCTTATTTCCGGTTCCCTGCACCCGCATGGGCAGAAGAGTATAGAAGGTTGAGATCTTGCCATCCGGCTGCTCACTTTCGTCTTCCGCTAGTTTACCGCGCGGCTACAGGGATTCATGATTCATCATTTTGGTTCCGCTTCGAGGCCCCTGAAGGCCCCGAGTCAGAAAGGTTGTATAAAGTCTTATTAAGCGTTCTTCGCAGCCACATGCTCTTCAATCAACGTAGCTACCAAGGATACCGCCTCATCGATCTCTTCCTTGCTCACATACAAGTTTGGAAGCAGACGAATGACATTCGGTCCTGCGGAAACAAAGAGAATGCCTCGTTTCTGACCAGCAAGCACGATGTCGCCTACCGCTTCAGCACATTCGATTCCAACAAGCAGCCCCATACCCCGAACTTCTTTTACAAACGAATTACCAGCCAAACGCTCCCGCAGAGAGTTCATCAGGTATTCGCCCATTTCAGCTGCACGTTCTGGCAGGTGATCTTCGAGCATGGTTTCAATCGTTGCAATGACAACGGAGGAAGCAAGCGGTGTACCGCCAAATGTTGTTGCATGACTGCCTGCAGTAAACGCATCCTTCAGATAACCTTTACCTAGCATCGCACCTACAGGGAATCCACTACCAATACCTTTGGCTACCGTGAAAATGTCCGGCTCAATACCATAATGCTCATGCGCGAACAGTTTGCCTGTACGTCCCATTCCGGTCTGTACTTCGTCTACAATCAACAGCAATCCGTGCTCTTCACACAGTTTGCGAACGTGGTGGACAAAATCAGGTTTGACCGGATGCACGCCACCCTCGGCTTGCACCATCTCCAGCATAATCGCTGCTGTATTGGGTCCGATTGCAGCTTCTAGAGCCGCTGTGTCATGCAATGGTACGGTTACGAATCCGGCTGGCAATGGCAAAAATCCTTCTTTCACCTTATCCTGCCCAGTTGCTGTCAAAGTTGCAAGTGTCCGTCCGTGGAAAGACTGGGCAAATGTAATAACTTCGTACCGACCTGTGCCTTTTACCTTCTGATGATAGCGACGAGCCAGTTTGATTGCCGCTTCATTCGCTTCTGCACCACTGTTACAAAAGAATACAGCGTCTGCGCACGTATTTGCTGTCAACAAAGCTGCCGCTTTTTCCTGACCGGGAATCTGGAACAGGTTGGATACATGCCACAGCTCATCAATCTGAGCTTTCAACTTGGCTCCGACTTTCTCCGGTGCATGGCCCAGACTCGTTACAGCCAACCCGCACATGAAATCAAGATAACGATTGCCCTGATCATCCCACAGCCAGCTGCCTTTTCCTTTGACCAGACTGATTGGATAGCGCGCATACGTTTGGAAAAGAGAGCTTTCCGTCTGTGCCGCTACACCTGTCGCTGCTACGCCCGCTACTGCTGTGCCAGAACCTGGCTGTTCATTGCCTTTTGCCATCACCTATCACTCCTATTGGTTGGTGCAACGGCAATCATATAAGAGCTATAATTTACACTAGACCACTCCGATTGCAGGACCATCTTTTGAACGTACGCATACTCCACTTCGATGACAGAACAACCTTTCGATCGCTGTTATCCCCGGATTCTTTTGATTGATCCTTAAAAGGAAAAATCCGGGGATAAAGGCGCACGCTTCGCTTCTTCAGGTTATTTCTGTCCTCTACGTTATGCATTTTTATTCTTCAGATTGGTTCTGCACCCTACGTTATTGTGTGTGTAATATTAGATTTCTTATATAAAAAAGCGATGCACATATTTTTTTATTTACTATAAGACCATGAAGACACTAGCGCACTGAGAATAATTATTGCATACGGATAATTCGGGTTCCGATCGTTTCTCCGCCAAGCACACGGCTCAGGATCTGTGGTTCGCTGCCATCTACGATGATGACCTCACGCACTTTGCCGTGAATACAAGCGATGGCTGCACGTACCTTTGGAATCATGCCGCCATAGATTTCTCCGGTTTGGATCATATCCTCGATCTCTTGTACAGAGACAGATGGCAGTACTTTTTTCTCGCCGCCTACATTCTTCATAATGCCAGGAACATCAGTCACTACGATCATCCGGCTCACTCCGAGATGGGAAGCTACCGCGCCTGCGGCTGTATCCGCATTGATGTTATAACGCTGCCCGGTTGCATCTACACCAACTGGCGCGATAACTGGCATATAGCCCATTCCTACAATACCTTGAATAATCTCCGCGTTAACGCCCGTCACGTCACCTACCCAACCGATCTCTGCGTGATTGCTAACCGGTTTCGCCTGGATCAAACCACCGTCCACACCCGACAATCCCAGCGCACGTCCACCAACACGTTGGATTAGACGTACAATCTGTTTGTTAATGCTCCCCGCAAGAACCATCTCCACGACGTCCAGCACAGGTTCTGTTGTTTTGCGCAATCCGTTTACGAATTCGGTCTCAATACCGAGCTTCGCCAAGTTATCCGAGATCGCTGGACCGCCGCCATGTACGATGACAGGCTGAGTTCCCTGGGACTGCAAGTCACGCAGATCTGCAAAAAAGGATTCAGGCAACGCCGCCAGCGTGCTGCCTCCGCATTTCATTACAAACGTCTGCTTCTCGGCACCTGCCTCTGTTCCGATACTCTCATTTTGCAATGTTGAATTCATGAGGGCACTCCTTTCGTTCAAATATTCTTAAAGGCCTAACACTTAATAAATCCAGATTAGACGGTTCTAGCCGTTACAAATTCGGATCGTTCTTTTGATCGCTGTTGTCTCCAAGTTTTTTGGATTCCCCTTCTCTAAGGGAAAAACTCGGAGACAAAGGCGAACGCTGCGCTTCTACAGAATCGATTCCGACTTTTTCACTATCCCCGTCAATGATCAAACTCAAAAAGTTTAATCCTTCTAGATGTTCTACATATTTTTGTAAAGCAGCTTTTCAATAATGAAGCTGCTAGATTAACTAAAACTAACCACAAAATATTACGTGCGGTATGCCGCGTTGATTCGTACATAGTCGTACGTCAGGTCACAGCCCCATGCGATGGCCGTTCCCTCGCCGTGGTGCAGATCGATCACAATCCGTACGGTATCGGTTTGCAAGTAGGCCAGCGCCGCTTCTTCGTCGAATACGACTGGACGGGATTGTTCAAGTACAGAGATGTCTCCCAGACGGATATCAACTGTCTCCGGGTTCACCGGCTGTCCTGCGCGCCCTACGGCTGCAATAATCCGTCCCCAGTTGGCATCAGCGCCAAACATCGCGGATTTCACCAGGCTGGACCCAATGACGGTCTTAGCAATAGCTTGCGCAGATTCATCACTTACGGCACCCGTTACCTGTACTTCTACCAGCTTGGTTGCTCCTTCGCCATCGCGCGCAATGGCTTTGGCAAGCACTTCGCACACAAAAGTGAATCCGGCAGCAAAAGCATCCCAATCCGGATGTTCCACGGTCAGTTCTTCGTTCCCTGCCAGACCGCTGGACATGGCTACAAGCATATCGTTCGTGCTCGTATCTCCATCCACTGTAATCATGTTAAAGGTATGATTGGTCGCCTGACGCAGCAGGCGCTGCAACGCTTCTGCACTAATGACCGCATCAGAAGTCATAAAGGCCAGCATGGTCGCCATATTCGGATGAATCATCCCTGATCCCTTGGCAGCACCAGCAATCGTAATCGTTTTGCCGTTCACCTCAACGGAGACGCAGGCTTCTTTTTTCACCAAATCGGTTGTCAGAATAGCTTGGGAAAAATGCTCCGCTTCTTCTGCTTCCTTGCCCAAACGTGCCGGAAGTCCGCTAATCCCCGAGTGTACAGCGTCCATCTTCAGCAATTCACCAATGACACCTGTAGAAGCGACAGCAACATCCTCTTCCGCTACACCCAACTCACGTGCGGCCGCCGTACGCATGGCGTAGGCATCCTCTTCACCTTGTTGTCCGGTACACGCATTGGCATTCCCGCTATTCACGATGACTGCCTGAAGGCGTCCATTGCTCAAGCTCTCACGCGTGACTTTCAGAGGTGCGGCTTGGAATACGTTCGTTGTATACACCGCAGCTGCAGTTGCCGGCACGTCACAGCGAATCGCTCCGATGTCGTTACGAGACGTTTTTTTCAATCCGCAGTGCAGTCCACCAGCAGTGAACCCGAGCGGGGTTACAATCGTTCCGTTCTCAACTATAGTAAAAGCCTTTTGCTCCACATTCGTTCCCATATGTTATCCCCCGTTATGCGTTCGGCTGCATGCCGATTGTCCGCTTGCTTTGCCTGATCCGTTTTCCCCACATTGTATCGGAATTGCGCCTAGACGCTCTCCCAATGATTCAACCCTTATGGATATACTGGAGTCATGTTCAGCCCGAGGTTCTCCTCCCATCCCATCATCAGGTTCATATTTTGAATGGCTTGCCCGGATGCACCTTTTACCAGGTTGTCGATGACCGAAATAATCGTCAAACGACCTGTACGAGGGTCAGCTGCAAATCCGATATCACAATAGTTCGATCCGTACACTTCCTTCGTTGAAGGCCAGATCCCCGGCTCACGTACCCGCACGAACGGACGATTTTCATAATATTTACGGTACAGATCAACGATTTCACGGTCACTGTGTTCACCAGTTAGATTGGCATACATCGTACTCATGATTCCACGCGTCATCGGCACCAGTTGAGTTGTGAACGTTACTGTGACTGGAGTGCCAGTGATATTTCCCAGCACTTGCTCGATTTCGGGAATATGCTGATGTTTGTTCAGTTTATATGCTTTAAAATTCTCATTCATCTCTGCATAATGATTCGTCAGACTTGTTCCCCGTCCCGCACCCGATACGCCGGATTTGGCATCAATGATGATACTGGAAGGGTCAATCCAACCTGCCTCAACAGCTGGAATCAATCCGAGTAACGTAGCCGTTGGGTAACAGCCTGGGTTGGAAATAAAGTTCTTACCCTTCACTTTGTCGCCATACACCTCTGCCATGCCGTATACCGCCTGTTCCAGCAATGAAGCAGATGGTGCCGGATGTTTATACCACTCTTCATACACCGTTCCATCCTTAAGTCTGAAGTCTCCAGACAGATCAATGACCTTAAGCCCTGCTTCAAGCAGGCTCGGAACGAGTTTTGCGCTGACACCAGACGGGGTTGCTGTGAACACCAGATCTGCACGACTTGCGATCTCAGCCGGGTCCACGCCGTCGAGTGGCCTCTGAATCACGTCCGTCAAATGCGGGAATCCATCTGCGATGGACTCACCACTGCTGGATGAAGAGATTACCGAAGTAATTTCAACCTGCGGATGGTTCTGGAAAAAACGAATCAGCTCCACCCCGCCGTAGCCGGTGGAACCGATGATTGCCACTTTTAATTTGTTATTCACTCTCGCTCCCCCAATCTTGTCGTATGCGCTACTTATACTGTTCTCCTGCTCCCAATGAGCTTTCATACAGCAATTCCGTCGCTTCTATGCATATTTGTGTATTATTATACGACTCTAGTTATATAAATACAACACTCTATCATCAATTTTACATGGATTCTCATCGCTTCCGAACATATCTTTCCAACATCTGCGGACGAACCCGTATACTTCTGCTAAAATACGTATTATAGGAAACATTACAACCAGGGTCTAATTCATAATCAATCTACACGATGAAGGGTTTATGAATGGATTCATGATGGTCATTATGAGACATGGGGGACTACAGTGCATATCGAATCCATTTTACTTGTTGTACTCCTGGGCCTGAATATTATTTTCGCTGCAGCGGTCGTTTTCTTCGAACGAAAGGATGCCAGTGCATCCTGGGCTTGGCTGCTCGTCTTGAACTTTATTCCGGTATTCGGGTTTGTACTCTACTTATTAACAGGGCAAAACCTGACGCGCTACCGACTTTTCCAGTGGAAAGAGCGCAAGAAGCTTGGGCTTGAAGAACGTATTGCTGCCCAGCTTGCACAGCTGCAAGACAATAGAACACCTTTCCGTAATCAAGCGACAGAGAGTAGTCAGGACATGATTTATATGAACCTGAAGCAAAACGATGCGCTGTTGACCGAAGACAACGCGGTCGAGATTATTACCGACGGAACAGACAAATTCCAGCGGTTGCTCGATGATATCGAGGCAGCGAAAGATCATGTTCACGTGCAATACTACATTTATAGAGGTGACCGACTCGGCAAAAGAATCCGGGATGCACTTATTCGTAAAGCGCGCGAAGGTGTCAAAGTTCGTCTGCTGTATGACGCGCTGGGATCGCGGCGGGTATCCAAACGCTTTTTCAAAGAATTGCGCGAAGCAGGCGGTTTGGTTGAGGTCTTTTTCCCATCCAAATTCAGTCTGATCAACCTGCGTATGAACTACCGAAATCACCGTAAAATCGTCATCATTGATGGCAACCTTGGATATACAGGCGGGTTTAATGTAGGGGATGAATATCTCGGCTTGAATTCCAAGTTCGGTTACTGGCGCGATACTCATTTGCGTATTCAGGGTAATGCTGTTCATGCTCTTCAGACCCGTTTTCTTCTCGATTGGAATGAAGCGTCCAAGCAGCACGATACCCCATATGTTCCGGCACATTTCCCGCATATTGAGGGCACAGGAACAACTGCCATGCAGATTGTATCCAGCGGACCGGATGCAGAGACAGAGCATATCAAGAACAGTTATCTGAAAATGATTAATGGAGCCAAACATTCGATTCTGATTCAGACGCCTTATTTTATTCCAGATGCCAGTGTATTCGAAGCCATTCGTCTTGCGTGCCTGTCAGGAATCGATGTTCGCATTATGATTCCAAATAAACCGGATCACGCCTTTGTATATTGGGCTACGCTATCTTATATCGGTGAGTTGTTGAAAGTGGGAGCAACCGTGTTCATCTACGATAACGGCTTTATTCATGCCAAAACGCTCATTATCGACAGTATGGTCGCATCTGTGGGAACCGCTAATATTGATTACCGCAGCTTCCGATTGAACTTTGAGGTCAATGCATTCATGTATGACGAGGCGATTGCGACTACACTTGTACAGACGTTTGAGCATGATCTTCTTGTATCCCGTGAGATGACGCTTGATGAATACAATAAACGCAGTGTGAAGATCAAATTTAAAGAAGCGATTTCTCGTCTGCTGTCTCCGATTCTCTAGATACAGTAGTAGTAGAAGGATTATCATTCAAAAGAAAAACAAAAAGCAGGTACTTCCTTTCCAGCAATGTCTGGTGGAGGAGTACCTGCTTTTGTTTAGATTAATGTTTACTTTCTTCTTATAAGTTAAACGATAACCTCTACATTGCTCTCTGTTATCATGTGAATGTTAAGTTTGATTTATATAGAGTTCCTCTACTGACTGTACCTTACAATTCCCCACGCTTAAAGCCTTCGCCCAGTACTTCATGCGCATTGCTAATAATGACAAAAGCCCCCGGGTCCACGGACCGAATCAAAGCTTTCAGTCTAGGCACCTCATTCTGTCCGACAACCACCATCAGTACAGTGCGCTGATCGTCGGTGTAACCACCTTTTGCCTCCAGCTTCGTCAGTCCGCGATCCAGATCATCCAGAATCACCTTCGTAATCGGTTCGGTCTGGTTGGAAATAATATAAGCTACCTTCGAGTTACCAAGCCCCATCTCGACGGCATCAATGACTTTACCGGTAACGTATAAACCGATCAGAGCAAAGAGTGACTGTTCCAATGACAATACAAAAGCAGCCATAATAATGACCGTTGCATCCATCATCACAACGCAAAGAGAGTAACTCAGTCCGCTATATTTTTGTACGATCCTGGCCAGAATGCTCATGCCCCCTGTTGAACCTCTACCTCGATATACGATTCCAATCCCGAGACCAACCCCAATTCCTCCATAGAGTGAACCAAGTAGCGGATTCGTTGTTGGAATGGCCCAGTCTTTCGTGAGGTATACAAACAGTGGCAGTACAATACTGCCGAGTACAGAACGTATTCCATACTGCTTGCCAATCAGGAGAAAACCCGCGATCAGAAGCGGAATATTAATAGCCCACTGGGTGTATGCCGGCTCAAGTCCCAGCCAATGTTTGCCCAATATCGATAACCCGGATACCCCACCTGAAGCAATCTGGTTCGGAAGTAAAAATAAATTAAAGGCCACGGCAATCAAAAACGAACCTAAAATAATGGATACGGTATCTACAACGTTTCTCCATGGGCCATTCAGGGGAATGAGCGTAGTTAGCCTCTTCTTGCGGTTATTGTGTAACGGTTGTTGCTGTTGCATGTCATCTTGCTCTCCTTTTTTGTATATATGCTCAAAAAAAAGCCCCTGTATACACCCAGCATACGCCTACACGTACCGGGTCTATACAGGAACTTTTGATTAATCGGTATCTACTTTAATCTGGCTGCGCAAATAACCATCGATGAATCCATCGAGGTCGCCATCCATTACTGCTCCTGTGTTTCCAGTCTCCACGCTCGTACGGTGATCCTTTACCATACTATAGGGATGGAACACATAGGACCGAATCTGGCTACCCCACGCAATATCCGACTGTTCTCCTCGGATTTCGTCCAGCTGTTGTTTTTGTTCTTCAATTTTACGTTCATACAATTTGGAACGAAGCATCGTCATCGCTCGCTCACGGTTCTTAATCTGTGACCGTTCATTCTGACACGTTACAACCACACCTGTTGGAAGGTGAGTAATCCGTACAGCTGAGTCGGTGGTATTGATATGCTGTCCACCCGCGCCGCTCGCACGGTACGTATCAATCTTGAGATCTTCTGTTCGAATGTCCAATTCAATCGTGTCATCAATCTCAGGAACCACGTCACAGGATACGAAGGAAGTATGTCTGCGTCCTGAGGAGTCAAAAGGTGAGATTCGCACCAACCGGTGGACACCCTTCTCGGCTTTCAGATACCCATAAGCATTGTGCCCCTTGATGGATAGCGTGACACTCTTGATTCCTGCTTCATCTCCTGCCAGATAATCCAGCACCTCAACCTTGAAGCCACGTTTCTCGGCCCAGCGTGTATACATCCGCATCAGCATCTGTCCCCAGTCCTGTGACTCGGTACCACCAGCACCTGGGTGAAGCTCGAGAATGGCATTCATCTTGTCATACGGCTGATTCAGGAGAAGTTGTAGCTCGAAATCTTCTACCTTGCTCACGATGGCTGTCACGCTGTTACCGATCTCCACGGCCAGATCATCATCGCCTTCTTCGTCAGCCAGTTCTGCCATCATGACCGCATCGTCATAATCCTGCTGCAGCTTGGTGTATTGATCCACAGATCCCTTCACCGCGTTCAGCTCGGCGATTAAGGATTGTGCCTTATCATTATCATCCCAGAAATCAGGGGCGGACATCTTCACTTCGAAGTTCTCAATCATCTCTTGCTTAAGATCTAAGTCAAAGAGACCCCCTAAGATTTGTTAGTTTCTTGCCTATTTCACGCAGGTCCTGCTTCACGCTTGGATCGATCATGTGCAATTCCTCTTTTCATTAAGATAAGCTCCCCGCATCCAGGGCATTCCTCCAGATCAAGTATCCGATGCTTCACCTTGGAGTCTAGGTTACCTTTATATCGGCAATCCTCCTCTCCTTGATCATGGTCACATAGTTATAACTATGCACCAATTACAGGTTATGCATCCTTCACTTGATCATTTGGAATACCCGGCTGCAAGGAGCCGTTCATGTCATTCTATTTAAGTTGAGCCAGCATAGTTACACCTTACCACTCCGATTGCAGTAGCATCTTCCGATCACTCTTATCCCCAGATTTTCTTAATTCCCTCTCACAAGGAAAAAATCCGGTGATAAATGCGAACGCGTTGCTTCTCCAGATTGCTTCTGCACTCTCCGTTATGGTGTAAAAAATTTAGATCGAACTTATATACAGGGTAATATAAGAGAGTCGTTTAACTACTCTTGACCGTGGCAGTGTTTAAACTTTTTGCCGCTGCCACATGGACAAGCATCGTTGCGTCCGATTTGGTCAGACACTTTTACCGGACGTTTCTCCGTAGGCTCGCCGCTTGTCGAGATCTGGCTTTCGTCAACAACCGCTTGACGCTCCTGATTGCTCTCGATTTGTGCTCTCATCACATAAGTTGCCACTTCTTCCTGAATCGAAGCGATCATCTGATGGAACATTTCGAAGCCCTCAAACTGGTACTCACGCAGTGGATCTGTACCGCCGTAGGCACGAAGGTGGATACCTTGACGCAATTGATCCATCGCATCAATATGATCCATCCATTTGCTATCTACTGCGCGAAGCACAACCACTTTCTCGAACTCACGAACCATCTCTTCACCGATTCGCTCTTCTCGTGCATTGTACTTGTTCTGAACTTTCTCAAACAGGTAGTCGTTAATCTCTTCTGCTTCTTTGCCCCACAGATCATCTTTCGTTACAGAGCCTTCATCCAGCAATTTGCTATTCATGTAGTCGGCAACTTCCTGCAGTTCCCAGTTTTCCGGAATGTCATCACTGCAATGAGCTTCTACAATACGTTCAATGGAAGGCTTGATCATATCCATAACGATTTGTTTGATATTCTCGGACTCAAGCACCTCGCGGCGCTGTTTATATATAATTTCACGTTGTTGGTTCATGACATCATCATATTGGAGAACGACTTTACGTACGTCAAAGTTATTACCTTCAACCCGTTTTTGTGCCGACTCTACCGCACGGGTAATCATCCGGCTCTCAATCGGTTGGTCTTCTTCAAAACCAAGACGCTCCATCATGTTCAGTACATTGTCTGCACCGAAACGTCTCATCAGCTCATCACCCAGTGACAAGTAGAACTGTGTAGAACCCGGGTCACCCTGACGTCCTGCACGTCCACGCAGCTGGTTATCAATCCGGCGGGATTCGTGACGCTCTGTACCGATGATATGAAGGCCGCCCACTTCAGCTACACCTTCGCCCAAGATAATATCCGTACCCCGTCCAGCCATGTTGGTTGCAATCGTTACTGCACCAGCTTGTCCAGCTCCTGTGATGATTTCCGCTTCTTCAGCGTGATATTTGGCATTCAATACCTGGTGACGGACACCACGGCGTTTCAGCATATCGGAAATACGCTCGGAGTTTTCAATGGAAACCGTACCAACCAGAACCGGCTGGTTCTTGCTGTGACGTGCCACGATTTCTTCCACAACCGCGTTGAACTTGCCATCGATGCTCTTGTACACCACATCAGCCATATCATCCCGTTTGTTCGGACGGTTGGTTGGAATTTGCAATACTTCGAGACCGTAGATTTTTTTGAATTCTTCTTCCTCGGTCTTCGCTGTACCCGTCATTCCCGCAAGCTTACGGTACATCCGGAAATAGTTCTGGAATGTAATCGTAGCAAGTGTCATGCTCTCGTTCTGTACTTCAATGCCTTCTTTGGCTTCAATCGCTTGGTGCAATCCATCGCTATAACGACGTCCTGCCATCAGACGGCCTGTGAACTCATCGACGATCAGTACTTCTTCATCACTCACCACATAATCGACGTCACGACGCATGATTACATTGGCTTTCAATCCCTGTACGATGTGATGGTTAAGCGTAACATTGGCATGATCATACAAGTTTTCGATACCAAATGCTTTCTCAGCTTTCGCTACACCAGCTTCTGTCAGCGCTACGGATTTCACCTTGATGTCCACCGTAAAGTCTTCTTCTGGAACCAGGCGTTTCACGAAACGGTCAGCTGCATAGTACAGATCCGTAGATTTCTGAGCTTGTCCGGAAATGATCAGAGGTGTACGTGCCTCATCGACCAGAATGGAGTCCACTTCATCAATGATACAGAAGAACAATGGACGTTGTACCATCTGCTCTTTATACAACACCATGTTGTCACGCAGATAGTCAAAGCCAAATTCGTTATTCGTTCCGTACGTAATATCACATGCATAAGCATGTTGTTTCAAAGCATGGTCCATGCCGCTCAGGTTAACCCCTACCGTCATGCCCATGAATTCATAAATTTGTCCCATTTCCTGGCTATCCCGTTGAGCCAAATAATCATTGACCGTTACCACGTGTACACCTTTGGACATCAATGCATTCAGGTATACCGGGAGTGTTCCTACCAGTGTCTTACCTTCACCCGTTTTCATCTCTGAAATCCGGCCTTCATGAAGGGCAATGCCTCCGAGCATCTGTACGTCATAGTGACGTTTGCCCAGTACACGGCGAGATGCCTCACGTACGGTTGCAAATGCTTCAGGAAGAAGTTCATCTGTTGTTTCTCCCTTTTCAATGCGGGCACGGAATTCCTCCGTTTTGGATTTCAGTTGTTCATCAGACAGAGCCTGAAATTGTGGTTCCAGTTTATTGATCACATCGACTGTCTTCATCAGACGTTTAACATCACGTTCGTTCATGTCGCCGAAGATCTTTTTGACAAGTCCTAGCATGGTATACCCCTTTCGTGCAAAACAGAATAGACCCCCTGCTGCCGCCGCGCGACACCATCGGATGGATATGTATCCACTTGCCCGGGGGTGACAAACGATATAAAAAATAATATAAATGAATCAACTCCAGGCTTGCCAAGGTTCCTCATGAAGCTGATTCGGTATTCAACCGGATCCGGTTATTAGAAATAAGCCGAATACCGAGCCTTATGAATCATGTTCATGGTGCTGTGCCTGTCATTGATTATGATTAGCGATCATTCGTTGACAATTCCTCATCAGGACAATGATTCTCTTGCATAAATTGTAACAGTTTGTAAGGGTCGCCGCAACACGCCACGGCACACTTCTTTGAACTTCTGAAGCCTCTCCGATGGAGTTTAAGTGCAAAAAATCATAGTCGTTAGCGGAAGCCCTTGATTCTATCGTTTCATTTTCCAGTTAGATAAGGCATGTTAACGAATTTTGGTGGTAAATTTGGATGAAAATCTCAATATAGAGAAAAAGAATACATCTTTAACGACTTCTCCGCAAGCACTGAAAATTTTGCTTTCACTTTGCACGGATTGGTCTCATTCCTACTAACTATTAGACGCAGTAACATGGGAAATAGTTTCACAATCTTGCTTCAGCGACTTTTTCCAGCCCATCCACGCACAAAAGAGCCCCATCCCATAAAGGATGGAGGCTCTTGTTAGTTTAATCCAATACAGGAATCCAAAGCATCCCTGTCTTCATTCGTTATCATTAAGGAATCATTTTTCATTTCAGTTCATTGGTTCAACCTTGTTCAATCAGACCGTATTTACCATCGTTCCGTTTGTACACAACGCTGACTTCTTCGTTCTCAATGTTGGAGAATACGAAGAAATTGTGGCCGACCATGTTCATTTGGAGGATAGCCTCTTCCACGTCCATTGGTTTCAACATAAACCGTTTCGTCCGCACCACTTCCAAATCATCATCTTCGGTCTCCGTATCCAATTCAGCGGTAGCTACTGTACCTGTCGGATCTTCGACGAAGAGCGTTTTCAGGCTGCCTTCCTGACGGAACTTACGGTTAATTTTCGTTTTGTGTTTACGGATCTGACGTTCCAGCTTGTCCACCACGGAATCAATGGAAGCGTACATATCGTCGCTCTCATCCTCGGCGCGGAGCACAATGCCTTTCAAAGGGATCGTCACCTCTACTGTATGCAAGCCTCTCGTCGTGCTCAGGGTAACAGCACCGTCAGAGTTAAGGGGTGCATCGAAATACTTCTCGAGTCTACTCAACTTTTTGTCGACATAATCCTTCAAAGCATCGGTAACCTCGATTTGTTGACCTCGAATACTTAAATTCATAGGGCACTCCTCCTTTTCCTTTGCCACTTCATTATAACACGAATGTAAGCGCCATGTAAAAACTCCCGGTGACCGAATAATGACATCTGTTCAAGCCACATCAGCCAACATAGGCTTACCGCCATATTTCGCGATATTTCACCATTTTGAGGCATAATCGTTAATTAACATGGATGGTCTTATTAGGCGCTTGATGATGTAATTAACCGTTTCCGAGCTCCTTCAATCTATTATGTAAAATGAATACAAACTATGTCTTGAATCTATCAAATTTATATGAATAATGTTCTATGGCTGATTCTCAAATTTCGAATCTATTAAAACAAAAAAAGACCCCGGAAAAACCGGAGTCTGATGCTAGCGATAATTCAATTGGTAACCATCTAACCATATATGTAGGTCGGATTGTCCGGATGATTATAATTTGATTACGTTAGCTGCTTGCGGTCCACGCGCGCCTTCGACGATGTCGAATTCTACGGATTGACCTTCTTCCAAAGTTTTGAATCCTTCGGATTGAATTGCGGAGAAATGTACGAATACGTCGCCGCCGTCTTCAGTTTCAATGAAACCGTAACCTTTTTCTGCGTTGAACCATTTTACTTTACCTTGCATGCACTAACATTCCCTTCGTCATCAAATGAAGTGAGGTTGTGTCAAAGACCCTTGCCCACAATTCAGACTATACCATCCAAAGTTATCCATTGTCAATTGGTAAAGTAAATGTTTTCTTGGAATTTTTTGTAGATTAGTTGGAGATTGTGTTGAATGGTGGATTTACTATTATTCTACACATAATATATTGTTGTAACAATCGGCATTGTATTAAAAATCCACCCTAGCAACACCCTTTTACACGAAAAAAAATAAGAATAAAATAGTATGAAGTTTAACTTTTTTCAAATTCATTCTCCTTGTGTGATAAGAAGCCTAAACAAGAATAGTCAAGAATTTAGAACGTCTAACTAAAGAAGTTCCCCATTGATTATGTCTTATGTTAAATGTCAAGATCACTTAAATTTGCAAATTTAATAAAAGTATAACAACCTTAAATATCATACTATTTTGTGATTCTTGCAATTTTTTAGGTTTATCAGTAAAAATCAAAGAAGGAACAACTGGTCTAAATTCATTTCAGCTGTTCCTTCTTTGATTAAATCTAGCTTAAATATGCGTCGTAGTAATACTTCTCCTAAACCACACTTTAAGAGACATCTGTAATAGACATCAAATTTCCTTGCGAAATATCTTCACAGCATCAACTACATCCTTAACATCAGTATCTGTCATTTTGGGAAACAGCGGGAGTGTAATGGCTGTCTCATAATATCTCTCCGCATTTGGACATAATCCCTTTCTATATCCTAACTTCTGATAATAAGGTTGTAGATATACCGGGATATAGTGGACATGTACGCCAATATTCCGATTGCGTAATGTTTCAAAGATTTCTCTTCTAGAGTAACTGAAATACTCAGGTAAAAACCGGACAACATATAGATGCCAGCTAGAATTAGCCTTCGGGTGCTGATACGGTAATACAAGCCCAGGAATCTCTGCAAGTTCCCTGTTATATATCTCAACAATCTCCCTGCGTCTTTGTACAAAATCGTCCAACTTATCCATCTGAGACACACCTAGAGCGGCTTGTATATCTGTCATTCGATAATTATAGCCCAGTGCATGCATTTCGTAGTACCAAGGACCGTCATTTTGGGTCATCTCATCCGGGTTACGAGTCATACCATGACTCCTAAATTGAATTAATTTCTTATAAAAAGTCTCATTGTCAGTCACGATAATTCCACCTTCTCCGGTCGTCACATGCTTTACCGGATGAAAGCTGAACATCGTCATATCTGCCCATGTTCCAATCTTTCGTCCATCATAGTCTGCGCCTAGCGAATGCGCCGCATCTTCAATCAAAATTAGATTCTTTTCTCGGGCAATATCCAATATTCGATCTATTTCGACAGGTTGTCCTGAAAAATCAACTACGATAATTGCTTTGGTGCTAGGAGTGATTTTGGTCTCGATCTGGTTAGCATCTATATTGTAAGTTTCCATATCAATATCACAAAAGACCGGGGTTCCACCTTGATAGAGCACACAATTGCTGCTTGCTAAAAAAGTTAAGGGGGTGGTTATTACCTCATCTCCCGGTCCAATTCCAGCAGCAAAACAGGCACCATGCAATGCTGCTGTTCCGTTGGTAAAGGCCACAGCATATTTAGCCCCAACATAATTGGCCACTTTTTCTTCAAAAGCTTGAATGGCTGGACCTTGTGTAAGAAAATCACTTTTCAACACTTGGATAACAGAATCGATATCGCCTTCATCCAGCCATTGCTGACCATAAGGAAGCATGTTTGGTCTGTGTTGATTTGATTCACTCATGACTTGCCTCCTTCAATAAACAAGTAGTTCCTCACTAGAAAAAGCTATTGAAGACCTCCTTGGGTAATCCATTCCCTTGTCCGAGAAATTCCTTCTTCAAGTGTCACTTCTGGCTCCCAATTAAGCAATTGTTTTGCTTTCGAAGAATTGCATAAAAGCTTCTCAATTTCGCTCTGAGGATGAATGTGTTCCACGTGCTTAATTCTGGCTGGATCCTTTACAATTAAGTTGGCTAAATCATTAACTGAAATATCCTTGCCCAAACCTGCATTGACAACTTCCCCATTTACAGCATCACTAAATCCTGCCGAAACAACAAAGCGAGCGCAATCCTCAACATACAATAGATCCCTTGTTTGAATCCCAGAGCCATAAATATTAAGAATCTTTCCATCTATTTCATTTTTAATGAAAATTGCAACTACTCCGCCTTCGCCACCCGTCTTTTGAAAAGGACCGTATGTATTGAAAGGACGAATAACCACAGTAGGTAATCCATAAGCATAATAATAGGAAAGAACCATATTTTCCGCGCTAATCTTGGCACCCGCATAAGGAGATGCAGGTTTGGTCGGATGTAACTCATCAATACCCTTTTCATCTGCACAACGGTCATAAACCATGCATGTACTCATAAAAACTACTTTTGTATTGTGTGCCCTACATTGCTCAAGGATGTTAAATGTTCCAATTGTATCATTGTTAAAAGTAGTGCGTGGATCGTCAATAGAATCTTGTACATTTATGGATGCGCCCAAGTGATAACAGATCGAGAATTTATGGTTCATAAATAGTTTTTCAAGCAATGCCTCATCCATGATTGTTCCCTCTATAAATCCTTTAAGGTTTGGATGTTTGTCAAACTCGACAATATTTGAAACACGACCGTTAGATAAATCATCCAATAACCATACAGAATGACCTTCTTCCAATAAACGCTTAGCCACCCAACGTCCGATAAAACCAGCGCCTCCAGTTAGCAAAATATTGTGCTTCATTTTAAGTAACCTCCAACGTAAGTAGATTAATTAAGCCTAGCCAAAGAAATCCCAATTTAATGGAGTTCCTTTGGGAATATCTCTGTTCACTCTTTTACCAATCAAAAAATCATAATGTTTAGGCTCAAGTCCATATCCCGGTCTAATTATTCGTACGTTATGTGGGGACAATAGCTCGCCAGCTTTAATATTTTCAGAAGTATATATCGAACGTCTAAATTTCATTGAGTCTTTTTCTGTTTCAGATGCACCATAACTAATATGACCTAGTGCTTCCCAAGCCCTCTTTGACTCTTGGACCAATTGTTTCATTTCCTTAGGCTCCAATGAGAAGGCCGAGTCCACTCCCCCATCGGATCTTGATAATGTAAAGTGTTTCTCAATCACAGTTGCCCCGAATGCTACGCTAGCAATTGCCACGCCTATTCCTTGCGTATGGTCAGATAACCCTACTTCGCAACCAAAGAGATCCCTCATATGAGGTATTGTCATTAGGTTTGTTTGTTCAGGTGATGCAGGATAAGTACTTGTACATTTTAATAATATTAATTGGTCATTGCCATTATCTTTAACAGTTCTAACTGTTTCATCCAAATCTGCCACTGAAGCCATGCCTGACGAAATTATAAGCGGCTTACCTAACGCCGCAACTTTCCGTATAAGAGGAATATCGGTATTCTCAAATGAAGCTATTTTATATGCTGGTACATTAAGCTTCTCTAGAAAATCCACAGCACTATGATCAAATGGCGAACTGAAAACGATTAATCCTAATTCATCACATCTTTTAAAAATAGCTTCATGCCACTCCCAAGGAGTGTGCGCTTCACTGTACAACTGATACAGAGATTGCCCTTTCCATAAACTATTTTGTTCATTAATGAAAAAGTCACCCTTATCTAAATTCAAAGTCATTGTATCAGGAGTATACGTTTGTAGCTTTATAGCATCAACTCCAGCATTAGCCGCTTCCTCTACAATTCGGATAGCTCTATCAAGCGATTTATTATGATTACCTGACATTTCGGCAATTATAAATGGTGGCACCTCTTTTGAGATAATGCGATTAGAAATGTCTAATGTTTTCATCGTTGTTCTCCTTATGTTCTTTAGCAATTCCGATCAATTGAGATACAGGTGTGTCCCACCCTTTATCCAAATAATCGGCATATTTTTTTTTGTCTTTTACATAGTGGAAACTGCCTTCAGATTTATCTTGGGCTTTGCCTATATTTATATTTGTCCTAATGTTAATCCACTCTCTTATAAAGAGCTCCTCTATTTCTTTTATCAATCTTTCATAACTTGTACGTAAAGTATCACTATTTTCTAAAGCGACTTCTTTTTGAACAATTATATCTCCCGTATCCAAATTCTCATCAACGTAATGGATGGTAACGCCTTTTTTAGTGTCCTCCACTATACTCCAAAAGTTCGGATCTGCCCCTCTATTCCAAGGCAAATAAGAAATATGCAAATTCACTATTCGTCTTTTAAACATATTAATAATCTCAGCGGGAATTAAATAACGATACCCAAAACTCACAATAAAATCTACCATGTGTAAAATCTCGCTTTTTTCTTGAAGCTTTTCTTCAAAAAAAATAATAGTATCATTATATGTTTCAAACAACTTCTGTTTGATCATATCATTACTGGGTCCCAGCCAGAGCACTCTCATCTGCATCTGTCCACCCTTTCAAAAGCATTTTTACTACTCTAGAGACCCCTAATCCATCAACTACAGAACGGGCTTTAATTCTTCTTCCCTCTAAATCAACTACGTCATACAAAAGGTTTCTTAGTGCCTTAGATATTTCTAATTCGGTAATCTCACTCGATTTGCCAAGATAGTGATCAACACCAAACTGTTCACACTGCAAAGCAATGGATACTTGGTTATCAGCTACTGTAATTATGAGTCCAGGCAGTCCCATACAATATCTTTCCCACGTTAGGGAGCCTCCCGAACATATAGCAAGATCCGATTCTATCATTATACGTGCAATAGATGGAGGTTGTACAAAAAGATTAAGGTTCTCGGATTCACCGCATATTTCTTGTAGAACTGCTTTATCCGTATTAGACTCTCCAACAACAACATTCACCTTTAAGCTACTTCCTTTTAACATAGTATGAAGAACATTTACAACCCTTAAAGTTTCACTAGTAGGATCTGTTCCTCCAAAACACACAAATATTGTTTCAATATTGCTTCTACTACTATAATGTACAGCACTATTTAATACTTCTTTGAATTCATTTCGAAGCAACGAATACTCAGGTCCAATAAGTCTGACTGTACTATCCAGCAATAGACCGTCATATTTCATCTGATTATTTTCATGCAAATTCGTATCAATTAGAACATGACAATCATGCTTTCTATTCGCCAAGTCATCAATAACTACCATTTTACAACAGGAGTTTTTAACTTCTCTTTCCCAAACAAAATCAATATTATAGCTATCAATAATAAACCAGTCATCTTTCAGAACACCAAATTCATTAACTAATTGAGCGATGGTTTGTTCTGCATCTTCTATTGACCCTGCTGGATAAGAACAATTCAACTTCAATAATCCGAATCCTTTACGTTCAACAATTTTTCTCAGATGTTCAGTGATCTCTCTACAAACAAATACTATATTGAAACAAAAGAGAGAAAGCTCCTCACTTAAAGACAAGCAACGCATCAAATGTCCTGTACCTATCTCTTTTGAAGCATCAGCTCTTATAAAGATTCTCATCTTTAATTCATCACCTTTTTTTGCTCAATATGACAGTTTATTTTATGCAATTCAGGTTTGCACTCCATTAAAGAAATAATATTTCTCCAATCATATATTTGTTTAGACTCATATAAATAACAATATATACTCTCTATTAACTTCCAGTCCTCTACGGTATCAAGAGTCCAACGATATTTTGAATAGTCAATATCATTAAGATAATCATATATCTTGAATTCAGTTTTATTATTATATATATATGGCGTGACATGCTCTCTAAAAGAAGGTGAAGACGCGTTTAGAAAGGCTTCTTCTAAGGCTTGTATAGAGAATATTTCAGCATCAAGCCCCCGAGGAAAGGTTCTATTAATTGTATTACTCACATAATCATAATCTTTGTTGTTGAACTGTGAAATCATGGAGGATACTATGTTACTATCAATAAGTGGACAATCTGACGTAATTCGAATGATAGTTTCAGCCTTACAGGTAAGCGCTGCTCTGTAATATCGATCAAGAACATCATTTTCGCTGCCTCTAAAGACATTTATACCAATTGCCTTTGCTTCATCTACAATAATATCATCCAATGATGACTCTGTTGTTGCTATTACAATTTCATTTATATCTCCTATGGAGCTGATTCTATCTGTTACATGTTGAAGGATAGTCTTCCCAAAGAGCTTTTTCATTACTTTTCCTGGTAAACGAGTGGAACCCATTCGGGCCTGAATAATTACAACAGTCTTCAATTAGGCTCCCCCTATTAAATTAAATTCTCCTGCATTATCCAATCCCTAATTAAAGATTTATGGATAGGAGTTAAATTATCTTGACCATCCGTAGGAAAAAGGGTGTTTAATGAGGGATTTACACGATAAACTGAAGGTATAATATACATATTTAATTCTTCTTCTGCTATTAACTTTTCTTCGAAGGTCATTAGCTCCTCATATCTTTTTTCGCCAGGACGAAGCCCAATATTGTGTATTCCGACTTCAGAATTAATTTGATAACGTTCTTTGACTATTTCAATTATAACTTCGGCCAAATCGCCTATTTTAATAACAGGCATTTTAAGAACAAAAACCTCTCCTCCTTGCGCTCTATCATTAGCTTCAAGTATAAGTTCAATTGCCTGAGAGGGAGTCATCATATAGCGCAGCATATTTGTGTCCGTTACTGTTATACTACCATTCTCAAGTATTTGCTTTTTAAATAGGGGAATAACCGATCCCCTTGAGCCCATTACATTTCCAAATCTTACAGATGAAAAGATAGTCACCTTAGAACCCTTTTGATTTTCTGCTGCTGAGATTAATCTCTCAGCAGTAAGTTTAGTTGCTCCGTACGTATTAGTTGGTGAAATAGCCTTATCTGTACTGGTGAACAAAACCTTGGTAACGTTGTTCTCCAAAGCTGCTTGTATTACATTTTGGGTTCCTAGTACGTTCGTTTGTACTGCCTCAAAAGGATTATACTCACATGAAGGTACATGCTTCATTGCTGCAAGATGAAAAACATGATCAATACCTTCCATCGCTCTAGAAAGACGCTTTTGATCTCTTACATCCCCAATCAAAAATCGCAATCTTTGAGAGTATTCTTGAAGCTCGATTGCCATTTCATATTGTTTGTGCTCATCCCGGCTGAAGATCCTGATAACATCTGGTTCATCCTCAAGTAAACGACGAATGAGCTGATTACCAACTGTCCCAGTTCCACCTATGATTAATATTTTATTTCCTTTGTAATTATAGTCAGACATTGATTTTCCCCTTTAATTGTACGTTTTCTATTCTCTCTATTGACTCGTTCAAAACTTTTGTCAAAAAAGAAACCTCGCCAAGTATTTGTTGGAGTAAATCCCCTAAATACTCGGCAATAGAGTCAGACTTGTGAATAATATTCTTCTCAGTAATGATGCTTGGAAGTTCTCGATCAAATCGGCTGATTTCCACTGGGAGCAACGTTTCGTAAAGCGGATTAAACCAATCCTTGTTTACGATATTCGCCCAATTTCGCTCTATCACTTCTAAGTTTTTTTGACATTTAGCCGGTTTAGTACGACTTAACTCTCTAACTTTCTTCACTAATTTTAACGTTTGGTCAATTTCAGTGACTAGTCTGAGAATTTCATTTTTAGTTCGAATCAATTTTTCTTTTACCATATCTATCTTATCAGTTTTTACAGCTGATTCTTTCACTTGAACTATTAAGTCAGCAATTAAGTTATTACATACTTTTTCTTTTTTTACGATTTCATATGCAACTTCAACCGATTTCCAACTAGAACCTTCTATTTGAGCACCATTACGTGTTGAATTTATAAATTCAATTTTAGGCAGTAAAGCAATTATGTTTTCAATTCTATTCTTCATTTGTAGGAAACCAGCAGTTGTACGGTTATAATCTCCATTAACATTAATAACAGTATGCTCGGCCTGCTTAATCAACTGATCTATATAACTTTGATCCCCATGGTTAATTCCATCTGAGTAGAACTGTTCTCCAGGGAAAGACAAATCCTGTCCCATCATAATGATACGTGAACAGCCCAACCAAGCGGCAGTCTGAATGGCCGTGCCTGCAACTGTAGGATTCGGATGTAAAATCTTTTCCTCTTTCCTCACATCCATAAAATAGCTTGTAACATCGTCGTTGTTCAAAACTCCATAGATGAGACCATCTTCTTTGGAATCGGATACACCATAATAAGCAGTTGATGCAAATAAAAGGGGAGCCCTTTTAGCCTCATCACTGGAAAAAATCTGAGCATTAATTTCGCCTCCATCCATCACAACCGCAAGATGAGGCTGGATTCCATGCTTTACAAGAGCCTGTATACTTGAACCCGCAGAAATGATGATAGCATGGTTCTTCAACTTCTCAAGCCAATGGATATCCTTCTCCAACGAAGGTCCAGAAGATACAATGATTGCTGTTGTCCCCTTTAGCTTTCCAATTAATTGATTAAGAGAAGGGATTTTCAACATTGTTGGTATTTGAAATAAACTATTTCGTATCCAGTCATGGCGAAAAAGATTTCGGACATTTTGGTTAGACTCAAAAATCTTTTTATAATCCAAATATTTATTTTTCGTCGATTGCAAAACCTCAATCTGCTGTTCGAGATAGTAACGAGAAGCTACAAACGCCATTTCATCTTGGATATGAGTAGACATAATTGAAAATAATTTATCCAACTGTTTATTTCCAACAGAAATAGCATATACATTAGGATGTTCCAGCAAAAAAGTTAAATCAATATGATTCATAGCATTTATAAATGTTTGCTCGTCAGGCTCATATACAAAGAATATACGATCTGGGTACAGTTCGACTAAATCGCTCAACCCTAATCCCTGGCCAAAACCGTAAACAAAAACAGACTTTAGGCTACCAACTGATCCTTGAACCGCAGCTAGCCACTCCTGATCCCTCTCTAGTTGTTCTGTTAGATTAAATTCATCCTGTACGGTTCCTTTTTTAACAGAATTATCTTCGAAAACGTGTGGGAAACGTTTTTTTATTATAGCTAAATTCCGTTCGTAGTTCAGCATCATAACAACCACCATTCATATTTTTACTTCTATTTACATTATCGGTTACTGCTTTCTAGAAATGAAGTCAGCAAAAGCAAAAAAACCCCTTTTGCCAAAGGGATTTTATACCATCTACTTTTCTTGGTTAATTTCTTTTATCTATAAAAAGGCCATCCAATGCGTATTGATTCTGGTAACCTTTTTGTTGAACACGTGCCCCACCAAATTGTCTAAGCTGCTCAGCTGCCTCTTCCTTAAGAAAGTGCATTCTAGCCTTTATAATGATGTCTCTTTCCATAATTTCAGTAATATTATGTTTATCCGATTCATTTACTTCTGTACGGTAAGGTTCCATCGCGGAGACATATTCCTCACGCCGCTCTAGAAACTTTTCAAAATCTTCTTCAGACCAATTATACATTTGGTTTAATGCTTCACTCGTATCATGTCTTATCTTTTCCAGTAGTTCGGACAGCTCTCTTTGCTCAGTCATACGACAGCCCCACCAACACTCTTACTTGCTTCAACCCAGGTATCTCTAAGGTCCACTAAATACTCAAGAACTTCTTCAGCTTTAGAGACATTCTTTTGAACATTAGATTCGATGAGCAAATGAAGCATATATTCATATACTCGAATAAGATCATTAGAGATGGCATAGGAGAAGTCTAACGATGAGATTAGCTCATTAATAATACGCTGTGCTTTGCACAAGCTATTGTTGGCCTTTTCATAGTTTCTTTGTTCAATCCCTTCAATACCGGACTTCACAAAACGAATGGCACCATCATACAGCATAATCAACAGCTTGGGCTTCGAAGCCGTCTGTGCCTGAGCCTGCTGATATTTCTGATAAGGTGAATTAATCAATGTTTATCCTCCCTCACTACAAATAACTTGCCAAACTTGACGAAATGTTATTGTACTTATTTATCGCGGTTTCCATAGCAGTAAACTTCTTGTAGTAGTTTGTTTCTTTCATGCTGATCTTGGAAGTTAATTCACTTATCCTTCTATCCATCCCTAATAACTGAGTCCCCATGGTACTATTGGATAAGAAGGCAGCTGTCAGATCGGAGCTATACTTGGAAGTTCCTGCAGTCTCTGCCAGCTTGATTACAGCTGTATTGGATATCTTCCGCATGCGCGCAAAAATACCATCATTTTCTGTATAACTATTGTTAACAGTAGCATTAGAATAGTTCTGTCCGAAAAAGTTATTCACAATATCAGGATTTTTTTCAAGTGATGCTTTTAATTTGTCGGTGTCAAGGAGAAGTTTACCCTTTGTTTCATAAGTCCCTGTAGACATTCCCAAATCGGCAAAACTGATTTTAGAACCATCTGACAGAGTGACTCCCTGAACCATTGCTGCTCTCATATCTGAAATGGCGGAAGTGAGTATACTATCATTCTTTAACATTCCGCTCTTGGCCTTGGAAGTCCATAGTTCAATCTCATCATCCGTCATGGCACTTTTCTCATCCGAAGAAAGTGGGTTATATTTAGAATATCTCTCTTCATTTGTTTTTCCATTCATAAATGACAAAAGTTCGTTATACGAATCGACGAAATTCTGAACCGTAGCGACTATGGAATCTACATCCTTTGATACCGAAATCGTTGTTGCTTGAGTACCACTCTTACTATTCAAAGTGAGCTCAACTCCATTAACAGTTAGACTGTTGCTTGAACTAGTCATGGTAACCCCATTGACCGTTAACGAAGCATTTTCTCCCCCTGTTAAACTTGAATCAAGCTTAAGTGCACTAAATATGCTTCCGGTCAAAGCAACATCCTTTTCCCCTGTTGTTTTGCTAGTTAAGGATACTTGACCAGTGGCGCTATCAAGCACTGCTGTAACTCCAGCTGAGCTACTGTTAATTTGGGATATAAATGATCCTAATGTTGTGTCTCCTGTAATGCCTGTAATAGTAGTATCACCGATTTTAATGATATCACTACTAAAACCAGTAATCGTAGATAATTTAACATTGTTCCAATCAGATATAGTGGAATCAGTCTTCATAGGATTCCCAGTTGAAACAGTTCTGGCCGCGGTAGCCAAATTGGATACACTAACCTCCAATACCCCGCTTGCAGAAGAAGTAGCAGAAGCAGTTACCGCAGTTGCATTTCCTGTAGTAGTTGCTTTTTGAGCATTTAAGGAAGTACTTTTGCTTAAATTCGATAATTTATCTTGAATAAAAGATACTAGCTTTACACTCGTCTCTCTATAACTGTCCCGTTTCCACTCCAGCAGCTGCTTTTGTTGATTCAACTTAGTGAGAGGTTGGCTGTCTGCCTTAACCAAGTTTTTAACCAGTGTGTCGATGTCCATCCCAGATGCCAAACCTGAAATACGAGTTACCATGTTGACGCCCTCCTATACCTTTTTATCAAAAATTATCCCCGTGATCTCCATCATATGGGCAGCAAGATCTAAAATTTTTTCTGGTGGAACTTCTCTAATTAAATCCCCTGTTTCTTTATTCAATACCTTAATCATGATAGCGTGGGTTTCTTCATGAACTGAGATTTCAAAAGATTTTTGCGGTCCTTGAATAGCTTCAATGGCTTTATTCAATTCATTTATAGTTTCCTTTTGACTTTCATTCATTTGCGCAATGCTTGTAGTTTGGTTAGCAATTACTTGAGGCAACTGCACTTGTTCCATAGGAGTAATTTCTTTCTTAGCTGGGGCTGGGAACTGAATTTCTCCCTTGCTTGCAGAACTGGACGAGTTAATACTACTCATAACCATCCTCCTAATATTTCATAGATAAATTACACAAATTAATAACTAAGCCGGTATTGTATATATCGGTTAATTCTCATAAAAATTTATAAAAACAAAAAAAAGAGCTCTGCATTAAGTTGCAGAGCTCTAGATAAAAAGAGAAAATTAACGAAGCAAGGACAATACACCTTGTGGTGCAGAGTTTGCTTGAGCAAGCATAGATTGAGAAGCTTGTAGCAAGATGTTGTTTTTGGACAAAGCAACCATCTCTTTAGCCATATCTGTATCACGAATACGGGATTCGGATGCAGTCAGGTTCTCAACAGTAGTACCCAAGTTGTTAGAAGTGTATTCCAAACGGTTTTGAACCGCACCAAGGTTAGAACGTTGTGTAGCTACTTTAGTAATTGCATCACTAATGTTTGTAAGAGTAGTAGCAGAAGAAAGACCGCTAAAACCAGTTCTGCTAACGCCGTTAACAGTAATTTGGAAAGAACTGTCATCTGCTTGAACTGTCACATTAGAAGTAATGTGAATTCCGTTGAATGTTGTGTTTGTCATGATTGCATCAATTTGCGATCCCAGTTGATTCAACTCAGAATTGATGTTAGATTTGTCGCTGGCACTGTAAGTACCGTTAGCTTTTTGAACGTTAAGCTCTTTCATACGAGATAGCATGGAGGATACTTCGTTCATTGCGCCCTCAGCTGTTTGTGCGAATGAAATACCGTCTTGAACGTTACGTTGAGCTTGCTCCAAACCACGGATTTGACCACGCATTTTTTCGGAGATGGAGAGACCTGCAGCATCGTCAGCCGCACGGTTGATACGCAGACCGGAAGACAATTTCTCCATGTTTTTGCTTGCTGCTGAGTTGTTCAGACCCATATTACGGTGTGTGTTAACCGCTGGTAAGTTGTGATTGATAATCATTGTTTATTTCCTCCCTGAAATGGTTATATGCCCACATCCATGTGGTATTAGCGTCTTCACAGGTCGGCCGCCCTGAAGATTACCGCCTTAATATATATATCGACGCCAAGCCATAATTTGTTTATAGCCATTTCAACTTTTTTTCTATTTTTTATCATCATTTTTAGAAGTACATTAAAATACTATTCAGTTATTTTCCCAAGCCCTTTTATCGTTTTTTGCAATGTCTCCAGATTCATCGCCGCATTTTGATTGTTTTGCTCAATCGCGTCGAGAACTTCTTTACGAAAAATATCAATATCCCTTGGAGCTGCTATACCAAGTTTCACATTCTCTCCGTCTACGGATAGAACTGTCAATACGATATTATCTGAAATGACAATAGATTCACCCTTTTTGCGCGTAAGTACCAGCATTAGATGTCACCATCCTTGATGAGAGAATCTTCTTTTCTCCATAATGCATGTCTAGTTTTGTACTCGGTATTTTGCAGTACAATTTGTTTGCCCCTTTTTTTTTGTTTATTGAACACAATTGGAGCCAGCAAGTTTGCTGTCGCATTTCGAATATCATCATGTAAAGTAACAATACAACGGACCTCCACATCAGCTGGATCTGTTACGCCAAGATCTTCTACGTTTTCAGGAGAGAGTTCAAACTCATAGTCCGGATGAAAATCGAATGGATTTACGGTTACAAAGGCTACGGCCGGCTCTTCAACTGAACTGAAAAGGCTAAACACTTCATCATGCCGCTGCAAATTAAAAGATTTCAGTTCTTCAAAACCCGGAATTCCTTTATGGAAAGTATATGTTTCCTTTAATATCTGTTCTTCAGTTATATTTAAATTGTTGTTTTCTTTCATCTTATTCTTCCTCCTATACTAGTAAAAAAGCTATGGAACATCATCTATGTCCATAGCTTACTGTTAATATATAATTAAAATCAATTATTATCTCATGAAATCCATTAGTGAAGGTTGCATGATCTGAGCAGATGATTTAAGAGCTGCTTCATAGATGGTTTGCGCAGAAGTAGCCTGAATCATCAGACTAGCCACATCTGCATCCTCTGTCTTGGATTGTAAAGTCGTAAAGTTCAAGTCTTGATCCTGCAGACGATTTTGAACCAATTCCACTCTATTAGTTCGTGCACCGACCTCTGATAGAGATGCTTGCATTTTGGTTGACCTGGATTCAATGTTTTGCAATTGCTGCTGTACCCCGTCATGATCACCACTGTTTAATGCCGCAGAGAGATTATCAATGATTTTGAATATATTATCCGTATCGCCTTTATTACCGAAGAAATCCGCTCCAGAGGTATTAATTTGGAAAGTGACCTGTTCACTGATGGAGTAAAGAACTCCCTGTGTATCCGTCTCCACATCCGCATAATCTGTCACCGTTCCTGACAAATCATACGGCATCTTATCGTAGGTTTGACCATTAAAAATGTACTTGCCGCGGATTTGCGTATTACCAATATCCACAAGGTGTTTCTTCAATTCCTCTACTTCCAAATTAACAGCTCCAAGATCAGAATCAGACAAGGTTCCATTAGCGCCTTGAACTGCCAGTTCTTTTAATTTTTTCGCTACATCCAACGCTTGCTGCATATTTGAATCCGTCGCATCCAGCCAGCTTACCGCTGCATCCGTATTAGATTGGTACTGCTCATTTGCCGCCAACTCTGCACGGTAACGAAGCGCGTAAGTCACACCAACGGGATCATCGGATGGTTTATTGATTTTGCGCCCTGTGGAAATCTGGTTGGACATGTTATCCATACGGTTCAGGTTGCGGTTCAGGTTGCTAAGCATCTGAGTGCTCATCATTCCTGAGGTTACGCGAATAGCCATTATTGGTTACCCCTCTCTACGTCTTAGCGACCGACTACACCGGTGCTGTTAATGAGTTTGTTCAGCAGTTCATCGTAAGCAGTCATAAAACGGGCAGCTGCACTATACGCGTGCTGAAACTTGATCAAGTTACTCATTTCTTCATCTAGCGATACTCCACTTACCGATTGACGATTCAAGTCGACCTGTTCAGTGAGGAGTTGAGCATTTTGTGCTTGACGGTTAGCTTCTTGGGTCTGTACACCAAGTTGTCCTACAATTGCGCCGAAAAAGTCATCTACCGTGGTTGGTTTGGACAATGCTGATCCAAAATCAAATTTCGCATCTTTTAAGCCAGCTAAAGCCAGCGCCAGGCTATTATTCCCCAGTACTACACTCTCACTTGTACCTGTTCCGGTCGTACGCATCGAAGTCGCGATGTTATTCGGATCATTTTGGATATCTTTACTTAATGTAATATTACCAGCCGTGATCGTTCCAGAACCGTCTTTGGTTGAGAAAAAATCCCCGCCTGCTGTCGGAGTATCACCGCTAAGGGTATACCCCAGTTTATGAAGCCCATTAATCCCTTGAACCGTCACTTTCAAATCTGACGTTAACGTTCTATTGTTATTGGCATCTGAATAGGTCACATTGTTGAAAACCGTGCCGCTAGGCAATACGGATCCAGCAGGAATGGTAATCTCAATATCCCCGGTTGCGAGCGTATTCGCCAGTTGATTGATTTGATTACGATAGTCTGCTACATATTGATCACGGGAATGGATCATTCCATAGACTTCGCCGCCAGTTAAAGTCCCAGCTTGATAGGCATTCTCTAGAATATCAGCCGTGACAGGAACCACCGCAGCTCCAGTGACTGCTACTTGGCCTGCAATCGTTACCTGGTAGCCACTATCCAGTTCTGTTATCTGAACGCCTGCAATCTTGGAGAGCTGGTCTACGGCATAATCACGTTGGTCACGCAAATCATTGGCATTGTCTCCGAGTTGCTCCACTTTTACGATGTTGTTGTTCAGATCCGCTATGGACTGCAAATATGAGTTGATCTCAGTGGTTTTTAACGAAACGTTATTGGTCAAATCACTAGTCAGTGCATCCAATTGGAGACTGATTTGATTTAAACCATCTGTTAATGCCAAAGTTGTCTCTTTCACAATTTTGCGGTTTGTAACATCCTGTGGATCTTGACTAAGATCGAACCAAGAGTTCCAGAAGTTATTCAGCACTGTGCGAATACCCGTATCCGAAGGCTCATTCATAATCGTTTCAAGCTTTTCAAGTGTACTATTACGAATGGTCCATCCTCCAAGTGAGGTATTCTCATTACGGAATTGCCCGTCCAAAAAAGATTCACGAACACGCATAATTGAGTTGAACTCCACACCCGTTCCAAGCTGACCCGGTGCTGTTGTACGGTAAAATGCCACTGCATCAATTGGATCTGCTGCCGTCATGTTGACAACTTGTCGTGAATAACCTGGTGTATTCGCATTGGCAACGTTATGTCCTGTTGTGTTCAAAGCGGCCGTTTGTGTGATCAGACTGCGTTTGGCCGTTTCAATTGAATGAAATGTTGAAGCCATATTATTTTTCCCCCATTGTTAACCACGAGTATCAAAAAGACCAGAGCGAGCTATACCATAAGATTTCTCTAAAGGATTCTGATACGTGGCTTCTGATTCAGCATGAAATGACATTGTCTCAATAAAAAAGTCGATGTACGAGAGCGACTGCTTAATAAGCTGTTGATTGGATTCATTAAGATATTTCACCTTTTGTAGCACATCTGTTAATGAAGTTTGAGCTTGAAGAAGCCTCTTTTTCTCTGCGGTATCAAAGACCAGTCTTGTCAACTCACTAATGGTCAGATTTAACTTGGACTTAATACCACGTCCCTCCAGAAACTGGTGGACAGCCAGAAATCTTTGCTGTTCGATCAACTCAATCCTTTTCAGCAGTTTAGATTCCTGGTTAATTAGAGAAATCAGGATATCAACTTTGTTGGCAACAACAGCTTCCTTCTTCCGTTCCCCCAGCTCAAGCATCTCCACATGTGCGGCTTCCAGCTGTTCAAGTACACCAATTATCGATTCAATTGCCATGTGTCCTCCTATTGATTAGGGAAGTTCTTAAAGTATGGAGCGAGCTTCTCGGCAAGCTTCTGGCTGTCTACTTGATAAGTTCCCGAATTTACCTGTTCTTTTAATTCTTGAATACGTTGTATACGTCCTGCATCCTGTGTACGACCTTGTTCCTCAAGCATCTTCATCGCCTCCGGAGAAATGGATACTTCGTCCTTACGGCGGCTCTTTTTGGCATCAGCCTGCTGATTGGATTCAACGTTTCTCTGATAGGAATTGATAGCACCAATTCTATTTGGTTCATTGATTTTCATACAAACTACACTTCCTTTACCCTAGGATTTTTTACATTATCTTTATGTTATTGAATGATTGAGATAATAAAAAAAACCGATAATCTTTAATAAGTTTATCGGTACGTTCCAAAACATTTGTTATAGCAAAAACTGTATTTAAGCCCTCGCTCCTATGAATCGCGCAGTTTGTCGACAGCATTGTAGGCTCGCCCGCCTATATTATTGTTATCCTTCTGACCTACTTCACGGGCTGCTCCTGCCAAATCTTTGGTCAAGCGGCTTCGACATGAATCACACATATGTCCTTCACGAATCAGCGTTCCACATACTTCACAAGGATACATCATGTTAGGGGCGTTTTCGATGGAAATCCGACCCTCCCGAATAAAGCGCGTGATTTGCTTAATCGAAATCTCCGTTGCATCAGATAACTCCTGTATATTGGTACCCTTATTCTCACGTAGGTAGTCTACACATGTCTGGTATTCCTGCTCAATTTCTTTGATACAGTTCGAACATACATCCCGAAAATTCAACGCATATAATCTGCCGCAGCGAGGACAATTACCTAGATTCATTGCTAAAACGCCCCTCTCATACTTCCTTTTCCGAATGGATAATAATTATACATTACCTTATTTTCACACATCAAGCCATAGTCTATTGCAAACATAGCAAGGGGTTAAAATGCATGTATGCGCAATCTTATGGATATTAAACAAGTTGTTTTTGCAGAATTACACATTAATCTTTCTCAATTGAATAACTGATGAACATAAACCCAGATATGATATTATTCAAAAACCAGTAAAATAATCACCTGTAATGGAGACAGGCATCACGTAATATAATATTAATTTATCATAACCACCTATGGTCTTTAAACTTAGGATCTAGCCAAAGTCAGCGTGTAAATTTCAATTGGAATGTTTATGGAATATCCGGCGTTCAGTATCACCTGTCCACAAGCATTCAAAGTGCTACCCGTTGTGTAAATATCATCGATTAGTAGCAATCGTAAGGGAGGAATATGCCCGCTTTGTGGGGCTGGTCTGAAATGTGAAGAGACTCCTTCTCCAATGGCGTATGAATTTGTTGCTGGCTGTGAATGCATGTCCTTGTGCGCCAATTCAAGATTGGATTGATAGAGGTCATGTATCAACTCCAGTCCATCCGGCTGCATTGCAAATGCATCCTGCATGGTCTGAATACGCTCGCCACGTGTCTTGAAGCTTTGTTTGGTGGTGTTGATCCGACGCTGCAGCAGATCAACTACAGGCAGGCGGACGGCTGCGGCAAGTCCTGCTGCGAGCCGCTCGGCCTGGTTGAAGCCGCGCTCGGCAAGGCGTTCGTTGCTGACGGGGACATAGATCACCGCGTCAGGCCGCCATCGCGGCTTATTGTTTTGGAGCAGCGACTGGCGGCTGAGGGTCGCTGCTCCGGTAGGAGCGTGCGTATAGTACGCGTCTGAGCTGTGGCTGTTGTGTTGCGCGTGTATATGCACAGGCGCTAACGCGGTAGGTAAGTGAACGGGCGCTTTTACGCGCCCGTTAGGTCGGTGAATGAGTGCGTTGGTTGACGCACTCGAACCGGGTGGATGTGAGCTGCCATCCACCTGGTATTGAGCAGGCGTGGCGGGATGAGCCACGAGGGCCAGGGTTTCTTTTGCCAAAACAGGGTTCAGTTCTTCGCTCATTGCTTGAAATGCTTGAATCATAAGAGCCGTTAACAGTGGCGCGTAGCGCTCGTGGCCTCTGAATTTGTACATCCCAATCCATTCCTTCATTAAAGCGTTATACTGGACGGCGCTGCGGTTGCATATGAAAGAACGGTTTTGCATGTGTGGGCGGACGCAGTCCGGGCAGCCGATCCCTCGACCACAACGGAGACAGCGAATGGAACGAATCCATGGAATTTGCTGCACACAACGCGGACAGATGCCGGGGTAGATCGGAGACAATATGGCTCGTGTACCACAGGTTAGACAAGTCGCTCCGGGTGGGGCGAGTAATCCATGCAGGCGATGGGTAAGTTGGTGTACGTGGTCAGTGATGCTGCTTAGCCAGTTCGACATTAGATTGTTGCCTCCCTTCGTATCTATGGGTGTGTTGGCGGGTGAAGGTAGCCTTTGCGTTTTGCGATGGTGTTCATCTTTTGGATTTGTGCCACTGCCTTTACCTGGGAACGCGTACGACGGGATGATGCAAAGACGACTCTTCCTGCTGGATCATCCATAGATCGACCCGCTCTACCCGCCATCTGTACCAGAGATGCTTCGTCGAAGAGACCATTATCCGCATCCAAAATAAATACATCGCTACGTGGAATAGTGACGCCCCGCTCCAAGATGGTGGTGGTCACGAGCAGACGTATGGTCCGTTCACGAAACGCAATAACTTTGCTCGCGCGATCCGGATCTTGGGATGATGTTCCTTCGATATGGATTTGTGGAAACATGCGACGCATGAGATTTACAAATGCCTCAATCTGAGCGATCCGCGTCACAAACACAAATACCTGAGCTTCCCGTAGCAAGGAGGTTTGAATGCTCTTTTTTAGTGTGGCGGGCAGCTCTCGCTTCCGAATACACTCGGCGACGGTAAGCATTTTCAGTAAACGCGGTACGGGTAAAGGGTGGCGGTGGAAGCGCACCGGAACTTTGGCGTGAGTGAGTTTCCCTTGCGCTGCTTCCCGCTGTAGCCTAGCTGGTGGCGTAGCGGACAAGTACACAAAATGGCCATCAGGCTTGCACGAGGACTCCGCCGCATGAGCGAGCATGGGATCATTATGGTAGGGAAATGCATCAAGCTCGTCGATAATGACCAGATCGAATGCCTGGTAAAAACGCATCAGTTGGTGAGTGGTCGCTAGTGTGAGCTGCGCGTCTTTCCAACGCTCGGTGCTGCCTCCGTATAGCGTAGCGATCGAGATATCGGGGAACGCTTTCGCCAGACGAGGGGCAAGCTCCAGCACGACATCCCGGCGCGGCGTAGCAACAAGCGCTCGTCCACCGCGCTCCAATATGTATTGGAGCAAAGGGAATATCATTTCCGTCTTACCGGCCCCGGTCACGGCCCACAGCAAAAACCGCCCCGGCCCATCCCCTGCGGATGGCTGGGCCAAAAACGCCAGCGCCGCGGCAGCTGCCGCGCTCTGCGCAGGGCTGAGCCCCCACCGGGCAAGTCCGCCCTCGGTGGGGATAACGGCCGTGCCACGCTGCGATGCACCGCGTGGCATGGCACCTGGCGCTGCGCTGCGCAGCAGCAGCGCACAGGCACGGCTGCGCCCCAGCGCGAGGCAGGCCTCGCAGTAGGCGCACGCCGCCAGGCCACAGGCAGCGCATGGCACGCGCTGCCCGGCAAAGCTGCCGCATCGGCGGCAGCGGGGCGCGCTGTGCGCGCGACCAAGCCACGCAAGGCGTTGCTGCCGCGTGGCAGGCCCTTCCAGGGCGGCTGCTATGCTCAGCCGCCCACGCAGGTGCGCGAGCTGTGCAGCCGCGCGCCAAACCGAGGCAAGCTGCGGCGACGTGTCCGCCAGCATCGCCTCTGCCTCGGCCGCCAGCAATTGGCGGCCGCGAAGCCGCTCAGCCAGCAGGGCCGCGCCCCGCTCCAGCTGAACCCAGTCTCCGGCGGGATAAGGCTCAGGCATCCCGCCCACCTCCGTACCTCTTTCAGCGCCAATCCCCGCTTTGCCCGCCATCTCTCCCCTAGCCTCCAGTTCCCCGGAAGCCCGCTCGTACTTTTCCAGTTTGCCCTGCATATACGCCTGCCATTGCTTCTCTCCCCACTGATCCATCCCCCCCTCTACCTCAAAATTCTCTACCATCCAAGATGCCTGACTTAAAGGCACCTCCCTGCCTAACAGCAACCATCGCAACACCCGCTGTCCGCTCGCCCCCTCAAGCCACCACGCTACATCCACTCGGACATCCAGTGACAGCATCATCTTCCACTCTTCTCTCACTCGGCACACATACAACCCAACCTTCATCCGCTCTCCTCCCTCATCCTCCATGTCTCATAACGCAAAAAAAGCACATGCCAACCGACTATTCGTCGGAGCATGTGCTTCATGTCCATATCTCATTTATTCACTATCCATTTGTATTATCACTATATCAATTATGCAGTTGTCCCACAAGTCGTGTAGTTTCCAAAAGCAATCGTTACGACCATTTTACCCATTCAAGGAGTAGCGATAATCTTTCTTTGATCACGCGAAACTTTTTCCAATCTGCATCGTCTATACTTTTAACTTAAGAGTTCTGATTTCAAAAAGGTTCTTGCTGCGATCCCTACAGGGCTCCAACAGAGACAATAACCATAGATTGCATAAAAACCCATATTTAATTTAACAGCAAGCTTGGCTACAATGACAAAAAAAGACTACAGCATAAGCTGTAATCTTTAACCTCGAACATGATGAAATGCACGCTTATTTTGGCAAGCTTGCATGACTTCATTGATAGTGCATTCTGACTGATGACACGCTTTAGCCAGTCTGTCTCAGCAGCTTGCACGATTAATGAGTCCGACTGTTGCAAAAAAAGCATCTACTGCTTTGGCTCACGCAAATCGATAAGGCGCATAGAATGACTCCCGGTTTGATTCCACTGTTCCATATCCGAAGGGACAGCGGACAAGTAGGATAACTCCATTCCTTGCCTATGCATAAGCTTCTCAATAATACGAACCGTTTCGGCTTCCGTACGATCAGCGACAACCGTCAATGTGAAGCTCTTTCCACGGTAAAATAATTCCCGGCAAAGCGCTCTTACAATGCCTTCTATCCGCTGCTCCTGATTGGAAGGAATGAGCATAATCTGCTCGTAGCCCTCGGGGTCCGGACGGGAAAGATGGCGCTGGTGCATGGCATGAACGGCCATTGCCGCCAGGAAGTATATGAGCAGAATCATAGTCAGATGAGCAACCATGGCAACTGCACCTCCTCGGAAGGTCATGCTCACCCATGGCGAACATCCCTGTATACAGCAGTATATGCTGCATTCCCCGAAGGGTTACACTTGCAAATCCTAAAGCGCATATTCCATTCTGATCGACACCGGACGAAGAAGACAGGCCAGGTCGTTCAATCATTTATGCCGAAGCTTGAACATAAGTTCTTCTAACTTCACACTTTGCTCATTTGCAGTAATAAAGTCCATTAACCCGCTAACCAGTCCAACATTCTGGAATGGGCGCGAGTAAACAGAATCCTATAATTGCTATAATCAAACTGCATCTAAATACAATCGTATATTAAAGGGTAACCCAACCATACTTGATCGAGTTGATAACCGCTTGCGTACGATCATCCACTTCCATCTTCTGCAGAATACTGCTGACATGGTTTTTTACTGTTTTCTCACTGATGAACAGGAACTCACCAATCATTTTATTGCTCTTACCTTCAGCCATCAGACGCAATACTTCAGCCTCACGACGAGTAAGCGGATTATTGTCGCCAGCGACAAATTTAACGCCTGCTTCCTTCGAAGCTCCTTCGCTCATTGCCCCTGTCTCATTAAGGTACGTCATACGACGCAACTGCATGATCAGTTTGCCAGTTACTTTAGGGTGGATGAATGCATGCCCTTCATGAACAGAACGAATCGCATTGATCAGGGACTCGGCCTCCATATCTTTGAGCAGGTAGCCATTAGCACCTTTACGCAGCGTCTCGAACACATAACTCTCATCATCATGAATAGACAAGATAATGACTTTGACATCCGGGAACAGCTCACGCAATTTCTCCGTCGCTTCAACCCCGTTTTCCACAGGCATGTTGATGTCCATCAATACGATGTCCGGTTTATCCTGATTACAGAATTCGAGCACCTGAATCCCATCGCCGCATTCGCCGATGACCTCAATGTCGTCCTCCATATTTAAAATGCGTTTCAGACCTTCACGGAACAGCTGATGATCATCAGCCAAAAGAACTTTAATTGATGTCTTTCCAGTATCACGGTTTTCCATCCTGCTACTCCTTTCCCTTATCCACGTTTGTCGGGATATGAATCACTATTTTGGTTCCTTGATTTTCCGCGGACTCGATCTCTATTCTTCCTTCTAACAGTTCAACCCGCTCTCTCATCCCAATCAGACCGAAGTGGGTATGATCCTTGCTCTTCTTCGCAAGAAGCTCCGGTTTGAACCCAAGCCCATTGTCCTGCACGACAATCTTAACGAGCTGAGCCTGGTATGTAATTTCCACTACAACATAAGTGGGATAAGCATGCTTCGCAGCATTGGACAGACCTTCCTGCACGAGGCGGTAGATCGCAGCCTCCATTGCCGAAGATAAACGGTGTTCCTTGCCTCTCGTTTCAAAAAGTGAGCGGATTTTTGTTTTTTCTTCAAAATCCTGCACGTACTTCCGAAGCGTTGGAATCAATCCCAGGTCATCCAGTGCCATAGGACGCAAATTGAAAATAACTTTTCTCATTTCTCCAAGACTCGAACGAACCTGGCCTTTCAAATCTACTATTTCGGCCTGGACCATCTTAAAATCCTGCTTTATGAGCATTCTTTCTACAATTTCCGTCCTAAGCACTAGATTCGCGAGCATCTGCGCAGGTCCGTCATGGATCTCACGGGCAATACGTTTCCGCTCTTCTTCCTGGGCCAAAATTATTTTCAAACCAATCATTTGTCGATTTTTGGCGGATTCAATGATGCGGGTCACTTGACCCAGCTCACCCGACAGATACTCCAGTACAACCCCCATCTGGGAACCGATCGTCTCGGCGCGCTCCACGGAAGCTTCCACATTTTTGGCACGCTTTTGCAGATCATCCCGACGGGCTTTCAGATACATTTCCTTCTCACGGTAAATCATCAGATCCAGCTGTAACTGCGTCGCTTTCTCATACGCCTGCTTGATATCATGCTCGGAATAACGGACGAAGTCGCGGCTAACCTCAGTTAGCCGGATTCGAGAGCGGCGGTAGTTCAGCTCCAATTGATCTACTTTCTCGATCGTTTCCGCCGTCTCTTTCAAAACCGACTTCAATTCCTCGTTCAGCGTTTTTAGCTCATTCCGAGTCGAGTCCATAATCTCAAACATTTGATATTTACTGTTTTCCATGACTTGTATGGCGTTTTTTATGACGCGGTCTATGGCATCGGCTTGTAAATCCACGTTTGTTCGACTCCATTTCTATCGTTTCCGGTATATATCATACCATATCACGATGAGATGGTAACGGTCTTCGTGTTCTGTTCCCATTTTACAGTCAGTCCAAGCTGCTCCGAAACGAGTCTAAGAGGGACTAAAGTCCTACCACCAGATACGTAAGGTGCTACTGTTGCACTTTGTCTTTTGCCATTGATAATGAATTCTTTCTGGCCTACAACCAGATCAATTAGCTTGCCACCACGTACAACGGTAATCCGTTGATTTTTGCTATCCCAGCTCGCCTGCCCACCAAAAGCATCCAATACATGCTTGATTGGGACATATGTTGTACCATTTTTCAGTACTGGCGCAGCATCAATTGCCTTTTTCGTTCCGTTTACGGTCATGGATTTCTGTCCAAGCACTAATGAAGCAGTTCCTGTAGGCAAGCCCACTTCACTGGATTTGGATGGCATGGTGAAAGCAATATTGTCAAAAGCAACCGTGCCCGTCTTCGCACGCTCATCCTGACCTTCTTCCACATTCACCACATAAACCCGTTTCAGCTTCGCCGGATAAGCAATGTTCAGCCCATTCAGATCCACATTGAGCTTTTTCCACCCATCCCAATCAATTGCCTTTGCGAGATCGGCATATACCGTTTTGCCACTGGCATCCGTAAATTCGGCGCGCAACCAGTTGAGGCTCTTATCTCCCATAACATCCATTGACATGGATGTCGCAGTTGCAGATACTTCTTTGCCAGTGGAACCGTTCAATTGGGCATAAGCATACATTTTCCCTATTCCTGCGGTCATGTCATAGTTCAGCTGCAGCACCTTGGAGCCAGCTTTTTCACCTGTTCCCGCTGTCACGGAAGCCGATCCAGTTACACCTGATGCATTGGTCGTGAAGTTGATCGGGTAGCTTACATTCTCGAAGTTCTCCCATATTGTTTCACTTGCCGCAGCGGAGAGCACAACCACCGTGCTGTAGCCGTCATAACGACCGATCGCATAGCCAACTTGAGCGCCGGAGTTCACAGAGGATACGGTTAATTGGTCTGCAACCACTTTACCTTTGAATCCAATAAACTCCCATGTCAGCGAATCCGCCGGAACTGTCACACTTTGTCCGTCTTTGGTCTTCGCCGTTACTGGAATGGAAATCGTTGTACCCGCTTGGAGCGATCCCAAGCCAGATCCTGCTGTCAGCGAAGCCAGTTCACTTCCGCCCAACACGGTAACTTTAATGGAAGATGAAGCTCCATTGCTTGTTGCAGTCAGCGTCACTGTACCTGGTTTCACACCTTTGATCGTTCCATTGCTTACACTCACGATGCCGTTGTTGCTCGATTTCCATGTCATCTTGATATCGCCTGTCGCAATCGGGTTATAGTAGGTGTCATATCCTTTGGCTGTATACTTGCCCTCTTGCCCTACCAGCAACGTTTGGCTGCCACTCACGGCAAAGCCTTTCAGCTTACCTTCTGGAGCCGTAGAGAACACGCCCAGCGTGTTTACGACCTGACGCTGCTCTGTACCGTACTCCGTGTTGAACGTAAGCCCTGCTGTCTCCTCGCCAAGCGGACGTGTTACCATCGTTGTGGAGCCGCCTCCGTCCAGATTCATGCCTTTCCATACACCAATGCTGGTCATGAAGGATTGCAGTTCGGTCAGCGACAAACCGCTGCTGTTACTGTTTTTCTCCGCTGCAATAATGTAGACATACCGACCATCTTGAGAGTAGCCGACTGCTGTTCTCGCACGAATGCCACCGATACCGGAAGCAGCAATATCACGGGAAAAGGTAGCCGCCTTCCCACCATTCACCAGAATGGTATGACCACCGATCATCATCTGCAGATTGCTTGGATCAACGGTCTCCCCCGTCGTTTTGGCTTTCAACTTGTAATCCGCATTCAACGTCTGGCCTACCGCCAAGTGAGTCATAATCCATGTCGCTGCCGTTCCATGCGCACGCAAAATGTACCCATCTGCCGGCACAGTCATGTTTAACGCCTTTTTATCCGAAATTTGGGTTATTACACCGTTCTGTACAAGTACCTCGGTTGGTGTTGTGGAAGGATCATTCGGCCGCTTCGTGGACGTCCAAGCTGGTGTATAAATATACATCGAATTGGCGTGACTGTACTTCACCGAGCTCGATTCGACCGTGTAGTCCTCTTTATTTATCCCACGCAAAGCAAACGTTGAACCATCATCTGCCTTCACGGTGCCATCGAATGAATATTCATCAATCATCGGCTTACCGTCCTTGGTTACGGTGAGGGCATACATCCCTGACAGTTCGGATGGAGTAGATACGAGGACCCCATCCGAGACCTGTCCACCGATCGGGGCAAGTTCCCCGGATACATTGAAATAATCGCCGTTTACGGCGGCTACTGCGCCATTTTCCTTAGCCATGCCACCCGTGCTTTGTTTACTATTCAGATTGCCACCCTTGCCTGTCATGACATCCAGTTTCACATAGGGATTTTGCAAATCCACTTGAATGACATCTGCCAGTACGTTCACCTTCGAGCCGGAACGTGTCGTTGTATAATTGTATTTCATCAACTTCGCACCCGAAGTCAGAATTTCTTCGCTCAATTTACTTGTTGTTGTAGAAGCTGCTGCAGCCACCGACTGCCATGAACTTCCCGACCACACCTGTTGTCCCGCTCCCAGTACCGGTGCAATCCAGATCACGCCTGCCAGTGTCACAATCGCCCATTTCTTCGCCTTGCTAGCCTTAACGTCGTTCAGCCGTTTCCCTTGTTTCCCCAGCATGTTTGAAACGTCTCTCCCATCTTGTATATCAATCTTAGATATCACGATCTCTGCCACGTGGCAGCAGACAGCGAGATTTCTAGTATACTCTTCTATTAATAGACTACTTTTTGTGGAAAAAGTTACGCCCCGAGCCAACATTGAGGTTATAACCCCCATCTTATAAGCTGCTTTTAATAAAAAAAACTTCGAATGTACATTATTGTATGTACATTCGAAGTTCACTTAACAAATAATCATTGCTATTGCTCTAGGAAGATTGAATTGAATTATTGCACCGAAGTTATAAATACCCTAATTTATTTAATACTCTCTTCAGCATCACTGCTGCCTGTGCACGAGTTGCATTTCCTGTTGGCTGGAAGCTTGTTGATGTCATCCCTTGGATGACCCCTTCCTGAACTGCCTTAGCCACCTGTTCCTTCGATTGGATCTTTTTGTTATCCTTGAATTTGGTTAATGTTGCGGCGGCAGACGTCTTGAGTGTAACAGACTTCCCACCATAATCCAGCGCACGCACCATCATAATTGCCATTTGTTCACGAGTAATCAGATTGTTAGGTTTAAATGTACCATCTGTATTCCCTGTAATAATTCCCGCTTTGGCAGCAGCACCGATGTATGCACTGGTTGTTGATCCATAAGAGACATCACCGAAACGCTGAGCTGTTTCCTGGCTCCCTGTAAGCCCTAGTCCTTTGGCAACCATCACCGCGAACTCTGCACGAGTAATATTCATGTCAGGCTGATAATTTGTGCCGGTTTGACCATCAATGATCCATTTTGCAGCAAGTTCTTCGAGAACCGTACCTGCCCAATGAGAAGTGGTATCAGAGAATCGCACAATATGTTGGGCAGCAACAACCGTCTGATTACCAGTAAGTTTCCCTTTTAATACCAGGGCTCCATTCAACTGCACTGGAGTATGAGGAACATTCGATAATCGAGCTATCGTTTTGTCAAATTGAACATAACCTGTAGTTCCACTTGTAGCGGTACCTGTCAGACGTATCCATAGTTCGCTGTTTACTTGCTGCTCTACTGATGTCTTGTAAGGACTGGAAGCTGCAATATAAACGTCCGTCAAAGCTGACAATTTCTGAGCATTGGCTCCAACAAGCGCCCCATCCATTGTGCCAGTAACTGTAGAGGGAACTGGTTCGAGTTGAACGATAAGTTTCGCTTCAGTCGTTGTACTGCCTACGCTGTTGGCAATTGAAGTGAAGTTTAGTTTGGACAAAGGAATCATCCATAGCTGATCTGCTAAACGTATGCCTATAGCAGCACTTTTGTCACGTGTATAGCTATCTTCGAGACCCTTCAGTGGGAGTGCCACATAAGCTACGGTGTCAGTGGTTGGAACATCAAAAGTCAGCATATGTGATTCCCCACCTAGACTAGCTGCATATTGGAATCCTTGCGTTAATTTGTCCTCATCAACAGAATACTGATGTATAGAACGACTGTATCTAGATTGTACGGAACTAGTAGTAGCGGCATCCGGGCTTAACACATACATGGATTGACCGAATAATACGGCATCTCTCGTACTCAGCCATGCTGGTAATGTTGTAGAACCCGTTGTTGAACCACTAGCATTATTGGTTAACGTAATGGGCCCAAATGCTGTCATAACTTGGTTTTTGCTATCTCTAAGGGGCACATACTCTGGAGCATAGGATAGAGTAACCGTTTGCCCAGCAGCAACCGATGTGGACAGTTTCAACACTACTGACGCACCTGACGAAGATGCTGTAAGTACATTAACGGATGTTCCATTTGCCTTTACTACGAATTGTGAATTCGTCAAGCCGGTCTGTGTCAGCAGATTCGAAGTAAACGTCAGCGTAACCGTATCCCCTTGAATTACCGCAGATTTCACATTTCCAGTCCCTGATGTTTGCGTAATCGGAACCAGGTTAATATAACCAGCTGGATTTCCGTTCAGGTCTGTAACTCGTAGCGCTCCCGGTACGTAGGACAATGTTGCATTTTGATTCGATGTAATAGCCGAAGCCAAAGTCAGCGTAATCGTATCATCCTGAATATCTACAGCAGTCACATAGAGCGGTGCACCATTAACTAGAACAGAAAATTGACTCTTTAGCGGTACATTTGTTGTACTTAGAGCCTCGTTATATTTAATCATCAGCTTCGAACCGTTCACTTCTGCACTCTGAAATTCAGGAGCTACTGTATCGAGACTGTTACGTACATAAAAATCGCTGAAACTTGCTAGCGCCTGGCTGCGTGAGTCTTTTAGCGGATAAGAGCCCGGTGTATAGGATACCTTAATGACCTCACCATTTGTAATACTACGGTTCAGATACAAAATAACAGTAGAACTACTACTCAACGAGATGGTGCTTATCCCTACATTCGAACCATTCGCTTTGATAGAAAATTGATTTTTTGCTTCTGTATTCATGACATATACACTTTCAGGAAAATATAACGTAAGAGTGCTTCCATATACGTAGCCTTCTGTTGGTTTAGACATGACTGAGTCCAAACCATTCACTACTTCACGTCCGGATAAAGAAACTGCAGAATTCAGTGATGTATCCTGCACGGGACGCACACCCGGCGTGTAGGAAATACGAACGATCTGTCCCACTGCAACTCCAGTATCTAGTACCACATAAACGCTGTCTCCAGAGATATAGGCGGAACTCACGGTTCTGACTTCCCCATTAACGGTGACATTATAGCTTGAAGTCAGTGGATAGACTGAACCGTTCAATGTCTCGTCGTATGTAAGTTTAATAATTGTATTGGTATACATTTTGGCTGTCTGTAGTACAGGAGCAGTGGTGTCTCTTGTATATGTTTTAAAGCTCCATGATGCTGTCCCCGTCAAACCACCAAATACATTTCCTGCCTTATCCCGAAATCCTCCTGCAGCGATATCTACATAGTAAACCGTATTGTTCTCCAACGTATTTTGTGGAATAAGTCGAACTTGTCGCAAGTTGGAAGTATTAATGATTGGTGTAACTGCCACAGTCGTGCCGCTTGCCTTACGCAGAGTAACTGTTCCCGTGTAGGCAGTATCCAATTCTTTATTAAAAGTAATCAATAATTCACTATTGATGGGTGCGCTCGTTGCACCATCCGTAGGATAAAGTGAAGACACTGTCAATGCAGTAGTATCCGTTGAAACGGTGAACCCCCAGTTACCTTTGGCAATTGATGGTGATTCATTCTGCTGAGCATCCCTAAAAGCACCAGCAGACACTACTACATAATATTTGGTGTTATTCACAAAATTATTAGCAGGATCTATGCTTATAATTGAAGTTCCTCCACCAGTTACTTGTGATGAAGTGACTGAAATAGCTTCAACCAATGCATCGTCACTACTCTTGTAAATATTAATTGTTCCACTTGCTGGGTAAACATCTTTACTGAAATTCAATTTCAAATTTGCAGCCGGCAATATCCCTGTTGATGAATTCAGAGGCGAAAGCTGAGTAATTGTCGGAGCACTGACACCTGTTGTCCAGAATGTCCATCGACTGGCATCTGAAATACCTGGAAAGCTTGTTTCATCTGTATAAATGAAAGTTTGCTTATCCATAAGTACATAGTATCCGCCACCAGCTAGATTAAGGCCACTGATGGTAACTTTTGTTCCCCATGGAGAGGAAGGATCTGCACTGTTATCAACAGTAACATTAGTGCTTGTTACCATAACAGGGGCAATTGCTTCCTTATTGTCGGAAATTCGCTTAATCGTGATATTTCCCGTTCCTTTTTTGACTGGTTGACTAAATTCAATCGTAATAGGCTGTGCACCATCTACACCCACTGCTCCCGTTGCTGGGAACGTTTCGTTTATTCCTAGGTCGGACATGCTAGATGCGGCTTGGATACCACGCATACCTCCCGCTGGCCATGCAGTGAATATAAGCAGTACAGTCACTATCCACAATACTACTCTCTTCTTCATTGAAATTTGTGTTTTCTTCAAAACAATGTCCCCTTCCGCCTCTATTTCCTGATCGTCTGACAGGCAGACCTCTTTATGTATGTCGGTTAAATGGCCTGTTTTTTTTAGAAATAACTGCATATTAATGATGGGCTAGTACTCGGTATTCCAATTTCACTAACTTCCAGTTCTTCATGTCCAAAACTTGGTATATTTTATGCGTTCTAAAACAAGAAAAACCCCCAATTCATAAAAGAATCAGGGGCCTTAAAGTCTCTTTCAATTTAAAGAATTAACTTACAGACCTGCTTGCTCTTTCAAAACGTCTGCTTTGTCCACTTGTTCCCAAGGTACATCCAGATCTGTACGGCCGAAATGACCATAAGCAGCCGTTTGTCTGTAAATTGGGCGACGCAGATCCAGCATACGGATGATACCAGCCGGACGAAGATCGAAGTTGTTACGTACAAGCTCAACCAATTTCTCTTCGCTGACTTTGCCTGTTCCGTATGTATCCACGTTGATCGATACCGGGTTGGCTACACCAATCGCATAAGCGAGCTGGATTTCCACTTTGTCGGCAAGACCTGCAGCAATAAGGTTTTTCGCAACATAACGAGCTGCATAAGCTGCGGAACGGTCTACTTTTGTTGGATCTTTACCGGAGAACGCGCCACCGCCGTGACGTGCATAACCGCCGTAGGTATCTACGATGATTTTACGTCCAGTCAGGCCTGCATCTCCTTGAGGTCCGCCAATAACGAAACGTCCTGTTGGGTTGATGAAATATTTAGTCTGCTCATCCAGTAATTCAGCTGGAACGACAGGCAGAATTACGTGTTCTTTGATGTCTTTTTGGATCTGCGCAAGTAGAGTCTCTTCAGCATGCTGAGTAGACACGACAATTGTATCAACACGCACCGGTTTGTCACCGTCGTATTCAATCGTTACTTGAGTTTTACCATCCGGACGAAGATATTCCAATGTACCGTTTTTACGCACTTCAGCCAAACGGCGAGCGATACGGTGGGATAATGCGATTGGCAAAGGCATGAGTTCAGGTGTTTCGTTGGTTGCAAAACCAAACATCAGACCTTGGTCACCAGCACCAATGTTCTCTGTTTCGCGAGCCATTTGTTCCGGGTCACGGTTCTCCAGAGCTGCGTTAACGCCTTGGGCGATGTCAGCAGACTGCTCGTTCAGAGAAGTCAGGACTGCACAAGTATTATAGTCGAAACCGAACTTGGCACGAGTGTACCCGATTTCCTTAATCGTATTACGAACGATGGACGGAATGTCCACGTATTCAGAAGCTGAACTGATCTCACCGATGACAAGCACAAGGCCTGTAGCTACGGAAACTTCGCACGCTACACGAGCGTTTGGATCATTCGCGAGGAACGCATCCAATACGGCGTCCGAGATCTGGTCGCAAATTTTATCCGGATGTCCTTCAGTTACAGACTCCGATGTGAATAGATGTCGGCCTTTAATAGACATTGAAGTTTCAACCTCCCATAACGAGTAGTATGGCGATTGCCCGAACAAAACATTTACGTTGATTCGTTCACTGTACCCTCGAAAGCTTTCCGGGCGGAATAAGGACGCAGGGTCCGCAGTTACGAAGATAAGGATTTTTCAGGTAATGGCCTCAACAAAAAATCAACCTTTCCCTAGCGGAAAAGGTTGCGTACCTCAACTGCCATCTTAACGTATTTGTCAAGACGTGTCAAACAGATTGGGATAAGGAAAACACCCTATAAGTGCTGCTGTGCCTGGCGAATCAGCCTTTTGGTAATCTCTCCACCGACCGATCCATTCTCACGGGAAGTCAGATGGCCCCAGCCTTTATACTGACCATAAGAGTGATCACTCACCTCACCCAGTTCAGAACCAAATTCGGTATCTGCACCGGCAAGACCTCTACCGCCATATCCCACATTCAGACCAAACTCAGCGGCAATTTCATACTTCATCTGATCCAACATCTGACGACTTTCGGGTACCACTTTGCGGTTGCTTCTAGCCATGATTCCTGCACCTCCGGTTATTGGTTGTGTACAGTTATAGAGTGAGCAGGAACAGGGCTGGCTAGCCGTATTAATGTTTGTTAGAACTGGTTAATCTGAACAAATGAAATGAATAAAAAGTCTGACAAGTGCTCATCCTATTTCAGAGAATATCCACCACGTACCATTACAGTCAAGCTGTACTTGTTACCATCCAATATCGTTATACCCCGTCCATCTCTTGGAAAAGAGAGCAAGTGATTAGTCGGTGCTGTCTGACCATTCGTCAAATCAACCCCGTCCGTCAGATCAGCTACACCATTCGTACCTTCACTGACGATCACAGCTTTACCGCTACGCACGATGAACTCCGCGCCAGATGCACCGATCAGCTGTTGACCAGGCTTCACGGTTACGATCTCAACAGCATCAGAGGCACCAGAGACCAATGGAGGCAACGATGTATCTCCACTTGTACTGCCCGAGTTGCCATTACCCGTAGAGCCGCTGTTACTACCTGATGTATTTCCAGACCCTGTGTTTGTGCCTCCACCCAAAGCTTTTTGAATTTGCTGATCAACATAACTCTTCGTCACTACCGGATCATCTGCTGTTCCCGGTTGGCTTGTACCTGCACCTATTGCCGTATTGCTGTATACAGACCCAACCCACACGCCAACACCAATCGCCAGTGCAGCCAGGGATACTTTCATATAAGGTTTCATGTGATTTATTTTCCTCCTCTGGTAATCTATTAACTTTAACTATAGAGAAAAAGTAGAGATGCGACAAGCAAAACCTCGTTTCCATTTCTCTGGAAACGAGGTTTTCTTAAAAGGGTAAAATCAATTCTATATTGAAATTCCTATTCTTCTTCGGGAAGTCTAGTTCGGTCATATCCAAAGACCTGCTCCGCAAGTGGAATACGTTGTCCTTGGAATTGATCATACACCGTTAAGCGATATGAACCCCCACGTAATTGTTCGAAGAATATATCCTCAAGACTCCAACTTAAAGTCTGCTTTGTACCAGTTTTTATATCTGTACCTATATCCAGCTCTTTATCAAATGATTTACCAGCCTGATCTGTGAGGATTATCACGAGCTTATGCTCATTCTCCCCAATCTCAACATCTTCATCCCGAGACAGATTGTAGTTCATCTCCACCTGTAAAGATGAGCTTCCTGCGAGATATGCACGAACGCTGTTTGCTGTAAGGGTGTAAGGATAGAGATCAATATTTGTCAAATTACCTTGAACACTAATTAATTTGGGAGGTACTTCAAATGCCAATGCATTCACATAAGCTGTAGCCTCCCCTTCTCCGGTTACAAATTTGCTGTCAGCAATACCCTCACCGACGATTAGACGCATATCCGAGAACATAACTGTCTTAGGTACTTTAGCCCAGAACGTAACAATAGATTTTTGTCCCGGCCCTGGTACACGATCAGATTGTTTGGATAATGCTTTGTAATACTGTCCATCAGATGTTTTGAAATAACCCACCAGTTTTGCCAGGCCACTTTGACGTAGTGATTTATTTGTCATTTCAAATTCCGTATAAACGATATCCGAAGAAGTTCCTGGATAAACAATGGTTCTACGTGCACCCATTACAGTCTCTTTATCCGCAGAGCCTGATGTATAAGACTTTCCAGCGCCTACATAAGATACAGGTTGGATTAGACCGGATGTGTTTAACGTAATCCATTCATTCGTTTCTTCTTCGCTAACCTTTTCAATTAGACTCACTTCCAGCCGTCCAATCCGAAGCTCCGAAGGAATTTTAGTCAATAGGTAGGCTTCTGTAGTCATACCAACTCCAAGTAGCTTGCCTGTCTGTGTATATATTAACTTCTTGTCTCCATCGAGTTGAGCCGAGTCAATGGTGAACATTGCTTCGAGCTCTGGCAACTGCACCGTTTTGCTGCCAGCATTACGAATCGTTACTTTCGCAGCAACAATGTCGCTATCCGACCATGGTAAACGCTGTAAAGATCCCAACGAAACACCAAACGTTCCTTTGCTATTCTTAATAACCGTCTCTGTTGTCAGACCGTCTCCAGTGGAAACAGATTGCGGAATTGCATATACGCCTACAGGGTAGGAGAAAACAAAGTTATTTGTACTCGTTTGAGTCGTTGACTCCGTGCTCTCATCTTTATCCACAGGACTCATCGCATATAGCTTAATTTTGCTCGTATCTCCATCACCTTGTAAGGTCGCATTAAGTTTAATCGTTTTAATATCTCCCGGGTTAAGCTTTAATTCGTCTAAAGCCTTGGTTTCAATTGGATAAATTGTTCCGTCAGCAGATCGTACTTCAAATGTATATGTTGGTACTTTAACAGCTTTCTTGCCTTCGTTCTTAAGTACAAACTGCATATTCAGATCATATTCAGCGTCATCGATGCGAACCTTTGCTGACTCCAGCAATGTAGATAATCGTTGTCCCTCAACAGATATGATATTCGGTTGATTTGCAGCCACCTCTACGTTCGTTGCTTTGCTTGCTTCAGGCAGCTGCAACGCAGCAACAGGTAAGACCGTCTTCTCTTCACCCTGCTCTTCCACCAGCAATAGTTCAGACTTTTGCAGCTTCACCGAAGTGGGTAGAGACGCCATCAGACTCAAAGCCTTATTGGCCTGTGCCTGAATGCTAACGCTTGTACTATCCTTGTCTGGCGTCAAAGGATAATTCGCGCCACTTGGCGTACGCAAGATCCATTTGATATTCGGATTTTCAAGCAATTTGTAACTAATATTGTTTAGATTGACACCAATTTTGACATACTGATTCTTATCTTCACCTGGGAATACTTTAATACCAGACACTTTAACCTTCACCATAGAATCACTTAGACGAACCGTCTTCGGTTTACCTACGGGTGTATTAATAATATAGGATGCGGGCACATTAAACTTACCCAGCGTACGTTCATAGTTAGATTGACTGAAATCCCACTTCACGATGAGGAAGTTTAGATCACTCAGTTTCACTTCGCGTCCAACTTTCATGACGTAAGTCAAATCAGCCGTTGATCCAGGTGCAACTGTTTTCTTTTCTTGATCCTTTGCAATCAATTTAGGTGAGAATAGCGTTCCACCCTTGGTTTTTACCTTGCTCCAGTAATCGAGCATCATCATAGGGGTAGTGTCATTGTTCTTGTACGTCAATGTATACGTAACAATATTTCCATCATCTTGAGACAAGATGTTCACATCGGTCAATCTCACGGAGCTACGTGCGGTTACTTTGACAGGAGATAAATTACTCAGTGTATGTAATACCGTGTTCGTTGATACTGTTGTTTTCTTTGATGCACTGCTATTTGAACTGGTAGCAGACGTTTTATTCGATGTGCTCGCTGCCATCGCAATGCCAGCATTTGAGCTTATTAACATCACACTTGCGAGCAAGCTGGCAACCATTTTTTTTTGATCCACTTCCAAACCTCCCATAAGTTGCTTGTTGCATTTACAGTATAAACGTTAGAAAGAGATAGAAAGTTACGATGTTGTTGCTTTAAAATAACAAAGATATTCAATCACTAGAGATGAGCTATATCTTGATTAACCCAACGCAAAAAAAAGAGACTGCCTAATGGCAGTCTCTTTAAGTTTTAATACTAATTATTTTTGAATAATTGCTGAGTAGTAAGAAGTAGTTCCTGCTGCAACATTAGCTTCTGTACTAGCATCTTTCAAGAATTTAGCAGTTGGATTCACGCGTACTTTAACAATTTTGTTTAAGTTAGCGGATGGATTCACTGTTCCATTGTTGATAGTGATGTTAATAACATTAGGATTTGTATTATCTTTAGCAATTGTGAAGTCAGAACCTGGTTTCAGTACAGTTCCATCAACTGTAACATCGAAATCATAAACTTCGTTAGCACCCAGTGTAGCAATTGCTTCTGTGAAGTAAACAGAAGTTGTTACAGTGTTAGCTGTTTCATTGAGAGTTGCTTTTTGAGTTACGCTAGAGATAGAAGGTGCAATACCATCTACAACTGGTTTAGAAGCAGCAGTTACAAATTTAGCACCTGCAGGAGTTACCAGGTTTCTGTTAGCAAGAACATTAACAGTAACTGGAGCTGATGCATAAGTTCCATTAGCGCTCAATTTGTAACTATCCGACAATGTCAGCGTAGCAACATCATCAGATACAGATACAGATACAACAGACAATTTAGTAGAACCATTAGTCACTTCAAAGTCACTAGTAGAAGCAGTTTGAATGTTTTGGTTGAAGTATACTTTAATTTTGTTTGTTGCTGTAGCTTTTGCATCTCCATTAAGAGCAAGCGCGGCTTCAGGATTAACAGTTTTTTCTTGAACCAATCCAGCTAATGTCACTCCACCAGCACTTTGTACATTGGTTACACGAATTTTTGCAATTGTGTCTACTTTAACGCTAGATGGGAATACAACGATTACGGATTTACCGTCAGAACTGATTGTCAGGTTAGCTCCACTTGGAAGAGCTTTCCAAACGCCATCAGTTGTTGCATAAACATATTTTGTTTTATCCAAAGCACTGTTATTACCAGAAGTTGCCATTGCTTTGTCGAAATTCACAATCAAGCGGTTGTTAGAAATTGTGTAATACGCACCGGACAACTCAGGAGCTGTAACATCTCCAACTTTGATTGTTGTGGAATAAGGCAACAGAACGTTTTTCAATGTTGTGCTGTCAGAAACATTGTTGATGCTCAGAGTGTAAGTTTTACCTTCAGTCAAAGCTTCAAACAAAGTAATTGTAGCTGTTTTATTGTTATCGGACAATGTAATAGATTTGAATTCAGATACTACGTCACCATCAGAGTTTTTGATAACATAGTTATCAGCATCAGTAGCTGTAGTGGAATCCAAAGCTTTTGTGAATTTCACAACCAATTCGCTACTTGAATTATCAGCCAATTTTGCGCTAACTACTTCAGGGCGAGTTTGATCAACTACTGGGTTAACTGTAATGCTGCTTCCGCTAGCAATTGTGTTACCAGAGTAGTCTTGTACTCCAGATACATACAAGCTAGTGGAGTAAATCAATTTGTTATCACCAGTGAAAGTGAATTTGTAAGTATCATCAGATACCGCTTCGAAAGAATCAGCAGTTCTCTTTGTGGAACCTTGATTCCAATATACGTTACCAGCAGACAACGTAGAAGGATCAACTGGCTCACTGAATTTCAATGTAACAGTTTCAAAAGATGCACTCACTACAGAAGCAACTGTTGGTGCAGTTTTATCTTCAACTACATTGAATTTGAAATCTTTAGAAACGGATTGCAGACCAGAGAAATCAGCCACACCGTTAACATTAATTGTTTGCTCGCCAGTAGACAATGTCGAGTACAATTTCAAAATTACAGTATTGCCGGAAACATCTGTAGTTCCTACAACCGCAGAACCATTAATTTTAAAGTTATTGGAGTTAACAGCGCTTGTTACAGGCTCACTGAAAGTGATCTTAACTGCTTTGTTACCCAAAGCTTCAACAGTGTTGGCAACTGGAAGAGCAGCATCAACCGGAGTGAAAGCAACATCGGATGCAGTGATTACGTTAGATCCTGCACGTACATTAGCAACGTCAATTGTGTACTCCTTTTGGTTAGTGAAACCTTTATCATCATTGGTAGTGTTCGCAACTGTCAAAGTAACTGTCTTTTTGTCAGAAGACAACGCAGCACTTTTAACGTTTACAGCATCACCATCATCAGTATCAATTGTGTAGTTGCTTTCGTCAGTTGCAGTAGCTTCATCAACTTCACCATCGAATACTACTTTCACTTCACGAAGGTTATCAGCGGATACTGTTTGCAGCTTAGTTGCAGTAGTTACAACATAAGTTACTTTTTCAGTAAACTCTTTATCTTTGTAAGTAAATTTCACTTCAGTTTCTTTGTTAGCTTCAAGAGCTTTATCCAAAGTTACTTTAACGGACTCACCGTCGCTGATTTTGAAAGTAACAACTTTACCTTCTTCAGTTACTTCGTAAGAAGAAACTTTCAAGCTTTGAGCTTGATCGATAGAGTAAGCTGCACCTACCAACAATTGACGGGAAGCATTGGATTGGAAGTTCAGGCTGGAGTCAAGCAGACCAGCGTTGATTGCTGCTTGAACGTAACCTTTAGCCCAAGCTGTTGCTGTGTTGTTAGTTTCAGTTGGAACTTCGAGGTCCAAAGCGATTGTCAGAACTTTCGCCATTTCTTCGATAGTTACTTTACCGTTGAAGTCGAAGATTTTCTTCTCAACGTTTTTACCTTCCATGATGCCTGCAGCTGTTACTGCTTCGATGTAAGGAGCAGCCCAGTTTTTAGCATTGTAGTTTTTATCGTTGTAAGAATATACACCAGTGATTTCTTTCAGGCCAAGCAATTTAGTGATAACTTTTGCGAACTCAGCGCGAGTCATCTCTTTGTCCAAACCAGCTGTTCCATCTGGGTAACCAGTGAAAACACCTTTTGCTTTCAATGCATCAAACTGTTGTTGTGGCGAAACCGCTGTATCACCGAATGCTACAGATGCAAACATTGAGAATGCCATTGCTGTAGACAGAGCTACGGATAAAATTTTCTTCATAACCTTTTTTTCTCCTCCTTGGGCGTTCATAACATTGGAATTTTCTTTAATAGGGTCGCTCGTGTTCCTCATTCTATTGTCGCACCCCCTTTCCAGAGTCATGAGCAAGTTAATATAAATGATGTCTGTGAGCATATCACAGAAACTTGTAAACGAGAAAAATGATAGATCCATACGAAAATAGAGTAGTTTCCTAATCCTACCTTACGTATTATACAATGGGTCTTCCGTGCCGTAAAGCAATTTTTTCTAATAAATAGACAAGATTCTTCACGAGGTCATTCTTGGTAAGTTCCCCAATGTTTTTGACTCTACATCTTAAACGCAGCAGATTTCAAAAAGTTGCGGATTCAGCAAAAAAAGTTTTGAACTTATTTATGTATTGATACTGTGCGGGTAATTTAATGTTCAAAACCATAAATTCAGTAGAGATAAAGCAAGCTGCGTGAAATTTTATGGTGTATGAATGAATGGGGACGTTTATTTATACCCGCAAACCCGCTCCATGAAGCGACAAATTCTTCTAAATGTAAAATATAAATAAAAGGCACTCCATATGGAATGCCTTTCGTAAAGTTTCGTTTCTATGCCTTAGCGAATTTTCATCGCAAGATCAATAATTTGAGCACGCATATTCGGATCACTGTTCAATCTTAGATACATATCATCAATAGGTTGTCTATTTTCCCGGTACGTCTTTTCATGCTTCATCGTGGTGTGAGACCATTCAATTAATTCATTCTCAGCCAAAACCAAATTGTTATACGCATCATGGAAGCCAGTCGCCTGTACAAGCCCTTCCATCACTTCTTGGGAAACTTCCTGTGTTTTACGTGTATCTTCTATTTTCTTCTCCAGAATGACTGCTTGTTTCTCGAACTGTGTCTTTGCCTTCATGTAGCCCAGCTGGGCTTTCGAATAAATCGGTTTCATTAGCTAACTTCACCCTCTAGATCATTGTGTATTTACCGCTATTGTATCTTAAACTCTAGTGAATTACAAAAATAGTTATTGGTAAAATAAATATTTCTTCTATTATAAATGTGATTTATACAGCTGATTTACAGTTACAAAAAGACCCGCCCCTTTATCACAAGGGACAGGTCCTTCCAATAATGCTCAGTTGTTCTTACATTAATTAACTCAAGTTTTTAGGAAATAGCTTAGTACTCTTTTTCAATAACTCTACAGCAATTTTTGCCGCTTCAGCGCGGGTCAAGTTTCCTTTGGGGTTAAACTGATAAAGCTGCTTGCTGGAGCCTGCAACAGTTACTGGATTCCCCTCCATGATCTTCTGCTTACTTACTGCCTCAATGGCAGGACGAGCATAATAGTCAATCACCGTAGAATCAGTAAATGATTTAGCCAAGCTAGCTGACAGTTTACTATTATTGGCTGAGAGCTTCAGACTCATAGCTCGGGCGATCATAACTGCTGCCTGCTCCCGAGTTACGCGTTGATCAGCTCCAAAGAATCCGTCACTAAGACCCTGGACAATACCTGCACGAGCAGCCGTCTCAATGGAAGCATAGTCCCATGTTGTCGACACAGATGATGGCACGATGTCATAGAACGTTTGATTGTTATCGTAGTTCAACGGCAGACTAAGACCTTTAACGAGTAAAGTAGCGAACTCTCCACGTGTTGTTTGGTCATCTGAACCAAACTCATTGTAACGAAGATTATTCATAATCCCTTTAGAGTAAAGTGCATTCAACAAATTACGTCCCCATGGATGGTTTGTAATATCGGTGTAGCTCTTGCTCAATTTCATAACTTTATAATATCCGAACTCGTCGAAAGGTACAGTGATGGTATGTTTTTTCGTATCCACTTCACCACCAATATTTTGCCAAACACCTTTGTCAGTGTATTTAAATACGGATATTGTAGACCCAACTTCATCTACAATCGTTGAATCATAATTCAATTTAAGCGTTCCGCGGTTGGATGGGACCAATTTGCGTTCTGCTGGAATCTGGGTGAAATACAACTGATCCAAATAATATGGTGGCAATCCATTAGTACCAGCTTTGTAGCCATTGTCTCCCTTATTTCCTTGCTCACCTATTCCACCATTAATCCAATAAATATCAGATACGAGCGTAAAGTTGCTGGTATTTAACGTCGAGTTGAAATATAAAACCAGATTGTCCGGGATAATAATTGTACTTTCCCCGTTCTCACTTCGTCCATCGGTGTTAACGTTAATGATGTTACCATAATCATTTCTGCGCTCAACAACGCCGTCTTTGGGATCAGCGATTCCAAACAACAGCTTGTTGTCTGGATAAAACTTGGTTACCCCGTTACCAACTTGTGTAGCAGACTGTAGCAATGTCCCTTTCGGGAAGGACAATTCCAGTTCTTTATTAAACACGCTATATTTTGTGCTCACAGTTGGTGCCATGTACTGACTATCAATGGTCACTGTACCCGTATAATAGACATTGATTGTGTCATTAATTGTCCCACCATCACGAATAACCTGAATCTTTATGGCGTTTGTTTTGTTTGCTTTAAGACCTACATAGTCGTATACGAAACGATCTTCGATATCTGAACGACGAGTTGCTGGTTGCTTATCAATGAGAACTTGCGTAGCTCCTTCTGCCTCGATATCGAAACGAATAAAGTTTTTATTTACAACGATTTGGTCGCCTACAGTTGGCTGTGGAGCCAAAATTCGATAGGACGATGCCTCTCTCAGAATTTCCAGTCGTTGTGTTGATCTGGCTCCTGTACTGTTAATTAGTTCAACCGTGTATACATGGCTTCCAGGGGCATCAAATTCAATATCTTTAATCCGGAGAATGAACTCATCCTGGTCACCGGCATAGTCAAAATTATAACTTTTCCCATTAAAGGTAAATGTATTCGAGTATCTTACTGCCGTGTCGCTCTTATGCATATCAGGGAAATTACTACTGGTAAACATCACGTCAGACCCGAATTTCAAATTAATTGTCTGGGCTCCACCACCGCGAAGGACCAAATCGTACTTTTCTTCACTGGTTACATATTTATCCGTTCGATATGCAAATTCTGGTGTAACTGAGAAAATATTAGACAGTTCCGTTTTGGTATACTCTGATACCTCATCGTGGGTAAAGAGCTGGCGCGCATCATTCGGAATCAGCACCGGCATAAAGGCATCGATATTGGAAACATTAGAGTCAATAATATATATCCGAAGTTCTTTACGAATCTCAATCAGATTGCCTCCCGCATCGGAGGAAGTACCTGTCAATACGATTGTATTTTCACCATATACTACCGGACCTTTACGATCAATATCAAATTTGAGTTTAAACACACCTACTTTCTTCTTGTCACTGTTTGTTTCAACTTCCATCCACGTGGACCAATCTGCTCCAGGATGCTGATCAACTCCATTGACGAAAACTTGTGCATTGAATTGTGGATCGTCAGCAAAACCTTCAAAACCAATATACTGACCAATAACGTCCAATCTATTGGAGTCCGTATTAGAATTAAATGTATAGGTTTGTCCATCATATAAGTTGGATACATAAATATAATTCTTGGATGAATATGAGATGCTTGCATTATATGAAGAGCTTGCGTTCGTAAAATTAAACTTAACCTGTTGCTGACCGGTTGCAAAACCACTAACTTTCCAAACCTGCGTCTTTCCATTAGTACTTTGAACTGTCATGCTCAGTTTTTTGGTGGCAAGTGGTAGATACGCCCCTTCGAGCACATCAGTACCTTGGGTCAGATCTGTATCAGCCTCTACCATAATGTAAAATTCAGATTCTTCAACTTGAGCTCCGTTCAATGCAACTTTGGACACAACCTTGCCATTATAGTCTGGAAGATAGTACATGTTCTTGATGACTTTTTCTCCAGGTAAATATTTAAAATTGCCTGAATAAGTTGCAGTAAATGTACCATAGGTCACTGTAAGAGATGCTCTTTGTTCTGTCTGAGTATCGCCAGTACCATCGCTATTAACTGTACGGAAGTCATATGCAGACGTTGTAAATGTCACTAAACGGTACATTGGCGTGACGCCATCTGATCCTGGAATAATTACTTCCGGTTCAGTTGTCTTAGTCAAAGTCGTGGATTTATCCACGTTGTTCACACTAACAGTACCAACTGAATCAAAAGAACTGGTACTTGCAGTATAAGGAAGCAACATTTGAACCGAGAAGCTTCCCTGCTTCCCGCCCGATGCAGATGTTAGCGTCGGCTTATTATCGATAATGGAGTAGTTATTACCCCCATGCACGATTTCGAGTTTACTAAAAGGCTGCTCTGCATCGTAATAATAGACATTTCGTTCAATCGTGATGGAATCCGATGCGTTACTAATCACAAATTTAAGGGAATTCAATCCCGGATTTAGATTCATTTGAGGCGTGAAGAACTTCCCATCTTCAAGTAAGGAGGTCAGGAGAGCAGTTTCACCGTTAACTGCGACAGTTACTTTAGTTGCGTTCTGGACAGCTCCCTGCATGGAAACAGCCTTCGTCGTTACTACAGTCTGTGCTCCCTCATTTAGATTGTATGAATTAGAACCAGAGAAAATTTTCAAACTTTCTACGTAAGGAACTTTATCGTACAATACATAAAATGTATCCGATCTTTCAACACTTCCTTGATTCCCGTAAAGCGTGATTTTATTAAACCCTGAGAATAACGTGAGATTGTTGGCTTCAAACTTATTGGATGAAGATGTACTTGCCGTTACAGTGCCCGTTGTAAAGTGTGTACTGTCCGTTTCCCAGACTGTGGAACCTTTTGATACCGAGTTAAGTTGTTCAATTTTAACACTCATTGTGTCTTTGGATACATAAGAATATGTACCTGTAATGCTAATTGTTGGATTTGTTGTTTTATAAACATTGTCACGACTGAGCGTTGTACCAGATGTTGTCAAAGATAACCCTGAAGTTTTACTTAGGTTAGCTATATCCGGAATGAAATAAGTAGCTATAGATTGAAGATCATCTGCTGCATTCGCTGTGTTCTGCTTAAACAGACCTTGTGGGAACAATGAGAACACCATAGCGACCAACATGATCCATGCCAACGGCCGTTTCTTTTGTTGCATTACGTATCATCTCTCCTCTTTTTAAGTCAGTTACCGTTATATATCGGCCGAAAGGTTCCAATTATTTAGTAAAAACAGCAAAATAAACAAAAAACCTTGTCCACGAGGGACAAGGTTTGGGTTGAAAGAATATTCAATAAGATCAGTAAACGAGCGTTTCTATTTAGGATTTCGAGCGGGTCTCCGGGTTCAACTTGACGCGCATACGCATCAGGAAGTTAATAACCGGCCTTCTGGTTTTGCTTACAAGTCCGATGACTTCTGCACCCACCTGGAGGAAGAACATCATGATACAGATCACGACGAACGTTACCCAGTTGGCTTCGAACATCGCAGCGGAAGATTGGATAATCGCCAGTACACCGAAGAATGCGGCAATACCGTAGATGATCAGCACTGTCTGACGGTGACTGAATCCAAGTTCACGCAAGCAGTGATGCAAGTGACCTTTATCCGGTGAGAAAATCGGTTTCCGTTGTACCGCACGACGAATGATCGCGAAGAAGGTATCCGAGAGCGGCACACCGATAATGATCAGCGGTGTAATGAAGGACACGACAGCAATTTGTTTGAATCCAAGCATGGACAGCATTGCCAGAGAGAAACCAAGGAATAGCGATCCCGTATCCCCCATGAAGATCTTGGCCGGGTGGAAGTTGAAGAACAAGAATCCAACAATACTACCAAGCAGTACAAGACACATCAAGGCAATCATCATGTTACCCATCAGGAAGGACATCACGGCAATGGTACCAATGGCAATACCGGACACACCGGCAGCCAGACCATCCAGACCATCAATCAGGTTAATCGCATTCGTTACACCAACAATCCAGAGAATCGTCAGTGGAATGGACACCCAAGCTTCCAATGAGGAGTAAGCATCCTGAAAAGGAATATTGACGAAGTCTACACGGATATTGAATCCGAATACGACTACAGCAGCAGCAACAATTTGTCCGAGCAGTTTCACTTTGGCTGACAGTTCAAAACGGTCATCCAATGCACCAATCAGTACGATGATCGATCCACCAATCAGAAAAGCACTGACAAAGCTCATGTCTCTTGTCGTAAACCATGCTGACACAAAAGGAAGCAGAGCAGCAACCGTAATGATAAAGGCCAGGAAAATCCCTAGACCACCAAGACGCGGCATAATCCGAGTGTGCACTTTACGAGCATTCGGCGTATCCATTGCACCAATTCTGACTGCGAACTTTTTGACAAGTGGTGTCAGGGCAAGAGCCAGTCCCATTGACACGATAAATCCAATGATAAAGATCGCTACCATTTGAACATTCGACCCCCAATTATAATACCTGTAAGAAATTATAAATCCCCTGATCTCTTTTTATATATAAAAAATCATTTGTTAGTCATTTTTGAATACTTGTTACACGATAACGAAGAGAGCAAGGAAAACCTGAAGAAGCGAAGCGTTCGCCTTTATCACCTGATTTCACCCTTATAAAGGGTAATAAAAGAAATCTGGGGATAACAGCGATCGGAAGGTTGCCTTGCTATCGTAGTTGCTCAGTGTAACGTTTTAATTCAAGCAGCACGACACATGTAATCCGGAATGAATTATACGCTGATCACAGGCGAAATGCCAACCTCAATTTTTAGCAAAAACGTGCATTTTACTCGTAATAGCCTAATTTTAACGGACTTTAGTCACGTTTTCTTTGTCCCGCATCACTTTGACAGCGAATTTCGGAAGCGCAAGCATTCGACCAGCCCGGCTAGGTTCGCGAAGTAGACGATAAAACCATTCCAGTCTTAACTTTTGGAACACTTTAGGTGCACGTTTGGTTTTGCCCGAAATCACATCAAAGCTGCCTCCAACCCCCATCGTAACGGGAACCTGAAGCGCGTCTTTGTACTTGTGAATCCACGGTTCCTGCGTGTCTGCCCCACGTGCAACAAACAGCAGATCAGGTGCAGCTTCACGGATGGAAGCGACAACCTGCTCGTCCTCAGCCGGACCAAAATAACCGTCGCGATAACCTACAATTCGAATCGCCGGATATTGCTCTTGTAACCGAACTGCCGTTTCTTGAATCACCTCAGGTGTGGAACCGAGCAGATACACGCCCCACCGATAGTTTTCTCCAACACGCAGCAATTCATGTAAAAGCTCAAATCCAGGTACCCGCTCTGCCACAGGCTCCCCACAATAATTGGCAGCCCATACAACCCCTGTCCCATCGGGTACAATCATTTCCGCAGACTGCATAACCTTCATCATCGCCGGGTTTTCCAGCGCGGCCATGACCATGATGGGATTGGCTGTAATGACTTGGTGCGGCTGTTTTGTAAGCACTGCTTGGCGTAGAACCTCCACCGTTTCTTTCATCGTTAGTTTGGAAAAAGGAATACCATAGATTGAAACGGTAGGTATTGGTCCGGTCTGATTCATCTTATTTCACCCTTTGCGGCCTAAATATTTAATAATTTGCTGAGCAGGCACTTTGGCTTCCTGCTTCAATTCGGTAATGCCTTCTTCATGTTCCTTCAGCCACTGTGAACGCTGATCCAACAGGTTAGCCACCGTCTTCGCCAGTTTATCCCCATCCAGCGCATCCGTACTGCCCACGGTTTCACTATCCAGACGCAGCATGAACTGATCAATCTTCGGATCATACGAGATACCAACGGGTGGAACATACTGTGATGCGGCATAGATCAGACTGTGCAGACGCATGCCGATAACGACATCACAATTGCTGACTTCCTGCAGCATCAGCTGCGGATCGGTGAGATCCTTGGTAATGCTGACTTCGCTACCTTTGTTACCGAGGTCACCGAGCATTTCCATAACAAAACGTGAAGCCTGCTCATCAATCGGTAAGTGAAATGGCATAAAGCGCAAGTGAACGGCTTTTTTGGAGCAAAGCTTCTTCAATCCAGCAGCAATGGCTGTAAGCTCTTTACGATCCGACTCCCAGAAACGTACCGAAACGCCGATCACCGGGAGTTTGGTATGAACGCTTGCTCCTTGAGCATTAACCGCGACTGAACTTACTTCTTCAGCTTTGGCTTCAGGCAGTGGCAGACCCATCACCGGGTCAGGGACCACATGAATCTGATTCCACCGCAATCCGAGCCCGCGCAAATATTCAGCGGATTGTTCATCACGCACAGATACATAGTTGCAGGCCTTAAAGACCGAACGAATCATCGGATTGAATATCTTGCGATTTACAGGTCCGATGCCCTGAGCATAGATAAATGTTGGTTTTTTCAACCATTGGGCCAGTTTGATAACACCCAGGTAGTAAGGGATGGATTTCAGTCCGGTTGCATCCTGCAGCAGACTTCCTCCCCCACTAATTAAACCGTCACTTTCCTTAATCGCTTCGCGAACTTCCTTCAACTTCATCCGATGTACTGAACGTACACCGTACATTGAAGTGGTCGACTCCGGGTCACCGGAGAGCACAATCGGCTCAATCGTGACATTCGATCTGTGACTCTCCTCTTCCAGCGCCGTCAAAATTGACTTTAGTACCGCTTCGTCTCCGCTGTTGCGGAATCCGTAATATCCCGAGATGACTAACTTTTGAGAAGTGGTGACCATTTTTTCCAACATCCTTCCGCTACTTGCCACACACCCACAGCAACGATACCGAAGATTAAGCCAAGTCCCAATCCCATCACTCCACGAATGAGTGACAATACAGCTGGCGTATGGATATGCGCGAACGTATCCACCATGGACAATTGTCCAATTGCTGCAATAATGAGCACAAAGATGACTTTACGATATTTTAAAGCGGCGAACACGCCAACGATAAACAGCGGGTGTCCCAGCATAAATTCTTTGAATCTTGGCCGCACGCCGAATGTATCTTCCAGCGTAGTACGCAGGAACATCTCGAACGGTGTAACCGAACCCGAGTTGCCTGTACGGCTCAAATAATAGTATCCAACCACAGCAGCAACCAGTGCCAATACAACCATCAATACGTTAATCGGTGTACGAAGAATATCCTTAATTTGTTTAATGGAGAATGTACCCGAACCACGGTAAAACACAATATAAATCGCTACCAGCGCCATAGGTGCAAAGTGTAACAAACTCACGCCTCGGAACTGGTTGATCACCAGACTGTACGTAATGCTGTTCAGCAATGCGATGACAAAAGGCACCGCCAGAAACGAAAGAATCGACGTTCTTACATATAAGAAGATCGTTTGTGCCAACCGGCGACCCGCAGGCGCGTCTGGCTGACGCTGTTGCTGATAGTTCACTGTACGAACCGCCAGCACCATCGCAATGGTTGGCGCGCTAATTGCGACCAGCAAGGCAATTCCTTGCTCCAGCAACGTCGGTTTGAGCAAGAATAACCCGGCACTACCCACCAGAGCCAGCGCAAATACCAGCAATGTCAGCAGTGGTACAAAATAGGAAACCATAAGCGTAATCATTGCGATTGCACCAATCAAGGCCACCAGCTTGGCATAACGCTGAATGGAAGAATCCTTAACCGTGAACGCTTCAGCTTGTCCGAGTTCGAAGCCGTGTTTGCCCATACGTTCAATCGCATGACCTGGCTCACCCAAACTGTTGATCAAATTATCAATCGGATTGGTGATCATGGCTTTGGCTGTATTCCGACTTGGCGAAGCATTCATATAGAGCATACGAATGTTGCGGTCTTTGGTAGCCAAAACAAAACGGTCAGCAATGGTGTCTACATCCAGATTGGCATCCCCGTCACTTAAGGAGTACAGACGAGTTACATTGTAATCAATTTTATAGGAGAGAGTCTCAAAACCGGATTGTGGTTTCTTCAAATTCTCAATAGCCGCCAGTCCAATATGGTGCTTGTTCAGCAACTGGGCAAACATATCGATACTCTTCATCTCTGCATTATCATTGTACCCTTTCACAGCATCGCCATCAAACAAGATGCGCTTTACCCCATTTTCTTCGAAGAAGGTAAGCAGGCGTTCCATAGATTCCTGATTGTAAGGAACACTGTCTGCGATCCGTGGCAAAATGTAAAATCCTTTATCACGCAGCATCTTCACGGCAACCGGATCTGGTTGCAAAGGCTGCATGTTGGCATTCTCCGGTGGAGTCTGCAATATTAAGCCGCTACGACCTTCATATTCCCATGGAAGCACAGGAATCTCCCGATCGGCGAACGTTTGTTCAATGATAGGGGTATACGTTTGTGCATTTTCCTCGTTTGTGAACAGCACATACGTGTAATTATCGTTAGCAGGAATGACATTTTTGGTCATGTTCGCAAGGTCCTGCCCGTTATATACCATCAGACGGCGGGACTTCTTCAACTCATCCAGTGTACTTTCGAACACCGCCATGGTTGTCACTCCGGCGTCTTTCAACCGAGACAGTTGTTCATTCATAAAGTCTTGCGGATGGGCCTGATAAGCCGAGATATCCAATAGCCCCCGATAATTGAAGACAAGCTCCACCTTTTTGGCGGAAGATTCCGTCTGTACCCGATCACTGATGACAGGGATGGAAGCAATCAAACCGATAATGACAACAATCCACAGCCACTTCCGTGAAGCGGTATTCCAATAAAGCCATTTTTGACGCACTACATGTACCTCCTCAAGTGTTGGAACCAAATGCACGTTCAGCTCATGATTTTCATTGCATAATAGTGAATAAATACCGGATACAAACAGCTTGTGTCAACAAACGTGCATCTATCCGCAATTCATCCAAAATAGACGTAGGAATTCACCCTTTTTACCTAAAAGAAAAGCCCCTCCGCCAACCAACCTTACGGTGCGGAGAGGCTTTCTCATGTTCTTGCTCAGTACTGCATTCGTATTTATTGTGCGTCTACACGCGTCATCACCGTAGTAGCCAAACGCTCAATACGGCTTTCGGCGTCTTCCAGGTTCTCTCCGCGCACAGCGAAGTATACTTTGATCTTCGGTTCTGTTCCCGAAGGACGCAGGCAGAACCATGATCCGTCTGCCAAAATAAATTTCAGAACGTTCTCTTTAGGCAAGCCATCCAAGCCAAGGGAGTAATCCAGCACATCTTGTACAGCGATGCCGGCTACTTCTTGTGGCGGATTAGAACGCCAGTCGGTCATTTTCGCCTGAATTTGAGCTACGCCATCCTTGCCTTTCAGCGTACGGGACTCCAGCTTCTCCAGGAAATATCCGAATTGGCTGTACAGCTCTTGCAGGACATCATAGAGCGTTTTGCCTTGGTTTTTATAATAAGCAGCTGCTTCAGCAATCAGCATTGCAGCCAGGACTGCATCCTTGTCACGTGCGTAGCTGCCTGCCAGGTAACCGTAGCTCTCCTCATAACCGAACAAGAACGTATGACTGCCGGTTGCTTCGAACTGGTTCATTTTTTCACCGATATATTTAAAGCCTGTCAGGGTGTTCATCACTTCTGCACCGTAATGCTCAGCAATGACCGCTCCCATCTCGCTTGTTACAATCGTTTTGACAACCGCACTGTTTTTCGGCAGCTTACCTGTCTCTTGCAAACGGCTCAACACATAATGCACCATGATGGCTCCGGACTGGTTACCCGACAGTACGAAATACTTGCCATCCTTGTCTTTCACTACCGCACCCATGCGGTCTGCATCCGGATCTGTACCAATCAGAATGTCCGCACCCACGGATTCACCCAGCTTCATTGCAAGCGTAAATGCTTCGCGTTCTTCCGGGTTAGGGGACTTCACTGTGGAGAATTCAGCATCAGGCTGTTCTTGTTCTGCTACAATGTGAACCTGCTCGAAACCGATCTGTTCCAACACACGACGTACAGGCACATTACCTGTTCCGTGCAGCGGAGTGAAGACGATTTTGAAATCACGGCCAACGCCGGATTGAATCAGGTCACGACTGAGGCTAAGGCTGGCTACGGTATCAACAAATGCCTGATCTTCCTCTTCCCCAAGCCATACCAGCAATCCTTGAGCTTCGGCTTCTTCCTGCGTCAGCTTTTTCACATCCGCGAGGGAAGGAACTTCCTGAATGTATTGAATGACTTTCTCCGCTTCGTGTGGTACCAATTGGCCACCCTCGTGGTTGTACACTTTGTAGCCATTATATTCAGGAGGATTATGACTCGCTGTCACCACAATACCGCCGGTTGCTTGCAGATGACGTACACTGAAGGAAAGTTGGGGCGTAGGACGCAGGGATGTAAACAACTTAGCCACAATGCCATTTCCAGCCAGAACCAAGGCAGCATCCAGTGTGAACTCAGGTGAGAAATGACGGGAATCATGCGCGATCACAACAGAAGGTTTACCTTCTTTGTCGCCATGCTGCTCCAGCAAATAACGGGCAAACCCTTGCGTTGCACGACCCACGGTATAACGGTTCATCCGGTTGCTTCCCGCTCCGATTACACCACGCAATCCACCTGTACCAAACTCCAGATTTCTGTAAAAACGATCCTCCAGCTCTTTCGGCTGATCCTGCAAATCACGAAGCTCCTGTTTCGTCGCTTCATCAATCGAAGCATCCTCCAACCACTGCTGCAATGTTTGTGCTGCTGTTGTGCTTAACTGTTCCATTCCTGCAAACCCCTTCCTTCTATATAAAATTCAATTAAATGCTGAACGATACAATCATTAGCTTGGGTCAGACAGTGCGAACATGATCTCGCCTTCAGCTACCACTTTGTCGCCTACTCTGGCTGTAGCTTTGCCTTTACCAATTGAACCTTTGAGACGTGTAATCTCCACTTCCAGCATCAATGTATCTCCAGGCACAACTTGTCCACGGAATCGGAAATTGTCCAGTCCCGCCAAAAAGCCGATTTTGCCTTTGTTGCCTTCCAAATTAAGAATGGCTACTGCACCGACCTGTGCCAGTGCTTCTGTAATCAACACACCCGGCATTACCGGATACTCTGGAAAATGACCAATGAAGAACGGTTCATTAATGGTTACATTTTTCAAACCAACAGCACGTTTGCCATCCTCTAATTCTACAATCTTGTCCACCAGCAGAAACGGGGGACGGTGTGGAATAATCTCTTGAATCTGTTTGATATCGAGCACAGTGTAATCTCCTCTCAGGGTCATTTATATGAGATTCTCCATCATGATTGAAGTTAAGCGCAATAGAGGTCGTTACGGTTACGGATCATTCTTTCGATCGCTGTTGTCCCCGAATTTTCTGATACATTTTAGAGTTGTCTAAAATTCGGTGACAAAGGCGAGCGCTTCGCTTCTTCTGAACGATTCCGTTCCCTCCACTTACTTTAGTGCGGAAGCCGTCAACCCCAACATGATCAAGTCGATGCTCATATAAAATGTGGTTTTCATTTAATTTGTATGAAAAGCATATTTTCAGTTAACACTAGTTATATCCTTCATGACTGCAGTAGTGAAGGTTGAGATAAGGGGTCTCTCTTCGCGATGACGAATGTCTTTCGCAGGGGAGGCCTCTTTTGACGTCAAACGTCATCCACCATTATACTGTTTTCAACGCCAAAAAGAAAACTCCTGCCTGCGCAGGAGTTTTCGCATATATCGTTCATCTACGGAGCGAACACCAAATCATATACATGTTCCCATGTACTCCACTGCAATACGGAACCGATATCCTGTTTGCCCAGTACCACGTAGCCAGCCACCAATCCGCCAGCGAGGGCAAGAACAAGCAGGACCGGAACCAAAAACCATCTTGCGATGCGCCATCCACTCTTCTTCTTCTTGACTTTCGTCTTATCCGGCTTGCTGTTCTGCTGCTGTGTATCTGTCATCACATTCACCTTTTATGCTCTCATATTGTTGGCAAGACCCGACATTGAATCACTGGATGTCAGTGCGCGTGCCGCCAGTTGGTAAGTCCGCTGTCCTTGCATCAGCAAAGCCATCTCTTGTGTCAAATCCACGTTGGATTGTTCAATGTAGCCTGCACGGATCATGGCTGTCGCTTCACGTGTAGCTGCATTAGCTCCAAATACATCATCCTCGGTCAGACCCGCATCCAGACCAAACAGGTTATCCGCATACTGCACAAGCCCTTCCGGGCGCTCGATATCAACGAGTTGCAATTGGGCTCCAATCGTTGCATTGGCTTCATTGCCACGACGGATCAACAGATTGCCTTTTTCATCAAATGCAACCTTGCTGTTATTCGGTGCCGTAATGCGATTACCTTGACGATCCAATGCAAAGTGGCCTTCGCCATTGACCAATACCATCATATCTGGCGCATTGGGATTCGTTTTGGGTCTTGTATCAGGGACAAAATGGAATGCACCCTGACGCGTCCACATTTTCTCACCATTTGCTTCAACTGCAAACATTGCATTTCCTTCAATTGCCAGATCGGTAGGATTGCCTGTCTCATTGAGTGTACCTTGAGTCATATCCTTTGTCACATCAGCCAAACGTACGCCAAACCCGAGGTTGTATCCCATCGGGGTGGAGCGTCCATCCAGCTTGTACTTGTCCGGTTGCTGCTGCACACGTGTCAGTACATCTTCAAAGGCTGCTTGCTTACTCTTATAGCCTGCCGTATTTACGTTGGCAATATTATCGGAAATGACATCCAGACGCTGCTGTATTCCGGTCATGGAGACCATTGCACTAATCATGGAATTATTCATTCGGTGGTTACCCTCCCTGGTTCTACCCTCCCAAACCCTCCCTGGTAGGGAGGGCCCCAGATGGCGCTGCCCTCTGGACTCCCGAAACAGGCGGAGTGGGTGCGTGGGGTACGATCTTGCTAAGTGACGGTGGTGTGTGTGCGCCGCGACTGCCCAACTAATATTTACGCCATAGTTTCACGTGGCTAAATATTAGTTGGGCACGCTCTTTGTGCGGCGAGTAGCTCCGCGTGGTCTCTCCTTGCTTTGCTTCGCAAAGGACTCTCGAGACCATCGCTGCGCTTAGGATAATGCTGCGCAATCCTCGCATAAGCTCGGCTGCGTTTAGGCTTACGCTCCGCGTGGTCTCTCCTTGCTTTGCTTCGCAAAGGACTGTCGAGACCGTCGCTACGCTTGGGGTAATGCTGCGCAATCCTCGCATAGGCTCGGTTGCGTTTTGGCTTTACGCTCCGCGTGGTCTCTCCCTGCTTTGCTTCGCAAAGTACTGTCGAGACCGTCGCTGCGCTCGGGATAATGCTACGCAATCCTCATATAAGGTCGGCTGCGTTTTGGCTTGCGCTTCGCGTGAGCCTCTCTGCTTTGCTTCGCAAAGGGCGTTTGGCTCTTCGCTACGCGGCTATATTATACGTTGGCGTTATACACGCCCAACTTCATTGACGGCTTTATCCAGACTGCGGTCGTAGAATTGTACGACTTTCTGGTTCGCTTCATAAGCACGAAATGCTGCATTCATATCTACAGTTGCCTGTGATGCATCTACATTCGAACCTTCCAGGTAGCCCTGACGGATCTGCACATTATCACCGGCAGCCATCATCCGGGCCGTTGCTCCATTCTGATCATTCAGGCTGAAATTACCATCGCCTTGACGTACCAGTTGGTTGGGTTGATCGATGACACTGATTCCCAATGTTACACCTGTGGGTGCACCCGTCTCTGCATTAACAAGACGACCTTGCTCATCCACTTTAAATTGGTCTACCGAGCCTGTCAACACAACAGGTTGTCCATTATTATCCAGAACTTGTGAACCTGTTGAGCTGAGCAGCTGTCCGGTTCCTGTAACCTCGAAGTGCCCATCACGTGTATATCTTGTGTTACCTTCTGCATCCTGTACTGTAAAATACGCCTGAGGTTGGTAAGTTACCGTGCCATCAGCTCGTACAAATTTGCCTGAACCGTCAAACGGGACAGGTTGTCCTGTCTGTGGATCATTCACGGCCAGATTGGACGAAATGGCAAAATCACTCTTTTGCCCACTTTCCATAATGGCTCCCTGCAAATTCATGGACAAACTTTCTTCCGCGAACACACCCGTGTTCAGCTTGCCCAGCCGCTTTGTCGGAAGATTAGCGTCTCCGCCTACCAAAGTAATGAGCATTTCCGGGAAAGAACGGCTTACGCTGTTCACTTGTTTATATCCCGTTGTGTTCATATTTACGATATTCTGTGTTGCGGTGTCATGGCGGCGTTGTTGCGTTATCATTCCCGCGGTAGCGGTGTACAGACCTCTTAACATGTATTAACCCCTCTCCTCAAGCGCTTGTCCTTCATTACAGGATGGCTGCTTGTCCGTTCTGCTTCCCGAGCTTGGGCGAACCTTTGCTTTTTATATCGGCAGATTAGAACTTTTTCTTAACCACTTGATCCAAATTATTCAGCATAATGCCTGTCCCCTTCACGACACAATGCATCGGATCCTCTGCAACCCATACCGGTACATGCAATTCATTGGACAACAGTTCGTCCAGTCCGTTCAGCAAAGCGCCTCCTCCTGTCAACACGACACCTCGGTCAATAATGTCCGCTGACAATTCCGGTGGCGTCCGCTCCAATACCGACTTAGCTGCAACGATGATGGATTGCACGGAATCCCATAGCGCCTCTTGCACTTCATTCCCCGACACCGTTACGGTAACAGGCAAACCGGATACCATATCCCGACCGCGAATGTCCATCTCTGTTTGACGTCCGCCCGGATGTACGGAACCAATCGCAATTTTGAGATCTTCGGCGGTACGTTCACCGATCATGAGTTTGTATTTGGCTTTGATAAACTTGATAATCGCTTCGTCGAACTTGTCCCCTGCGACTTTAATAGAAGAGGCGGTGACTACGTCGCCCATAGACAGGACTGCAACGTCAGTCGTTCCGCCGCCGATATCCACGACCATATTGCCGCTCGGCTGAAAAATATCCATTCCCGCACCGATCGCTGCCGCTTTCGGCTCTTCTTCCAGAAATACTTCTTTGGCACCGCTGCGCTCAGCAGCTTCACGGATAGCCTTCTGCTCCACGGAAGTAATGTTGGTTGGTGCACAGATCAGAATACGCGGGTGGCTGTACCAGCTTCTTGCCCCCACACGATTAATGAAATGTCTAAGCATTGCTTCCGTAATCTCGAAGTCCGCAATAACACCGTCACGCAGCGGTCTAATGGCAACAATGTTACCTGGAGTACGCCCCACCATACGACGCGCTTCTTCCCCAACAGCAAGGACCCGCTTCGTATCGCTTTCAATGGTCACGACGGAAGGTTCATCGAGGACAACCCCACTTCCTTTCACGTGAATAAGCACGTTCGCCGTGCCAAGATCAATACCGATATCCTTGCTAAACATAAAAGAGCCCCCAAAGTGATATTATTTGGTCAGCGTATCCTGTGAAAAAGAGTCCCTTATCACGTCACCGCTCGTTCGACAAAGTGCAACATATATATGTAAAAATCGGGCTGATAAGATGTCATAATTCGATCCTGTACCAGCTTTTAACATATCATACTTCAGGGGAGGGATTCAATGCATGTGTGAGCTTTTTGGCCTACGTCTTTCCGCAGGTCCCTACGATTTAGCGGAAGCCAACACCTCGCGTTTTTTACCGCTTGTTTTTTTGTATTTAATTTTGGTCGCTTCACCGCCCCGCAAATGACGGATGGACTTATGATACTCCAGAATGTGTTTCACCTGGTCAGCAAGATCAGGGTTGATTTCCGGCAGACGCTCCGTCAGATCCTTATGCACAGTACTCTTTGACACGCCGAATTCCTTGGCTATGGTACGGACCGTATTCCTCGTCTCAACAATGCAGCGACCAATTTTTATGGTCCGTTCCTTGATGTAATCGTGCACGCTCCCGCCTCCCTACTGTGTGGATAGTTTGGTACATTATATGAGGAGCATGCCTATATATTCGCGGTTTAAAGGTGTGACAAGCTTCGAAGGTCCCATTATTTTCTGAAAAGCACAAAAAGAGCAGAGGAGAAATCCCTCTGCCCATCATGTCGCTGCGGTAAAAATCATTTATTTTTCCGGAAGATATCCTTGCGGGTTAACCGGTTGTCCGTCTTCGTAAACTTCAAAGTGAAGGTGGTTGCCCAGCGTTTTTTCCAGTTCATTAACGCCAGCCGATGCAATTGCATCTCCTTGCTTCACTTCATCATCCTGTTTCACTTTGACGTCAGCCAGGCTTTGGTATACGGTTTTGAGGTTATCACTGTGCGTGATTTCCACAACTTGACCTGTCAGCGGGTTTTGTTCAACCCGGGTAACTTTTCCGCCGAGTGCTGCTTTGACTTCGAACGTTTTGTTATCCCCACGTGCCAGATCTACACCCGTGTTCGGAATAAATGTGTCATTGTACTGCACCATCGCTGCTTCATGTTCCTCACTTGAAGCTTCGTTGTCATAGAAAGGTTTTACTACCGAAATTTCTGACGGAACCGCTACTGGCCATACAAAATTCTCCGACTTTGCAACAACTTCCACACTTTCCTGTTCTCCGTTAACCGCTGTTTCTTCTGTACCCGCCGATGCGCCTGTTTCTACTACCCCGCTAGCAGGGTCCGAGTTCAGCGTTTTGTCGCCTGTGCCCTGATAGACCCACACTAAGGTTAGTATAATGCCTGCTGCTGCGATGTAGGCTGCCGGGAAGACCCAACGTTTGGACATTGCTCTTTTCCATGAAGAGGGCTGGCTAGCCGGTACTCCTTGAGTTGTTTTAGGAGTTTCTTCTTGGACTGATTTTTTGTTTTGTTCATTCATCTTAATCACCTCAGTAACAAGTGTTACCGGGTGCAACTCTTTTATACACGCGCGACTCTAATTATTTTCACGGAGCTTTCAAAGAGTGCTATATAAGGTGAAAAAGAGGAGCTACACTGGGCCACTCCGCGTGCAGAACAACCTTTCGGCCGCTGTTACTCCCAGATTTCTTCTATCACCTTCTTCAAAGGTGAAATCCGGGAGTAAAGGCGGACGCTCCGCTCCTACAGGTTTTTTCTGCACTCTCCGTTCCGGTGTAGCTATTGATCCAGCCTGATATATCCAAGTTTTAAAAGCTCCGGAAGGGGTGGTGGACAGAAATGCATGGATTGGATTTAGCAGCCAATCCTTATTAAGTGAGTCTGTGAGATTGAACATGGCGTTATAGTTTTAAGTTCATTGGTAGAGCTAACGGTGGGTTTTAATTCTAGGCTTAGCAACTTCATAGAGTATCTGCGAGGGCTCGTTTTATATTATCAGTGACCCCAATTACTGCTAATAGACTAACGGTTGCTAATTCAAATTGTCCGGTTGATACCGACTTCCATGTTGGTCTATTTGGAGGCTAGCATCTTGGATGCCTGTCCGAAGGAGATGCCGGTGTAGTAGTGTTTGAGAATCTGGGTCGCGGTGTGACCCTCCTGTGCCATGCCGTTGGCTCCCCACTGGCTCATGCCGACTCCATGACCGTATCCATACGTTGTAATCTGAACCTCGTCTCCATCGGTCTTCCAGCTGAACTGGCTGGATCGAAGCCCAAGCAGCTTTCGAACTTCCGGCCCGCTAAACGTTTTACCTGCAATCTGCATCTCCTTGATGCGATGGCCTTGCGTTGTAGACAATACTTCCATCCAGCCACCGCTCTGCTGCGCGCTCACAGGAATGGCATTCGCCCCCAGATTCAACTTTTGGAGAATCTCACTGCGCTTCATGGTGGTGGTTTCTTTAAAACCTGGAGCCAGGTTTTTATCCCACGGACTCGCTACACTTTGCAAATATGGTACTGGGTTGCCCCAGACATCCTCTGCATTCTCCGTGTACCCATTACTTGTGGAAAAAAAGGATGCGGTAATGGCCTTGCCTTGATATGTCATGACGGAATCTTTGCTTTCGCGGACAGCCTGCTGCAGCTTCTCCCATTCTTTTGCTTTCCCCAGACGTGTCCAGTCTGCTTTTACTTGTTCTGGTGGTATAAACACTTGATGACTCACAGTATCCGTTACATCCGCTTCTCCTGAAGGTACACCGCTTGTATCGTTGGCTGCCAGTCTTCTCACAATAAATGTCCTTGCAGCAATGGCCTGTGCCTTCAGAGCTTCCAATCTGAACTCCGCTGGCATCTCGGCAGCGACTACTCCGGTAACATAATCTTCAAGCGGGAGATTCATCGTTGTACCGGTTGCGGACAGGTATACCCTTACTTGGGGTTCAGGGTAGGTAACGGGTACAGCTGGAGAAGGTGCTGGAGTCGTTACACTGCCTGTACCAGATGGGACAGGGATCGGTTTAACAGAATCATCCGTCCGCGGCCAGACCAGAATGGCGGGGATCAACAGCGCAAGTGCCAGTACTGCCGATACAGCCGCTGCCGGTTGCCAGCGAGTGTTGTTCTTGCCCCATCTGCGGCCTCGGCCGAACGTACGCATTCGGCGGCGCTTCACACGGCGAAACTGGTCTAATTCAATGACAGGTATGTGTATACGTGCCGTAGTGTGTTGAGCTGACTCCTGTTTGGTGGCAGCCCCTCTAGGAGATGTTGTTATGGGCTCATCTGGAACAGTTCTGATGTTCGTTGAAGCAAGCTTGTCTTTTTCCACACCGAAACCAGCAATCTCTTCTGGCTCCTTCACTAGTGGACGAGGGACAAGAGGTACCTTAACCTGCACACGAGCTTCTTTCATTTTGATATAACCCTCCGTTGTCCATGGCCGGTCAAGCGCCGGTCCTTTTGTTCAAATCCATAGTTTAGGGTATGAGCTGCGTGGATCTGATAGAACCTGATTTAAGAGAAACGAAGGCATTCCATATGTGGCGATTTCCAACTTAATTCTGCTATGTATTATTAAAAAACATTGATCTGTCGCGGAATCCGGTTCCATAAGGTACCATCCGTTCCTCAAAAAGCATGCTCTTTCATTTGTTCAGAATTGGTACAGAATGCGATGTTATGCTATATAAGTTAAGACCAGCTATTAATAGAATCAGGTACTGATTCAGTTGATTATTGAACACAAAAAAAGCCAAGCCAGATGGCTTAGCTTTTGATCTGAATTTAAATGACAGTACGCATGCTCTCGTCTCCGCAATTTACAATGATGTATGATTAATACTAGAGAGCAACGCCTATTTGTCTAATTCGATGTTATGCCCAAGTCGGTTGTACTTTGAACAGTGGTACTTCTTCCCCGACTTTTTCATTCGAAGCTTTAACTGCATCCAGCTTAGGCTCTTCAACCGAAATACGATAAATATCGGCTCCAAGTCCGTTAAGTTTCTCAGCGAGATGTACGTAGCCACGGTCGATGTGATGAACACCGCCCACTTCCGTTGTACCTTCAGCAACAAGACCCGCGATAATAAGTGCGGCACCCGCACGCAAATCGGTAGCTGTTACTTTGGCACCCTTCAGCTTGGCATTGCCCGTGATGATGGACGAACGTCCTTCAACTTTGATCTCCGCATTCATCAACTGGAATTCATCCACATGCATGAAGCGATTTTCAAAAACAGTCTCTGTTACAACAGAAGTTCCTTCAGACGCAAGCAAAAGGGCCATCATTTGGGATTGCATATCGGTAGGAAAACCTGGGTATGGTAATGTTTTCACATCCACAGCCTTGAGCGGACGATCTGCAATGACACGAACGCCATTCTCGTCAGGATGAATGGTTACACCCATTTCTTCCAGCTTCGCAATAACAGAACCCAAGTGGTCTGAAATCGCACCTTCGATATACACATCACCACCGGAAATTGCAGCAGCAGCCATATAGGTACCTGCTTCAACCCGGTCAGGAATGACGGTATGCTTCACGCCAGACAGTTTCTCCACACCCTCGATGCGGATGACTCCTGTTCCGGCACCTCGTACTTTTGCACCCATTCCATTCAGGAAGTTGGCAAGATCCACGATTTCTGGTTCTTTTGCCGCGTTCTCCAGAACAGTTACACCTTCAGCCAATGTTGCAGCCATCATAATATTTTGAGTGGCACCTACGGAAGCCACATCCAGATAAATTTTCGCGCCACGCAACCGTCCTTGGCTGCGAGCTTCTATATAGCCTTGGCCCAAGCTGATCTCAGCGCCCATGGCTTCAAAACCTTTCAAATGCTGATCAATAGGCCGTGTACCGATGGCACATCCACCAGGAAGCGAAATTCTTGTATGACCCATACGCGTCAACAATGGCCCCATGACCAGAAATGACGCCCGCATTTTACTTACCCATTCATACGGTGCCTCACAGGAAGTAAGTTTCTCCGCATTTACGGTAATCACTTCGTCCCGGTATGTAACACCCGCTCCTAGCGATTCCAACACCTTGTTAATCGTCATCACATCGTCTAGAGGAGGAGCGTCAATAATAACGCTTTGTCCTTCTTCCCCTAAGAGAGAGGCAGCGATGATCGGAAGAACAGAATTTTTAGCGCCGCTAACTTTGACACTTCCGGTCAACCTTTTGCCACCGCGGACGATAAATTTGCTCATCATGGTTCCCTCCGCGCTTTTATTCCCTTTTCTTCATTCCGGAATACGTGAGCCCTTCTGTAATAGAAAAGACTGTTGCTGTGTGTGGAATTTCGACATAGCCTGGCAAATAATGCCCTTGATGTCTATTCAGAAAAGAATTGGTTTATAATCCATATCGATGATACCACGTGCGTTGCATGATGCCCTCCGACTTGTAAATGTAATGCCTTACAGGCCAGCAAGCATCTGAACAGACAGAATGGGATGATTATTAGCCGGATTCAACCGGGTATCCCGTTTATAACCACAAAATAAGTGAACAATTGTGAATTCCCTAACTTCCATCATAACATTGTTGAATTGTACGATACAAGCATTTTTACATAAAACATCTCAAATTCATCCAATTCCACGTCACACTTTTTTCTTAATTCATTTGCCGACAACTCATACTCTAATTGTTAACACAATTAATCGATGTTATTCGACATTGAACTGCTTGAAGAACCTAACAGATGATTAACCAACCATCTCAACATTAAAACAAATGGCGCAACATTTGTGTCCATGACAAATAGTCAATGACAAAGCCTGAAACAGCATGCCCAAGTATAATGGCCAACAGTAAATGTAACAGTCTTCCCTGTGCTCCTCGTGGCTGCCTGATGATTAAATCCAGCTTGAGATTCTGCAAAGCCCACCACGACAACGCTATACATAAAAGAGAGACGACAATTGAGACTAAGCCATTCGTACTTAATGTCTGGTTCAACTGATTCGTCAGGTCAGTATCCATATATTCATTACCTCCACATTTGTTGCAGCGATCAGCATAATTATGCCTGGCATCCATAACTTGTTAGAACAATGGAATGACTTGAACACAACATACCGAGCCTACTGTCAGACTTACTCCTGCCATGCAGGAAATCTGGATGCCCAATCCGGAGCAGCAACAATCTGGCTGTGAATGACTATGGAATTCATCAACGCAGCTTCCTGCATCTGCTGACTCTATGGAATATAGGCTCTTTCATCATACATTGTCAATTACATTGATTTCCACTTCGATAATATTTTAAATTCAAAATGCCGGGATTTTGTGACTAAAACGACATAAAAGAGCGTTATTTCGATATCGATCCTGTCATTTCCTCGGAAATAATTCAGATTTCCGTCGTTAAAAATGGTTCCAACAGTGATCATTATCGACACGACTTTAGTCCTACATTCTATTCAACTGCCCATAAACGGTGAATGCAATTAACTTTATTTGCCGTTAAATCAAGTACTTCAACCGCAGATAATGTGCATATAGTTTACTGTAATTGGAAAAGATAACACTCCAAAAACTCAAAAAAGCCTGGCAGACTAAGCCGCCAGGCTCCGATGAGTAGTTTATTTGCCGTATACGTTGATCCGGTTAACCGCTTTTTGCAGAGCAATCTCTGCCCGGCGGTGATCAAAATGGTCCTGATTGCTTTGGCTGCTGAGACGGCGTTCTGCCCGCTCTTTCGCCGCACGCGCACGATCCACATCGATATTTTCCGGGAATTCGGCACTTTCTGCGAGCACAACAACCTTATCTTTACGGACTTCGATAAACCCGCCACCAATAGCGACGCGTTTGCTTTCTTTTCCGTTTTTGATATAGATCGGTGCGATCTGTAAAGGTGTAACCATAGGGATATGACCTGGCAGAATGCCCAGCTCCCCTTCAATACCACGAGCCGTGATACTATCCACTTGTTCTGAATATACCAGACGCTCAGGTGTTACGATTTCCAACAAAAAGGTGCTCAATTCCATCCCTCCTGAAACTATCCGAAGGATAGCTCGCTTCATAAGGACAATCCTGGATTCAGATTATACCAGTGTTTTGGCTTTCTCCACTGCCTCTTCAATTGTACCCACGAAGAGGAAAGCTGCTTCCGGAAGATCGTCGTGCTTGCCTTCGAGAATTTCTTTAAAGCTGCGCACCGTTTCTTTAACCGGAACGTATTTACCCGGAATACCGTTAAATGCTTCAGCAACGTGGAAAGGCTGGGACAAGAAACGTTGAATCTTACGAGCACGGTAAACGAGTGCTCTGTCTTCCTCACTCAACTCATCCATACCCAGAATCGCAATAATATCCTGCAATTCATTGTAACGCGCCAAGATGCGTTTAACGCCTTGAGCTACGTTGTAATGCTCTTCGCCTACAACTTCAGGGGACAAGATCCGGGAGCTGGATGCCAACGGATCTACCGCAGGGTAGATACCCATCTCTGAAATTTTACGCTCCAGGTTCGTCGTTGCATCCAAGTGGGCAAACGTCGTTGCTGGAGCCGGGTCAGTATAGTCATCCGCAGGCACGTAGATGGCCTGGATGGATGTTACTGAACCTTTTTTGGTCGAAGTGATACGTTCTTGCAGTTGACCCATTTCCGTTGCCAGCGTTGGTTGGTAACCTACCGCGGAAGGCATACGTCCGAGCAAGGCAGATACTTCTGAACCTGCTTGGGTGAAACGGAAGATGTTATCGATAAAGAGCAACACGTCACGGCCTTCTTCATCACGGAAGTATTCCGCCATGGTCAGACCTGTGAGGGCTACACGAAGACGTGCGCCTGGAGGCTCGTTCATTTGTCCGAAGACCATTGCTGTTTTGTTGATAACGCCTGAATCACTCATCTCGTGATACAAGTCATTACCTTCACGTGTACGCTCACCAACACCTGCGAATACGGAGATACCGCCGTGTTCTTGTGCGATGTTGTTGATCAATTCCTGAATCGTTACAGTTTTACCTACACCGGCACCACCGAAGAGACCGATTTTACCACCTTTGGCGTAAGGAGCCAACAAGTCGATAACTTTGATTCCTGTCTCCAGCATTTCAGCCTGGGTAGTCAGTTCATCAAATGCAGGAGCCGAGCGGTGAATCGGATTTTTATGTGCAGCAGCTACAGTTCCGCCAGTATCAATAGCTTCGCCGAGTACGTTAAATACACGACCCAGTGTCGCTTCCCCAACAGGTACAGAGATTGGAGCTCCTGTATCTACGGCTTCCATACCACGAACGAGTCCGTCCGTGGAGGACATCGCGATACAACGTACCCGGTTGTCACCCAGATGTTTCGAAGCTTCGAGTGTCAGATTCACACTTACGCCGCTTTCGCTTACTGTAGTGATCGTAATGGCATTGAGGATTTCCGGCAGACCGCCGCGATCAAACTCGACGTCAACAACCGGACCCATGATGCTCACAACGCGTCCTTTGTTCATCTTAACGTTCCCCTCCTACAAGCCTGCTAGTTTTGCAGAAATAAAGTTCCGTTCTCTGTTATCTCTGCACTGCAAGCCTTCATTAATAAAAAACGGTTAGCCTTGTGCTGCGTTGGCACCTGCCACAATTTCCGTAATCTCCTGCGTAATCGCCGCTTGACGAGCACGGTTATAGGTCAATGACAAGTCGTTGATGAGTTTCGATGCATTTTTGGTTGCATTACCCATCGCAGTCATTTTGGCACCCAACTCACTCGCCTTACCATTCAGAAGTGCACCGTAGATCAGCGTTTCCGCATAACGCGGAAGCAGAACTTCCAGTACAGCTTCAGCTGAAGGCTCGTATTCGTAGCTTGCCGTCGGTCCTTCCGCAGCAGTTACCTCAGGTGTTTCCATCGGAAGAAGTTTTTCTACCGTAGGAATCTGGGTCAACGCATTCACAAAGCGGTTATAACAAATGTACAATTCATCAAATTTAGCCAGCTCAAATCCTTGAACAGCTTCGTGTGCAATGGATTTGATATCTGCAAATGCTGGTGAATCGGATAGATCCGTTGTAGTGGATGCGATCGCAATTTCGCGCCGTCTGAAATAATCGCGTCCTTTACGCCCTATGACGAACAATTCGTAGTCATCCTGAGAGTTGTGTTTTTCTTTGAGTGTCAGATTGACCTGACGCAAAATATTTGCATTGTAACCACCCGCAAGACCACGGTCCGATGTAATGATTAGATAAGCTGTCTTTTTGACCGGACGACTCTCCAGCATCGGATGTTGAATTCCCTGCGTGCTTGATGCAATACTAGCCACAACTTCTTTCAGTTTCTCCGAATATGGACGAGCTGCTTCCGCTTTTTCCTGCGCTTTACGCAGTTTTGCAGCAGCAACCATCTCCATTGCTTTGGTGATCTGCTTGGTGCTTTGTACGCTTTTAATTTGCCGCTTTATTTCGCGCATGCCTTTTGCCATGATTTCACCACCTTCAAGTTTTGACGTAGTCAAAACTACTTCGTAAGCTCAAACTTAAACTTTGGCAGAGCCAAAGTTACTTCGTAAGCATTCAATAGTTTTGACCAAGTCAAAACTACTTCGTAAGCATAATCTTACCTTTGGCGGAGCCAAAGTTATACATGCAGACATGCGGAATCGGTTAAACAACTCCGCAACTGCATATCATCTATTTAGACGGAGACAGAAAAGCTCTTTCTGAACTTCTCGATAGCGCCCTTCAGAGCATTCTCATTGTCTGCAGTCAATTCTTTAGTATCACGGATGGATTGAAGAATCTCAGGATGGCTGCTCTCCATGAACGCGAGGAATTCTTGTTCAAAACGAGTCACATCACCTGTAGGAATTTCATCCAGGAATCCTTTAACCGCTGTGTACAAGCTGACAACCTGTTGTTCTACAGGCAAAGGCTGGTTCACACCCTGTTTCAGGATTTCCATCATGCGAGCACCACGATTCAGGCGGGCCTGAGTCGCTTTATCCAGATCGGAACCGAACTGGGAGAACGCTTGAAGCTCACGATATTGAGCGAGGTCGAGACGCAGGGAACCTGCAACCTTTTTCATCGCTTTGATCTGAGCAGAACCACCAACACGGGATACGGAGATACCTACGTTGATCGCCGGGCGTTGTCCAGCATTGAACAAGTCAGCTTCCAAGAAGATTTGTCCGTCCGTGATGGAGATTACGTTCGTCGGAATGTAAGCAGATACGTCGGAAGCTTGTGTTTCAATGAACGGCAGTGCGGTTAAAGAACCACCACCAAGCTCATCATTCAGCTTCGCTGCACGCTCCAGCAAACGGGAGTGCAAGTAGAAGACATCACCCGGATAAGCCTCACGACCCGGTGGACGGCGAAGAAGCAAGGAGAGTTCACGATATGCGGAAGCTTGTTTGGTCAAATCATCGTAGATAACCAACACGTGCTCACCTTTGTACATAAAGTACTCACCCATCGAACAACCGGAATACGGTGCGATGTACAACAATGGTGATGGATCAGATGCTGCTGCAGTTACAACAATCGTGTACTCCATTGCGCCTTTACGACGAAGAGTTTCTACGACTTGTGCAACTGTAGATTGTTTTTGACCGATAGCAACGTAGATACATTTCATGCCGCTGCCTTTTTGGTTCAGGATCGCATCAATTGCGATTGATGTTTTACCTGTTTGACGGTCACCGATGATCAACTCACGTTGTCCGCGACCGATTGGAACCATTGCGTCAATCGCTTTGATCCCTGTTTGCATCGGCTCATGAACTGATTTACGATCCATTACGCCTGGTGCTTTACCTTCAACCGGACGGAATTCCGTTGTAGCGATTGGCCCTTTGCCATCCACTGGAATACCGAGCGGGTTAACAACGCGTCCAATCAATGCTTCGCCAACAGGCACTTGCATGATTTGACCGGTACGTTTTACTTGGTCGCCTTCACGAATATCATAGTAAGGTCCCAGGATAACGACACCAACGTTGCTCTCTTCCACGTTCATGGCGAGTCCCATAACACCGCTTGGGAATTCAACCAACTCGTTGGACATTACGTTCTCAAGTCCGTATACACGAGCAATACCATCACCGACCTCAATAACTGTCCCGACTTCGACTACATCGATATCGGTTTTGTATTGTTCGATCTGGCTCTTAATTAATGTACTGATTTCTTCTGGTTTGATACTCAAGTGTCCTCACCCCAATCTACTGTACTCGTCTGTTAAAAGACTGCTCAAGACGTTCGAGCTTGCCAGCCAAGCTGCCGTCATAGATCGTATCGCCAATGGCGACTTTCAATCCGCCCAGCAGAGTCGGATCAACAAAATTCTCGATACGAATCTTTTTATTCACACGGCCACCGAATTCACGAGCAACCGCTTCTTTTTCTTCATCATTCAATGCATAAGTCGAGTAGACGCGCGCATCAGCTATGCCGAGCGACTCGCCTTGGATCTTCAGATAATCATTCAGCAAAGCTTCCAGCAATTCAACGCGTCCGCGCTCAATCAACAGCAAAACTGTGCGAAGGACAGGCTCGGACACCTTTCCATCAAGGCTTGAATGAAGGACATTCTGCTTTGCTTCGTCCGAGATGTTGGGAGATACGATGAATTTTTCGATATCAGCATCCCCAGTCAATGCACTGACAACCACACGCAGTTCCTGTTCAACTTCAAGTACCTGCTGCTGCTGAAGAGCAACTTCGAACAATGCTTTCGCATAACGCTTGGCAACTATCGTATCGCGGCTCATTGTCGGCCTCCTACCTCATTGAGGTATTGGTTCACAAGTTCCTCTTGTGCAGGACCGTTCTCAACTTCTTTTTTGATCAATTTGGAAGCGATTTGAACGGAAGCTGTACCCAGTTCGCTGCGAAGCGCTGCGACCGCTTTGTTCTTCTCACTCTCAATCTCACGTACAGCATCGTCTTTGAGACGATTAGCTTCCGCTTTCGCATCAGCCAAGATCGATTCGGCTTGTTTACCGCCCGTTTGTTTGGACTGTTCAATGATGTCGTAAGCATCTTTGCGCGCTTGCTCCAGAGCTTGTTTTTGTTCCTCCACATAGGCAATGGCCTGTTCCCGAGTCTGAGCAGCCTCATTCATCTGCGTCATCACGAGTTCACGACGTTTTTCCATAATGGAGAACAAAGGCCCGAAAGCATAACGGCTAAGCAGCCAATATAAAATTGCAAATGCAATAATCGCAAGAAGCGTATTTTCCCATACGAAACTCAATCTGTTCACTCCTTCCTGGAGGTATCCTTGAAACGTCATCCGTTAGAACGGACATTACCTAAAAAGAAGGCGCGGATGGCTATGGCCTTCCCCGCCAAACCTGTATCGATTTAATTAAGCCATACCGTAGAACATGAACGCCAGTACCACACCGATGATCGGCAATACCTCGATCAGACCTACACCGATAAACATTGTTGTTTGAAGAGTGGATTTCGCTTCCGGTTGACGAGCGATACCTTCCACCGTTTTGCTGATTACCATACCGTTACCAATACCTGCGCCAAACGCGCCCAGTCCTGCAACAATTGCTGCTGCGATTAATGCCATTGCTCCCATTTGTATATCCTCCTTAAAATGTTAAATCGTATTTTTTATTGTTCAGCCTGGTGAAGAAATCTTCGTAGGGCTTGAAACTTAATGTTCGTCATGCGTCTCGATGCTTTGTGAAATGTACACCATCATCAAGATTACAAAAACAAATGCCTGGATTGCGCCGATAAAGATACTAAAGCCCTGCCACACCATAAGCAACGGAATCGCTGCAATGGCACCAAACACTTTGAACGTGGTCAGCTTCAGGATCGTTGTAATCAGTACCTCGCCCGCGAAAATATTCGCGAACAAACGCATTCCGTGTGTCAGCAGCTTGGATGCCGTCTCTATCAGGTTGATCGGCAAGAACAAGGCGAACGGTTTAAGATAATGTTGGAGATATCCTCTTGTGTTACGGAACAATCCGAGTCCATGAGATACCAGGAATGCTACGAGTGCCAGTCCCATCGTTACAGACAAGTCGGCTGTCGGTGATTTCCACCAAGCCAGTTCAACGTGTGGATGTGCTTCAGGGTCCTTGGCATGCGCTTCGTTAAACGCATCAACAGCAGTGACAATCGGTTGATTGAATACCTGCGCCTGACTAACCTCCGTAACTTCAGTAACCGCCTGAAACGGAAGACCTAGCATATTACCTACAAAAATGAACATAATCATGGAAAGAGCGAGAGAGATAAAATGTTTCCCTTTCTTCATATCCATCGTGCTGGAAATCAGATTGCGGACGAATTCTACTGCCCACTCCATAAAATTTTGCAGCTTGCCGGGATTTTCAACGGATAATCTACGTGTTGCTAGTACAGCAAAAATGAAAACAAGTGCACCTGTAACCACCAGCATCAACAGAACCGATAGATCCAGTCGAAATCCGCCAAGCATAATAATTGGAGCTTCATGCATATTTTTCTCACCCCTTTCTCGACTTGAAAGCTGCAGCACCTAACATCATTCTGCTCTGCGGGAATAGACGATCCCTATAATCAGTAAGGAAAATTGTGCAATGACCAGACCGCCTGCAACCGCATATGTATTGAAGTACTGCGGAAAGCGCATCGATATGAAGATACCGAGCACTGCGAGTGCCGCTCTTGTCAAAAATCCCAGGTTCACACGCTTCAAGTTACCTTCTGCCGCATCATCAGACATTTTCCTCACTTTGAAGCCTAGGTAAAATGCATTGATCCAGCTAATTCCTGTACCCAGGGCCAGTCCCAAAGCAATTGTCTCCACACGTGGCATAAAGGCCGCTGCGAGAAAACAAATCATAAGAAAGTACATGATGAAAACAGTCATCATTCTGCGGTATCTGGTTAGTTCACTCATCACTTTCCCCCATGAATTTTTTCGCGATAAAGTAGATGCTTACGCCGCCTGCTGCCAAAAAAAAGAGAACGCTTACGGCGATCCATATTCCGCTACCTCCGATGGTCTTGTCCAACCAGGAGCCAACGTAATATCCGGCAACAGCGAGAATGGCAATCTCGATTCCAAAAGCTGTCACGAGCCCCATTGCTTTCCACACATTATCATCATGGTTACGGGATGAATTTGGTTTGTTCGAATCGGCCATTTTCCACGCCACCCTTGCAATCCCAGTTAATTTTACTGAATGATGAGAGCCTTTGTCAATTGAATGATTTTAGCGTTTTAAAGGGGAAAACGACGGGATTACAGGCCATCAGAGCCCATAAACCCGCGTAAACCGTACAGTTTAACTGTATGCTGTACCCTTTATTAATCCATCAGAAAAAATGAATTATTTTTTGAATTTTCTGTGAAATGATTCCGGACGTTCACTATTCACACCAAAATGATGCAAAATCGCATTGACAATTCTTTCCGAAGCATGTCCATCACCATACGGATTGGCAGCCTGACTCATGCTTGCATACAGTGTTTCGTCTGTAAGCAGAGCTTTGGTCCGCTCATATACACGTTCCTCTTCGGTGCCCACCAGCTCCAGTGTTCCAGCCTCAATTCCTTCCGGGCGCTCCGTTGTATCCCGAAGAACGAGAACAGGCACACCAAATGAAGGAGCTTCTTCCTGCAAACCGCCTGAATCGGTCAAAATCAAGTGAGTATGCGGGTAAAAGTTATGCAAATCCACCACGTCTAGTGGATCAATAAGTTTAATACGGGGGTGATTCCCCAAAATCGCGTGAGCCGGCTCCTTCACAGCAGGACTTAGATGCACCGGATACACGATGGCAATATCCTCAAACTCGTCGGCAATCCGTTTGACGGCCTGGAAAATGTTACGGTGAGGCTCGCCTTGGGATTCACGGCGGTGAGCTGTCATCAGCACAAGACGCTTGCCCTGTGCCCAATCTAGTACCGGATGTGTGTAATCCTGCCGTACTGTATATTGAAACACATCTGTTACCGTGTTGCCTGTGACATACGTACTAGACTCCGATTTATTTTCTTTGGCAAGATTGGAAGACGACCAGTCCGTAGGCGCAAAATGCAAGTCAGCAAGCACTCCGGTTAACTGACGATTCATTTCTTCCGGGTATGGAGAGAGCTTGTTCCATGTGCGAAGACCTGCTTCCACATGACCCACCTGGATCTGCTGCAGGAACGCAGCATAGCTGGCTACAAACGTTGTCAGCGTATCACCGTGAACCAGTACGATATCCGGTTTTGCTTCACGCAAAACCGGCTCCAGTCCTCCCAGCACACGAATCGTAATTTCATTCAGCGTCTGGCGATCTTTCATCACATCCAGATCGTAGTCTGGATGAATATTGAATACTTCAAGAACCTGATCCAGCATCTGACGATGCTGTGCAGTAACGCAAACGATCGATTCAATAGATTCGGGATGTTTCTGCAGTTCCAAAATAAGCGGAGCCATCTTGATGGCTTCCGGGCGCACCCCGAATATCGTCATGACTTTAATTTTCTTGGACATTGAAGCAAAGCCCCTTTTCTATAAGTTCGGAACCTCTTACAAAGCATGCGATATGCTTATTTAGTGCCGTATAGACGGTCTCCTGCATCTCCCAGTCCGGGAACAATATAGCCGTGATCATCCAGACGGTCGTCCAGTGCAGCAACGTAGATGTCTACATCCGGATGCGCATCCTGAACAGCTTTCACTCCTTCAGGAGCTGCCACCAGGTTCATCATTTTGATTTGCGTGCAGCCGCGTTTTTTGAGCACGTCAATAGCAGCAATGGCAGAACCGCCAGTTGCCAGCATCGGGTCGATGACAATCAACTGACGCTCTGTAACGTCCGTAGGCAGCTTGGTGTAGTACTCAACAGGTTGCAGGGTTTCCGGGTCACGGAACAAACCTACATGTCCAACTTTTGCCGCTGGCAGCAATTTAACAACACCATCCAGCATTCCAAGGCCTGCACGCAAAATCGGAACCAGCCCAAGCATACGTCCAGAAATGACTTTTCCTTGTGTTTCAGCTACTGGTGTCTGTACATCAATAGTCTCCAGCTCAACATCTCTTGTAATCTCATAAGCCATCAGTGTTGCCACTTCATCCACCAATTCACGAAAATCTTTCGTATTCGTACGCATGTCGCGTATAAACGTCAGTTTGTGTTGAATCAAAGGGTGATCACATATTACTAATTTTCCCATCTAATTTGTCCCTCCGGTATGTTCTTCATGTTCAGCATTACCAAATATGCCTAATCATCATTCATAGGCCCCGATAAATCCTGTATATTATATCATCACCTACACCGAATTACACCATCAAAGGGCACTCAATCATTACAGAAAACCGAATCCTATAAAAATAGGACCGGAAAAATGAGTCTTCCGGTCCTTTTTGCTCTCGCTGTTATGTCAGTTGAGATGATGAAATGCATGTAAACACAATGATGCTCCGCAAACAGAATGACCCTTCGATCGCTGTTACCCCCGGATTTTTTTGAACTCCTTTATTAAGGGGAAAATCCAGGGATAAAGGCGAACGCTACGCTTCTACGTCTTCATTCTGTCTGCTCCGTCTGAGTGTTTACATAAGAACATCTCAAATACAAACACCATGAGCAAGTTTTTTTAGTATTTAAGGTCAGTGTACAGTGGGAATTGATCCGTAAGTGCCGTTACTTCAGCACGGGCTTCGTCCAATTTAGCTGCATCTTTAGGGTTTTTCAATGTTTTGGCAATGATTTTACCAATAGCTACCATTGCTTCTTCGTTCATACCACGCGAAGTAGCAGCAGGTGTACCGATACGGATACCGCTCGTTACAAACGGGCTAGTTGGATCAAACGGAATTGCATTTTTGTTCACGGTAATGCCGATGGAATCAAGTACATGCTCGGCTTCTTTACCTGTGATATTCACGCTGCGTGTGTCGATCAGCATCAAGTGGTTGTCTGTACCGCCGGATACGATGTTCAATCCTTCAGCAATCAGTGTTTCAGCCAATACTTGTGCATTTTTTACCACGTTTTGTGCATACGTTTTGAACGAAGGTTGCAATGCTTCACCAAATGCTACCGCTTTGGAAGCAATCACGTGCATCAGAGGTCCACCTTGGGAACCCGGGAATACCGCTTTATCAATCGCTGCTGCCCAAGCTTTGCGGCACAGAATCATACCACCACGAGGTCCACGCAGCGTTTTGTGTGTAGTTGTCGTTACGAAATGCGCATGTGGAACCGGGCTTGGATGCAAGCCTGCAGCAACCAGTCCTGCGATGTGAGCCATATCCACCATGAACAAAGCACCTACATCATTAGCGATGGAAGCAAGCTTTTCAAAATCAATGGTACGCGGATATGCACTTGCACCTGCAACGATCATACGAGGGCGATGTTTAAATGCGGCTTTGCGCACTTCATCATAATCAATCAGGAATGTATCTTCTTGTACACCGTATGCCACGAAATTGTACAGCAATCCGGAAGCGTTAACCGGGCTACCATGTGTGAGGTGTCCGCCATGCGCAAGGTTCATACCCAGAACGGTATCACCTGGTTTCAGAGCCGCAAGGTATACTGCCATGTTCGCTTGTGCACCGGAGTGAGGTTGAACATTCACATGTTCTGCTCCAAACAATTCTTTGGCACGATCACGCGCGATATCTTCTACGATATCAACATGCTCACAACCACCATAGTAACGTTTGCCCGGATATCCTTCAGCGTACTTGTTGGTAAGTACAGATCCCATTGCCTCGATAACCGCTTCGCTTACGATGTTCTCGGACGCGATCAGCTCAATGTTGTTTTGTTGACGTTTTAGTTCAAGATTCATCGCTTCCAGTACTGCCGGGTCATTCTTGCGCAATTGTTCCATGATTAAATTCCTCCAGTTATAAGTGAAGTTATAAAGCGAAATCATGTTTACACGAAAACGGAGAGTGCAACACCAATCTGGAGAAGCAGAGCGTTCGCCTTTATCACCGGATTTCCCCTTATATAAGAGATTCAAAAAATCTGGGGATAACAGCGATCGTAAGATGGTGATGCAATCGAAGTCAGGAGTGTAACCAATCGTTTCGGTTTATACGTTAGTCACAAAATGTCGAATCTGGTTGCTCTTCCATACGATACACTGCACGCTCGCCGCCAATCAACTTTGGACGGGTCAATGCTGTAGTAACACGGGCATCACCGATGTAGCGGAGTGCTGTCCGGAAGGGTACTGCCACATGCCGCAAATGCATGCCAATCATCGTCTCCCCAATATCCAGTCCAGCATGGGCCTGCACATGTTCAGCCAGGCATGGATCGGTCAGCGAGCGATACGCTGCGGATGCCATGGAACCACCTGCTTTGGGCACAGGTACTGCACCCACTTCAGTCAATCCAAGACGTGTAAGCAGTGAACGCTCCATAACCAGTGCACGGTTCAGGTGCTCACAGCATTGGAATACAACATCAAAACCGAACTCCTGCTGCACCTCGCGTATACCCGCAAGAAGCTGCTGCGCTACTTCAACCGCACCGCTTGTACCAATCCGTTTGCCTGCGACTTCACTTGTACTTGTACCGATCACAACGATCTGTCCAGTTCCAAGCTGTCCGGCAAGCGCCAGTTCACGCAGAATGGATGCGGTCTGTTCATGCAATCCGGGTTGTTCCGAATCTAATTCAATAGTCATCCTATCGCCTCCCGATAAAATCATGCCCGGCTTCCTCTTGGCTGCCCTTGGTATTCTTGCATGGCATTTCAGGTACTATTATAGCGAATAATCAGATGAAAGACGAAAAAAAGAGCAGTCTGCGGGTAACGCAGAATTGCTCTTTTGCCCAGGCGACCGGCCGTTTGTTCCGGTGCTCCATCGTGGTTATGCCCACTTCGTCGCCAGTTACACCGGATCCCTGTTTTCCCATTCATCATAAAACAACCTGCGTTTAAAATCAACGGGTAATTTACATCCCGTGTACGTTTTTTTATATGGTAATCCACCGGTAGCTGGAATGATTAAACGAATCCAATTAACCCAGCTTGTCCAAAAGTCTGTCGAGCGCGGTCCGAATCTCTGCCGCAGCGATGTTGTAATCGTCGCGACTGCCACCAAACGGGTCCGAAATATCAAAACTCGGAATCCGCTGTCTGATCTCGATTGCCCGTTCACGTTCAGATGCCAAAATCTCCTGACCCAGCGCACGTTTCATCTCCAATGTCGCAAACAGGCTGTCCAATTCCTGAAGATCATTCAGGACTTGTTCATCATTTTCCACATACTCTTTCAAGGTATAGGTCTTGTGTACAGAGTCGGGAAAAACCTGCATAACATGCTGTTTATGACTGCGTGTCAACGTGAGGATCAGATCGGCCCAACCGACCAGGTTGGAGCTAAGTAGCGTCGAATGAGGCGGTCCCTCCACATTGTGATCCCTTAATACGGCCTCCGCATGACGGGAAATCGGCATGCCCGTTGTGGCGGCTACACCTGCGGAACGAACGTCCACCTGAATGCCCCGCTCAGACGCCAGTTTACGTAAGAGTCCCTCCGCCATGGGGCTGCGACATGTATTCCCTGTACATACAAACAAAATATGTTTCATTGTGATTAGCCTCCCCATTTTGCAAATGTTGTCGAATCATGTTTGAAACTAAATCTGAACAAATGAACCTCTTAACTATATATTGAAGACTGCACTAGGCTGTAATCATGGTTAACGTCGTTTTTTAAAATATAAACAAAAGTCCAAAAGCGAGCAAGATCGCTCCGCCAACCGCTTCCCCGTAATCTCCCATGTTTTGGCTCACACGCCGTCCCAACAGCAGACCCATAACGGACATCGCTCCACCACAGACACCAAAAGCCAGTACTGTTAACACCAAGTCACTGCTGAACATGCCGAGCGAGACTCCAACGGAAAACGAATCTACACTGACACTCAGTGAGAACAGTATCACACCGAGCAAAGATCGATGATCCACCAGTTTGGTGTCTCCCTCCCGGAAAGCGTTCAAGATCATATGGGCACCGAGCAGGACCAGCAGACCGCCAGCTGCATACGTCGTAATGTCACCAAGCAGGGAACTGACGTATTTGCCCGTATACATACCGATGAGTGGCATGATGATGTGAAACAGGGCCGTTACGGTACTGATTCGCAATACGTCTCTCAGACGAATACCCTTCATGCCAATCCCGATGCCGAGTGAGAACGCGTCGAGTCCGAGAGCGACGGCCATAATCAAAATGGTTACCAACTGCCCAACATGGGCAGACACATCCCACATCCCCATACCCCCAAGTCACGTAAAGGTTCTTGTACACCATATGCGGACAAGAACACAAACATGACCTGATAAGGCTTTTTGCATGGCTGGCATTCAAAAAATGAATGGCTAGTCGTGGCTAGAGGGCGGGTGCCAAGGGGAAGTATTCATAGCGATGGAAAAAGGGGGCTATCGGTTACCGACCTGAATGAGTCGGTGACCTGCCGCCTTGAGCAGCCGGTTCATGACGGCTGCTCCCAGCCCTTCGCGCGAGCAGGCTTCAGCCACAATATATGTGGCCCCCTGCTCATCGCAGCTGCGCAGCGCGGCGTACAGCCGGCGCGCTGCTTCCTCCAGCTCGCTGGCTTCGCCCAGCGAGAACACGGCATCGGCGCGGTACTGCTCCGCGTGCTCGGCGAACGCCAGCACCGCGGTGCGCTCCCCGCGCTGCGCCGCCTCTGCGAGGGCGGCGCTGATCCAGGCCGCCACCGCTGCGGGCGGCCCCTCCACCACGCACAGCGCACCTGTGGGCGCGTAGTGCGTGTACTTCATGCCCGGCGAGCGCGGCGCCGGGCTATCATCGCCACCGGGCCCCTCGGCGAGCAGCGCCGGGTCCGTGGCGACACGGGTGGCAACGGCGGACAGCTGTTCCGCCGTAATGCCGCCAGGGCGCAGGATGGTGACGGTACCGTCGTCACCGACCTGCACCACCGTGGACTCGACGCCCACCCCGGTGGGGCCGCCGTCCACGATGCCGCCGATGCGGCCTGCCAGATCCTCGCGTACATGTGCAGCGAGGGTCGGGCTTGGCCGCCCGGAGCGGTTGGCGCTCGGCGCGGCGACCGGGCATTCCGCCGCCGCGATCAACTGCAAAGCCACCGGATGATCCGGCATCCGCACGGCCACCGTGTCCAAACCGGCGGTAACCCGCGGGGATACCGCCCCAGGCCTAACCGGCAGCACAAGCGTAAGCGGCCCCGGCCAGAAGGCTGCCATCAGAGCCTCCGCTGTGCCATTCACTTCCGTGACCAGTGAATCCAACTGGTCACGCTGTGCAATATGAACAATCAGCGGATTGTCTGAAGGCCGCCCCTTGGCTGCAAATACAGCTTCCACCGCAGCTGTACTGCGAGCGTCTGCACCCAGACCGTATACCGTCTCGGTTGGGAATGCCACGGTCTGCCCTTGACGAAGACAGGCTGCAGCATCCTGTAGGTCAGCAAGAGCCTGTTTATACGCACTCCCTTTTGCCGCCTCATCCTTGTTCTCATTGGTTACCAGTACATTGACATCCCACATACTTGTAACCATTTTCTCTGTACTTTCATCGTTCTCCATACCTTTCATGGAAGACTGATGCAATTGCTCGTTTTCTCTCATCATATATCCATCATTCCTAAACTTCAGTAGGGTAGTTAATGCAAGACATCCCACTTCCGCGATGCCTTCTTCGCTTATATTTTCTGATTCCTATAATTATAACATATCTGCTCTGCCCGAGGATGCGGTCTGAATCTTACCAGCGATTAACATCACATAGTCTCTGACTCAAACCCATAATAAAACAAAAGGGCACTTCCCTGAATCGAAGTCCCCCTGATAAAGCTTATATCTAGCATTATGTTATGCAAACAATCCCGATACCCAATCCCATAATTTGATCGCCATATCCCACAGGAAGAAACGTGCTTCCGGTGTAGCTGCCTGCACAGATGCTTGTGCGTCCCCAGGCTCAGCAGCTGCTGATGCTGTTGCTGTTGAAGGCTTCGCCAGTGCATCACCTGTTCCTGCATCTATGAAGCATAATGGTGGAAACAACACACACCACCAGTTTTGTCCTTCACCTTTTCCCAGTGTTATCCGCACTGCTTCATAATCTCCAGCAGGATATACGGTGCCGCCATATAATTTGGTTGGAAACGGAACCACCCCAAGTTCCACCTGATATGAATAGGTTAAGCCACGATTGGCAAGCTCTTCTCCCACACGATCCTCTATTTCAGATAGATGCTGACGAATGACCCCACGCGCTTCTTCCAGACTTTGCGGATTCTCCAGTTCGGTTACCCACTCATTCATTTGGGCAACGACGGCGTCACGAATCTCGCGTTTGACCAACTGATCTCCCGCTGCATCCGAGTTTGCGAGAATACGCAAACGAATGGATTGTTCCGGAATCGCTGTGGCCGCCACAGCTGCATCGGTTTTCTGACCTTCCCACATCATAATAATCATCATAAGACATACAATTATAAGTCCAATTTGTTTCACGATTTTTCTGCTCATTCCATTCTCCCCCTCGGCTCCCGTGATCATGATCCCTGTAACTCTCTCATGTCTATCAGTATGCCCGGAAGAGACGGAAGTAAACCTGCTAGATTACAAATCTACTAAAATTTTAATAGGCGGGTAAGACTTAAAACGAAAGGACTATTATCTCCCTCATGAAACTGGCGAAAAGTCAAAAAAGCGCCTGCCTATGGAACACTTTTTGGCTGGCACTTCTTTGATTAATCTAAAACTCTATCCTAGCCTTGATGTTCCATTTAGCATGCTGTTTGAATACCCTTGCTTCTCGGCTTCTCGATTATTTATTCACCCGGAAAGCTTCCCAAGCCCCGCCAACCGAATTGCGGCTCGCTACAAGTTTACCGCCGTTATTCAGATCACAGGTCACATACAGGTTATTGGCGAGAGCCTGCAATGCGATTGTTCCATCACCCAAATCTACACGATTGAACTTCTCCCATTGCTGAATGGTTGTGGCTTTTGCGATCAGGGCACCACCCAGAATAACATCTGCTGTGACATATTTATTATTGATTTTGGACTTGAGGGATATCGTTCCATCGGAGTTCGTGATCCATTCAAAAAGCTCCCAGTCTCCTGCCGTCGTCCGATTTGCGACAAGCTGGTCATTGCCCTGATTATCAGCAGAGACGATTTGCTGATTGGCTTGAGCAACAAGATAGTTGTACCCACTTGGATTTGGAGGCTGCACCGTGCCCCCACCTGTAACCTCTGAATATACAGCCTGAAGCAGCGCACCTGAGCGGTCATTGCTGTACTCCCAGAACATGATGCCACCCAGATTGCTGTTTTTCACATATTGCACCTTCAGGCTGAGTGATTGCGGGTCATCATAGGAGATAAAGGTATTTCCATTAAACAGATAAGGAGCTTGGGCACTGCTGTCCCAGTATCGTGTATATCCGTTTTTATTCAAATACTGGCTGACAATAGTGTTGTAGTCGGGTTCAAAACCACCTGAACCGGGCCTGTCCAAACCATTGTTCGAATTCTGAACCCCAGTCCAGGCCCGGCCATAAAAGGCTCCGCCAATGACCAGTTTGTTCGCGGGAACACCGCTATTTCTGAACAGATTGACCGCAGACGTTACACTAATATCTCTTCCGGACAGATTCGTATGATGCCCAGTGGTTGCATCCCAGGTTCCATGAAAATCGTAAGTCATCAGATTGATCCAATCGAGCAGAGGCGTGATATTATTGATCTCCACACCGTTCAGATAACTGCTGCTCGCTCCGGCGGCAATGGTCAGTAGATATTGTTTGCCATTAATCTGTCCTTGAGCATTCAGCTTCTCCCGCACCTTCGAGAGCAGTTGTGTGAAGTTTTGTTTATCCTGTGGCCGCGCAGTTGTACCAGCAGCAGGGTTGGTCGGATATTCCCAATCTAGATCGACGCCATCCAAATTGTTGGAGGTTACCAGTTGCACAATGCTGTCAGCAAAGGTTGTGCGTGAGGCGTCCGTTAGCGCAGCGTCTGAAAAACCGTTAGCTCCCCAGCCACCAACAGACAATAACACCTTCAGATCAGGGTTTCTGGATTTCAATCCAACCATCATTTGCAGTTTGGTACGATCTGAATTTGTAATTGTTGCTTTACCGTTAGAGATGAGAGCGAAGGAATAATTGATATGAGAGAGCTGTTCTGCCTTGATATCATTCGCGGTCCAGTTGGCCCAACCAGCCACATAAGCAATAATTTTCTTCGGAAGAGGAGCTGCGTCAGCTTGTTTCGCTGGTCCGATGGCAAATGTTGAAACAGTTAGTGCAAAAGATAAAAACAAGAGCATGAACACTTTTACAAATGAAGGGATCGTACCAACTCGATTTAGGTTCATTATATAACTCTCCTTTGGGGTTTTAATTTTAGGAATTCAGCAGCACCCTTACATTTTGGTTAGCAGGAGGATCACGCCCTGTACTCCCTACTACTTCTCTCGTTAATGCCGCTGAAAGACTATGTTTGTTGATCCACATCGCCTTTTCACCCTCTCTTTCCCAATCAAATTAGAATCAAAGGAAGCGTTTACAATTAAATGTAATCGATTTCATTTATGAGAAAAAGAAATCTGGTTCGCAGAAAATCATGGATGGAATAAATAGATTCGCAGATAAAAGTAGGCTAACTTAAATAGGATCATAGTACATTAAGCTGAAGGGCAATGGGATATCAAAGGATCTTTATAGCTGAAATATTTTGATAATCTAGGGAAGAATACACCAGCGAATTACGGTTACATTCATCATTGGCATGACTGGGTGTATGGATGAGGAGTAGGTTCATAACCCACTTTCAAAGTATTGATTACTGTCTAACGTGTAGAGTGTATAAGTAGGCGGGCAAGTTACTGATATAATCTAGTTAAAATTAGGATAATACAGAATTGAAATATTTGTCAATAAAAATTAAATTTGTCATTCTTCCAAAGTTACAAATTCACATCTATTTTAAAAACAAAAAAAGACCTTCACCTGACAGCCGCAGGCAAAGATCGGACTAGCACACAAATCACTTACTGCTCCATAACATACTCCAACACCCTTGGGAAGATGGATGTCCAAGGCAAAGTTGAATCATACCAAAGTTTAAGTTCACGCTGTTGTCTTTTCCTTTTTGACCATACTCCATAAACGTTCCAGCAAGGTTGGTCGTTGTTCTCCCATAAGAAGCTCGTCCTCGTCTTCCTGACCATACAATTTAATGCTCATCACCAGCCCGATACAAGCCATATTAATGAGCAACGAGGTTCCCCCATAGCTGATAAACGGTAGCGTAATGCCCGTTAGCGGCATCAGCCCGAGGAAAGCGCCAATATTTTCAAACACCTGATATAACAACATGCCGATAATCCCTACAATCACGACAGGTCCTGCCCTATCTCTACATTGTAATGCGATTAACACCATACGATGAATGAGGATAAAATACATTAAGAGCAGAACAGATCCACCTACAAAACCAAACTCCTCAGCAATGACCACAAAAATGGAATCTGAATATGTGTACGGTACACGCCCCGATTGGACGGATGTGCCCTGCATGTAACCTTTGCCTGTTATGCCTCCCGAGCCTATGGCGAGACCCGCATTTTTCGTATGCCAGGAAGCTTTCGACGTTGCTTTATCCGGTACAAGCCAGGGATCAATTCGCTCGGCCCAATGCTCCCTGTTCGCCTTTTCCAAGAAGGTAAAAATCTCATCGTGATACGACGTATATGCTTTGACGAATCCAAAAAAGGTGATTCCCACAATAGCAAGAGCAATTAATGCATGAGACCACTTGATATTCCCTATCCATAACACAGCAACCAGAATCACGATGTATCCGAGGGCGTTGCCCAGGTCATTCTGAATCATTACGAGTGCAAAGGGAACGAACGTCCATAAACCAATGGGCACGATATCTTTCCAGAAATGAAGCGTAGAATTTTTTCTTTTGACCAATAAATGAGCTAGAAACAGAATTAAGATCATTTTAAACAATTCTGCCGGTTGAAAAGAAAGATAATCATTAATCTTTATCCAGCCATTCGCATTATTAATAGGTCCGCCAATAAAGTTGACAAGAACCAGTAGAATGATCCCCACTGCGTAAATATAAAATGCATATTGGATATACAGTTTATAATTCACTAATCCAATACCGATGATGGCTAGGAATCCAATCCCGTAAAACAGCAAGGTTTTGATATGATGATTGCCCAATTTCGGATCGGACTGAATCGCACTGTACACCGTAAATACACTCATGACCATAAGCAGCAACAACACAAACAGAATAACCCCATCCATCTTCTTCAGCATTCTCAGCATGTTCCCACATATCCCCCTGAGGTTTAATACCCAATAATTATTTCCATTAGTCTTTAATATTACCATTGTATAGAATTGGAAGACAAATTGGAAATCCGTCAAATAAATAACGAAAAACCCTGAAACCCACAGATCCATCTTGCTCTAATCTGTTGATTCCAGGGTTAGCTTATATCGTATTCACTTGCAAAGAGTCTGGCCTAGGATCAAAACTATTGCTCCTGCTGTGTTGATTTGCGTCTAAATAATTTCAATACCAGTTCCGTAATGCTTGGCTGTTCTGAGGAACCGAGTATATCCTCGTTCTCTTCTGTATGCACTTTGATACTCATCACAAGTCCCATACTAAGCATGTTGAGCACAAGCGAGGTTCCCCCGAAACTGATAAACGGCAGTGTAATCCCTGTCAGCGGCATCAGACCAATGAACGGACCAATGTTGACAAAGATCTGGTAGAGCAGCATCGCTATAATACCGACAATCAGGTATGGCCCTGCCCTATCCTTACACTCCAGTGCAATCAGCACCAGCCTGTGGATCAAGATAAAGTAGAGCAGCAGCAACACCGATGCTCCAACAAAACCAAATTCTTCACCAATCTGCACAAAGATCGAGTCCGCGTAGGCCAGCGGCACCCGATTCGACTGAATCGTGGTACCTTCCATGTATCCTTTACCACTAATACCTCCAGAACCTATAGCCAACTTGGCATTGTAGGTCTGCCAGAGCACGTCCCTTGACGTCTGATCCGGTACAAGCCAAGGGTCGAAACGATCTGCCCAGTGAGAGCGACCAATGTCCTTCAGAAATTTTACAATTTCATCATGGTAATGAATATAGGCTTGTGTCCCACCGATCAAAGCGGCCACGGCTATGACAAAACCGATCAGGGCATGCGTGAATTTGATATTGCCTATCCAGAGAAGCCCTACCAGGATAACGACATAACTCAGTGCATTCCCCAAGTCATTTTGAAGCAAGACGAGAAGCAACGGGGGAAGCACACAGAGTGAAATCGGGATGACATCTCGTCCAAAAAACAACGGCCTGTTTTTCTTCCTCGCCAGAAGCGCTGACAGGAAGACAATCAGACATAGCTTGAACAACTCCGCAGGCTGCAAGCTCAGACCAAATATGGATAACCATCCTTGAGCACCGTAATACTCCTGACCGATAAACATGACCAGGATAAGCAAAATCATGCCTACCGCGTAGATGTATAGATAATTTTTAATAATCACTTTGTAGTTGATCATGGACATCCCGAAAAAGACGATAAAACCTATAATGTAAAATATTACGGCTCTTTTGGGGAAGGCTTCCCATTTCGGTCTGCCGAAGGTAGTACTGTAGATCGACAAGATACTGATGACCATCAGAATGAGTAATATAAAAACAATCGAATAGTCTATTTTTTTGAATTTATGCAGCATGTAGTTATGTTCCTCCAAGCATTCAGCAATCTTCGGTATATCTCATTGTAGAGGATTTCACGGCAAAAAGAAAACCCGTGGAACCTTACATTTTCGTCACCTGTTCCGAAGTACGAACACCCAGTACATGCCGTTCAATGCCTGCAAGGTCTGGCACGACGATAATCTCCGGCCAATATCCGGCCGATTCAAGCAGAGCTGCGATGTCCCCAGCCTGACCCTGACCCAGCTCAAAACCGATGATCTGCGGCGGTGCAGGCAGCAGCGCTAGCTGCTCCAGCATGATGCGGTACGGCCCCAGTCCATCGGGGCCGCCGTCCAGTGCCGTGCGCGGCTCATGGTCGCGCACCTCGGGCTGCAACCCGGCGATATCTGCCGCCGGGATGTAAGGCGGGTTGGACACCAGGATGTCCACCCGTGCCCCTGCGAACGGGGCCAGCAGATCGCCTTCACGGAAGTCGATCTGTACCCCGTTCGCGGCCGCGTTCCGCGCGGCCACTTGCAGGGCAGCCGCCGAGATATCTCCGGCGCCTACCTGCCAGCGCGGGCGCTGCGAAGCCATCGTCACTGCGATGGCGCCGCTGCCCGTGCCAATGTCGACGGCGAGCGGAGCGCCGCCGGGAAACACGCGGTCGGCTTCGCGCAGCACAGCCTCGACCAGCAGCTCAGTCTCCGGCCGCGGGATCAGCACGGCCGGCGTTACCTCGAACGGCAGCCCGTAGAACTCCTGGCTGCCGATAATGTACTGCGCCGGCTCACCTGCAGCCTTACGCGTGACGGCGTCTTCCCAGCGACTACGAAGATCGCTGGGAAAGGGCTCCGGCTGCATCATATAGTACTCGGCCCCTTCGCGGCCGAGTACATGTTCCAGCAGCAGCCGGGCATTGTTGTGCGGCTCGTACACGCCGCACTTCTCCAAAAAAGAGGAAGCCTCCACGAAGGCTTCCCGACAACTCTGTTCCGGCGTCATGACAAACTGCGCGCGGGTCACAGCATTATTCTCCTCTATCCATCATATCCGTCTGCTCGGCAATCGTCAGCGCAGACACGATATCAGCAATCTCACCATTCATGATTTGATCTAGCTTGTGCATCGTCAAACCGATACGGTGATCCGTAACACGGCTTTGTGGGAAATTATAGGTACGAATCCGCTCACTGCGGTCACCTGTACCCACTTTGCTCTTCCGTTCACTCGAAATCTTCGCTTCTTCTTCCTGACGCATCATATCGAAGATACGCGTACGCAGAACCTGCAATGCTTTTTCCTTATTCGAGTTCTGGGATTTACCATCCTGACAAGTAGCCACAATTCCCGTTGGAACGTGAGTTACCCGTACAGCCGATTTCGTGGTATTAACCGATTGTCCACCAGCACCACTGGAACAGAACGTATCTACACGGATATCTTTATCATGGATTTCAATATCGAAATCTTCGGCTTCAGGCATAACCGCTACTGTGGAAGTAGACGTATGAATCCGGCCGCCCGATTCCGTTGTAGGAATACGTTGCACACGGTGTGCGCCACTTTCGTATTTCATTTTGCTGTAAGCGCCGCGTCCATTAATGAGGAATACAACCTCTTTGAAGCCGCCCAGATCATTTGTGTTAACGTCCATCAGTTCGACGCGCCAGCCTTGCGTATCGGCATAACGTGTGTACATCCGATAGAGATCCGCTGCAAACAACGCCGCTTCATCGCCACCAGCAGCTCCACGAATTTCAACGATGACGTTTTTATCATCATTCGGGTCTTTTGGCAGCATGAGAACACGAATCAGATCGTCTAGTTCTTTCTGGCGAGTGCTCAGTTCATCAATTTCCATTTTGACCATTTCACGCATCTCGTCGTCCAGCTTCTCGCCCTGCATTTCTTTCGCAGCTTCAAGATCCTGGCTCACTTGTTTGTACTCATTGTATGCTTCATAGGTAGGCTGCAGATCCGATTGTTCTTTGGAATATTCCCGCAACTTCTTGTTGTCACTTGCTACATCCGGGTCACACAGCAGCTCGCTGAGTTTCTCGTAACGGTCGGCTAACGCCTGTAATTTATCAAACATGTATAGTCACCTCACGCGTTATTTTCGTTCCAGCATTCAAATTTCATTCGATTCCGATAGGCATTCATTGATGCGTTATCAGACCATTTATATTTCACAAGGCACGGAGTTCACAGAAATCCCTGACCGTAACATTTCATTTTATGATCGACGTATAACATCGCTACAACGTCATCAAATCCTTTACTTTTAAGTTATATAAAAGAAATCGCGTACCCGGTATCCACCCGCTTCAACTCATTAAGCTGAGGCGTGAAATTTAACATAGGTATACGACTCTTAATTATAGCATATTCTTATGTTCCTGAATAGCAACTGTTTGCGGATCCTGCATCCAAATTTTGATTCACTTATTCTAAGCAACCAAATTGATTTGCAAAGGACTATAAGAGATCATCCTCCAGCTGCTCAAGCACAACACTCCACCATGTATCCTCATTCAAGACACTCATCGGATCCTTTTCCACAAATAATAAACGAAGTTGCTTTAACACAAGCTTCCTCGCCGATTGAGAAGAAGATTGTTGTGAAGATATAATCTCACCCCGCCGAAAAGCAGCCAGCTTCGCCTGTGCTTGCTCGAGCGTCATCACAGTTGGCTCGTAGCTCTCCGAATTCTCATTAATAAATGCAGCATACCTTTGCAGAAACTCGATAAATAGAGTCAGATTGGAGTTCATGAGGCTGTAATCTCCCGTTTGCACATCCACCCTGTAGAGCGTACCCACATCCGTTTCCAGTCCCAATATAGCTGACGTCTCCTCATACTCATAGCCAATAGGAAGTAACGTTTTCCGATCATCCCGAGTCCTTATGAGACCTTGTTCTGTCAGAGGTTTAAAATGTATACCGAGCAAGTTCTCATCATCCAGACGGAGCTGTGGCAAGCCGGATATCAATAATAGTTCCTCCGTCTCCTCAGGCAAACGAGCAGAATGTACAAGCGCTTGATTATATCGAACGTACTTCGACTGTTTCTCCAACTTGCCACCTCCCATGAGCCTTCTTCCTTTTATTATATCCAGAGCGAGTAAACAATCCAGTAGATGTACAGGATATACAGACAATTTTATTGTTGGATACCTTAGGCTTATTGAAGATTATTCTGCGATATGTAAAAAGCCCTGCCATCTTCATAAGAAGACGACAGAGCTGCTATACTCGTAAATTCAAGTATGTTTTCTTATCTAGATTATCGAGATTAGACGTTGAAGCGGAAGTGCATAACGTCGCCGTCGCTGACAACATACTCTTTACCTTCTAGACGAAGTTGTCCACGTTCTTTCGCACCGTTCATGGAACCAGCAGCAACCAGATCGTCGTAGGAAACAACCTCTGCCCGGATGAATCCGCGCTCGAAGTCGGTGTGAATGACACCCGCTGCGCCAGGTGCTTTTGTACCCTTACGGATCGTCCAAGCACGAACTTCTTGTACGCCTGCTGTGAAGTACGTATACAGACCCAGCAATTTGTAAGCAGCTTTGATCAACAGGTTCAGACCGGAATCCTCGATACCGAGCTCTTCCAGGAACATTTGTTTATCTTCGCCTTCAAGCTCCGAGATCTCTTCTTCCACTTTCGCACTGATCGGCACCACTTCTGCATTTTCAGCAGCTGCGAATTCTCTTACTTTTTGCACATAAGCATTGTTCGCCACATCACCGATTTCGTCCTCAGCTACATTGGCTGCGTACAGAACAGGCTTCAGCGTAAGCAAATGCAGATCGCGTACGATCAGGCGTTCTTCGTCTGTAAGCTCCATGCTGCGTGCTGGCTTGTCTTCGTAGAGAACAGCCTTCACTTTCTCCAGTACTTCCACTTCCTGAGCAGCTGACTTGTTGCCGCCCTTCATGTTTTTCTTGGAGCGATCGATTTTTTTCTCAACACTCTCGATATCAGCCAGGATCAGCTCCAGATTGATCGTTTGGATGTCGCTTACCGGGTCAATTTTGCCATCGACGTGTGTGATGTTCTCGTCTACAAAGCAGCGTACCACGTGTACAATCGCGTCTACTTCACGAATGTGTGCAAGGAACTTGTTACCAAGACCTTCGCCTTTGCTCGCACCACGAACAAGACCTGCAATATCTACAAATTCAAACGCCGTTGGTACCGTTTTTTTCGGTACAACGAGTTCTGTCAATTTGTCCAAACGTTCATCCGGTACTTCAACGATCCCCACGTTAGGGTCAATCGTACAGAACGGATAGTTTGCCGATTCAGCACCAGCTTGTGTAATTGCGTTAAACAGTGTGGATTTACCTACGTTAGGCAAGCCCACGATTCCAGCTTTCAAAGCCATGTATATGACAACTCCTCATTGATTACTTGTTCGGTATGGATAATCCTATACATTATATATGACAAACCCCAAGGCATCAAGGAACTTCGCCAATTCGACCAGAGTACTATCCACTTCCCGAAATCCCCGGTTACTGCGGACGATTCGTTTTGCGTAGATCATACGTTTGACTTCGATTATCCGTGTTCAGGTTTACCCTTTGATTTCCTTGTACATCGTTAGATCGGTTACCTCGTACCCCATCTTGCGATACAGGCTGCTTGCCCGCACATTATGTCCAAACACATGCAGACCAATGCGATCTACGCCAAGACTCAAGGCTTCCCTTTCAAGTGCCTCCATCGTCTCTGTACCATAACCCTTGCCCCGATAGGCTTCTTCGACCACAATATCTAGCAAAAAAGCGTCTTTGCCACGGCGGTTATCCGTAACGTTAAACCAGATATAACCCACATTCCCGTCCACGGCATGTACCAGATTATAGAGGTAAGCACCCGGTGTATTCAGCCCTTCAGGCAAATACTTATCGTAGGCTGCCTCCGCAAGTCCCTGCGCCTCTTCCGCAGCCCAAGTACCCACCTCCACTTTCTCTTCTGCAAAATCTTTAATCGATCGAATACGGAAATTAGCATATTCTTCTTGATTCATGGGGATCAGTTCCATTGGTTTCCCTCCTAGTTCGAGTGTTCTATGTATGAACTTTTTGCACTCTATAGTATTGTATCTTGTTAAACCATGGTCTGCATGATGCAATTCAAGCCAAATCCTATACAACTTTTAGTTACCTCACTCTGTTTATATCTATATGAGAGAAAGGAGCAGAATACTTATGAATACGCGTCATCCCTTTTCAAAAAGGAAAATAATCATCCTATCTACAGTGATTCTCTTCATTGGATTAGTTATTTCTATGGGTTACCAGGCGATGGACCCCTTTAGACATTTAAGGATCACAATTTATAATCAGTCCGATTATGATCTTTCTAATATTACAGCACGTGTGAGCAGCGGCTTTGACTCGTCCAATACAAACAATGAGGGTACTATACACGCCTTAAAGAAAGATGTTCCCAGCGGTGAAAAAGTGAAGTTCGCTCCACAGCTGCGACTCTCCGGTGAAGGATCCATCTATCTGGAGTTTACGGACAGCCGTGGTGAAACCTATAACAAGACGGTATGCGGTTATACCGAATACTTGTCTGGCAACTCCTATGTAACTGTAACCAACGAAACGATAACTGTGAAAGAAGAATGTATGTAGCCTTTTTTCCCTGGTTTAACAACAAAAAGAGGCTCCCCAATACGCCATGACCTGACGGGGTGCCACTTTTAACACGTTAAAGTTATCAACTTGTAACGAATCACACACGTTCTATTAGATCTTAATTGCACAGAATTGGCGGGGTAACGAACCACATACGCTTTATACCCTCATTTTGCATGTCACATCATACGGTTTGCAGGAATAGCGTGTCTAAGGTTCGTTAGCCTATTCATCCCAAGCAAATGCACATAATAAAATGCATCCAATTCGTTAGCTCAGCTCACATATAACCAAATCGAGTCAACGCCGTTCCACCAGACGTGACGTCTGCTTCAAATCCTCGATCCGTCCTGCACCAATACCAAACATCACGGTACGCAGCTCGAATTCAACCTGTTCCAGCCGCTCATTCAGCGCATCATCGGAAGCGACCGCGGATTCGAGCAAAGATCGCCCGAAACCGGCCAGGTCTGCACCAAGCGCCAGCGCTTTGGCCGCATCCACGCCAGTGTACAATCCACCGCTGCCAATCAGAACACCTTCCGGGTTTACCGATCTCACTTCCTGAATACACTCAGCTGTCGGAATACCCCAATCTGCAAAGGCTTCTGCCGCCGCACGACGAACCGGATTAGAATTCCGGAACTTCTCGACCTGCACCCAGCTTGTACCACCTGCTCCAGCCACATCGATAAAGGCCACACCTGTTTCGTACAATCGCTGTGCCGTTACTCCATCGATGCCAAAACCCACTTCTTTCACGCCAACAGGTACATCCAATTGACGGCACAACTCCTCGATCCGCTGAAGTAATCCGCTAAAGTCTGTATTTCCCTCCGGCTGAAAAATCTCCTGCAAACTGTTCAGATGAAGCACAAGCATGTCCGCTCCCGCAATCTCAACAGCCCGCTGGAAATCAGCAGTGTTGAAGCCGTAATTTAGCTGCACCGCTCCAAGGTTCGCGATGACCGGAATATCCGGTGCCCAGCGCCGCACATCAAAGGTCGTTGCCAGCTCGGGCTGTTCCACGGCAGCCCGAATTGAACCTACGCCGAGTGCCCAGCCTCGGGCGTTCGCCACACGGGCTAGGCGCTCATTGATGGCGCCCGTTGTCTTGCTTCCACCCGTCATCGAACTGATGAGCAGGGGTGTGCGCACCCTTTTGCCAATAAACGCAGTCTCCAGACTTACCTCTTCAAAATTCAATTCAGGTAACGGGTTATGACGAAAAGCATACCGCTCCATTCCGCTGGTTACCCCTTCTCCTGCAACATTCTCTTCAAGACAGAGGCGCACATGTTCCAGCTTCCGTTCCCCCGTAGCCACCTCGGGAAGCAGCCGTTCGCCGGCTCGCTCTTGTTCATTCATGATGAGACCTCCTTATGTGAGAATAGTGCTGATGGACAGGATAATTGCCAGTTCCGGCTAGGTTCCGTTCAGGATTTTGCCCGATACAGCAGAGAGATTCTCAAAATATTAATTCTTATTATGTAACGTACAAACGGTATGATTTGGATCTATATTATAAATAATAATCACACTCAACGCATCAACTCTACCAGTATAACGTTTCCGGCCCGGCAATGGAAAGGGTGCCCCGAAACCCAACAATAACTTGAATTTCGAGGTCCAATTCATATTTGCTACTCAGATATTTGGAGGTTGGGTAAGTCATTCTGTTAAATGAATCTCTTCTATAACTTACGTTACGATTTCCGATGCAAGCTGCGCTCCAACAAGTTGCCCGGACAATGTCACAATTGGTGTTCCGCCGCCCGGATGCGTCGTTCCACCCACGTACCACAATCCTTGTACATCTTTGCTTTTGTTGCCGGGGCGCATGAAGGTCTGCTTCACGGAGTTGGACGAGATGCCGTAGATCGACCCTTGATGGGCCAGGGTTTCCCGTTCTATATGCTGTGGCGTGTACCGGATCAGGACATCCGACTGCTTCAATCCCGTAATCCCCCGCTCGGCCAGCTTCTCCAACACCAATTCTCCATAACGATCCATCTGCTCATCCCAATGCCAGGAGTCCGACAAATACGGAGCGTTCACCAGAATGAACAGATTGCTGGCTCCCGCTGGAGCCATACCCGCTTCCGAATAACCGGAATAACAGATGTAGATCGTGGGATCGGCAGGCATTTTTCGGTCACGGAAAATATGGTCAAACTCCGGTTCATACCGTTCCGGGAAAAAGACGGTATGGTGCAGCAGGGATTCATACTGTCTCCGCACACCAGCCAGTGTCACGAACCCCGAAATCGACGGCTCATACTTGCGAATTCGCTCATCGCTCATCTGTTTGCGATATTCTGGCGCAAGCAGCAGCCGATTGACGCTGAGCACATCTCCATTGGCAACAACCTGATCAGCTTCCCGGAAGCCCTGATCCGTATCCACACCTGCTACTTTGCCATTCCTGACAACAATTTGCTGGACTTCGATGCCAGTAACGATCTGCACCCCTTTTTCCTGTGCAAGCCGTGTCATTGCTTCTATTAGTTGATAGGTTCCACCCTTGACCCCATAGATGCCCTCTTCTGCTTCCACATGACCCATCATGGCAAAGATTGAAGGCGCCTGATATGGTGATGACCCAACATAGGTAGCATACCGACCGAGCATCGCAAGGGTATGAGGGTGTTGGAAATAAGAACGCAGCAGCTTATCCAGCTTCACTGTAGGTCGTACGCGCAGCAGACTGCGCAGCATTCGAAGATTATATTTATCCTTTGGCGACAACAGTAGCTTTCCAAGAAAATGACGATTAGCTTCCGCATACAGCGCAGCAGACTCATCCATAAATGCATCATAACGAGCCGCATCTTCCGGGCTGTAGGCAGCAATCTGCTCCTTCATCCACCCTCGATTGCCCGACAAATCGACCACGGTCCCATCTGCAAAACTATTACGTGTACGTGGTTCCAGCTCGTATAACTGCACGTAATCCTCCATCACTACACCTGCGTGATCGAAGACGGAACGGAAGCTTGCGGGCATCGTGATCGTACTTGGCCCTCGGTCAAAATGATATCCATCCTGCTCAATCTGCTGCAGCTTTCCTCCGACCCGCTCCTGCCTTTCCAGAATGGTGACCCGTACGCCCTGTGAAGCTAGCCGAATGGCACACGATAGACCTCCAAATCCTGCTCCGATAATAATGACGTTACCCTTCAACTGTACCGCCTACCTTTCCATACATACCCCTTGCCGGAACGACCTGCCTGCCAGGAAGCGATGCCGATCGCAATGACACATGCCATGCTAATCGGTTGCAGGAAAGCAAGCCACCAGGGTTGTCCTCCAGCGTGATCCGATACCCTTTTAACTGCCATCCCGAGTACGGTCCCCACAAGACCATAGATGATGGAAGTAGAATTGCCGGTCAACAAACCGATCATCAGACCGAGCGGAGGCACAATATACATCAGTGTATACATCAGCATCGTGCCTAACAGCAGCACATCTTTGCGCCCCATGCCTTCGTACATGTTTTTCTTATAGCCGTTCCACACTTCTGCACCATTCTGGTACATTCGTGTATTTGTCACATCATGAACATCGGTCAGCATAACGGGATGTCCCGCACGCTTAACCGCCTTCGCCAGACTCATGTCATCGACCAGATCAGCCTGGATTGCAGCATGTCCACCCGAGGCCTTATAACTGGAACGGTGAATGAGCAAAAACGCCCCTGTAGCGGCTACAAACATCGGATTAGATGATCTGCGTATCATGAAAATGGGGAGATGACTGATGATGGTGAACACCATCATGGGTACAACGAGCTTTTCCATCCAGGTCTTCGTGACCTGATAGGGGAATCCCGTTACGAGGCCGCCGCCCTGCTCACACCCCGCACCAATAGTCTGCCGGATGGCCTCAGGTTCCAAGCGAACATCGGCATCCACGAACATAAACCATTCACCCTTGGCCTCCTGCACCAGTCGGTGACAGGCATGAGATTTCCCCATCCAGCCTGCGGGAAGCTCCACACCATGCAGCAGGCGTACACGTGGATCATGATCGGCAATCGACTGAACTATGACTGCGGTCTCATCTTCGGAGCGATCATCCAGCACCAGTACTTCCATCTGGAATCCGGATGTATCGCTGGCAAGCACACTTTCCACACATCCTTGAATGTGCAGTTTCTCGTTGCGGGCAGGAATTAGCACAGATACCAGGATATCCTTGTCTTTCAATTCATCTGCGTTGAATGAACGTACTTTGGGCAGACAGGATACGTTCCATATTGCAAACATCAACTGAACGCCCAATACACAAGTCAGTATGATCCAACCTATTTCAGATGCACTCATCGCTAACGGTTCACCCGCTTTCGTGCCGCATCGTATTTTTCACTTGTTGAACGCACATGCCGAATCAGTGGAAAAGCACCCGACAAACTCCCCTGCCCGATGCGTACCAGCTCTGATTTATGATCATTCAACTGCTTCTCCAGCACCCTGCTCAATCTGGTCGCAATCTCTTCACTCTTCCATGCCTTCCATTCTTCTATCAAAGGCGTACCCACCTGCATCGATACCTCCGGCAAATCATGCTGAACCATGCCATGACACAAAGTCACAGGTACAGCTATGGCGCGTGGAGAGCGGCGTAGCAACAAACCAATGCCTGGGCGAAACTCAATTGGCCTGGCATCCTGATGCAGAATTTCCCCTTGGGGAAAGATCCAGACCCTTTTGCCGGAGTGAAGCAGCTCGGTCGTATATTGCAAGGAGGTTCGAATACCGGACGCATCCTCCTTGTTGATTGAATACGCGCCAAGTTTACGAAAAAAGGCATATTGTCGCAGCTGCTCTTCTTCCATCATGACATAATGATCGCCTCGGGAAGTCTGCTGCGATGCATGATAGAGCAGTAGACCATCCCACCAGGAGCTGTGGTTCATGAAATAGATGACCGGTTGATCCGGTTCCATTGGTGAACCCGTATTCGGTAACAGCGGGTCCAATGAACCTGATAGTGTAAATGAGCGAAAACGTCTCCGCAGCAAATAATAATGATTGTATAAGGAAAAAATCCGGTTAAACGGTTTTGATTTTACGGCGCGAATCATATAGCCAGCTCCCCTCAGCAAGAAGCACACCTACAATAGCAATGATGAAGCTGCCCGTAATTCCTTCTTTGAGAGCTAACAACCCAAACAAAAGAATAAACAGCTGATACAACCACTTCGCACGCAGCAATGAGCTTCGATCTGAAGGCATTGCGGGAAGAAACAAAGAGAGAAACGCTCCCATTACAAACCAGCTTATGTAATTGGTCCAGGGCACACCGTAGAATCCACCTGGAGCTTGCCATTGCCAGAATCCTCTGGCATGCGCAACCGGGTCCAGCACCAGGTCGAGCACGATAGCCCAAAATCCGGTCTTAACCGCCCGAATCAGCTTGCCAGTCCAGGTCGATCCACCGCCACTGAGCAGAGCCGAGTTACCTACCACGGCAATCCAGGCGAAGCCTAATGTAACGGGTACACTGAACAGGTGGATTCCGAAGAAGTCCGAATACGAATATTCGCCAAAGGGCCAGTGTGTATGCACGCCGACCCATTCTACCCCCATGCCGCCCAGCCATATAATAAAGGAAACCAGCCAGAGTCCAGGTTTCATCCAAATGACTGACTGGTCGGACAACCCTGACCGTTCCCGTCCTTGATATATCAGATCCAGCACATACAGTGCATAGAAGATTAGAAACAATCCGTTGGAGAAGGACAGTACATCCGGAACACCGATCGTCAGCATCAGTACCGCTCCGATGATATACCACGCCCAGTACAGGCCCTGAACCATCAGGATACCGCCGTGCGGGAGGCATGGTAAGCCAGCATTGGATAACGTTTCACAATGGCACCCAGCATCTCCAGTTTCAGTTCATCACTGACAAATGCACGCTTCGTATACACGTCATAGTCGTTGCGCTCAACCGCATGCAGAATAGTCGAATAAAAGGCTGCTGCCAGCTCAATCGCAAATGCACTTTCGGTTGGATACGTATCCAGACGGTCCATACCGATACGGAACCAGCCCAGGGCAGCTGCTTTTAATTCATGAATAATGGCTTTAAACCTTTCATCAACAACACCGTTAGCCCAATCCTGTTCGGAATATCCATGCTTCTCCATCAACTCCAGCGGAACATAGCGGCGGAGCCTTGCCCGGTCTTCACCCACATCACGGATAATGTTGACGATCTGCATACCTTTGCCCAGCGCAATCCCGTTCATCGCAACGTCTGCACCGTTATCATCCCGCAATACAGGTAGCAACATCTCGCCCACGGTTCCGGCAACCAGATAACAATACTGCTCCAGTTCCTCCATTGATGTATAATGCGTTACTTTAAGATCGGTTAATTGACCGTCCATTTGACGAAAAAAAGGTCCCTTGTCTAGATGAGGGAAACTTGTAAACAGCCATCGTAATGCCGGCCAAATAAAGTGTCCTTCCGCTTCTTCCAACAGATTGAACAGATGGCGAATTTCATGAATCGTATAGGGCGACTGCTCCGGCTCATCCACACTGTCATCGATCATACGGCAAAAAGCATAGATCACGTACACGGCCTCGCGGCGTGGGCTGGGCAGACCTCTGAAGGCTTGATAAAAAGATGACGAGCCCTTTTGCATTAATTCCTCACACTTGTTCAAAATCGCTTCATTCATGTTTCCATCTCCTTCATGAGTTGATTCACTGCCATCCGTGCACTTTGCATCACAATAGGAACCCCGCCTCCCGGATGTACAGAAGCTCCAGCTGCATATAGTCCCCGGATTTCCGGGAACGGCTTCGGTTGCGGACGATATACACCGGATTGAAACAATACGGGTGCGATGCCAAAGCTGCCGCCGCCATACAGCCCGTCACGCTCAGCGTCAGCGGGTGTACGTATTTTTTGCCACTTAATCGCTTCACGAAGTCCCGGAAATCCGCGTTGCTCCGCTTCTTCCAGTACACGCTCTGCCAGCGCCTCGCTCTCCCGAGACCAGTCGACACCATTGGCATCCGGCACCGGAATAAGGAAGTACAACACACTCTGACCTGGCGGAGCTGCCGTCTCGTCCAATGCAGCCGGATTAAATACATAAAAAGAGGACTTCGCCGGAATGCGGCGCTGGTCGAACACTTCCCGTAAACTGCCGTCCAGACTTGGAGGCAGGAAAAACTGATGCGTCGTTGCATCATCCCACGTTTTGTCTACACCCGCGTAGATCAACACACATCCCGATGAGGGACGATATGGCTTTCGTTTGCGTGAACCATCAGGCGTCTGACCAAGCAGACCCGACAGATGGGGGAAATCGCCATTGTAGATAACTGCATCCACATTTTCTGCGCCTGCGGCGGTTTCTATACCTTCGCATACACCATTTTTAATATTCAGTCCCGTCACTTCGGTGTTTAATACGATGCGACCACCACGTGATATCAGTTCCTGTTCCAGTATGGTAGGTAATGCAGCATAGCCACCTTTCACCATCCAGATGCCATATTCGTGCTCTGCATAAGGAAGCAGGGAGTAAATCCCCGGCGTACCGAAGGGAGATCCACCAATATAAAGGCTTTGCAGCGAATATGCATCCAATAGTTCCTCATGCTGAAAATAATCACCTACAGCCTTCCGTACACTCTTGTGCGCGCGTAATCGGCCCATCAAGGACATCAGAGACGGAGTGAAGAAATCCCTTTTTCGCGGAAAAGCCCGTTCCAGAAACGCAGCCCGTCCCGCAGGAAACAGCGTGTCCATATCTTTCATAAATTTCGAGAATCCCTGACTTTCTCCAGGGAAGAGACGTTCAATCTCTTCCGCCTGCTGTTCACGTGCCGTCATTTTGGTCATCACACGACCGCTGCTATAATGCACCCTGTACAATGGATCACAACGCAGCAGCTCAATCTTCGAACGATCCACCCCTGCTTCCTCCAAAATGCCAAGCAGCATCTCAGGCAGAAGTACGATGGTCGGGCCTTGATCGATCCGATAGTCCCCTTCCTGCTCATAGCCGATACGACCACCAACTCTGGAACCCCGTTCATATACGGTTACGTCCCAACCCTGTCGATTCAGAAGCAACGCTGAAGTCAGTCCGCCAATACCTGCACCTACAATGGCTGCCCGTTTCATGAATGGCCTCCTGCTTCCGCCGTTTTCACATACGAGGATGGTTTTGAGCGCTTGCGAGCGTCCTCTTCCTGGATCAGCTTCACGCTGATTCGAGCTGATTCAAAGATGGTTGGCAATCCACTGCCCGGATGTGTTCCACCACCTACCAGCCACACCCTTTTCAACTCTTCAAACTGGTTATGCGGCCGCAGGTACATCATCTGCCCAAGATTATGAGCCATATTAAATGTTGCTCCACGGTACACGTCGAGTTCATTTTGCCAATCCAGCGGTGTAAACATCATGGATTCTTCAATACGACTGCGGATGTCTGACAACTCAGGAATCAATTCCATCCGCTTCATCATCGCCTCCCGCACATTCTCCCGTTCTACCTCCCAATCGATGTCTCCGGTAAGGTTCGGCGTAGGCATGAGAACATATAATGCAGATTTTCCTTCCGGTGCGAGCGTCGGATCGAGTCTGGAAGGGTTATGAATATAGAGGGACGGATCTGCAGACAACACTTTATGCTTCGTAATCTCGTCGACATTCAGTCGATAGTCCTCGGGAAAATAGATGGAATGATGCGGTAAATCCACTTCACCGTCCACACCCAGATACAGCATGGCTGTGGAGCAAGAGAATTTTTTACGCTTCATTTTCTCCGGTGTATATTTCTTAAGTACGCCTGGTTCAAACAGATGGTTCACGGCATGCGCAAAGTCCGCATTAACGACGACATGATCTGCTTCAATGCGTTCGCCATTTTCAAGCAATACGCCTTCTGCACGACCATTGCGAACAATGACCTGTTTGACCGGACAGGATGTATGTATTCGTCCTCCATATTCTTCAACGACATCAGCCATAGCTTGAAATACGCGATTGACGCCGCCAATAGGGTGAAACAAACCATAGTTGTGCTCAATAAACGACAGAATCGTAAACGTACCCGGGCAATCCCATGCAGACATGCCAAGGTATTTGGATTGGAACGTGAATGCCCAGCGCAAGCGCTCATCCGTGAAATAGCGGGACAGAATGCCATAGACCGTATTGTTAATATCGAGTTTTGGCAGAGCTGTCATGGCATCTCTTCGCAAATAATCCGCCAGCTTGCCGAAAGGTCTGCGCAGCAAAGGCATAACTTTGCCAAACTTCACTTCCTCTTCCTGCATGAATCGAAGGTAATTGTCCTCGTTGCCGGGGAAAAGCTCCTTAATCTGTGCGGCTGTATCTTCACGGTTACGGGAAGGCTTAAACACCTTATCGCCAAAGTTCAGTGCATATAGCGGAGTTAGCTCTTTCATCTCCACATAGTCGGATAATTGGCGTCCCACAACATCGAACATCTCTTCAATCAGCTGAGGCATCATCAAAAACGTCGCACCCCGGTCGAACCGATATTCGCCCAGCTCCAGTCTGGAAGAACGTCCCCCGATGACTGGCTGTTTCTCATATACATCTACTTCGTACCCTTGGCCGGACAATAACATCGCTGCTGCAAGTCCACCCGGACCTGCACCAATGACTGCTGCACGTTTACGTTGCTGATTCGGTATCATGCCACTCACCTTTCCTATGTTAAGAACTATCTCTAGTACTATAGTCTCTAACCTATTATTAAACCGCCCTTGAACTGTTCAAGCGGGTAAACGCAAAAACATTATACAAATGTAGTACAAATATTATACAACCTATTAAATCAAAAAATGACCCGCTGGTCAAATTCTCTATTAAGATATTTTAGAAAGCAAAAAAAAACACCCTCCGCGCTCTTGCGTCAAAGGATGTCCTGTATATCTAAACCTATACATTTTATTTTAAAATACATTTTCAAAAAGATACGAATCCGTTATCTTCGCCCAGGCGAATGTTCAACAAAATACTCACGTTCCATCCATGATTGCCAATCCGCTGAATCTCCGGGCATAATCCACTGCGGATAACGTGCGTTCTCTGCACGCTCATAGCCCTTCCCTCCAAGTACAAAGCGCATATCAGGGAACTCGTCCAAAATCCGTCCTATGAGTTGATCACACCGTTCAAGCAGTTCTGAACTGGTAATCGAAAGGCAAATCAACCGTATTTTCTGCTCCCGGATTATTGGATATATTCCTTCTTCAGGTGTGTTAGCTCCGAGATAGAGCACTTCTGCACCATTTTTACGCATAAACAGGGAGAACAACAATAAGCCAACCTGATGATGCTCCCCTTCCGGGCACAAGGCTAGAACTTTGGGCAGATGCGGATAGATCGGGAACAGATGGAAAAACTGATAAAAGCGCTGTGAAATCAATTGAGTCATAAAATGTTCTTGAGCGACCGAAGCCCTGCCCTGCTCCCACGCATCCCCAACACGAACGAGAATTGGCACCAGCACATGATAAAACATTGAATCATATCCGTACATGGTGAAGCCAAAATCAATCAAACCATTGGCCCGTTCGCCCTGAAAGTTGTATAACGAGTCGTAAATCTGATCGGCTATACGTACATATGCCTCTTCCATCGTGGGTACTGGTGGCGTAAATGACGTAGGCACTGCAGCAGCTTCCTGTGAACTGGTTTTGTTCACCTTCAGCATGCGTACCGCTTCCGAAATATTGGTCTGGTGCTGCTCCACTTGCTCTTTCAACCAGCGCAGATCTGCAACGTTCTCTTCCGTGTACAAGCGATAACCCGATTCCGTCCGCTCAGGGGTGACCGCACTGTACCGATTCTCCCAAGCCCGGAGCGTTACCGTCGGAATACCCAGCATGGCAGCGACTTGTTTGATGGAATACACCTTATTACCTACTTTCTTTCCTGAAATAGCCGGACTTTCATAGGTTAAACGAATCCTTATCCCGTCCTTGTCAGGTATATGCAAATCCGAACATTCCACAAAAATAATACACTCATTATACACAACGCTCATATGCATGTCGATTGAATCGATCGAATTGGTTTTGCACTGCTTCAATGTTGTCATCCGGGTGGTAATAGAAGTCAGCAAGTTCAGAAAGGGGAGTTATTGTTGTTTTCTTATTATCGCCGCCAGACATCAGGCCGCAAGTCTTCACGCGGCAAATTTCCATACATACGAACAGGTCTCGTACTACTGGTCCTATGGCTCATCGCCGTCATGCTCTACCAGACCTATAAACCTTTACCAGCCGGCGTTTCCTATGAAAGTCGTGAATACCGTGTGGATCAGGTGCAATTTCTCCATGATCTGACTTACCCCTCTGCTGACGGACAGATGGAGCACGAACAGCAGATCTTCCAGCGCATGCAACAGATCGTTGAAGACGCGGAACAGTTCGTCGTCGTTGATATGTTTTTATTCAATAACTACCAGCACAAAGGTCAGAGTTTTCCACCCGTCAGCACTGAGTTCACGGAAACACTCGTCGCCAAAAAAAATCAGAACCCGGACATGGATATCTGGTTCATTACGGATGAAGTGAACACCAACTATAACTCTGCACCCAATCCACTGCTAGAGCAGATGAAACAGGCTGGAATTCATGTAGTGATCACAGATGTAGACCCTTTACGCGATTCCACTCCCGTGTACTCCGCGGTCTGGCGAACCTTCTTCCAATGGTTTGGCCAATCCGGGAAGGGATGGATTCCGAACCTGATGGCAACCGACGGACCGGATGTCACTGTGCGTTCCTACCTTAAGTTGCTCAATGTGAAAGCCAATCACCGTAAAGTGGTGGTCAGTGAAAAAACGGCCATCGTCTCTTCGGGTAATATTCATGATGCCAGTGCCTACCATTCAAACATCGCTTTTGAAATAACTGGACCGATCATCGGCGATATCCTTGAGTCGGAACAGGCTGTGCTGAATTTCTCAGGCGGGGGAAAACTTCCTTCCTATACAGCACCTTCTACAGATCCGAATAAGGGAGATTTGCGAATTCGTTATCTAACCGAGGGCAAAGTGAATGACGCGGTGCTCCATGAGATCAATCAATCGGCAAAAGGGGACACCTTGTGGATGGGCATGTTCTATATTGCTTCCCCCAAAGTATTGGACGCCCTGCTGGAAGCCTCAAAACGGGGAACCGAGATACGGCTTGTACTCGACCCGAACGAAAATGCCTTTGGTCAGGAGAAGACTGGTATTCCCAATCGTCCTGTAGCTGCTGAGTTACATGATAAATCGGATGGCAAAATCCAAATTCGCTGGTATAACACAACCAAGGAACAATATCATACCAAGATGATGTACATTGCCAAAGCTACCGGAGATCATATCGTCCTTGGAGGATCGACCAACTTCACCCCCAGAAACATGAATGATTATAATCTGGAAAATGACCTCTGGGTTGCTGCTCCACCAGACAACTCATTCACTCATGATGTCGCGAATTATTTTGACCGGATATGGAATAATGAAGATGCCGAGTTCACCCTGGACCTGGATGAATTTCAGGAGAAGACTACATTTTTGAAAGAAATCGTATATAAGCTGCAGCTGATTTTGGGTTTAACGACCTTCTAATTGAAAATGAAATCTCTAGCATAAACCCGCCTGTACACTATCGTGCAGGCGTTTTTTGTGGCTTGACAGGGAATATAAAGTGTGAAAATATAGGTTACCTAACGACCGTTAGGAAGGTGAGAATTAATGACTGCACATTTGATTCGGGATGCAGCCCTGTTCCATTTTGCAAGAGATGGATATGAAGGAGCCTCCTTAAGAGCAATTGCTGACGAAGTCGGGATTAAAAAACCGTCCATATATGCACATTTTAGCGGCAAGGATGACCTGTTTTTGCAAACCCTTGCGCATGCGTTTAAGGATGTTCAGCGTCGAACGCTGGAATATTTTCGTGATCACGCCGATCTGCCACTGGAACAAAGGTTGAAGGGTTTACTGATATGGTTTGAGCAGGAGTATAACTGTAATGCCTCTGCCCGCTTTATGCTGCGTATGTGTTACTTCCCGCCGCTTTCGCTATATAGCGAAGTGATGGATCTCGTTTATCCGTTTCTGGACGGTATGGAACGGTCACTGACACGACTGCTGCAAAGGGCGACGCGCAAGGGGGAACTACAGGCTATTCCAGCAGAACAAGCTGCGATTACTTATATGACTTTTCTCGATGGCATCACAGTTGAGATTATTTATGGAAGTTCACGTCGATACCGAAGACGGATTGAAGCTTCCTGGCCAGTCTACTGGCATGGCATTCATCATCTGAAACAAGAGGCACAGCCCGTTGTGCCGAAAGGAGATTCATCATCATGAACCGCAACTGGTTATATGTATTTATCGGAGGACTCATTGAGATTGTATGGGTAAGTGGGCTGAAACACGCCTCCAATGTTTGGGAGTGGGCTTTGACGGCCCTAGCCATCATCCTCAGTTTTGGATTAATCATCGCTGCTTCCAAAAGATTGCCTGTGGGAACGGTATATGCCGTATTTACGGGGATTGGTACTGCAGGTACGGTACTGACTGAAATGCTGCTATTTGGTGAAGCATTCTCACTCGCCAAAGTTTTGCTAATCGGTCTTTTGCTATGTGGTGTGGTCGGACTGAAATTGGTCACGGATCAACAATCAGCAAAAGGAGGTGAAGCATAATGGCTTGGATGGCAATTGTGGGTGCAGGCATATGTGAAATTTTTGGCGTCATCGGCATTAATGGTGCTTCTTCCCGGAAGGGCTGGCCATATATCGTGCTCATGCTTGTATCGTTCGTATTCAGCTTCTCCCTACTATCCTATGCGATGATGTCTATTCCCATGGGTACCGCGTATGCGGTGTGGACTGGAATTGGTACGGTAGGCAGTACGTTAACAGGGATGTTCCTGTTCGGTGAGCGGAAGGAAGCCAAGCGGCTGCTGTTTATTGCCATGATTTTGGTGGCGGCAATCGGATTGAAACTGATTACGTAAATACCTTCATTATATTTTTTATAATATTTAATTATTAATAAAGACGACTTCGTTCAGGAAGTCGTCTTTTTGGGATATGATATAAAAGGAACCTCCTCACACTCTGTTACGTAAGAAAGGATGTCGTGAAGATGAAGAAATTGTTCGCGCGCATGGGTTCTTTTACCGGTTACTTCTTTCTGATCGCTGTCGGAGCCTTTTATTTGTTTGCTCTTGTAGCCATCATCCTTCTAGCCATTTACGTCTTTAAGGGCGGAGCCTGATATAGACTATTTTGAACTCATCCTATTCAGCTTGCTCGCCCTAACTAACCTGAGTACTCATACTTATCATACATATCGCAATGAACATTCGTCGCTCATTATATAGCCTTTATGGCGTCTACATGTTATAGGAAAAATGCTCCAATCCCCTTATATTACGCCTCTTCTTTTTCCATTTTTCTCCCATTTGAATTCCGTTGTCTTTATCGTTTATACTTGATTTGACCCTAAAGTCAATTCGAGAACTCGTAAGTTCCGCAGGTGAGGTGGATGTATCGTTAATGAACCCTATCCATGAAATGAATGAGAAGAAAAAGCTCATTATTACCACAGCACTCAAGCTGTTCTCAGCCAAAGGCAGTGCTGCAACCTCCATGCAGGAGATTGCAGAGATATGTGGGATGTCAAAAGGAAGCCTCTACCTCATGTTCAAATCCAAAGAGGAATTAGAGGCCAGCACGATGGAATACTGCATATTCACGCTCATGGACGAAATGTCCCAGATTGAACATGAAGCTGGGCTCACTTCGAGAGAACGTCTGCACAAACAGATTGAAACACTACTTGTCCATGTATCCGAGCTGAAGGAATTTTTACGCGTGCAAATGCGCAGCATGATGATGGATGAAGAGCAGCATCGCAAGGAAAAGTGCAAACCGAAAAACAAGGATCTGGAGATCCGTACCCTGCACTGGTTTAAGGACAAACTGGAGGATCTGTACGGACCGGAGATTGAACCCTATACCATAGACCTTATCATGCTCACGCATGGTCTGTTCCTCTCCTACGTCAAAATCTGGTTTACGGAAATGCCTTCCCTTACCGTATCCAAGATGGCAAGCAACATGCTGCAAACGATTGATTATGCAGCTCGCGGATTGCTCGATCAACGCCCCGCCCCTCTGGTTCCTTTGGAACATTGGCCAGCATGGAGCAGCGATTCAGATACAGATTCGACAATGATGCGTCACCCCATTCATATCATCAAACAAATGAAGGATATCATCACTTCTGATATGCCTCCAGGGCAATTACGCAATGACGCGCTGGAGACCATCGCCATCCTGAGACAGGAAATGATGGAATTCACACCGCGACGTGCCATTATTCTGGGCATGATGCGCAACCTGGATCACATTCCTGTCATCCAGCCATTGCACTCCGAGCTTCAGCATATTATGGATGCCATGTATAGCCGGTTTATCCAAGCTGACTCGTCACAACAATAAAGAAATATAGGGAGAAACAGAGAGGAGAAGAAACCATCGTATGAAAGGAATTATTAATTTTTCACTGAACAACAAGTTTGCGATCTGGATTCTGACCATCATCGTTTCCTTCGCCGGTTTGTACAGCGGACTGACGATGAAACAGGAGACCATTCCAAACATCAATGTGCCATTCTTGAGTGTTACGGCCATTGATCCAGGGGCAGCTCCTGAAGGTATTGTCGAGGATGTCACCAAACCACTCGAACAGACCTTAAGAAATGTAGAGGGAATTAAGACACTCACCTCCACTTCCATGGAGAATGCCTCTTCCATCACCCTCGAATTTGATTATGGTACCGATCTGGATAATGCTACCGCAGCGGTTCGCGAGGCACTGAATGAGGTGCAGTTGCCGGATGGTGTACAGAAACCAACCATTTCCAAGTTCAGCATCAACTCCTTCCCGGTTGTCTCGCTCAGCTTGTCTGACAAGGACGGCGGCGATCTGGAGCAATTGACTCGACTGGTTGAAACGGATATCCAGCCTGCACTTGAAGATATTGACGGTGTAGCTCAAGTCCAAGTTTCCGGCCAATATGTTAAGGAAGTTCAACTGAAGTTTGACCAGAAAAAAATGAATGAACTCGGTTTGACTGAAGATACAGTCAACGGCATCGTTCAAGGCTCTTCTGTCCGTGTACCACTCGGACTGTTCGAACTGGACAAAGCGCAGAAAGCTGTTGTTGTTGATGGCAATATCATCGATCTGGATGATTTGAAAAATCTCGCCATTCCAGTTGTACCAAGCAGTGCAGGAGCAGGCAGTGGTTCGGCCACAGCACCACAAGGCGCCGGCGCACAAGCTGGCGGGGCAGCTCAAGGCTCTGCACAAGGGTCTGACCAGGCTGCAGGACAAGCTGCTGGCGGAAATGCCAGTGTGGGCAGCACTTCAGGTGCCGCTAATGCACCTGGAATTCCAACGGTTAAATTAAGCGAGATCGCCAAAATTGAAGTCATTGGTCAGGCGGAATCCATTTCCCGCACAGACGGTAAGGAATCCATCGGGATCTCCATCGTTAAGTCCAATGATGCCAATACCGTTGATGTCGTGAAGGCGGTTAAAGACAAAGCGGAAGAGTTGCAGACGCAATTCAAAAACGCAGAGTTGACTGTTTTGCTCGACCAAGGTAAACCTATCCAGGACTCCGTAAACACGATGTTGTTCAAAGCGATGTTTGGTGCTTTGTTCGCCATTTTGATTATTCTGTTGTTCCTACGTGATATTCGTTCCACCATTATTTCCATCATCTCCATCCCGCTCTCCTTGCTCATTGCATTGACAGCACTGAATATGATGGACATTACGCTGAACATGATGACCCTGGGTGCCATGACGGTTGCGATTGGACGGGTTGTCGATGACTCCATCGTTGTTATCGAGAATATCTATCGTCGATTGACACTCAAGGGAGAGAAACTTAAAGGCCGTGATTTGATCCGGGAAGCTACTCGTGAAATGTTCATTCCGATCCTTTCTTCCACGATCGTAACCATTGCGGTATTCCTGCCGCTGGCACTGGTAAGTGGTATGGTCGGTGAGCTGTTCATGCCATTTGCCTTGACGATGGTCTTTGCTTTGCTGGCATCCCTGATTGTAGCTGTTACGATTGTACCTATGCTGGCACACACGCTGTTCCGCAAAGGTCTGAAGAACAAGCAGAATCATGAGGAAAAACCAGGCAAGATGGCGGAAGCTTACAAACGACTCTTGAACTGGACATTGTCACACAAACTTATCACCGTCGGCGTTGCTGTATTGCTGCTTGTCGGCAGTTTGTTCCTGTATCCGTTCATCGGTGCAAGTTTCTTGCCGGAACAACAGGATAAATATGTGACCATTACGTACAGCCCGGAAACTGGAGCTTTGCGTGAAGATGTAGAAAAAGAAGCACTCGTAGCCGAGAAATGGTTGCTGACGCAGCCAGGTCTGGAGAAAATGCAGTATTCCATCGGCGGCAGTAATCCACTGAGCAGCATGGGTGGAGGCAGCTCCAACTCTGCTCTCTTCTATATCGAATATAACGAAGATACGAAAGACTTTACAAAAGTGAAAGAACAGCTTGTGGAAGGTCTGAAAAAAGAAGTGACTGTAGGAACCTGGAATGAGCTTGATATGTCCGGGGGTCTGGGAGGCAGCAGCTTGAGCCTTTCCATCTATGGTGACAATGTAGATCAGATCAAACCTGTTTCGGATGAAATTCTGAAACTGGTTGAAGCAGATACCGAATCTTTTGAAAAAGCCGACACTACGCTCTCCGATACCTACGGGCAATACACGCTCGTCGCGGATCAGGAGAAACTGAGCTCGCTGGGTCTGACAGCTGGCCAACTGGCTATGACGCTCAGTCCTGCACGTGAACGCCCTGTGCTCACAGAAGTGGATATCGACAACAAAACGTATAAAGTCTATGTAGAGACTGACAAAAAGACATTTACCAGCATTGCTGATATTGAAAACGAAAAAGTCACTTCACCACTCGGCATTGAAGTACCTATCAAAGATGTCGCGAAAGTGGAAGAAGGTACTTCACCGAACTCCATCATGCGTATTGATGGTAAAGTCGTTGTGCAGGTGTCAGCCAACATTCTGGCTTCCGATGTGCAAAAAGCATCATCAAACTTGCAGGCGAACATCGACAAACTGGACCTGCCAGATGGTGTTGAAGTGAAATTTGGTGGTACAACCGAACAGATTAATGACACGTTTACCCAACTTGGTCTGGCCATGCTAGCAGCCATTGCGATTGTGTACTTTGTGCTTGTTGTTACGTTCGGCGGTGGACTGGCGCCATTTGCCATCCTGTTCTCCCTGCCATTTACCGTCATTGGTATTATGGTCGGCCTGTTCGTAGCTGGGGGTACGCTTGACGTATCTGCCATGATGGGTGGACTGATGCTGATCGGTATCGTGGTCACCAACGCCATCGTCCTGATCGACCGTGTTATTCACAAGGAAAAAGAGGGAATGCCTACTCGTGAAGCCTTGCTGGAAGCCGGAGCAACGCGTCTGCGTCCAATTCTGATGACAGCTCTGGCTACCATTGGTGCCTTGCTGCCACTGGTGACAGGACTTGAAGAAAGCGCAGGGATCATCTCGAAAGGTCTCGGTATTACCGTAATCGGCGGTCTGATCAGCTCCACGCTGCTGACTCTGGTTATCGTGCCAATCGTGTATGAGTTCCTGATGAAGTTCAAAAAGAAAAGAATTGAAGATTAATCGACACCTTCTGTTGATCGAATAAATCATCATTCAGAATTAAGATGAACTTCTAACATAGAACACCCCTTAGTCCGCATTAGAATGGTTTGTACATTCTGATCTCCGGCTAAGGGGTGTTTTACATTTAGATACGATCTCTTAAATAGTCACAGCAACATTTACATGTTAGGTAGATCTACATAGGAATAATCCCATTTGTTTTATTTCATAAAAGGAAGAGATCATTTTGTGAAATAAAACAAATGAACGTGAGATTTCAGCTCATCTGTTGTTAACAGACTTATAATCAAGACAAACGCTCTTCAGAAGCTCGACTTACAAAGCGGGTATGTAAACTGCATGTATTTGAGGGAAGGACGGTGGTTGTGTGGGGGAAACGACGCTGCATATTCAGATGAGAGACATGCTGAAACGTCCAGTGTTCCGCAAGGCTGAGGTACTCGCCAGTGAACGGGCCTTGGAGCGATATGTGCGTTGGGTGCACATTATGGAGGTTACCGAAGTAGGCAACTTGCTGAATGGCGGGGAACTGGTGCTAACGACTGGCATTGGCTGGCAGGATGATGAAAAGCAGGGACTGTCTTTCATGCGCCAGTTAATTGCTCGTGGAGCTGCGGGACTCTGTATCGAACTGGGGGCTCACACCAAGTCCCAGCTCGGACCTATGAAGGAACTTGCAGCAGAAGAGGATTTTCCACTGATCTGGTTCCACGAACAAGTACGTTATATCGATATTACACAGGACCTGCATTTCGCCCTGATTCGCAGCCACCAGCGTATGCTCGCTGATCTCGACAGCCTCACTACCTCGTTCAACCAACTTCTTTTGAATGGAGACGGTGTACAACCACTGCTCCGACTGTTGTCTCGAACAACGGGTTACCCTGTAGCGCTATATCCACTGGATGGGGAAGCAAGTGCCGTTCCCTACTGCCCTCCAGCCCAATTGGAGATTCGTCGGCAGGAGTGGTTGTCACGTCGTGGTCATTCGGACGAGGGAGAGCATTTGGGAGATCATTCCGTGCAGAGGAATCATTCGGTGCATTCATCGGATGCACTCACTCTGCCTGTACAGGCGCTTGATTATGCATTTGCCGATCTGGTGCTGATGCTCGACAAGCTGTCGGATCACGATCAGGATCTGCATAACAGACCCTCTGAAGAGTTCATCATCCAGGCACTGGAACGTTGTGCAGCAGCCATTGCTCAGGACTGGATGCGTACCAAATACATGGAGGAAAAGCGACGCTATAAGGAAGATATGTGGGTCATTGACTGGCTTAACGGACATCATTCTGCGAAAGAAATTCTTGAATATGTATCTGCTGCCAACGCCCAGCTTGCTTCTGGAAAAGGTACCGTCATTTTGTTCGATAGCAATCCCAGCTACACAGACAGTCTCAAGCTACAGAAACTGCTGATTCAACGTAACATCGTTGCCCGTTCCGTGTTCTCGCGGGAAGGATTTGCACTGTACAGCACGGTTTTAAACCACCAGATCATTCTGATTATTGTTGACCCTCTGCCTGGATCTCAGCGAAAAAGCAGTCTATGGCGCTGCATTGAACAGTTGCAGCAGCATGAGCAGGAACAGACCCATCGCCTCTTCTCGGGTCTGTTCGGCATCGGTCACAGCTGCGCTGATCTATCACGTCTGAAAGACAGTCTTGAGGCAGCAAAGGATACCCTGCGCATTCAGAAGGACATCGGTGTGATGCAGCAGCCCTTTTACAGCAATCTTCACTGTTATCGCATTATTGCCAGCATGAAGCAGAGCGGCAGTCTGGATGATTTCATTGAGGAATATCTCGGGCCAGTCATTCGTTATGATGCCGAAAAAGGCGGTCAGTTGTTACGTACGCTTAAACAATATTTTATTCTATGCTGCTCCAAGCAGGAGACGGCCACGGCTTTGTTTATTGTCCGACAGACGCTTTATCACAGATTGCACAAAATTGAGACACTGCTGGGTGATGACTACACCCTCCCCGAGAAACGTGTCGCCATCGAACTGGCTATCTATGCATACGAATACGTTCATGGACCATTCGCGTGACCTTCTACGCTCCTTTTTGCTCCTGAAGCTGCCTGATCAGGATATGACTGAACCACTTCCGCCCAGACGCCGTACCCACATATTGCTCCTGTTTTTCTCCGGGAAGGTCGGGGTGCCCCCACACGACATGAGCACCCTCCAGATGTTCCCGAACGGCATGAATGCGATAACCCTGTGCCACCATTCGTTCAATCGCTATCTTTTCCGCTTCAAATACTTCATGATCAGACATCAGCCTCACCCTCCATTCACTGCCGTCACAGGCTGTTTTACAGGTAATGGTGCATCGGCATCATATTTTTCACGCTTCACATAGCGACCCGCGCCTGCCACTCCGGCAAACTGCCGGTCCCGAATCACATATTCCCCGCGGCATAACACCGTCACTGGACATCCCTGAACCTGCATGCCCTCAAAGGCGCTATAGTCCACATTCATATGGTGGGTAGCTGCCGAAATCACCCTTGAGATAGATGGGTCAAAAATAACGATATCCGCATCTGTCCCCACAGCAAGGGTTCCTTTCTGCGGAAATAACCCAAATAACTTGCTTGCCCGTGTAGAGCATAAATCCACCCACTGATTAAGCGAAATACGCCCCTTCATTACCCCTTCGGAATATAAAATGCTGAGCCGATCTTCAATGACAGGCCCGCCATTTGGAATTTTGCTGAAATCATCCCGTCCCAGTTCCTTCTGTCCCTTGAAGTTAAACGAACAATGATCCGAGCCAATGGTCTGCAATTGACCGCTCTTAAGCGCATTCCACAGCACTTCCTGATGAGGGGCTTCACGCAGCGGTGGGGACCAGACATACTTCGCACCTTCAAAATCCGGTTGATCCATCTTCGATTGATCCAGGGTTAAGTACTGCGGACAGGTCTCGCCCCAGATTCGATAACCCATGTCTCGCATACGCGCGATCTGCTCCACGGCTTCAGCACAGGTGACGTGCACCACATAGAGCTGTGAATCGGCAAGTGCTGCCAATCGGGCCGCACGCCCTGTAGCCTCTCCTTCCAACATGGAAGGTCGGGTAAGTGCATGGTGGATCGGCTCGGTTCTTCCATCCGCCAGCGCCTGCCGGACCAGCAGATCAATAACATCGCCATTCTCAGCGTGCACCATGACGAGTGCACCGTACTCTTTGGCTTTTTGCAGCGTCTGAAAGAGAATGCCGTCATCGGCCTGGAACTGGTTTTTGTACGCCATGAACACCTTGAAGGAAGACACACCCTCTTCTTCAATGATCTGTGGCAGTTCCTCCAGCACCTGATCATTCATCTCGCCAATCATCAAATGAAACCCATAATCAATGGCGGCTTTGCCCTCGGCTTTGGTATGCCATTCCTGTAGGGATTCAAGCAAAGATCGGCCTTTTTGCGTCAAACAGAAATCAATGACTGTCGTTGTGCCGCCGAAGGCAGCAGCTGCGGTTCCTGTTGCAAAATCATCCGCCGTCACCGTTCCGCCGAACGGCATATCCAGATGAGTATGCGGATCAATCCCGCCAGGGATGACATAACAGCCAGATGCATCCACAACCTCCGTTCGTTCATCCGGCACAAGTCCCATGCCAATCTGCACGATCTTTCCATTTTCAATGTAGATATCCGCCTCAAACGTATCCGAAGCTGTGACCAACATTCCATTACGAATCAATTTGCGGGTACTCATGATATCGCCTCCTTGGTGGATTGATCTCTGGCCGATTGCAGCAGGGCAATCGCAGACTGACGGTCATTCCAGGTTAACGGTTCCTGTTCATGTGCGATCTCTACCATCTCAATTGCGCCGTCCACCGGACAGACAATCGAGCACAGATTACATCCGACGCAATCTTCCTCAACGACCTCCAGATAGGAGCCAGAGGGATCAGACAGCATATCAATACATTGATGCGAGGTGTCTTCGCAGGCGATATGGCATTTGTTGCATTTGATGCAGACATCGCGGTTGATGCGGGCTACCACTTTGTAATTCAAATCGAGATTGCCCCAATCGGAATAGCGCGGAACCGTTTGGCCAATCAATTCAGATACACTTCGCAGACCTTTCTCATCCAAATAATCGTTCAAGCCATCGATCATGTCCTCCACGATACGGAAGCCGTGATGCATGGCTGCAGTACATACCTGGACCCCCGTCGCGCCCATAAGTAAAAATTCTGCGGTATCCCGCCAATCGGATATGCCTCCGATACCGGAGATGGGCACACCAACTGCAGGATTGCGCGCACACTCAGCAACCATGTTCAGCGCAATCGGCTTCACGGCCGGACCGCAATAGCCGCCATGCGCCCCTTTACCACCTACATGCGGCACGGTATTCCAGGAATCGAGATCCACACCCGCCAGGGAGTTGATCGTATTAATCAGGGAAATCGCATCCGCACCGCCGCGCACCGCCGCCCGGGCAGTCGCCGTAATATCGGTGATATTAGGCGTTAGCTTCACAATGACAGGTGTGGTCGCCACTTCCTTCACCCACATCGTCTGCAATTCGACCAGATCCGGTTGCTGACCAGACGCTGCTCCCATACCACGCTCAGCCATGCCGTGCGGACACCCAAAGTTCAGCTCCAGCCCGTCTACGCCGACAGCTTCGACTTTCTTCACAATCTCATGCCACTTCTCCCGTTTCGGTTCAACCATGAGTGAAGCAACCACTGCCCGATCTGGGAAACGCCTCTTGGTCTCGGCAATTTCCCGCAGATTCACCTCGAGCGGACGGTCGGATATTAACTCAATATTGTTAAAACCCGCGACGCGCTGTCCGCCAAAATGAACGGCTGCAAATCGCGAAGAGGTGTTAATGATCGGCTCGCCCAACGTCTTCCAGACGGCACCACCCCAACCTGCTTCAAAGGCGCGCTGAACCTGGTATCCGGTATTCGTCGGCGGCGCCGAGGCCAGCCAGAATGGATTGGGCGATCGAATACCTGCCAGATTAATAGATAAGTCAGCCATAACGATCCCTCCTTGGTGTGGTTTGAACTCACAATGGTGTTTGTTTGAACTTCACAAGATAGACTGGAATCTCTCGTATGACCCAGGAATCCTGCTTGATCAGGGTTAGTATGAGTGATTGGTGTTGCCAACCTGCTGTTATAAACTGTTGGTGTACATTCTAACGAACCGTGCACCTTCTGTTTGGTGCACATGCGGTAGGTGAGCGTTTTAACGAATCGTAGAAGGCTTGGTGCATAAGATTCGTTAGCTATAACTAAATATATCTCATGCCGTCTCTTCCACCTGTCCGGGCAACGCCTTCATCACCGATGCAGCCGCCAGCTTGCCCTGCTGTGCAGCGGAGACCACCATCGCTTCGCCCTGCCCCTGTCCGAAGATTACATCTCCTGCCGCGTAGATCTGTGGATGGGACGTACGGTACGTCTGTGGTTCCACTTCAACAACGCCCCAGTGATGACGCAGGCCAAATGCCTCAATTAATGGCAGCAAACGGTTCTGTCCAATGGCTCGAACAACAGTGTCACATTCAAGCATGAACTCCGATCCCTCTATCGGCACAGGCAGTGCCCGACCACCTCCAGGTGGAGTAACCAACTTCATTTTCACACACTCTATAGCCTTAACTCGCCCATTCTCGTCTCCAATAATGCGCTTCGGCATAGTGAACCAGCGAAATTCCACACCTTCCTGCTTCGCAAATGTATATTCAAAGGCATAAGCTGTCATCTGGCTCTCCCCGCGTCGATAAAGCATCTGCACACGCTCGGCCCCCAGGCGTACCGAACAGGTCGCTGCATCCACTGCCGTATTGCCCGCACCAATAATGGCAACCTTCAGACCGTTCAGCGCCGGAGGCACACCCTGCTTCGTGGATTCCACTAGCTCAATGGCATCATAGACACCTTCCAGGGTCTCTCCTTCAATGCCAAGCATTGGGACTGCGCCCATCCCGCAGGCTAGAATAACGGCTTCGTGCTGTTCCAATAACTCTTCAGCGGACACATCCACCCCAATACGCACACCATACCGAATCTGCACACCCAGTGCCTGCACCTGTTCGACTTCCCATAAAGCTACGGATTCTGGCAGGCGAAAGGACACGATACCATACGTGTTCAGCCCTCCGCCTTTCGCTTTGGCTTCATAGATCGTCACCTCATACCCTGCACGCCCCAACTCTCTAGCCGCAGACAATCCCGCTGGCCCTGCGCCTACAACTGCAACATTTCTTCCGTTGGCAGGCGCTGCCTTGAATAACGGTTCATTCTTCGTCCGTGCCCAGTCTGTTGCATATCGCTGCAAATCACCGATCCGAATCGGCTTGGATGACTCGTTCAGTACACAAGCTCCTTCACACAGTTCCTCTGTGGGGCAGACCCGTGCACAGCTAGCACCAACCGGGTTGGCTTCCATAATGGTCCGAGCCGAGCCTTTGAGGTGACCTGTCGAGATTTTTTTGATAAACGAAGGAATATTAATGTCGGTTGGACACGCCTTGATACACGGTGCATCATAACAGTACAGACAGCGGTTCGATTCCTCCATCGCTTCCTTGCCTGTCATTGCAGGCTTCATTTCGGTAAAACGACTCTCCCATCCGTAATCGGACAACGTTGCTCCTGCGCTGTTCATCATGTCTTACACCTCCAAGGTTGATCTCTGATATCCCCAAATTTTCATTCCAGGCCACTGCTACAGGTTAACGAGATGTTCGTAGGTCTCAGGCCGTCGATCGCGGTAAAATTGCCACACATTGCGTACTTCCCGAATCAACTCCATATCCATCTCACCAATGATAACCTCATCCTGATCCCTGCTGCCCATGGCAACCATCCTGCCTCGCGGGTCCACCAGATACGACTGACCATAAAACTCACCCATATTCCATGGCGATTCCACTCCCACTCGGTTAATGGCAGCCACATAATAGCCATTAGCTACCGCATGGGCAGGCTGCTCCAGCTTCCACAAATATTCCGATGTTCCGGCTACCGTTGCGGAAGGGTTGAATACAATCTCCGCACCAGCCAGCCCAAGAAGTCGTGCTCCCTCCGGAAAATGACGATCATAACAGATGTACACACCCACTCTGGCGTAGGCTGTATCAAATACCGGATAGCCCAGATTACCGGGTCTGAAATAATATTTTTCCCAGAATCCATTCGTGCCTTCGCCTGCTTCCACATGCGGAATATGATGTTTGCGGTATTTCCCCAGGTAGGAGCCGTCCGCATCTATAACAGCAGCTGTATTGTAGTACGTAGCGATTCCTTCTACCTCATATACAGGCAAAATGATTACTACCCCGAGCTCCTTCGCAAGCTCCTGAAAACGCCTAGTCGTCGGTCCTTCCGGCACCTGCTCGGCAGATGCATACCACTTGGGGCTCTGCTCCGTGCAGAAGTATGGTCCGTAGAACACTTCCTGCAATCCAATAATCTGTGCTCCCCGAGCAGCCGCCTCACGTACCAGCGCAATGTGTTTCTGAATGGCGGCCTCCTTATGCACTTCAACTGGGGCCGAGCCTTCAACCTCATGTGAAGCCTGAATCAATCCGATACTGATTTTACCCATAATGTCACATCGCCTCCCTGGGAAATGGTTTGATATGAACAGCTTTTACACGTCCGTCCCGTTACTCGCAATTTCCGGGCTGCACATTTGCCTGATCGTGCGGTACAACACTTCTGTACCGAGAGCAATGTCCTCGGGCGAAGAATACTCACTTGGATGATGGCTGACCCCATCCTTGCTGCGAACAAAGATCATGCCATAGTCACACACGTAAGAAAGGGCAAGTGCATCATGGAACGGACCACTCATCAGCTCTGGTAAAGGCAGGCCGATCTCTTCGGCAGACGAGCGAATGGCATTTTTGATTCGTTCTGCACAATATCGCGGTTCGCTGTTGGTATCTTCGGTCAAAGAGTAGGTCAGGCCGTATTCCGAGCTAACGTCATCCAAGAGGCTCATTAACCTTCCTTCAAGCAGATTTCTGCGTTCCATCTCCATATCTCGCAAATCAACCGTAAAGCTGACTTGTTCAGGAATGATGTTGCGTGAGTCCGGGAAGACACTGAGGCTCCCCACGGTCCCTACTGTCGGAGCTTCCGGTTCTTCTCTGACCATATCGTCAAAAGCCGCAATGACCTTGGCGCTGCCCACCAGCGCATCATGACGCATCCCCATCGGTACGGAACCGGCATGCCCTGCCATGCCTTTCATTGTCACCGTGAGCCACAGCGGGCCAGAGATGCCAGTCACCAGACCTAACGGGGCGGCCAGCGATTCGAGAACAGGTCCTTGCTCAATATGCAGTTCCAGATAACTGCCAATAGAGCCAGCCGGATAGATCGCTTCGGCAAATTGTTCTGGTGCACAGCCAAAGGCCTCCAATGCCTCTCGTCGGGTCACCCCATTTTTGTCCTTTCGCTCCAATTCTCCCACTTCCAACTGTCCGGTTATGCCACGTGAGCCAAATAATCCTTTGTTAAAACGCGAGCCCTCTTCATCACAAAAAGCAATGACCTCAATGGGCATCCGAGGGCGAATGCCTTGTTCCATCAGGCACTGTACAGCTTCCAGCGCGCCAAGGACGCCGATGGCCCCATCATACCGACCGCCGTACGGCTGGGAATCGATATGTGAACCGATCATGAGGATCGGCAGGGACGAATCTGTACCTTCAAGGCGACCAATCAGATTGCCAAACGGATCAAGCCGAGTCACAAGCCCGGCCTCTTCCATCCAGAGGCGAACCTGGATAATGCCCTCCATATCTTCCGGAGTCAACGCGAGTCGGCAGACACCCGTCTCCACAATTTGGCCAATACAAGACAACTGTTCAATTCGATCATCCAGACGCAGCTGATTGATGATTTTCCCGGTGGTGGTCTGCATCCTCCATCGCCTCCTCACGCATATTCATAAGCACGATTTAAATGAACATCCCACCTAGATTTCCGCTTCGCCCTCCATCACTACCCTGCATCCAGACTGCGTAGTGCAGCCAGCAAACTGCCAGCGATCAGGTCCAATTCTTCCTCAGTGGTGACGAACGGCGGTGATATGGTCAAAATATTCGCAAATCCCGGCACGGTATCGCCGTTCTTGCCAATCAGGACACCGTCCTGTTTGCAGCTTGCCAGTACTTTCATGACCTTATCCGCATGAGCAGGCGAACCATCGGCTTCAATCAGCTCCACCCCGCAGGCAAAGCCAAATGTGCGGATATCTCCAACCACCGATAACTCCAGCAGCGGCTCCAGCTTATCCCGAAGCAGGTATCCAAGTTCATCAGCACGGCTGACCAGATTCTCTCGTTCCAGAATTTCAAGATTCGCCAGTGCCACGCGGCAGGATACAGGGTTGCCCCCGAACGTATTCACATGACGAAAGTGTGAATCGGGTCCGGGTTCTCTGAACGTGTCATACAGATCCGCTCGAACGGCTGTCGCCGATAGTGGAGCGTACGCGCTCGTCATGCCCTTTGCCATCGTGACGATATCGGGCTGCACCCCGTAATTCTGATGACCGAATTTTTGCCCGGAGCGGCCAAACCCGCAGATGACCTCATCCACTATGAACAGCACACCATAACGCTCACAAATCTCCTGTACGGTTCCCATATACTCCGGAGGCGGGACAATCATGCCGCCCCCTGTAATGACCGGTTCCATAATGACCGCAGCTACCGTCTCGGGCCCTTCCCAGCGAATAACCTCTTCATAGATGGTGGCGCATTCCAGTCCGCATGCATCCTTGTTTCGTCCAAATGGACAGCGGTAGCAATAAGGAGGTGGTACATGAGAAAAGCCTACACCTAGCGGCTCGTATTTGATTTTGCGGGCGGCTTGCCCGGTAGCGCCCAGCGCGCCCATGGAGTTGCCGTGATAGGCACGGTGACGGGAGATGAATTTGTGACGGGTTGGCTCACCATTCTGGTGATGAAACTGACGGGCTATTTTGAACGCTACTTCATTGGCATCTGAACCCGAGTTGGAGAAGAAGATGCGATACTCCCCCTCCAGCCAGTCATTCAGCTTCTCTGCCAGCAGAATCGCCGGCTCATGACTCTGGGTCATGGGCACGTACGCGAGAGCTTTCATCTGCTCATAGGCACTTCGAGCAATTTCCTCGCGTCCATGCCCGACGTTCACACACCACAGTCCCGACATCGCATCCAGATACCGTGTGCCATCCTGATCCGTGATCCAGCTGTCCTCCCCGCTTACGGCAATCATCGGATGATCGTTATGAGGCGAGATGTGATGCCACACATATTTGCGATCCTTCTCCAGCCACTCTTCCTTCGTACTACCAAACGGCTGGGGTTGCTGATCCACTGAGCTCATTCGTCATCCTCCTCTCCAAGCTGAACCTATGGACTTTACACTTGACCACTCCGATTGCAGTGCCCACTTCCGAACGCTCCACGCTTATTTATTTCGTCACATCCTTCACCGCTTCTTCATAGACGCTTTTCTCCAGTGCTTCGTCCAGATTGGCGGCTTTCTTGATCAGGCCATACTTCAGGGCAATATCCGCAGTACGGGTAAAAGACTCATCCACGAAACTGCCCACCTGTTTCTCCGTAAACCCTTCCGGGCGAATCAGCTTCGCAATCTCTTCGAGCATGGTCACCTGATGTTCACGGGTCGTGCTGCCGTCTGTTACGTTCTTCATGACGATATCCACCGTTTCATTCTGATTGTCGATAGCGTAGTTCCAGCCTTTCAGAACGGCACGGGTCACTTTCACCGCGAGCTCTTTATTACTGTCCACCCAATCCTTCTTGGCGATCAGCGTATCCTCCAGCATGCCTACCCCAGCATCCTCAATGTTGAATACATCCAGGTCGGACTCCTTCGTCCCACTTTCAAGTACCACGTGATATTCGTTATAGATCGTTGCCGTGGCGACATCCACCTGATCGTTGAAGAACTGATCCATCGTGAAGCCCTGCTTCACCAGTTCAATATCCTTCTTGGGATCAAGGCCGTTCTTCTCCATAAAAGCGAGAACCTGAAACTGCTGGCTACCAAACCATGTGCTCACTTTCTTGCCTTTCATCTGGGCGGGATCGGTAATACCCGCGGACTTCTTCGCAATCAATCGATAACTGCTCTTCTGCGAAATCTGGGCGAGGGAGACAAGCGGAAGACCGTTATCCCGGCTGACCAGCAAACTGTCCACTCCGGTGATGCCCACATCGGCTGCGCCGTTAACCACCTGCTGTTCGATCACGATATCCGGGCCACCCGGAATGATCTCGGCATCAATACCTTCATCTGCAAAGAAACCTTTCTCCTTAGCGGCGTATATCCCGGCGAACTGAGCCTGAGGCACCCATTTGAGCTGAATCTTCACTTTGGTTAAGGGCTGATCTGACCCTTCCGCTCCCTCCGAGCTGGCAGCAGCAGGGGTGACGGACGGCTCTGATTTCGCAGAGCACGCTCCCAGCATCGCAACGACCAACAGGACCAACACCAGAAAACCCGGTTTTAACGTTTTGTACATATACAGAACAACCCCCTGTTTATATAAGGATCTTCAATCAGGTACTGTGAAGCCTGCTTCACGAGTCAATCGATCTGTGGTTGGCACCTTGATGGGCTTTACGGATCGGTACGTGCACGATTCCACGGGGTCAGCCGTTTCTCGGCCAGAACGACGGCTTCATACAACACAATACCGAGCACGGCGGCGATAACAATACAGGACCAGGCAAGTGGCATGTTTGCCAGTCGGATCTGATCTGAGAGCAAGTAACCCAGCCCCTGGGAGGCGATGAAAAATTCACCCACAATGGCGCCAATAATGCTGGTCGACATATTAATTTTCAGACCTGCGAAGAGAGAAGGTAGCGCATGTGGCCAGCGCAGCTTCACGAAAAACTGCATCCTACTGGCGGCAAGACCACCCATCAGATCACTGTATTGCGGCTGAATGGAGGTTAATCCCTTGAATAAACTCACAGCCATGGCAGCCATCGTAACTACAGCCACGACGGCGATACGGGACCATATCCCGTCCCCAAACCAGTTGTTCATAATCGGGGCCAGCGCAACAATCGGAACGGCGTTCAGTGCTGACATCACGGCAACCGCCGCCCTGCCGCTCGTCGGGAAGAAGGATGCACCCACAGCGGCCAAGGCTCCCAGCAAGGAGCCGAGCAGAAAGCCACCCAGCATCTCGGTTCCGCTATACACTGCGTATCGGAAAAGCATCTCTGCATTTTCCCTGATGGACGCTGCAATCGCTGACGGAACAGGCAATTGGTAACTTTCAAGCGAGAATAACTGATGGAACAATCGAAGCTGCCACAGGGTTAGAAATAAGGCTCCGGCAAGCCACGGCAGTAGGCGCAATCCAATTGATCTTTTGCGAACACTGCTGCCCAGCGGCCTCTGTCCGGCTTGTCCCTGATGTCCATCGATATCCGTACTTGAAGGAGATGGTACCCTAACCGAATCCGCGATAGACTCCCCAATAGATGCCGTGCTTGAGACAGCTGCCGTCGCACCCTCCTCACCTTTGCGGCTTACCATCACACGTTCATTCATCATGCAGCATGCCCTCCCTTGGCCCTGAATTCAGGCTGCCATGGGGTTAGCCAGCGCTCAGCAAGGCTGATGGCAAGATACGAGATGAGTCCAATGCCAATGCTGAGCATGATGGTTGCCCAGAACATGCCGATTTGGGCACTGCCGTAATACAAGGAGCTGACCATCAGTACGCCAAGTCCATCCGGCGCTCCCATTAGTTCCACCACAATGGAAGAAGTGACTGCAAGTGGAGCAGCTATTTTCATACCGGAAAATAGACCCGGTAGCGCAGAAGGCAGCAAACATTTGATATAACGAGCAGGCAGGGAAGCTCCACAGGAACGCATAAGCTCCAGATGCTCCGGCGCTGCACTTTTTAATCCTTTGAGTGTGTGGATGATAATCGGGAAGAACGTAACGTAAGCCGCCATTATAATTCGGGCCCACTCGGCGTTATGGATAATGCCATAGACAATGGGCGCAAGACCGATTACGGGCACCATCTGGGAAGAGATGACATACGGAGATAAGGTACGCTCCACCCAAACCGCCACACTCATGAGCAGGGCCAGCAGCAGGCCTAACACAGTTCCACCGGCAAAACCAATTGCTGCATTCCCAAACGTTACGGCCCCCTGTTCAGCCAATGTGCCTGAGTAACGAAACAAGGCTGCTAGAACCTCGTGCAGATAAGGAAGACGGGATGCTGCCTGCTGGGGTGACAAGAACAAGTGGAGAATCCAGGCGATACCTTCCCACAGCAACAATACGGACAAAATCCAGATCACTACCCAGGAGCGAAAACCCAGCTTATTGGTGTGCAGGAACATGGATTGGATCACGCTCCTCATAGAAACAATTGCGGATGGTGGTCATCATGCGGTAAAAGGCTTCGGTTTCCCTCAGCTCTCGATCCCGCTCGGCTGGCAGGTTGACGGAATGAATGGAGTGCACCTGACCGGGGTGTGCGGAGAGGACGATGATGCGGTCAGATAGAAATACGGCTTCGGGGATGCTGTGTGTAACAAAAAGGAATGTCTTGCCTGTAGATCGCTTAATATCAAGCAGTTCCAGTTGCAGCTTCTCCTTCGTGAATTCATCCAATGCGGAGAAAGGTTCATCCATAAGCAGCAATGGCGGATCAAGCGCGAGTGCACGTGCAATGGAAACGCGCTGCTGCATGCCCCCACTGAGCTGCCACGGATAATGGTCAGCGAAGCGGGTCAACCCGACCATTTCAAGCAATTCACCACTCATGCGGCGGCACTCCTTCCGGCTTGTGCCGAGCAGCTCCAGAGGAAGCTCCACATTGTGGCGTACCGTGCGCCAATCAAACAGAGCTGGAGTCTGGAAGACAATACCGAACTGACGCTGCAACCGCGCCCGCTCTGGTTTTTCCCCGGCAACCCGGATGCTGCCTGTCGTTGGCTGGAGCAAATCGGCTACGAGTCGCAGCAGTGTGGACTTGCCACACCCCGAGGGGCCAAGCAGAGAGACAAATTCATTGGAATGGATTTGAAACGAAATGTCGGACAGGGCGGTAACTTGTTGTGCTCCACTGCCAAATACAACGGACACGTGATCCAGCTCAATATGGCAGGTGTCGGGGACGATGATTGAGGACATGGGCATTCTCCTTTTCGCGGGAAGCTCGCAATCTTTTCACACCAAGGCTGAATGGAAGGTTTGTATACACGAACGTAACAGGTTTTGCTTGTTAGGTAATACTATATATCTTTGGGCGGGGATTACATTATACAGACTGTTTTGAGTATGGGCCTGTTCATGTTACACATTGTAAAATGATACCGATTCTCAGTCCTAAACATGTCAATGTCCGTGTATGTTATCTTACATCTGCTTCACTCACACAGAACTCTTGTAATATCCAAGTAAAGGCGCATAATCATTTGTATTTATTGAATAAATATTCGGAAAATATGACATATACCCTCGTAATCTTGTTGATTTTCTTGTATAAACATTGATAACAGCATTTTGCAAAATGCTCATATAGAAGGACGTGAAATCTCGCCCCGATACGGTGTCTGGTTCTGGGATCATGAAGGCGGTGTCATTGATTCCCGTCCACCACCCATAGTGGCTGGATAATCGCGTTTCCGAACAGTCTCGCAAAAGATTTTTAAAATCAGAAATCGGGGTGGTCCGTATGTTTGATTGGCTGGGATGGAGAAAAGGGTGGCCGCTGTGGCGGTCGTATCGGTTGAATGAAAATATGAAGCAAGACGTAGAGGAAATCTTTGAGGGCATCGCCGAGACCCGGCGGCAGCTCTTGATGGATTGGGCTGAGGAGCAGTGGAATCATCTGGATCGATTGCTTCAGCAGGTACGAGCTGTTCATCCGCAAGGTATGTTACAAGGCACAGAAGATGTACACGGATTGGAGGTATGGTTCGCAGCAAGTTATGTACGCGCTACTGATTGTACTGAGCTTTTTATGCTTAACGAGCAAAACCAGGTTGTATTTTCTACATATAAGAAACATATTGGACAAGTCTACGAAGATGGAGATGCTTTAATCGGGCCAGGATTAAGGTATACCCAGGCGGATATCAACGGACAAAAGTGCCTGTTTGGACCTTATTCTGATCCGCTCACACTAGAAATTGGACCACGTTCTTCCACGTTTCACGATGATGTAACCTTGACGTTTATCGTACCGATCATGGAAAACGGCCGTTACATCGGTTCCCTGTGCAGTCGTGTGCCTAATGATGTATTGGGCGATCTGATCCAGCGTGAATCAGGCCACATCTACCCTGATTCGGGGGATAATTATCTTTTTATGGCTGAATCAAAACTGCGGCCCACGCTTCAACCCGGGACTGCCCTGTCCCGCAGCCGCTTCGAGGATCATACATTCACCCATGGGGAGAATCTGAAAGACGGCGTAACCACCGAATGGGGCGTTGTATCTGTTAAAGAACATACCGAATTGGAACTGATGTTTACCGATCCTTCCACCAACGAACTTCATCCTGGTGTAGCGAATACCATTCGCAATGGCTCCAATCTGTTTGTGGCTTTTCCAGGTTATTCGGACTATCGTCATATTTCAGTTATTGGTAAAGGCATCACGTTCCAGCTCCCCCATTGTCCGGATCTGTGGGGCATGATGTGTGAAGGCGATCTGGAGGAAGTTTATCGTATACGCAGCATTGGCTGGCGCCAATTCAAGCAGCACAGCTTATACATCCTGTTGTCAGGCATTGCAGGAGCAGCACTTGTATATGCGCTGACTGGAAGTGCATGGAGCGCAGCAGCCATCGCTGCCTTTAATATCATCTATGGATTTCTGACCGCAAACCAGCTGCAACGGAAACATGTTCAACGGGTCCATGAGGATTTGCGCCGCATTAGCCGATTTATTCGAATTAACGCAGAAGGCAAGGGCGATCTGACCCAGCGTCTGGATACGTCCGCTTTTGCCCAGGATGAATCAGGTGAACTGGCGAAATGGATCAACAATATGATTGACTCTCTGGAAGGAATTATGCTCAAAGTACAGCTTGCCACCGTGGATGTGATGAACAACCAGCACCAAATGCGGACGTCAACGGAAACTACACAGGGAACAACCGAACGTGTAAATCTCAAACTTGGCTCCATGATTCAGGGGATACGCAAGCAGCTTGAGGACCTGGATCAGGCCAAAGTAGCCGCCGACGAAATGCGCCTCACCCTTCAGCAGCTTGAAGTGTCTGCCACCGAGCAGATTGACGTTGCCCGTCAGGAAGTGGAGCGTATCGGAGACAAAATGACCCAGATCTCGGGAGCCGTGTCCGACACCAACCATACGATTTTATCCTTTATGGCGACCATGCAGGACATCTACCGCGCACTTGCTGTCATTGATGAAATTTCGGCACAGACCAATCTGCTCGCACTGAATGCTTCCATTGAAGCAGCTCATGTTGGCGAACACGGACGTGGATTTGCCGTCGTTGCTGGTGAGATCCGCAAGCTGGCCGAATTATCCCGTTCCTCCACGGAAGATATTCATCAGATTCTGGATAATATCTCTGTAGCGGCAGGAGCAGCCTCGCAATCCATCAAGGAAGGCGATCAGGTGCTGGCTGAAGGCACAACGCTTGTTCAGGCTGCTTCGCAGTTACTCCAAAGTGCGACGGCTGAAGAACCCCAAAGAACACAGGTTGTGGATCAGGTCGTGGTATTGATGGAGAATATCGCTGCCATCAGCCACAAAAATCGTTCCACGTCTTCGGAGGTGGAAGCCGAGATGGTCGAGCTTATTAACGACATGCTGCACGTTCAGCATTCATCGCACAATGTGGAAGCCATCACGGTCTTCTTGCAGCAGCTTGTCGGACAATTCCAACTGACCCATCCCGATAAAAACGTAATTATCTGAGGTCATCATTGACGCGGATTGGAGAAATAGCTAAAATTTGATGCAACTGTTCGTTTAGATATTGTCGGTTCATTTCATATAGAAGCTTTCCAATTTGAATCAATGAAAGGGTGGTCTGCATGGAAATGCTCCAGGATTCTTTTGGCAGAATACATGACTACATCCGTATTTCTGTTACGGACCGCTGTAATTTGCGTTGTGTGTACTGTATGCCCGAAGAAGGCATGGAATTTGCCCCGCATGACCAAATTATGAGCTACGAGGAAATCGCACAGGTACTCAAAGTGCTGGCTCCAATGGGAATGCGCAAAGTCCGTCTGACCGGAGGCGAGCCTCTGGTACGGAAAGATCTGCATCAACTCGTAAGTATGATCTCGGCCATTGACGGGATTGAAGATATTGCTTTAACTACCAATGCATTGCTGCTGGACAAACAGGCTCAGGCCCTTAAGGACGCCGGACTGAACCGGATTAACATCAGTCTGGATTCCCTGCAAGCGAGCCGTTTCTCCATGATTACTCGCGGCGGGGATGTAAATAAGGTGCTGAAAGGCATTGAAGCCGCCACGGCAGTTGGACTTGCTCCGATCAAGCTGAATGTCGTCTTAATGAAGGGCATCAATGATGATGAAATCAAAGATTTCATTGCCATGACCATAGATCAGCCACTGCATGTGCGCTTCATTGAATATATGCCGATTGGGCAGGCTTCAGATTCATGGCGCAAATCGTATTTGCCGCTGGAAGCAGTCACCGATGTATGCGCGGAGGCTGGCTGGACGGTGGAAAGTACGGCAGGTCCGGCAGGGAATGGTCCATCACGAAACATGAAGATTGCCGGTTCACAAGGAACATTTGGATTGATCCATCCGGTCAGTGATCACTTCTGTGATAACTGCAACCGACTCCGCCTGACAGCAGACGGGCATATCAAAGCTTGTCTGTACTGGTCGGATGAATACAATGTTCGCCGCTTCGTAGATGCCCCCGATGCTATGGCAGCTCTCTTCCTCAAAGCTCTTGGCACCAAACCGAAGAATCATGAAATGGCGCTTGCCCTAGAGCAGAAAATGCAAAGCCATACACCGACGGTACGACGCATGTCCCAGATTGGCGGATAGGCAAGCGTTATCTGGTGGGTAACACATCCATATTTATGTGCATCAGAGCAGGCAGATATAACAAACGTAAGCACATGATATACTTCACAAAATACAGCCATTATCGATGTACTAAATGCTGCTGAGGTCAGATGATCCTCAGCAGCTTTTTTATCATGTATTCTTCTTTTGTCTAACCTTGTTGATCAATTTTCCTGATCCCAAAATTAAAATAAAATTAATCTGCTTTTTGCCCTCTTTAGGCCTTCAAGAATCACGCAATTCTGACGATGAATATACAATACATCACGATCATACGCACACATATATAGGAGTTGATCCAATTGAATATTGTTGAAGCACTTGTTGCAGCAAGCCCGTATTTTAAAATCATGCTCAAGGAAAATGATTTGATGATTGCTGTTACCGATATGGAGCAGTTCCGGTATTACGTACGGAGCGAAGATCTTGATCTGGGTATCAAGGCTGGAGACCCGATCTCGCTTGAAGATCCTACACTACGCCGGGCGCTTATCCATGGTGAGACTTCAGCCAATCGTATTGAAGCGCATCATTACGGGACTCCCATTAACTCTGCGGCTACCCCACTTCGCGATGAAGCAGGCCAGATCGTAGGCGCATTAGCCATTGGATTTTCACTCAAAAACGAGGAAAAACTGGGGCACTTCACCGAATTGATCGGGGAAATCAGCGGTAAGTTAACCGATATGGTTCAGACCGTAGCGGCTCAATCCCAGCAACTGACCGCTTCATCTTCACAGATTTTGGACAACACACGGATGGCGGTGCAAAATTCCAGTGAAGTCACCAAGGTCGCTTCATTCATTCGTGAAATTTCGGAGCAGACGAACCTGCTGGGTCTGAACGCTGCTATTGAAGCGGCTCGAGCAGGAGAAGCAGGCGCTGGCTTTGGCGTTGTTGCTACCGAAGTACGCAAATTATCCACCGGAACCAAAGAAGCTACAGTGAACATTGAACGCTCCTTGAAGGAAGTACAGCATTCCATTCGTCAGATGGAACAGGAGATTACATCCATCGCCCAATCCAGCAACCAGCAGGCCGAACTCGTCACCGAGTTCAGCGAGGTGATTGATCAACTGAACAATGCATCTCAGGATCTCAAAGCTTTTATTGAATCCATGCTATTGAAGGCAGAATAAGATAAAATACTCATTTGGCGCATTAACTATAAGGCCAGCATATAAACAATCCCCACACGTTTACCGTGAGGGGATTCTTTTCTATTTTTACGATACGATCAGCTTCCACAGCATCATGCCTGCCATTCCGACCATGACTACAGCGGACAATCGATTGAAGAAAACACTGATCCGGCCTGTACGATCTGTTCTACCTACTAGCCTGCCTGCACCTGCCAGTCCCAGAAACCATACCCATGATACCAATGCCGCCGTTATCGCAAAATAAAACCGTGCCACCCCTTCGTATTGAAGTGAACTGGTGCCGATCACGGCTACCGTGTCCAGCAGGGCATGCGGGTTAAGCAAGGAAACGGAAGCAGCAAAGGCGATCTGTCTTCCCGCAGATAGCACTGCTGCTGAACTATTGGCAGGTCCGGATGACCTCCAAATGCTCCATGCCATATAGAGCAAAAATACACTCCCTCCTGCATACAATACATTTGCCAGCAGCGGCCATTGCAGCAAAATGAGGGACACCCCTCCGACCGCTGCTCCAATCAACAACGTATCACTGAGTCCTGCGGTTACTATCGCTGGCAGCGCCCGTGCATAACTTCGCTGACTCATGCCCTGATTAAAAATAAACACATTTTGTACACCGAGTGGCAAAATCAGGCCAAATGCCAGCACCACCGCGTGAATAATTACCCCCATCGTTCATCCCCCTTAGATATGTCTCCATAGTAGTAGAGATAACATCAGGCGTAACCAACCACTTGGATGGCACTGGACCCAACCAAATGATATAGTGTTCAAAATAAGAGGAAACATAAATCCCATCACTCATTCTATAAAGGAGGCAAACCTGCCCATGAATCGTTCTGATTCTCGACAGGGGGGCAGCTGGAAGCCGGACCCCTCCCATTCCCTACCTCTGTACCGACAGATTGAAGTCTATATCAGTGAGAAAATTACTGCCGGCGAATGGACAGCAGGATATCGGCTTCCTTCACAACGAACATTGGCTCAATCCATGGGTGTGAACCGCAGCACGCTGGTTACTGCACTGGAAAATCTGGCCGCCTCAGGCATGATTGAAGGCAGACATGGCGGCGGAACATATGTCTGTGGCTCTGGCTGGCATGCGCTGGCTCACGGAGCCCTACCCAACTGGGAGGAAGCCATCGAAGAAGGCTGGTATTACCCCAATCTGCCAGAGGTACAGCAGATTAACCGGGCTGAGTTCCAGCCAGGCATCATCAGGCTTGGTACAGGTGAGCTTGCGCCTGAGCTGATGCCCCAGGAGGCTTTTAACGACATCCTCCATGCTCTATCCAGTCGTTCTCGTACACTAAACTACCTCGAACCTCAGGGTAGTCTGGAGCTCCGTCAGGCTTTGTCCGTTTACTTGCAAGCAAGCGGCATCCAAGCCTCCCCTGACTCCATTCTGATCGTATCCGGCTCTCTCCAGGCACTGCACCTTATTTCAGTTGGGCTTCTGCCCCGCGGATCGGCAGTCCTGCTGGAAAAACCATCTTATCTGTACTCCATTCATGCCTTCCAATCGGCAGGATTGAAAATGAGTGGCATTCCGATGGATGCCGAGGGATTACACACTCCGCGTCTGGAAGATGCCGTACAGAATAATGCAAACAGGGAAAGCATCTCGCTGCTCTATACGATTCCGAGCTTCCACAATCCTACCGGCTCCGTCATGAGTGACAGCCGCCGGGAAGAACTGCTCGCCACAGCGCGGAACATCGGCATCTCCATATTGGAGGATGCCGCGTACAGCGACCTGTGGCTGGACGAGCCCCCGCCGCCATCACTGAAAGCGCGTGATAAAGAAGGACGGGTGCTGCACATGGGCACCTTGTCCAAGGCGGTCAGCCCCGGTCTGCGCCTCGGCTGGCTAGTTGGGCCGGAGCCGGTCATCCGTCGCCTCGCAGACATCAAGATGCAGACGGATTATGGCACCAGCTCCCTCGCTCAGGAGGCTGCTGCACTCTGGTTTGCGGATGGATACCACGAGCAGCATATGGATCGCCTGCGGCCAGAACTTCGCAAACGCAGAGACTTTATGCTTGAGCTTCTGCAACGCGATTTCAGTGAACTCGCTGAGTGGAGCATTCCTGCCGGAGGCTTTTATATCTGGCTCCGATTTACCGCCAGTACTCTATCCATTCGCGAACTGTTCCATGCCTGTCTGGAGAATCATGTGCTGATTCATCCGGGTTATCTCTATGACCGCCTAGATGCAGAGCACATTCGTCTGTCCTATGCCTATGCTTCACCGGATGAGATGGAGCGTGGTCTTCACTTGCTGGCACAGGCAGTCAAGAAGCTGATGTCATCATAAAATGAAAGAACCGCCATGATCGGAAGGAGTGACATCCCTCAGATCAAGGCGGTTCTTTCATGTTTTGTTATTAATAAGACAGATACGTCTCGTCTAGATCGCAGGCGGGTTTTCCTTACCCTTTTACCGCACCTTCTGCAATACCCTCCATGATGAACTTTTGGAAGAACGCATAGATGAGAACCACCGGAATCGCGGTAAGTACTAGGGAGGACAGAATCAACGGCCATTCCTTATTGTACTCGCCAAACAGCATGTTCGTGGACAGAATCAGTGTATAACGATTCACATCCGTCAGCATGAGCAGTGGCAACAGGAAGTCATTCCAGATCCATAGGAAGTCCAAGATGGCGATGGTGACCGTAATTGGCAGCAACAGTGGGAAGATGATCTGGAAGAACGTCTGAAACTCATTACATCCATCCATCTGTGCCGATTCTTCCAATTCACGCGGGATGGACTTAACAAACCCGTGATACAGGAAGATCGCCATGTTCACACCAAGTCCGATATAGATCAGGGCCAATCCGTATGTGCTTCCTTGGACATGAAGTCCTTTGGCAACCCGTGTCAGCGGAATCATGATCGAGTGAAAAGGAACGAGCATGGATGCCACGAACAGGAAGAAAATCAGGTTGCTCAATCTGCCTGAAGTACGCGACAGCTTGTATCCAGCCAATGAAGCGCAGAATACAATACCGCCAATCCCCAGGAAGGATACAATCGCCGAGTTCAAGGAGCTGCCCAGTAGATTGATTTTGTGAAATGCATCCGAGTAGTTTTCCCAATGAAATGTTGTTGGGAGAGCTATAAAGGACTGGAACATTTCGCCTTGTGTTTTGAATGAGTTCACAATCGCCATGTAGATTGGCAGCATTGCGACGAGGGAGCCCAGCACCAGCAGCAGTCGAATCAGGTAGCTGTTAATTCGTTGCATCCTCATGCTTCCACCTCTTTCTTCTTCATCACCGTAATCTGAATGAGCGTGAAGATGAGCACGATGACGAATAACACAACCGACTTGGCACTGGCATATCCGTATCTAAAATTGTTGGAGAATGCCTCTTCATAGATATTCATCGTAATGACCTGAGTGGCTCTGCCTGGACCGCCACCTGTCAGACCGTACACAACTTCAAATACTTTGAAGGCACCGTTCAGTGTCAGGAAGAAACAGATTGTAACGGCATGAGTAATCATTGGCAATACGACATTACGCAGTACCTGGAACGCGTTGGCTCCATCAATAACAGCCGCTTCCTTCAGACTCTTCGGCACACCCTGGAGTGCAGCCAGATAGATGATCATCATGTACCCCACACCATTCCAAAGCGATACGATCAGGATGGAGTAGAATGAGAATTTCGGATCACCCAGCCACTGTTGGTCCAAAAAGGAGACCGCCAACTTCTCGGCCAGCTGCGGCAGCACCTGGGAGAAGATGAATGTCCACATAAAGGCGCTGATGATCGTACTGATCATGTTCGGCATGAAAAACAGGGTCCGGAATAACCCCTTGCTGCGCGTCCGTGTCTCAATGAACACGGCGAGCAGCAAGGCAATTCCATTTTGCAGAATCAGCATAAACACCACATATTTTAACGTGAACCATAGGGAATTCAGAAAGTCGGGATCTTCCTTGAACAGCTCCACGAAGTTTCCCAAACCGATAAAACTGTAATCCCGGTTCAGACCATTCCAGTCCGTCAAGCTGTAGAACAAGCCGCTAAATGTAGGATACAGCAGGAAAATGGCATAGATGATAAAGGCAGGCGCAGTGAACGCTAGCAGCGACAGATACTTCTTGAATACATTCGTAGCCATTGGTTCTCCCCCTTTTCACTATAAGCAGACTCGCGGAAACGGGGGAACGAAGACCGTTCTGCCAGCCGTTTCATCTGCTTACTTGTTGACTTTGTTGTAGGATTTCCACGCCTTGTCGAGCGCATCAATCACCTGCTGCTGATCCAGTTGTCCGGAGTAGTAACCTTGCAGCGCTTTGCCTGATTCATCCTTAACCGCTTGAGGAATGGATGGATCCTGATACGCTTTGCCTTCATTAACATATTTCAGGGCATCGTCTACCCAAGGGAAACTTTTGAAGTCATGAATTTTGGCAACCGGATTGAATTTCAGTGCTTCGTAGAATGCACTTGAATCCTTGTCATCGAGAACATAGTTTACGAAGTCGAGTGCCACTTCCTTGTTTTTGCTGGAGGAAGATACGGCCAGTGAAGTCGATGTGCTCAGGTTGATTTTGGTATCATCCGGGTTGTCATTGATCGGCAGTGGAGCTACGCCGAAGTTGATATCCGGATTGGACTTCAGGATGGTTTCTGCGAACCAAGGTCCTTGAATCCACATTGCTGCTTTGCCTGTTGCAAAGGCTGCCGATCCATCATCGCCGCCCACTTCGAGCGCTTTCTCCGTTCCATTGGCATTGACGAGATCGAAGATGTCGAACAAGGATTTCATATCCGAGAAGGAACCTTGATCCTGATTCATCTTATCCAAGAAGTCTTTATGCTCTGACTGAGTCAGTGCACCTACTGTAAGTGGCAGGAAGAGTTGTGGAATCCAGGCCTCTTTGTAGGACAGTTCAAACGGTGTGATGTTGGCTGCTTTCAGCTTTTCCACGACCGCTTTCATTTCCGTCAAGGTGGTAGGAACCTCTAGCCCCTGCTCTTTGAAAATATCCTTATTGTACAGGTATCCCCAAGACAACGTTTCCAAAGGAACGGCCACGACTTTACCCGACGCATCCGTTACGGAAGGCTTAACGGAATCCAGTAATTTATCGACAAAAGGTTGACCCGACAGATCTTCCAGATAACCCGCTTTGCTGAACGGTGGGATTTCATTGACCGCATGAAGTGCGAACACGTCCGGTGCATCATTGGAGGCAAGTCGTGTTTTCAGAATCTGCGGCGCATTATCTGCTGGCGGCATCTCCAGTTGTACATTGACCTCAATATTCTTTTCGGCTTTTTCCTTGGCTTTGAACTGTTCTATATATTTATCGTAATGTTCTTTCAGCCGCGGCTGTGCAATGAATACTTTGAGGGACACCGTACTGCCCGATGCAGTCCCCTCCTCCTTACCATCCGTACCCGCATTGGAACCGCAGCCTGCGAGCAGAACACTCACAAGTACCGCACTTGCTACGCTTTTCCATACTTTCATCTCTTATGACCTCCCGGTGTAACTGGTTTGTCTTTCATAGGATCATTATATATCACGAAATGAAAGCGCTTCATTGGACATTATTAGACTCGTTTATTGGATTATTTTAAACCTTAATCCAATAGTAAACTCTCTGTGAATGAATTATTTAGGGCTGTTACCTGATATTCGAGGTTGTCCCTTTCGCATCTCTCCAGGTGAAACCCCGAAGTGTTTCTTGAACACCCGGTAAAAGTACGATACATCCTCATAACCCGTCATCTCGGCAATATGTTTGAATGGAATCTGATCATCGAGCACCCATTCCTTGGCTCTTGCCATGCGTAACTGGACAATATAGTCGGTCACATTCACGTTATATTCTTTTTTGAACACCTTGCTGAGATATTCTTTGCTGACAAAAAAGATCTGAGCAAGCTGCTCCAGCGTAATCATCTCCATGCAGTGCTGCTCGATGTATTGCTTCACCTCATCCAGGTTCAGCTTGTTCTTGAATTTGCGCTGCGCAATCAGCTGCTCCAACGAAGTATAATAAGGCGCTGATATCCAGTCCACTGCTGATGTGATGGACGCCAGAGCAGTTGGCGGCGGGAGTACAGCTGCTACAGGTTGCTCGCATAAGCCGTTGGAAACACAAAGCTCGCCCAGCAGCGTCTGCAATTCATATGCGATCCGCCCCAGCTGTTGCGGTCTTCGGATATCACTGGTATCAAGTCGGTGCTCCAGCTGCCCGAACAGCTCATGCAATCCCTGAACGTTCAAGTCGTTAAAACGTAGGCGTGCCTGCTGCTGGAACAACGAGAACTCGCCAGAAAAAGCGGAAGGATAAGGTTCCCATGACTCCGGCCCGGACTCGGTCTTTTCCAATTCACGTTTACACTTGGCCAGAACGTTATTCAATTCATCGGGATTTACCGGCTTGAGCAGATAATCAGCGGCACGGTGACGAATCGCATGTTTCGCATAATTGAAATCATCATATCCACTAACCACAATCACTTTGATATGCGGATATTGTGCACTTAGCGTCTGAAGCAGCTCCACCCCGTCTTTACCCGGCATACGCATGTCTGTAATGATAATATGGGGCTGATGCTGCTCGACCAACCGGATCGCCTCTCCGCCATCCTCTGCCTCACCTGTTACCACCATGCCAAGCTCATCCCACGTGCCCAAATTGCGCAAAATATCTCTGTTCCATGGCTCATCGTCCACTAATAGCACTCTATAATGATCTTTGTTCACGTGATCTCGCCTCCTGTATGGCAAGGAATTCGAACAGTGACACTCGTTCCCTGTCCTTCCCCACTCTCCATGTTCATACCGTATGCAGGCCCAAAGTGCATCACGATGCGTGATGCGGCATTGACCAGGCCAATGCTGGTGCTCGAGCTCCATACTCTGTCTCCTTGCTGGGACAGCTTGGACAGTCTCGATTGCATCTCGGCCAACCTTTCTTGATCCATGCCCACCCCATTATCGGAAATGCGGATGGTTACCTCATGATCTAGCCGGACAACTTGAATGTTCAATTTCCACTCTCCCTGCTTTTTCTCCAGACCATGGACAAATGCATTCTCCACAATCGGTTGCAGGGACAACTTCGGAATGTAGCAGTCACTGAGCCCGCCTTCAATCTCCAGTTTATATTCAAGTCTGCTTCCAAAACGCTGCTTCTGGATGAGCATATAATGCTCCAGTTGGTCCAATTCGGACTGCAATGGCACGAGACCATCCGGCGCTCTGACAATATAACGGAACATCTCACTCAATGCACGAATAACTTTGTAACTGTCTGCCGGCTTCTGTGAGTACACCATACCTCCGATCATCTGCAACGTATTTTGCAGAAAATGCGGATGAATCTGAGACTGAAGCGCTTTGAGCTCGGCCGTCTGTTTCTCCAGATTCATGAGGTAGTTATCCCGGATATGCTCCCGAATGCGACTTGCCATACCATGCAGATTTTTCTCCAGCAGGCCAATCTCATCCACCCGACCACTGCGGACCACTTCCTTGTCCTTGATCAACTGGATTCCTTTCATGGAATTCGCCAGTCTGACAATCGGTTTAGATGTTCGCCAAGCCACAAATGCTGCCAACAACACCGAAACCACGGTAGCCAGCCCACCTACAACAAGACCATATTTCATCGTTTCCAGTGCACTCTCATTGATAACATGGGAAGGAACAATTTTGATCAAACGCATCCCTGACGGATCAATTGCATGATAGAATACATATTCCTTGGCTGTTCGAATGAAGCCGGAACTGTCCTTCGTAGCTGCAAGCTTTTCCAGTGCCTCTGCTGAAGGCTGTATCTCCTTGTTTGGCTGATAAACCGGGCTTCCTGTACTATCCGCGATGTACACCGCATAATCGCCCCGGCTGTCCAGCAATTCCAGCGTTTGATTGAATTCGGCCCACTTGACTTCCAGACTGATTGCGCCGATCTGCGCCTGATCCTCAAAACGGTTCATGCTGCGGGTCATATGAAACTTTTCCGGATCATTCGAATCATTAATAATCGTAAAGTCCTTATGCTGCTCAAAAAGTTCATGGTATGCCGCAGGAATGTCCGGGACCGATCGAATTCGGCTTTCCATTGAGTTGAAGGTGAACAGCGTGTCCAGTTCCTTCAGGTATAATTCCACGCCAAATACATAGTTACCAGCTGAATAATATACACTGTTCAGCATGTTGAACATAGCCTTCTGCTCATCGAATCGACTGGCAGCTGGAGCATCCTGATTCAATGCCAAATACTGATGCAACTCATCACTGATCTGAATGGAATAGATGAGATTGTTCATCCGCGCGAATTGTTCACCCAAATAGATGGAGGCCCAATTCATATTCGCACGGTTGGTCTCCATGACCTCTTCTTCCATGGAAGAACGGGTATTTTCTGCTGCTACAACTGTCATGGCAATTACGGGCAGAATGGCCAGAAACGTCATGGTGAGGATTAATTTGTTGCGAATGCTGCGTTTGAACGGATCAGTAAGCTTCCGATATAATTCGGTAAACACGAGGCATCCACTCCTGAGCTATGAGCTAAAATAAGATAAACGCCCCAGCATGAAGCCGAGGGCGCTTTGGTCTTGGTATTCTTTTTATAATCATTGAAAACAGACTTGTCAATTCATTTATGATTTCCCATTATTGCTCAATAATGCAGAACCCCCATGGTTCAAGCACCATATTCTGCCCTCCGGACACCGCTGTTCCTGCCAAAAGTTCCGTTCCGTCCCCGTAAGCATATACGAACGAAGTCGCCTGATCGGAGTAGTTAAAGAAATACCGAATCGTATTCCCTTGCTCATTCACTCCGTTCTTAACGATAATTGGAAAAGCCAATTCCTGATCGGTTCCCCACAGTCCGGCTTCCTTCATGACACGCTCCAACACGTTGCGGATCACCGCGGAGCTGGTATAACATCCAACGTACGTTGCTTTGCCCTTGCCATAGGCATTCTGGGTAATTGCCGCATATTCTCCCCAATGAGGATGATCATACCAGGCCAGCACTTCTGCAGTTGTTGGTGTAATCAGTTCCATCCAGGTGTGAATCTGATTCTGTTCCTCTCCAACCTCGAACGGATCATCTCGAAGCGACACATTTTTCGGCTCAACGAACAGGTTGTAACTGATGCCACAAGCCTCACTGATCAGTCCAGGCTGGCGGGTAGAGCGGACCTTAATATGCTCATTGGCGAATCCGCTCTTGAAGGAGTAAACGACATGCCCACCATCCTGTACAAATTGGTTCAGCCTCTCAAGCAAGGCATCAGAAGCTGCGTACAAAGCAGGCACAACAATCACATCATAGCCTTCATAACTCTCCACGGACGGATCAATCAGATCACAGCCAATATTCATTTTGTATAATTCGTCATACATCCAGCGGATAACGTCGTTGTATTTTTTGTCACTCGTAAAATTAAATCCGAACCACTTGATCGACGTCAAAGCCTCATTGCTGAACAGCACGGCTACCCGATTCGTTTTCTTCAAATTCACCAGTTGCGGGCTAAGTCTGGCAAAATCCCTACCGATTGTTTTGGCCTCATTGTAGACCGGATTCGGTTCAAAATCATGGCTCAGCAACCCTTTCCAATACGTCTCGAACGAATTATGCAAGGAATGCCAGTGCCAGTAAGCAACCATGTTTGCTCCCGAGGCCAGGTGGCTAAACGCCTGAAGGCGAAGCTGTCCCGGATAGGGAACCCAATGCCAGAAAGCCTGCGCTTCCGTCTCCAGTACAAGATAGTTCGATTGTTTGGTGGAACGTGCCACGTCACCGCCGAATGAAATCTCAATGCCGGTCAGATCATCCTGCGACGGATGGTAGATGTCCACACTAGTGATATCAAAAGGTTTGGATGCGGCAAAATGGTCCACATCCCCCTGAATGCCGTACGAGTATCCACGCCAGTCGAAGTCAAAGTTCTGGGTGACAAACTGACCTTCCTGTTTGTACTCATTTACAATTCCGACCTGCCACGCCAGAAAGTTGGTTACCAGTTGGCGCTGGAATTTAGCAAATTCAGCTCCCAGACTGCCATTGATTGTACCAACAACAGACGGGAAATCCTCCCAGCTATTGATACGGTTACTCCAATAGTCGAGACCAAATTCCTTGTTCAGATCATCCAATGAGCTGAACTTGTTACGCATATATTTGACGAATTGCAATTGTACATTATCTCCGGCAGTGTTGTAATGCTTCGTTTCGTTATCCGTCTGATAGCCAATCACGGCAGGGTGTTTGCTGACACGGGAAATCAGCTTGCGAATGATGCGTTCCGCGTAGAACAGATACGTTGGATGTGTGATATCCATGATCTGCCGTGCTCCATATTTTCCCGGTCCCTGTGCCGTTGTTGCCAGAACATCCGGGTGCTCCTTGACCATCCACGTCGGAACAGCATACGTAGGTGTACCCACAATAACCTGAATGCCCGCTGCATGCATGGCATCCAGTACACGATCTACTGAGGAGAAGTCGAATACGCCATTCTGTGGTTCATGCGTACTCCAGGTTGATTCCGCAATCCGCACCACGTTGATGCCTGCATCTTTCATCATCTGAATATCCTTGTCCAATCGCTCATAAGGCATATATTCGTCATAGTAGGCTACCCCGTACAATAACTTGTCCATGTTAAAATCCCCTTTTCATCCGGAAGTATGAAGCTCTTGGCATTTATACAAAATGAAATGATGCAATTGAAAAATGATAACGTTTACATTATTATCTATTGAAGTACATCAGAGACTTAGCAATCTGTCGAACGCTCTCCTGTTCTGCGATTTTCAATGTTGGCGTTAAACTGATTATAATGAAGTATACTATGCGTGCCGATTGTACAAGGCGAGTTGTTTTTACCCTTTTCCGAGGTGAATGTCATGGATATCCGATCGCAGCTTCGAGAAATGCCACATCATACATTGGCTCACTGGTTGCCTATTATCGACTGTAACATTAAATTCTATGGAGCGCACAGCCAACAAGTTCCATACGGTTGGGCGATGCCGGAAGAATGCCATCCGGGCTTTGAAATTATGCTGATTATAAAGGGGACTCAGGAGAGTGTAATTCACGGGTATACCTATACGGTTGAGGAAGGTTCGATTCTGCTGATTCCACCAGGATTCAAACATACAAACCAATGTGTATCATCAGAGGGCATGACATATTTCAGTGCTCATTTCAATGTAGATGATCCCGTATTTACCCTGAAGCTGATGTCACATCACAGCCGAATCTATGAGGCAGGCACCACAGATAACATGCAAATGCGCCCTGTCCTGGAGAACTGGATGAACATGATCAGAACATCAGAGGCATACACTTCCACAGACAAATTTATCATGCAGGCACGCATGTTTGAATTGTTTGCCCTGCTGTCCCAGGCAGCTGACCGTGAACCGCTGCCTACCCGATCTGATGCTTCGCCTAATGCTCCAGCTCCCGCAGCCATGCATTATGCAGGGGCCATCGCAGAAGCCATCAAACAGGCGTTCCATACGCAGCTCCGAATCAAAGAGGGCAATGTATCCACCGTCAAAGTGGAGCAGATCATATCCTCATTTGGTATCAGTCCGGGATATGGGCTGCAGATCTTCCGCAGGGTGTACGGACAATCTCCACGGGCCTATTTATCCAGCCTGAAGCTGCAGGAAGCCAAAGTGCTGATCGAACAGCCGCAGCTCTCTTTGGGGGAAATCGCATGGAAGCTGGGCTATACCCATCTGTCGCACTTCAGTCGGCAATTCAAGCGATGGACTGGCCAGAGTCCACTTCAATATCGTAACGCCGTTCAGAATCTATCCAACGAATCGGGTCCAGTGGACCAGAGTTGGGAGATCAAACCGGACTGAGAAAGGTATGAGATAATGAATGAACTGATGGGCTGGCCGGATTATCGGTTACGAATATGCTCGTACTCTTCCGGGGTATTCATATTACTAAGCTGAATGGCCACATCGTGGACACCAGCGCTTTCCAACTCATCGACGTCGACATATCGGCAGCCGATCTCTTCAAGCCATTGGGTTACTTTCAATTTATTATCTATTAAGCGCTGTTCAAGTTGGGGAAGAACACGTCTATGATATGCACCTGCAAGCGGATGAACATGCCCTGCCAGTCGCGGAACGATCGCGTGATGCTCTTGACCTGATTCGACGAGCCACTTCATACCTTTGAAAAAGGATGGCTCTAGCAGTGGCATATCACAGGCGCAGATGAGGTTCCAGTCTGTTCCCGAGGCTCCCAGCGCGGCATGCAGCCCTGCGAGCGGCCCTTTTCCGGGGTAATCATCCTGAACGCAGTCGTAGGGCAATGCGTTGTATGCAGCTGTGTTGGTTCCTGCGGAAACGATAATACCATTCACAGCTGGTGCCATCGCTTGGATGACCTGCTCCAGCACGCTGTAACCATTCCATTCCAACAATGCCTTATTAGAACCCATACGGCGGGATAAACCTCCAGCCAATATAATACCTGTCCATTCCATCGTGCTCACGGTAATCCTCCTCGTTCAATAAACTTATTCTATACATTGAATACCCTTTCAACAAATGATACATTGAAGAATATTATTCTGAAAGGAATGGCTCTATTGGATAGATATGCACCCGGAAGAGGCAATCCCTCTTTGGTTTCGCTGAAACTATATAACTTTTTCATTTATGGAGCCATTTCAATCTTCGCCGGTTTTCTTCAGTTGTATTTGCAGGAAATCGGGATGACCAAATTGGAGATTGGCAGTCTGATGGCGATTGGTCCGTTTGTATCCTTGTTTGCTAATCCGTTCTGGGGCTTCTGGAGCGATAAATCACGCAATATTCGCATTATTCTGATGATGATGATGGGTGGCACCTTTGTGCTTGCTCAGGCCGTATTCTATGCGCCTACGTATGCCTGGATCTATGCAGCCATGATCTTTTTTTATTTTTTTCAAAGTCCGTTGTTTGCCCAAACCAACAGCCTGATTCTCGGTTATATCGATGGCACGAATCAGAAATTCGGTACGTTTCGGCTCTGGGGGTCGCTGGGTTGGGCTCTGACTGCTGCGGCTGCCGGACCGCTGATTGACCGCTTGGGAGCAGGCAGTGTATCGATTGTATTTGCCTTCATGATTGTCATTGCCTTTGTCTTTGCCTTGTTTCTACCTAGACAGCCGATCGCTTCAGATACACCTGTTGTGAGCTTTCGACGTTTCGGCAAGGTGATGTTCAATCCGTACTTTATGATCTTTATCGGGCTTGGGGTACTCGTTTCCGTACCCAACGCCATGAACAGTACATTTATGTCATTATACATCGTGGAAATGGGGGGCGATAAACAGATGGTTGGCTGGGCCATCTTCACATCATCCATCCTTGAAGTGGGTGTATTCTTGCTCCTGGACCGTTTTCTCAAACGCAAAATGGGCATGCTTCTCTCGTCGCTCATCCTGATCAGTCTGCTGTTCGCCATCCGCTGGCAGCTCATGGCCCTGGCGAACAATCCGTTAGAGATTGTGTTCATTCAGCTCATGCACTCCATTACGTTCGGCGGGTATTTCTATGTAGGGACTCAACTGACGATGCTGTTCATTCCAAGGCCGTACCGTTCCTCTGGTCAGGCCGTGTATACGATGGCCTGGGGCGGCCTCTCTGGTGTCATTGCCGGTCTGTTCGGCGGCTGGCTGTTCCAGAGCTTTGGTGCTGAAGTGATGTATAACATCGGGGTATTCTTCTCCCTGATCGGTGCTGTTGGCTTTGCAATCATGTGGTTCTCGAACCGCCGCAACGGCTATCAGCCAACTGTGCTGACGGAAATGGGTGAAAGATAATCTTTTGTTGGCAAAGGTTGAACCTTTCAAGATTTACACTGGAGCACTACGAGGACAGAACAATCTTTCGATCGCTGTTATCCCCCGATTTTTTTGGATTCCCTTTTTCAAAGGGTAAAATCCAGGGATAAAGGCGAACGCTACGCTTCTCCAGCTTTATTCTGTCCTCTCTGTTATGGTGTAAATAAAGTTCAAACAATCAAACAAAAGATTAAGAATAGTAGTAGTAAAAAGAAAGGCGTCTCCGTTGGCTTATTGCCCTGGAGACGCCTTTTACGTTTATAGATTGAAGTTTATTGATTTAGGTTTACAGCTTTGGCGTATAACCCTAACTTGTTTTCTCACCCTAAACCTCTAACTTTATCTATTGTTCTACCTCTATGCTTTACCTTAAGCTTTTGGCAATTGGAACGAGCTTTTCAGGGATACAACCCGGTTAAATACCGGACGGCCTGGCTCGGAATGTTTCGGATCAACGCTGAAGTAACCGTGACGGAAGAACTGGAATTTATCCTGTGCTTTCGCTTCCTTCATCTCTTGCTCCACAAACCCTTGAACGACTTCAAGAGAGTTTGGATTCAATTGATCCAGGAACGTTTTCTCCGGTTGCTCTTCCACAACCTCCACCTCAGCGCCTGCCACGGCAGCTTCTGGCTCGATATCGGCTTCCGGTGCTTCTGCGGCGATCAGAGGTTCATACAGACGGAATTCAGCAGGCACCGCTTGAGTCGCTTCTACCCAGTGGATTGTACCTTTAACTTTACGGCCTGTGAATCCACTGCCGCTCTTCGTTTCCACATCATAGGTACAATGGATTTCAGTCACATTGCCTTCTGCGTCCTTAATGACATCGTTACATTTAATGAAATACGCATGTTTCAGACGAACTTCGTTGCCAGGGAACAAACGGAAATATTTGTTCGGCGGATTCTCCATGAAATCGTCTTGTTCAATATAAATCTCACGAGAGAACGGAATTTGGCGATTACCCATCTCAGGGTTCTCCACATTGTTCTCTGCTTCGAGCCATTCCACTTGCCCTTCAGGGTAGTTGGTAATGACCACTTTGAGCGGGTGCAGGACAGCCATTGTGCGCGGAGCTTTCAGTTTCAAGTCTTCACGTACAAAGTGCTCCAACGTTTGCAGGTCGATAACGCCTTGGCTTTTGGAAATGCCTGTTTCGAATACGAAATCACGAATGGCTTCCGGTGTATATCCCCGACGGCGCAGACCCGAAATCGTTGGCATGCGCGGATCATCCCATCCATCCACATGTCCTTCATCCACGAGCAGTTTCAGCTTCCGTTTACTTGTCACCATTTGCGACAGGTTCAGGCGGCCAAACTCATATTGATGAGGTTGGTTCTCCATCTCACATTCGGCAATAACCCAATCATAGAATGGACGTTGGTCCTCAAACTCCAGGGAGCAGAGGGAGTGGGTTACTCCTTCAATTGCATCTTCAAGTGGATGTGCGAATGCGTACATCGGATAGATGCACCATTTGTCACCCGTATTATGATGATGTGCATGAGCAATACGGTAAATGACCGGATCACGCAGATTGATGTTCGGTGAAGCCATATCAATCTTGGCACGCAGCACTTTCTCACCGTTCTGGAACTCGCCTGCACGCATCCGTGTGAACAGGTCCAGATTCTCTTCTACAGTGCGGTCACGATACGGGCTGTTCTTGCCCGGCTCGGTGAGCGTTCCGCGCATTGCACGGATTTCGTCAGCGCTTTGGTCGTCGATATAAGCTTTGCCTTTTTGAATCAGCAAGACCGCGCGGCTGTACATTTCATCAAAATAATCGGAAGCAAAACGTTTCTCGCTCCACTCATAGCCGAGCCATTTCACGTCTTCCTGAATCGATTGAACATACTCTACATCTTCCTTGACCGGATTCGTGTCATCGAAGCGCAGATTTGTTTTGCCGCCAAATTCGCCACCCAGTGCAAAGTTAATCCAGATCGCTTTGGCATGGCCGATATGCAGATAACCGTTCGGTTCCGGAGGAAAACGGGTAATGACTTCCTGGACTTTCCCTGACCGGAGATCTTCGGTAATAATATTTTTGATAAAGTTAGGTGGGGTTGTACGATTGTCCACAGGTATCAAACCTTTCATGAATTGATTGGAGCTTTCAGGAATTTGCAGCAATTCCGGCTAAAATCCCTTTATAACGAAGTCATTTCCTGAAAAAATCTATTTTCTTGGAAAGTTTCGTACGCGTTTCATTTAAATATACCTTTAACGAGGGAGGAGTTCAATAAATAACGCCCCAAAATCAGGATCAGTTACACACAAGATAGGCCCAAAACCATTTTGACGGGTTCGCACGAATCATGTAGCATGATAGAAAAACAGAATTTAAGGGAGGGTTTCCCATTGAACGCGCTAAAACTGTCCAAAGAACAACAGGATGAAGCCATACGTACCATCCAGTCGTATTTCGAAGAGGAACGCGGCGAAGAACTGGGCGATCTGGCAGCTTGGGGTGTGCTGGATCTTTTCATGACCCAGTTGGCTCCCTTCATATATAATCAGGCACTGGGTGACGCCCGTACTACGGTGAATCAACGCATGGCCTCGATGGAAGAAGACCTGTTTGCATTGGAGCGCAAGCTACCGAAGAATTCCCGATAATACATTATTTCAAAGAAAGAAGGTTGCACTCATGTTTACCTATTCATTGGATGAATATACCGAACTCCGCCCACTTGCCATGGAGCACACCAAACCGTTGTTCGAACTCACGGACCGCTCGCGGGATCAGTTGAGGCATTGGTTACCGTGGGTGGACAACGTGACCGAGATTGAGCATACTTCGAATTTTATCAGCAATGCATTGAAACAGGGCGCTGACAACGGCGGGTTCACCGCAGGTGTCTGGCTGAAAGGCGATCTTGCAGGCATCATCGGCTTCCACGAAATCAACTGGACCAACCGCTCGGTAAGCATCGGATACTGGCTTGGCAAAGGTTTTGAAGGTCAAGGCTTGATGACCAGCGCATGCCGTGTTCTGGTCGACTACGCTCTCGTCACCCTGGATCTGAACCGTGTCGAGATTCGTTCAGCAACCAACAACAAGCGGAGCCGGGCCATCCCTGAACGGCTTGGATTCGTCCTTGAAGGCGTTATTCGTCAGGCTGAGAAACTGCCTAAGGGCTATGTGAACCATGCGGTGTATGGCATGCTGCAGCATGAATGGGAACTTTTACGCTAAATTAGACTTACATAATTTGAATGGTTGGAGGACTAGCTTCCATTACGAATGACGGCCCTCCACAATGCATACATCAACCCTTAAAGCCCCTCCTACTCCACAACATGTGGAGAATAAGGAGGGGCTTATCTTATTTTGCGCATTTGTGCACCCATATAAATTCGAATCTCTAGATCCGACTTCTTCTTAGAGCGCACGTACCATGCCACCATCCACCACAAGGGATGTACCTGTAATGTACGTATTCGCTCCTGATAAGAGGAAGATAACCGCTTTGGCAAACTCCTCAGGTTGACCATAACGTCCCAGTGGAATTTCCTTACGGAATTGTTCGGCAACCTCTTCCTCACTTATTCCGTTCTGCTCTGCACGCGCAGCATCCAGTTCATGTATCCGATCCGTACCGATTCTACCCGGTGCAACCGTATTGATCAGAATGCCATATGGCGCAAGTTCCTGTGACAAGGTCTTGGCTAATCCGAACACACCCGTACGGAACGTATTGGACAGAATCAGACCGGGAATCGGCTGCTTCACAGAGGTGGAGGCAATGTTCACGATATGTCCGCCATTCTCCTTCATGTAAGGAAGCGCACCGCGAATCAATCTGACGTAGCTAAGTACATTTAATTCAAATGCACGTTCCCAATCGTCATCCGTCAATGACTCGAATGTTCCTGAAGGCGGGCCACCTGAATTGTTCACCAAAATATCAATCTGCCCAAACTGTTCGCCTGTCTTGCGAATCAGGGCATCAATATCTTCCTTGCTTGTCACATCGGTTGCACAATATTCGATACGTCCGCCACCACCGAGCTCCAGCAGCTCCTGCTTCACCGCTGCAAGCTTCTCTTCGTTCCGGCTGGCGAGCATGACATCAGCGCCTTCTGCCGCCAATTGAGTGGCTACCGCTTTGCCCAGTCCTCGACTGGATGCAAGCACCAGCGCCTTTTTACCCCGAAGTCCCATGTCCATTGTTGTTCCTCCTTCTACTCTGTTCTATCCTTTGGCCTGGATGAAATAACTCATAAGAATATCGTCCACATATTTGCCTGCAATATAAAATTCCGACACCAGTCTGCCTTCCGTCACAAATCCGCACTGTGTATAAAAAGCAATCGCCCCTGGATTGCTAGATAACACCCGCAACCTAAGTTTGATGATGCCTTGATCAAAGGCATGCTGCTTCATGGCATCCATCAGAGCTGTAGCAATACCACAGCGCCGATCATGGGGATGAACAGCGATATTAATCTCGTATACATGGCGGTTAACAGGCATTCCTGTCGGCAGATAAAAGCCTACATAACCACATACCCGCTCTCCCTGAACGGCAATCAGCTGACTGCCTGGCGGACAATGCTGCAAATATTGTTGTCTGGATCGCCACTGAAACGGGGCCGGAGAGGTATGCTTATCCCATACCAATGCATCCAGTTCCATCAATTGGGCGGCATCCTTGATCTCGGATGGTCGAATGGTATACGTATGGCTGATAAGCATAAAAATTCAACCTTTCGTGCAATAGTCGATAACACTGCGCACAGCAGCGTTAGAAAAAATGTCTTATACCTTATTCATTTCAACATTTTGCAATTGAATACGATGCAAAATGCTCCTTTGCTTTATATTGTAGCATAGCCTCAGACTTGACTAAAATTTCACCCAGTGGAAAGAAATGAACACTTAACCTTGCCGTAACGTCATCGTTTATACTGAATTGATAAGGAGGTGCACGTGATGAACATCAAAGAAGCCGCGGACAGACTCGGCATATCGGCAAGAGCCATTCGCTTTTACGAGGAAAAAGGACTGATCTCCCCTGTCAAACAGACAAGTAACGGATATCGTACATACACCGAGAATGACATCTGGCGGCTGCAAACCATTGCAGCTCTGCGCGAAATTGGGATGTCGCTTCAGGATATCACCCAAGCGCTCGGAGAGATTGACCAGGGTAATCAGCAGCGGCTGGAAGAATATCTGGAGCTGCAGCAGGCGGTCATGTATGCCCAGTGGGTCGAGCTAAAGCGCATGCTGGATACAACCCAGCGCATGATTGATCTCAACCGCCAGGACGGCCCACTGGATGTCAGCCATCTGCATGATCTTGCAGACAGTTCGCGCCGCCTCAGGGAAGCTCGGCAGAACTGGCATGACCGCTGGAATTACGATATGCAAGCAGCCATCCACGATCAGCGCGTACAGGCGGCGAATGACCGTCTGCCGAGACAAACTGACTCAAACATCAGCATTGATTCGGGACCTGAAGCCATACAAGCAACGGTTGAGTCGGATCGAGAAGACGGACCAGTTCATAACGGCGATGAAGTTCGCAGCCAGAAGAATAGCCGGACAGCACACAGGCCAAACAGCGATACAACGTATCCAGAAGATGCCGGGTCAAGATCGGAAGATTCGAGAGTAGGCGCTGGACTGTTCAATATATATGACAACTATGATGAGGCGCTGGAGCAGACAGCAAGCTGGATATCTCCTGTTGCTGGCGAAAAAGGACTTGATATCGGTACAGGCACGGGAAATTTGGCTGGCAGACTGTTAGAGCGCGGCGCAGCGATGACTGCCATCGATCAATCCCGGGAGATGCTGCGTACATGCCGCACCAAATATCCCGAGATGCATGTGAAGCTTGGCAACTTTCTGGCGTTGCCTTTCGCCGACCAGTCCTTCGATTTTGTCGTATCCAGCTTCGCCTTCCATCATCTGAGCCCAGACCAGCAGCAGTTGGCGTTACAGGAAATGCAGCGGGTGTTAACTGCACGTGGACGGATCTGCCTGACAGACCTCATGTTTGTTGATGCAGCTCACCGCAAGACGTATATCCAACAGGCTGAGGCAGCAGGTCATGAGGACCAGTTACAAACAATAAAGGAACGTCATTTCCCGCTGCTGGACGGCCTGTGCGGCTCGCTGGAGGACGCAGGCTATGTGACGAAACATATACGCCATAATGCGCTTCTGCACACGTTGCTGGCCGTTCCATTGCGTTAGAATGATCATCGTATCGTAACGAGTTCCCCCTGATCTGCCAATAAACCTTCTCAAATAAAAAAAGGTCACCCTGCCTGTTAAGGAGGATGACCTTCCACTCTAGTGAAACATCGAGCTTGTATTGAATTTACATATAAATTTCAACAATCGTGCGCTCCGAAGCATTACGCGCTTGTTTGAACTCATCCAGCGCGATACGAGCTCCACCTTGACGGTAACGGTTCGCCGTTTGCTCGGTGCGGATGTCCTTGCCATTTACCGTTACACGGTTAACCGAACCTTCGTTCAGATGGTAGATAAATGTTACTGGCTCTCCTGCATATTCGAATTCGAATTGCATGCCATTCAGCTCAGCCGGCAGTACCGGGTCAATAACCAAATCTCCGCCTTCCTGACGAATGCCAAGTGCGTTGGAGATCAGTTGGTTCATGTAGATTCCAGGGCCGCTGGAGTAGATTCTCCATCCACCTTTCACCTGTACTGTTCCTTTGCGTAGTTGGTCAAAGTGCTCCTGCGCCTCGTAGCGCGTGTTGAACTTGCCGTCGGAACTGCTGAAATACGCGTTCGCCTGACGAATCTCGGCATTAGGTACAACTTCGCCGATGCCAACCGGGTTGATCATGGCAAGACCATTCCACACCTGATCCGTCTTACCGAGCTTCGCCATCGCTTCAACGTAACGGATATGAGCGTGTACATACTGCAAACCGATCTCGCGACCGAAGTTGGACGCTTGCTCTGCCCGTTTGAAGTGAGTGCTCACACCACCTGCATATTGAGCTGGACGATTCATCAGACGTACCCCGTCCGGGCACAGGAACTGTTCACGAATCAGCGCATAATGCGATTCTGCCTGTTCTGCATTCAGCAATTCACCGATCATGCTGCGCGTCATCGGCAGAAGGCGATATTGAATGCCTGTCTCCGTATCTGTTGGGTGAAGCATCAGCTTCGCCTGATCCGCTTCTTCCATGTATACGAAACCTGGGATCACATCTGTACCCAACATGTAACGATTAAAGTCTTCACGGATGCCTTGAGCCAGAACATCCAGTTCTTGTGCAAATCCAGCATCTTTATGCTGCAGCGCCTGTGCGAGCACATTTACGGACTGATAAGTCAAAGCAACGGTCCAGCTGCTCACCATATATTGTTTGAGCTGTGCATTGGCTGGCTGGAGCGTATCATCCCAGTCCCCATCACCGTAAGAAGACAGGAATGTGTCGTGCAGGAAGTGTGAGCGGATATATTCGATCTCTTTTTTCGCGTGATCCAATACAGTCGCTGTTTCTTCCGTGAACCCGAAGCTATGCTTAACGGTATACGGTACTTTCTCATCCAGAATCGCATAGTCACGAGTCGCTGTCAGGTAGTCCGCCAGCACTTTCAGCGGCCATACGATGATATCACCGTGGCTCTCTTCCTGCTGAATTGCAAAGTATTTATCAAACATGAACCATTGCGGCCAGTTGCCATCATCTTCATATTGGTGGGTATATACCATTTTGATGATATCGCGAACCTGCTCATATTTTTGCGTTGCCATGAAGTATTCAACCGGACCTTGGCATACATCCCGAGTACCCCATGCTGCGCCGCCGTACTGCTCCAATCCGTGAGGTACGGAGTAGTGAACCAGCATGTTGTGTGTGTACCACCAAGCCAGTGCGTTCACTTTGAACAGATCCTCTGCACTTTGGCCTTCCCCACGAGACAAACGGAAACCGTTCATTACGCCTGCGAAGAATTCGCGGTACGCCTGAACTTCCTCTTCAAAAGTAAGGCTGGATCCTGCTGCTACAGAACCGTCTGCTTCGTTAGCTTGACCTTCCAATACGCCTTGTACCTTCAGCGTCCATTCTGCAGTCTCTTCCAGACTAAGTGTAACCAGCGATGCAGATCCACTGCGGATGCCACTCGCCAGCAACGTTTCGTCCCCAACATTTACGGCTGCTCCATCCACCGACATGCGGTATTGCAGGTCAGGATACGTTCCAGCACTAATCGCTTGCGGATCAGCCTTGAAGATCAGCGTGTTGCCATCTTGCGTCATATGCAGCGGATACTCGTATTCATTTACATTCATCGTAATTTGGTTGGTTACCAGGTAACGATATGCTTTGCCACTTGTCGAGCGTACGTTCATGCTCACTTCAGTGGTGTGTGCTCCAGTGTAGTTGGTCACGATAATGGTATCCGATTCGGTTTTGTAGATCCAACGTACATAGTTGAAGCCAATCTCGAACAGCGAAGGCATCGTCAGCAGACGATATTGTCCATCCATTTCCACATAAATGCGTTGTCCAGCCGTCTTCGGCACGTTCAATGCGTTGCGGGCATTACTGATCATTTTATTAAAATTGGTGTTACCAATAACGAGTTGTGAGTTGAAAATACCGTACATATACGATGTCGTCGTAATAACCTGCGCACCAAGCTGTACATTGCCACCACTCATCAGGATATGGCCGTGCGGACGCTCTACGAGCAATTCTTTCGCTTTCAGGACGATGTGTTCATAACTGCCCGTGAAGAAGGATAACAGCGAATCACCGCTACGCTCTTCCTGATGGCGATCAGGGAACAGATCATTAATCTCATCTTGTGTCAAATCAAGCGCAGCAAGTGGTTCACCCAAGAAGGATGACAGTTTCACTTGTTCCAACGTCTCGCCTTGCTCCACAGTCAATGCTTGTACTTCGTTCCATGCTGCAGTCACTTCATCCCCGAATTCCAGTGCGGAGATTCCGGACGGATGATCTGCTTTGGCCAGTCCGTAGAAGACCACTTGGGCTTCCCCATCCAAGCTTACGCGCTCCGATTGCAATGCTGTGTAGGCAAATTCATACTGGTACGTCTCATTTGCCAATGTATTATGGCTCAGGCTTTCAGGCTGGTTTGTTTCCTTGTAGGACAGACCGAAGAATTGGAATCCATCTGTCGAGTAACCAACTGCCTTAGTCAGACAACCTTGTTGCATGTAAGGGAAAGCACCGCCCTGAGGCTGGTTTTGACGCGAACATACCACATATCCCTTCGCTTCATCTTCGAACACCGTATGGTCAATATACTGTGACAGATAGGCTTCATTGCTACGTACTGCACCTGGATCAGCAAGACCTACATCTTGTCCATATACCACGTCAACGTTATGTTGTTGTCCTGTGAGCTTCACATCCCAGAACCAGACGCCTTGCGTTGTGGCTGTAAACACAACCTGATAGCCAATGCCTTGTTCTTTGCCTTCAAGCTGTACTGTACCTTCCCAGATCAGTTGATTGCTTGAATTCGCTTTGCTTGTAATCACTTTGCTGTTCGAATGCACACCCAGCAGTGGGAACGAGCTGATTTTCTCTCCCTCGTGTACACGCAGATACAGGTTATTCAAAGATCCATCAATCTGGTTGCTAAGCAATTGATTCAACATGGTCGTACCAGATTTAGCTTGGTACAGGTCCCCACTGTTCAAAAAGGTAAAGGATAAATCCCCGGCAGTCAGCCGGATTGGTTCATTAATCATCGTTGTCATACTATTCACTCCTTCAATTAGTATAAATCGAAACGTTTCGATAAATCTGAAAAAGAATAGGGGTCCTCTGCGAAATGACCTTTGTCTGGCCAATTCGGACGGTGATCCCCATCATTCAACTCTTAATTCAAAGAGGGCCAATCCCTTTTACAACCACGCGAGTTAGAAAAGAACAACTTCACAAATCTATACAGACCGGATATGGTATGATTTCTGTAAGCAGTATCCAAACCATATCCCATCAGACGAGTTACTTCCTAGGCCGGCTGAATTCCTGACTCAACCTGTACCCGATCGTACAGACTCGCGTTCAACCAGATCAATGGTTAACGTATACGATGTATTCACAGCTTCACCGTTCAGCATCTGGAAGAGCAAATGCCCTGCCAATGAACCTGCTTCATGCTTGGGCTGCCGCACCGTCGTAAGCGGAGGATGAACATATTCGGACAGTTGAATATCATCAAATCCGATGACCGAAATATCATTCGGTACCGAAATACCGCTCTCTTCAAATGCTTTCAATCCACCAATCGCCATTTCGTCATTCCCGTAAAATACGGCTGATGGAAGCTCGCCCTGCATAACCATCATCTTGGTTGCACTATATCCACCCTCACGTACAAAGTTACCGCTTAGACGCCATTTGGACTTCTCTTCAAGGCCCGCCTCTTGCATTGCTCGCAAATATCCTTGATAACGCAGAGCGTTATCATAAGAATTGGATGGCCCGCTGATATAGGCGATGGTCTTATGCCCCTTCTGAATGAGGTGACGTGTAGCGAGGTAACCACCTTGCTCCCCGTCCACCAGCACGTTGACGAGATGGCTACTCGACAGCTGCCGATCCATCACAATGATAGGGAAACGTTCACCTGCAGATTCCACCAGGATATCATCATGGATGTTATGGGCCAGGATGATAGCGCCATCCACTCTTTTTTCCCGCAGGAAACGAACCGCTGTGGAGTCGCGTCCTCCCATAGAGCTGCAAGCAATCAGATCATATCCGTTAGCCAGCGCTACGTCCTGTACGCTGCGAATCAATTCGGAGTAATACGGACCCGACAGATCAGTAAGAATCAACGCAATCGTGTTCGTCCGGCTCCGTTTCAGGTCCATGGCAAAGCCGTTTTTGCGATAATTCAGTTCCCGTGCTGCCGCCAGCACTTTTGCCTTGGTCTTGGCACTTACCTTGCTGTCCCCATTCAGTGCATAGGAAGCGGTCGAGAGCGCCACGCCTGCCAGCTTTGCCACATCCTTAATCGTTGCCATTCCACGTTCGCTCCTTCTAACTTTCTTGTTACCTATCATTTTATACTGTAAATGGTTGCAACAACCATACATTCCTATGCATTATCCATTAGAAATGGCATCAATTCTCATTTATCGAAACGTTTCGAAGTGTTTTCAAAAAAAATTTCTCTTCACGTCTTTTAAGCATCACTGCTGAATCATATACCCTTTTATTGTACATATAGCTTAGTCGATTGACAACATTCCAATATTAGACAAGAGGAAGAATTCATTATAAATCACAATGAACACGCCTGTAAACCATAGATTGAAACGTTTCGACATTTTCATTATAGTCGGTGTTGATAGCGATTTCAACCTCTTTATCCATTTTTCACAGAAATATGTGAAGTGAATGATTCGAAGGGTCCTCATTACACCTTTGTGGTATTATACTGCTTATTAGTCCAATCCTCTATAAGGAGTCCATTATGTTATGAGCAATCTGGATCTAAGCTTTCATAAATCATCCGTGAACAATTCCGGCCGCTTGCAGCAAATCACAACCGTGCCTCCCGCAATGTTCAAACTGTGTCATCTGGTGCAGCTCCATGATCGGGAAGCCTTCTCCCGTATCGATGAACTGTGGAGCAGCAAGCACGTTCTTTATGTCATCACCTCTGGTCAAGCAAGACTGATCAGTTCGAATGGTCAATTGATGGTAAATACCGGATCAGCTGTCGTTCGCCAAGCTGGAACTCTGCTTCAGCATGAAAGCAAGCGTGGCTCCCTTTCCCCGGTTCAGGGTATTGCAATAGCCTTTGATTTTGCAGATAACGAACAAAGGCTCTGGCCATTCGGACATCCTGTTCCCGTTACAAGCCGCCTTATTGCCGAGCTGATCTCCGAATTGGTTCAGTCCAGCTCCAAACGCGATGAGTCTGGACCATTCAAACCTCATATGCTGTTTTATCAGCTGCTGGATACATTGCGAGATCACGCTGTGCGTTTGGCTCATGAAGATCATTCCTGGCTGGATATTGTCCTCGCGCGTATCCATGAAAGAGTTACTCATTCTTTTACACGTGAGCAATTAGCGAGAGAGGTTAATGTGAGTCCAGAGCATTTTTCACGAGAATTCAAGAAATACACCGGATTTACATTCGTGGAGTATGTTACCCGGTTAAGAATTCGAATTGCCCAGGAGCACCTGCTGTTTGCCAATCCCACATTGCAAGAGCTTGCGCAGTTGACGGGATACAGGGATACCTTTTATTTAAGTCGAAAATTTAAACAAACGGTAGGTTGTGCACCGACTCTCTATCGGAAAACGCCAAAAAAAATTGCAAGTCTTACATACAACTATACCGCTTCCTTGCTCGCACTGGGCCACATCCCGCATCTGGGTGCCGTTGCAGAATGGATGAAAAGTAGACTTATTGAAAATGGACAAGACCAATTTGATCAGTGCTATGAGCATGATCTTATTAATCATCCGGATCTAATCGCAGACGCTCATCCCGATGTCATCCTTGGTTATGCACCTCATTCCGGCATGGATGAATTACGGCAGATTGCACCAACGATTTTGATGCCTTTTGAAGAACTTGACTGGCAGGAGCAACTCATTCATTTGGGACGCATCACAGGCCTGGAAGCCAAAGCTCGTGCGCTGTTAGACCAGTATGATACGCTTCAGCAAGAGGCCAATCGTACACTTGATCAAATGATGGGTGTGCGTGGATCAGCAGTATGCATATTCATGATTGGTGAGAGTGGAGCGTACATCTATGGTCACGGATGGGGTAGAGCTTCTCATATTTTGTATCACTCGCTTGGCTTCGCCCCTCCTGCAAGAATGGAAAAGGATGGTCAGCTGCTCACTGGTTACATCCATGTTCCGCTAAATGAAATTCATTTGTACGCTGCAGATCATATTTTTATTGACTATGCCAGGGAGCCATCGGAGCAAGATGCTGTGGACAAGCTGTTCGCTCAGGAGTCCTGGAACAACTTGAGTGCGGTCCGAGAAGGGCGACTGTACGAGATTGAAGCGAATATGTTTTATGGATTCGATCCCATCTCGATTATGGAGCAATTACAGCACATCATACACAAACTGACATCACATCTGTCCATGCATTAGTCATCATAGATGTCCATGTACAAATGTTACGTCATCCTCTATGTTAGTAATGAGAATAATAATCATTATTGATTAAATAACAGGGGGAACAATTATATGTTTGCTGCAAAAAAACGCTTTTCTGGCTTGCTGCTCATGCTCGCCATCATCATGATCCTGACTGCCTGTAACAGTGGTACGGGTTCCGGCACAACGGAACCAACAGCGGCGGGTTCAGAATCGACAACAGCTTCGACCGAAACAAATAACGACTCTTCCGGTGCTACGCGGATCTACAAGTCATTAAGTGGAGATGTGGAAATTCCGGCTGAACCGAAACGGATTGTTACGGATATGTACGTAAGTGATCTGCTCGCACTCGGTATAAAGCCTGTTGGCGCTGTTCAATATTATCTAGAAAACCCGTTCTATGCAGATCAGGTGGAGGGCATTGAAAGTATCGGTGATCGGGCAGCGGTCTCGATGGAGAAGGTCATTGCCATGAACCCGGATCTGATCATTACCTACTCCGACCAGGCCAGCGAAATTGAGAGTTATCAAAAGATCGCACCTACCGTAGTGATTCCTTATGGTACATTCACCAATGTACATGACGAAATTCGGGGATTCGGAGAGCTGATGAACAAATCCGAAGAAGCCGAAGCTTGGCTGAAAACGTACGACGAACGGATTGAAGCCGCTCGTGCTAAGGTGAAAACCGTCATCAAACCGGAGGAAACCTTCTCCATCCTTGAAGTATCCGACAAGAGTTATTATGGATATGGAGACAATTTTGGTCGAGGAGGACAAGCGGTCTACAGTGCTTTGCAACTTGCCCCACTCGAGATCACCAAAAAAGAACTGATGGGTGATACCCAGTGGAAAGAGATTTCGCGTGAAGTTGTTGGTGATTATGCAGGGGATCATATCTTCTTGACCGTTGGGGAGAACAATAAAAATTATCAAGGCGACTCCATCTGGCAATCCCTGCCGGCAGTGAAAAACAATCAGGTGTACGAATTGCTGGAAGACCGTTACTGGTACTTCGACCCGATTGCGATTCAGGGTCAGGCTGAAGAATTCGCTGATATGATCGTAGAACGTGCACAGCAAAATCGCAAATAACATATGAAAGATGCAAGTGTCTGGTCAGGCTATGGAACCTGTCCGGGCATTTGCGTTATATGGAGGAGGACTTACATATGCTTCGCCGTTTTATGGCCTATTATCGTCCTTATCGGGGACTCTTTATATTGGACTTCTCCTGTGCCATTCTGGCTGCACTGCTGGAGCTTGCGTTTCCCTTGGCTGTAAACAAAGTTGTCGATCAGCTGCTTCCCGCAGGCAACTGGTCCATGATTTTATCAGCCTGTGCCGGATTGCTGGGCATCTATCTGCTCAGTTCCTTTTTCCATTATGCAGTCACCTACTGGGGGCATAAGCTGGGTATTAACATCGAATCCGATATGCGGCGGGAACTGTTCCAGCGTGTGCAGAAGCAATCCTTCCGCTTTTTCGATAACAACAAGACTGGGCACCTCGTCTCTCGCATGACCAACGATCTGATGGATATTGGTGAGATTGCCCATCATGGACCCGAGGATCTGTTCATTGCCCTGATGACGCTGGCCGGAGCCTTCGGCATAATGCTTGGTATCAACTGGCAACTGGCTGTCATGACCTTCATCATCGTACCGCTAATGATCTTCCTGTCTCTCTATTTCAGCCGCAAAATGTCCAAAGCGTTCAAGCGTATGTTTGCGGATATTGCAGACTATAACGCACGCGTAGAGAACAATGTGAGCGGAATTCGTGTAGTACAGGCTTTTGCCAATGAAAAGCATGAAGTGAAACGCTTTGTCGAAAATAATGAACGCTTCCGTCTTACCAAACTGATCACCTACCGGATTATGGCATGGAATTCCTCGCTCAGCTTCATTCTGATGAAATTTGTCTCGCTGTTTGTACTGGTGTGCGGTACGTGGTTTGTCATTCAGGGCAGCATGACCTACGGAGAATTTATCGCCTTTGTCATGTTATCCAATGTGTTTCTTGGACCGATTCAACAGATTAATTCCGTCATCGAAACCTATCCCAAAGGCATTGCCGGATTCAAAAGATATCTGGAGCTGCTGGAAGCCGAGCCCGATGTGGATGATACACCACAAGCCAAATCCATCCCACATGTGAAAGGCGACATCGCCTTCCATGACGTTTCATTTGCTTATGGGGAACACAAGCCAACCTTGGATCAGGTCAATCTGGAGATTCAGGCAGGACAAACGGTAGCGCTGGTTGGACCTTCGGGTGCAGGCAAATCTACGCTGTGCAGTCTTATTCCACGCTTTTACGATGTGGATGCGGGGCATATCTCTATTGATGGGATTCCGGTAAAAGATATGACACTGGAGTCACTTCGCTCCCATATCGGGATTGTACAGCAGGATATTTTCCTGTTTGATGGGTCAATCCGTGAAAATATTGCCTACGGCAAACTGGATGCACCTGATGAAGAAATCTGGCAAGCCATCCGCAGGGCCCAACTGGAAGAGCTGGTACAATCCCAACCAGATGGACTGGACACCATGATCGGTGAACGTGGCGTGAAATTGTCGGGTGGACAGAAGCAGCGTCTATCCATCGCAAGAATGATCCTGAAAAACCCGCCTATTCTAATATTGGATGAAGCCACTTCCGCACTCGATACCGAGACGGAAGCCGCCATTCAGCTGGCCTTATCCGAGCTGGCGCAGGGACGTACAACATTAGTAATTGCCCATCGACTGGCGACCATTAGACACGCGGATCGCATCGTAGTGGTGGAGAATGGCAGCGTCACTGAACAAGGAAGTCATGAAGAGCTACTCGCGCGCAAAGGCTCGTACAGCCGACTGCATCAAGCCCAGTTTGGATAAACTAACATAGCAACCATCGAAAAAAGCAAATACGGAATGAAAACAACCTTCCCTCTGTAAACGAGGTGAAGGTTGTTTTATTCATTTCAGGTATCCTTTTGATTTCCAGAATCGCTTCGCAAATGATTCAGCAGCGTACGGCGGCTCCCCATTCAGTAAGTCCTCATTTGCTTGAATGAGCACTTGGCGTCCACGTTCGAGCAATTGAACGGCATGTAGTAATTGAGAGCCGCCTATATAATGAAGTTCAAGCAACACCGATTCTTCTTCCTCATCCTCGTCCTTCTGAGCCGAGTATTCGATCAACACACTTTCCGTGCCGTCCTCATGTTGGTGCAGGGTATAATAGTATTTCTCCACCTGCGTCTCCCCTTGAGTATCCTTATACTCTCTTCCAATACGTAGCATAGCTGGCTGGGGAACACCATCACTCAGCTGACCTGCTTGTCGAAATGCATAATACAAGTCTCCAATCCACAGCCCATGCCGGTCGTCATCATAATAATCGTCATATGGCTCCACGATCGGCAAAGCTAATAAATCACGGATCAGTTGATGCGAAATTAAGGAACGGGCATACTGATAATTCGATACAGACTGCAACAAGGTGCTCCATCCTTGCTCGCTTAACTGCTGAATATCAGCAGGTGAGTTCTCCGAAAATACGTTCCATTCCGAATTCTCATTGTGAAGATAACGATATGCACCTGAGATCATCCAGACAGGTTTACCCGGTTGTAGGATATGTTTATCAGGAGAGTTGGAACCTTGATCTGATGGCTCCATCTTAAGCAACAATGCACAATTGTGGTCATCCTGAAAATACAGACTGCGGAAATACCCCTCCGTATGCTCATCTCCATAGACCGATACTCGGCAAAATTGCTCATCCAACCAAAATTCATAGCTGTTCAGTAACTCATCGTCCTCTCTTACAGGTAACAAAGATGGGTGAGTAAGACGCTCTATGTTCTCAGCGGTAACCCGATGATCTTCGAACCAATCCGGCACATCTGGCTCTGATTCATCAGCATGAATGTAGTTTCGGTTGATTACAGGTTGTCCTTGCTGCAGCCTCCTTAACATTTCTTCTCGCCAAGGAAACGGCTCTGTATCTTCATCAATCACACATTCAGGAACCAATAACGCCAACATGTCAAAGCCCCGCCATGGTCCGAGATCCTCCCATTCTTCAAGCTGACGCTTCACATTACGCTGTCCTTGAACCTGAATCGTATATTGCTCGGTACTTATTAGCAATCCACCTTCTACATTCCCTCTCACTGTCAATTCTCCATGGTTATAATCCCCCCAGAACATATCCTCCACATAGAGATTACCTGTAATATATATTTCCTGCCCACCCACGATCATATAGGGCGTCACAAGATTCCCAAGTACAACCAGATTTGAACTGGCCGCGTCGGAACTTGTATTTCCAATATAACGATCCACTGTCAGATTTCCTTCAACCAAGATCAAGAAAGGTCCTTCATCCAACAACAGTTCACCGATATGAAGGTCACCAGAATGTAACCATACTTCCTCGGCTTCAAATTCACCGTTGTGCGCTTCATTATGAGTGTACATCCAACTTTCCTGAGGCAACTTCGTTTGTATATCTGCAAAAGAAACCTTGTGACCTATCTGATGTATGGACATGTCCTGACACTCCTCATCCAATAATATATGGATAGAATCTATCTAATCTACAGATAGGACGACTACCCATTTTTATTATACTAGAGGAAATATACACCATTCCATAACAAAAACCCTCACCCGAGTAGAATGAAGGTTGAGCTTGTGAACGACAACAGCCCCAAGCCCATTATATACATATATGATCTAGTCCATTCTTATAACTGCCCACCCAGGATGACATTCGCCCGCTCACGGAATTCCTTCGCCGCCTGCTCCGGCGTAATTTTGCCAAACAGCAAAAGATCATACAACTCACGCAGCACCGCAGTAACCTCGGGTGCACCTACAGGATCAGGCGGATCCATCTGGCTGCTGTGATCCGCAACCCAATCCACATAGTCAAACACCTGCGCCAGCTCTGGTTCAACCAGCAGCTTCATCCGCTCTTTGACACGGGATGAGACGGGCACCCCCCGCTCGCCTTTGAGCAGCAGATTGGCATCCAGATCATTAACGAAAAAGCTGATGAACTTGGCAGCCTCCTCCTTATGTCTGGAATTGCCCGCAATGGAGAAAAACATGCCTGGCTTCAGGAACAACCCTTCTTGGCTGTTTGGCCCAGGCATCGGCACAATCGATAACGGCTTGCCATAACGCTGAGCGGTACTGATAAATTGGTTGGAATACCCCCAGCTAAACAAAGCCTCTCCCAGATAGAACGGGTCGTTATCAGGCTGGCCAATATCTGATGTCCAGATATCCGGTGCAAAAATAAGCTTCTTCTGCGCCAGTTGCTGCATCCTGCCAAAGTAATCAATAAACAGCCCATCATCCTCATACCCCAGCCTTGTGCCATCCTCGGTGTACAGCTTGGAACCATACTGTCTCAAGTAATACGCGAAAAACTGTTCCGGCGTGAAATACGTTCCCAGATAGACGCCTTTCCCGAGCAATTGTTCGCCCATCCGGTCAAAATCCGTCCATGTCCACGTATCCGTTGGTAATTCAATATCATTAGCCTTCAACACTTCCGGATCATAGATGCTGAGCATGGCGTTCACACCCAAACTGAGACCATAGGTTTTTCCATTGAGGCTGCCACTCTCCATCTGTTCCTTCTCCATGTCTGTTGTGTCAATCAGCCCGCTCTGCATGTACGGCGTCATGTCTTCCAACAGCTGCAGCGAACTGTACTGAGACAGATAGGAGATGTCCATCTGGATAATGTCGGGCAACGCATTGCCTGCTGCATGTGGGGCAAGTTTTCTCCAGTATTCGTTGAAGCTGCTGTATTCGTATTCAATGTTCACATGCGGATTCAACTTCTCATACAAGTTGATAACGTCAATGGTGGCATTGTTACGAAACTCCCCGCCCCACCAAGCGATTCGCAGCGTGATCGGCTCTTCTTCCATAATCATGCCTGGCCTTTGATCCAACTGGTTCACGCAGCCAGGAAGAGTCAGCATAAGACAGATCATGCCTATGGCTCGCATCCATCTTCCCACAGCCTCTCCTCCTTACCTGGTGATGGGGGTGGCAGCAGCACTGTTACTCTCGTTCCAAGCCCCGGCTTGCTCTCCAGCAGAACATCATATTCTTCGCCAAAAGCCAGACGCACCCGCTCCCTGATATTCAGCAAACCAATACCTGTTCCTCTGGTCTTCACTTCACCGCGCAGCACTTGTTCCACATATTCGGGCTCCATGCCGGGACCATGATCCTCCACGATAAGGGCCAGCCTGTCACCTGACATTTCGGCATACACTCGAATCAGACATGATCCAACCTGTGGTTCCAATCCGTATTGTATGGCATTCTCCAGTAGTGGCTGTAGGGTCAACTTCGGAATGGCACAATTCAGATAAAGAGTGGGTACATCCATGCGAAAATCCAGCCGCTGCCGGAAACGGTAAGTTTGAATGGTGATGTAATGGTTGACGATCTGCAGCTCTTCAGCAAGGGTAATCATATTTTGCTTGAAGCTAATGGAGGAACGCAGCAAATACCCGAGTGACAGCACCATACTGGAGATTTGCTCCTGCCTGTTCTTTTTGGCGAGCCAATGGATCGAATCTAGCGCATTATACAAAAAGTGGGGATTGATCTGCGCCTGCAGCGCCTTGAACTCCGTTTCTTTAATGACCAACTGGCTTGCATAATTCTCTTTGATCAATGTATTAATATGTGTAATCATCAGTCGATACGTACGCTGTAGCAATCCCAGCTCATCCATGTGCTGATGTGTTGGAATAGTCAGATTGGCGTCCATGTTCTCCAGATCTCCATACTGGACCTCCTTCATCTGACTGATCAGCTGCCTAATTGGTTTAGTCAGACTGCGTGCGAACACCATACCGAGCGCGAGCACAACCAGAATGGCGATAAGATAGACGACAATCAGTATATTTTTCAACCATATAATGCGTTCAAAAATTGCATCGTAAGAGGCCATGTTATAGTAAACCCAGCCAGTGTAGGCGGATTTCTTCTGTGAAAGGAATATCACCCTCCCATCCAGATTCTTGATCTCATATCCCCCACTGCCTGGAAGTGGATTCAGTCCGGCAGTCACCGCTTCAGGAAGCTGGCGATAAGGATAGACCACTTCACTGCCTGCTTTTAAAATAATGTCACTGTCCTGACTGTCCATACCCGCGTATTCCTCCACAAGACGCTCGATGTTAATACGCAAAAAGAGAATGCCTACCGGCTCCAGCGTCATCGGTTCATAGGCTCGCACCTGACGCACCATGACCAGCATCGGATCATCATCATCCGGGTATAGCCAGCGCACTGCACCATTGGCCTGCTCCGCAGCTTCAATCATCCGATCATATTTTTCCCGGGATACGGTCAATGTCTCGCCATACTTATTCACCCTTCCTGTGGAATCAATCAGATGTACGGACTGCACATATCGTGCAGCCCCACTAATATGCTCCCATAGCCGATCCGTGATCTTCTTCCGTTCCATAAAGCTGGAGTATGCGCTATCGTCAATCAACAGCGACTTCAAGGCCCTTTGAATCTGAGTATCGGAGATCATGTTTAGTGATAACGCTTCCAACTTCTGAAGTTCAACGTCCACGGTAGAGGAGGACAGGTTTAGAAGACGAGATGACTTGTCGAACAGCTGTTTGTCATAAACGGAGTACGTATAATACAAGGAAGCAAACGCCAGGATGATAATAAACGCCATCATGAACATAATCATCAGAAACATTTTCATTTTGATGCTCAGTTTGCGGTAGGCTGTCATGACCAAAGCGCTCCTTTGAACCACGTGATACTACTAGGTATATCACATGCAGGAAGGTTTTCCCAAAGTTTTAGCGCTCGATTTCTCACGTATTATTTGGACTGATATCGATCATAGGCCGCCTGATGAACCTCAATCGCCCGGTCAATGCCCATGCTCTTGATCGTTTCGGCCATGGTGTCAAATTCGGTGATTGGCTTCTGTCCGCTAATGATCGCAGTCATTGTCTCATTCAAGTACGTATTCACCTGGCTCATAATGGATGTACTTGTGCTTACCTCATCTGTTGACAAACGAATTGGCGGGAGTGTTAATGCCGAGCTTGCTTTCATCCATTCCGCATTCGCCGCACGCTGTCCATCGTCAAATAATAATGCATCCAGATAACGGCTATCCTGATTGATCGGACCGTCCATAATGGATAAGGCATAGGAAGCCAGTGCCTGGTCATACGTCAAACCGTTCGGATTATCAATGATGGTATCTGTGAATTTGACACCTTCCCCATCACGAACATAACTGTCATTTTCGATACCAAAGTTGAACAGATTACTACCCTCTTCGCTATAGTTGTAGTCCATCCACTGAACAATATATTTTAATTTGTCTTCGTCTGCAGAAGCCGTAATGGCCTCACCATAAGTCAACACTTTGGCATCCAGATTAAATGTCGCATAGGACGTTCCATCCTGAGATACAGGCCATGGTACGCCGGTTACATTAAAGTTCGGGTCCGTATCTCTCATCAGATTGAAGTATTTCCCCATGCCACTGAATACGCCACCCTGATATGCACCTGCGAGATTGCTGGTGACCTTGTAGTCGAATGCTTTGCCGTCATTCGTCATGATCTCGGGATCAATCAGCCCTTCCTTGTACCACTTGGCCATGGTCTCCAAGAAATCACGGTAGCCCGGCTGAATCGGTCCGAATTCCACCTTGTCCCCATTCATCTGGAAGCCACCAATTACGCCAAAAGCCGCTGCAAAATCATGGAGCTTGGTCAGGTTACCCGGACCCCAGTTTCCGGTGAAAGGAAGCTCATCAGCCTTGCCGTTGCCGTTCGGGTCCTGTTCCTTGAATGCCTTAAGCACCGTATACCACTCATCAATGTTGGTCGGTACTTTGAGATTTAATTTATCTAGCCAATCCTGGCGCATAATTAAACCGGAAGTGGCATTCAGCTTCAGTGCATCCAGCTTCAGCAGCGGGAACATATAGATCGTTCCATCATCGAGTGCAATCTGCTTCTTCACATCCGGATCGGATTCAATAATCCGCTTCAAGTTCGGTGCATAACTGTCGATCAATTCATTCAACCGGATGATCCGGCCGTCCTTGATCATTTTTTCCGGTCCGCCAACGGCATCCGCCCAGTTATAATAAATGACATCCGGCAGCTCCTTCGTGGAGATCAGCAGATTGAACTGGTCCCGCTGTTGTCCAAGCGGAGGATGCGTGAACTTCACTTTGATACCTGTAAGCTTCTCCTTTTCCTTATAAGCCGCCATATCGCCAAAATTGTTCAAGGAAGCTGTCAGTTTGGCATCATTGGCGCGCCAGTAATCAATGGTAAATGGCTCACTTGTAATCGGTAGCGGTATCTCAGTCAATGCCTGAACCGCAGGTTCTGTCCCCTCCGCTGGTTCTGCATTTCCTGGCTCCTTATCACCCGTACAGCCTGCCAGTAAAGACATGGTTAGTAACGATGACAACAGGATGGACCCCATTCTTTTATTCACGCAATTCGCCTCCATAGGATACATTTTTTATTGTTTCACAGCACCGATTAAAGCGCCCTGAACAAAATAACGTTGGATGAACGGATATACCAGCATAATCGGCAGGGTAGAGATAATGATGGTTGCATATTTGATGTTCTCCCCAATGGCAAAGCCGGTATCGGCGCCAGCGCCCATGGCCTCCGTACTGCTGCTGATCAGAATATCACGCATAATAATCTGGATCGGATATAGCTCCTGACTGCGCAGGTAGAGCATCGGTCCGACATAATCATTCCAATGGTCAACCGCATAATACAGCATCATGACCGCCAGGATCGGTTTCGACAAAGGCAGTACAATCCGGAAAAGAATCAGAAAGTCATTGGCACCATCAAGCTTCGCCGATTCGATCAGACTGATCGGAATGCCTTCAAAGTTTGTTTTCATAATGAGGAAATAGAATGTACTGATGGCACCCGGAATAATAAGCGCGAAACGGGTATCCACCATCCCCAGATTCTGAATTAGCAGAAAAGTTGGAATCATGCCACCGCCAAAAAACATCGTGAACGTAATTAATTTCATCAACGTTTTTCTGCCCATCAGATCACTGCGTGACAGCCCATAGGCGGCCAGCGAAGTCATGAGCAGATTGATGGCGGTACCCACCACAACATAGAACAAGGTGTTCATATATCCCGTGTAGATGCGAGTATCCTGAAATACCGACTTGTACGCTCCCAGCTGGAAGCCTTCAGGAATGAGCATGAGTGACCGGGAACGCAGCATCTGATCCGGATCACTGATTGAAGAATTGAACACGTACAGCATCGGGTAAAAACATAAAATCATGATCACCACGAGCAGCAGTGTATTGAATACATCAAAAACTCGTTCCCCTATAGACTGTTTCATCGCTTCACCTTCCAATTACCAGAGACTGGTTGAGTTAAGCTTTCTGCTGATCGCATTGGCCATAATAAGCAGTGCGAAATTAATGACGCCATTGAAAAGTCCGATGGCCGTGGAATACGTATAATTGCCCTCCAAAATACCGGATCGATAAACAAAGGTGGAGATGACATCCGATGTCTCATAGGTCGGTGCCGTTTGCATCAGCAATATTTTCTGAAAATCAGCGTTCATTACCGCCCCCATGCGCAAAATCAACATGATCACAATCGTTGGCATGATACCCGGCAGTGTAATATGAAGCAGCTGTCTCCAGCGGCCTGCACCATCAATTTTGGAAGCCTCATACAGCTGTGGATCAATCCCGCTGAGCGCCGCCAAAAAGATAATCGATGCCCAGCCCGCCCCCTGCCAGATGTTGGACAGGATGTACATCGGACGGAACATATCCTTCTCCGCCAGAAACATGATGGGTTGCAGGTCGAAAAAGTCACGAATGACGTTAAATAGTCCGCCATCCAATGCGGAGAACGTTTTCAACATTCCGACCACGACGACAACCGAGATGAAATGTGGCATGTAACTAATCGTCTGCACCGTGCTTCTGAACCACTTTTTCCGTACTTCGTTCAGTAACAGGGCCAAGATGATTGGAGCCGGGAAACCAAACACAATGCTGTAAAAACTCAAAATCAGCGTGTTCTTGATCAGTCTCCAGAAATAATAACTTTCAAAAAACATGGTGAAATTGTCAAAACCAACCCATTCGCCTGCCAGGATTCCTTTGACCGGGCTGTAGGATTCCTGAAATGCCATCAGCAGCCCGTACATCGGCCCATAGCTGAAAATCAGATAGTAGGCTACAACCGGAACGAGCATCAGATACACGTATCTGTTGCGGACAAGCTCCTTTTTCACTGAACTCCATTTGCCAGCTGGCTTCAAACGCCCAGGTTCGATCCCCCGGCTTCGATTCAGCTCCATCCACTCAACCTCCACTCTCGATGTTCATTCATTAACATGACACCTCTAATGATAGAAGCGAGCGCCTTTTCTTCCCATGCTCATTTCCGTTAAATGGATGTTCAAAACCGAGTTCCGTCCGACAAAAAAAGACCCTGCTGCCGATGAAAGGCAAACAGGGTGCTATCGTAGGTCGAATATAGACTGGTTATACAGGTGAGCTATGTAGAAGCGACAGCAAGGCTGTTTTAAGGTACTTTTTTATACTCGGAAGGAGAGAAGCCGGTGTATTTCTTGAACATTTTGCTGAAATACGGCCAGTTGGCACCAAACCCCGTCTGTTCAGCGAGCCAGGATACGGTGCAGTTCCCATCCTGCTCCAGAAGCTCTAACGCTTTGCGGATGCGGTAACTTAACACATAGTTCGTAAATTTCTCACCGGTTTCTTTTTTGAACATTTTGCCGATGTAGTCTGGATTCATGTATATTTCCCCGGCGATGGACTGAAGTGTCAGTGTTTCGTCCCTGTAGCGCTTCTCCACGATCTGCTTCACACTGCCCACCATCTGCGATTGTCTGGAGCGGTGTTGTTCGTAGCGGCGTAGCGTGATTTCCTTGGCGACGGCAAGCAAAAACTGTTGAAAAGAATGTAAGGTGCTGGATTCAATCATGCCCGGCAACTGGTCCATATACCTTTTCATCTCGGCAGAGCCGCTGAGCCGAATGATTTCCATAAACATCTGAATGAGATAGGACTTCGTTTGGGATATATCGTATCGTAAGTCAGCGAGCTGCTGAAACATCCGGTTCAGTTCTGTTCCGACTTCCTGCCAGTGTCCAGCCTTAATTGCAGTAGCCATCCGCTCTGGATCATATTCGAATTCGGGAAGAGTGCGCTCCCCGGGAGAGTACACATCTCGCTCCATAATGAGACTGCCCTCACCGAGGTAAAAGCGGTAATTGAGATACACCAGCGTCTGCATGTACAATTGTCGTGCCTGTGGAAGATCCCCTGGTTCGCTCAGCGCAATCGTGAGATCATCATGATAATATCGGGTAAATGTGGCGCGAATCTCATCGATATTATGGAACAACTGTGTTTCAGACAACTTGTCCTCCATCATCAATAACACATGCCCACCAACCGTGGTACTTAAGATCGGATTATGAAAAATATCCTCGGCAATGTTCTTCACCGCGAACAAGTGCAAATACTCATGATCCCCCTCAATCTCTACCAACAGCAATCGCACACGTTGATCCTGAAATTGTACATCGAACAATTCCTCGAAATATTTCCATTCCTTGAGGCCGTACGTTCTGTTGGTGACCAGCTCTTTCAGAAAATATTCCTTGGCATGCGGCAGTACACGCTCCAGATTATATTGGATCGACTGCACAAAACACTCCTGATCGGTCAACTCTCGCTTCTCACTGACCAATTCACTAATAGCCTGTACGAGATGCTCTTCACTGCAGGGCTTGAGCAAATAATGCTTCACTCCATAATGCATGGCCGTCTTCGCATATTCAAACTCCGTAAAACCCGTAAGCATAATAAACGAGATATCCTGATACTTCTCCGCCACAGCTTCAACCAGCTGTAACCCATCCATTCCCGGCATGCGAATGTCCGAGATAATGATATCCGGGCGTTGCCGCTCGATCGAAGCAAGCGCTCCCAATCCATCTTGAGCAATGCCGATCAGTTCTGTTCCTAATCGGGACCAGTTCACGACGCTGGAGATCCCGTCCGAGATCATAAATTCATCATCAACCAACAAAACCTTGTACATCGTATGCATCCTCCTGCCTTTAACCAGTTCCATTCTATTATATGGGCATTATGCACAAATAGAGGGAAGAACGTTGAATGACATGGAATTGAAGCATAACGAGTCGGATATCTGAACAGTTGTATCATATGCGAAAATATTGACTACCGAATCATGGTCTATGTTGATCCTTCGTTCTAACTAAACAACCCTCACCCTGACTCAGGATGAAGGTTGTTCGGTTTGCAAATGTGGGCTATATAAGTGACCATACATGCCCGGATCGATTTATTTTTTTACCGCGTGAATAAAATGTATCGTTTCAAATGCCCTTAGATGATCGGTTCGATCCTGGAAAAACTGTTCCTGAATCGCCTCCGGAGTCAGATGCTCATAGATAAGCAGTCCTGCTTCATCCAGCAAGGCCTCCATCTTCCCATAGGCGTACCCCGATTTCATCGGCTCACCGCCAGCCGCAGCCATCTGGATCATATGGTCCACGCGATTAGATATGCCCTTCGTATCAAAAAGATGTTCGTCAGCGTAGTCAAAAACAATTGAACTCCCGGAAGGCAGTTTCGTAAACAACACTTGCAACAATCGGGACAAGTCTTCCTTGGTCAAGTAAAAAGAGACGCCAAGTAGACTTACAAAGGATTTCTCGCTGCTTAACTCTTCAGTCACGAGCCTTGAAAGGGAGCCCTTATCGGTCAAATCCATAGCCACAAAGTGCAGATTGGATGGAATAGGTAGTTTCGCGGACGACAGCCGACTGCGTTTGAATTGCTGTGTGACCGGGATATCCACTTCAATGATGTTCAGCCTATCCTTTAATTCCGGATACCGAAACGCAAACGTATCCAGACCGGCTCCAAGTATTACATATTGCGTGCCTCCCAATGCCACTTCATGAAGCAGCACCCGTTCGCAATATGCGGCACGTGCCAAGGGAGTTGGAGCAAGCTGAGTTTGTACAATCCACCTCAGTATTTCATCCGGGTCGTCCTTGATCAGATGAGCCATGTCCGGGTTGAAAAAATGGATGCCTTGAATCATATTCTCGCGAATACCCGCAAACTCTTGAGGAGTGATAAGCTCTTTGGCTAAATAATCATCGAAAATAAGAGGTGTGTCGTATTGGCAGTGGTAGGCTCGGCCAAAAGCCGAAATCAAGGATGTGATGCTGGATTCATTTTGCTTCATATTTCAACCTCCCGTACAAACAAAAATAAGATTCCCCCTGGCCAGGAGAACCTTAGTATATACGGAATATTTTTATATGTAAATTATATCATAAAAAGATTTTTTTGTCAATCTAAATCTACAGGATGATCCGACAGATTCAAGTGGCATTCTTTGTCCCTCCACTCCAATCTGCCCTCTTCCTCCTTCATACCACTCAACCCGAAAAGGCTAAGCGTCCAATCCGTACTCCTTCACTTCACGGTTGCGGTTCAGCACCGCATGCAGTACAAAACCAAGCACCGCAATAACCGCCGTGCCAGTCGCCAGCCACGCTACAGGGATCAGTCCCTGTTTGTCGTACATGACCCCCATTGCATACGGCCCGATAACCCGTCCAACCGCACCGATCCCACCGGAGATCCCGATGTAGAAAGGTGCCGCTCTTCCGGCATGCTCTGAGATGAATGCCGGCGTAGCAGGTGAGATCAACATTTCCCCAAAGGTAGCCAGTACCATTGCAAGCACCATACCCGGATAGCTATACATGGTGATCATGACGATGTAAGCCATGCCATAAAACACCGCACTTGCAGTCATCTGAGCGGTCGATGTACGGGCCATCGTACGCTTAACCCAGCTGGTAAAGGGTTGTCCCACAAAGATCAGCACCCCATTTAGGGTCCAGAGCAGACCGTACATTCTTTTCTCCATACCCTCGGAAATAATATACGGAGACACACCCGTATTCCAGATGGAATTACCGAACAGCAGGAACAGTACGCCCAGGCTCATGAACAGATATAATCTGGTGTTTCCTAGCAGCGCCCAGACGCCCGGCCCATCGGGAACCGTTTTGCGCTTGGTCAGATGTACTTCGCCCTGATCAGGTTCCGCCCGCGACAGATAATACCAGAAGAAAATCGCAAACCCGGCAGAGGTCACCCCGTTCAGTACAAAGCTGAGATGATAGGAAAAGTCAGCCAAGAAACCACTGAGCGCCGTACCAATCGCCACACCGATATTGTTGGCGACATAGATCACATTGAACAATTCCCCGCGTCGCTCCGCAAACCGGAAGCCAATAAAGGCTTGAATCGCTGGTAACGACAATGAACTGAATAGACCGATCCAGCCCATGGCACATATAAATACAACCCAATACGCGCTAATCCACGGCAGAGCAAACAGCCCTACCGCATTTAACGCCAGCGATCCGATGATCAGCTTCTTGACGCCCACCCTGTGGTACAATGCACCGCCGAGCAATTGCCCGAAGATGCCGCCCAGTGACTGAATCAGAATAACAAACCCCGCGTTCGCCATCGTGCGTCCAAGCTCGTCAAATACATACATCGTGGTCAGCGGCCACATCAAGGCACTACCTGTCGCATTGACCAAACTTGCCAGCAAAAATATTTTCACTTCTTTTGGATACGTATCCAGCCATCTCATCATCTTGTTTATTCTCCTTAGTACCTTCAAAAAGCATATTGCCATAAAAAATAGACCCTTGCCCTGACGGCATAATTAGCCAGAGCGAAGGCCACTTGAATTTAGAAATTTGAATTTATTTCTGAATCTTGCTCTTTGCATTCTGCTTCCGATCTATTCATTGCTTACGATCTATCCCTTGTTCATCTTACCTGAAAAGATCCGATCTGCAAGCACATTCATTGACGCTTCACTTCGACAGTGGCCGAGAAGAATGTTGCCCCGTTTCCCATGTCGGACAGACGATTGGATGTGAGCGAGTTCACCCGCTGTTTTTTGCCATTGCCATCCCACCATAAGCCTTGACTAATCACCGTTCCTGGCAGCATGGATTCACTAACCTTGGCGGTTAACTCGATTCGGCCACGGTCGTTCCATACGACCACCGCATCGCCGTCTTCCACCTGTCTGCGGGCGGCGTCCTCCGGGTGCATTTGCAATAATGGTATCTTCTCCAAACGTTGATGTTTGGCCGAATTGGCAAAGGTGGAATTCAGGAAATTATGGTTTGGCGGCGACAGAAACATCAGCGGATAAACATCCGCAGGTCCAGCCGGGTTTTCCCCGTCATACCCCTCAACGAGAGCACTATACGTAGGTAAAGGAGGCAATCCCTTCTGTGCCATCGTTTCCGAATACAGCTCAATTTTCCCCGAAGGCGTGGGCAACTGATCCAAATAGGACTCATGTGCAGACATATCCAGCTTGACGAAATGATGCTGCTTCAGCCCCTCCAAGGTTACTCCGTTCATGTAGGGATTACCCGTATCCTGGAGTGCTTCCTCAATCATCTGTTCCGGTGTCTCCCCGAAAATCTCCGGGTCATACCCCATCGCCTGTCCAAGCAAAGAGAACAATTCAACATTGCTCTTGCTCTCACCCAAAGGCGCAATGACTGGCTCTTGCAAATGAACATACTGATGCCAGTAGGACGTATACAGATCCGTCGTTTCAAATGAAGACGTCGCAGGCAGCACAATATCTGCGTATTTCGCCGTATCCGTCATGAATAGGTCATGGACTACCGTAAACAGATCTTCCCGTGCAAAACCTCGCTCCACCCGCTCGGTATCTGGTGCCACCACCAGTGGATTGCTGCAGTAGACCATCAACGCCCGGATCGGCTGCTCTGCTTCCAGTAGCGCTTCGCCAATCCGGTTCATGTTCACCACGCGCGGCTCCGGGTTCTGCCGCAGCTCAGGACGCTCGAGCGCATCGCTATTGGTGCTCGCGTAGCTGTTGGTACGAATAGCGCCCCCGCCGCGCTTCAGCCACTGCCCTGTAATGGCAGGCAGACAGGCTACGCTGCGGACGTTCATGCCACCGTTGTCGTGATGCTGGAGGCCATTGCCGATATGAATATGGGCTGCCTGTGCGTTGCCATACAGCTCAGCCAGCTTCACGATGTCCGCCTCCGGCACGCCTGTAATACGTGCAACGCGCTCCGGGGTGTAGCTGCGGACATGATCACGCAGTGCCTCATGGCCCACGGTATATTTTTGCATAAAAGCCTCATCCGTCAGTCCCTGCTCGAACAATACATGCATTAATCCGAGTGCCAATGCACTGTCTGTTCCGGGGTAGAGTGGAATGAACCAGTCTGCCCATTGGGCGGTCCGATTGCGATGGACATCAATAACGACGATTTGGGCGCCCTTTTTGCGGGCTTTCTCGGCCAGAACAACCTGATGCATATTGGTGCTGACGATGTTGCCTCCCCACACCAGAATGACATCCGCATGCTCTGTATCCTCGGGCAAGGTTCCCCGGTTCGCACCCATCGTATATTTCCAGCCGGTATTTCCCGCTGCATTACAGATAGTCTGTTCCAGCTTGCTCGCACCTAGCGCATTGAAAAATCGACGATCCATGCCATCCACACCAAGAATGCCCATGTTTCCATAGAAGCTGTAGGGCAGGATGCTCTCCGGTCCGTAGGTATCTGCCAGCGAACTAAATCTCGCCGTAATCTCGCCGATGGCTTCGTCCCAACTGATTCGCTCGAACTGGCCTTCGCCCTTGGCTCCGATGCGTCGCATCGGATATTGCAGCCGCTCGGGGTGATACACCCGCTCCGTCATATTTCGGACTTTGTTACAGATGGCGCCTTTTGTAATCGGATGGTCCGGATTGCCCACGACCTTCACGATCTTACCGTTCTCCTTATGAAGCAGCAGGCCGCAAGTATCCGGACAATCGAGCGGGCAAACTGCCGGGAATACGCCATTCTCCTGATCGATCATATACAAGTTCCTCCCCCTTCAAAGTTATCCTCATATCATATCTTCTTCATGGTAATCGCGTAAAGAGAACAGTCTTTTTTACTGCCACAACCGCTCCAATTTTTTTTCAAAAAAAATCTTTTTCCCCTTGATTCAATCTCGAAATTCAAGGGTAAATTAAAAATAAGGCATTAGGCTAGTGTTTCCCCACTTCCTCCTCATGCCATATCATGGACCACTCCCGAAATTCGCCATGAACAGGTTTCGTTCCCCCGAACCTTGTCATGGCGAATTTATTTTGCGTGCATACTTTTACATAAAAAAAAGCGACTCCTCTCCCGCCCATCACAGCAGACAGCCATGACTTGAACGAGATTAGATTCGCCAATTTCTGTTGCTATTTTGTTTAACTTCCCTGTTCCTGTTTAACTTCGCACTCGTCTTTGCAGGCTTATCGTGGTTACAACGCTACTCGATTACTCGAAAAAATGTCGCTACGCCTGCTTGCTCCACATCGGTCTGGCTTCTGTCTCCACAGGCTGGGCCACCGCCATTGCCACCTCAGGCTTCACTTCCGGCTCATGCTTGCGCAGGTACACCATCCAGTAAGCAGCCGCCACAAATAGCGCCCCTCCCGTCAGGTTGCCAAGCCATACCGGAATGAAATTCATGATGTATTGCCCCCACGAATAATGCCCTTCGAAGATCGCCGCAGGAATCAGGAACATGTTGGCGACAACGTGCTGGAATCCAATAGCCACAAAGGCCATCGTTGGGAACCAAATGCCCAGTACTTTTCCACTCATCGTATCCGATGCGTAGGACAACCATACTGCGAGAGCTACCAGCCAGTTACACCCGATCCCGGATATAAAAGCCTGAAGGAAGCTGTCGTCCAGCTTGTGTCCAGCCATATCCACTACTTTGGTCAAATAGGCACCTTCTGCCGTCAGACCGAGCACATGCCCAAATGCATAGGCCACAAAGAGCGCTCCAAGGAAATTACCTATCGTCACTAAGGTGAGATTCTTCAACATGTTGCCCGCGGACAGTTTACGTGCAATCGTCGCAAGTGGGACGGCCATCATATTACCTGTCAGCAGTTCCCCACCGCCAATCAGCACCAATATTAATCCTACCGGGAACACTGCTGCACCAATCAGATTAACCAAGCTGCCCCACTCGGTCGGAGCAGAGGCAATAACCCGAATATCCAGCAGAAATCCGAGCGCAATAAAAGCTCCTGCCAGAAAACTGAGTATCAATACGGAGGACACCGGATTTTGAGCTTTCTTCATCCCCGTATGCGCCGTATATTGTGCAACCTCAAGAGGTGTTTTTGCTGCCATAACGATCCTCTCCTTCACAGTTCATGAACATCATAATTCAACTTGTTTGGTTGATATGTTCATTGTATCGCGAAGGTTTCAAGAGGTTTGTTACTTTTATCACAAAGTCTGAAAACTACATTTTAATATTTCCGTTATGTCTTGTTTGATGTGCTGAAAAAGCAAAAAAAGAACTACCGCAGAATGAATGCGGCAGTTCTTAGATATTATGGTTAAACCATCGCTGGTGTTTTTACTTCTACTGGAGGCAACGCCTGAAGACCAGCCGAGTTCAGGAAGTTCCATGGTTTGTTGTAATGTGGTTGGAAGAAGAAGTCGATGAAGGCCAGCTCATCTACCGTCATGTTGTTCTGGATGCAGACAGAGATCGTATTGATCGACTGTGTCAGATCAGCTTGTGACATGACCTGCGCACCAACAATGCGGCGCGTAGCCTGTTCATAGATTACTTTGAGCAGCAGCTTCTCTGCTGTTGGCATGAACTCTGGACGGTAAGCATCTTCAAGCGTTACAGCTTCAACCACCAGACCCTCATCCGCAGCAGATGCTTCCGTCAGACCTGTACCTGCAATATTTTGCTCATAAATTTTAATACCTGATGTGCCTTGTGTACCCATGTACCGTGTCGTAGGACGAACCAGGTTCCGTGCTACGAGTGTACCCATCCGCACCGCGTTGGTTGCCAGTGGAATGTACGCAGCCTTGCCGGTTGGATTGTAATGAATTGCACAGCTGTCTCCAGCAGCGAAGACGTCTTTTTGGCTGGTTTGCATATATTTATCCACGATGATTGCGCCGTTTGACAGCATATCCACTTGGCCTTTGAGCAGCTCCGTATTTGGACGGAAACCAATGCACAGAATAACGAGGTCTGTATCAAACTCTCCTTTGGATGTAATGACCTTGTTCACTTTGCCATTCTCTCCGGTAAACTTCTGAACAGTTTGGCCCAGTGCCAGCTTGATGCCGTGTCCAGTCAACGTTTCTTCAATGGCATCCGTAAACTCGGGGTCGAGATATTTGTTCAAGATCCGGTCCACGCTATCGATCAGTGTAACTTCCTTGCCGTTCATTTGGAAAGCCTCCACCAGTTCAATGCCGATATAACCTGCTCCTACCACGGTAATACGTTTGGCATGTTTGGCTTTCTCAATAATCGTGTTGGAATGGTTATAGTTTTTGCAAAGTAAAATGTTATCCATCTCGATGCCTTCCAGCTTCGGTACGACAGGCCATGAACCCGTGGTCACGATCAGCTTGTCGAAGGTATCTTCGAATTCTTCCCCAGTTTTCAAGTTTTTAGCCTGAAGTTTGTGACCCACAGCATCTACTGACGTCACTTCATGAAGCATTTTGGTAACGACACCGAGCTCGGCCAGTTGGTTTGGCGAAGAATAGAACAGTCCGTCTGGATCTTTCACCACGCCACCTACATAAAGCGCAATGCCACATGATAAGAAGGAGATGTTGTCATTGCGCTCATACACTGTAATGGTAGCATCCGGGTACAATTTGGCGGTGTTAACGATGGCTGCGGTTCCTGCGTGTGTACATCCGATAACTGCGATTTTCATGATAAGGTTCCCCCTTGGAGTATATAAATAAAAAATTGAATATAACGTCATTGTGGTTGTGAAATATTTCACTTCTAAACGAACAGCGCTTATGTGATTTATTTCACTTTATACACTCATTATAATGTGATATTTTTCACATTGCAATAGGTTAATCAAAATAAATTCGTCGGATGTGTTTTTCTTTACGATCAGGCGAGTCATCGACTCATCTTCATTGACTTCAGTTTTCCCTGCTTATGGCTGGTTTATGCTCAAAATAAGCATAGTAACTACCGCGGAGACACGTATATGGAGAGGATGTTTCGTACTAAAAATTGTATCAAAAAAAGCCTGTCCTCCAATCTGGAGGCAGGCTTCTTCGTTCATTCATTTTATACGCCAAGCAGCTTTTCAATCTCTGCAGTCATGGCTTCAGGGGATTCTTTTGGTTCAACACGCCCTACAACTTCACCCTCACGATTCACGAGGAATTTGGTGAAATTCCATTGGATGCTATTGTCTTCGCCAACACCAGGTTGCTGCTCACGCAGATACTTGAACAAAGGATGTGCATCTTCACCATTTACGTCGACCTTGGCAAACACCGGGAAATTAACACCATAGTTGATTTGACAGAAGGATTCTGCTTCCTCACTGGTACCCGGCTCCTGGCCGCCAAACTGGTTACAAGGGAAACCCAGTACAACCAAGCCTTGATCACGATAGCGATCATAGAGCTTCTGCAATTCACCGTATTGTGGAGTCAGCCCACACTTGCTAGCAGTATTGGCAATCACCAACACTTTGCCTTGATACAGATCGAGTGGAACTTCCTGATTGGCGGTCGTTACCGCCTGATACGAATATACGGACATGACTGATTCCTCCCATGAGTATGATGTAGGTTGGGCTGCTGTATGTATGTACCCAATGACCATGCGGCACACAGCCTGTCTCTATATTATAGACCTGAGGCGATTAATTACCAAATCTGTGATTAAACCCTGACCGAGTTCATTGGTAGAAGTAATCTTCATCCATCAACTTGGACATATTCCCTTTTAGCCTGACTTCGCCGCCATAATAACATCATAACGCTCTTGCCGCTCTGCCTTTGTCAGTTTTGGACAACTGTAGCAATAGTTCTGACCGCCATACACCTGATGGTGTAAGCAGCAGACTGGTTTCATCAGCATGGTTTCTCCAGGTTGATGCGGATTATCAATCTCCACCGGTTTGAAGGTTAGCAGGTTCTTCTTCAACCCCAGAATCTCTGGAGACATTGCGATTACATGCTCATACCCTTGTACAACCGCTTCACGTTCCGTCTCCGTGATGTTCATCTGTAACGCTGTCGTTTTGAACCATCTCAGCATGGATGCGAGTTGTGCCCACATCTGACCTGGATTTGCTCCTCCAGCAACAGCCACGCCTTCAATCAGTGGACGCAGCTGCTCACCGTAATATGCGGTTAATACATCATTACGCCAGGAGGATGGAACGACTTGAGATCCGTCCATCAGATTTGGATGTGATTGCTCGATTGCATTGTCCAGTTGAAAACCAATCACCGGACGGCCATCCTTTAACTCCAGCTGCATATCTATATTCTCCAGAGACAGATCCAGATAAGTGTCACATAACGCCGTCATGTAGTGAACCCCAATCATCAGGCCACGAGCCGAATGCATAAAATATACTGCCGCTGAGCGAAGAGAATCGGCCCGAAGATGCTCATTATAAGCTTCCAGCATAAGTTTGGCCTGCTTCGGATGTTTCAATGCCGTCAAAGGCATGCCAAAGACCGATTCATCGATCGTCCCGGTTGTTATTCGTCCATATTGCTGTAACCAGGTGTAGTTGATTGCTCCCATTCCTGTAGACCTCCTAGAATGCGAATGAGCCGCGTGCATAACGCACAGCGGCTTCATTCTATAGTTTAGGACCACATATGGCCCGTTTCATTAACTTCCTGTCGCATGACGAACACGTTGCTCTGTCCGTCCTCCAGCATGAACCATTGCACTGTTCATGACCACTTGTTCTGGAGGTGCTGATTGCTGACGTTCACCCGCAAGGGCGTAAGGCAAGCAGAGCGGTACACCGGAACGAGGATCAATCACGATATCAGCTTCAATGTTAAATACTTCGCGCAGCACATCGGAGTTCATAACCTCTACAGGTGAACCTGTAGCGATGGCTTTACCTTTTTTAATACCAATCATGTGATGCGCATAACGGGAAGCATGGTTCAAGTCATGCACAACCATAACGATGGTACGGTTTGCTGTGGCATTCAGTTGCTCCAGCAATTGCAGTACTTCAAGTTGGTGAGCCATATCCAGGAACGTTGTTGGCTCGTCCAGGAACAGAATGTCTGTCTCTTGTGCAAGAGCCATGGCAATCCAGGCACGTTGACGCTGTCCACCGGACAGTTGATCGATTGGACGATCATGGAACTCCGTCATGCCTGTCACTTCGATAGCCCATTCAATCATGCGTTTGTCTTCAGCACGCATCGAACCAAAACCTTTTTGATATGGGAACCGTCCGTAGGACACTAGTTCGGTTACAGTAAGTCCTTCAGGAGCTGTTGGATTTTGTGGCAAAATCGCAAGCTGCTTGGCTACTTCACGCGTGGACTGCTTATGGATGGACTTCCCGTCGAGCAATACACTACCTGCTTTTGGATTCATGATCCGTGCCATTGTTTTCAGGATGGTAGACTTTCCTGAACCATTGGCTCCAACAAGTGCTGTAATTTTTCCTTGGGGAATTTGAATATTCAGATCTTCAACAATCAGTCTTTCCTCATAAGCGATATCCAACTTGGACGTCTCCAGACGAAACATGCGATCATCCCTCTCTCATTTATCCCGGTTATGTATTCCGGCTATGACAACGAAAACGAAATTGTAGTTCAGCGTATTTCCGGCGCAACAAGATCTTATACTCTAAAGATACTGATAATCATTATCATTTGTCAACAGTAAATACCATATTCCATGACGGTTAAGAGCTATTTTTGAAATGTTTTACTAGAAATCGGTCAGATTGTCCGCACTTTATGTGAGAGCTTTTCTCATCGTGTACGTGCATTTCATCGCTTTGCGTATGTTCATCCTTGCCAACATCTGAATAATGTGTCCGAATTGTGAAAAATAGACCTGTATTGATTCATTTTTATATTTGTCATCCTCCATCGTTTGAACAAAAACAAAAATACAGCCCCTACGAAATTCTTCGAGGTGGCTGTATTCAAATTAATAACATATTCAATTAATGCCACTTAGAGCTTCGGTTCCGGGACTAGGTTGATCACAGTCGTTCCACTCTGGACACTCACGATGTCCTTCAGATCAAAATCGGCCGGAAGCTCCACTTGGTGCCCATAAGGATACAGACGATCTGCTTCGGAAACAGTCAGGTTTTCCACTGAAGATGAATCTGCTCCCGTAGACTGAGATGAATCTGAAGCCGTGCCGTTTGCATCTCCCTGTCCTGTGCCTTCATCCGTAGTGTCAGAGGTGGTGCCAGTACCTGCATCCGTCGTGCTCCCTGCTGCTGGGTCTGAAGTGTTGCCCTCCGTTGAGGCTGAATCTGCCCCCTGCTCGGCTTCTCCGCTCTGCTGAGTATCGTCCACATTATCGGTAGAAGAACCTGCTGAGCTTCCATCAGGCGTATCCTCTGAGCTGTCACCAGCTATACCTTCGCCATCGGGCTCCTCATTTCGGTTGAAACTCTCCCATTCACCCTCAGCATTGAGCTTCTGTGTAGTACTATCTTTCAAGTTCCATTGGAGAGTGTCCGTTTGCAAAGCATTGCTGTCCGTTTCGTCTCTGTAACGGATCACCAACTGGGCAGGCGTCCGTGTACCGTCGTCCGCTTCGGATGCAGGGACGAGGTAGGCGATCTGTTCAGCGAGCTCCACCACCGGTTCAGCGGGAACAACGGGCTCCTGTGTCGGTGGAGGTGATGCCGCAGGTGTCCCCGCCTTATCGCTCATCAAAGCGTACGTGCCTCCAGCTATACCAAGAATCAGGATGACAATGACCGATCCTAGAAAAAGGTTCTTCCTTTTACCTGTCAGCATGCGCACCAGCGGGGAAGCCAACTCTGTTTTGGCGCGGTCGTAGGCCGGCTTCATCGTCTTGCTTGCTCTGGCATAATAGGGTTTGAAAGCTGACTTTGACTTGAAAGCTTCGCGATCATGGGACTTGAAATAAGCCACGATTGCATCCGAGTATCCCTTATGTGCGTTGGAGCCGCGAATAAACAAACGTTGATTCCCCGACCACTCCATAAATTGATACAACACTTCTGTGCGTCCTGAACTACTGTAGATAAATTCAATCAGGCCTGGATAATCGAGTCTGTTGCTGCCGCTACCACCGCGATAGAAAGCCAGTGGCAGTGCTTCAAATGAAGCCGTATCCGGGCGCTCGCGAAGCTCTCCGGCAAGCCAGCGACGCGTCCAGCGCTGGAGCTCATTACGTTCGGCCAAAGAGAGGGATTCCAGTTCCTCTTCCTCACGCCCTTCACCGCTAAGCCATGCTCTCGCTGCCAGCATCATGTTTGTACGCGCAGATACATCTGAGCCCTGGCGAGCAGCCCAGTCCCGAACCTCGTTTCCGTGCAACAAAATATCAATGCTTAACAGCTGTTCACGGTTAACCCGCTCCAGATCGAGATCCTGGATCATAAACAAGTTAATAACGTAAGCCAGCTTATCTGCGAGCCGGGTTAAATCCTCCTGATACGCTGGTGGTTGGACAGCGGGCCCAGGTCCACCTTTCTGGTTAGCGCGAACTGAAGCTCCAGACTGTCCAATCCGGGCGGTAATACCCGTGTCTAGGGAGCCTGCAGCTGGTACACGATCCAATACACTAACCCGCTTAAGTGCCTCATTGGCAGACTGAACAGGGTTGGGTGCAGAACACAAACGTTCACGCAGCTCGGTTGAAGTCCGTTCCAGCAAGAAACTATTGTGAATGGCAGACGAGTGAGATGTAATCCATCTCTGGATCACTTCCACAACATCCGCAGCTGATTCCGTGCGTTTCAACTGATTATCCAAATAGGGCTCAAACAACAGTTTGGTCAGTGATTCGTTCGCGAGCACTTTGTCGAAGAAAGCACGGCTTAACAGGCTGTCCCGATCCAGCAAGCCGTACAGTTCCTGCACGGCACGCATACGTTTCTGCGAACGGGCGTTATTAATGCCATAGATGAAATAATCCACAATTCGGGACTGTACGACTGGCGCAGCGACCCGAAAATACTCCCCGATGCGTGCTGCAACTGATTCCTCAGGTACATTCTCCCGTTTGACGCTGTCCAGCTCACGACTAAGCAACGTCAGGAACAACTCATTCAAGCGTGAACGTTGGTGCGCTCCGCCTTCCGGTTTCAAGTAGGTGAGCAATCCACTTAGGACATCGCTTTTGTTATCCAGGTACAACTCTTCCATCCCCTGCTCCAGACGATAGAACATAGAAAGTTCCCCGTATGCTTCAATGGAGAGCTCCCGTCCAGGTTCCATTCCAGTTAGCATCTCATCCGCGAAAGCATAAAATGAATCGGCTGCCGCAGGTTCGTGCAGCAATGACCAAGCGAATTCCGCATATGGAAGCTTCGCCACAGATGCATCTGCATGGGTAACTCTGCCCGATACCAGATCAAAGGTGAAATCCTTCTCCGTATTCCGATCTTTCGGACGCAACGTACCCCGCTCTACAAACTGAACGTGAATGCCTTTCTTGGCCTGCGGCTCCTTGGCAAACGTCATAAAGCCGAGCTGCCGCCGGAACGCGTAAGGCAGCGCCGTATATAACAAACGCAGCAGTCCCTTGGCTCCGGCTGTAACTTCCTCAGCGGGCACATCCAGTGCTATATATACCTTCCGACGTGTCGCTACAGCTTGCATAACGGCGTAGAGCAGACGCTTGAATACCACCTCGTCCATTTTCAGAGCACTAAGAATCTGGCTTGGGGAGCTTTGTCCAACACCAGCTGCACGTGGCAATTCAGTAAGCGCAGGCAGTACTGTGCCTTGTTCGATGTCATAGGACGTGGCGAACACAGCATCCAGCCAGCCGCCTTGCTTCATCTGCTCTTCCGAGCGTTCAGGAGACAAGACATAGTTATGAGCGAAAAAGGCGCTGCGCAGCCCGGTAAAATCAGCAGACTGGTACACATTTTGCCCAAGAATCGTCTCACCGCTCTCCAGATGCAGCAGATGAATGGACGGCGGGAATTTCGTCTCATCCTTCTCACTCCGCCCAGTCAGCTCCGCTGGAGCGTCATAGACGCAGTAGGGATGAAGCACTTTTTTGATAAATGAAGGGTCCAGTCCCGGCGATGCGGCAACCGTATCGAACCCCTCCGTTGTGCGGAACACCCCGCGCCGCTCTCGAGTATACAGCTGTTGTTCAATTGGCGGGGTTACGGAAGAACGCATCATCCCACTCTCCCCTCAATGTACTTCAGCTTGTACAACAGCCAGAGGAAGGGTTCATCCACGCGAATCGGGCTGACCACGCCTTGCAGCTTCATATCCACCGGATTGCTTCCCAGCGCAGACACCGCAAAGTAAGCTGTATCCTTAAAGTACACATCCATCGTGCCTTTAAACGGACGGTCCACCTTCTCGATAAACCGCCGGATTTCCCCGTCGATATTCTCGAATTCGGTCAGGTCAAACCAGTCGCGGTGCACCATGTTGCGGAACACGTTACTGTTGGATTTGATATAATCGCCCTCTTCGTCCTTGAGGGAATGAAGCATGTCACTTTTCGTGAGTACAACAGCTGTCGGAATATTCGTCTTGGCTTTGTCCTGGTACGCGATAAAGTCACCGAACATCGTTAACACCACATCACGCGGCTCATCGTATCTTGGCGTCCACTCGCCTGGCTCGTTGCCGAGGTTGATGCGGATTTTGTCCCGAATGGAACGAATCTGAAGCGGGTCCACCATGAACAGAATACCTGCGGAGTTCTTGATATGCTGCCCGTGAAGTCCCAGATAGTCCTGCTCCACCATACCTTCACCAGCGACGTCAAAGAACACCAGTGTCAGCGGAGCTTTATCTTCATCCTTGAAAACAAATTGGAAAATAAACGGCTCCTGCAGTTTCTCCTTCTGCGTTGAATCCAGCAAATCGCCCCGCTCGAATAGCGGTTCTTCATAATCGGCTCGGAATCGGCGGCTAATCTCCGCGTTCAGCGGCATGCAGGCCGCATCAAAATGATCGGCTGTGTAATGCTGCAATGTATGAATCAATGAAGTCATGTAGACGGATTTACCCACCTGGGATGCCCCGATAATGGAAATGATATTGCTTGGTGCTTTGCCTGCTGTGACAGGCAGCTCGTTATGGCACTGTGGGCACAGCCGACGCCGTGTAACCACACCGTAACGATCGTTCAATCCCATCACAATGTTATCCGAATAAATGCGATGTTCCTCAGGTACATCATGCGGAGCCAGCACGGCCTCCATATCAAACACTGTATCCAGTCCAAACCGTTCGCGATATCGATTGAGCTTCGCATCTTCCCCAAGTGCGTAGTCCTCATCGTCGTCGCGATGATGCGCAGCCCGGAACACAACCTCCTCCGGTGAAAACTTGCTGAAACAATACGGACATACGATATCGTAAAACAACGGCCGCTCTTCCGGCTGCTGTCTCTTCAAAAACCGACTAAAAAAGCTCATAGCCACTCCCCTCCCCTGATCAGTTAGACTATAAGCCTAACCATCTAGTCTGATATAAGCCTAAAGGCGGCTCCATACTTTGGTCCGTCCGTGAAGAATAGCCTCACGTAATCGTCCTTGGCTACCTCGACGGGTGGCATTTCATTTCTCCCGGGAGCAAAATCACTCACAAAAGGGTACACCGTGCCATCTTCCTTATTCAACGGAACTCCGCCTTGCTTGCGAACATAACAGAGCGCCTCCTTCGGAACAGGTGCTTCCGTTGTAACGGTCATCAATACACTTTTTCGTTTCTGAAAAAAACCGCTCTTGTATCGGATCGAAAAGTGAATATCCGCCTTGCCTGCACTGGCAACTACCGTGTTGTCTCCATCACGCTGACGCACCAGAACTGGCCCTTCCTCCTCCATCTGACACACATACACTGTATAACGGATGGCACCAAAACCCGTGATTCGATCCATATATCCATTGCTCGCCTTATATTCTTCTTTTGTGTATAACTTCAGTTTGCCCTGTGCAGCCTGTTCCCCGGTACGATCATCACCCATCATATCGAGCTCCAGCCGTTCAACATATACAGCTTCCACGCTCTCTGGCCAGAGCCAGCGAAGTGTACACTGGCTCTCATCCACTGCAAGTGTCAGTCTGCGAATCAGGGGCGCTGAAGGGTCTGCATCCGTAAAACGCATCTATCGCCTACCTCCAGACGTTAAAATCCTTTGCTGCGCGAATCTCTTGCCCGCTGACCGAATCCTTCCACCGAATTGGTTCCTCCGCCAGCATCGCGGCGTCCACGCGTCTTCCGCGGTGTATTTTCCTTGATCGGAATGATCCAGCTGAACAGGGTTAACACACCAGATAAGATGAGCATCGCTCCAAATCTTACAAATGTATCGCCAACCGTTGATCCGTCCAGGCCCCATTCGAGCAGAAGTCCTGCCAATAAACCAGACACGGCACCCCCAATTCCGAAACTGAGTGCGAGATGACGATTATCGAATACAAGTCCGAGCGACACGCCCAGTGCGACACCAATCAACAGTAAGGCAACCACTCGGAAAATAGCCAGATACGTACTGTGCTCCATCATGCCTGTACGTTCGGTCACCAGCGTTCGTTCATCAATCGTATCGTAAATTTGCTGGAATGCCAGATTAAGTCCCCCGGAATCCGGCACATCATAGTACATACCGCCCGTTTGCTGTGCGATATGACGAAGCAAGTCGGTTCCGGAAGGGTCCACCAGACTCAGACCTACCGTATTGACGGCAATCTGTTCATTCGCATACTCAGACAAAATGCTGGATGTGTCTGCATCACTGAATCCATCGGATAACAGGATTGCTACCGTTCCGCGTTTCGGGTCCTGTTTGCCCTTAATCTGCTCCATCGCTTCCCGCAGTACTGCATCGAAATTAGTCCCGCCCGAGGTCGTCACGATGCTGTCTATTTTGCTGTACACCTCTTTTTTAGCAGCTTCGCTGTCCAACGGGGTGAACGACTGGAGCAGCTCGGGTTGATCATCAAAGGTAATCACAGCCACCTGTTTATCGCTTTCCATTTGGCTGATCAGTGTTTTGGCCGCTTCAAAGCGACCGTTATCCGGGTCTGTCTCACTCATACTGCCTGAGTTATCGATCATCAGCACGATATCCTTGACTTGCTTCACACCGCCTGGGTTAATCTGATACAGCAATTGCAGGGCAAGTCCGACGACAAACAACAGCGCCAGCGTTGCTGGAACAAGCAGTTTCCAAGATAGTCCCAGATATCGCAGCTTCCAAGAAGCTCCGTTCAGCTTTGGCGAGATCATCTCTGCGAGTAAACAGAATAATCCGACGCTAAGCGCCAACACGCCAAAGTATAGTCCCATCAGCAATAGACGGGGCATTTCCCCGAGCCATTGACGCAGCATGATTTCTCCAGCCGCAAAGCCCACAGCTCCGCCAATTAGGCTGAACAGGACCAGGAGAAGATTAATTTTTCGCTGCATGTTTGCATGCATCCTTTCCAAACCAGCCGATGAACGGCTGAATTAATACGAAACCGGATGAAGAAAAACAAGAAATTTCATGTTCATGAACGGAAAACAGATCGACGACGTCAAGCCACTCCCGGATACAGCGAGCCAATAAGATGCACTTTGCCCGGCTTCAGGCCCCTGGTTCCGTCATCCATCTGTACCTCCCATCCGTCCATATAAGATACAGCCTTATGTTTTAACGCATGGGTGACAGCTTCTCGGCCAGATCGGAGGGATGGAGCTCATAACCATTCTCCGTATACGAATCGTAATACACCCGACCATTGCGATACACCATCAGGTCTTCCAGATGGAAGCCCCCCATCAGATTCAGCTTCTCCACACCACTGCTCCGTTCTTCGTATACCACACCCAGCTTATAGATCCGTGACGTTTCTTCGGCATGCGCCGCATAGTCCATGAAGGCACTATGGTGATCACCAAAGAAATATTTTTCTTCATAACGATGTTCCTGCGTATAGTCGAATACTCTTACCCGAACGACTGCCTGTTCCTCCAGTGTGCGATACAATCGGCGGAACAGATCATCACGGGTCAGTACATTTTTGTCGCCATACGTAATGGTAACATTCGCCCGTAACAGCAATTCTTCTTCGAAAGGTACCCGGAGCGGTTCTGCTGTAAGCAGCATCACATGACATACCTCCATCAGGCGTTGCAGGAGTCGCTCGTTTCCTTCTGTGGCAAGCCGGTTCATGTCCCCCATATAGCGGTCCTCGAACCAGACATCCCGTCCACGCTTCGCTTCCAAATCTGCGATTAACACTTCCGTCACTTTGCCATAGTACTCCATTACGTTCTGACCGATATATTCATCTGCAGCAGCTATGCTCTCTACCGCTGTCTCACGCAAAACACGTTCCAGCGTTGCCAGTGTTTCCGTTACGCTCCGGCTGAACGTATGCAGTTGTTCCATCTCTGTGTCGTAGACACGAAGCAGCTGCAATTCATTCTCCAAGCGCAGCAATTCAACTTTGGGCACATACACGCGCTCCAGCAAACAATCGATTAAGTTGCGCACGTTCTGTTTGTCACGGAACAAGGCCCGTTTGAACGATTGATCCTCTGCCCGCTCCTGCTGACGCTGCTCAAGCAAGGCACGTGCAGATTCAAGCTGCACCGATTTATCACGAATCAGTCCAAGCAAAGCCTCACGCACGCTGCCGAACCCATTGTCACTCCAAGCGGCCCACTGAAAATAGCCAACCTCAGGATGCTCCGTACGTGATTGCTCAGCTTTACGACGAAGGGAACCTTCTGTGCTGCGCTGACGTACTCGTTCCTCGGCAAGACGGACCACGTTATCACGGAAGTACGCCTCTGCCCCCTGCCCGAACAGTGCTCTCTCCGCTTCACGCAGCGAGAGCGGCTTCAGATCGGAGAAGCTGACGTTATGCGTCATAATGCCGCTCATGCCGCTCACCAGATCCTCATCGGGAAGAATCCCTTCCACTTTGCGCTCTACCGAAGCCCCATCCAGTCCGAAAAAGGCGAGCTTGTCCTTGATGCTCCACTCGGGTTCCTGCCGCATCCGTTCAAGCAAATAACGATATAGATGATACAACACCGCGAGTGCAATAGGTTTGTTCGGCCGTCTAATCTCGGCAAAACCTGCACTGGCATAACCATGCTGATCCGAGGTCGTACGGATGTTATTTTTGAACGATGTATTGTTATACGTGTTGGCCCCTGTGCTTGTCACTGAACCAGAGTTATCTCCATCCTGCTTCCGGTTCTTGAGCAGGCAGATTCGGCAGATGATCTCGGCATTTTCGATCCACCCGCCAGGGACACCGGTTCCCCGCTCGTTCTTGTCTGACAAAATATATACGAGATCGAATAACGGAGAAGCAGGATGCGTAACCGGAATGGAGATACCGTCCTCCGTAACCAGCAGATTGCCATTGAACGTATAGTCCAGCCCCTGCATGTAATCCAGTTCCCGCAGAAAAGCGAGTCCCGCCGCGCTTGCATAACCGAAGGAATCGACCTGCTCCATCTCGCTGACCAGCACATGCAAATCGGTCTGTACCGACTTGAAGGATTGAGCCAGTATCGTCTCAGTTAGCTTGGTAAGCTCCGGCAACAATACATTCAATGGATCATCTGCTCTGGTCACAACGTTCACGTAAATTCGATCGAACGATGAATATAGGCGTCCATATTCGGCAATACGATTACTCACCCGCCGCAAGGTACGATTCAGACCAAAGAGTGCCTGATCTGAATCGTGAAAACTGCGATGCACATCCTTGCGAAGCGTTTTGGAAGGTCGATCCGTCTGTATGGTGGACAAGGGAAGCACGTGACGGGTCACCTGACCATCATCAGAAGTGCTGCCATTCCTTGCATCACTCCCGCCGTTAACACGCGCATATCCTGAATGAGCACCATCGCTGTAATGGTCATGCTTCGTTTGTGCGGGGTCATGGTCACGATGTCGGGCATGCTCCTGATTTTCCGTTCCAATCTGTACATAGACTACGCCTTCTCCGTTATCCCACTTCAGCCGGTTGATTTCCTGGACAGCAGACACTGCCGGAGCGACCTGGTCACCCACAAACAGGAACAACGCGGGGTAATGGATGCTGCTGCGACCATCACCCAGGCTGCCTTGACGCTCCTGCTCAGTTGCATACTGTGCTGCATACTTCTCCAGATTGCGTTTCAGAGCATTGTTCGAGCTGAACTCCATCCCGGCCGCCATCTTACTTCAGCCTTCTGCGAATGTCATTCAGTTTCGATGACATCGTTCTGTAGAACTGGTAGATGTCTTCCCCGTTCGCCAGTTCCACTCGCTCGTATTCCAGACGATCACGGGACTCCATGAACAATGCAGCCAGATCATCCAATTTCGTAAGCAGTGGCGTGATGTCTTCAGAAGCGGTCAGGTCATTATCACGGCGGGAAGCTTTGCGCAGCAACGTGCTGCGATCCTTCTCTGCCAGTCCACGGAAGTTGCCAAACACTTCATATTCGGCAAAGTTACGGCTCTTCATCAGGTTCGCAAACGGCTCCCACGCGTCTTCTTCCGGATCACGATCATAGACGTACAGCGCGCCTTTCTTCACGATGGTATCGGTGTATAGTGCTTCGATGAAGCGGTCATACCACTGCTCCTCGTCCTGATGCTGGGCGAGAATGCCTTCCAGCTCGGCGACTTTGGCCGAGATGGCGTTCATCTTCGCCAGTTCTTCACGTACCCGCGCGATAAGCTGCGGGGAACGCACCAGGTTTTCTTTGGCCATATCTTCATTAATACTTCCGAAAATGTCCTTCACCGACACCCTTGGTAATCCTTCGGATTGCAGGCGTTTCAATTCAATAACTGCCCGCTTCACTTCACCCAGGTTCGGGGTGGTGGACGTCAGGCGCATGTCGTAGGCACCCAGCTTCGCAGACAGGTCAAACGGTTCCGTTGTCACAATTGCATAGCGGTTGCTTGTATTCTCATCAATGGATTTGGCTGTCACAATGTTGTATCCAAGCGCCTTCTCGAATTCGGTACGTACACGGGCATTGTACTGCTTCACCCGGGCGTTCTCATACACATCTCCCCATGACTTTTCTGGAATTGGCGACGGCAGATAGGTCCAGTTGTTCTTCTCAGTTTGCACCAGATGGCGTCCGATACCTTCTTTGTCCAAAATGGTACGTTCATAACTTTCCTCATATACTTTGAGTGGTGTGTACACAAACAATGGTACCCCGTTGCGAGTGTTCAGCCAGAAGATTCGGTTGCGCACTTCACTTTCCTTAACGGTAAAATGAGATTTGCCCACCGCATTATTCTGATAATTGCGAATCCCTCTCAGAATGCCCGGCGCCTGTGCCGGCACCGATACGAATCCCCAGGATGGGAAATGCAGACTGCCTGTGCTGTTGCTCAGATTGAACACCGGAACTGCCTCATCATCCAGTTTGCCTGCAATGAAGCGTTCCACGAATTTCTCGACCGACTCGTCCTGTCCATATTTGATAACCAGGAAGTCCTCCATCGAGCGGGTAATCAGATCTCCGAACTTCTCAGTTAGGAAATCAGAGATGGAGCTGACGATATCGATCTCGTTTTCTTTCACCCACTGGCTGGAGTTCTCCAGCAATTCACGCGAGAAGTCACGGATCAGATCATCCGTATCGCGCTTGTCCAGCAGTCCATCCACCACACTGACGATATCCGGCACACTTACAACGTTCCAGTAATACGTTTTGTTGCCTTTGTGATCGGACTGTTCTTCGCCGCGTGTCAGGATATCCCCGTTTTTGGAGAAGATCGAGCTAAGTGCGTTCAGCGTTTCAGTAAATACGTTATAAATGCGGCTGTTCTCCTGGTTCAGCAATTCGTACAGGTCCTCGTAGAACTCGATCATCTGATCATTGCGTTCCACATCGGCGTGCAGCCAGTACTCATGAATTTTTGCTTCAATATAAGCATTCTTCTTCTTCTCTTTGGAGACAAACGCACTCTTCGCATCGCCCAGCTTCTCTTCGGACTGCTCCTGAGCGGCCTCAATGTCACGCGGAATGCGGAAGGCATTCTCACGCAAGGTTTCAATGTATGACTGAATCATCTTCAGCACACAGAAGCCTTTTTCCGTGTAGATCAGACGGGAGACATAGAACGGACCCTGTTCGGGATGCAAAAACATACGCCGGATCTGTTCGGTGAACTGACCCGCAATTTCTCCCGGCAACTGCTTCTTCGCCTTGATATATTCTTCACGGGCACGAGCCAGGAAGTTCTGCTCCAGTTCGGTGTCCATGTTCACGACCTGTGATTTCACCACATTGCCATAGGAGAGACGCTCACTGTTCTGGTAACCTGGCAGCGGCTCCGGCACACGGGCTTCAAAGGACTTGACCACACTTTCGAGATCAATGCCCAGCTTGCGGGCAAACTTCTCGGTATCCTCCTGGTTCGGTGCTTTGGAGAACATGGTGTTCATTTTGTCGAACATGCGGTAAGCCAGATAAGTCGTCATTTCTTCAATCGGTAGTACCGCCGAGGATGCACCGATAATGTTGTAATCATAGTTGGCCGGATAGGCTTTGTTCATTTGTGCAATGTTCGTGCGAATGTTGCTAATATAATCGTGGATGGCAAACTCCTCGCCGGATTGCTTTTCCTCACTCGCCATAAAGTTGGTGATGTTCTCGGCGGTGACGTTCATGCAGTAATCATAGGCGTTCTCCAGCAGTTTGCCTTCCGTGTTGGTTGCGGAAATCAGATGACACAAGTTGAACGGTGGCAACGGTGAATTCACCGTCAGAATGTTGCCGTATTTCTGAGAGAAACGCTCCCCCCGGCTATCCACGTTCATCCAATAATCCAGTTCCTTGAGCGCAGCGTATCCATTCTTGCGGATGTACTCACGAGTGTGCTCACTCAAGCTTTTGTTGGACAGGTTCACGTCTGGGGTGAACAGATATCCAAGCGTGTTCACGCGGTCAATCCCGGCAGAGCCGTGATCGCGTTCGATAATCCCGCGCACAATATAGGAAATATCGAGGAAGCAACCACTGCCCGTACCGCCGGAAAGACCTGTCAGCAGGAACACCATCAGTTTCTTGTTGGTGCCTACAGATAATGTTTTGATCTTTTTGTCGATCGCCTGCACGACCTGGTTAATCTTCGTGAAAAGCAGCAGTCGTCCAGCCTGGCGCACCCCTGCAGCGCCGTTCATGCCATCGGTGATGCTCAACTCCGGAGACAGCCAGTCCGTAATATACGGCTCCAATACGCTGCGGTTCTGAAGCAATCCACCAATCTCGGCATTGGACAGCAATACGAATTCATTAATTGGATCGAGTCCGATGCCTTTATACTTTTTGGCGCGATCCTGTTCGTTGGTTTCAAAAGCAAGAAACTCCACGTTGGACGGTTTGTCCATTTTTTTCTTGGATACCGGGTCCTGTGGCAACTTGAAACGTCGGTTAATCTGGTATTTAAGACGCAACAGCGCATCAATACCTGTTCCTCCAAGACCGATAATCAGAATCGGGTTATCAATCGTATCGACTCTGATCTTCTCACTGACAATACCTCCGCCAAGCGATACATCCAGTTGCTGAATATGTTCTCTAACAATCGGTTTCATTCGTTGTCCTCCTTAGATTAACGCAGTCGGAACTACAACATAATTACACTTGCTACTCCGATGACAGAACAACCTTCCGATCGCTGTTATCCCCTGATTTTTTGATTTATTTTACAAAGGTGAAAATCTGGGGATAAGGGCGCAGCATATGCTTACGAAGCAGCTTTCTTTCAGAAAGCTTTTAACTCCGCTTCTTCAGGTTATTTCTGTCCTCTACGTTCTTGTGTAAATGGTTAGATCAAATTTATAGCTTACATTCACTTAGGCCATAATTCTTCACACCAGATACTCAATTAAAATGGTCTTATCCGCCTGTTGCAGCGGGATGCTCAGTCGGTCACCGTTCTTCAGTTCAACGCCTGAGCTTGCATCAACGGCACGGCCGGATTTCTCCAGCGTTCCGCCTGCGGTGTTGCGAATTATAATTCGATCCCCATTGCTGGGTGTAAATACATATTTCTCGGTTTCCTTCAATTCAGGGTCTAGTTGTAACAGCTGGTGCAGATGGAATCTGCCCCGGAAGGATGCCAGCTTTTTATATTGCGGGTACGACTTGTCCCCGGTATTCTCATCGCGAATTTCGACAACCATCTGTCCGACAAATCCACGGTTTTTGCGTTTCAACCAGCCTAGCAGGAACCATACACCCACAGCTACCACGATCAAGGCGATCACGCCCAAAATAACAGGCATCCATGGAAACGGCTTGTCCTGATCGCCCGCAGGAGTCGTTGGCTGAGTTCCGCTACCGGCTGCTCCGCCCGCATTGATCGTAATTGGAGCACTTTCCCGGTAGAAGCTGTCTTCTTCTGCACGGATAACAAGCTCGTAGTTATGGTTGTCCGGCACTTCGAACGTTCCGGCGAACCCGGAGCCCGTGTTTTCGAGCGGCTGCTCCGTGCTTTTGCCTGTATCCTGATCGTTTACGACCAATGTCGCCTTCATATCGGCATACAGATCATTATCCTGTAGAGGCTGTCCTCCATTCTCTAGCTTGGCGGTCAGATCCACTTTGTCGCCCTTCGTATAGGACTTGGTCTTAATTGGGTCCACAACGAGCTGGAGATCATAGTTGAACAACAGGTTGATATCGATGCTGTCTTTCGGAGCCCCTTTTACCCGAAGTTTCCAGTCGCCTTCCTGAGGCTTGAGCAGCTTCACCAAGGAATAACTCTTCGAAGTCGAGAGCTTGGCTGCGTCAGAGTTGAGATCTACGGCCTTGCCAGAAGGATCGGTCAATTCAATCTGGACTTGTTTTGAAGACATAATTGAGATGTTGGCTTCAAGTACACTGTCGTTCGGTACGTTCACGGTAACTTCCTGATAACTGCCGTTTCCTGTAATGGAGGGCAGCTTCACGACATTCAGTTTGGCATGATCAGCGAAAATCTCACTCAGAATCTGGGGTAGATCATCCGGTGTATCTGTGATAAAAGACTTGCCTCCGGTCTGCTGAGCCAGATCTGCAAGTGCGTCCTTGTTCAATTTGCCGTCTGCGTTCAGTCCAATCGTATAGACGGGAATCCCCTGATCCTGTGCTTCCTTGACGGCTTTTGCCAGATCCGCATCGGACTGAGACTGGGTGCGACCTTTCGTTTTGTTAAAATCGTTGTTGCCGTCAGCCAGCAGCACGATCATTGGTGAGTGAGATGCGTCTGCCCCATGGTTCAGCACATTCACTGCTTCAGCCACTCCGACAGAGATATCGGTATATGGCCCTCGGCCGAGCTGATCAATAAAATCTTTCAGGCTGCTCTTGTCCGCATCGGACTGAATCTCCAGCAATGCCTTTTCCCGCTCCACCTGATCGGTGTAAGCGACAATCCCTACCTTGTCCCCCTGGACCGGCAGCATATCAATAAACATTTTCATGGCTTCATTGCTGATCTTGTCACGGTCACTTGTATTCATTGAATTACTTACATCGGCTACAAGTACCGCATCGATTCCGCTTGTCTGTGCCTGAGCCGCTGCAGCATGTGGCAGCAACGCCTGAGGTAGCAGCAGCGTTAGAAATGCCAGCAGAACCAGAGTTCCGCTGAGCCAGCGTATTTTGCTTGTCCGCAGCATTGGGTGTACTCCTTCACGTTTGAGATTAAAATGGGAATAGTTTATTATAGGCGTCAAGCCTTAAGGAAATCTTAACAGTCTACTAATAAATTCTGAAAAGCACCCCTATCTTCAGTTACAGTTTTGTAATGACTGACAAAAATCGACGAATTCACGTCATTAACTGGCATGAAAGTTCCAACTATGGAAATATGATATAGTTATTGCCAGCAAACTGCAATATAACGACTTGATCAGTAAACATTATAACTACGCATATTTTAACTATGCCTAGAAAGGAACGGATTATGGTTACATACGGATGCCTCGCCATATTGTTTCTTTTTGTCATTATAAAGGTGATTGCGTTCCTGCTTCATCGGCGCAAACCCGTTTCCCGGGAAGATGCCGATCGAACCCTCTACACTATTCTGAATGGCGAGCGTGATTGAGCATGAGCACTAAACAAGTTGTATCCATCAGACCTTTTATAAGAACAACGCATGCGTTTCAAAAGTTGCGTGTCTGCAAGCGGTGCGGCCAGTATACCTGCCTGTGGGAGGATCACTGTACTGCCTGTGGGCGCGGCACCCTTGCTACAGTGGAAGAACGCGCCTCTTCCCGCGTGAAACGCCGGATCGCACGCGACCTGTTCATCACAGTAATACTTGGTGCGGTTGCTACCTATTTTGGTGAAACCATAGACCAAACGATGGCGGCGGCCAGCGTCTCCCTGCTGCTTCTGGCTGGATTGATCTTCATGCAAAAGCGATCCTTCCAAGTCGAACAGCAGCGTGAACTTAAACGCATGCTGCGTCAGGATGAGGAAGCGATTCGCCAAGGCATTAACCGGAATTGGGCTCTTGTCGCAGAAGCGCGCAAGCAGGATGAAGCGCTCGCCTATGAAATGCTCAGGGAAATCGGTTCACTCGTCTATAACGACCGGATTCGTCTGCAGCAGGTTGCGCTGCTGCAATCCTTTGTACTGCGCAGTGATATGGATCTGCAGCTCAAACCTCTGCTGCTGCGCAGCTTCGAGCGGCTGCTCGCTGAATATATCGGTGAAATCGCACGGCTGAAGCCCGAATTGGTCCGTGAAGATGCGATCAGGTATATCGCCACGTACGAAGTGAATATTTTGCAGTTGCACAACGGGATTCAGATTCTGACAGCTGTAGCTGCCGCTGCTGTACGGAAAAGTAAATATATTGAGTTGTTCCCAAGTCTTATTACCCGCTACGCGCGCTTTATGCCCAAAGATCGGTTTATGCGGCTCTATCGAACTCTGGAGCTGTATCCTGGTAAGGCACGCGGTGGTCTGGCGGAGTCGGTTGGTCGGGTCTATAACGAGAAATATCGGGATTCGTACGCAGATGTTCGTGTGTAGAACTGTAGTAAATGGTCTCGAAATGTAAATTAGTGCAAACTCAATCCCTGTTATATAGACGAACCAAAATTCATTTACCCCTGCATGCGTATTGGATTCGCGCGTGACATTGTATAGTTTTTATCATATAAGCTTCGACGAAAAAACACCCCATCCTTAGGTCTAGGATGAGGTGTTTTGATATTTGGAAAATATATGGCGTCCTTCCAGACTACTTGCCATGGGTTTTATCGTTTTTACCGCCCGCGACGAGAATCGCGGCGGTCGCTCTTGGCCGGCCCGCGTCCTGCGGAGTCCGGTCGACGTGAACCTTCACTGCGTCCGGAGCTGCGCTTGTCGGCGCTACGGCCGCCCCAGCCGCTGCTGCGCTCATCGCCGCTGCGACCTGCACCACGTCCGCCTTGACCCGCTGCACCGCGACTGCTGTCGCTGCTGCGCGCGGAACCACGGCCTGCGCTGCGCTCGTCGCCACTGCGGCCGCCACTACGACCACCGCTGCGTCCACCTTCGCCGCCACGGGAACCACCACGACCACCACGTCCGCCTTCGCTGCGGCCGGTACGACCTGCGCCGCGACGGGCACTGCCTGTCCCAGCGGAGCGTCCGCCAGAACGTTCTTCATCACCCTGACTGTTGATGGAACGTCTATTGGCTCCAGTTGATGCTACCGGACCTTCACTTGTCCATTGGATACGGGACAGCTTCTGGTTGGTGCCTTCCTCAATACGAGCAAGCTCCGGTCTGTCATGTTGTGTTGCAAATGTCACGGCAAGGCCCGTGCCGCCTGCACGACCCGTACGGCCGATCCGGTGGATATAGCTTTCCGCATCATGCGGCATATCGTAGTTAAATACATGCGTTACGCCTTCAACATCCAGTCCGCGTGCAGCAACATCCGTAGCAACGAGGATCTGCAATTTCGCGTCACGGAATGCTTTCATTACATTCTCACGCTTGGATTGGGACAGGTCCCCATGAAGTTCATCGCTCGCATAACCTGCTTCACGCAAATCTTCATTCAGCTTGGAGGCACGGCGTTTGGTCCGACAGAAAACAATCGCCAGGTACGGGCGATACGTATCAATCATACCGCGAAGTGCCTCAAGTTTGCCACGATCCGTGCACTCCAGCACCTGCTGGCGAATCTGATTGATCGGAATTACGGACTTGGAGGATACCTTCACATCTTCCGGGTCTTTCATATAGTTCTTCGCCAGGATGCGAATGCCTTTTGGCATCGTTGCCGAGAACAGCATCGTCTGACGTTTGTGTGGCAGTTCACGAAGGATGGTCTCCACATCATCTAGGAAGCCCATGTGCAGCATTTGATCGGCTTCATCCAACACCAGTTTTTTCACATTATCCAGCTTCAACGTGCCACGACGCAGATGGTCCAGGAGACGTCCCGGCGTACCAATCACGATTTGTGTACCGTTTTGCAGTTTGCGGAGCTGTTTGTCCACATCTTGTCCGCCATATACCGCGAGAACATGTAGCTTATCGTCGTTCGCAGTCAGCTTCTTCGCTTCTTCCGTAATTTGCAGCGCCAGTTCCCGCGTAGGGGCAATAATCAGTGCTTGCGGCGAGCGGTCGGATACATTAATTTTCTGTATAATCGGCAGCAAAAAAGCCAGCGTTTTCCCTGTTCCCGTCTGCGCCTCAGCAATAATATCGCGCCCACCCAGCAATACCGGAATCGAACGCTCCTGTACCGGAGTCGGCACGGCGATACCCTGATGTTTCAGGATCTCGCACCATTCCGGGCGAATGCCCAGTTGTTCAAAGTTTGCCAATCGTTACACCTCTGTATATTCATTTAGATAAGTCCATTTCATAATTGCTTTCACTTGGCTTCAATCAAGACTAGTTTTCCGTATATCAATCATGATTATGAAATGAATTTTTTAAAAAGCAATCGGTCCGTTGCTCTTCTTCTCCATACCCTGTAGTTTACACGTTAGTCAAGCAAAACAAAAGGGGATCGGGCGTTACTTTCCTGCATTTGTCCACAAATGTCCCGGATCGTTGTGTTTAAAGCGTTAACGAATCATACAGACCTTATACCGCAATCATGACACTCTAAGGAATTGTAACGAACTTCAGCCCTGCTATTCCGGCTAGATTTAGCGAAAAAATACAGATAGCGGGCATATAAATCGCCTACGGTTCGTTAGAATATCGGAAGCTTGAAATTACAGGCAATAGGACTTGTAGGGGTCCTTAGACCTCAACTAATTAAGCATTTTGCTAACCTATACAAAAAAGGGCCATCCCTGTCATGATCCATCATGACTTGCAGGACAGCACCTTTTATCATCTATCAATGTTACTCATTTGGATTCAGCTATAGCTATTAAATTACGAACTGTGCCCTTGCACCGTAGCAAATCCGCTTTTCTCAAGCAAACGAGAACTTTCCTCGTTCAGCCCGCGCAGATGTACCGTTTTGCCCAGCTTGGCATATTTGAATTTAACTTTACCAATGGCAACAACCGCCGTGTTATCCCAAATATGTGAGCCACCAAAATCAATTGTGATTTCCTGCGGATCAGCCTCAGCATTGAACTCATCGACGAAGCGGGAAGATGAACCAAAGAAGAATGGTCCGTGGATACGGTACACCTTCTGCCCCTGCTCCTCATTTGCCTGCACACGAATCTTGGTCTGTTTCCAACCAAAATGAAGCACACTAAGAACAACGCCGACCATTACACCAATAGACAGATCGTGGGTATACACTACAATAGCAACTGTGACTACCATAACGAAGGCTTCCGCACGTGGCACACGCGCAATGTTCTTGATGGAACTCCAGTCAAACGTACCGATGCACACCATAAACATCACACCTACGAGAGCGCCCATTGGCACCTCTTTCACCACACCGCTAAGCAATAACAACAATATGGCCAGAAAAGCGCCAGCCGTAAATGTGGATAATCGACCTCGACCACCAGATTTCACATTAATAACCGACTGTCCAATCATCGCGCAGCCACCCATGCCGCCGAAAAGGCCATTAACAAAGTTGGCAATCCCCTGACCACGTACTTCACGGTTTTTGCTGCTCTTGGTCTCGGTCATTTCATCCACAATCGTTGCAGTCAGCAAAGATTCCAGCAAACCTACCAGAGCCATCGTGAACGAATAAGGCAGAAGGATCATTAGCGTATTGAGAGACCAGTCGATATTCGGCAGATGGAACATAGGCAGGGTACTCGTGAGATTCCCCATATCTCCTACCGTTTTGACATCCAGATGTAATAGCGCCGTAATGATCGTCATGATTACAATAGCAATCAGTGGAGCCGGAACGCTTTTGAAAAAACGTGGCAAAATATAAATGATCGCCAGCGTACCCGCTACCATCGCATACATAATCCAGTTCGCTCCCGTAAAATGGGTAAGCTGAGCCATAAAGATGAGAATCGCCAGTGCGTTCACAAACCCGGTCAATACAGAATGAGGCACAAATGTAATAAACCGACCCACCTTGAAAATCCCCAGAATAAACTGAATAATACCTGTCAGAATTGTAGCGGCAAACAGATATTCCACGCCATAATCCTTGACGAGTCCCACCATCAGTACCGCCATAGCACCCGTTGCTGCCGAAATCATGCCCGGTCTTCCGCCTGCAATCGAGATCACGATGGCAATCGTAATTGAAGCGTACAATCCGACCATCGGATCGACACCCGCAATGATCGAGAAGGCAATGGCTTCCGGAATAAGCGCCAGCGCTACCGTAATACCTGCCAGCACATCTCCGCGAATGTTACCAAACCATTGTTGTTTTAAAGTATTCATATCGTCCTTTGCCGGTCCTCCTACGTATTTAAACTCAAATTTGTCTTATCACCTGAACGGCAATGGAATGGTTCGTCACTGACCAACTACAACAGACAACACAAAACAGCGGAATACCCTCCGCAAAAATTCGTCTATATAAGTTAAATTACATGTTGGATTAACCATAATATTGGATAAGGCATCCGATACCATGTCCGTACATGTCTCGTCCGTTCCAGTGTGTACCTCTTATTTCCACTCCAACATTCAGGTATCTTGCTTTTGAGAAATCGTGAATCAATCATGATGTCTCTAGGTTTTCCCCTCTCAGAAAAACCGGGTCCGTTAATGTACTGACCTATTATTATAGTCCCAGTGTCTCTTCTACACGAACAGACTATGTATCCGTAATTGGTATATTATCTTGTATTATCTCTTATTTATATAAAATATCTCAGTTATACTCTGTTTATCTTGTTTAAGTATCACCAAGCCATGCCCAAAACAAAAAAAGTCGCTAATGCTCCCCTGCCAGGAAGCGTTAACGACTATATTGATTATACCTATACTAAAATCTCCCCGATTTAAATATCGAATAAAGCAGGAAGGCCACCATCAGAATAGCTACCAGAAAACCGATCTCAATGACCGGAATATCCCACAGCATGGTTGACTGGTGACTAATCGAAGAACCGATGATCAATCCAACCATAATGATACAAAATGCGAGCAGTACAATACTGAAAGACAGCCGATTACTGATCTGGTCCATTCTGCGCATGAGCGCGTCCAGTTCAGGGACACTGATCTCCAGTCTCAACTTACCTTTGCTAATAATGGAAGACAATTGCCTTAACTGCCCAGGCAGACCCATGACACTTTCGGCCATATCCGCAGCACTGCGGAACAGACGATTCTTGATCCGCCCAGGATTGAAGCGTTCCTTGATCAGCTTTCGACCAAAGGGTTCTGCCATATCCACGATACTCAAGGAAGGATCAAGATGTTCGATAACACCTTCCATCGTGAGCAGTGATTTCCCTAACAGCAGAATGTCGGCAGGCATCACAACCCGATGACGCTGAGCCACGCCGAACAGATCATTCAATGCTTGACCTACGCTGATTTTGGAAAAGGGAATATCGTAGTATTTGCTGCGCAGCTTGTCCAGATCGCTATGGAGACCTCGCAGATCCATATCATCCGGCATCATGCCCAGCTTCTCAATCGCCCGGATCATGCTATCCGTATCTTTGCGCATCAAACCAATAATCAGCGAAGCCAGGTGCTGCTTCATCTCATCACTCAGACTGCCTACCATGCCAAAGTCGATAAAGGCAAGCCTGCCATCCTTCAGAACCATCAGATTGCCCGGGTGTGGATCGGCATGAAAGAACCCATGAATGAAAATCTGATTCAACAACGAATCTACCAGTCGCTGTGCGATATTATTTAGATCATGCCCACGTTTAATCAACTCGTCACGGTCATTGAGCTTGATGCCTTCGATGTACTCCATCGTGAGCACACGAGAAGAAGTTTGATCCCAATAGATCACTGGTATTTTCACTTTGTTTTCCTGCTGATATTGCTGTGCAATCTTTTCCGTATTACGGCCCTCGACGGTATAATCCAGCTCGGCCATCAGTGCCTGTGCGTACTCTTCTACCATTTGCGGGATCTGATATTGCTTCACCCAATCCCAGCGTTTCTCCGCCATCGCTGTCAATTCTCGTAAAATATCCAGATCACGCTGAACGATACGCGATATGCCGGGCCGCTGAATCTTAATAGCTACGGCCTCACCGCTTCGGAGTTTACCCAGATGCACCTGTCCAATACTAGCCGCAGCCACAGGGGTATCCTCGAACCGGGAAAAGATCTCCTCCAGCGGTGTATCCAATTCCTGTTCCAAAATACCCCGTGCCGTCTCCGAGGAAAACGGCGGGACCTGATCCTGCAGCTTCACCAATTCCCGGATCACAGACTCAGGCAACAAGTCTGCCCTTGTGCTTGCCAGTTGCCCCAGCTTAACGAAAGCTGGCCCCAGCTCCTGCAGCACGAGTCGTATGCGTTCACTCAATGTCTTGGTGGTGTGGGCTTCACGCGACATCCACCGCCGGGGTATGGCCAGCAACTGGAACAAACCCAGCTCCTCGACCATATAACCGAAGCCATGACGCACCAGCGCCATGGCAATTTCCCGGTATCTGCCGACATGTTTGATTCGCACAGCCATCTACTCGATCTCGTTTCCTTTGAGAGGAGGAACTTCAAGTGGAGCTGGGGATGCATCAGGTTGAAGCTGTGGTGTGTGGCCCAGTTCCGCAAGCTTTTTCTCAAGCACGGCAACACGCTGTTCCAAACTGGTTACATCACTCTCGGATGGAACGCCCACTTCCTGAAGGACGCGCTTGACCTGTTCGTGAATCATTCTTTTGAACTGGCCCTGCTCTTCATCGCCCCGTTCCATCAGGCGTTCAACCAATGCTTTGGATTCACCAGGCGCCAGTTCCCCGCGCTTGACCAGATCATCCACGGTTTTCTCAATTTTCTCCTTGCTTACAACAGTAAGACCGAGCCCTAACGAGATTGCCTTTTTGAACAAATCGCTCATTCTTGTCATCCTCCTCTTCGTTGATCTCTATAGTATAACCCTAATCAGCTGCTCACAAAAGAAACGGTCCGGCTATACGTAACGCGCAGCCCATTTTCCTGCCTGCAGAATTAACTGACGATAGGTTTCATGGGCAAAAGATGGTACATGATGTCCTGGCATAAGGTAAACAATGCGTCCAAGACCATATCTATGCGCCCATGCTGCAGGTTTCGGCCCTTCTTCGGATTGATACTCCAGCAGAACTTTCGTTTCTGCAAATGAACCGAACTCGAACTGATAAGGCTCTTCCTCCATCGTAAATCCCGAAATGCCTTCCGTCACTGGATGGCTCTCTCCCGTTACTGTGAACTCCAACGGGGCATAAGGTGGATGATGCAGGAATTTGGCACCGATCATCTGCTTCAGCTCATAACGATTTTGGAGCGAAATTCCGTTATGTATAATGACCAGTCCACCTCCATTACTAACATAGGACAATAAGCCTGCTGTCTGCTGTGGAGAGACTTTTCCCTTCCAATCATCCATGTAACAGATACACACATCAAATCCGGTTATATTTTCTTGCAGCAGCATGTTGCGATTCTCACTGCACTGCACAGTCATAGTATCGTGAAAAATCCGACTAATTTCCGCATCCACACCTTGCAGCGGATGCCAGTCCGGATGAGTATAATCACCAAGTAACAACGCTTTTTTACGATGATCCATCAATAAAAACTCCTTTCAAATTACCTATAACAGAATTACCAAGGAAGGGTATCCCCCTTGTAATCTACATACGCAGGCTGATCTCCCATGAACTCCTTATGGCGATCGATGAGTGCTGTGATATATTGAGCCGATTGATCTGGTGTGAGGTCTGCATCGGTATTCAATTCCCCGCTCATATAACTCTGTACCCAGCCGGGATGTATCAGCATCACTTGCCCACCCTCATTCTTCAGACCATTGTGCACAAGGCGAGCCTGCATGTTTAACGCAGATTTGGACATACAATAAGCAAACCATCCATCCCGGCTGCACTGTTCAATACTGCCTGCCTCCGAAGATATATCGACAATCAGCTTGTTAGTCCCTTGCAGAAGGAGGGGCAACAGGGCATGAGTCACACGCAATGTCCCCAAGGTATTTACGTTGAATACTTCTGCCATCTCCGCCATATTTAACGGTCCGCGGATATGATCCGTAATACTTCCTAGTATAGCCGCATTATTGATAAGCATATCCAAATGCTCAGTATCCAGCTTAAGTGTCTCCGTGAACAAAGCTACGGACAGATCATCCGCAATATCCAGTTCAATGACGCGTAAATGTTTTGGATAGGCATCCGTCAAAGTACGAATCCCTTGGGACTCTTCCATGTCCAACCCTGCCGCATAAACGATATAACCTCTCTTCAGCATTTGTGCCGTCAGAGCCAACCCCAGTCCCCGGGCCGCCCCGGTTACACATACGGTTTTCATCATGCTGTCCCTCCCTCACAAGCTTAATCTGTCTTTAATTCATTCCACATTATTATCCAAAAACCTTTAATTATGAATGGGTACAACTAACTTCACGACCAAAGTCTCAGGTGGATTCCCTTGAATCAGAGTCGTTCAGCTTATAGAAAGTGAACCGGTCACAGAGACAAAAACAAAAAAAGTTCTGACCCGTATAGCGGATCAGAACCGGGAACAACGAGGCATCGTAAATACGTTTTATTCAACGCATCCATATGAGTCCAGACGGGATCACATGTTACTGCAGAAGATGAGCCTTGTCCGCAGATTGGGCAGCGTAATAACGCCCCAACTCAACGATTAGTGCTCCCATCTTCTCATCCTCCGGAACTACGAGCGCCTCAATCCCTTCTTCACGCATCGCGTTTGCCGTAACCCTGCCCACCGAAGCAGGCACCACGCCTTGGCGGAAGGCTTCCTGCATGGATTCGAGTTTGCCCTTTGATGCCGCATACTCAACCAAAAAACGTACTTGCGGTCCACTTGTAAACGCGACAGCATCAACCTCATGCCGCAAAATCTCATTCAACAACTGTTCCAGTTCACCCTCTTCGGGTGGGACGTGACGATAAGGAAGCACCTGACGTACTTGAGCTCCTTGTTCCTCCAGCCAACCGACCAACTTGGGCGCGGTTTCCCCGTGCAGTTGCAACATGACCTTCTGTCCCTTAAGTTCATGAGGCGCAAATTCACGAATCAGCCCGTCTGTGCTACCATCATCATCCCGCACGAGCGGGGTCAGTTTACGTTTTCGGAGTGCATTGACTGTTTTGTACCCTCTTGCTGCAATCAAAGATTCCGATAAAACGTCCAGCAATTGATCAGCAATCTCCATATCCTCAGCCATATCAAAAATAGCGTCCAATCCCATACCCGTGGTTAATACCGTCCAGTCTGGCGGGTCGGATATCCAGGATACGAGACCATCCCGAATATTACGATCGTCCAGAAAAACAGTCCCCTGTGCAGGTCGAACTAGTGGAATCCCGCCCATTTTCTCAACCAGCAAGGACATCTCTTTGGATTTTCGTGGTCCTGTCAATGCTACGCGTATACCTGCCAAATGTTGAGCCATCCATGTTCCCCCCGTTAATTCAGCCGAATGTCATCAGTCTGACTACAGTATACAGGGTACTTCTATGGAGGGAAACCGAGTTTCCCCTCTTTTCAGTGGTTCATCTATAACGATTTTTGATGGGATATATCAGGAAGGCTGTAGTTCTCCACCCTGAAGTCCTTCATGTTTGTCCCCGTCGGAATTCTCTCTGTCCTGTGATGTTTTCCCTTGTTTGTCCTCTTTTGGTTGCTGCTTTTGTTTCTGGTTATCTGTTGTCCGTCGATCATTCGCACCTTTTTTGCGAGGACGAAGAAACACGAAGAGTATGATGGGAAATAGCACCTCGAACACAATCCCGATCCATGTCCATTCACGTGTAAAGCGGAAGAGCTGAACAGCGTTTTTGAAAAACCAGAAGGCACAGACAAATCCGATCAAAGCAACTGGCCCTGTCATGACTTTTCCCGAGACCTTCGGAATCATTCGTTTCAGTCCCCAACAGACAAAATATAGATCAAATGCGATCTTTGTAATTAACGTAGGCAGCGTTACGGCTGCTAGCGCAAGGTCAAATCGATCAAGGAAATCACTAATTTGCAGTTGCCTTGCAAGCTCATAGGAAGGATAAACCAGTCTGGAAGCAATGGGTACTCCCACCGCCAAGATGGTTTCGATGACAATCAGCATCATGATCAGTGCTGTGATCGTAATCCCCCACATAACCGACTTGAATCGAAAATCACTGCCTTTAATTACAAAGGGGATGGCAATCATCTCACCAAAAAAAGAAAATATGTACCAGCTTCCCCTGCCAACACCAGTAACATCGATGTCAAAATAGGGCATAAGATTATCCATGTTTATTTGCTGAATGAGCATAAACGGCAAAATCAATGAATTCAGCACAAACAACGTAACATAGAGCTCGGACATCCCTATTAAGGACCCCAACCCTCCCCTCACGATAAAAACAACCATAACCAAGAGGCTCAATACAATGATGGAAATCGGGGTCGTCTCCAGCAAGGTAATACTTACATAGTCACCGATTAGTCGGATATCACGGGCAAATATAAAGAGAAAAAACAGGATATACAACAGACCTGTCACACGACCCAAAAAGGGGAAACGCTCCACTAGAGATTCAAACAGATCCCGATCGGGGAACCGTCGCTGAACACGGCTTAACATCCATAGTGATGCCACCATGACAAGAAACACAGGGATATAAGATAAATAGGCGTGCTGTTCAGCATAAAAAATGGCTTGTGCATGGGGTTGCATCAACGTGCCTGTAGTTCCGAGCAGCATGATGAGCAGCACCAACTGACGACTGGTCACTTTTTGATTCATGGAATACCTCCTTTCTGTCTTATGCTTCAAAATTCGTTGAAAAGCCTAAGGTAACGGTAGCCAACGTTGAATTAACTGGGTTAGCCAAGCCGAAATAAAGACGGTTTTGCTCAAATTAGTCACATAGAACCAAATCCCGGCGCTGATGGCGATTATTCCGTAGGATAACCACCGATTAATGGCCGCTGCCTGCCTCACATGTTTGAAGTCCATGATGATTACGGCAATAACCATACCCAAATAAGTGAACAACAGCGGCTTAATCATGGACAATATCCTCCTCTTGTAATCCAATCGGTTTATTGATAACCCCTACATTTTCAATTATGATGTGTGGTTCAATAATTACCTTTACATCAGGATAGATATCATCCCACCGATCCCTCATTTTTTTCCATTCCCGAGGAAGTTGCTGATGAATGGAACGACCTAGACCCAAGATATCCGCAGGATATTGTTTTTGAATCAGCCTGATCCCTTCCTTAATGTCATCTCCAATTTTCTGGTGAAGGGCCTGGGTAAGGCTCTGCATCTCCTGGTCTCGCAAATCACCATAATTGGATTCGTTATCTACCATGACTCCCTTGGCATACAATTCGATCGTCACCGTGACTTTCCCGTTTTCAACATGAGGATGCAAGGATGAGTTATTCTCGTTTAATTTAATGAACACATCACCTTTTCCACGCGGAGCCTTTACCATCACTTCCGGCTCATTGGCTTCGCCCATGGCTAAAATAAGCGCATCAGCGGGAGCTTTCTCTATCATGCCTACCAGTTTGTCCTTCTTGAAAATTGCGATCCCATCTAACTTAATGTTCGTCTTAACATCCTTCCAGTTACTCGGCACATTGTCAGCAGTCGAAGCAACTGGTAGAAATGGATCTACTCCTTCGGAAAGAATCGCATCCGTAAATGTCTTGAGTGAACGTGGTCTGCGCATATTTAGGAAACACAGTTCGCGTACCATTTCAGAAGGGAATTTTTCAATTGGCGCATCGGTATCCAGCACTTTGTAAGCAGATCCTTTGGTAACAATCGGTAGCGCAGAGAGTCGGTTAAGCGGGTAACGCGTAAGTAAGTCCAGCATGGGAGCAACACCTTCACGTGCAAGCTCTTCTCCGATCAGCATGGTACGTCGATGTGCATAATAAAGCTCACGGGAAAGTGCCTTTTGACCTTCAATTGAAGTCCCGCGCAAGGTTTTGGCTGTAGTGGATAACATGAACCACGATTTGTCGCCACTTGTGCCCCCACCACCACCTTCACTTCCAGAGGAACCGGACTGGCCGGGAAGGGCAATTTGCAGACTGGTTCTGAAATTATCCTCTTCCTTGTCGATAGCGAGACCAATGACAAAAGCGATATCATTAATCTCCTTCCGATCCCAGCAACCTGATATGAAAATAGTACATAGGAGCAGTATGGCTACCGCCCGTCGTTTACGGATGAGAACCATGTGCTCACCACCCTTCTTCTGCTTCAGGCGAACCGTTGATCTTTTCATTCATCCGCTGCTGGTCACGATGAACCGTTGAAGGACGATTGATCATCTTCCACCATGGTGTACGAATAACAATATCCTTGGTATCCGTCTTGCTATAGGGGCTGAGACCTGACAGATAAGGTACTCCAAAAGAGGTCATTTGTGTTAGATGTACCGAGATCAGCACCAGTCCAATTACAATGCCATATAAGCCAAGCGCACCGGCAAGTAACATGATGGGAAAACGCAGCAACCGAACCGTAATGGCAAAGTTAAAACGTGGGATGGTGAACGACGCAATCCCTGTCATCGATACAATGATAACCATGGGCGCCGACACGATCCCCGCCTGAACGGCTGCTTGTCCAATCACAAGTGCCCCCAAAATGCTGACGGCCTGACCTACCGTTTTCGGTAACCTGACCCCCGCTTCTCGCAATGCCTCGAATGATAGCTCCATAATGAGGGCTTCAACCAGTGCAGGGAATGGAATGGCCTCCCTTGCCCCGGCAATACTCAGAATCAGCGTGGTAGGCAACATATCCTGATGGAAGGTTGTAATGGCGATATAGAGTGCAGGCAGAAATAGAGCGATAGCTACAAACAAAAACCGAATCCACCGCACCAGATTGCTGATAAAGAACCGTTCGTAATAATCCTCACTCGCCTGAAGCATCTGCCACATGGTTACTGGGGCAATAAGGACAAACGGACTACCATCCACAAAAATGGCAAATCGTCCTTCCAGCAAGTTGCCCGCCACTGTATCCGGACGTTCGGTATAATGCATCTGCGGAAAAGGGGAATACGGATGATCTTCTATCAATTCCTCAATATAACCGGACTCAAGAATCCCATCGATTTTGATCTTGTTGAGGCGTTTTTTGACATCCTTAATCAGCTTGGGATCAGCGATATCGCTGATGTAGGTCAGTACGACATTGGTTTTGGTCTCAGTTCCAATCGTCATGCTTAACATCTTAAGTGCAGGTGTTTTTAGCTTGAAACGAAGCAAAGCTGTGTTCACCCGCAATGTCTCGGTGAAGCCTTCGCGTGGTCCTCGGATAACCGACTCGGTCTGGGGTTCCTCGACACCACGCCTCACACCGCCCTTGACGTTAAATAGCCAAGCCTCTTTGCTTCCGTTGATCAACAGCAGTGCGGAGGATTCCAGCACACCCTCTGCTGCGTCTGCCCAGGTATCCACTTTCTTCACCTGCGTCAGAGCAATTCGTGTATCATCCAGTGGAGCCGCAGGTTCATCAGTACGTTGCTCGATCAGACCCCGAATGAGAGGCCGAAGCATATGATCCTGAATATCTGCCGAATTCACGATGCCTTCGATGTATACAAGCAGTCCTTCCACTTCAGATGAAATCTTGACATTGCGGAAGACCACATCCGAGCAATCCGAGAAAATGTCTTCCAGTGCCAACATATGGCTTTCATGTGAAAGGCTTATCGGTTGCCTCAAAATAGGGGGAGACGGCAGCCCCAAAGGGATGTGTTTCTTCTTTTCTGAATCCCCGGAACCATTTTTCCCTGATGTTTTGTCCGCCATATGCCGCCCTCCGTTCCTGTTTTTTTATACAAGGTAGCTTGTGCCAGAGCGCGCAGAATTATGTGATCTTTTTATAAAAATCCAGATACCTTCTTCAACTAGGGCAACAAAAAAAGGCCTCTGTATGGATAACAGAGACCTTCGGGCCTAATTAAACTAATGCGTCAATCTTCATTCACTTAATTGATACTCTCGTCCACTTCTTTAATCATTTCTTGAATGGATTCCAAACCACCACCGGACAAGTACCAGTAATCCGGGTCAAGATAAACAATGTGTCCATCTTTATAAGCATTCGTATTTTTGACCAAATCGTTCTCAATAACCTGTTTGGCTGGAGTTGCCTCACCACTGCCTGCAACCACCGCACTCCGATCTACCACGAACAGATAATCTGGATTTTTCTCCATAACATATTCAAATGAAACGCTCTGCCCATGAGTGGACACTTCAATATTTGCATCTGCGGGAGTAAAACCGAACACATCATGTATGATACCAAATCGGGAACCTGCACCATAAGCGCTCAATTTACCTTCGTTCGTCAGAACAACCAGTGCATTCTTTCCAGCAGCCGTTACTTTATCTTTCAAAGCTTTAACAGAGGTATCAATTGATGCCAGTGCCTCTTCTGCTTCTTTTTCTTTACCAAAGATCTCTCCAAGTGTCTTCACATTCGAAGTCAGGGAGTTCATATAATCTTCTGTATCTACCGCCATATAAATAGTTGGTGCGATCTCGCTCAACTCTTCATATGAGTCTTGCAGTCGTCCTGAGATGATAATCAGGTCAGGCTTCAGGGCATTTACTTTCTCAAAATCAGCCTCTTTCAAACCGCCAACATTGGCGTACTTTGCATCGTTATACTTTTCCAGATAAGAAGGAACTCCCTCCTGAGGTACACCGGCAACCTCTACCCCGAGCTGATCCAATGTATCCAGCACCCCATAGTCGAACACAACCACTTTCTCCGGATTCTTCTTCACTGTTGTATCGCCAAGTTTATGTTTAATGACGATTTCTTCGTTGGACTGATCTGCTGCTGCATTCGCTTCTGACCCTGTGCCACTGCTGGAACCTGTATTTTCTGCTGTTTTATTTCCACCGCAAGCTGCCAGAACAACCGACAACACGACAAGCAACGTAAACAACCAACCCTTTTTCATAAATAGACACCTCTCGCTCTCTCTATATTGGTTTAACTTTAAGCAAAATACACACAAATCTTACGCCCATCAATCCATTGCACAGGGATGTGCATGTCATATACTTTCTGCAATACATCCGTATTAATGATGTCCTCCGTTTTACCTTCCTGCACGACACGCCCATCTTTGAGTGCCACGATATAGTCTGAGTAACAGGAGGCAAAATTGATGTCATGAATGACAATAACAATCGTCTTGCCCAATTCATCCACCATTTTACGAAGCACCTTCATAATCTGCACGGAATGTTTCATGTCCAAATTATTCAAGGGTTCATCGAGGAGAATATACTCGGTGTTCTGCGCGATAACCATGGCAATGTAAGCCCGCTGTCGTTGTCCACCGCTTAGCTCATCCAAATACTTTTTGCGGAATGGAGCCAGTTCCATATAATCGATGGCTTCCTGAATCCACTGCCGATCCTCTGCCGTGAGTCTTCCTTGTGAATATGGAAAACGCCCAAAAGCAACCAGATCCTCCACCGTCAACCTGATATTTATGTGATTAGATTGCTTAAGTACTGATATTTTTTTCGACAGATCCTTGTTCTTCCAACCTTCGATCTCTTGCCCTTCGATCAGGACTTGTCCTGCATCCTTGCTGATTAGCCTGGTGATCATGGATAACAGTGTACTTTTGCCTGCACCATTGGGACCAATAAATGAAGTGATTTTCCCTTTGGCAATATTCAGTGATACGTCATCCACTACCCGGACGCCGCCGTATTGTTTGGTTACATTTCTGACTTCTACCACGACTTATTCTCCTTTAGCAGTAAATAGATGAAGTACACACCGCCTACAAAATTGATAATGACACTTACTGTAGTAGCAAAAGTAAATACCCGCTCCACAATGAGCTGTCCACCGACCAATGAAACCACGGCTATAATGACTGAACCCCAGATCAGCACTTTATGACGATGTGATCGGAATATCTGATGCGCCAGATTCACGACCAGCAGTCCCAGGAACATGATTGGTCCAACAAGCGCTGTGGAGATTGACACCAGAACCATCACAACCAGCAGTAACCTTTTCACAATGTATTGGTAGTCCACCCCAAGATTAACCGCGTGATCTTTACCAAGAGAAAGTACGTCGAGATACTTAGTAAACTTCTGTGCATACAGCAGGATCAAAATAATAGCCACCATTGAGATGATCAGCAGATCCGTATTCACATTGTTGAAACTCGCAAACATCTTGCCCTGCAGCACAAGGAACTCATTTGGATCAATCAGTACCTCCATGAAGGAGGACATGCTCTGAAACAGCGTACCCAGAATAAGGCCAACGAGCAGCAGCAAATAGATATTGCGCCCCCGTTCTCTACGGAACATGAACTGATGCAGGAGTAAGGCAAACAAGGTCATTAACAGGACAGATACCGCAAAGTTAAGGTTTTTGTTCACAAAGCTGATATGCGTGCTCCCAAACACAAACACGGCAAAGGTCTGAAACAACATATACAGGGAGTCGAGTCCCATAATGCCAGGCGTAAGAATTCGATTGTTGGTTATCGTTTGGAAAATGGCAGTGGAGTACGCGATGCAAGCACCCGTGAGCACAATAGCAAGAATCTTTTTTCCTCTGCGAGGCAGAATATAATCCCAGTTGCCCCCGGATTGAATGACCAGAAATACACCAATCAACAGCACTGCCGCTGTAATCAAAATGCCAAATTTCCAGGTATTCGCCGTATACTTCATTCTCATGATTCATAAGCCTTTCTTCGAAGCAGTAAATACAGGAACAACACACTACCCACAACGCCCACAGTCAAACTTATGGAGAGCTGATAAGGATAAATAATCAATTGACCCAAAATATCGCAGACCAGAACAAAAATCGCACCGAGCACTGCCGTATGAGGCAATGTATCCCGCAAGTTGTCACCCTTATACAACGTCACAATATTCGGTACTACAAGACCCAGAAACGGGATTGTACCTACCGTAATAATGACGACTGCTGAAACCATGGCAACCAGAATCAGTCCGAGATTAACCACTTTGCGATAAGCCAGTCCAAGGTTGGTTGAGAAATCTTCACCCATGCCTGCAAGTGTAAAGCGATTAGCGAACAGATATACGATAATGAGCAGCGGAATACTGATATAGATCAGTTCATAACGTCCCTTCATAATCGTGGAGAAGTCACCTTGCAGCCAGGATGACATGTTCTGGATCAAATCGTTCTTGTAAGCAAAAAAAGTCGTGACTGAGCTTACAATATTGCCAAACATCAAACCGAGGAGAGCGATGTATATCGTATCCTTGAATTTGACTTTCTCCAGTATCCGCATAAAGATTAGCGTTCCAGCCAGTGCGAAGGCAAAAGCAACCAGCATTTTCTGCAGTGGAGAAGCTCCAGGGAACCACATCAAAGTAACAAGGATACCCAACCGGGCTGAGTCCATTGTTCCGGCCGTTGTCGGAGACACAAAACGATTGCGAGTCAGCTGCTGCATGATTAGTCCAATAACACTCATACTGATACCTGCGACAAGGATGCTAATTAGGCGGGGAAAACGACTGACTTGTAACACCTGAAGCTGGACTGGGGTCAAATGAAATATATCCATGGGTGAAATGTCTGAATTGCCAATAAACAGGTATACGATAGACAAAAAAGCCAGTACGATCAACATATAGCCTAACTTCATCTCTCTACTAATCCCCTCACCAATAGCCGTAAAACACTTCTAGTTGTTCTACTTCGTGTCATTTGATATTGATACTCATTATCAATTAGGGTAATTATATCGATATTAATTTCGTTATGTCAACCTTCCTTTGCTTCTCTTTTGCTAAATTTCATGAAACAACCTGAAACACATATAATTCAAAATTAATTGTATATAAGGAAAAAGACCTTCCAATTGGAAGGTCTTTTTAATCATTCGGTTAGTCGGCAAAATAATCTTCAGGAATATAGCGGATCTCAGATTCCGCATATATCGTCAATGTATGGCGTTCTCCATCATACTGCACCCGGTCTCCCTGAACATAATACCAGTGCTTCACCAAGGGCTGATCTTTACGCTGTACAAAGCGAAACACATTGAGCTCCTGTCTAAGCTCCATAATGCTATCCACCACCTGTTGTTCCAGACCCGTAACGGTAAAAACAAAACCAGTGCCTTCTTTTTGATAACGATAGGACATCGAGTCTGTTTTGCTGTTAACCAGCCCTCGCCCAGTCACTGCATGCTTAACCATGAACCATTCCTGCTGCGTCATAAAAGTACATCCTCCTTTGATCTTGGAGTTTCAATCTATTTCGGTAATCTAGGGCAGATCGATCAACATATAGAAAGAGTCCTCGCTTGCATCCAGGTTCATGGATGTCGTCTGTTCCACACGTGCCGTATCCCCTTCATTTAACTGATACTCTCCGTTCAAGCTAAGCTTGCCTTCTATAGCAAAAATGTACATGCGGCGATCTTCCGCCTGTTCATATGTTAATGCCTTGCCTGCGGCCAATCGGCCAAGATAGATGGTCATATCCTGATGAATGGATGCAATACGCGCCCCACCTTCAGGGGATACCACGGGTACGAGTGCTCCCGCAAGTGCGTCTGGATCAAAAGAAGTTGTCTCATAAGACGGCTCAAGCCCTTTCGTATGTGGCATGAACCAAAGCTGTAATATACGCACTTCTTCAGAATCCGAGGCATTGTGTTCGGTATGGATCATGCCACTGCCTGCTGACATGCGCTGAATCCCACCAAATGATGTTACAGCTACATTGCCCAGGTTATCTTCATGACGCAGTTTCCCGTTCAACACGATGGACACAATCTCCATATCACTATGCGGGTGTGCACCGAAACCACGACCAGGAGCAATTACATCGTCGTTAGCTACCCGCATGGGTCCAAACGAAGTATTCTCCGGGTCCTGATATTCACCGAAGGAAAAGCTGTGATTGCCGCGCAGCCAGCCCCGGTCGAAGCTGGAGCGGGAATCGGATGGAATGACGTTAATCATAAAGCGCACCCTCCTTTATATTCTCTTATTTTTTCTTAGTTGCATACTTATTCTCATTGTACCAAATCGATGGGCTTGTCGTCCAAAACAAAAAGCCATTTCCCGCTTCGAACGGATCACACGTATAATTACGCGTAATCCGAACTAGCGAGAAAAGGCCTCTATGCAGGATATACCTACTTGAATGAACTTGTTATCTATCCCTATTGGATGGATATAAACCCGTTATGCACGCACATTCTGACGAGCGTTCCCTTGTCTGGAGAAGAAATGATCCACCGCTAGGAAACGGCTGCCTGTGAAGAGCAGTGTCAACGAACCCGCCAGCAGCAGGTAATCAAACTCGGTACCACTCATGAACGGCTGTCCCACTTTGGCAGTGAGCAGAACCCCACCCATCACTACGATGAATAATGCAGCAAATACACGTGTTCCCAAGCCCAGAATCATGGCTGCACCACCCACAAGCTCAATGATCGCTACAACAGATGCCAGAAAACCAGGAATGCCGATACTTTCAAAGAAACCGACTGTACCACTAATTCCACCTTCGAATTTGCTCCAACCATGTAATACAAAGATGAGACCAATCATGATCCTTGAGAAAAACAAACCAATCTCCACACTTCTATTCATATTCATCTTCCTCCTTGGAGTTTAAGTTCAACGTTACCTTTCACCCAATTGACCAAACAAACAAAACAGACAGCAGCAGGATCACTGTGGCAGAAATGAATACCGCATAGCGGGGAAGCGACAGTGAAAAATCCTGTTCCGGGTCTAATAAACGGGAAATACGTACATTCACCGAAGTATCGGCAAAAGACGATTGAATAGCTGTCTCTCTAATTCTCCAAGGTTCAGGGCAAGCCCGGATCAGTTTGAGCAGTGCACTACCAATGCCCGCAGCGTTCCCTGTACGTTCAATTGCTTCATTGTCAGCCAGTATTTCTCTAATGATCTTGTAATGTTTTGAAGTATGCTTCAACACCGGAATATAAGGCATCATCACGGCAAATACCGACAATAATGTCGTCTTGAGTGGATCACGATGCCACAGATGGTGCACTTCATGATACACAACCGCTCTTTCTTCTTCAGCATCCAGCATCGTGAGCAGCCCTGTGGAAAGTACAATACAAGGTTTCCAGAGACCAATCGTAAATGCCACCGGTGACGGCTTGTCCACCACAATGAATCCAGGTTGTTTCAGATGACGGTACCGCGCCTGAAGATCCTGAGACATGGCTCTATCTTCCATTGACCGAAGCTTCCTTACCGCTGCATGTGTCTTAATCATCCGATCGAACAGCAACCAGCCTGTACCTGCAAAAGTCAGGAGAACCAGTGCCATAAGAACATGCCCCATGGATAACCAGCCCAGCCTGCTCATCCAGTGATTACATAGCCAGAGCAGATTAAACGGAATGTCCCAACCGAAAATTTTGTACATCGCGTACATGAACATCTGCATGAACACGAATAACGGAATGCCAAACCCGACGGTAAACAACAGCTTCGAGCGGGCCTTCCACATGTCAATCGCTATCCTTTTTCCATTGCTTAATCTTCTGCTCCAGACGCTCAATCAACCCTGCATCTGCTTCATCCAGCGCATCCAGCATGTGATTCACAGCAAGTACCCCGAATTCATCCACCAACTCATGTGACAATTCCTTGGATTGGTCGTTCATAAACTCCTCCCTGCTCTGTACCGGATGGTACAGTGACGTTCGGCCCTTCTGCGACTTGTGGAGCAGTTCCTTGTCCACGAGGCGATTCATCACCGTCATGACAGTATTGAAATTAACGTCTTTATCTTTTTCTAATGCGGTTTGCACTTCGCGAATGCTGCTGCCTGGACGCGCCCATAAAATGTCCATAATCTTCGCCTCAAGCGGACCGAAAAACCGGTTCAGTCCACGCTCACCCACTTTAAAATTGTGTATTCTCATGTTCAGACACCCCTCACACTACCCATTGTAGTGCCAACAAACGAGAAGTCAACCTCTATGTCAGCTATTTATTGTAAATGATTTGTAAATATGTTTTCCATTTCAGAATATTATTTGGATGCACAAGATCAGCTTAGCGTTAAAAAAACCTAAAGACCGGGCAGGTCTGCTATTCTGCAGACCTGCCCGGTCTAATTCATAAATCGATTATTCATTGCTGAAATAATGATGAGATCAGTGCTTTATTTACGATCCTGTGAGGGCATAAAAGCGGAAATATCCACACCCAGTCCATGAGCCAAACGACCACCGAGCTGTCCATCTGCCTGGAAGAAGTGGCACAAGGCACGTAGCTGGGTCTGTTCCGGTACTGCCTTCAAGTCATTGATCAGGTTATCAAGCAGATGTTGCTGCTCCACCGCCGTGAATGAACGGAACAACTCCCCTGACTGCGTATAGTTATCGGTTTTCTCAATTTTCTCACGCGTAACATGGCCCTGTAACGGAGCTTGACTGTCACGATATTCAGGTGCTTCCTCCGGGCTGTTGCCTGAGCTATTCGGTTCATAGTTTACCGGGGACGGGTCCTGATTCACATTCATCAATCCATCACGCTGATGATTGCGAACCGGAGCATAAGGGCAGTTCACCGGAATCTGCAAATAGTTTGGTCCGAGCCGATGGCGCTGTGTATCCGGATAGGAGAACAGGCGGCCTTGCAGCAATTTATCTTCGGAAGGCTCGATTCCAGGCACCAAAGCGCTTGGTGAAAAAGCTGCTTGCTCTACTTCTGCGAAGAAGTTTTGTGGATTTCGGTTCAATGTCATGGTTCCGATCGTCTGGAACGGCAGTACATCTTCCGGCCAAGTCTTGGTTGGGTCGAGCGGATCGAAGGCGAAATCATCCATCTGCTCCGGTTTCAGCAACTGTACCTGTAGCTTCCACTGCGGGTATTGCCCGTTTTTGATATGATCGTGTAAATCCCGGGTGGCATGGTTGAAATCCTGTCCTTGCACCTCTGCTGCCTCTTGACGTGAGAAACCTCGTACGCCTTGGGCCGATTCCCACTTGTATTTCACATAATGGACTTGCCCTTGAGCATTAATCCATTTGAAGGCGTGTACGCCGAATCCATCCATTTCACGGTAACTTGCTGGTGTACCCAGATCGGAGAACAACCAGGTCATCATATGAGTCGACTCGGGTGATAGTGTCATGAAGTCCCAGTAGCGTGCAGGGTCCTGGATATTCGTATCCGGCGCAGGCTTCAGGGAATGAACCATATCCGGGAACTTCATGGCATCACGGATGAAAAAGACGGGCAAGTGGTTACCCACAATATCGTAGTTCCCTTCACGAGTGTAGAACTTCACGGCAAATCCACGTGGATCACGCGCTGTCTCCGGCGAACCCGTGCCGTGAATTACAGTCGAGAACCGCACCAGTACATCCGTCTCTGTTCCCGGGTCTTGTAAGAAATCGGCTGTCGTATAAGCCTTCATGCTCTTCTCCAGCGTAAACACGCCATGTGCACCGGCACCTCTCGCATGAACGACCCGTTCCGGAATACGCTCACGGTCAAAGTGTGCGATCTTCTCAAGCAGATGATAATCCTCAAGTAATGTGGGGCCTCTTCTTCCTGCGGTACGGGAGTTTTGGTTATCACCTACGGGTGCGCCCTGATTGGTTGTCATGCGTTCTGTCATATCGTTATCCTCCTCATGTTGGTCTCATGCCTGCTGTATATACTCTATTAAAATCATATTCGCCATCGGATTAAATATACATTTAGACTTGATCTAACTGTTAAATTGATTCTAACATGTCCCACTCGCCCCTTGCATGAGGTTCGTATGAGATTAAGATGAGTTTCTTGCTCATTTCATGAATGAAATATGAACATCAACTTGGAGTAAGATGAGCATTGAGCCATTCCGATTGGCTTGATCTACTCCATCTAGTGGATATACCCGCATACGAGTGACATGAACAGCATTTTGTGTGCACAAAAAAAAGCGGACTAATCCGCCAGGCGGTAGCCCACTCCTCTTACCGTTACTATATATTGAGGCGAAGCCGCGTTATCGCCAAGTTTTTTGCGTAAGCTTTTGATATGAACATCCACCACATTACTTCCACCTGTAAAATCAGTCTCCCAAATATCGCTGAGCATCTCCTCACGGGAAATCACTGCACCTTTGGCATCAATCAGTTTCAGCAGCAGATCATATTCTGTCTTGGTCAAATGAATACGGTCATTATTGCGATGCACACTCATCCGCTCACGATCCAGCCATAGATCCTTGAAAGCGATACGTTGGCCTTCCTGAGGGAGAAATCCGCGTTTCGGTGCTGCAGGGCTATTGCCAATCATGCGTTGCACACGATACAACGCTTCCTGAGGACGGGCCGGCCAGACCAGCAATTCCTCCTGAAGCATCGGTCCACTGGCACTGCCAATCATCTTCTCCCCCACCAGATACAGACACGGTGTTGCATATTCCGCTTCACGATTCAATCGGCTGCTGATTCCCGCAAAAGCATCAATGGTTCCAGCAACAGACAGGTCATAGATTAACAGATCAAATACAAGCCGTTCATGCAAATCAGGCTCCCAGCGGTGGAACACCAGCACATCGAAGCAGCTGTCCGTCAAAGCCTTGACCAGTTCATGTACCTGCCCGGGCATCGGACTGATCAGAATGACCCGTCTCGTGACCGGGCAATTATCCACAAGGGGAGTTGAATCCGCAAGGGCAGGCTTGACCCGGAGCGGCAGACGACGGCCGGACAGGTTGATTTTTACTTGACCCGTTTGTTTCTGCATTCCGCGCAGACACCTCCAAAGACCACATGAGCGTGATCAATCGCATACCCGGTCTCCTCCGCAACTTGCTTCATCCATTGGGGAGGAACTTCCGTCATGACTTCATCTACCTTGCCGCATACTTCACACATAATATGTTGATGTTCGTCCATGCGGGCATCATAACGACTGGCCGTTTCGCCCAACTTGAGCTCCCGAATCAATTCTTTATCTGTTAAATATCGGAGTGAATTATATACCGTACCATAAGCCAAATTATAACCTTGCTCCACCAGACGGTTCATCACTTCTGCTGCCGTTGGATGGTCTTCGGAATGACGGACTACATCGTAAACGGCTTGACGCTGTATCGTCAGATTTAGAGTTCTCACCAGCAATTCTCCTTTATTAACCCATTCAATAGTATATAAGATGACACAGCAATCTACTGATTGCTATGATTCCCTGAAACATCAAAATCAATTTTGATTTAGATTAAGTATAAATCTCATTGTATAATGAAGTCAATATCCGACTATTTTATTCATGAATAGTGATATCCAAACCATCTTCTACGTAGCCATCACCCCTACTTGGGATAATATGGTTCGCTACTATACTGCTTTTCAGCTAAAATATAGTAATGTGCGCTAAAGGAGGGATGCTTGTTGCTAAGCACGTTTTTCGTCAATCTCTGTGTCATGATCACGTTCATGTATGTGTCCGGAATCATAGCCAAATTCTATCGTATCCGCGTTCCCTTTCCCTCGATGCGTGTTCAGATGATCGGTGGTCTGCTGTTCGGGATCTATGGAACGGTACTGATGAACTATTCCTTTCCTTTAAATGAAACTACCATTGTAGATTTACGTCATTTGGCTATTGTCACAGCCGCCGTATATTTAGGAGGACTGGCTTCGGTCATCTCGGGACTTGTCATTTCCATCCTTCGTATTATCATGTTTGGAATGTCTTCCGCTGCCATCGATGCAGCATTCGTCATGACGATCATCGGACTGTCCGGTGTATATTTTGCCTATGCTCCCTGGTCCCGATTAACCAAAATTATTACCATGAACCTGCTGGGTATGACGCTGATCTTTGTGATCCTAATGCTGAATACAACCAGCATGAACTCACTATTGAAAGTATATCCTTTACAGATGACCATTTCTTTTGTCGGTGGAATCTTTATTTATTTCATCGCAGAATTCATTAATAAATCGAATGAGATGTTGTTTCTGCTCGAACGCAAAGCGACCACCGATCATCTTACCAACCTCAGTAATCGCAGACAATTTGAGAAATCACTTGAGTTTGAACTAGAACGGGCACGTGAGTACAAGCAAAAACTATCGCTACTAGTCATCGACATCGACCGGTTCAAAAAAGTAAATGACACTTTCGGTCATACTTCAGGTGATGCGGTTCTAAAACAACTCGGACAATTGCTCATTGAGCATGCCCGCTCAGCAGATATCGTCTCTCGGAACGGAGGCGAGGAATTCGCTATACTATTGCTCGATTGTGGTCATCACCAAGCCATGGCCATTGCCGAGTCCATCAGACAATCGGTTGAGAAGTACCATTTCGCGCTGCCTGATGGCAATACGATCCGGCTGACTATCTCTATCGGGGTCGCTGTTTTTCCAGATCACTGTGACGACCGGGATGATAACGATTTCTTTGAACAGGCAGACCGTGCATTATATGAAGCCAAGAATACGGGCCGGAACCGGGTATGTGCTATTCCGTTGCGTTCCAGGTCGCTCTCCAGCGGCCAAAGCTCATTCTAATCTCATACTCAAAAAGGGATGTCCCCATAGCCTACAGGCTAGCCAGGACATCCCTTTCTTATCTCACATTTTGCATCCTTCGAATCAACTCGCTTATGGGTACAAGAACAACCTGTGGAGTTGAGTTTGCCTTAAGCTAAGATTTGTTCGATTTCTTCAACGATGGCAGCATCCAGCTTCACTCCGGAAGCGGCTGCGTTCTCTTTCACCTGTTCAGGACGGCTTGCTCCAACAAGCGCACTGGACACGTTATTCTGGCGCAGAATCCACGCCAGAGCCAATTGGCCGACTTTCAGGTCCAGTTTGTCTGCCACTTCAATTAACTGGCGAACCTTGCCGATCCGGTCAGCGTTAATCTTCCCTTCATCCCATCCCAGCTTCGCTGCCCGGCTGTTCTCGGGAATATCGGACACCGAAGTGTATTTCCCGGTCAACAATCCTTGTGCCAGCGGGGAGTAGACAACTTGTCCAATGCCTTTGCGCTCACCCAACGGGATGATTTCACTTTCGATGTAGCGGTCAAACATGTTGTACACCGGCTGGTTCACCACGATATGATCCAGCAACAGGCGGTCAGCAGTACCCAACGCAGCTTCCATTTGTGCCGCGGTCCATTGACTAACACCTACGTAGAGCACCTTGCCTTGACGCACCAGATCATCAAGTGCTCGCAGTGTCTCTTCAATCGGTGTTTCGGTATGATAGCGATGGCAATAATATATGTCTACATAATCAACACCCAGCCGTTGCAAGCTGGCTTCGCATTGTTCCTTAATATGTTTACGGGATAACCCTTGGTCATTTGGACCGTCACCCATTTTACCAAATACCTTGGTTGCAAGGACATAGGAATCGCGGGAATACGCTTTCAACGTCTGCCCCAGCAGTTCTTCTGCTGCACCCCGCTCGTACACATTGGCTGTATCGAAAAAGTTGATGCCTTCATCGAATGCGGCTTCAATTGATTTCACCGCGTTTTCACGTTCCACATATCCTCCGTATGTCAGCCAGCTACCCAGGCTAATCTCGCTTACTTTCAGTCCGCTTCCACCTAGTCTACGGTATTCCATTGAATGCACATCCTCCTTTAAACTGATTAATGATGAAGTTCCCTTTCTATTGTATCGTATTCGGCTCGGATTAAAAGGGCTTTGGAGAAGAATTTGGGAAATAGATAGGGATGAATATGAAAAGCTCCGCTAAAAGAGCGGAGCCACGATACAAGTCACTATGTTACGGTTACTTCATATTATTTATGACTGGGCGCTAGTTTGTCTTAGTTAGCTGTTACGATAAATTGTTCCCATGCTCCGCCCACAGCGTTACGATTGGCATACAGCACGCCTCCGTTATTCAGATCCGCACTGACATATTTACCGTTCGCCACGGATTTGAAGGCAACCAGTCCTCCGCCCAATTCTTCTCGGGTAAACTTCTCCCATGTGGATGGGTATGTGGCCGAGGCGATCAAACGCCCGCCATTATTCAGATCGGCTTGCACATATTTAATATTGCTCATCGACAGCAAAGATACCGTACCATCCGAATTCCGGATGATTTTGAACCTTTCCCAATGTCCGGCAGTATCCCGATTGGCTACCAGCGCATCTGCACCGCCATTCTCTGCGCTGACAAAAGTGCCATTGGCGTTGGCTTTCAGATTGGACCATGTCTCTGTAAAGGAAGCCGTTCCCGTATGTTTCTTGACCACATTCTGGAACGAGGTATTAGAGGCAAAGTTCGCCGTAGTGAACTTGCTCCATTTTGAAGCAATTGTTGCCGCGCTGTCGGTATTCAGGTTCGGCGCCGGGTTGTTGTTATTATTGTAATAGCCCCAAGTTCCGCCCCCTTTGACCTTATAACTCCAGTTCGTCCATGAAGCATTCAGTGCATTCAAACCGGATAGCCACTTCTCGGTCAGATCATCCTGACCGAACGAGAACTCGCCCGCTAACACCGGAACGTTCCAATTCTTCTGATAGGACGCCATATCTTTCAGCCAGCGATCCATCTCCGAATTGGTCAAATCCCAGTTGTTATAATCCGTGAATTGATAATGATGCGTCTGATACATCACATTCGTCCACCCATAAGTCGTTGGTGGAGAAGCTGCCCACCAGTCGAAGAATGCCGCGATGATGATCATGTGATCGGCATCCTTGGCACGGACGGCTTTGTACATCCGGTCATAGAAATCCATCTTTTGCTTGATTTGAGCAGCATTTTCACCCGTTCCCATGGTCACAAGAGGTTCATTGAGCAAGTCGTACGCAGCAACGGTTGGATTGCCTTTGTAACGTGTTGCCATCCGTTCCCAGATCTGAATAGTCCAGTTCTGGTATGTAGAATTGGTCCACAGTTGGTTGGAATTTTCCTGACCGCAGGAATGCCATGGACAAGCTGCTCCCGGTGCACCGTGCAGATCGAGAATGACATACAGGTTTCGTTTGCCCGCTTCATCAATCAGCCAATCCAGTTTGCGGAACGTAACCGAATCAGGCTTCATGACACCGCTGGTGTTCATAAAATCCTCCCAATAGATCGGCACACGCACAACGTTCATGCCCCAGTTCTTGATGTTATCCAGATCACCAGCCTGAATCCAGGTGTCCTGATATCCATTGATCAGACTCTGTGCACCCGATTCCCCAAAACGATTCGTCAACGTGCGACGCAGCGTGTACTCATCTACCGCTCCAGAGGGCGTCATCCATTCTTCCTGCAGCAGCCAGCCACCCAAATTTGTTCCACGCAGATTTACCACATTGCCTGATCCCGAATTATTGCGGACAACCGTCCCGTTAGCCTTCAGGAAATCCCCTGATCCAAAAGCCGCACTGGCCTTCGGTGAACCTACGGCCGAAGCCAGCAGGCCCAGCAGCAGACAGCTGCACAACAGCATGATAGTGCTCTTCTTCAACATGTTGACGCCTCCCTTAAATGGTCATATCTTGAGGTATGACTGAACCAGGATGCAGCACTCACGACGGGTAACGATAATGCTATATAAACAGCGGGTATACGGGGGTATGATCCATGGATGTCCGCTATTTATCACAAGTGAAGGGATGGTGAAATCGATTACATTTTATTGAATATTAAACCCTTTATCTCTCCACTATCCCCAATTATTGTTTCAAACGGTTATAACTTGTAATCGTTTTCAATTGGAATTATAATGAATTTGAATTAATTGTCAATCACTTATTTGGAGTTGTGAAGAATATGGATGTCAAAATCATTGATGTAGCTGCCATTGCAGGTGTGTCCCCGGCAACCGTATCGCGGGTCATTAATCAGCACAGCAAAGTAAGCACCAAGACCAAAGATAAGGTGATGCGCGCCATAGAGCAACTGGGGTATCACCCCAACGCAGCAGCCAAGAATCTTCGTTCACAGAGAACCATGACGATTGGCGTCATCGTTCCGGATATTAACAACTCCTATTATGCCGAAATTATTAAAGGCATTGAGAACATCGCCTACGCTCGCCATTACAAGGTCATTATATGTGATGCCCATAACCTGAAAGAGCGAGAAGTCGATTATCTTAATTTGTTACTCGATCGGACCATTGACGGTGTCATCATTATCACTCCCATGCTGGCGGATGAGGAATTATTCCAGCTTGCAGATAAGGGGTATCGTATTGGCATCGTTGGTAAATACATTGAACATGATCAGATCCCGTGTATATATACAGACAACGTGAAATTTTCCCAGGAAGTTGTTCAGCATCTCGTTGAGGCCGGACATCGGAATATCGTTTTCCTAAACGGTTATCCTGAAGCGATCGACAGCTATGAACGGCTAGAAGGCTACTTGAAGGCCCTGCGCAATCATCAGATTCCGTTCCGTCCCGAACTGATCGAGAATGGGAACTTCAATGAGGAAGGTGGGTACGAGGCCATCAAAAGATTGTTTAACAAAGGCCTGTCCTTCTCCGCTGTATATGCAGCAAATGATGAGATGGCGCTAGGTGTATACAAAGCATGTACGGAATACGGAATACGCATTCCCGAGCAATTGGCTATCGTAGGTGTAGATAACAATCGAATCAGCAAATACATCCATCCTACGCTAAGTTCGGTGAACCAGCCCAAGTATACGATGGGGGCTATTCTTATGGAGAAGATGATTGATACGATGAATACGAATGAATTTCAGGATAAACGTGTATTTAAAGTCGACTCGGAGCTGCTTGTTCGAGCTTCATCTTCCTTCAAAATAACAACATAAAAGCGCACCTGTGACAGGTGCGCCTAGTTTAATATATTTTCTCATGTTCTTAATGCACAATGATGCTTAACGCATTCAACAAATCAGCCTGCTTCACAGGCTTAGTCAGGACCGCATCAAAGACTTCCGCTTCATGCGGATCGATATGCATACCATACGGAATCAGAACAATGACCGGTGAATCTGTAACCAGGCGCTTCAGCTTGTGTACAAAATCCACAGCACCGCCCTCCAGAAGTCCCATATCCACAACGGCCACGTCAGGCTTAAAGCCATCCTGTATCCAGTCGTACGCTTCTGTCGTAACCGAGGTCATATGCACATCCATCTCCCATCTGCGCATCAGGGACGAAGCCCCTTGCAGAATGTCAGGGTCCTTGGCAAGCAGCACCTTTTTGCCCTTCAGTCGATGCTGTATATTGGCAAGCTGAGGCAGTTCCCAATGTCTGCGGAGCGGTAGGCAGATCTCGAATTCTGTCTCCTTGTCTCCCATGCCATGCACCTGAATACGGCCATTCATAAGGATGGCGAGGTTTTGGCTGACTGCCAGTCCGAGATTGGTTCCAACCAGCTTCTGTGTACTTATATTTCCGTCCAAATTGTTAATTGCTCTAAGCTTATTATCCGAAGACAACATGCGTCCGGTGTATTTCACTTGGAGTTGAAGGATACCCTCATCCTCTGCATCTCCACCATCTACGGTTGCCGTAATCAATACCGAGCCTGTCCGTGTTGAATCTATAGCATACTGAATGACATGGGCCAATAGTTGCCCGATCTTGATTTCATCCCCGACAAAAACCTGGGACACATTCAAATCAAGGTTCAATCCCAGCTCAATGTTCTTGCTCAGCGCCAGTCCCGCATAGAGATAAACGGTATTCTCAATCGTCGCTACCAGATCAAATGGATCATCATGTACGACTGTTTTGCCTGCGTCATTGACGTTATTAAAACTCATCATGTTATTCAACAGGGAAAGCAGAATGTTACCGCTGGTTTCAATCATATTCACATATTCTGTCTGCTCGTCCGACATATCCGGTGTACGCATCAGGTCGGTTAATCCCAGAATGCCGTTCAGGGGATTACGAATCTCGTGGCTCATCAGCGACAGCATCTGCGTCTTGGTCATCGCCTCAGACTCCGCACGTTCCTTCTCTGCCTGCAATTGCTCTTGTAATTGCTCCGAATCATTCAGCTTCTGTTCCTGAACTTGAAGCGTATCTTCCAGATCCACCACATACCCGAGAAAAACGGCCATGGCTTGCAGTGTTTTCATATCCGTTTCACTGATCACATAATCAGGATCATCCATCAGACAGATCGTACCGAACGTTTCCCCGGACCTCCGCATGATGGGAATCCCCACAAAGAAACGATTGCCCAGTCCGCTTGTTACGTCCATTGATTTCGTAAGAGGATGTTCACATGTATCCGTGATGATCAGACTGCTGCCCTTATCTCTTAAAACCAGGCTGCAATATGAAGCTTCAAATGGAAGTTCACTACCTTTGGCGATCAACTCTTCCTCACGGTTAAAAGCCTCGATAATAACATTGGTCACGCCATCATTCGTGGCAACGAAGATGGTGTTCACCTTTAAGATTCCGCTTAATACGTCAACAATATGGGACGCGGCTTCCTGTATATTTTCATAGAAGCCCCTTGTAATGCTTACCGTTCCCATGACTCACCCCTCTTGTCTTAGCTGCATTTCAAATCCGTATTCCACAGTATGATTCAATCGATTAACGAGGGTTCAAATATTCCGAAACAGCTGTCACAAACTATTCATATATAAAGTTTTCTATCCTTTTTTTCAAGCATCGTCAACTGAACTTGCACGGTAAATAGAAATTATACGCTTACCCTCCAGCTTTGAAAACCTTTATCACTCAGGGCTATAAATCATGACAGTCGACCAGCCTCTCCCATGTGATCATTATCACACCTAAATAACAATATATAGTTTATAAATGGATAAAGAAACTCTACATGTAGTGTTCAATGAATGGACATTATCCCATACATTTCAATTTTATTATTTAGGAGGAACTGGTATGAACATGCTTGAGTATGCCTCTCCACCGGCATCCGATCTGCTATCTGACCTGGGAAGACGAATTATTGGTGCTGAAGATGCCGATACGCTGAGGGAGAATGCCAATCTGAACGGAGACTCATTCAGCGGCAAGATGAGCAGGCTCGGTTCGGAGACCGCGAAGTGGCATGCTCTGCGTCATGTGCTGCCTAAGGAGCTCGCTCTAGCTGTGGAGAACGGCGATCTGTATGTACACGATCTGGATCAGTATGCCCTTGGTACGACCAACTGTATCTTTATTCCGTTTGACCGGCTGCTGGCCTCCGGATTCAATACCGGCAACGGTTCGGTTCGTACACCACAGACAATCATGTCTGCCATGGCATTGGTAGCCATTATTTTTCAATCCCAACAGAACAGCCAGTACGGCGGGGTATCCGCCAATAAAATCGATTGGGATCTCGCACCTTATGTGAAGCGTTCGTTCCGTAAGCATTACCGGAAGGGACAACGGCTGTTTTGGGAAATCACCTCAATTGAGGATGAGCAACTGCATCTGGATAGCGATGAAGCAAAGGAGAAGTGTCCTCGAGCCTTTGCCTTTGCCTGTGAAGAAACGGAACTGGAGACCGAACAGGCCGCCGAATCCCTGATCCATAATCTGAACACCATGAGCAGTCGTGCTGGGGGACAGATTCCGTTCACTTCGCTGAACTACGGACTGTGCACTTCAGCCGAAGGTCGACTCGTGTCTCGGTCTTTGCTGGAAGCGACCATTCGGGGACTGGGTAACGGAGAAACTCCCGTGTTCCCACAACATATTTTCCAGTGCAAGCATGGAATTAACCAATCTGAAGGAGAGCCGAATTATGATTTGTTCCGGCTTGCTGTGACCTGCTCCTCACGGCGCATGTATCCGAACTTTGTCAATGTGGATGCTTCCTTCAACCTGCCCTATTATCAACCGGAAGATCCCGATACGATCATTGCGACGATGGGATGCCGGACACGCACACTGGCTGATCGCTTCGGACGCAATCGTCAGAGCGGCAAAGGGAACCTGTCTTTTAATACCATCAATCTGGTCAAGCTCGGCATTCGATACGGGATCTGCCAGGGAGCGAGAGCCATTGCTGACCGGGCTGGCTTCTATACTGCGCTGGAATCGGTCATGCACAATGCTACGGACGGTCTGCTACACAGGTATCGAATTCAGATGAACCAACCTGCCAAAGCATCGGACTTCATGATGCGGGAAGGAGTATGGGAAGGCGGTGAACAATTGGCTCCGAATGAATCGGTGGCCGATCTGTTGAAACATGGTACGTTATCCCTTGGTTTTATCGGACTTGCTGAATGTATGACCGCTCTATATGGCCGTCACCATGGACAAGACCTCCATGTACATCGAGAAGCCTTAAATATCATTCGTACGATGAGAGAGTTCTGCGACCGGATGAGTGAGCAGCATAACCTGAATATCACCTTGTTCGCTACGCCCGCTGAGGGCCTATCCGGCAAATTCACCAAGATCGATCGTGAGCGATACGGCAGCATTGCAGGGGTCAACGACAGGGAATACTACACCAATTCATTTCACATTCCGGTCTATCATTCGCTTCCTGCCTATCGCAAGATTGAACTGGAAGCTCCCTTCCACTCCCTATGTAATGCCGGAGCGATCTCATATGTCGAACTCGACGGGAATGTAAGGGCCAATACCGCCGCTTTCCAACGAATCGTTCAATACGCGCTTGCCCAGGACATCGGGTATTTCTCCATTAATCACCCGATTGACCGCTGTCCGTCCTGTGGCTATGAAGGCGTTATTGGAGATGTATGTCCCGGATGTGAGGCTCATGAAAACCATGTGCATTTCCAGCGACTGCGCCGGGTTACGGGATATCTGACCGGTGACTATAAAGTGCGCTTCAATGGCGCGAAGCAGGCCGAAGTGAGAGACCGGGTGAAACATCGGTGAATCTGTATGGTTACATCCCGGAATCAGTGAATGAGGGGCCTGGCCTGCGTGCCGTGTTGTTCATCAGCGGATGCCGCCACGCTTGTCCGGGCTGTTTCAGTCCCGGCTCATGGAGCTTCCGGGCAGGCGAACCCTTTACGGAGAAGAGGCAGCAGCAGATTTTGCATGAAGTGACCTCACATCCCTTGCTGGAAGGGGTAACGTTATGCGGAGGTGATCCTTTTTTCTCTGCCGCAGAATGCGCCTCCTGGGTTCGGCAGCTTCGGGCTGCTCGACCTGATCTGACTGTATGGGCCTACACGGGGTTTGTGTATGAGGAACTGATTACAGACCCGTCCCGGGCGGAGTTATCCCGGCTATGCGACGTCATTATCGATGGGCCTTATATCGCAGCTGAGCGTGATGTGTCTCTTCCTTTTCGCGGCAGTCGTAATCAGCGCATCGTTAATGTGGGTGCAACAATGGCAGACCAGACAATCGTTACCATGCAGTTAGATGCATGGTAACGTTTTTTTATTTAGGGAAATCAAGCACAGCGTGGGCGATGATTTGCTTCATTTTAAGGAGCCAAATCTACCAATAAATCAAGGTTTAATAGAACATTATTTTATTTCCGATCGGATTAATGATATATGTTGCAAGCCCGTTGGTTATCGTCTATGATTGGTAGCAGAAGAGCAAGTATACGACGATTGCATCATGATACAATCTATCATCTATGCTTGGTCGCCAATTTCATAGCCGGAGATGTGTACGCACATTTCTGCACACGGAAACAGGTGCCGACCGCGCTACATGCGTGGTCAGGCTTAAAAGGGAAGCACGGTTTAAGTCCGTCGCGGTCCCGCCACTGTATACGGGGAGTCTATGCATATAATCCACTGGTGCAACCACCGGGAAGGAATGCATATGGCCATGATCCGCAAGCCAGGAGACCTGCCTGTTTCGACAGCATCGCATGACCTACGGAAGATAGGGAGGTGTTAGAGCAGCCGCTACAACTACTTATAGCAGGTGTTCTTTCCCATTCTATCTTTGTGCACAGTCGTCATTCATGATGCCTGTTTCTCGGGGTATGGAATCGGAAGGAATGCCTTTTTTTGATGCTTTCAAAAGAAGCACACCACAATAGCTTCAACTTGATGAGTTCACTTATTATAAATGAGGAGGAATTTTACATGTCGCAATCACAGCAACAACAGCCACAAGTGCTGACAGCCAACCTCGGTTACCCCCGCATCGGTGCGGGACGCGAATGGAAAAAAGCACTGGAGTCCTTCTGGGCTGGCCGAAACGATGAATCTACGCTTCATCAGGAGCTAACCACGCTTCGGTTGCAGGATCTGAAGAAACAGCAGGCACAGCAGCTCGATCTGATTCCTGTGGGCGACTTCTCCTACTATGATCATATTCTTGACGTATCGGCTATGTTTGGCGTCGTTCCTGAGCGCTTTAACCATTCAGGCGGACCCGTATCCGTATCTACCTACTTCGCCATGGCCCGGGGTAATGATCAGGCAACAGCCTGTGAGATGACCAAGTGGCTGAACACGAACTATCACTACATCGTACCTGAGATTCATAATGATACTGCATTTGCATTGCTTGAAAATAAACCCCTTGCCGCCTATCGCGAAGCGAAGCAGGAGCTTGGGCTGGAAGGTAAACCAGTCGTTGTCGGTCCGTACTCGTATGTACGATTCGCCAAAGGCTATGACGCGGAACGCTTCGCAGAAATCGTCACTCGCCTCGTTCCCGTATACGCCCAGCTTCTGTCTGAGCTTCAAGCAGAAGGCGTACAGTGGGTACAGATCGACGAGCCTGCTCTGACGCTGGCCGTCTCTTCCGAAGATGAGGCTTTGCTGCAACAGGTGTATGCTGCCTTGGCACAAGCTGCACCGGAGTTGAAGCTGCTGCTTCAAACGTATTTCGAATCGGTGGAAGCTTATCCGGTCGTGACAGCTCTGCCTGTTGCCGGAATCGGCCTGGACCTGGTCCACGGCTATGAAGGCAACTTCGCCAGCCTGCGGGAGCATGGCTTCCCGCAGGATAAATGGTTGGGCGCCGGTGTCATCGACGGGCGCAACATCTGGCGCGCCGATCTCGCAGAGACGGCGAAGCTACTGGAGCAGGTAGCTGAATTCGCAGCCGAAGGCAAGCTGATCATTCAGCCTTCCTGCAGCCTGTTGCATGTACCGGTTACTGCCGCTCAAGAGAGCGCGCTTGATCCGGTACTGCGCAATGCCCTGGCCTTTGCCGACGAGAAGCTGGAGGAAATAGCGACGCTCGGCACGTTGTTGTCCGGCGGTGCGAAGCAGGCGGACCAGGCAGCGGCTTTGGCGGAAGCCAGCCGCCGCGCCCAGGCGAGCACCGAAGCGGTGCGCCTGCTGAGCGAGTCCGAATCACGGACACGCCTGAGTGGTGCGCCTGCAGGGGTGCATGCTGATGAGCAGCTGCTTCGCGACGCGTCATTCCAGGAGCGACGTGAGCTGCAGCAGCAGAAATGGTCGCTCCCACTGCTGCCAACAACAACCATCGGCAGCTTCCCGCAAACGGCGGATGTGCGCAAAGCACGCGCACTCTTCCGTAAAGGGGAGTGGAATGCGGAGCAATATGATGCCTATGTTCGTGAACAGATCCAGGAGTGGATTACCATCCAGGAGGAAATTGGTCTGGATGTGCTGGTACACGGTGAGTTCGAACGTACCGATATGGTCGAGTTTTTCGGTGAGAAGCTGACCGGATTTGCCTTCACCAAAAATGGCTGGGTACAATCCTACGGCTCACGCTGCGTGAAGCCACCTGTAATCTATGGAGATGTGCTGTTCAATGAACCGATGACGGTAAAAGAAACAGCCTATGCCCAGACACTGACCAGCAAACCGGTAAAAGGCATGCTCACAGGTCCGGTAACGATCCTGAACTGGTCCTTTGTCCGCTCGGATATACCACGCAGTGAAGTATCCTACCAGATTGCTCGCGCCATTCGGGACGAGGTTGAAGCGCTAGAGCAAGCAGGCATTGAGATGATTCAGGTCGATGAGCCAGCTCTGCGTGAAGGACTTCCTCTCAAACGAAGCAAGTGGGATGAGTACCTGCGATGGGCCGTGGAATCCTTCCGTTTGGCTACTGCAACCGTAAAACCAACAACGCAGGTGCATACCCATATGTGCTACTGCGAGTTCGATGATATTATTGAAGCCATCAGCGACCTGGATGCAGATGTGATCTCCATCGAGACATCCCGTAGCCATGGGGAACTGGTAGGCAGCTTCGAGCAGAATACGTATGACAAAGGCATCGGACTCGGTGTATACGATATCCACAGTCCGCGTGTTCCAGGCAAGGACGAGATGTTGAATATGATTGAGCGTGCACTTCAGGTGCTGCCAGCAGATCTGTTCTGGGTGAACCCTGACTGCGGACTGAAAACACGTGGTAAAGCCGAAGTTGTAGATGCATTGAGCATCATGGTGGACGCTGCTCGTACAGCAAGAGAACGAGTAACCGCTGATTCCTCAATCTAAACGAAGCTTGTGAATGCAAATAAAAGCCTCCGAATTTCTTCGGAGGCTTTTATCATTTACCATCATTCTATTTGTTTATCTTGAAAGGTCTTTTTATCCGACTTAATGAATCTCGAAATGACTGGCACGTACTCCTGCGGACAACACAAGGTATACATCCTGTTGACCTGATACACCTTTCAGGTCTGCCTTAACCGTGGACCACTGCTGTGCCTCGCCATGTGCCAGTTCCACGCGTCCTGCCAGTGTACCGTCAGGTGCACCCAGTCGAACTTCCAATACCGCATCTGCCTGCTCTGATGATACACGAGCTTCAATCGCTGCTGCATTGCTGCCCAGATCTGCATCCTTGAAGGCAATCCAGCCTTGTTTACCAATCACACGGACAGAAGTTCCGCCTTCCTTGCTCTCATCCAGATCTACACCGAAGTATGCATCGTAATTCTCGGCGCGCGTAGCCACACCCAGATTACGTGCAGGAATGGTCTCCCCTTGTACTGTCAGGTCAGCAACAAGCTGAACATCGGCAGAAGATTTACCCACCATAATGGAGTAGGTGCCGCTTTCGACCACATAACGATCACGGGTTACATCCCAGATCGCCAGTTCCTGAACTGGCAGTATGAAGCTGACTTTTACTGTAGCTCCAGCTTCAATATGAAGACGACGGAAACCTTTTAACGTTTTGAGTGGACGTTTCACACGGGACTGTCCGGCACGCACATACAACTGTACAACCTCATCACTGGCGATCGTACCTGTATTTGTCACGTCCACATGCACAGTAATGATCTCTTCGACTCCAGCTTGGGCCGGGTTCAGCTCCAAATTACTGTATTTAAACGATGCATACGTTAATCCATGTCCGAATGGATACAGTACATCACCTTCAAAATACTGATACGTACGTCCGGATTGAATGATATCGTAGTCTCTGATATCGGTCAGCTGATCTGCGGATTGTACCCACGTCATATTCAGGCGGCCTGCTGGTGCATAATCGCCATATAATACGTCAGCTATAGCGTTCCCCAACTCTTGTCCTGCATGGGATGTATACAATACAGCCGGAATGTTCTCCTGCACCCAGTTGGACGTGAACGGGTAACTTCCCACGATAACTACAACGGTATTTGGATTCGCTGCATACACGGCTTCAACCAGACGCTGCTGGGATTCAGCCAGGTCCAGACTTGGGCGGTCGATCTCTTCTTTACCATTTACAAGCGGATTGTTGCCGACAAATACAATCGCCGTCTCCGCTTCCTTCGCGGCCGCAACCGCTTCTTCCAATCCATTCACCACAATATCCTTTTTGAACGTTTCCGTAGCACCGAAAGATTTCAACGCTTCGGATACCGCAAACGCATCGTTTCCATTATTGGGTGCCGTTACTGTTTTACCGTTCCAAGTCGTCAGCCCCACGCTTCCGTCCTGTTGTGGCAACAGATGGAATACTTCCTTCACAAACCAGCCATATACTTCATCCGCCGATGCCGTAACCGTTTCTTCATCCGTCGTCAGGTATTTCCCATTACTGTCTGCCTTCAACGTGTAACTGCCAAAGCCCCAGTCACTCACTGTAAATGTCTCAGCATTCCCTGAAGCAATGATGGATGATTTCTCATCCTCAGCCAATCCGACAGCCTTACCGCTTGCCACTGAAGTCAATGTAATGCGGTCATTGCCATCCTTGAATGCAACCTTGTCGCCGCCTACTTTGCCACTGATCGCTTCAAGCGGGGATACGCTATATGGCATGGTGCCTGCATACCAGTCACGATAGACTGTTCCGCCCAGTTGGCCAATCACAGCCACTTTGCCGGATTTTGTTTTATCCAGCGGCAGTGTGCCTTTATCATTTTTAAGCAGTACCACTTGTTCTCTTGCTGCTCTCAGTGACAGGGCCTTCGCTTTCTCCGTCATCATTGCTTCTTCACCAATCGAAGCATATGGATTGCCCTCAGCCGGATCGAATTCACCCAGACGGAAACGCACACGGAATGTATTGAACAACGCCAGATCGATGTCTTCCATTGTGAGTGTGCCTTGCTCCAGCCCTTCACGCAGTGCCTGTTTCGAAAGATCCGCATCATCGGTAATGCTGTCAATTCCGGCTTTGACGGACTCTACTGTTCCTGGTGTGTGGGAATCATAGTATTTATGATCGTTCTTGATCCCCATTACATCCCCTGCATCACTCACGATGAAGCCATCCATGCCCCATTCGCCCTTCACAATCTCGTTTACAAATGGATGCAGCAATGCTGGTGTACCATTAATTGAGTTGTACGCGGTCATCATTGACTGTGCGCTGCCCTCTTTAAACGGTTTCTCGAATGCCTTCAGATAATATTCACGCATGTTGCGTGGATCAATGCTCGATGAACCACTGCCACGGTCCACTTCATTATTGTTAGCAAGGAAATGCTTCAACGTGGCAACTGCCTTGTAATACTTCGGATGGTCGCCCTGAATTCCCTTAACCAAGGCCGTTGTCAGCTCAGCCGTCAGTTCCGGGTCTTCACCATAAGCCTCTTCGTTCCGACCCCAACGTGGATCACGCTCCATATCAACCGTAGGTGCCCACAGAGTCAGACCGTTTACTGCTGGATTGCGTTTGTAAAATACACGTGCCTCGTCTCCGATCACGGAGCCGATCTCTTTCATCAGATCGGCATCCCATGTGCATGCTAGCCCTACCGGCTGCGGGAAGGAAGTCGCTTCGCCAAGCCAGGCCAGACCATGAGCTGCCTCTGTACCGTGTTTATATGCTGCGATACCCAAGCGTTCCACTGCGGGTTGATATTGCAGCATCGATTCGATTTTCTCATCTTCCGACAGTCGGGACACGAGGTCCTTTACACGTGTATCCAGTTCGAGCGTTGTATCCTGGAAAGGATATTTCGTTTGGTTGGTCATAATATGGAATCTCCTTTGGTAATTCATTGATTTATTTAGAATGATAGCGGATACATTACCGATAAATTAATACGATGAAATTCTTGATGTATCCGACCTCAAAATTCGAAGATTTAACCTTTTAGAACAAGCACTTTATGAGTCATCGTTAACTCTTAATTTCGTTTACTAAAACGGTTTCGGTAAATCTATCATATAGCATGTTTAGTAAAAAAAACAGGGGGGCTTCACAGGAAAATGTGAACTTTCCTCAGGAAAGTATGCGGACAATCGTTTTATTCTGGCACAGTATGGTAATCATGGATAGGAGTATAGATATGACGTACTTATTGAGCTAGGCGTAGTCCTCAATGAAGAAGAATATTGAAGGAGGAAAATCGAGTGAGTGACCATCAACAACCCCCGTCAGGTTTGCCCTCCATCCCGGAATCGCTGTGGAGAGCAACAAACCCATTCAATGAATATCCGAAACTGACAGAAGATACAACCGCCGATGTAGCCATTATTGGTGCAGGAATTGCAGGTATTACAACAGCCTATTTGCTGGCCCAGAAGGGCATGCGTGTGGTCGTGCTTGAAGCCGGAAAAGTACTGGATGGCACAACAGGCCATACAACGGCCAAGGTATCGGCACAGCATGGTGTGATATTTGATGAATTGCTTCATCATTTTGGAGAAGAACAGGCCCGCATGTATTATGAAGGCAATGCAACAGCTGCCAAGTGGATGCGTGATCTGGTAAAAGAGAAACAAATTGATTGCCAGTGGGCTGAGGAAGATGCCTATGTCTACATTCAATCCGAGGAAAATCTCAAGAAGCTGGAGATTGAGCTGACAGCCTATGGCAAGCTGAATATTCCTGGTCAATGGGTTGATCCCCTTCCCATCCCTGTTCCGTCCAGGGCAGGGATTAAGATGCCGGGACAAGCTCGCTTTGACCCGCTCAGTTATTTGCATTACTTACTGGAATCCGCAGTCAAGCAAGGTGTACGCATCTACGAACATACAACGGTAACCGATGTAGAGGAAGATGCCTCGCTACATGTGCGTACATATGAGAATGGTCCATCCGTAACAGCCGAACATGTCGTTGTTGCCTCCCATTTTCCGGTCTATGACCCCGGATTTTATTTTTCACGGCTGCACGCTGAACGTTCCTATGCTGTCGTTGTAGAACCTCAGAAACCTTTCGCCGGTGGCATGTATATCTCTGACGATGAACCCTATCGATCCCTGCGTACTGTCATTCATAAAGGGAAGGAACACATCCTCTTTGGCGGGGAAAATCACAAAACCGGACAGGGCATCTGCACTGTCGGTCATTATGAAAATTTGGAGCGCTATGCAGCAGAAACATTTGGCATTCGCAACATCCCTTTCCGCTGGTCAGCCCAGGATCTGATCTCCATCGATAAGGTCCCTTACATTGGGCCAATTACAGGACGACATGAACGTGTCTATGTGGCTACCGGCTTTGCCAAATGGGGCATGACCACAGGAACGATGGCTGGTCATATCCTTACGGACCGGATTACCGGACGCGACAACGCTTACGCTGCTGTATTCGATCCTGCAAGATTCAAGGTAGACCCTGGTGTGAAAAACTTCCTTGTAGAGAATGTCAATGTAGCCGCGGAGCTGATCTCTGGCAAAGTCGGCATTATTCACAAGAACACGGGAGAACTCGGCAACGATGAAGGGGCCGTTGTTCGCCATGATGGTAAACGTGCTGGCGCCTACAAGGACCCGACGGGCAAACTCTTTCTGGTGGATACCACCTGCACCCATTTGGGTTGTGAAGTGGAATGGAATGCTGGGGAACGTTCCTGGGATTGCCCATGCCACGGCTCACGCTTCGATTACGCAGGCAAAGTCATTGAAGGCCCTGCTGTTAAAGACCTTAAGATGCTGGAAGCACAAGAATAAACTAAGCTGATACCCCCATCGTTGTATACCTTCATCCCATAGACCCGGATCGGAATCCGTCTTCAGACGGAAGTAACCGATTCGGGTTTTGCGTATGCTGATCTATAGATTAATTAGCGAGAAAACGAAGTTAGTCCAACTCAGCGGGACATCGTGATACGGAACTATTTTAAAATCACTACCTTGCATTAAACACTACCGGGTGCTATGATGAATTCACGACTACTGAACAATACACACTAGTGATTGGATAGAGCAACAAGGAGGAACCCAAGTGAATGTTAATATTCAATTCAAAAAAGGGGTGCTGGAACTATGCGTCCTCGTGCTGATCAACCGCCAGGATCGTTACGGCTACGAACTGGCTCAGGCTGTATCCCAGCATATTGAAGTGGCGGAAGGTGCGCTGTATCCCCTTTTGCGGAGATTGGTCAATGACGGCTATTGTACGACTTACCTACAGGAATCCAGTGAAGGCCCACCACGTAAGTACTACAAACTGTCTGATACCGGCCGTGACTATATGAAGACTCTCACGAATGAATGGAATAGTTTTGTGCGCAATGTCGCAAATCTTATAGAGGAAGGTACCCCAAATGAATAGACAACAATTCATGCAGGCAATGGAGATTCATCTAAGACCGATGGACCCGCTGGAACGGGCCGAATTGCTCGCTGATTATGAACAGCATTTTGAGATGGGATTAAGAGAAGGAAGACTAGAAGAAGAGATTGCACGGGAACTGGGGCATCCGATCGAGATTGCCAAAGAAGCGTTAGGTGACCGATATGATGCACACACGCCAGGATCTGATCCGTTTTATGCGCCAACATTCGAAGAAATGCGTTCACAGCAAAAGAAGGGGAATCGGGCTGCACGCAACTTCTTCACGGCCATCGGACTTTTTTTCTTGAACATCATACTCGCGATTCCGCTAGGACTGACTCTGTGGTCGGTATGGCTCACCATTGCCAGTTTGTCGCTGCTGGTAGTAGCCCCGGTTGCTGCTGCTGTGGATTTCTTATATCTCGGCCATTTTGAGTATTCTGAATTGTTCGTTTCGATTGGAGTATTCGGTGTAGGCATTCTATTCGCCATTGCAACAAAATCGGTGTTTAAAGCCTTTAAGTCCATCACTCTTCAGTATATAAGATGGAATCAAAAGACGATGAAAGGGGATGTCTAGTCATGAGCACCAAAAAATGGATTGCTTTAGCCATACTATGTATCGGTATCGGTTTGCTCGGAACCTCCATTTACGGAGTTCAGTTCGGAGACAAGAGAGAACCCTACTCCAAACGTTGGGAATTCAAAAATGATGAGCTGCACAATATCATGATGAATGCCAACTTAAGCGCAGATATTGAATTCGTTGTCAGTCCGGATTCCAATGGCTACATTGAAGTCGACGGAAAGTGGGACCCAGCCGTAATTGAAGGTTTTAAACAGGCTTCGATCAAGGATGGAACCTTTACGTTAAACCAGGAAGAGCGTTTGCGTTTGCAATTTTTCACCCTTTATTGGAATAATCAGCAGCAAACGATCACAGTAGCGTTACCTGAAGGACATCAGCTGGATGAAGTTAACATCGTCTCTTCTTCCAGTGATCTGGATCTGAAGGGTCTGCATGCCAATACCTTGGACCTTAACACTACGTCTGGAAGCATTCACCTTCAGGACATTACCGCACCAACCATTCAACTCGATCTAACTTCAGGAGACATTAAAGCTGCAGCTATTGCAGGAGATATGGAAGTCAAACAAACTTCCGGAAGTTTCACGCTGAATGGCATTGATGGCGATGTGACCCGAAGTGTACAGTCGGGAGATACCAAAATTACGCAATTGAACGGTGCAGCAAATGTTAAGTTCACTTCCGGTAGTGTGAAAATTGAGCAAGAAGTTTCCGGTCCAATTGATGTATCGGGACAGTCAGGAGATATCTCCATACAGGCAGCGCCTGATTTTGACGGCATTTACGATGCACAGGCCACATCCGGTGATGTGAAGATACCTGATTCACCCATGGTAAGCCGCGAAGTCATCAAAGCTCGCACTACCTCAGGTAGCATCAAAATCAAACAATCATCATAAATCATGATGAAGCAAATATTCGAACTGTGGGTAATATAGTATAATTAAATGCTAGTCCAATTCTAAGGAGGAGTTACCCACATGGAACTTAAAAATAAAACGGCTGTCATCACTGGCGCCGGTAAAGGTATTGGCCGTGCCATTGCTGAAGCACTTGCCAAGAAAGGTGTACATCTTGGACTTATCGCTCGGACGGCCTCCGATCTGGAGGCTCTCCAGCAATCGCTAAGCCAGGAATATGGTGTAAAAGTAACCAGTGCCATTGCGGATATTTCCGATCGTACTCAGGCTGAAGCAGCCGTAGCTGCGATTGAGATGGAGCTTGGCGCAGTCGACATTCTGATCAACAATGCAGGCATTGCAAGCTTCGGCACACTACTGGACATGGACCCGGAAGAGTGGGAACGTATCCTGCATGTTAATGTCATGGGTACATACTATGTAACTCGTGCTGTACTGCCAAGCATGATTAAGGAAAGCAGCGGCAGCATTATCAACATCGCCTCCACCGCAGGCGAGCGTGGATTTGCTACAGGCTCAGCTTACTGTGCTTCCAAATTCGCATTGCTCGGCATGACCGAATCCCTGATGCAGGAAGTGCGCAAATCCAATATCCGGGTTACTGCGTTAACACCAAGTACAGTGAACACGGAGCTGGCAACGAATGCCGGACTCAAAATTGGAGACGAAGACCGCATGATGCAAGCGGAAGACGTAGCTGAACTGGCTTTGGCGACACTCAAACTGTCGGACCGTGTATTTGTTAAAGCCGCAGGCATCTGGACAACCAATCCACAGTAAGCAAGAGAAGTCAGACCATTTATAAAGAACAATGAATGACGAAGCAACCATTTCTAATGATGCACTCCGTCGCCATCCGGCCGCCCGAGAAACCTCTGGGCGGCCTTTTATATATTCAGTAGCCGCCAAAGTGTCCGAATACGATTCATCACGCTGATTCTCTATCCTTATGATTAATGCAGCGTTACTTCTCTCCTTCTCCATTCCAAGATCCTTTGCTTATGCGTTCCACAAATGATCCAAATCCAACTCCTTGGACACGGCGATCAGTACTACCGCGGGCTCCTCCCCAATATTGGTTACTTCGTGGGGAACGATGGCATTCCAGCTGAATGAATCCCCCGCTTCCAGAATCTCTACATCCTCACACTGCTCTGCGCGAATTCGGCCTTGCAGAACCAGATGGCTTTCTTCTCCGGCGTGCTTATTAACTCCAGTCGATGCACCTGCTGGCAGCTCCACAATGGACATACGCATGGCGCCCTTGGCTGTTAGATGTTGTACTTTGATCTGCCCACTTCCGGCAGTCGTCTCCTTGCGCTCATCCTTGCGCACCACGTTCATCCGCTGTTCCGGTGACAGCAGCAAGTATGGCAGTGGCACTTCCAGATAATCCGCGATACTTTCGAGCGTCGCGATGGACGGTGATGTCTTATTATTTTCCACGTTGCTGATAAATCCCTTGGATAGCCCCGTACCTTCGCACATTTGCATGATGGTGATCTGTTTTTGTTTGCGGATCGTACGAATGGCTAGACCAATATCCATGCTGCAATCCTCCCCCTTTGATCTGTATATCCGATCTGTATATTCATTACTCCATCTTATTCTGCGTTTGGTTCATAAAAAACAATCCGGTTGCCAAACGGATCAATCACTGTCATTTCCCTGAGATTCCACGGCGTGCCGGTAATGCCAGGTCTGGAATGCTTGTACTTTTTCCGATTGAGCGCCTCACATAATGCATCAAGCGCATCCGTTTCTATTCGTAAAGCCGCTCCAGGCGTACAATCGCCATGATGTCCGGATAGATGCAATTGAATGGAATCCAAAGATACCTGCATATATAACGGCAAATCTGGCTCAAACCGATGTTCCCAATCCAATCGAAAACCCAGATATTCCAGGTAGAACTCTTTCGCCTTGTCTTCATCAAATATCCTCAGAATAGGTACGATTCCGTTGAGCATTATTATCACGTCCTTGGGAGTAATATATGGATTACTTTGCCGATCCGCCTGCTACATCGTTATAGATCATTATAGATTTCTTATACGGAACATATTTTCATAATACAAAAAAAATATTGACCCTACAATGGAATCATGATAAATTTTGTTCATTAATAAGAATATTAATTTCATATTAGTGAACTTTATTTTGATTACTTATTTCTTATCAGGTGGTGGTTGCATTGAATTATTCATTGACTTACGAGGTTCGGCTTCCTTCCAATTACAATACAGAACAACAATATCCCGTTATCTTTGCCCTGCATGGCATGGGTTCGGATGAACAGGATATGCTTCGCTTAATGGAGCCTCTTCAGTCCGATTTTATTATCGTCGCCGTACGTGGGCCTATTGGTCAGGGGAGCGGCTACGCCTATTTTCAAATTAAAAGCATTGGCAATCCCGTCCGTGAATTGTTCGACGCCTCTGTTCAGGGACTGCAACAGCTAATCGTTGACTTGTCCGCCAGATATACCATTGACCCCGCACGGCGTTATATCGCCGGGTTCAGTCAGGGAGCCATTATGGCGATGACGCTCTCACTGATTATGGGAGATGCTATCAAGGGAATTGTAGCCATGAGTGGTTACATTCCGCAATTTGTGAAAGACGAATACAAGATACAGCCCAACTCGGAGTTATCTGTATTTATTTCGCATGGCGATCAGGATCATCTCTTCCCGCTGCAACTTGGTGAAGATAACGCCAGCTTCTTCCGTGAACAGACCAATAACGTTACGTACGTTCCATATCACGGTGGACATCAAGTCACCCCCGACTTATATCAACAATTTCAACAATGGCTTCGGACGGATGCCAAGCTGACTGCCGAAGACCCGAAAGGACTGAATTCATAATGATGCCATCCCTGTTTATTGCTCATGGTGCGCCATCACTTGCACTGGAGGAAAATGCATACACTGAATTTCTGCAAAAACTTGGACAGGAACTGCCGAAACCCAAAGCGATCGTATTGTTCTCTGCTCACTGGGAATCTACAACTCAGTTGGTTTCTTCAGTAGCCAATTACGAAACCATCTATGATTTCGGCGGCTTCCAGCCCGAGCTGTATCAGATCAAATATCCTGCTCAAGGACATGAAGAGACAACAGCGGAAATCCAGCGCCTGTTTGCGAATGCTGGTATTCCTGTAGAAAGTGACTCCGTTCGCGGTCTGGACCACGGTGCATGGGTCGTCCTTCGTCTGCTCTATCCGAATGCGGACATTCCGGTCGTTGCTTTATCCGTGAATCGATATCTGTCCAATGAACAGCAATATCAGGTAGGAAAAGCGCTGGCTACATTGCGTGAGCAGGACGTTCTAGTGATTGGCAGTGGAGGAACGGTACACAACCTGCGTCAGTTAAACTGGGAAAGCGCAGGCGTTGACCCTTGGGCCATGGCGTTTGACAACTGGCTGCAAGACAAACTGGTGAGTTGGGATACAGAGTCCCTCTTAGCCTATGATAAACTGGCGCCATCAGCCCAAGCAGCCGTGCCAACGCCAGAGCATTTTGTACCATTGCTGCTCGCCATGGGTGTGGGAGATCAGAACAAGCAGGCATCACTCCTGTTCAAAGCCTATCAGTATGGCAACCTGAGCCTGTCTTGCTGGAAATTTGATTGATTCATTGATATAACACCTTATATAAAAATAACCAGACACTCGTGCGAACTCGCACGGGTGTTTTTAGTGATATGACCTTTTTTGCATAATGCTGGGATTTGTAAAGCAAGCTATAATAACATTTAGTGGAAATGACCAAGCTGTAATTAAGGAATACTCTTTCTACACCTATCACATCTTTCTGGGAGGAACATTCGAAGTGGCTGAACAACCAAAGTCTGAGAGCTTAATGTCTCTCGTCAAAAAGGGGAACACATCCTCGGCTGTAGCTATGGCAGGAAATGCTGTACTTGCACTGTGCAAAGGAGGAGCCTTTCTATTCAGTGGCAGTGGCGCCATGTTCGCCTCGGCGATGCACTCTCTAGCCGATGCCATCAACCAAGGGTTTGTCTTTGTCGGAAGTGTGTTGTCCGAGAAAAAACCTACACGCCGCTTTCCGACCGGATTCGGGCGGGTCATCAACATTTTCTGTATGATTGCCGTTATCGTTGTTACCATTATGGCGTATGAAACGATCCATGAAGGGATTCACTTGTTACTGCATCCGGCTGCTCATTCCGGCGGTATCTGGATTAACATCGGCGTGCTGGTGCTTAACATTGTGATCGATGGAGCCATTTTAATTAAAGCGATGAAAGAAATTCTACACGAAGCACGTGCGCCCAAAGCGTCAGGTCTCGCCCTGTTCCCTGCTGCGATCAAAAATGTAGGACGCGCCGCACCGCCAACACGCCTTGTATTTTACGAAGATATTGTAGCGGTACTCGGTGCGACACTCGCACTGATCTCTGTCGTCGTCATTGCACTGACCAATTTTGCATTGCTCGATGGAATCGTGACGACCATTATTGGATGCTTGATGATTGCTGTCGCTTTCCGTGTCGGTTATGACAATATGATCGGACTGATTGGTGTAGCTGCTCCACAGGATGTTGAGGATAAAGTATCCCAGACCATTCTGGCAGACTCTCATGTTGCAGATATCCAGATGATGCGCATTATTCAGGAAGGTCGTTATTATCACGTAGAAGGTCTGATTGAACTGACCAAAGGATTGAGTCTTGCCGATGCCGATGATATCAAGTTCCGTATCCAAGAGAAGTTAATGACAGATCCGGACATCGCTGATGCGGCCATTTCAATTATCGAAGATGATGGCGTGAACAGCTGGGGCAAGAAGCATTCTGATGTATTGAAATAACGGATTGTCCTGTTTTAATAATAGAAAAGGGCCCACACTTCGCGGAGTGGGCTTCTTTACATAGCAAACAACGTGACATAGCTAATATAACTCCATGGCTGCTAAAGTTGAGCTAAACTTGTTGGTTAGCATTCGTTGAGTGACAGGCATGAGGTTTACTTCTGCCACCTTGCTTCATGCCCATCTTTATCAATTGATCCAGCCATTTCAGACGGAACGTTTCAGTGGAGCCTTTGATTGGACTAATCTCGATTGCATGTTTTTAACCTAGACTTTAGTCTAGGTACAGTTTAACTCCAAAGACCGAGGATACCCTTTTGCGGTTCATGGTATGCTGTGAATAACGAGAAAACATACTCCATGACCGTTCGGGAATTGATCTTGTATTGAAAAGGAGAGATATTATGGCTAAACGCACCATCCTTGCGCCTGTGCTTATTTTGCTCGGCGTATACCTGATTTTGAACCAGGGAGGTTCACTCGGTCCGGGTACGATCTTCGCCACGTTCTGGCCCACCCTATTTGTGATTCCACTGGGGCTATTCTTCCACTGGCTGTACTTCTCCATGATTGGACGAGGGGTTGGATTGCTGGTTCCCGGGGGCATCTTGCTTACGGCAGGTATTGTCAGCCAGATCGCCATGCTCTTTGGTAACTGGAGCACGATGTGGCCTGGCTTCATTCTTGCGGTAGCGGTAGGTTTGTTTGAATTGTATTGGTTCGGTGGCCGTAACAAATGGTTGCTGATTCCAATCAACATTCTGACAGTTATCTCACTGTTATTCTTCTCCGTCATGTCGATTGGCACGATGCTGAACAGCCTGTCCTTTGTCCAGCCGTTCGTGGCAATTGTGCTGATTATGGGCGGGGCATGGATCATTGTGGGTCGCAAAAAGCGCATGTAAATCTTATGTCGTTTACACTTGACCACTGCGGTGACAGAACAACTTCGGATCGCTGTTATCCCCAGATTTTTTTGAATCCCATCTAGAATGGGAAAATCCGGGGATAAAGGCGCACGCTTCGCTTCCTTCGTTTGTTCTGTCCCCTCCGTTAACGTGTAAACAAAGATAAGACAACCACCTGAGCTATTTGCTCTGAGGTAGGGTAAAGAAAAAGCCAAACATCCCCTGGTCCATTAAAGGATCAGGGGATGTTTGGCTAAGAGTCATGTATGCATGCCTCTATACTGGCAGGCGTGTGTGCTGATATATATTCGGCATATAGAAATAATCCGCATGGCTATGCACTTTTACTTGCTATGCATTTTAAATTCGAGGAACAAATCGTTATATTGCGTATACTTCGAGCTTGCCTGTTAGCCTCTCAATAGATGCCCTGATTGTATATATTAATTGCCGCAATGACCGCAGCGTTATACTTTTCAGGCGTTCCTTTTTCATGTTTAAGCGCAAATTCCGCTCTTAACTTATAATCGGGAACTTTATTCTTATCGTTGATCCGCTCGATGATTTCAGATGCAGCCACTTTCACTGCTTTGGCATTATCCATGAACATGTTCAACTGATTCGGTGAAAAACCTTCTGACCGCACCCTCGTATCGTCAGAGGAATACTGGATCAAGGACTCCATGGTACTTTTTAGAGAATCGTACATCTTCTTGAATTTCTTCATATCGATATCTAGCACATTGCTTGCGTTGATGCCCTGCTCCTCCATCTCTGCCGTTAACGCATTAGCATCGCTTATAAATTGCAACGCGCTATATCGGAGTAGCTGATCGTTCTCCTTCAATTGTTCCATCGTTTCCTTTAGATGCTGTTCTGACATCTTACTCAATGCCAGAATGAAAACCTCCGTTGCTTTCTCATACTCATCATAGGATGAGAGAATCTGATTATGTAGTTGCTTGCCTTTTTCGAACTGGTCATCCACATACATTTTCAAATCATAATAGTCATGCGCTTCCTTGACGTACCCAATCAGCTTATTCATGGATGGTTCCAAATTAAGAGCGGCTGTATCCAACGGGTCAAATGCCGGTTCTTGACGAGCAAGTTCAAAGGCTTTCTTAATGTATGTCTCATCCCTGTCCACAAATGACCTTACCCAATAGTTATGTTTTTTGTTGAATTTAATATTAGGCTTGCTACTAAATGTTTTTAAATAATGCTCCATTACATCGTTCAGCCGCCCAGTTATAATATTATTAAGCATGATATAGGCGTTATATTTGTTCATTTTAAGTTCTTCTGCCTCAGCTTCACTAAGCTTGTCTTTATGATCTTCAGATACAGATTGTTCTGTCTGTACATCCCCCGATGTACTAATTCCCTCGTTAGGACTTACCTTGTCCGCATTCGGCTTGCCAATCTCATGTTTGGTACAACCAATTAATACCATAACGATACTCAGAACAATTGTTATGCTGCGCCAACTTTTCATTTCCTTATCCTCCAAAATTTTGTATAAGCATCCTTATTTCATCGGCAAATCCATAAAATAAATTAATCCTTTATTAGATTTCTTTTTTTATTTTGTAAACATTTAACTTTAATTGATAAACTCCGATAAATATATAGATATTAGCTAAGGAGGATTTAATTAAATGACAGAGGAATGGACTATTGAGAGCTTCGACATGGACAAAAACAGGACATTAATTCTTACTCCCGAGTATCTGTATGTGAAAATCCCCAAAGAAGATGCACTAAGATTTGTTACAGAAGGTAAGCAAGGGAACTGGGAGTGGACTGACAACGTCAACTCCAAAGATGTTGTTCACTTAAGCTCGATCCATCGTGTAAAAGCCAACAAAAAAGATTCGATGGTAGACATGGATTTGGATAATAATTCACTCAAAAAGTACAACTTCTATTTTTTCATCGACGAACCAGAGATCAAGCAGCAATTTCTCGAAAAATTGCATTCTTACCTAAACGAAAGCCATACATACGAAGAAAAACAGGTTTCTCCGCTGAAATCCGCCTTCAAACCTTTACTTACACTGTTTATAACAGCGGCTGTTGCTTTTATTCTTGCTTATCTTGCCTCTGACCCTTTGGAACCAGGCAAAAGCTACAAAGTAAGGTTGAAGGTTAAGGTACTTTTCGACTTCCTTACCGATATTGGCCCTGTTCCCATTATCATAACGGCTAGCTTGATTGCACTCATCACAGTCATGGTCATGTTTGCACGTATCAAAAACCCACCGCTTCTCGTATCCTTGCAAAGAAAATAATTAATAAGTACAACATTTTAGTAAGGTTCTTGCTATATAAATTGAACACCTATATACACGAGAACATAAAGGACAAGAATCCTTTATGTAGTAGCAAAGGTACATTCAACACAACATCAGCAAGGAAAAATCAAAAAAAAAGCAGCAACCCTCGCCCGATTTGTACTGGGAGATGGTTACTGCTTTTTTTGTTAGCTTAGCAATATAACAGCATATTCAGCTACGAATCGCCTTCTTACTTGCTATGCATTTTAAATTCAAGGAACAAATCGTTATAATGCGAGAGCATTTTTTTGCCCAGATTATTGTATACTTCCAGCTTACCCGTCAGCGTCTCATCTGGATAGAATCGCTCATCCTCCGAAATATCCTCTGGCAGCAGATTCAATGCCTGAGCGTTCGGTGTAGAGTACCCGACATATTCAGCATTACGAGCCGCATGATCCGGGTCCAGCATGAAGTTAATAAACTGATGAGCGCCTTCAATATTACTCGCAGTCTTCGGAATGACCATGTTATCGAACCAAAGGTTCGAGCCTTCCTCCGGAACCACGTAATCCAGCTTGTCGTTCTCATCCATAATTTCTGACGCATCACCGGACCATACGAGTCCAACCGCCGCTTCCTCGTTTGCCAGCAGCATTTTGATCTCGTCTCCGACAATCGCTCTGACGTTAGGCGTCAGGGTGGACAGTTTCTTCAAAGCTTCCTGCAGATGATCTTCGTTCGTATCGTTCAACGAATACCCGAGGCTGTTCAGCCCCATACCGATGACTTCACGGGCACCGTCGAGCAGCAAGATTTGATTTTTCAAACGTGGGTCCCACAGGTCGTTCCAGCTCTCAAATGTTAACCCATCAACCAGTTCAGGATTGTATACAATACCTACCGTACCCCAGAAGTAAGGGATGGAGTACTTGTTGTCCTCATCAAAGGATAGGTCCATGAACCGAGAGTCGATGTTGCTCAGATTGGGCAGCTTGCTGTGATCCAGCGGAATGAGCAGGTTTTCCTCTTTCATTTTGCTAATCGCATACTCGGAAGGAATCGCCACATCAAACGTCGTTCCGCCCTGCTCAATCTTGGTTAACATCGCTTCGTTCGAATCAAACGTCTGGTAGATCACCTTGATGCCGGTCTCTTGCTCAAATTCCTTCAGCAAATCGGGGTCGATATAATCGCCCCAGTTGTAAATCGTCAACGTGTTGCCGCCGGAATATCCCTGACTCTTGTTCAGATACGAAGCGAGAATCATCAAGGCAAAGGCAGCCACAAATACAATTGCAAATGTCCGAACCAGTTGCTTCATGGACGCAGCCCCCTTCCGGCAGGCGTACGCGCGGCACGACGGTTAATGAAGTAATACCCAACCACCAGCAGCACCGTCAGCAGGAACAGCAGCGTGGACAGCGCATTGATGGACAATGACACACCCTGCCTTGCTCTTGAATAAATCTCCACAGAGAGTGTAGAGTACCCGTTCCCTGTAACAAAGAACGTTACTGCGAAGTCATCAAGCGAGTACGTCAAGGCCATGAAGAACCCGGCAAATATACCCGGTTTGACGTATGGCAGCACCACACGAGTCAGAATCTGCCACGATCCAGCACCCAGGTCGCGTGCCGCATCCATCAGCGTTGGACTCATCTCCTGAAGCTTTGGCAGCACCATAATCACGACAATCGGCACGCTGAATGCGATATGAGACAACAATACCGAAGTGAATCCAAGCTTGATGCCAATCATGGTGAACAGAATCAGAAAGGATGCACCAATGATGACATCCGGACTAACGATCAGCACATTATTGAGTGACAGCAATGTATTCTTGGTCCGTTTGCGCCGCACATGATAGATCGCCAGTGCTCCTGCCACACCCAGCATCGTAGAGATCGCCGAGGACAGGAGCGCAATAATAAACGTATTCAGTACAATGATCAGCAGCCGAGTATCGGCAAATACTTCCCTGTACCATTCCAATGTAAATCCTTCGAAGCCGCGCATATGCCCGCCACTGTTGAAGGAATAGAAGATCAGATACGCGATCGGTGCGTACAGTATGGCGAATACAACGGCCAGATAGACGTTAGACAGCTTTCCGTTTCTTCCCATTACGCACCTCCTTTTTGCCTGATCCGGTCAGGAACATAATGATCGCCATCGCAATAATCAAAAAGACGGCAATCGTCGAACCCATCCCCCAGTCCTGGGTGACGAGAAAATGCTGCTCAATCGCTGTTCCCAGCGTAATTACCCGGTTCCCCGCAATAAGGCGGGTAATCATGAACAAGGATAGCGCCGGAATAAATACGGCCTGACAGCCGGATTTCACACCGCTGAGCGTCAGTGGGAAGATAACCCGGCGGAACGTCAGCCATGAAGATGCTCCGAGATCCCGGGCTGCATAGATCAGCGACGGATTCATCTCTTCCAGCGCGTTGAAGATCGGCAGGATCATAAACGGAATGAAGATGTACACAGAGACAAAGATAAAACTGAAATCGGTGAACAAAATCTGTTGCGTGCCAATGCCCACTACTTCAAGTAGGGAATTGGTCAAGCCATACGTTCCGAAGAGGCCGATAAAGGCGTACGCTTTTAACAACAGATTGATCCAGCTTGGCAAAATAATAAGCAGCAGCCACAGCTGCTTGTGCTTCGTACGAGTCAGTAAATACGCCGTCGGATACGAGACCAACAGCGAGAACACCGTGATCAGAAATGCATACCAGAACGAGCTCAGGGTCATCTGCATGTACACAGGTGTAAAGAAGCGAGCGTAGTTACCCAGCGTGAAATTGCCCTCCACATCGAAGAACGAGTAATACACCACCAGCAGAACCGGAGCAACTACAAACAACACCATCCATAATACATATGGAATCAGATACGCATTGCGTGTACTCGCCTTAGTCTGCATGAACGGCCTCTTGATAGGCTTCCAGACGTTTATCGAACTCTTCTTCCGTCTCGTTAAAGCGCATGACGTGGATGGCTTCCGGGTCAAAATACAGTCCAATACGAGCACCTACAACGGCTTTCTTCGTGGAATGCACCAGCCACTCATTACCCGCATCATCGTAGGTGGATATCTCGTAGTGCACCCCACGGAACAGCTGGGAGTCCACGTTGACCTGCATCTTGCCCTGTTCCTCAGTTGTAATCTCCATATCCTCTGGACGGATCACAATCTCCACAGGCTCGTCCCGCTGCAAACCCTGATCGACACACTCGTACTCTGCGCCAGCGAATTCCACCACAAAGTCCTGCTTCATTTTGCCGGATACAATGTTCGATTCACCAATAAAGTCCGCCACAAAACGGTTAATCGGCTCATCATAGATATCATTCGGCGTGCCGCTCTGTTGAATGACACCTCCGTTCAGGACAAAAATTTCATCCGACATCGCCAGGGCTTCTTCCTGATCATGCGTGACAAAAATAAACGTAATGCCCAGCCGTTGTTGCAACTCACGCAGTTCATACTGCATTTCGGTCCGCAGCTTCAGATCGAGCGCCGAAAGCGGCTCGTCCAGCAGCAAAATCTCGGGCTCATTCACAATCGCCCGCGCAATGGCGACACGCTGCCGTTGTCCGCCAGACATCTCGCCAATTTCACGGTTTTCATAACCGGAGAGATTGACGAACTTGAGTGCTTCCAGCACTTTGCCGCGAATTTCAGCGGTTTTCATTTTTTTGATGCGCAAACCAAAAGCCACGTTCTCAAATACGTTCAAATGTGGAAATAACGCGTAATCTTGAAATACGGTATTCACCTGCCGCTGGTGAGCCGGCACTTGGTTAATCAGTGCACCGTTAAAATAAATACTGCCCTGTGTCGGCTCCGCAAAGCCGGCGATCAGGCGCAATATCGTTGTTTTCCCGCAGCCTGACGGGCCGAGTAGCGTATAAAATTTACCCCGCTCAATCTCGAAGCTGACTTCCTTCAATACGGCTTCATCCTGATCGTATTGCTGGGTCACCCGGTCGAACCGGATAATCGGTTGTTGTTCTGACATGCTTCATTTCGCCCCCTTTAAACTTGAGGTATACCTTGAGCCTGTACACTTCTTTTCATGCATGCTTCATTACAAATCCCATCTATTATATATGATTCAGCTATATCCGCAATGGTTTTGATGTAAACGCCATGTGTTATTTCTTCTTATTCTCACAAATACAGCATACATTACGGGTATATGTCGATATCTACGCATCCAAGTAGAGCGATTTCATGAGGATTTCGGAATCAAGTCATGTGAAAGGAGTCCTGTTCGTGGATATTCGCCGTAACCTGCCTTTGCTGATGATCATTTGTTTTCTGAGTCAGATGGGCGGTTTCATGATCCTGCCCCTGTTCCCTTTGTTTATTGAGGAATTCGGCCTGTCCGGCTGGATGATGGGGGTTATTTTTGCACTCTTTTATGTCGGCAAAGTGATTGGCGGGGTGCCCGCTGCGGCACTCTATCGAAAAATTGGGGGCAAGCGGGCACTTATTGCCATGCTGCTGCTGCTCGCTGTTTGTATGGGCGGTTTCGCTGTATCTTCTGCGGCGCTCGTATTCGGTCTGCTGCGACTGCTGCAAGGGCTCGCTTCTACCGGACTTACAGTCGTCGTGCGTTCCATCATCGGGGATGAGGGGAATGTCGACAACCGGGGGCTGTACAACGGTTACATCAGCAGCAGTGAAGGCGGGGGCATGGTGCTGGGTCCGGTCATCAGCGGCTGGCTCTCGTTGCATTGGCCTTTATCGGTGCCTTTTTTACTCGTTACCGTGTGCTGCCTGATGGCTGTGGTTGCAGCAATGGGGATGAAGACAGCCACTAAGCCCAATCCTGTATCTGAAAATGTGGCGGACGGTCACGCCTCAAACGAGTCTCCAACGGATGCCAAACCAACGCAAACGCCTGCCGATTATACAGTTTCTCCAGGAAACACTACTCCTAGCCCAATCACTCCTAAACCATCCACCGGACTTACCCGGAGGCAGCAACTGATTGGCTACGGTACGGTTCATTTCCTGGAGATGAGCGCTTATGCCGTGTTTCTGACTTATTTTGCATTGTATGCGGCTCATATCATGCACTGGGACCCGTTTGCGATCAGTCTTGCCTTTACCGTCGTTGGTATCTCTACACTCGCGGCTGCTCCGGTAGCCGGTTATCTGTCTGATCGGATGGGTGATCGTCTGCTGCTCTGCATGTTCGGCATGCTAATGATTGGTATCGAAGTGGTCGTTTTTCTGAGCACATCTTCATATGTGCTGGTTTACGTGGGCATGCTGATCGGCGGTGTAGGCGGTGCATGTTACATGGATTCGTTCTTTGCTCATATCGGGGATCATATCCCGGACGAGGGTAGAAGCTCCGTCATAGGCAAAATTGTCTCTGTGGCAGAGATCGGTTCCATCGTGTCCCCTCTGGTGGCTGCTCTGCTTGTGGAGCGTGGATCGCTGTATACCGTGTTTGTGTTCAATCTGCTTCTGATTGCTGCTGCCATTGCCGTTCAGGCTGTGATGCGCAGCCGTTACAGATCGAAACGAGTGTAGACGCACAAACTGCCCACATCAGTGGGCAGCCTCCAATCATTTTTTACCCAATAGCGCTGCGATATGTAGTGCATTTTCTTCGATTTTACTTTTTAAATAAAGGTCTGTGTTCTCAGGCAATTCCGTCGGCTTGTAAAACTTTGCTTCAAGAACTTCCACCCCATCGGGCTTCAGCTCACCTTCAAACTCCGTGCAAATATAACCAATAACCACATTATAATATTCATGTCCATTTCTTAATTTCGTATATAACTCTTTTCCCGAAAAGACGCCGTACAACTCAAGTTTCTTGATCTCTATTCCAATTTCTTCTTTGACCTCTCGCCTTGCAGACTCTTCTACCGATTCGCCCAACTCCATAAATCCACCCGGTACTCCCCAGGTATGATCCACATGTCGAACCAACAACATTTCACCTGATTTATTCAATATCAAAATACTCGGTCTCACCAGAATAACTGGTGCATTGCCAACCATTTCTCGAAGCGATTCAATGTAACCCATGGGTAGGCCTCCTATATTAAGTCATGATCCTTATTATAGAAGTTCAATTAATTTCCATATAGAGAAATAATATTCAGTTATATTTCCTATTTTAGAATCCGTGCTTTGATAAAAAAACAGCAAAAAAACAACCCGTTCACACATCAGTGTGCAAACGGGCATTTCATTGGTGGGTTCTCAGCATGAGGCTGCTGATCCCCCTCGGTGTGTTGTTTTTCCCTGTCCATCCGTTCAGCTTCCGTTTTCTCTGTATCCAGTGTGTAGGAATGATCTCCATAGAAAAAGTTGGGCTTCACAATCTCATTGCGATAGGAACTATGGAAAATATGCGTCGTCGCCGGAGACACCGGCGGAATCAGCCAGACCCAATCGCCTGTCAGCTCGCGCCCGGCCTTCTCTTCCCGCTGTTCAAACAGGGCAAATTGCGCTGCCGCTGTGTGGTGATCCACAATGCTAACGCCTGCTTTCTTGAATGAATGCAGCACAGCTACATTCAGCTCTACCAAAGCTCGATCCTTCCAAAGTGTCGTTTCACTCGACGTATTCAGGCCAAGTGCTGCCGCTACCGCTGGTAGTTTATTGTAACGAAACGTATCCGCCAGATTGCGTGCGCCAATCTCAGTCCCCATATACCAGCCGTTGAATGGTGCTGCCGGATAGGATATGCCGCCAATCTCCAGCCGCATATCGGCAATCATCGGTACACCGTACCAGCGCATGTCCAGCTCAGCAATCTCAGGACGCTCCGGGTGTTCGATCCTCACTTCCACGATGTCTTCCTCAGGTACAGGATACCACTCTGGAGCTTGTCCCTGAGCCTGGATAATCAATGGCAGCACATCATAAGGCGTGCCTTCCCCCTGCCAGCCAAGCGACATTGCTGTCTTCGTTAGCTCAACGGATGCAGGATCACCTACAATGCCTTCCGTCGTCTCATATCCGGCATAACGGATCAACTGGTGATTCCAAATCCGCACGGGGGCTCCATTTGGTCCATCAGGTGGAAGGATCGTAATCATCGGAATGATCTTCCCTTTGTTGGAGGCCGCTCTGATGTGCGTCATCACAGCATCGGCTGCCGTTCCAACCGTATCTGCATGACGTGCATCAACGATGCGCAGTTTATCCCAGAATAGCCGCCCGATGCAGCGATTGCTGTTCCGCCATGCCATTTTACAGCCATGCTCTAGTTCCTCCGCAGTATGCACATATGTACCTGTGTGCTCAATCTCGTTCAAAACTGCAACAAGCCGGGCCTGCGCGTCTTCACGCGAATGGCCCAGCTCTTCATAACATCTATATATAAACCGTTCAGCTTCATCCCGCAGTTCTTCCAGGTCTGTCCGCATTATTCACTCCACCAATCTATACATCTTGAATGCCATCATTATACGGCAAGCACACCGGATTTGTAAGCGAACGGGCACTTTGTTCACGGACTCTACATATCGTTGTTCAGGATGCAGGGTAACTTAGCTTATTTGCCCAGAAATGCGTTTAACATCCAGACCTCTTTATCCAAGGCAGCGGTGAATCCAATCAGCATATCTTCAGTCGCATTATCCTTAGCTTCGCCTGCTACTTGAATACCCTGGTTAATAACACCCACCATCGCTTGCAGATCAGCAACTACGGTTTCTACCATTTTTTCAGCCGACAACTGTCCCTGTGCTTCCTCAACAGGTGACAACCGCAGTTGTTCAGCCATCGTTGCGACCGGACGTCCACCAATTGCCAACAGACGTTCTGCGGCTTCGTCCATATTCGCCGTTGCCAAGTTATACAACTCTTCGAATTTGGCATGCAGTGTGAAGAAATGAGGACCTTTCACATACCAGTGGAAGTGGTGCAATTTGGTGTACAGTACAGACCAACCTGCGATCTGGCGGTTCAGGACCTCTTGAAGTTCAGTGGCGTGGTTTGCAAAAGTATTGTTTCTAGTTTGGATTGTGCTCATGGAATTTATCCCCTCTCGAATACGATATAGTTTTGATTATGATCACGTAATTTAACTTACTTCCGTTTTTTAATTTAGACTTAATCTAAATCTTGTTTTAATTATAACACTACCCTTATCCTTTGTGAAGGCTTTAGCCTACTCTTTCGAATGAAGATTCCATGAAGCTACACTTCATGTTTGGCTTGGGTAGGAAGACCCTTTTAAACACCTTTACACACAGTATCTATACCTCGATTTTCACCGATGTACAATGACAATCCTCACGTCGTATATAACAAAAAACAGCCCTAATCCTCATGGAGGATCAGGACTGCAGCACCAATGCACATAGCTCATGCTTTATTGTTGAATCAACTCGGATGTAAGGATACAGCTTACCTCTTCATAACTACGAGCAACATGATGAGGCTGATGCTCTGATTCTGGCAAAGCATCACGATGGTTGAACCAAATCACTTTCCATCCGGCATCCACCGCACCAACAACATCATTGCGCCAGGAATCGCCGATGTAATAACTGGAACCTGAATCCGATTCTGTCTGCCTGCTTACATGCTCAAATAATCTAGGATCGGGCTTGGCGTAACCAAGGGTACCCGATATGAAAATGCGTTCCTCGGGAATAAGACTGAGTACATCCAGCGCTTCGAGCTTCCGCTGCTGATGTTTTCCTTCTCCGTTGGTAATTAATCCCACAATATGCCCTTCTGCAAGAAGTCTTCGGATAAGTTCATATGCTCCATCAAAGGGCTGGATCTGAAACTGTCTACTCAAATACTGTGCTTGCAGTTCTTCAGCCTGCCCCGGTTGTAGGGGATACCCAAATTCCGCCATGGTCAGTTCAAATCTGCGATGACGCATCCGTTCAACCGCCTCCGGTTCGGGTACAGCAGACAAGTCTTCTTGGGCAGATAGCCAGTCGCTATAAAAACGGAAGCGATGGTATGCCTCCCCATACGGGAAATCATCTGGCAGACCAAGAACTTGCTGTAATGCACCACGAAGCGGCTGCAAGTGATCATACAAGGTATCGTCTACATCGAAAAAGATGGCTTTAGCTGCATTTATTTTATCTATCATCGTTGTTAATCCTCCTGCTATTGGCTCAAAACATACTCTTCCAACTATATATGTATTCCGCTTCTCCGTCCAAACAAGGATTCATACTCCAACATGATTTACCACGTATATGTTAAAATAAGGATGAATAATCTCAGAGGTGATGCTTATGTTCAATCCGAAATTCTTCTTCTATTAGTTGTGTCTAAGGCCATGGCTCTCGAAGCCAAAATTTAACCCGGCACAACGGGGATGAAGATGTTTACACTGGAAGAGATTCGATCCTGGGAAAAGGAACAATCGCTTAGTCTGAAAAACAGCAAGAAGTTCATTGATCCCAGAAAAGAGAAGCTCAAAGATTTCCGCAAAGGAATCCAGAGCGTTCATTTCAACAAAGAAAGTAAAATGGATCGAAAACATGATTATCGTCTGTATAGAACCAGAATGAAACGGTTGATGTACAGCGAGCAATACGATCTCCTTCACAATTATAAACGAACGAGTGGTTGGCTTACTTGGTAAGCTAGAGTTAGAAGAGGCAGCCCTAAAGACTCTCCTTATTGTTATTTTGTATCAGCAGTAGGGCCAGTCTATAAAGTGCTGCTTCTTTTCATTGAACAATACGCCGGTTTACATACAAATCATGATTCAATAATGTGAGGAGGATTCCTTCATGTGGAAAGACTATTTCAGGGGAGTTTCAGAAGAGTACACTTTCAGTTCTCCAGCTTCCAGAGACGAAATTGCAAAGGTTGAGAGCTTGTTCCATGTCACTCTGCCCCGTGAACTAAAGGAAATATTGTTGGAAACCAATGGGGTAAGAGCCATTTATGATTTAGGACTAATCTGGCCAGTAGATCGAATCAAGAATGAAAACAAACACTATCGGGACGACCACTTCCAAGAATATTATATGCCATTTGATAACTTGGTCTTTTTCGGTGAAAGTGGAATTGGCGATTTATTCGCGTTTCCAGTGACGGGGGATGGAATCTGTAAAGAAGACGTCTTTGTATGGAATCATGAAAATGACAGCCGAAAATGGGTTGCGCCATCGGTATCCAAATATATGGAATGGTCGCTAAAAGGAATGATCAAAATCTAGCTCAATGTTCCTCTTGCCAAGCTCAGCGCTTAGAATTTTGATTTTGAATCCTTGGTTATAGAACAATACCCCGTCACACCACTCATCGTGGGCGAAACGGGGTATTGGACTTTTCTTTTTATACATCACGAATTATGTGTATTCCAATTAAAGTATCAACGGTACAACCTTACCTGCATTCACATCAATCAGGCCGTGATCGGTAATTTTCAGAGCCGGACTTACCGCAAGAGAATGGGTACTGATGGACATGATTGGGTTATAGTGCACGTAACCAAGAGACAACATCGCTGCACGCAGCTCTTTCACTTGGTGTGACACTACCGCCAGCGGCTCCTCCGTCAATATACCACCCACAGGAAGTTCGAGATGGGACAACACTTTGCCGTCTTCCACCACACAGAACCCACCCTGGCTCGAAATCACCGTGTTAGCTGCCAAGATCATATCTTCACGATTGCGCCCTACGACCAAAAGGTTGTGGTTATCATGTGAATATGTTGTCGCAATGGCACCACGCTTGATCGTGTCTCCACCAATCAAACCATGTGCTCGGTTGCCGTTCACTCCATAACGTTCAAAGGTCGCAATCTGTCCATATTCGCTCTCTTCCCAGAGCAGTTCACCATTCGTAGCCTGAACCTGTGCAATATGCTCTTCCACAAAGGTTGAACCATCCTTCACCATCATAACCCGGCAGTTGTTTAAACCATTTTCAGATAACTGTGCATCTGAGTCAGATGCTTCACTTTGCCCATTCACCTTTGGATCAGACAAACGGATTGCGAAATCCTTGGCTCCCAGTAGATTCAATTGTACGCTCTTGTAAAAGTGAGGTGGGAACTGTCCACTAATTCGGTCCTGCTTGTACGGTTCGTAGTCGTCATAAGCTTTACGGCCATTTTTGTATACCTGCTCTACTGCAAGTGTATCTAAGTTGGACAGCAGCACATAGTCCGCCACTTTGCCTGGGGCAATGCTACCGCGATCAGTCATTTTCATCCGGGATGCAGGGGTTGAGGTTGCAGCGTAAATCGCATCTTCGGGGCGCATACCCATCCGAATAGCTTTACGTACGATATGATCCAGATGTCCCCGTTCCACCAGCGAATCCGGCATAACATCGTCCGTTACGAAGCAGAAATGCTGAGCGACATCATGCTGAATCAGGTATTCCATGACTTCTGGCGTCATCGATTTTTCCTGAATTTCAATGAACATACCGGCCGCAATTCGCGCCTGCAAGCCCTCAATGCTCTGATGTGTATGATCCGAATCGATGCCCGCATAGATCAGTCGGTGCAGATCCAGCCCAAGCAATTTCGGTGTATGACCTTCGATCACAAGATCTGGATAGTTTTTGCGAATATGCTGAAGAATCTGATTGGTCTTGCATTCCGGATCACGGATGACGTCCACATAGTTCATGATCTCACCGAGACAGATGATCTCTCCAGTAGCGAGCAGCACATCCATGTCTTCGATTTCGATTGAACCACCTGTTGTTTCCATCGGTGTCGCCGGAACGGAGCTTGGGATAGCGTAGAACATGTCCACCGTTGTCTCACGACTTGCCGACATCATCTCCTGCACACCTTCCAGCCCAAACACATTCGCCATCTCATGCGGTTCCGCCACAATGGACGTTACTCCGCAGCGGATCAGGCCATGGGAAAAGGTTGCTGGTGTCACCATTGTACTCTCAATGTGCAGATGAATATCAATAAGGCCCGGGATCATGTAACGTCCACGTGCATCAATCACTTCATCGGCTTCAATCATCTCCGGTCCGCCTGGACCAACATACATAAATCTACCGTCCAATACAGCCACGTTGTTCATTTCGAATCGTTTATAATAACTGTTATACACATGTACATTCTTAATTAGTTGATCTGCACGCATGGGGCATAATCTCCTTCTTCATGAGCATCTTACAGCGATCCAGAGCAGCAGCTACAACTAGCTATATTGCTCTGGATTCAGCTGATAAATGCCTCTTTTGCTGCTTCTGCTTCCTGCTGCTATTCCACAAGGACAAGTTTATCCTGCGGGAAAATCAGATTAACCCGTTGTCCGCTGAGATAAGGTGTCTCCATCTCCTGATTGGCTGTGAAGTCGCCAAGTTCTGTCTCAATGACGTACTGATAACTGCGTCCAAGGTACGTGCTTACTTTGATAATCCCTGGCAAAGCATTCGCCATGTCACCAGAGGTATCTCCACTAACCATCAGATCATCCGGGCGAATCGCACCTTTGCGTGCACCGGGACGTGCTGTTCCGGGATGCGCTGTTGCCGTAAACAAACGACCACCCGCTTTCAGCGTGATCACCTCTCCTGCATCACTGCGCTCTGCGAATTCAATAAAATTGTGGAAGCCGATAAATTGGGCTACAAATTCCGTGGCCGGGTATTTAAAAATGGTTTCCGGACGGTCGAGCTGCTCGACAACGCCTTTGTTCATAATCGCTACCTGATCCGAGATGGAGAAGCACTCCTCCTGATCATGAGAGACATAAAGTGTCGTAATGCCCAGTTCCTGCTGAATCCGGCGGATCTCCACCCGCATATTCAGCCGCAGGTTGGCATCCAGGTTACTAAGCGGTTCATCGAACAACAGCAAATCCGGTTCAATGACGAGTGCGCGGGCAATCGCCACACGTTGACGCTGTCCACCGGAAAGTTCCTGCGGGAAGCGTTTCTCGAAGCCGTTCAGGTTCACCACTTCAAGGATGCGCATTACGCGTGAAGAAATATCCTTATCTTTTACCTTGCGCATCCGCAGGCCGAAGGCCACGTTGTCATAGACAGACAGATGCGGGAACAGCGCATAACTCTGAAATACAAATCCGAAATTCCGCTTGTTTACCGGAACCTTCGTGTAATCCTTGCCGCCGAACATAAACTTGCCCTGTGTTGCTTCCAGGAATCCGGCGATGAGGCGCAGCGTAGTTGTTTTGCCGCAACCGCTCGGTCCGAGCAGGGAGAGCAGCTTACCTTTTTCCAGCTCCAATTGAAAATCCTTCAGGATCGTCTGGTTATCGTAAGCCACCGATACGCGATCCAATGTCAGCAATGCCATAGCGTTCTGCGCCTCCAATTAACGTTTAGTAAAGTATGAGAATCCGCCCATGATCCGTTCGATCACGAACATTAAAAGTCCAGTTAATACCATCAAAAGCACGGAAATGGCTGCAATGGTTGGGTCAAAATAATTTTCTACATAGGTCAGCATCTGAATTGGCAATGTGCTTACCCCTGGTCCGGTCATAAACACGGAAATGTCCACGTTGTTGAACGACTCCAGAAAGGCAATCAGCACCGCTGCGAGAATCCCTGAGCGAATGTTAGGCAGCACGATCTGGAAGAACGTTCTAACCCGTCCTGCGCCGAGACTCAGGGCTGCTTCTTCTACCGCAAAGTCAAAGCTCGACAGACTCGATGCGATAACGCGAATGATAAATGGAAGCATAATAATCGTGTGACCGATTAGCAGACCCAGATACATCGGCAAATGATAGATCACGATCAGGTATTTCATCAATGTAAAACCAAGCACGATTCCCGGAATGAGTACCGGAGACAGGAACAATGCATTCAGCACCGACTTGCCTTTGAAATCATAACGACTAAGTGCGTACGCAGCCGGAACCCCGAGCAACAGCGCCAACAAGTTTCCCAGTAGGGAAATGATGATGGACGTCTGGAACGTGCGGAGGAAACCGCCTGTGTTGAAAATATTCTCGTACCAGCGGAGGGAGAAGCCCTCCGGCGGAAATTTGAGTACCGTCCCCGGTTCAAACGAAGTCACCGAGATGATCAGAAGCGGGCCCAGCAGAAAGATAAAGACCAGCAGACTGAACAGGCCCAGCCCGATATGTTTCTCCCGCATATGTCTACCCCTTCGGATTTAAAGTTTTGGCCATTTTGTTCATGACACCGACCACGACAAACGTAATGACAATCATAATCGCAGCAACGACCGAGGCCAGATACCAGTCGTTCAGGGTCATGGCGTTCTGATAGAGGAACGTCGCAATTACGCGCTGTTTGCCTCCCAATAGTGCAGGCGTCGTATAAGCCGTCAGGCTACCGACAAAAACAAGTACGGCTCCGATAACAAGCCCTGGCACAGCCAGCGGGAACACCACCCGGCGGAATGCCGTGAAGCGGGATGCACCCAGGCTCTGCGCTGCCTTGAGCAGATCACCATCGATGTTCTCAAGCACACCGACCAGGGAAATGATCATGAGCGGCAGGAACAGATGGGTCAAACCAATCATCATAGCTGCCGGCGTATACAGAATATCCAGCGGCTTGTCCACGATACCAAGCCCAACAAGGGCGTTGTTAATCAGCCCTTTGCGTCCGAGAATAATCATCCAGCTAAACGAGCGCACAACCGGGCTCGTAAGCAGTGGGAAGATTGCCAGCGCGAGCAGAATGCCTTTGCGACGCGGCGCTTTCTGTGAAATATAATAAGCTGTCGGGAATCCGAGCACCACGCAGACGATGGTGGTGACCACGCTGACCTGCAGCGTCGTAAGCAATATTTTCAAAAAGTAAGGGTCTCTGAAAAAATGCATGTATCCTTCAAACGTGAAGGATTTTTCCTGAAAAAACGTCGATCCGATCGTCAGGACAATCGGAATGATCATAAATGCCGCCAAAAACACAAATCCCGGCAGCAATAGCCAGTATACTGATTTCTTCATCGCGGTACTCCTGACTTATAAAATGGTTTTATTCACACGTTTTATTGGAGCACATTTCAAAATAAATGCTACACGTTAGTCGCACCAGCCGTTACGGTTACGAATCGTTCTTTCGATCGCTGTTATCCTTAGATTTTCTTGATCTCCTTCTGTTTAGAAGGAAAAATCCAAAGATAAAGGCGAACGCTTCGCTTCTACAGAATCGATTTCGTCCCCTCCACTACCAGCGAAATACGTAAGGATTTATTTTTAGACTGCACCCCAATGCCGTGAAGATCATAGCTACGCATTTAATGCGTTAATAAATAACTCAAGGAATCCTTCGGCATCTACCGTTTCGCATACCAATGTGTTGGGGTGTTCGCCCAAACGATTTTGGAAGTCACATACCATCTGACCATCACACAGGCGGCTGGCCGTCTCTACATCGACGTAATACGATTTGCGTCCAACCAGTTCCGGGGCAAGAGCGACGCCAACGGCCAGTGGATCATGCAGGGCACAGGCGCGTATGCCGTTCATTTCTTCATACCTCTTGATGTAAATCTCTGTGCTCTGTGCCACGTAATCGCGCAATACCGGATCAGTCAATCGTCCGATGGCTTCTTCATTCAGTAGCGTTTGGCGGGTAACATCCAAGCCCACCTGCGTTAGCTTCTCGAAACCAGCATGCAATACAATGCGTGCGGCTTCGGGATCAGCGTACGTGTTGTATTCCGCAGTAGGTGTAATGTTGCCATGCCCACGAACGACACCACCCATGAAGATGACTTCCTTCAATAATGTAGGTAGTTCAGGACACTTCATTAACGCCAGAGCCAGATTCGTTAACGGCGCGGTCATGATCAGTGTTAGTTCGCCTGGGTACAACTTCGCTTGTTCAACGATAAAGTCGGGGGCAAAACCTTCATCCGCCTGCTTGGACACGGCCGGATCGGGCAGCGCACCACCCAATCCGTCTTGTCCATGTACCCGGTGCTCATAGTGAGATTTGCGTGTGAGTGGCCCAGCCGCTCCGGCAATGACCGGAATGGAGGGTGCTCCCACCAGCTCGAGAATTTTGCATGTATTATCCGTTGCCTGCTGAAGTGATACGTTCCCGCAGACGGTGGTAATCCCGAGAATGTCCAGCTTCCGACTCTTGACGGCCAGCAAGATCGCCAGCGCGTCATCAATACCGGTATCCACATCCAGAATGATGCGATTTCCTGTTTCACTCATACATGCCCAACTCCTCTGCCGTTAAAATATTGCTTGCTGCAAATGATATAAGTTCAACTAAAGAATATTTACACTTACCACTCCGATGACAGAATAACCTTCCGATCGCTGTTATCCCCAGATTTTTTTTAATTCCCTTCTTCAAAGGGAAAATCTGGGAATAAAGGCGAAGCGTATGCTTTCGATGCAGCTTTCTTTCAGAAAGCTTTTAGCTCCGCATCTTCAAGTTATTTCTGTCCTCTCCGTTCTCGTGTAAAAAGTTTAGTGGAACCTATATAGATAAAAGATAAATTTTAAGTCAATCGGCTACTTGTTTTACTGTGCAATCTCGCGGTTCCAACGATCTGTCCATGCTTTAGCCTGTTGATTCACAAATTCCATATCCAGCTTGTTCAGCTTGCCAACGACGTCCGCACCATACGTTACACCTTCAGCTTCTTCGGCATTCAATTCAACTTTTGTATTTACCGGGGAATCCACTTTAGCTTTGGCGGATTTGGTTTGTACATCCTGGCTGAGCTGCCAGTTGATGAATTCTTCGGCGAGTTCTTTGTTCTTGCTGCCTTTCACGACATTGATCGTATTCATGACGGCATACGCACCTTCGCTAGGCGTAACAAACTTCGCATTTGGCACTGCCGCTTTCAAATCTTTGAAGTACATTTCCATAATCGGTCCGCCAGCAATCTCTTCCTGGGAGAACATGTTCACGAATTCGGAGGTTTGCGTGTAAAATTTAACAACGTTGCTGCTTAACTTTTTCAGTTCCGCAAAAGCTGCATCTTCATTAAATGTTTCGTTTCCGGCTACACGTGAAGCTGCATCCAATACCATTGGGCCTGCTGTTGCCGTAATGTTCGGAATGGTCAGGTTACCCGCAAACGCTGGATCCCACAGATCAGCCCATGAAGTGACTTCTTTGTTAACGAGGTCTGGGTTATAAGCGATACCAAGCTGTCCAACCGTGTAGGCCGGGCCATAATCTTCACCAAGTGGTGCTTTGGCAATATCATAAATGTCATTTACATTTGGAATTTTGGAACGGTCGATTTTCTCAAACAGACCTTCATCGATACCTTGTTGTGCATAGTAATCGGACAAATAGATCACATCAACATTGGATGTACCTTGGCGGATTTTGTTCAAACGCTCAGCGTTGTTACCCACTTCAAGCACGATGTCTACATTATGTTCTTTTTCAAATGGACCAAATACTTCTTCATTGAAGAAATCTTCCGAGAACCCCCAAGTGGAGATGACCAGTTTGTTTGGCGCCGTGCCTCCGCTGCCTGATCCGCCTGTTGCGTTGTCTGTACTGCTGCCGCATCCTGCAAGTAATACTGATGTCATTGCCACTGCTGCCAAACCGCTAATCCACTTCTTCATCATGATCCTGATTCCCCCTAATATGTGTGTTTTAACAACCCAAACCATTAAGTTGAACTAACTTGATATTCTCAACTAAAAATTTCACACAATAACGTAGAGGACAGAAAAAACCTGAAGTAGCGGAGCTAAAAGCTTTCTGAAAGAAAGCTGCATCGAAAGCATACGCTTCGCCTTTATTCCCGGATTTCACCTTTTCTAAATACAATCAAAGAAATCTGGGAATAACAGCGATCGGAAGGTTGTTCTGTCATCGGAGTGCCAGTGTGAATATTTGTTAGTTGGGCTCATATAGTTCAACTTAAAAAAACAAAAAGAAAAGCATTCTTGTATAAACAAGAACACTTTTCTTCGTAAACAAAGGAAAGCGACACCCGCTGCCGGTACATCATCGGTTTCTGCTTCAGAATCAATCCGAAGTCAGACGCCATCATATGAAATTGTTCGGAATCCGAATGATGAATAAGAATTGTGTGCAACGCATGCATCGAACCTGTCGATCCATTCTATGCTTGTTCCAATATCACATTCGTAATGGCCCACTGCGTGGACGCATCGTAATCCCGTAATACAGCTTCGATTGGCAAACCCATGTGCTGCTCCAACTTCTCCCTGAATTTCTTCTTATACAAGACAGACATGCGGAAGTCCACTTCCAGCTTCAAGCCGGGGGCCTCCCCTTCCAGGGCGTCAGAGCGCGGTGAACGTCGGTGCTTCGCGTAGAAGGTCACAATGTTCTGATCAATGGTCACTCTCAGGAGAGTGGTGCCAAAGCCGAACAGTTCCTTCGAAATTTCGTTATAATACTGGCACATCTTCTTCTTGCTCTCATTGCTGTCCAGCAGTTCCATGAACTCACCCACATCATTTACTACCGTACGTTCGACGTGTTAACACGATTGATTATACATATATCTACGATTTTAGGCAACCCAAAAGATATAGTTAACATGTAAATAACACATAAAAGCGAACGATAGGCATAAAACTAGCGAAAACAATTCGTAAATGTTCACCGTGAGCGTGCTTGGAGATAACTGCACCCCTTTTCTCTATTATTGTTGCTTAATAACCCACTTTTGATACTCATTCTCTTGACGATACTCATCCATTACCAGCTCAGCCCCATCCTCGGATATGCCAAGTGCTTTCCCGTTATGAGAACTTGTAACGCGCATCGTCCCGTCCTCATTCTTTGAAATGTTCCAGCGTTGATTCGCATAACCAAGATACGAATAGAGCTGAATACGATTCTGTCCTACATCCCAATCAAGAGACATTCCACTCAAGGTTCGAATGGAGTAAGAGCCGGAATCATCGCCTGTCGGTACAAGTACCCATTTGAAGCCTTTACTCGCACTCTCTGCCTCGTCGGCAACTCTTATCACTTCTCCTACTTCAGATGGAACAGCCTGCAACGCAACGGGACGTCCTGCGTTATGAATCATCACCTGCTCCAATTCTGCGTTCTTCCTATGGATTGCATTCACATTCTGGAATGACACATTCCCACCGAACACATGAAGTCCAAGATGTCCTTCGACAAACGTTCCATCCTGAAGATCCAGAATTCGCTCACCATCTACATCAACCTGAATTCGAGGACCGTTCGCCTGAATCCGGATGTGATACGTATGATCTTTACGAACGAATCTCGGGATTTGAGCAAGTACCTGTCGATTTTCGATTTTTCCATTCACTTTATAAAATAGTCGGATGGACTTCAGGTTTGGGTCCATATTCAAATAGTAGCCGCTTCGTCCATCCTCACTTGCACGGAATACAATAGACCCTGCTCCACCCAGTGCTCCCAGCGTCAGATCAGCATCATATTGAAAATCCCCTGCCGTTTCCTGTGCGATATATTGTGTATCTCCACTATAGTTGCCCTGTATGCCTTGTTTGGAAATAAGCCATTGGGCAGATGATTTATCCGACTTCCAGCCGGACAAGTTGGTATGGAATATGCCACTGGATACCGTTATCGGTATGTGGGCAGAAGCTTTGCCGTCTGCCGTTGATACCGTTAATAGTGCTTCGCCTCCACCCACAGCTCGAACCGTCGCTTTCGTTTTATCAGAATGAATGATTTGCACCACTTTAGGATTGCTTACCTTCCATTTCAACGCTGGAGTGACGCCTTTTCCGGGTCTGCCTTCCACCGTGGCGTATAGCGTTTGTGTCTGCCCAACATTCGCCGTTCTTCTTTGTATATCTGCAATAACCTGAGACTTGGAGGAAGTGCTCTTTCTCCAGATGTTATCTAAGGCGTACACCTTCATGGAGCTCACCTTCACTTCCCCACCAAGGCTATAAAAAGCCATTGCCCTTCCCGCCGGATCTGGAAAAATTACATCCGAGAAGACCACCTTGCCATCATTACCAAAGACCTCTATAGAGGATTCATCGACGAATATACGTAACTTCACCTTTCGATTTTCAGGTTGTAACGGGGCCTCGTGTACCTTGGTGAATAAGTCGGAGAAGCTTACGTCTCCCGAAGCGGTGCGATCCACGAACATGTTCTGCGTATTTACTCTGTATCCTACAGTGGTCTTCTGCCCTTCTCTTTGACGCAGTTGAAAACCAAACTCGGTTACAGAGCTGTTAGCTGGGATTTCCACTTCAGCTTCAATCTCATACGCACCCGCCGTTAGGCCATCAAGCGGATTTTTTGTTTTTGGTCCCACCACCATTTGTTGTGCACTATACAGGTTATGCCGCAGTGTCTGGAGTTCAGTGATTGGTGTTTGCACCAAACGTATTCCTTCATCCGTGGTTCGAAGAGAGACTTCTCTCGGTATGGTCAGTTGTCCCTTCCATGAGGAAGTTGGGAATTCAAACGGATAATCCCAGTTCGTCATCCATGCAAGCATGACTTTCCGCTGATCCGGCATATTCGAAAAGGACATCGATGCATAGAACTCCTTACCGAAGTCCGTTCTCAACACTTGACCAGCCCGATGATCGTTCAGGAATTTCCCATCAGCTGTTAGCTGGCCTACAAAATATTCCGCATCTGACCCTTGGGTCTTCGGATTGGCCCCTGTACTGATCATTAGCACCCACTTACGTTGACCCGTTCCATCTACAGGCAGTTGAATCAGATCGGGACACTCCCACACACCACCTCGAACATAATCGCCATATCCGAAGTTATCAGTTAAGGTCCAATCGAGCAGATTGGTTGAAGTAAAGAACCGGATGTGATCCCCGCCGGACACCACCATCACCCAACGGTTGTGATCTTCATCCCGGACGACCTTCGGATCACGGAAATCCCAGCTTCCCGGATCATCACCATTCCTGCCCGGATTCTCAATGACAATCGGACGATCTTTGGCGTATTGCCAATTCCGGCCTTGATCAGTACTATAGGCGAGGCCGATACGTTGATTGCCACCAGGTTTATCTGGATGATAGGAAGTGTAGTACGCAATCAGACCTTTTCCGCCCGAATCCGTGAACAGACCGGAGGCATTATTCAGATCAGCAATTGCTGATCCCGACCATACATGGCCCTGATCATTCCAGGGCAACGCGATAGGTAAACGCTTCCAATTTATTAGATCAGAACTGACGGCATGAGCCCAGGTGCCTCCATCCTGATGAAACAGATGATATTCTCCTTCGTAATAGACTAGCCCGTTTGGATCACTTGCCGATCCTCGAATCGGAGAATAATGGTACTGGGGACGATAGTTCTCTTTATAGTACGCCGACTCTTCCGTTACATAGATATCCTGAAAATAAGCGATGCCTTGCTGAACGACAAGTCCAGCATTTCCATTAGCGTAGCTTTTATCTGTCACCTCAACAGCCGCAGGCGTGTACCCATCTACATAGACCTGAATCAAGCTGCCCGAGGCTATAACTTCGATGTGATGCCTCGCTCCCGGTTGGCTTGGAAACTTGCGATTCGAGCTGACGAGCACTGTACCGTCCGCTTTTCGAAGTTGTACCCGAACTTCTTCCCCTTCCCGAATCAGGGCTGCTTCATATCCCTTCGTTCCGTCTGCATTTGCCCTGAATAGCAGCGCTGCTGAGGTACTCGCATTGGCAAGCGATATATTTCCTTCATATACAAAATCAGATGCTGCTTTCTCGTAGATGACTCTTCCTTTCCCCTGCGCGTTTGCTTTCCCTTTATATCCTTTCAAATCCGGCTGCCATTCACCTACGCTGCTGATCGTTTTGCCGATATTACCATTCATGGTACTAACCTGCACATTCTGGAACAAAGCCGACCCATCCCACACATGAAGCCCAAGATTCCCTGATGAGTAGGTACTGTCTTTCACATCAATCACCGGGTCATACCGATTATCCCAATATACCTGAAGACTCTCTCCGTCCGCTTTCACTTTCAGATGATAGATACCTCCAGATTGAAGGTTTGCTTTATGTTCTACATTTAACGTTCCCGGCTTTCCACTGGCATCTCTTAGACGTATCACACCAGCCTGGGGAACCACTTGCAGCATATATGAAGACCAGCCTGTATCATTGGATCGAAAAATAAGACTCGTATCCGCTTTCATATCCTGAATCATCAAATCAGCTTCATAGATAAAATTATCGGCTCGTGTGGCCGATATGGCCATCACATTCTCCCCGGCGTCCGAAGTCAGACGAAGTCCTTCATCCGTATCTTCCAGATTACCTCTACCTTGCAATGTCCAGTCTGACAAATTCGTTATTGCCTTAGACACTTTGGTTAACATTTGAACCGTCTCCCCCTGTTTTGCTGATTCCTTGGAGGTCTGCTCTATCCTTTGCGAGGCATTTGTCTCCTTAACAGATGCTGTGGAATAGGCTCCAGCAGAAGAAGATCCAAGGACACATGATAATAGAACATAACCAATGGAACGGAAGATGATTTTCACGAGCATTCCCTCTTTTCATATTAGTAGATGAACAAAAATCCCACAAAGGACGGCGCAGTCTCTTAGATAAGTGAACCTGCATCCGCCCCTTCTGGGACGTCCATACATATCAAACGCTATAAAGCATATGTTTCATGCTGCAATGCTTCTATACCCAATGCGAGGGCGCCGCATAGTCCTGCGTGCTGGCCCAATCCAGGCTGAACAATATATTGGTCAATATGTTGCGTTATTGCGGCTGCATTCACATAACCATTCAGATTCCGTACAACCTGATCCCGGATCATGGGAAACAGATGACTTTGCTGCATCACCCCTCCGCCCAAGATGACCTTTTGAGGGGAGTGAAGCAGAATGGCCGTTGTGATGGACTCCGCAATGTAAAAAGATTCGATCTCCCAGGCCAAGTGGTCTGTCGGGAGTTCGCTTCCAGGGCTCTGCCAGCGGGCTTGAATGGCTGGGCCCGCAGCCATTCCCTCCAGGCAATCGCCATGATACGGACATAATCCGGCAAAATGATCTTCCGGGTGGCGTCTCGTCCGGATGTGTCCACCCTCTGGGTGCAGCAATCCATGCACACGTTTGCCTCCCGCCACAAGTCCAATCCCAACACCTGTGCCGATCGTATAATACACACAATTGTCCAGTCCCTTCGCTGCTCCCCACGTGACTTCTCCAAGGGCCGCTGCATTCACATCCGTATCCCATCCGAAGGGAACCGGGAATTCGCGCTTCAATGATCCAATAACATTACAGTTTTCCCACCCTGGCTTGGGCGTTGTTGTAATGTAACCATAGGTGGGGCTACCCCGTTGCAGATCAATCGGACCAAAGGAGCCGATCCCGATCGCCGCCACTCCTTTGTCCCTGAAATAGTCGATGACCTTCGCCAGTGTGGTCTCGGGATGTTCCGTTGGAAAGCTGCACCAATCTTCAATTTCCCCTCGCTCGTTACCTACACCACATACAAACTTCGTTCCACCGGCTTCTATTGCTCCTATACGCATCTTACTGTCCCCCTCGCGATTATTCCGACTGACCTTCAACTCGGATGGGGGATAGCTCGTAGATATGAAGCGAAGAAAATACTACATCCTTATTTTCGGACTGAACAGAGATTCCCTCGGAACCCGCATCCGGATAGATCAGATCCGTAATAACCGCTTGACCGTCATTGGCAAATACCTCTACGGATGAGTAATCCACATAAATACGCAGATGTTGGTTGCCGTCCACTGCTTTTAATCCCGCTGCATGGCGGCCCAGGAAATGTTCATGGAAATTGCTAATACCCGATCGACTGCGATCAACATATACCTCATTCTGGCTAGCGTCCACACCGATGAGCGTTTCATTGTCTGCACCACTTCGTAATGCAAATTGAACAGATTGATCAGAAGCCCATTCCGCATCAATCTCATAGTTTACAAGGCCCAAGGTGTTCAACTGCTCACTCACTTGTTTGATGGAAGCATTCTGTAAGGATAGTACTGGTGTGCGGGCGTGCTCGAGCTCGCGTGCAGGACGCTGAACCAGCAGGACTTCCCCGTCCCTTTTCTCCAATGTCAGCTCTCTCGCAATGGTCATGGCGCCGCGGTAACCTTCGGTTGGTGTCTGATTGGCATACATCCAGTTGCTCATCCAGCCCATAAACAGGCGTCTGCCGTCTTCTGCCGGAATGTCGGACCAACTAACCCCTGCGTAGTTATCCCGACCATGATCAAACCAGCGAACGGTATGGGAAGCTTCATCAGGAACAAATGTAATCCCATTAAAATCTCCGGTGAAGTATTGCGTTCTGGAGCCTTCCTTGAAGGCCGGATCTGCACCAATGCTGACAAGCATCACCCATTTCTCCTGGCTCGCATCCCCATCCACGGATAGCGGGAACAGATCAGGGCACTCCCAGACGCCATCATGCGAACCGATCCCGGCGCCGAATTCACTGCCCAATGTCCACTCCTTCAGATCGGGAGAATGGTACAGACATACCGTCTGACCACAAGCGATAATCATAATCCATTCCTTGGTCTGCTCATGCCAGAACACTTTGGGATCACGGAAATCCACGAATGACTCATGCTCCAGTACCGGATTGCCCTCGTATTTCACCCATGTTCTTCCACTATCCTTGCTATATGCGAGGCTCTGCCGCTGGATCGGATGATCGTTTGGCACCTCCTGATGATGGGTAAAAATAGCTACCAGTCCTGGCTCATCGTCAAAGAATCCAGACGTATTGTTCCAGTCCACCACGGCACTGCCGGAGAATATCATGCCAAGTTCATCCGGCGCCAAAGCCACAGGAAGCTCTTCCCAGGTCACCAGATCCTTCGTCACCGCGTGTCCCCAATGCATCGGCCCCCATGTTGTGCCAAACGGATGATGCTGATAGAACAAGTGATACTCACCTTTGAAAAATACCATGCCATTTGGGTCATTCATCCACTTCTCCTTGGGTGAGAAGTGATAGACGCCCCGGTAATCGGTTGTTGAAATGGTAGACATATTGGTTTACTCCTTTGATTCAAACCGTTGAAGAGGTAACTTTGCTTCACTCACGCAACTTAATGCTATGTGCGACAAAGCCCCTCATCCAGTTTGTTTTATTGGGTGTTGCGGTCATATCCCGCTTGTTTAATCTGCAGCCACTCTTGCAAGCCAAGACGATCCAACTCTTTCAGATAAGCATCCCACTCCTGATCGATCTTTCCATTCTGATACCATTCCGTGCGCATACGCAGCACGTAGGCGAACAGATCAGTCTCAATGGTGGAAAGGCGGTCGAGTTCATCGATTGAGAAGAACACGCTTGGATAGACGTTTTCTGCTTTCATGTGTGGAACCATATATTTATCGAGCAGTTCCATACGCCACGCAGCATCTTCCGGTTTGGTTGTGTATTTGTCATAGTAACTGTCGAGAATAGCCAGCGGTCCTGCAATACTCGTTTTCTGTCTGAGCTCAACAGGTGCAGCGCCTTCCAGCGGAAGATGCTTCAGCATGCCTTTAGCTTCATCCAATTCAAAAATATTCTGTTGTGTCTCATCACCGTAAGTTCCCCAGTTGTTCTGCACGGACTGGAGCGGATCGTACAATTGGTCCACCCACTTCGCTGTGGATTCCAGATTTTTATTGCTGCTCGTAACAACCATGCGTCCCCGGTCTAGACCGATACCGTTTGTACGTGCGACATTAATTTCTCCATTCGGTCCGGCGACAGGAGGCAGAACATCATAGGTATCATTCATACCTGTAATGTTGGCCTTATCCCAAGTGAAGTACATGCCATACTTGTTGTCTTTGCCCTTGGCCAGATACGTATTCCAATCCTGCTGATATGCTTCCACATCCACAAGACCTTCCTGGACCAGTTCGTGAATGTATTTGACCGCTTCTTTGTAACCTTCATCAGCTGCAGTGAAGACCACTTTTCCATCGTTGGTCACCACCGTGTGGTCCCAGTTCTCCCCGAGTCCAAATGCTGCAAATAGAAATGTCAGATCTTCTCCGCCCGGCTTGTTAATGAAGGACAACGGAATTTCGTCAGCCTTGCCATTGCCGTTCGGGTCCTGAGTTTTGAACGCAATCAGCACTTGTTTCAGTTCTTCGGTTGTCGTTGGCATCTTCAGTCCGAGCTTGTTCAGCCACTCCACGTTGATCCAAGGTAAGTCATCCACCGCCTGTATGCGCTGCTTGCCACTTCCGAGCTCCTCAATCCAGGGAAAGGAATAAATATGTCCGTCTGGAGCCGTAATCATGCTCTTGTATTCAGGAGCTTCCTCCAGCACCTTTTGCAGGTTCGGCATGTATTGCTCAATCATGTCCTCCAGTGGAATGATGGCCCCATCCTTCGCCAGTTTCAGGAGATCATAATCCCCATAACCTGCGTCAAAGATGGCATCAGGCAAATCACCGCTGGCTACCGCCAGGTTTCTTTTCTCTGCAAATACGTCACTCGTATAGTTCTTCCAGTTGATATGCACATTGGTTTTCTCTTCAAGTCGCTTGTTAATCAGCTTCTCGTTCGGATCAGCAGGGGCCAGCGGAGAACTCTGTGTTATAAAATTCAATGTCACTTTGCCATCAGGTGACTGGGCTTCACTTGCCGCACCGCCTCCTCCCCCACCACACGCCGAGAGCAGGAGCATGGCTGACAACATGGAGATGGATGCCGTTGTAGCGGCTTTTCTGGACTTGTTCACTTTTTTCATAATAATGACCTCCGTGGATTGTGTTGGGTCGAACGTGCTTTATTTCAGGCTGTTCACTATTTGAGTGAACCTACCATGACACCTTTTTCGAAATATTTCTGAAAGAACGGATACATGATGATGAGTGGTAGACTCGAAATGACAATGGCTGAATATTTGATCATTTCCGAGAGCCGTTTCAGTTCCGCCATGGCAAGCTGATCACTAATCATGCCCGGCGCAGCCTGATTCTGAATCAGAATGGAGCGCAGTACGAGCTGTAAAGGATGGAGGTTTGGATTATCCAGATAGATCATGGCGTCAAAATAGGAATTCCACTGCCCCACAAACGCGTACAACGCGAGGACAAAAATGATAGGTTTCGACAACGGAATAACGATCTGGAAGAAAATCTTCATCTCGGAGGCACCATCCACATTGGCGGCTTCTTTCAGTTCTCGCGGTACCCCTTTGAAGAAGGTTCTGGAGAGAATGATGTTCCAGACATTGACTGCGCCTGGGATGATAATGGCCCATACCGTGTCCAGCATGCCGAGATTACGAACAAGCAGATAGGTCGGGATCAAACCGCCACCGAAGAACATCGTGATGATAAATATAATCATGAAAAATCCTCGCCCAGCCAGCCTTTCATCAGACAAGGCATACCCTGCAAATATCGAAACGGTCACCGTCACGAGTGCAAAAGAAACCGAGTACAGCACCGCATTAGCAAACCCTCGAATCATGGCTGGATTGGACAAAATCATCTGATACCCATCCAGACTCCAGTCGGATACATTGAAGGACAGTCCACGGTTCAGCAGCACCGTTGGGTCCATGAATGAGGCAACCACGATATAAATCAGGGGGACAACCACAACCAGTACGGCACAGGTAAGAAAAATCGCGTTCAGTGCGAGGATCAGACGATCCAGTCCCGTATGTTTGATAACCATGGATAACACTCCTTTCCTAATAGAGGCCTTCGCCTTCATTCAATTTCTTCACGATCAGATTCACAGTCACCAGCAAAATGACATTGATGACCGAGTTGAACAATCCCACTGCCGCAGAATAAGCGTAATCTCCGGACTGCAAGCCCACCTTGTAGACATACGTGGCAATGATTTCGGAGGAAGGCAGGTTCATGGACGTCTGCATCAGGTAGGCCTTCTCAAATCCAATCGACATGATCCCGCCAGCGGCAAGAATAAATACGATGGCCATAATCGGTCGAATCGTCGGAAGGTCGATGTGGCGAATACGTTGAATGAGATTCGCTCCATCCAGATTGGCTGCATTGTGAAGTTCCGGATCGACATTGGCCAAAGCAGCGACATAGATGATAGAAGCCCAACCCGCCCCGGTCCAGATATCCGACAAAATGTATATCCAACGGAAATATTCCGGTTCGGACATAAACATAATGGGATGCCCTGTAATTGCTGTGGCTATCTGATTGATCGGCCCTGTTGGGGATAGAAAGATGAACAGCATACCTACAACGACGACCACCGAGATGAAGTTGGGGGCATACAGAAACAATTGGATGTTTTTCTTCACTCCGGCTTTACGTACCTGATTGAGCATGAGAGCAAGCAAGATCGGGACCGGAAAGCTAAAGATCAATCCGAAAAAGCTGAGTTTAAGCGTATTCATAAAAATGACATCAAAATTGGGCGAAGCTAAAAACTTCTCAAAATGCTTCAAGCCTACCCACTCACTGCCCATGATACCTTTGATCGGACTAAAATCCTTAAATGCAATAATGGCTCCGTACATCGGGATGTATTTGAAGATAAGGGTCAGGATCAGAGCTGGTGCGAGTAACAAGTACAAAAAATAATTCTTTTTGAACTGCTGCATCCTGTGACCGGTCGATGTCCTCTCTTTCAACGCCCTTCCTGTACCCTTTTTGGTATCCACTGTGTTATCCAACACATGACCTCCGTTCATTCCTGAAGTTGACAATTGTTTGTAGTAAGGGCTTTCAATATTTACAATTGCTCATTTAATAATTTACAATTTAGCAGGTAATCTAGGCATTAGTCAATACATTATGTAAAAAATAATTGTGCATTTGATCTCATTTTGTATGTTTTTCGAGTTCGAAATGTACATTAAATTGTATATACAACGTTTATTTATTCCTCTTCAACCTGTCACCCCTCTTATCATCAGCAGGATACTTCGAACTAATTACCATTTGCAACGAAACTACTGAATACAAATAATAGCGCATTATCTGAATTAAAAACGTAAACTAAATTGTGCATATGTAAAATCGCGATTGCTATTTGTTCCGATCTATTATACATTTGACTAAGATAATACTATCGACGACCATATGATCATTAGAGGTGAAGCACTAGATGGCAAAAGAAAAAGTCACGATACAGGACATCGCGGATGCTTTGGGCATCTCCCGGAATACAGCTTCCAAAGCCTTGAATGATAGCGGAAATATCCCGGATGAGACACGTAATCGTGTAATTAAAAAAGCAATTGAACTTAAATATAAACAGTTTGCCTATATGGAAAATGAGCATATTCTAACCAAGGCTCCAAGCAATATCGCCCTGTTAACGGAAAATCTGCCCAATACATCTCACTTTGGTTCGATGTTAATCAGTGGTCTGGAGAAAAGAATCAGCGCAGAGGGCTACAATCTCTCCATTCATATCGTGCGTGAGGTTGATCAGGATTCACTTACACTTCCCAACAATTTTGATATTTCCAACGTGGACGGTATCATTTGCATTGAATTGTTCGATCTCAAATATACTCAGCTTATTACCGATCTTGGAATTCCCACGATCTTCATCGATAGCGCTTCCGACATCTGTTATCCGGAATTTCATGCCGATTTGCTGCTAATGGAGAACGAGCACAGCACGTATCAGTTAACCAGAAAATTAATTGAGAGTGGCTACAACCAAATTGGATTTGCCGGGGATTACAATCATTGCAAGAGCTTCAATGAACGTTGGGTAGGATACCAGCGGGCCATGCTGGAAGCGGGGCTGCAGGTCGATCCATCCCAATGCATTGTGGATGATGACCGCCTGTTCTTCTCGAAGCCAGGCTGGTTAAACGAGCGGGTAGCTGAGCTGAAGTCGCTGCCTGATGCGTATGTATGTGCCAACGACTTTATCGCAGTCGAACTGATCAGAGCGTTGAGAGCGAGGAATGTTACTGTACCGCAGGATATTGTCATATGCGGATTCGATAATGCGCCTGAATCACGAATTATTGAGCCTCCATTAACAACTGTGCATATCTACAGTAACGAAATGGGAATCAAGGCTGCGGAGATGCTATTATCCCGGATTGACAATCCATCCCAGCCTTATCAGGTCTCGCATATCGTGACCAAACCGATCATACGGGAGTCCACACCCACAATGATGAAGTCCAATCCACAGACCGTTTAACCTATCTCATAGATCTCTTAAAAATAAAAAGCCATATCTTTCACGCAGAATAGAACGTGAAGGATACGGCTTTTTTTATAGGGACTTATAGATCCCTTCGATTATAGCAGTCACAATATGATGCGAACAGGACGCAGCCTCTTATCGGGATTCGTAGCTCCGTGCTACACGGATGCCTTGGATGATCCTTTAGCTGAACGTACCTCTGTACGAATCAAATTGAAGATCATAAAGACCAGCACAACGAGTTGTGGAATAAAGGTCTCCCATGTCGGATACATGCCAAGCCAGCCCATCGTCGGCAGACTCGGTTCGACATGGGCCCCAAGGGTTGCCGAAACTTGAAGGGAGTGTATGCTCTCTCCAAGGAAACGAAATACCAGATAATAAATCAGCAGCGTAGCGGTCAGGAAAAACCATCGTACAGGCAGACGTACACTGAACTGAATAATGGCCACAGCCAATACAATCAGGATGAGCAATGCTGCCCCCATGCCGATCAACATCTGCGAGGTCTCAATTGCAGGCGCCATACCAATATAAAAGATCGCAGTCTCCGCACCTTCTCGCAATATGGCGAGTCCCGCCACGGCAAAGAGTGACCACAGACTCCCCCTTGCCAGTGCACCACCTACCTGTCGCTGTACATAACTATTCCAGGAGCGGGTATTTGATTTGCTATGCATCCAATGCCCAACCGTCAACATTAGTACAACGGCTGCAAGCCCCGTATACCCCTCAATCATCTCCCGTGTGCTACCCGATGATGCCACAGCAAGGGTCAGCGACAGTACAACGGCCAGCGCCGCACTAAGCAGCAGACCACTACCGGCACCAGCCCAGATCCAGCGCCGGGCCGCAGTCTCGCCACTCTTCTTGGCATAAGCGAGCAATGCAGCCAGTACCAGAATGGCCTCCAATCCTTCGCGAAGCAGAATCAATGCTGCATCCCATGCCGTATATGAGGTAGTAGCCGTTAACGGCTCCAGCCGATGGATCATTCGGGTTACAACCTCGGTTGCCTTCACCGTATTTGGCGGATTGGAGACGACATATCCGGATGCTTCCGCCATTTCATTCTCAATGGCCGTATATGAAGCTGGAGATGATATCTGTACCTGACCTTCAACCAAAGGCCAGGACACAATAAACTGCTCCAATCCCGATGCGGCAGAAGTCGTATCCCCCGCTTGAATCTGCTGCTCTACTTGCTCCAGTAATTTCAGCAGGTCGGACAAAGAAGAAACACCAGAGGATGCTGACGTATCCTCAACTTCCCCTTCCTTGAGTGTCCCTGCACTATAGTCTGTGAGCAACGTGACCAGTTCCTGCATACGCTCTGTTGCCTGTTCTTCCTTGCGGGGTTCGGCCTGCATTGAAATACGAATTAGGCTGATGTCTTTCTCCAACTGGCTGTATACACCAAAATGATCCTGGCGGATCGGAGCTTCGGTGCCTTTCCAGGCCGTAACAATCCGTTTATAGGCAAGCTCTGCCTGGGTCCAATCGCCCTGTTCCATTGAACTCAAACTTTTACGTGCGTCCGGCAACAGCCTTTCGGCCGCTTTACGGCCTGCATCGCTGCTCTCTTCCGCACCCTGAAACGCCTCAATGTACTGATTGGTCGCACGGGCAAGATCAGCCAGTGCTTTCTTGGCAGCATCAGAATCCTTGCCAGACAGTGCCTGTTCCGTTTTGGACAGGGCATCACTTACAACGCTGGCGGCCGTCGCAACCTGATCTGCGTTCTGCTCCGGCACCAACGTGCTGGCAGTATCCCACAGTTGCCGGAATTCAGCGACATCCTCCGTCGCTTCTGCCAGCTTGCCCTGTCCGACTTCAACCAAGGCGCTGCCCACAGGCGGCAACAGACTATCCAGTTGTTTTTGCACAGACTGCTCTTTGTTTTGGAGCCCCTCAGCAGAAGCGTGTGACATGCCCGGCAAACGAATCACCCCGGACCCCACCATCAGGAACACCAGCAGCATCAGCAAGGAACGCATCAACCTTCCTTTGTACAGCAGCCGCTTCTGCGCCTTCCGATCTGTGATCCTGCCCATCATTGTCATCCTCCCCATTAAATTAAGGTGTCCCCAATATATCCGCCATTCGTAATCCCAGGAAAACAGGCAAATACAGCACTGCCTGTGTGCACGGTATATTCATTCAGCTTATCGTTCTTTGCCAGTCGTTTCTGAATCGGAATAAACTGTTTCTCCAGGTCCCGTTGATAGCTAATGAACAGCAAACCTGCATCCAGCTGTCCGGTCTTGGCATCGAGCCCACTCGAATACGAGTAGGAGCGGCGTAAAATTTGCTGACTGCCATCTCCCTTGGCGAGACGCAGATGTGACGTTGCAGGAATGACAGGCTGCCCATCGGCAGACTTGGCCTTCAGATCTACCGGATCGAACTCCCCGCGGCTGCCGAGCGGCGCTCCGCTGTCCCGGTGGCGTCCAAAAGTCGCCTCCTGGTCTTTCAATGTGGAGCGGTCCCACACCTCCACACGCATGCGAACCCGGCGGACGGCCATATAGCTGCCGCCGGCCATCCACCCCGGACCGTCAGCCGGCTGCGCCCAGACGGTCTGGTCCATCAGCACGGCATCCGTTGTATCCGGATTGCCGGTGCCATCCTTAAAGCCGAGCAAGTTGCGCGGTGTTCCACCCGCAGGGTCAGCTCGGCCTGTGCGCTGGAAACCTTCCTGCGTCCAGCGCAATACCGCATGCCCGCGTGCGATGCGCGCGAGATTGCGGATAGCATGGAAGGCGACCTGCATATCGTCTGCGCAGACTTGCACGCACAGGTCGCCACCACACCACTGCGGGTCCAGCGCATCTCCGGCGAATGCCGGCAGATCGCGCAGGCCCTTGGGCTTCCGGCCCTGCAGCCCGAAGCGCCCGTCAAACAAAGATGGCCCCACACCAAACGTCAACGTAGTTCGTGACGGTGTCAGGCCTGCCGCTTCGCCCGTATCGGTAGGGGGGGTATTCAGCGTTGTATTATGTTCGCCAATCATCTCTCCGGCGGCCATGGCAACGGCGGCCGCCGTCCAGTTCTTGAACAGACGGCGGAGGTCATCCGCACTTCCCGCCGTCACATCAAAGGCGGCAAAGCAGATGAAATCTTGAGCCGGGGTAATAATGCCTGCCTGGTGCTTGCCATAGAAGGGCAGTGCTTTGTCCGGCGTGTTCACATCCAATGCCGCCGAACTGCTTTTGCGGCCCAACGCCATCAGACCGCTGGCACCGCCTCCGCCCAAGAGCAGACCCAATCCGGCCACGCCGGTCAGCTTCAGCATTTCACGCCGTGACAACGGCTTTTTCAGCGAATCCTTTTTCTGCTCGGTCATCGTTCTACACTCCCAGTACCTGTCCCATGTTCGACAGTGGCTCAGCCAATGCATCCAGGTTCTGACTCAGCTTCTTCACGTCCTCATCCTTCAGCTTCTCATAGGAAACGTACCCGTCTCCATCCTTGAATGGAGCAAGTTCTTTCTCGAGCGCATCGAATCGGTCCGCAATTTGCTGATTCAGATCTTTGTCTTTGGCAGCCAGATCATCCTTAAACAGGTTATATATCTCGCGTGCTCCCTCTACATTCGCTGCAAAATCATACAGATCCGTATGGGAATAACGTTCTTCTTCACCCGTTACCTTACTGGAGGAAACCTCATTCAGCAGTTCTACCGCACCCGTTACCATTAGACTCGCATCGATGTCCATCGTCTCGACTTTGGCACGCAGGAGCTTCGCATCACTTAACAATGTATCCGCAAAGTCAGTCATGCCTTCGGTCGTCTTGTCTTCCCAAAGTGCTTTCTCAATCCGGTGGAATCCACGCCAGTCGGCAGCCTCCACATCCCCGTCACGAGCATCGATATTCGGGTCCAGATCCCCAAGTGCTTCGGCTACTGGTTCAATGCGTTCATAATACATACGAGCTGGTGCATATAATGATTTGGCAGTCTCCAGATCACCAGCTTTCACGGCATCGGTGAACTTCTCCGTTTGCTTCACGAATTCATCGATCTGCTCGATTGCAAACGCGCGATAGCCATCCACTGCGGTTGTATAATCACTTCCGGCAGCTTCCTGATCTGCTGCATCCGTGGTATCTGTGGAAGTTTGATTTTCGCTTTGAGCAACGGGCGTTTCCGCCTGCTTGTCCGAACCAGCTTCATTATTGCCGCAAGCGGCGAGTAAAACCGAAGTTGCCAGCACAACAGCCGGCAGTGCCAATATTTTTTTCAACACGATACACTCCCCATTGGTTAAACTGATATGGTTGTACACCTACGATAAATATGTCGATGAGTACAAACCCTTAGATTAACGTTCATTTAATGATAATGATTATCAATTTCGGTAAAGACATCATAATTCCGGCGCATACTTATGTCAATATGAAAATAAGGGGACCGGTTTAACCACATACTCAGGTGGAAAATACCGGGTATTAATTCCCTTGAAAACATAGACAAACTTCGTCATCAGCCGTTAAAATGAGACAAAATGTCTAGATTATTTTAATTTATGAAATTGGAGGCTTATGCCATGAAATGCCCAGTATGTAATCATGAAAATGGAAATGCCAGTTTTTGCGAGAGGTGCGGCTCTAATCTAACCCCTTCCTCCCCTACTGCAGATTCCGCTCAGGATCAACAATCCGCTGCTGCCGAACCTGAATATACCCGTTGGTCGAGCACACAGGCGACACCTTCTCACGCTCCCATTTCTTCCAACACACCTTCTGCTCCCAGACCTGTACAACATGTTTCCGAATCTTCAGACTCTTCCGGCACAGAGGGCGCTTCAGCTTCAGGAGACAACAACACCAATCAGTGGAATAACATCGTACAAAATGAGAAAGTTCAGCAAGCCAAAGAAGTAAGCAAACAGTATCTATCCTATTTCCTTAGTGTGCTCACCCGTCCTTATCAAACTATGAAAACTGTTGGTGAACAGCATTCTCTTAACGGCTGGATCACGATGGCTCTGATTGCGGTTCTATCCTCTACATACTTTTTGATTACTTTCGGCCGGATGGATATGGACGGATTGTTCATTGGCGGGTTTATCAGACCGCTGTTGTTCACCGCCATTTCTTTGGTCGTAGCTATCGCATTGATGTATGCCATTTTGAAGATTGAAAAAATAACGTTCCGCCCCAAAACACTGGTTGCCCAGTTCGGTACATTGCTTGTGCCCGCTGTAGCGTCGCTCGTCCTGGCGAATCTGTTTATTGTTATCTCGTATTCCATCGCTATCTTCTTCCTCGTTGTCTCGTTTTTGATTATCTTTGTATCTCTTAACACGGTACTGTTCCAGTATCCGCTGAATCGTACGAAGGCAGCCATCGATAGCATGTACAGCGTGTTGATTGCCAATGTTGTATTGTTTTATATTTTATATCGCTTGTTGGCCACAATGATCATGGGATTGATCAGCCTTATGTTCTCTCCATTTGGTCGTATGTAGCATCTAGTTCAAAAGCTCTTACGAAGGCTCTCCCTGCTCATGCGAGGAGGGTCTTCTTTTGTTTTCAACGTCAGCAGATTGCACTCGTTACGTTCCATACACTATAATGTGTAGTGTAAAAGGTATGTCCTTTTTTACGTAAGGATATGAGGTAAGAAGCGCTCCATGCTTATATCTGATCTGCACCATTGTCATCAACACTACATTTTGTAGTGAATCGTTGTGATCATTCATTTTATTAAGAAGGGTAGAGGGAATCGATATGGACATGAATATGAATCATATGCAAATGGAGCACGAGGCAGGCACATCCTACCTATGGCTTATCGTTGGAGCAATCGTTCTATTGTTCTCCATCGCAGCTTATATCTGGACTGCACGCACCCAGAAGTCTGTACTGGCACATATGAAGAAGAATGAACGAGCCGTGATTAAAAAGAAAACCCGATCCATCCGCCTGGGTGCACATGCACTACTGGGGGTGTCGATCATTGCGTTTGTTCTTTTCTTCATGCAGGGCGCACTTACCAAGTATGATGTTGCGGATCTGAATGCCGGTGCTGCGATCGAAGTGACTGACGATAAATACTACGGAGCTGATCATACAGAAGAGCCGATTCAATATGAGATGACCATCCCAACGTCAGGGCCTCATAACCCGCATGATATCAAGTTTGGATTTTACACCGATTTCCCCGGCTATCCATATCTGGTACATAATCTGGAGCATGGAGATATCATCATTTATTACCGTGAGAGTGCAAGTGATGAGCTGAAAGAGCATCTGAAATACCTTGCCAAGTTCCGCAAAGCTGGATCAGGTATCCTGGCAGTGCCGAACAAGGACATCCCTGAGGGTAGTGAGGTCGTTGTGACGGCATGGACCAAAACCATGAAGCTGGACCAATTCGATGATGCCAAAGTAGGCACTTTTATTAATAAATATATTAACCAAGGACCAGAGAAGATCCCTGCCTCCATCCGCCAGGGTGGCGGGACGATGTAAAGCCCCCATCTTTGTAGTAATAACAGCAAAGGGTTCCTTCAATCAAGGGGAGTCCATGAGATGAGATATCCATTTATACGTTTCAAACAAGATAAGCTCCTGGATCTACTTGATCCGGGGGCTAATTCTTTATCATGCAGATGCCGATATTTTAAATAGAAATGAAATACATATATGTACGTTAGCAAAGTAGGAAACGCATTCCCAATAAGACGATTCATCCAACTTCAATATAAGAATTCATAGTCCTACATATCAAGGGGGAACATTTCTACTAATGAACAGTTTGTTTATGCGTATCTTTTTATTTTTTTCCTGTCTGATGCTGGCGGCAGGAGCCGTTCTTGGCATTACTATGTATCGCTCATCTGCACAGCTGGTTGAACAATCAATGGGCATGCAGGCACAGGCTGTTGCCGAACGAGCAGCACAATCCATCGACACCTCCCTGTATGCGCCGCTCAGTACAGGACAGGATCAAACCGAGTATTACGATACCTTGCGCGAACAACTCAGCCAGCTTCGTCAGGCCAATGGGTTGAAGTATCTGTATACACTTGGTAAGCGTGAAGAGAACGGAGCCGCATCGTATTATTACGTAGTGGATGGCGCTGCTCCGGATGTGGAAGAGGATGATTTCTCTCCCTACGGGTCCCCTGAAGAGAACCAATATGCGGGAATGCTGCAAGCCTTTGCGCAAAACGAACCTTTCCGGGGCGATCTGACCCAGGATGAGTACGGCGCGACGATTACAGCCTATGTACCGATTCATGGGGTTAATGGGGAACTGCTTGGTCTGGTTGGCGCCGACCTCGACTCCACTGCCGTCTACGAGTTAATGACACGCAATCGGATGACCATGATCTGGACTGCCCTTGCCATCGTATTACTCAGCGTGCTGCTGGTCTATGGATTTGCTCATTATTTGACCCGTCCTCTGGTGAAACTGAAGAAGATCATTGCTGAGGTGGGCAAAGGTGATCTGACCGTCGATGTCGAGCTTGGACGGAAGGATGAGGTTGGACAACTGGCTTCGGAGTTCAAACATCTGGTCACAGATACACGAGATGTCATGACAGGTATCCGCAAAAGCTCCGATTCCCTGTTGCAAGCAGCCGAAGGGGTATCCAGACACTCGCTGGCGACAGCGGAAGCCAGCCAGCGCATTGCTGAGCACACAGACCACACAGCCAAAGGCGCTGCGGAGCAGGTTGCACGGGCAGGCGAAGTTACTGTAGCAATGGAGGAAATTACACGCAGCATGCAGCATATTGCGAATTCATCTTCCATGGTGGCTGATGTATCCGAGGAGACGACCCATAACGCGATACAGGGTCAGACCAACATCAACACAGCGATTGACCGCATGGACAAAATCCATCAGGCCAACACACAGATGGAAGCATCTACCTCCCAGCTTGCGCAATACTCCAGCAAAATTGAATCGGTAGCCCACATGATGAAGGGCATCGCTTCCCAGACCAGTCTGCTGGCATTGAATGCAAGCATTGAAGCTGCTCGGGCCGGGGAACATGGCAGCGGATTCGCCGTTGTTGCTTCCGAGGTTCGGAAGCTTGCGGGGGAATCAGAGCAATCTTCCCAGCATGTGACTGAACTGATCGCCGAAATGACGCGTCAGACTGCCGTTTTATCTTCGCATATGTCGGCCAGTACCTCAGAAGTTCAGGCCGGTCTTGCTGTTGTACAAGAAGCAGGACGTTCGTTCACGTCCATTCATTCCGGCATTGAGACGATGAATGAACGTCTGCACGAAGTGTCCGCCGCTTCCGAACAGCTCTCCGCCAGTGCCGAAGAGGTATCCGCCTCCGTTGAGGATATGGAACATATTTCGCGCAAGTCTTCTTCCAGCATTCAGGAGGTTTCCGCCGCAACTGACGGGCAGCTGAAATCGATGGATGAGATGAGCACATCTGCGGAATCCCTTCGTGTGTTGTCCAGTGAATTGAATGGGTTGATAAGCCGATTCAAAATATAAATCCGATTGTAGATGGGCAATCCATGGAGCCCACCGGATGAATACAAAAAAAGCCGCAATGCAGGGAACAGGAACATGGGGTTTACCCCATTCCTGCTCACTCTGCCTGCGGCTTTTTATTGTTGTCAATTTAATGGAGGCTGGCCTTGCGGCTGCCTGAATTAATAACGCTGCGGAGCAGCTTTTTTGCCCAAATCCGTCATGTATGTGAAGAACGCTTCTGGATCAGTATCATACACAAGTTGTACTGGACGTCCGTCTGCTTGTTCCACCGTACGGCCTTGGCTTGGACCATCCGGGATAACAATACAGTTCACCGTTTTCTTCTTCACGATGTCCTCACGTCCAACGGAAGCCGTAGTCAACACATCCCACAGATAATACGTGGAGTTCGTTTCACTGTATACCAGTGGCGGACATCCTGCGTAACAGTTACCCAGGAAGTCAACGCCTTCAAAGCGGCGCTCTGCAGCCCAACGGTTACGTACAGCAGGTGTCAAAGGTACTTTGTTCGTGCTTTCCAGGGCTACCAGATCAATCTGGATGCCGCTCTGCCATACACGGTAAGCCGCTTCCGGGTCCCAGAATACGTTCCATTCTGCTGTACCATCATGCTCAGGCTCTTCAACGTTCCCTCTTTCGAACGTTCCACCCATCCATACAAGCTTGTCGATTTTCTCTTCAATGTCCGGTGCTTCGTCCAGTGCACGCGCAAGATCAGTCAGCGGTCCTGTGAACAGGAGCAGCGTTTTGCCTTCGGTGTTGCGCACTTTCTCAATCAGATGCTGGTGAGCCGGAACGGCAGACAAAGGAGCTTCCATTTTGCCGGATTCGTTCAGTACTGGAAGTGCATCTACATAGAAGGAATGCAATCTCCACGCCGCAGGAAACGGATTCTTCCCTCTGGAGTTGGATTTCGCTACCTCTACAGAATATGTGCCGAAGCGATCGATAATTTTACGGCTGGCATCTGTAGCTGGCTCCAGATATCCGTCTGCCGGAATAACCGATACACCGGTTACATTTACATTGTCCATTTGCAGAAGCATGAACAGCGATACGAGGTCATCCACGCCGCCGTCATGGTTAAAGTACACATTAAGTTGGTTCGTCATGCTTGTTTTCATCCTTCCCCCTGGTTGTCCCATTGATGTTCATCCCATCCGTCTGCCTAAGGCTGACGTTACCTCTATTATGTCCCAAAACCCTTGGCCACGTAAACCTTCCTCGTACAAAGAAAATAGCGGGCAGGTTTGTTTTTGCGGATATTTTACAGTTCCTCCATTCCATCTCAGCATATACCCGGATCAACCTGCACTCCAATATAAAAATGGTAAAAAAAGGACAGTAGGCTTGAGGTCCCCACTGTCCTTGTCTGAATCTATCCATCAATTACATGGATTGTTTTTGTTTCTCTTTGGCTTTCTCTGCAACAGGCACATACTTGCCTGGCCAGAAAGCCCATTTGCCCAGCAACGTAGTAATGGCTGGCACCATGAACGGTCGAACAAGGAACGTATCGAGCAAGACACCCGCAGCCGTGATAATACCGAACTGCACCAGCACCTGTATAGGCAGTGTTGCCAGTACGGCGAATGTACCTGCGAGAATCAGTCCTGCGGAAGTAATTACAGATCCGGTTTCACCCACACCTTCCTTGATCGCTTGGCGAAGTGGCATCGTTTTGCGTTTTTGCCAGATGCTTGAGATCATGAAGATGTTGTAGTCTTCACCCAGCGCCACAAGGAATACGAAGGAATACAGCGGAATCGCTCCCTGAATGGCGTCTGCCCCCAGTCCATAGTGGATAATGAGCCAGCCAAGGCCCAGTGCGGAGAAATAGGACAGTACTACTGTGGCAATCAGATACGCCGTCGCTACGACGGAACGCAGGTATAACAGCAACAGCAATGTGATCATTCCGATTACCACTGGGATAATGATGCTGGCATCCCGCTCTCCAGTGACTTCGATATCATACTGCTCAGCCGTCTGACCATCGATCCAGACATGGCTGTCCACGCTTGTTATTCCAGCATCTTTCAATGCCTGTTCAGCCGTTGCCCGCAGATCCGGGATATGTTGCATCGCCTCCATCGAGTATGGATTCAGATTGAATTCCACATCGTAAGCGGTGATGTTTGCATTCTCAGCACCCTGCTGCGCTTCACCTACCTTGCTTACGTAATCCAGCGATTCCAGACGTTGTTTCAGATCTGTCTCGCTGCCTTCTGTATCGATAATCACTTTCGCCGGAGCGAGTTCACCTTCCGAGAACTGTTCTCCAATGACTTTGAAACCTTCACGAGATGCAACATTCTCCGGGAAGGACGATAACAAGTCATACGTGAATTTTATTTGGCTAGAGAAAGCAGCCAGTCCACCCAACAACACCAGCGTAATCGCCAGTACTGTCCACGGTTTGGTTACTACTGTACGGCCAATCCAGCTTTCCTTGATTTTACGCGGAGCAGGCGCTGGTTTGCCTTTTTTCTTCGCACGTTCTACTTCCATATCATGCGTACGCGGTACAAACGGGTAAAATGAACCCCGACCGAAGATCGCCAGCAAAGCCGGAACCAGCGTCAGGCTCGCAATAAACATGATGAAGATGGATAAACTGAATGGTACTGCAAAACGGTGATAGGCACCATATTCTGCGAACAGCAGTACAAGCAGTGCTGCAACAACTGTAAATCCACTCATGGCAATCGCACCGGACGATCCGGTAATCGCCTGGAAGAGTGCTTTCTTTTTATCCGACTCATGATAGAGAATTTGACGGAATCTGGAGATCATGAACAGACAATAGTCCGTACCTGCACCGAACAACAGCACTGTCATAATCGAGATGGACTGCGCGTCCACTGTAATCCAGCCCTGATCCGCCATAAATCCGAGAATCGGACTAGTGACCATATAAGCGAACCCAACTGCAATAATCGGGATAATCGCCAGTACGGGCGAACGGTAGATCAACAGCAACAGCACGAGTACCAGCACAACTGTTGCAATCAGCAGGGATACATCCGCAGATGAGAATAATCCGCTCGCATCAATTGATATCCCAACCGGGCCTGTAACCCGCGCGCTTAGTGCGCTGGCATCATCAATGGCAACGTCAAATGGGTCGGAGCCAAAAATGTCTTTCGTTTTCTGCTCCAGCGCTGCAATGCCCTCTTTCAACTGTGACGAATCAGCTTCCTGATTGAAAAATAGCGGCATAACCAAGGTGCTTCCGTCTTCCGAAAGCTGACCTTTCAGAGCCTGTGGCGGCAACTGATATAGCGGAACCACAGATTGCTGCTGCTCCACCGGATCTTGATCCAGTCGCTCCGTTAACGCCTGAATGTTCTTAATCTGTTCATCCGTCAGACCGCCGGCTTGACGCCAGACGATGAGGGCGGGAACACCTTCGCCGCCGGGAAATTCTTTCTGGGCAACTGCTGCCGCCTGCACCGATGGCTTGGAATCACTCAGATCCTGCGCGTTATTCGTTTCACGATCACCAACAGCAGGCCACACCACACCAAGTACAACCGCGACGATGATCCATACCAACAGTGTAATCCATTTGCTTCGTTTGCCGGCAACCCAGCGGCCGTAGCCCGAACCTTCTTGCATTGTCTCTTCATCTCCCTATTTTGGTTCTATGAAGCCGTTTTTATGTGATAAATATAGAAATGAACCACGGGTCATAGTATAATTGACTTAATTATATATACCGGAAGGTTAATATTGCAAATACTAATTTTGTGAACACTTTTGTACAGCCAACATGAATAAGTAAAGAGGTATGCAACCATGAGCAAAAAAACGAACCCTCCCCGCTCGCCGGGCAGGCCCAAAGCCGATGCCGATCAGGCATCAGTCCAGTCAAAAATACTGATGACCGCCTCGCGGCTATTTATGGAATACGGGTATGAGCCCGTCTCTCTCCAGCAAATCGCCTCGCTATGCGGCGTGACCAAAGCATCAATTTATTATCATTTTTCCAGCAAGCCGCAGCTATTCACCGTCGCCATCACCAGTATGATGGCCATGGGCATGCAGCAGACAGCTCTTCGTATGGATGCACCCGGTACATTACAAGAAAGACTGGAGAAAGTTGCGGAAGGACGGATGCAACAATCTCACGTCGATACCGAGACCATGATGCGTGAAGCCAATACCTATTTGGATGCAGATCAGTTGGCCCAGATCCGTGAAGCCGAAGTACGCATCTATGAAGTCCTCGCCACCCACTTTAAGCAGGAGATGGACAACGGTTATTTGCGATCTGCCAATCCGATGCTGCTTGCCCACGCGTTCACGTCCTTGCTGATGCTGGCAAACCGTGAAGACGTGCGCGACATGCATGCAACAATTGCCGATCTGGCACGTGAACTGGTAGCTTTATTTTTGGACGGAGCCGCTCACAAGGCTTAAAGATCTCTCCATGCTTTTGCCAATGCCGCGACATCAGTTCGATCGGTCCTGCATGACGACTTGAACTCACAGGAGGAATAACCCATGTCCCAACCAACACCATCCCCGCGCATCCCACGTCTGTTGGAAACGAAGCGCATCTATCTTCGTCCATTTGAATCGACTGATGTTGATATCTATTTTCCCGGATTGTTTGACGCCGAGATGCGCAGACTTACTGGAACACAAAACAGCTTCACCCGTACCCAAGTAGAACGCTACATCGAAAACGCGGCCCAGGATGACTCACGCTTGATGCTGCTGATCGCCTTGCAGGAGAATGACCAGGTCATCGGGGAGATTGCCCTGATGGACCTACATACCAAAAATCTCAGTGCACATATTCGGATCGCCATTGATCATACAGAGCATCAAGGAAAAGGCTATGGTAGCGAGGCATTGCTGCTTATGTTGGACTACGGCTTCGGTATCTGCAATCTGCACCGAATCGAGCTTGAAGTGTATGCCTTCAATCAACGTGCGATTCGTACATATGAGAAACTAGGATTTCAACGTGAAGGTGTACGGCGAGAGGCCTTGTATTACAATCATCAATATCACGATGCCATTCAGATGAGCATGCTCGAGAATGAATTTCGAGAGCGGCATGTCAGCAGACTTAGATAACGAAGACTACGTGCTACCGGGAGGGGATTTCTTCCGGTTGGTTTACGTTCCCGGCAAATAACCATGCTCCAGTGGATTTATCCACTACAGCGACCATAAATGGACGATTCACATCCATCCTCACCAGATCCGTTGGTGGAGCACTTCCAGCCGCCATTCCCACTAATGTTGAAGCAGCAGCTACAGTCCCTTGCTCGCTCACTTCCATCACGGCACGATGCAGTACCTGACCAATGTATGCTTGCAAGTTCGGCCCGGGAGAAATCATTTCCGTGAAATTGGCGGCATACGGATCAAAGGCTATTTCCATCCCCATCTGCTGCAACGTTTCTTTCAGGTTCATGCCATACTCCGCACGAAAACGTGGCAAGGACAGCTCAACTAAGCTATATTCGGAGCCGCGATCAAGCCGTTTTGGGTCATCCAGCAACTGCTGCTGAACCTCATCCAGCGTACGCCCCTCTCGCGGCAAAACGACAAGCAGATGCATCTGGCCATCTCCGTAAGGCAGTCTAACCGCCTGCCAATCCTCATTCTCAGAGTATTGGAACTGCTTTGTCTGATGCATCATCCGCACAGACAGGTCCTTTCCATTGGCCAGCTTAAACTCTTCGTCCGTCGTGTACTCCGGGTCAAACTCATCCATCCAATTACCATCAAATGCAATGGCATTCACCAGAATCATCAGAGCTTCCTTTTCGGGCGGCTCCTGCATCAAATTTGGAATCATGCCGTTGGTGTGCTGCTTCACCCATTGATTAATCTCTTCCTTTGCTTGTGCTGGTTGTCCATTGAGTGTCCTGATTTCGGCTTCATACGTTTGCTGTACGGCTGTTTGGTACGTTTCCTCTACCGGGATTCCGTGCTTCACCCACATGGAGTTCGCAATACCGATCTGTATTCCTTTTCCCGGATGGGTCAACAACTGCTGCAAAGCCGCTTGAAAAGCATTTACTTGCTCCATTTCTAGCCCCGACCAGCCCATGACCTTTGCCATCTCTTGCCTAGTCTCACCTACACTGCCGTTATATGCCATGCCAATTGCCGCCGTAATACTGTAAGGAGAGATCAGCAGATTATTCCCGTCAGCTTTTTCTTTTGTACCCATCTGTTGAAGAATATGCAGCCCCATGGTGTTCATGGCTTGGATTCTTTCGGGTTCGATCTCTTTCAGAGCAGCTTTTCGTTCTGACTCGGATAACTCCTGATTCGAATTAGATTGCATCTTGTTTGGGTCCCCCTTTGCTGAACAGCTCGTAATGATCAGCCCACTTATACAGCATAATAACAGTAATACTCCTAACCGTGCATGCATCGAAATCCCCCCTCATCCGTAATACTCAGATACCCGTCATAGCAATGCACTGATTTCCTTTTTTTACTAGACGTACGGTTGAGGAAAAAGGTTACTTTACACTCATATGCCAAGGTCACCAATTTCTACTGAAGAAAACACCATTCAAAACGAGTCAAAACGGTTATATCTATACCATATACGAATGGAGGGATTCCCTATGATTCCGGCAACGTTGGAACAATTGGAGCAAGTTCGCAAGGAATGCCGCACCATGGTCAAAAAGAGAGCTACCGCTTCCGCCGGTACAACACTCGTTCCTCTTCCAGGCACAGACGTCCTGGCTGATGTGGGAATGCTCATGCAGCTACTGCCTGCCATTAACAATAAATTCGGATTATCGCAAAAGCAGCTCGACGGTATGGACCCTGAGACCAAATCCATGATTTACGGATTCGTCATGTCCATCGGAAGTAAAGTCATCGGACGTATGGTAACCAAAGAACTGGTCGTACAGGTTCTGAAAAGGGTCGGAGTACGCGTAGCTACCAAATCGGTCGCCAAATTCGTCCCTTTTGCAGGTCAGGGATTGGCAGCCGCGCTCAGCTTCACGGCCATGCGATATGTTGGCAACAAACATGTTGAGGACTGTTATGAGGTCGTAAAACGCATGATTGAGCAGCGTGAATTAATACCGGGCGAACCGGCACCTTCTGCGCTTGAGGAAGCAGGCGAAGATCCGAAGCTGGAAGTAAAGACGTCTTCCGGCGTGAACGAAGATAAAGCTCCAGAAGATTCGAAAGAGGGTTAAGGAAAGAAAAACGATACCGTGAGACTAGCCGCGGTAGCAAACAAATAGCCGGGTGCACCCAATGGGTGCACCCGGCTATTATGTTAACGCCATTTAGGATCAGATCGCCTGTGGCTGTTGCTCCGTAAACTGACTGTTATACAAATCAGCATAGAAGCCTTGCTTCTCCATCAATTCCTCATGATTACCCTGCTCAATCACATTACCATGATCCATGACAAGAATCAGATCGGCTCCGCGAATGGTGGACAATCTGTGGGCAATGACAAAGCTGGTGCGATCCTTCATTAGATCATTCATCGCTTTCTGGATGAACACTTCGGTCCGTGTATCGACACTGCTCGTCGCTTCATCGAGAATCAGAATGGCCGGATTTGCCAGAATCGCTCTCGCAATCGTCAGCAGTTGCTTCTGGCCCTGTGAGATGTTCGAGGCTTCTTCATTCAGCACCGTATCATATCCATCAGGCAAGGTACGAATGAAGTGATCAGCATGGGCCGCATCGGCTGCTTTAATGACTTCCTCTTCCGTTGCGCCCTCTCGACCATAGGCGATGTTGTCACGGATCGTTCCGTTGAACAGCCATGTGTCCTGAAGTACCATCCCAAACAGGCTGCGCAGCTTGCCGCGTTCCATGTCCACAATATTAACGCCGTCAATCGTAATTTGGCCGTCCTGAATTTCATAGAAACGCATCAGGAGGTTGATCAATGTTGTTTTCCCCGCTCCAGTCGGCCCGACAATGGCTACCGTCTGTCCCGGTTTTACATCAATATTCATATTTTGAATGAGTAACTCATCCGCTTTATATCCAAAATTCACACCATGGAATGCAACGGCACCCTGTGGATGCTGCAATTGTACTGGTTTCGAAGACTCTGGAACCTCTTCCTCTTCATCCAGCAATTCAAATACCCGCTCCGCTGAAGCGATAGTGGACTGAATGATATTCGAGATGTTGGCAATCTGGTTAATCGGCTGAGTGAACTGACGGGAGTACTGTGTGAATGCAAGGATATCCCCGATGGAGATGGCACCACGTGTAACAAAGATCCCGCCGACCACACAGATCAGCACATAACCAAGGTTACCTACAAACGTCATCAGTGGCATGATAATCCCCGAGATAAACTGGGCTTTCCAACCGGATTCATACAGCTCTTCGTTCACTTTTTCGAACTGTTCTACCGAATGTTCTTCCCGTCCAAAGGCTTTAACCACTTTGTGTCCGGTGTACATTTCCTCGACATGACCGTTCAACTCACCAAGTGATTTCTGCTGGCCTGCAAAGTGTTTTTGCGAACGGGATGCCACCAGCATAACTACTACCACGCTTAATGGCAGTGTCAAAATGGTAATGAGGGTCATCCATGGACTTATGGTCAACATCATGATGATAACTCCGACAATGGTAACTACAGACGTAATAAATTGCGCCAAACTTTGCTGGAGTGTATTACTGATGTTGTCCACATCGTTTGTCGCCCGGCTTAATGTTTCTCCGTGGGTACGGGAGTCAAAATATTTCAGCGGCAGACGTCCAACCTTGGCACTGATCTGCTCACGCATGTCGTACACAACTCGCTGAGCTACACCAGCCATCAGGTATTGCTGAATGTACATGAAAGCTGCACTGAACAGATAGAGTCCCCCAAGCAGATACAAAACCTTCATCAAGGCAGGAAAATCAATCCCGGCCCCCTGTACACCCTGAAGGATGGCAATAGCACCTTTACTGAGAATATCCGTCCCTTCTGCCATAACCTTAGGACTGATAATGCTGAACACGGTACTTAGAATTGCAGCAACTAGCACACCCAGCAAACGATAGCTGTGGGGTTGAAGATAACGCATCAAGCGCCGCAGTGTACCTTTAAAGTCTTTCGCTTTCTCCACGGGAGGCCGCATGCCCATTCCGCCTCCGGGATGACCCGGCCCGCCAGGGGGACGAGATGACTTGCGTTCTGTACGTTCACTCATGCGATCTCCTCCTCTGTCAGCTGGGAGGATACAATCTCGCGATATACTTCATTGTGCTCCAGCAGCTCTTTATGCGTTCCCGAACCGACAATCCGTCCCTCATCCATAACCAGAATGCGATCTGCATCCATAACCGTACTTACGCGCTGAGCCACAATAAGCACTGCTGCTTCAGTTGTTTCGGACTTCAGGGCAGCACGAAGTTTGGCATCGGTTTTGAAGTCAAGTGCCGAGAAGCTGTCGTCAAAAATATATACTTCAGGACGGCGAACCAGTGCGCGTGCAATGGACAAACGCTGCTTCTGTCCACCGGATACGTTGTTACCTCCCTGCGCAATGACGCTGTCGTAACCGTCTTTCATCTCCGTAATGAAGTTCTCTGCCTGAGCCGTTTGAGCGGCTCGAACAATTTCCTCCATGGTCGCGTCTTCCTTCCCGTGCCTGATATTCTCCGTAATCGTTCCGGTGAAAAGAACCGCTTTTTGCGGTACAAATCCGATTTTGGCACGCAAATCTTCCTGCCGTAGCTCACGTACATCTATTCCATTTACCCGTACACTACCATCCGTTACATCATAGAAACGTGGAATGAGACTGAGCAATGTGGATTTACCTGAGCCCGTACCCCCAATAATGGCTGTGGTTTCACCCGGGCGTGCCGTAAATGAAATACTTGACAACGCAGCATTTTCTGCACCCGGATAACGGAATGTCACGTTATCGAACTCAATCGTACCTTGCAGAGATTTCATATGACGAGGCTGATCTGGATTGCTAAGATCCGGATGCATATCCAATACCTCGTTGATCCGTTCTGCCGAAGCCGAAGCTCTTGGAATCATGACAAAGATAATGGAGACCATAATGAGGGAGAACATGATCTGCATCGCATACTGAATAAAGGCAATTAATGAACCAATATTCATATTTCCACTGTCAATACGCTGTCCACCGAAATACAAGATGGCAATCATTGAAAAGTTCATAACCAGCATCATGACGGGCATTAGTGTTGCCATGAGCACATTCACTTTAATGGAGACATCTCGCAGATCCGTATTGGCTCCATTGAAGCGAACACGCTCATGTTCCCCACGATTAAAGGAACGCACCACACGAATTCCTGTTAGTTGTTCACGCAGGACCAAGTTGAGTCGGTCGAGTTTTTTCTGAATTTGTTTAAACAAAGGCAGACCTTTGGCACCAATCAGGGCGATAGCCCCAGCCAGTACAGGCAAGACCACCAGGAAAATGGTCGATAATTTGGCATCCTGGGATACCGCCATGAAGATACCACCGATACACATCATCGGTGCCATAACCATCATGCGCAGCATCATCGTTAATACGTTCTGAACCTGCGTAATATCATTTGTGGTACGGGTAATCAGCGAGGCTGTACCCAATTTATCAAATTCCTGCAGCGAAAAGTTCTCCACATGGCGGAACACTCTGCTGCGCAGCTGTTTGGCAAATCCACCCGCTGTACGGGAGGAAAGATAACTGGCCGTTACAGAACAGGCCGTGCCTGCTACAGCAATTAACAGCATCCAGCCACCAATCTGCCAGATGTACGGAACATCTCCTTTTACTATGCCGCCATTAACGATGTCTGCCATCAGGGTTGGCAAATACAGTTCAGCTAGCGACTGTAACAACACCAGACCCAATATGAAGAAAATGGGGATTCGGTAAGGCTTAAGCATGCGAAACAATTTCATCATGGCTTATCATCTCCTTGTGTGGAAGCATCCATCTGTTGGGAAACCTTTGTATCAAAAAAGGTGTACACCTTGGTCAACAACTCCGCTAATTGAAGACTGTCTTCCTCACCCAGATGCTCAACGAGCTTATTGAATATCTCCATACGCTCCTGATGAGCCGCCCGAATAATTTCACGACCTGCTTCGGTAATGGTAATGCGGACTGCGCGACGATCCTCTGGGTCCATCGTTCGTTCGACCAGGCCTTCGTCTTCAAGCCCCCGAATGACAGGAGTAATCGTAGGCGATTTCACACGCAACAAAGCACTAATTTCTGATACTTTCAGTCCTGGATGATTCGATTGTAGCGTGTCATTGAAATTAGGAGGATTATCCTGCCAATTCAATCGTTCCCCCGGATGCATGCCGTGGAGCAAACAACCCAGAACCATAATTTCATTGTGATTACGCCCGTGTGGTTTATGTTGCCTCCATTTGCCTTTATTAAACTGCATAATGGAATACAAAAGCTTCTGGGCAACCGGATCTATGCCAGTCATTATTGTCCCCCCTTTAATTTCATTATCATTCCATAGAGGTCCAACATCATAGGACATCTATTAAATAGCATTCCAATTAAATAGCCAATCAATTAATTAGGTGTACTAAGTATATTCCTGCAAAAGTTGAATGTCAAACAGCAAATGCACAACAAAAAACCGTGACTTTAAAGCCACGGTTTTGAACGGATCAGGACTGCGAAGCAGATACCGTTTTGAGTGCGGAAGCAAAAGGGAAATACTCCTTCGCATTGTTGTAGGCAATGCCCTGTACGATCTGTCCAAGCAGCTCCATATCATGCGGTACCTCGCCCTGTTCGGCCCATTCACCGATGAGGTTGCAGACCAGACGGCGGAAATACTCATGTCTTGTGTACGAGAGGAAACTGCGGGAATCGGTCAGCATGCCGACAAAACGGCTGATTAGACCGACATTCGCCAGCGCCTTCATTTGAGCAAGCATACCGTCCTTCGTATCATTGAACCACCAGGCTGCGCCAAGCTGAATTTTGCCTGGAATGCCGCCGCCCTGGAAACTGCCGATAATCGCTGCAAGCACTTCATTATCCCGAGGGTTTAGGGAATACAGGATTGTTTTAGGTAACGCCTTCTCCTGATCAAGTGCATCTAGCAGGCCGATGACTGCTGAAGAAAGTGGCGTATCATTCACCGCATCATATCCGGTATCCGGGCCAAGCTGTGCGAACATCCGACTATTATTGTTGCGGGCAGCATTAATATGGAATTGCATCACCCAGCCCCGATCTGCGTACAGTTTACCGAGGAAAGTCAACGTTACCGTCTTGTACTTGTCCTCTTCCTCACGATTGACCTTCTGCCCAGAGAGAGCTTTGGCAAATATAGCCGCTGCTTCCTCCCGTGTAGCCGCACCAAAAGGTACATAATCAAGTGCATGGTCAGACACCCGGCCTCCTACGGAGTGGAAGAATTCTACCCGTGATTCCAGAGCGGAGAGGAATGAGTCATAATCGGAAATCTCCGTACCGGCTGCCTGCGACAACTTGCCTACCCATTCCGAGAAGGTTTCACGGTTCAATTCCAATCCTTTATCTGGACGGAATGAAGGCAATACTGCGGCATCGAATCCTTCAATCTCCTGAATCTTCAGGTGATATTCTAAGGAATCACATGGATCATCCGTCGTGCATACCACGGTAACATTGGATTTGGTAATAAGATCACGTGCACCGAATCCGTCACTGTTCAGCTTGGCATTTACTTTTTCCCAGATGGCCGGGGCGCTCGTCTCATTCAACACTTCATAGACACCGAAATAACGCTGTAATTCCAGATGGGACCACGCGTACAGCGGGTTACCAATCATCATCGGTACGGTTTTGGCATACGCCAGAAAACGATCGTAATCGGTTACGCCCTCTCCACCCGTAATGTATTGCTCCTCAATTCCGTTTGCGCGCATCAGCCGCCACTTGTAGTGATCACCGTATAACCAAGCCTCTGTAATATTGCCAAAGGTTTTATTCTCGTAGATTTCCTGTGGACTCAGGTGGCAGTGATAGTCAATAATCGGCATGTCCTTCGCATAGTCCTCATATAACTTGATCGCCGTTTCATTGTGCAGCAAAAATTGTTCATCCAGAAAAGACTTCATTCGCCTCGCACGCTCCCTTTAGGTGAGTTTACGTTCATATGGGTTTACTTCCCAATCTTTACGCTACACTGTTTGCCCGCAAAGTTCAATATAAAATGATAGCGTTATCACAAAAGGTTGATTTAGGCATATTTACTGGAACAAGGTATACTGGTTTTAATCTAATTGATGCTGATCTGAAGATGATAGAAGGAGATGAAATGGATGAAAATAACATTTCTCGGTACAGGAGACATGTTCAGCGTGGAGCAACACCACAACAGTATGCTGGCCGAATTCGGCGATACACATCTGGTGATTGATTTTCCGGAATCCAACGCAAAAGCATTAAAGGAATACGGCTATCCCATGACAGATATTCATAATGTGTTTATCACCCATCTGCATGAAGATCATATTAACGGAGTACAGATGCTCGGATATTATTCACAGATTGTGGGCGACCGCAAGCCACGTCTGTTTATCCACGAAGAACTGGTTGATCCGTTATGGAATATTTTATCCCCAGGCATGCGTTATACAACCGATGGGGAGCGTACGATGAGCGACTATTATGATATTGTACCTTTACCGGATGGAGGCACATTTGAGCTGGGGGGCGTAACATTTGAGACTTTTCGAACACAACACGTGCCGGGCATGGTCAGCAACGGCCTTCTTGCAAAGCCCTACTTCTACTATAGCGCAGACAGCACGCTCGATCAGGAACGGGTAGAGCAGGCCGCCACAGACGTACAGCTCATTTTCCACGAATGTCATATGCATGATCTGGTGATCAAATCACACACCTCGCTGAAGGATCTGCAACAACTGCCTGCCGAAGTGAGACAGAAGACCGTGCTCATGCATTATCATGATGAATACGCGGATGCGGATAAACGGACACATTTCAACCAAGAACATGATCTAAGAATGGTGGGCACGCTGGAATCGTTTAAACTGGATAATGCGTAAATAGAGAGTATTGGATAGGTACCGTAATTGTTCTGTATTCTAATGGAGGTAAGTGCTATGGAGTATCGATTTGAACAAGGTTACTTTTTGATATATTCTTCTGCAAGAAGCACAAGTAGTGGAGACATCATGGTTGTTAAATTATTGGACAGACCCTTTAAAGATAGATTTGAATTCCTTGTCAACAGCAAAAACTATGAATGTACTACACACACTGAATACTTAAACTTTGAGCCTACTTCTCATCATAAACCTGAAAAGCCTGGAGCATTTTCACTGGAACGAAGTGAGTTCAATCGAATGTGGGATACGATGAATCAGTATTTTGAAAGTACATGATTAATGTTTAGTTACCTGAACAGGCAGTACCTGCTCAACTTCCTAACTTGGAACTGGTGGGTGCTGCCTTTTTTTATTCTTCTTTCTACCATGACTTTATATATATATTCTTTTGCCCTCGGAGACGGCTCAGCCTGCATAAAAATAATCTTCTGTTCGCTGATCATTCGGCCCATAGGAGATTTTTTATATACATATCTGTATAACTATGGCTTATATTGTTGTCAATCTCTGCCTTTAGCCTATAACGAACATGAGAAGCCTTATCCGAGTTAATTCGAGGTTTCGATATTCTAACGAATCTCAGACACTCTAGTCTAATGGTGTTGCTCCAATTGGGACTATTTTAATCGTTTTCATGAATAATAAAGTTACTGAGATTCGTTAGAATTCCCGTAACGCTAATTTAGTGGAAATAAGGTGCGCTGAGTTCGTTAGGATGGAGCTTTAGTCGTACTTGAGAAAATGCAAACCACCTGAACATATGAGCCTGTTCAGGTGGTTTAACGATCTGTATACTGTTTTTCATATTTATCTGTACGTTTCTGCAGTTAACTGTCGATATTTCATTCTATTACTCAGCGTCTATACGATCCTCACCCTGATCCGGGAGAACCCACACGGAGACGCCCCCACCACATACATGGAAAGTGGCCCATCCGTCTTTCTCAATAGTAATGCTATCCTCGCAGCTGTGCGTCAGATCGGTCCAGACTTCACCAGCACGGTGTTCACCAACAAACATCCGTTTCTCACCATCATCACCATTCGAGATAACTACTGCACAACCGGAGCCTTCGATTTCGTCCACCCCGCGGCGTACCCACCCAATCGTGTTCGCGTGATCGAAGTAATCTTCCTGCTCTCCATAAGCTTTGTCGTAACGGGCTGACATCAGAATGTCGAGAATGTCCTTCTTACCCTCGACAGGTTCAGGACCACCAATGCCGTAATAATCACCGTAAAAGACAACCGGATAACCGTCACGACGCAGCAGCGTCAGCGCATAGGCGCTTGGCTTGAACCAATCGCCCACCCAGGATTCCAGCGCTTCATGCGGCTGGGAATCATGATTATCAACAAACGTTACGGCATGCGTTGGATGTGTCTGCACCAGAGTGTCATCAAAAATCTTGGAAAGATCGAAATCCCGCCCAGCCAGAGAGGCTTCATGAAGTTTGTAATGCAGGGACACATCGAACAGATCAATCTGATAGTCCACCGTATCCAGAAATTCACGGCATGCATCGAGATTGGAGTTCCAGAACTCGCCCACAATGTAGAAATCCTGCCCCCGTTTGCGGATCATCTCAGCAGCGAATTCCTTGATGAATTCGTGGTTGATATGCTTGATCGCATCCAGTCGAAAACCGCTGCATTGCAGCGTATCGATGAGCCATTTTCCCCATTGGAGCATTTCCTGCCGGACATCCGGGTGATTGTAATCGATATTGGCGAACATCAGGTAATCATAGTTGCCGAACTCATCGTCGACATTTTGATTCCAGTTCTTGTTCTCCCCTGCAATGCGGAACACACCGCTCCGTTCTTCCTTGGCATCAAAGTCTGTACCGTTGAAGTGTTCGGCGTTCCATTTGAAAGAGGAGTATTGATCTCCGCGACCCGGAAATGTGAATTTGGTCCAACCCTCAATCTCGAACGGTTTGGAGATTTCCTTCAATCGATCATTGGGATCGACCTCAATTACCTTGAAGACTTCCGTCTCATCCGCACCCGCTTTATGGTTCATCACCAAATCCACATAGACGGCAACACCATTCTTCTGGCACTCGGCAATCGCATCCACCAGTTCCTGCTTGGTACCGTATTTGGTGCGCACGCTGCCTTTCTGGTCAAATTCGCCCAGATCGTACAGGTCATATACGCCGTAACCGGTATCCTCAGGAGATACGGCTTTGGTCACCGGAGGCACCCACACGGAGTCAATGCCTTTGGCTTTCAGTTCTGGCGCCATTTCGGCCAATCGTTTCCAGTGGTTTCCGTCTGCGGCCAGGTGCCATTCAAAAAACTGCATCATCGTATGATTTCTCTTCATTCCCAACCGACCTCCTTGATTGCTTTCGAAGCGGACCACGGCACGCATCTGTATCGTCCTTGTTCGTTCGTATGCTATCCAAGTAATACCCTTTTCGGCCTATCCTTCAATCATGCACAGAAAAGAAAGCTGAAAAGTCTACGATCGATCTTTTAGCTATAAATCGTTATTGGGGTGAAATTCGTGTGTAGTCCTGCCATTCCTCGGGTAGCAATGATCGATACGGTTCCTCGGTGAAACGATCGTCAACCAGCACCAGTACGCCCTTGTCCTCTTCCGTACGTATCAGCCTTCCACCTGCCTGCAATACCTTGTTCATACCGGGGAAAACATAGGCATAATTGAATCCGTTGCGCCCTGTCCGACTATAATAATCGCGGAGTACGTTGTTCTCCAGACCAATCTGGGGAAGTCCGGCCCCGACCACCACAACTCCATTCAGACGATCACCCGGCAGATCCACACCTTCGGAAAATACACCGCCCATAACGGCAAATACCAATCGTGTTCGTTCAGGATGTGGCTGGAACGCGTTCAGGAACGCCTCCCGTTCCTCTTCACTCATGCCCTGCTCCTGCATCACGACTTCTGCCTCGCCAGGCTGTTCCATATACGTGCCATGTACTTCGCGCATATAAGGATAGGATGGGAAAAAGACGAGCAGGTTGCTATGCGGCCACTCGGCAACCAATTGGCGCAGCATATTGGCAATAGGCTGTCTGGATCTCTCACGATCCCGGTAGCGAATCGATAATGGCAGCAATCTCACATCCAGCTGCTCCCGCTGGAAAGGCGAAGCAATACGCAGGGTATAATCCTCTTCCTCCGCACCTAGCATATCCCGGTAATAACCAAGAGGTGACAATGTCGCAGAGAAATGAATGGTAGAGCGGAACCCTTTGGCAGTCTGGCGCAGCAGCACGGATGGATCCAGGCAAAACAGCTTCACTCGCACTTCACTTCGTACACATTCCGCATAAGTAATGAAGCGTTCATCGTAGAGCTTGGCAATACGCAGGAAATTCTGTGCGGTGAAATAGGCTGCCAGCAGCAATTCATCCGTCTCGGCATTTCCCGAACCGCCTTCAACAAGGCATTGCTCCGCAACCATGACAAAAGGCTCCAGCAGTTCAATCAGTTCCTCCGGCGCCTCCTGTTGCAGCAATTTGCCCTCATCTCCACCGTTTTTGCGGAGCGTAATCAGGTATTTGTCTATGGCGCCCGTTCGATCCGCAATAGCTTTGGCGGCGGTCACACTGCTGCCCAGCGTTTGGAATTCCCTTTTGACATCCAAAAAGACGGCCTTCTCCAGCTCTGCCGAAAACATCATCCGTCCCCGATCGACCAGATTATGTGCCTCATCGACCAATAATACCGTCTTGCGCTTCTGCTCCTCCAGCATGCGTTTGAGCGAGATACGCGGATCGAAAATATAGTTATAGTCGCAGATCACCGCATCGGCTGCATACGCAGCATCCAGTGAAAATTCAAACGGACATACCCGATGCTTACGTGCGTACTGTTCAATAACCGGGCGTGTCATTAACGTCTCATGTTCCAGCATATCCAGCACAGCTCCGTTAATACGGTCATAATATCCTTCACACATGCCACACTGTCCCGTATCACAGGCTTCCTCTTCCTTGAAACAGATCTTGTCCTTCGCGGTCAGACTGATCACATGCATCTTCAAGCCTTCCGCCTGCATCCGGGCAAAAGCCTCTTCTGCCGCCACTCGCGTCGTCGTTCTTGCGGTCAGATAGAACAATCGTTTGGCTTCTCCTTCACCAATGGCCTTGACCGTGGGAAACAGTACGGACATCGTTTTGCCAATACCTGTTGGCGCTTTCGCCATCAGACCCTGTCCCTCGCGAATTGTCTTGTATACGGCACCTGCCAGCTTGCGCTGTCCCTCCCTGTATTTGCGAAAAGGAAAAGGCAGCTCTCGCACGCTTATATCGCGCTTTTCTTCGTACGCCACAATCATCTCTGCATATGGTGCGTAACCAGCGACCAACTCTGCTGCAAACTGTTCTAGCTCCTGCCGTTCCAGCATCCGCCGAAACCGTCTTTCCTCATTATTCACGGTGTGCACGTATGTAAGCTGTACCTGCATACGGGGTTCATCATGCTGAACGGCGTACATATAGGCATACATCATGGCCTGCGCCCAGTGTACGGGGGCCCCATCGCCCAGATCGTTCAGATTGCCGGCAGTTGATTTGATCTCATCCACCGTCAGTTGACCATCCAGACGAATCAGTCCGTCACATCGTCCCTCTACCACGTAGGTCAAGTCTCCATGCTGCAGTTCCACTTCGAGAACCACTTCTTTCAAATCCTCTTCTGTGTAATCCTTCTGCACCCGCTGGTGTATCCGAGTTCCCTCCTGCATCGATGCATTGGTGCGGAACCCTGGACGTATGCTGCCACTGCGGTACACATATTCCACCAAAGGCCTGACTGATATTCGAATTGCGGTTGTCATGCGATCACCCGTTCTGTTTGTAGTGACTATACTTTATCACGAAAAGCAGTGCTCAAACCAGCCAATCAGCGGATTGGACTCGTCCCTTCCCATATGCTATGTTGAAGTGGAATGTACTTAAATGAGGAGGCATCTTCTATGTATATCTATTTGGTTCCTTCACCGATTCCGGATGCACTTGCTGCATATCCACATCTGACGTTGCGCAGTGAGGAACAAGTTCGTTTAGCTATTGAATCGACAGAACGTCTGATGAACATTGAGTCCGATGACAACGTAGCGGCGTATGAAGCCTTCGATGCCGCAGGCTCCTGGACAGGCGGCGGTTATGCCGTTCTCAACAATATACCCGTAACCGAAGATGGACGGAATGACTTTGAGGAACGTTTCAAGAACCGTGCACGCAAAGTGGAAGACGAACCCGGCTTTGTCGGCATTCGTGTGCTTCGTCCTTTAAAGGACGATACGTATGTCGTACTTACACTTTGGCAGTCCGAAGATCATTTCAAAAACTGGCAGCAGTCCCAAGCCTATAACCATGCTCACCGCAACCGCAGCACGAGTGAAGGGCTGACTGCACAGAAGCCCACCATGTTTCCAAGACCTTCATTCGTCACGACCTTCACTATAGAGTAAACGAACGGGAGCAAACCGGATGTTATGCTCCAGAACCTGTATGCAAGTCTACAGTTATACGGTGATTACATTTTGGGTAAGCATCATTTGTACTTAAAATGAAACCCCTTCCGCCTCTTCCTCAATGGAAGGGGCTTTTTGTATATGTGAGGTCATGAATGACCCCAAGCGCCTCTTTCCTTTTTCCAATAATTAAAAGAAATGAGTAACCAAGAAGTTCAGTGCTTTTGACACGACATACCATGAGATAGCATAATACTTGTTAAATGAAACTTCGGAAAGGAAGGAAGGCGGTAACTTGTCACGCAATTCACTCACCCGGTTTCTAAGCGGACCGTTTATAGTGTTCACCGTTATTATGATGATCAAAAGCTCTCTGGCCTGGATTGTGATCTTCGATGACATCCCCGTCTGGAAACCGCTGCTGACAGAGTTGCCGCTGATCTGGATCTGCTTCTGTCTGATTGAGTGGTTTGCAGCCAAACGCCGGATGTGGCTCTATCTCGGACTAAATCTGGTGCTATCGGGCATCTTCTTCGCAGCGATCATGTATTACAAATATTATGGGGTCATTGTTAATTATCACGCGCTCGCACAGGTTAATCAGGTAACCTCGGTCAAGAGCAGCATGTTCTCTTTGCTCGATCCGTATTATTTGTTTATTTTTGCGGATATTCTGGTTATCGCGGGGATTCTGATTCGTCGGCGGATTAAGCTCGGCGGGACTGAACGTCCAGGCAGAGTGCCGCTTGAACGAAGGGTCAGAAGACGGATTGCCTCAGTCATTCTGATTCTATCGATGATGCTGTGCATGCTCAACATATACCCCAATCGGGCGAGTATGAGCGAGATTACACAGGCGGAGCAGATGGGTATTCTTGGTTACGAAGCGTACACCATCCTGGCTGATCGGCCTGACAAACCCGTGCCCCTCGATCAAATCGATCAGAATCATATCGACGAGATTAAACAAACGACAGCACTGCCCGCTGTTGTGAAGGAGGGTGCAGCCAAAGGACGCAACGTCATTGTCCTCCAGCTCGAATCATTCCAGAACTTCCTGATCGGATTGCAGGTGGACGGACAAGAAGTTACCCCAAATTTGAATAAGTTGGCGGGACAAAGCCTGTATTTCCCGAACTTTTATCAGCAAGTCGGACAGGGAAATACGTCGGATGCCGAGTTTGTGGTAAATACATCGTTTTACACGCCGCCCAACGGGGCTGCAACTACCGTCTATGCCAATAAGGAATTGCCAAGTCTGCCCAGGCTAATGTCCGCGAACGGTTATCAGACAGCCACATTCCATACGAATGATGTGCACTTCTGGAATCGGGATCAGTTATACAAGGCGCTTGGATTCGACCAGTATTATGACATCAATTATTTCGGAACAGAGGATTCCATCGCCTTCTCGGCATCGGATGAAGTGCTGTACAGCAAGACACTGGATAAACTCGAGGCCATGCAGGCATCAGGGTCACCTTTCTATGCACAAATCATATCCATGTCTGCACACCATCCTTACCATTTGCCAGAAGATAAAAAAAGTCTGACGTTGCCGGAACGCTACGTTAATACGTTGCCTGGGGATTATCTTGTGTCCCAGCATTATGCCGATCAGGCGGTTGGACAATTTATTGAGGGACTTAAGGAACGTGGACTATGGGAAAATAGCCTGCTGGTCGTTTATGGTGACCATCTGGGTCTGCCTATCTACTCGCTGGATCGGACTGACGAGAAGCTGATGCAGGAAATCTACGGTCGGGAGTACACGTCTGCGGACATGATCAATATTCCACTTATCGTCACGGCTCCTGGCATCACGCCAGGAGCTCAGCTGGAACAGATCGGAGGACAGGTGGATATTCTGCCAACGATCGCCGGGTTGACCGGTTCCTCTCTCCAGAACCAACTGTATTTCGGGCAGGATTTGCTGCGTGAGGGAAATAATCTGCTGCCAGAGCGCTATTATCTGCCCTCCGGTTCCGTACTGAACGATGCTTCACTGTTCGTTCCTGAGACGGGGTACGGTGATGGTACTCATTACTCTCTTGCGGATGCCGGGAGACAGGATGTCGTTTCGGCAGAGCCTGATCAGGAGAAGGGGACGATTCCGGACAGTCTAGAGGATGAACCGGCCGTGCCCGCATCTGCCATACCAACCGAAGAGGGCTCGACCTCTTCCGAATTTATTACGAAAGAACAGTACGAACGGGCTTTGGATCTTCTCCACTTATCCAACAGTTATCTGAGTCAGTTACCGAATCGAAATGCAGTGAAATGATACAACATGCACAATGAAATTATCTTTCACTTTTAATTCATGATGAAAAAGACAAGAGCCCATGATAGGTCTGAAATGACCTGATTCATGGGCTCTTTCCATTCCTTTTAACCTCTATATCTAACACCTTTCTCCCCAACTTTCTAACAAAAAGACACCTATAACCACCCGAATCATCCATTGCCAACAAATTCCCCTCTTTAGCGAAGACACCTGGACGTTCCTGTCCCTTGAGCAGCGGTTTACAATGAAAGCGTATTATTCCTTGTTGAAGGAGGAGAATTATGAAATTCGATCTGAACTTTGTACCCTTCAGCCGCAGAGAGTCGTTCCTTGCCGTCTCTCTTCTGCCTGAAGGCAAGAATAGACAGCAGGGCCTCTACCTACGAACTGTGCGGGGTGGGGATGATAAATTTGGCGAGGCGTTCCGTATCGAACTGTTGGATCAGCAGAATCAGACGATTCCATTCACGACAGAAGCTTCTCCAGAAACTGTCCAGCTGAATTCACCAGAGCCCGCAATCTTTGCGGAAATCTGTATTTCGGATAGTCGCACGGTCCGATTCCGTTCGGAAGGGTGCGGGATCAGATTGACCTTTATCCCGTCAACTTATGATTATGCATATGAGGTGAATAAGAACAGCTGGGAAGTAAATAGCTTCACCCATGAATGCCGCTTCATGCTGACTGGAATTGTAGGTGACATGAAGCTGGAAGTGCCGTGGGATAAAATCAAGAGCTCACGCGTAATCGCAGAGTTCAATCCGGATACAGACACGAATACAGCTGAGTTTGCCGTTGAGGAGTTCCGCACAGTATGGGAGCCTCGCCCACAATGGGAGTCCTTTGATGATGACGTAGAAGCGGTTCGGACTGAATTCAGCCACTGGCTGGACAGCAGTCTTGCGATCCCTGATCGCTGGCAGGATGCGCGGGAGCTTGCGGCTTACATTACTTGGTCCTGCCTCGTTCCGGCGGAGGGTTGTCTGACGCGTCCAGCTATGTATATGTCAAAGAACTGGATGACAAATATATGGAGCTGGGACCACTGTTTCAATGCGATGGCGCTTGTTCGCCATGATCCAAAGCTGGCGTGGGACCAGTTCATGATCTTTTTTGATCGGCAAGATGAGAGTGGATTAATTCCTGACTTTGTGAACGATAAATATGAGCTGTGGAACTGCAACAAACCTCCTATTCACGGATGGACACTGGCTTGGATGATGCAACGTACGGATTATATTCGCGAGGCGCAGCTTCGTGAAGTGTACGGCCCATTGTCCAAGTGGACGAAATGGTGGTTCCGGTATCGTGATGATGATGGTGATGGGATTCCCCAATATAACCACGGTAATGATTCCGGCTGGGATAACAGCACCGCGTTTAATAATGGCATTCCTGTAGAAAGTCCGGATTTAGCTGCCTTTCTGATTATCCAGACAGAGCTTCTGGCTGAAATTGCTGGATTGCTTGGGCTTACCACGGAATCTTCTGAATGGAGAAAACTGGCGGATGATACGCTGGAGAAGATGATCAGCCACTTCTGGAAAGAGGATAGATTTATCTCCTTACGCTCAGGTACACATGAACCTTCAGCTGGAGACAGTCTGCTGTTATTCATTCCGATTCTACTGGGCAAACGCCTGCCTGAACCCATCAGAGATCTTCTTCTGGAAGGGCTCAGGGAGGAGAATCGCTTCCTGACGGAAAATGGTTGGGCAACCGAGAGCATAAGCAGCCCTTACTATATACCAGACGGGTACTGGCGTGGACCGATCTGGGCTCCATCAACCATGCTGCTCGTGGAGGGCGTAGCTGCTGCCGGTGACCTGGAGCTGGCTCGGGAAGTATCCCGCCGCTTCTGCAATATGCTTAGCCGGAGTGGTATGGCGGAGAACTTCGATGCGTTGACCGGTGAGGGCCTACGTGACAGGGCATTCACATGGACATCGAGTGTGTTTCTGGTTCTGGGGCACGAGTACACAATCTAAAACCAATATTGCACGTCCCTGGCTGCTGTTTTAAACAGCTTTCCGGGGAGGTGCTTTTCCCGTTTCCTCGAAAAATTTTATTTGCAATCCGTAATTTGAAAGCGTTACCATGAAATGATTGGATTCTTCTATAGGTTACCTGTCCGTGCTAGAATGCAGGTAGATGTAGTTATAGCGAGAGGGGAAACCGTTTATGAACATCCAATGGATCAGGCAGCTAAATAAACGCATTTTCTCTGGTTCCTACCGCAGTATACGGACCAAGCTGCTCTTCTGTTTTCTCATCGTGACTCTGATTCCGTTGCTCTCGCTTGGTGCGTTGTCCTATTACCAATCCGCCAAAATCATTAATTCCCAGTTTGGCAAATATGGTGAAAATGCTGTAGCGCAGTTGGAACAACAAACGAGCTCATCTTTAGGCCGAATGAAACAAATGAGTGAAACGATCTACTCGTATTTGCTTGATCCCGCCCATACCGATCTAAGGAACCAGGCACCTGTAAGCTATAGCGAAATCATTGAGAAGAATGACTTTGAAGCCCTACTGAAATCGCTGTGGACAGACCAAACCGCAGGAATCTATATCATTACGCCCTCAGGCTATTATTATGGAGAGAACAATTTGGACGTTGCCAAGCTGAGAAATATGCCAGAATGGAAGACAAAACCGGCTTCTTATAAAGGACTATACTGGCTAGGCTTTTATATGCAAAATCACGCAATGAGCAGTTCAGGCGATTCGAATCTTCCCGTTCTTGGGCTCGCTGTTCCGATTCATAATTCCAACGGAACGCAAAACGGCAGCACCATACTCATAGAGGAGAATGCGCAGGAACTGATCCATATGTTCAAGCTGTTTGAGACAGATACGAAGTCGCATCTGACCATTAAAGCTTCGGACGGAAGAATTATATATGAAAGCGCACCCAATTTCACGAAGAAGGATAGTGATATTACATGGATTCGGACGCTTGCCGTGAACCAGTGGACCATAGAAGCGAGATTACCTGCCAAAGCCTTCTACCTGTCCTCGGGCATTATTCGGTCGAATACCATTGTCGTGGCCGTTATTTCATGTCTGCTTGCCTTTGGATTCGCCTATCTGTTCTCGTCGAGGTTTACAGCTCGTATTCGCACGCTAAAGGATTCGATGCAGAAAGTCAGCTTCGGTAAGTTGGATACACGAATGCCGATCGAAGGCAGAGATGAGCTAGGTAGCCTTGATATGAGTTTTAACCGGATGGTAAGTGGCGTTCAATCGCTTGTACAAGAAGTGGAACAGAGCGAAAGACTCAAGAAGGAAGCAGAACTGAAGGCTTTCCATTATCAGATTAACCCCCACCTGCTGTTCAATACGTTGAACTCCATTCAGTGGAAGGCCCGTCTGGAAGGGGCTGATGATATCCGTCAGATGTTATATCACTTAACGATGGTGCTGGAAGGAAATCTGGATATATCGCAGGAACTGATCACGGTGGGCAGAGAACTACGCATGATTGAGCATTTCCTGAAAATTCAGGAGATCAGGTACGGAAATGTGTTCAGCTATGAGCTGAATTGCGAGGACTCACTGAAGCAGTATCTGATCCCGCGTATGACTCTACAGCCGCTGTTTGAAAATATATTTTTCCACGGCTTCACGGATGGAATAGGTGTAATCAAGCTCGATGTCACCGTGGAAAAAAATGAACTTCTGCTGACTCTCCGGGATAATGGAGCAGGTATGACAGAAGAAAAACGGGAGCGTTTGCTTGTTCCAGATCAGAAACGTCGTGGTCGCGGAGGATTAGGCGTCCAGAACGCAGACCAGAAATTCAAACTGCATTTCGGCTCGCAGTACGGACTTACAGTATTTTCGACTAAGGGTGAAGGTACAGCGATTGTCATTCATTGGCCCAAAGAGGAGGAGCGTCCGGATGGATACAGCAAAGAGAATTAAGGTGCTGATTGCAGATGATGAGAGCATTGTACGGAAAGGCCTACGTTCGACCGTAGCTTGGGAGAAATTTGGAATGGAAGTTATAGCTGACGCGCCCAATGGACAAAAAGCCTGGGAAGCCTTTCTGGAGCATCGGCCTGAAATTGTAATAACAGATATTGTAATGCCAGAGATGGATGGCATCGAGCTGTCTCGCAAGATAAAGGAGACGGCGGCGAAGACCAAAATAATTCTGCTCAGTTGTCACCGCGACTTTGAATACGCACAGCAGGGAATTCAACTTGGGGCATCCGGATATCTTTTAAAGACCGCTTTTGAGGACGAAGAACTTGAAGACATGTTAAAGAAGTTCCAGCAGGAACTATCTGTCTCCGCTCCCCCCTCTCTAAAAGATGAAGAACGTATGGAAACACTGCTCTTTGCATGGCTGAACGGACATAGCTGTAAATTTCCAGAGGAGCTGGAGAAGCTGCATGGCGGTCAATCTCATGTTAATGGTCAGCCGTTGTTGATATATCTGATTCGAACGGCAGAATGCGGAGCATCTTGGACCGAGCTGCTACAGGAAGCTGAGAAAAATGACCGCAGCATGCGCGAGGGTACGATCATTCCTTATGGAGAAGAATACTACTATTGGATCGTTCCTGATACGCTGCGAGGGTCTGCAGACAGCCTGCTGGTAGAGAGTAAGAGCAAATGCAGTCAGTTGAAGTGGACTCGTAAAGAATCCTTGGTCCACAGCGATGATCTGAAGCAGGCTTTCCAAAACCTTCATAAAGAAGCTGAGCTAGAGAAGCTGTATGGGATATCCGTAAATCATTGGCCAGATCCGATCTGGAAAGCCGTGAATCTACTGTATGCTAATCCCGCAGCTGACTGGTCAGCCAGCGAACTGGCGGAAGAGGTTGGACTGAGCCGCAGTCATTTCTCTATTCTCTTTAAGAAGGCTGTCGGTGATAGCTTCATTGCCTTCCAATATAAACGGAAACTGCGCCTTGCTTATGGTTTATTGCGGGATACACATCTAACTATGCAGGAAATTGCGGAGCGAACAGGACTAGGAGATAGCAAATATTTTAGCAAATGGTTCAAACGCTGTACGGGTCAGACACCGAGTCATTACCGTTCCCAACAAAAAGACGAAGGGTCCCGAACAGATTGACACCTGCTTCAATAATTCGAACAAAATCACAACAACATTCGAATAGATACACGTTTTGAACCGCTTTCATTCGCGTTACGATGAAAGCGGTTCAATTATTATAAACCTCACTGACAGGGAGCTGACAATATGAAAAAAAGAATTTCACACATTGTCCTTGCAACGACGCTGATGGTATCTATACTGTCTGCATGCAGCGGTAACGCTGGAACAGCCAATCCGGAGAACGGCGGTTCGGATCAGACGAAGACGCTTCGTTTTGCAACCTGGGATACGGGAGACGCGCTCAAAATTGAGCAGGATATCGCAAAGAAGTTTGAAGCAGAACATCCCGGTACAAAGGTGCAGGTTGAGGCCTATGCGGACGGATTTGACCAGAAGCTTGCCGCAGGCTTTGGAGCGGGCAACCCGCCAGACGTCATGTACATGTGGGACTTCCCTACTTACCATCAATCTCTTGAACCACTGGATAGCTTCGCAGAAAAAGATAAAGACCTGAAGATAGATGATTTTTACAAAGGATTGTTCAACTACGGAAAAATTGACGATAAGCTATACGGCATTCCGGCAGGCTTCACGACTCGTGTCGTCTATTATAACAAAAAGCTCTTTGATGCTGCGGGTGTCCCTTATCCTAAAGACGGATGGGAATGGAGCGATTTCCAGGATATCGCTAAAAAGCTGACGGATCCATCTAAGAAGCAGTACGGTTTCGGTGCACGTGCCGAGAATGATACGTATGACTTGCAGGGCTTTGTCTGGAGCAACGGTGGCTCCTTTATTTCCCCGGATGGTAAAACCATCGAAGGCTACATGAACAGTAAAGAAACCGCTGAAGCTATCCAAATGTTTGGTGATATGGTGAAGGACGGCACCGCCGTGCTCACAGGTGGTAAAGGCCAGCAAAGCGGTGATGATATCTTTAAAGGCGGTAAGATCGCCATGTGGGAAAGCGGAATCTGGCCGCTCGAATCATTCAAACAAGCGGGAGTTGATGTAGGCACGGTCGAAATTCCGGCTTTTCCAGGCAAACCGGTTAAAGGTGTACTTGCAGAATCTGCCTTGTCTATTGCCAAAGACTCCAAGAACAAAGATCTGGCATGGGAATTCGTTAAATTTTATGTTTCTAATGAATCGATCAAAATGCGTGTTGCTGACCTGCCAGTACGACAAAGTGTTGTAAACGAACTCAAGAAGGATCAAGACCCGCTCTACAAACCTTATTACACCATGCTTGAGCGTTCGGACAATACACCTGCATTTCTACTCAATCCGAAGTGGAATGAAGTGAACCGACAGCTGTCGGCTGCAGTGGAAGCAGTTATGCACGGCAGCAATGCCCAAGAAGCGCTGAATCAGGCGGTTAAGGACAGCGAACGATATTTGAAATAACACTTGTAGAAAGAAGGTTAGGAGATGGCTCAGACCTACCTGCAGAATACATCAGAACCGACAGCTACCCTTAAGGCCTTGAAAAAACGTAGATGGGGTGGGCTTGCACCCTACCTCTTTATCTTCCCTTGGATATTTGGATTTGTTTTCTTCACTTTAGGCCCCCTGCTGTTCTCATTGGTCATTTCATTTTTTGATTGGCCAATCGTCGGTAAGGTAACTTTTATCGGGCTAGACAACTATGTAGAGATGTTTTCGAATGATCCACTTTTTTGGAAATCTTTATTTGTCACACTGAAATTTGCAGCCCTCTTCGTTCCGCTCAATATTGTAGTTGCACTCGGACTTGCCATGCTGCTCAACCAAAGGGTTAAAGGAAGCGCCATTTTCCGTACGGCATTTTATCTCCCCTCTGTAATTTCAGGTGTTGCGCTTGCTATGATCTGGTCCTGGGTGTACAGCGGAGACTATGGAATTCTGAACTACTTCTTGTCTGTCCTGGGCATTCAGGGACCCGATTGGCTGAATGATACAAACTGGTCGCTTGTTGCAATGGTCGTTGCCAGCCTCTGGGGACAAGGATCGATGATGCTTATTTTCCTAGCTGGACTTAAAGGCATTCCTAAGGACTTGTACGAATCGGCATCAATCGACGGAGCAGGTAAAATCCGAAAGTTCTTGAGTGTAACCATTCCGATGATTACGCCAACAATTCTATTCAATCTCATCACATCAATTATTGCAGCATTTCAGCAGTTAACTCTCGCCCTGCTACTTACGGGAGGCGGGCCAATGAAATCAACCTATTTCTATGCGATGTACATGTATGAGAACGCTTTCAAATACTTTAAGATGGGTTACTCTGCCGCCAACGCCTGGTTTATGTTTCTGATCGTGCTTACCTTGACATTTCTGGTATTCAAATCTTCGGAAGCCTGGGTGTTCTATGAAGGTGAAATGAAAAAGCAGCCGCAGAAGAAACTTAAGGCCAGTACAAGGGGGCGGTCCTGATGAAAAAAATAGTTGCATACACGTTGCTGATTGGGTTCTCACTGCTGTTCATCGCCCCACTGTTCTGGGCGGTAACCACGGCACTGAAATCACCGCAGGAGCTCTATCTGTTTCCTCCCAAATGGATTCCGTCCGTCTGGAAATTCAGTAACTTCGCAGAAGCATGGAATATCCAGCCCTTTAATTTATTTTTGAAAAACACGCTGATCGTTACGGTTTTATCCACCCTGGGTCAGCTGATATCCTGTACGCTCGTCGCTTACGGCTTCGCCAGATTCCAGTTCAAGGGTCGTGATTTCCTGTTTCTTGTCGTTCTGGCTACCATGATGATCCCTTGGGAAGTAACGATGATTCCGCAGTATATGGAGTTTAACTATTTGGGTTGGATTAACACACTCAAACCGCTGATTATTCCATCGTGGTTCGGCTCTGCCTATTATATCTTTTTGTTGCGGCAGTTCATTATGACCCTCCCTCGGGAGCTGGATGAAGCAGCGACAATTGACGGCGCTAGTAAAATGACGATTCTACTGCGAATCATCGTACCGCTAATGGGACCTTCGCTGATCCTGGTCTCCGTATTCCAGTTCATGAGTTGTTGGAATGACTATCTGGGGCCTCTCATTTTCCTAAATGATCAGACGAAATATACGTTAACGCTAGGCCTATCTCAATTTAAGGGCATGTACGGTGTTGATATGCAATCCATCATGGCCATCACCTGCTTAATTTCGATTCCGCCACTTGCGATTTTCTTCTTCGCCCAGCGTTACATTGTCGGCGGAATTGCCACGACAGGTATTAAAGGATAGGACACACAGATAGAGGAAAGGAATGACGATCATGACTGTTATGAACATTGAGCGCGACTGGGATAACCTCAGCGTGCTGGAGAGAAACCGTGCGAAGAGTCGCTCCTATTTTATTCCTCATTCCAATAAAGAAAGTGCTCTGAGCTATGACAGAGGAAGCTCTCCATGGTTCAAATCGCTGAACGGTATTTGGAAGTTCCAATTTGCTGAGGGGCCAGATCTGGCCACCCCGGATTTTTATCAAAATGAATATGACACCTCAGGTTGGGATGATATTCGTGTCCCTGGCCACTGGCAGTTGCAAGGCTACGGAAATCCGCATTACACGGATCTCGAGTACCCAATCCCTGTTGATCCTCCTCATGTACCTAATGATAATCCAACGGGCAGCTATATAAGGGAATTTACGCTGCCAGACCATTGGGACGGAAGAGTTGTTTCACTTAAGTTCGACGGTGTAGATAGCGCCTTTCATGTATGGCTGAATGGTTCATTTGTCGGCTACAGCCAAGGCAGCCGCCTGACATCAGAGTTCGATCTGACCCCTTTCCTTCGGGCGGGAGTTAACCGATTGGCGGTCCGGGTATACCAGTGGTCTGACGGTAGTTATTTGGAGGACCAGGATATGTGGTGGATGAGTGGCATTTTCCGGGATGTCTATCTGGTTTCCGAGCCTTCAGCATCCCGTATTACAGATTATCGAATTGTAACGGAGCTAGATACAGAGTTTACCAATGCGGTACTGTCGGTCCGCTTAGATCTGGATGGAGAAGAAGTTCAGGGCAAGGTACAGTTGCAACTGCTGAATAACGTTGGCGAGCAGATCCTGTCTGCTGAGAAGAATCTAAACCATCCTGCAAGTGTCGAGTTCAATCTGCCTGTGGCGAAGCCTTTTTTATGGAATGCTGAAGTTCCTTATTTATATCATCTGATCATTTCAGTGGTTGATTCGAAGAATCAGGTTATAGAAACGATTGCCCAGCGAGTTGGGTTCCGCCGTGTGGAAGTCAAGGATGGACAGTTCTTGGTGAATGGAGTACCGATCCTTCTCAAAGGAGTAAACCGGCATGACCATCATCCAGATACGGGACGAACCGTCACGGTAACCACCATGTTCGAAGATATTCAAATGATGAAGCAGCACAATATCAATGCGGTGCGGACAGCACATTATCCGAACGACCCGCGGTTCTATGATCTGTGTGATGAGTATGGGTTATACGTTATGGAAGAGACGGACCTGGAGACGCACGGCTTTGAGCCGCTGGGTAATATTTCACGGCTTAGCGATGACCCCGCTTGGAAGGATGCTTATGTTGACCGCATCCGCCGTATGGTGGAGCGCGACAAGAATCACCCTTCCGTGATTTTCTGGTCACTTGGCAATGAATCGGGCTTCGGCTGCAATTTCCGTGCGATGTCTGAGTGGTGCAAAGCCAATGATTCCACACGTCTTATCCATTATGAAGAAGACCGTGAAGCGGAAGTATGTGATGTGGTGAGCACGATGTATTCTTCGGTGGAGAAAATGGAAGGATTCGGCCAGCTAACCGATCATCCGAAACCGCATATTCTATGCGAATTTGCCCATGCGATGGGTAATGGACCCGGAGGGTTACGGACGTATTTTGACACCTTTGATGCTTATCGGCGTCTTCAAGGCGGCTTTGTCTGGGAATGGATCGATCATGGGCTTAGCAGAAAATCAATCGATGGCAAGGCTGACTACGCTTACGGTGGAGATTACGGGGATGTACCGAATAACAGTAATTTTGTTATTGACGGACTGGTTCGCCCAGACCGCACCCCCTCTCCGGGACTCATTGAATATAAGAAAATCATCGAACCTGTACGGGTCGAAATGATAGACGCAGGAAAGATTCGCGTAACGAACCGGTATGACTTTGTGACATTAGATCATCTGCAGATTCACTACAGCGTCACGGCTGATGGAAGAACCATAAACAGTGGTGCACTCGTACTTCCTCAGATTGGTCCGGGTGATAGCGCAAACGTATTGATTCCACATTTGAATTTAACAGATCAACAGTCGATTCATCTTGAGCCGGGTACGGAGATGTGGCTGAATGTCGGATTTACGCTGGCAGCAGACTGCGCTTGGGCGGAACAGGGGCATGAGGTGGCTTGGGCGCAGTTTGCACTGCCGAATCATTCCACCTCAGCCGTATCTCCCTCATCCCTGCTGTCTGTAGAGCAGAATTTGTCAGTTTCCGAAGAAGGGCGAGAGCTAATCCTTACGAATGACAGTTTCCGTATTTCTTTTAATCGTCTACGTGCAGGGGTCACCTCACTTCACCTGAACGGAAAGGAACTCATTCAACATGGACCACGACTGAATTTCTGGCGTGCTCCCATTGATAACGATATGTATGTGCTCCCGGATTGGCGCAAGGCACACCTCGATCGACTGACCGAGCGGATAGACGACTTCCGCTGGGATCGATTGAATGAAACATCTGTGCGTATGACTTGGACTTCACGCATAGCACCTCCTGTCTACGATTGGGGCTTCCGCTGTGAAACGTCCTATACGGTTACTTCAAGCGGACTAATCATTATAGATGTGAAGGGAATGCCGGAAGGAACACCACCTGCTATGCTCCCGAAAATCGGTCTTCAGATGAAAGTTCCCGGTGATATAGATCGTGTGAAATGGTATGGCCGTGGGCCGGGAGAGAGCTATTCGGATAGCCGGGAGGCCGGACGCTTCGGCGTATATCAGAGCAGTGTAGATGGATTGTTCACGTCGTATATTTATCCCCAAGAGAATGGAAATCGGACAGATGTAAGATGGGTTTCGATTGCCGATGGAGCAGGAATCGGTCTGCTGGCGGCAGGAGCGCCAACGCTTGATTTCAGCGCTAGACGTTACACGGATGGTGATCTGGAGAAGGCGCAGCATATGAGCGATTTGGCACCTCGTGATTTCATTACTCTGAATCTGGATTACCGACAGAACGGACTGGGAAGTAACAGCTGCGGCCCAGCACAGTCGCCTGAAAATACAGTTAAACCGGAAGCGTTCCGGTTCCGCATCTTGCTTCAGGCGTATATGGCGGAGGATAGCTCTCCTGAAAGGCTGAGCCGCCGAATGAGTACAGAAGCGATGCAATATGAAATGGAGGAAGATAAAGATGCTTAATACACAGGACGTTTTGAATTTATCTGGCAAGGTAGCCGTCGTTACTGGTGGGGCATCTGGCATTGGGCTGGCCACCGCTGAGCTTCTGGCGAGCTTCGGGGCACATGCTGTCTTGATTGATATTAATGAGGCTGCGGGTAACGAGGCAGTCGCCAGTATCCGTGAACAGGGAGGTCAGGCCAGCTTTTACTGCTGCAACGTGACCTCTGCCGCAGATTGTGAACGCACAGCTTCAGAGATCAAATCGACTCTTGGAGGAATTCATGTCCTGTTCAATAACGCAGGGGTTATTCGCCGCAAAACGGTTACCGAGTTGGATGAAAGAGACTGGGATCTTGTACTAGATGTCTCACTCAAAGGTGTCTTTCTCCTTTCTAAATATGTAATTCCCATTATGGAGTCTAGCGGCGGAGGCAGCATCATTAACACAGGCTCAGGTTGGGGACTGAAAGGTGGAGACCGCGCAGCAGCTTATTGTGCAGCAAAAGCAGGCGTTGTTAATCTGACGCGCGCCATGGCTATCGACCATGGCGCGGCGAACATTCGAGTCAACTGTGTATCACCAGGGGATACGGATACACCTCTCCTGCGTGACGAAGCGAAGCAGCTGCAGCAGGATGAGTCAGCATTTCTGGTTGCCTCTGCAGGAGGCAGACCGCTGGAGCGTCTAGGTACACCGCGTGATATCGCGAATGCCGTATTGTTCCTAGCGAGTGACTTATCCTCATGGGTAACAGGCAGTGTTCTCGTTGTTGACGGAGGCGGAATCGCTTAGGACGATAATAATTACCTTTTTCCCAACATATGAACGGAGGCGTTAATTGTGGCTGACAACAAAACATATGCCCATCCCTATATCCCAAATACCGTTCCGGAGGTCCGGGACGCGATGCTGAAAGAGATTGGTTTAACGTCTATGGAGCAACTCCACGACGCAATCCCTGACAGCCTGAAGCTGAAGCGGGAGATGGACCTTCCGCCAGCCATGAACGAGTATGAACTGCGCCGACATATTGACGGACTACTAGCAAAGAACAAGCACAGTGGAGATTATCTTAATTTTCTGGGTGCAGGATGCTGGCAGCATTTCATCCCGGCTGTATGCGATGAGATCAATCAGCGTTCTGAATTCGTGACGGCCTATGCCGGTGAACCTTACGAAGACCATGGTCGATTCCAAGCCCTATTCGAATATCAGAGCCTGCTTGCCGAGCTCGTGGACATGGATGTCGTGAATGTTCCAACCTTTGACTGGGCTCAGGCAGCTTCCACCGCGATTCGGATGGCGGGGCGTATTACAGGGCGCAAAATCGTGCTGCTCCCGCGTTCCGTAGACCCGGATAAGGCGGCGATTATTCGTAATTACTGTACTCCAGTCATGGATATTCAGTATGTTGACATCGATCAGGTAACAGGACGAATGGATCTGAATGATCTGCGCAGCAAATTAAGTGACGATACGGCAGCAGTATACTTTGAAAATCCAGGTTATCTTGGAATCATTGAGGATCAGGGTGCCGAGATATCTGAACTGGCTCACAAGATAAATGCTGTTTCCATTGTAGGTGTTGATCCCATATCACTTGGAGTTCTGGAGCCTCCGGGCCATTACGGGGCCGATATCATTTGCGGAGATTTACAGCCGCTGGGTATGCATATGAACTTTGGCGGTGGGCAGGCTGGCTTCATTGCAACACGTGATGAGGAAAAATACGTCATGGAATACCCTTCCCGGTTATTTGGCATCGTGCCAACCGAAGTGGAAGGCGAATACGGCTTCGGAGACGTTGCCTATGAACGTACATCATTCGCTCTTCGGGAGAAAGGTAAGGAATCGGTAGGAACCCAGACCGCATTATGGGGCATTACAGCAGGAGTATATCTGGCCCTCCTCGGTCCTGCCGGAATGCAGGAGGTTGGTAGCACTATTATCCAGAAATCGCATTACGCTGCGAAACAGATATCACGAATTCCAGGTGTGTCACTCCGCTTCGAAAATGGCACCTTCTTCAAAGAGTTTGTTGTTGATTTTAATGATACGGGTCTAACCGTTGAGGAGATCAACCAGAGATTAATGGAGTCAGGAATTTTCGGTGGTAAGAATCTGTCATTATCCTACCCATCATGGGGTCAATGTGCACTGTACTGCGTCACGGAAACGCATACCCAGGCCGATTTGGACCGACTCGTCGATACTCTTCGTTCCATTGTCAGCACATCATAACGATCATATAGAGGAGGACTGAATGCCATGAAACGGATTCGCAGAGATCATAAGGTCCGTAATTTTCACCAAGCTAAATGGGATGAGCCCGTTATCTTTGAACTTCACCGGCCCGGAGAGCGGGGTGTCGTCCCACCGGGAACGGAAGCGGCTGTAGCTGCTGAAGTGGGCTCCGCAGAAGACAACATACCGGCATCCATGTGGCGCCGCACTGTTCCCGCTTTGCCTGAAATCGGGCAGGCAAAGGTACTGCGGCATTATCTGAGATTATCCCAGGAAACGTTGGGATCGGATATGAACGTGGAGATTGGTCAGGGAACCTGCACGATGAAATATATTCCACGGATCAACGAAATGCTTATCCGCAATCCACGTATGACCGAGCTTCATCCGCTGCAGGATGTGGATTCTGTTCAGGGGATGCTGGAGATATTCCACAATCTTGATTTGGCAATGCGAGAGATTTCCGGTATGGATGCGTTCTCCTTTCAGCCAAGTAGCGGAACCCAAGCACTTCTGGCTATGGCCTCCATCGTTCGCGCCTATCATGATTCGCGCGGTGAAGGTGAACAACGTGATGAGATCATTACAACGATCTTCTCTCATCCTTCACAAGCTGCTACAGCTGCCGTTAAGGGATATAAGATTATTACGTTGCATCCAGACGAGGATGGATTCCCGGACCTTGAGAAGCTGAAGAACGTTGTCTCCGAGCGGACTGCCGGATTTGTTGTGGCTAACCCAGAGGACACAGGCATCTACAATCATCGTATCCGCGAATTTACGGATGTGGTGCACGAAGCTGGTGGTGTCTGCTACTATGATCAGGCTAACGCCAATGGCCTGCTCGGGATTACACGAGCGAAGGAAGCGGGTTTTGATATGTGCTTTTTCAATCTTCACAAAACCTTTGCTGCGCCCCATATGTGCGGCGGTCCTGCTACGGGCGCTCTCGGTGTGACGGAAGAATTGAAGAATTTCATGCCTGGCCCTTTGGTGGATAAGGAAGATGACGGACGTTATATTTTGAGAGATCAAACGGAAGTCAGCATCGGTAAAGTACGGAGTTTTCACGGTGTAGCCCAAACTGTACTCCGCTCCTACGCCTGGATTATGAGCCTCGGACCGGACGGTCTGAAAGATGTCGCCCAGGTAGCGGTGCTGAATAACAACTATCTATATCATAAAATTGTTCAAATACGCGGAGCGAGTGCCCCGTATGTCCAAGGACGCCGTTTGGAACAGGTACGCTACAGCTGGAAACAGCTCACGGATGAGACCGGAGTGACGACGGAGGATATTACGCGCAGAATGTGTGATTTTGGCTTGCATTACTGGACCTCTCATCACCCATATATTGTTCCACAGCCGTTCACACTGGAGCCAACGGAATCCTATTCCAAGGAAGATCTCGACGAATATATCCATGCGCTGGAGCATATCTCGAATGAAGCCTATACTCAGCCAGATATCGTCAAATCAGCTCCGCATAACAGCACGGTGCATCGCAATGACGAATCCTCTTTGGACGACCCGAAACAATGGTGTATTACCTGGCGTGCATATTTAAAAAAAACACAGCCAGAGCTTCAGTAAATTAGCATGTATGTTGTAGCTACTCTTATTGTTCATATAGAGGAGTATTAATATTACTCGTTTTATAAATAGACAGAAAAAGTAAAGACCCTCAACACGTGTTGAGGGCCTTTTTAATATGATTCTATAGCTTTCAGTGGAGTTAAAATAACGATTTTATCCCGTCCCCTCTTCCCCATTTACACCGATTTCCTATTCACTGAGCATGGACTGTGTGAATCCGATCCACTCCCGGGTTGCAAAGGATAAATATCGATCCTTCCGCCAGATCATGCCGAGCTGCCATGGAATCACAGGTTCTATCACGGGTATAATGCGCACACGCATATGATCCACCTCACGGCAGATCGTTTCTGGCAGCAATGCCACGCCCAGATTGGCCGCTACCATCGCACTGAGCAGGTCCCACTGGGAGCTTTCATACACCACCCGAGGCTGGAACCCCGCATGCTGACAGGCGGCGATAATCCGGTCATGCAGCGCAAAATCTTCCCGAAACAGCACAAATGCATCATGCTCCAGCTCGCGCAGCGCGACAGACTCTTTGCTCGCAAGCGGGTGTGAAGGATGTACGATCAGGTTCAGTTTCTCTTCCACAAAAACAAAGTGGTCCACAAGTTCATCCACAGTAGGCAGAACGGCGACACCAATATCCAGTGCACCACTAATCACATCGGCCTCTACTTTTTTGGCACCGTCCTCGAAGAGCTGAATGGTTACCTGTGGGTAAGCTTTATGAAATTCACCGATAATCATCGGAAAAAAGCTTGAACCTATCATCGGTGGCAAACCAATCCGAAGGTGTCCTTTCTTCAAATTCATCAGGTCGTCCAGCTCGGACGATAAGCTGCGAAATGACTTTTCAATCTCCAGCGCCTGCCGAAAAAAGACATGCCCTGCATCCGTTAACGCTACCTTCTTGCCATAACGATCCAACAGCGTTACGCCCAATTCGTCTTCCAAGCTTTTGACGGTTTTGCTAATCGTCGGTTGTGTAATGAACAGCACTTCGGCCGCTTTGGTGAAGCTTTGCTGGCGAGCAACTTCCAGAAAATATTGCAAATGGCGGATATCCATCGTCTGATCCCCATCTCTCATAGATAAATGGAATGATAAACATTCTTAATATGCATTTTACTCATGAAAGAATGCGATGTAAAATTTGTGATAACAAGTGAATCATTTTCATAAACAACTCAAAATCATCACGTTCATTATACAAGGAGGGATTGAAGTGAAGAAATGGGGCCTTGGAATTTTGCAAGTTGCGCTCTTGATGGCCTTTTCACTGCTCATGGACCAGTTGGCCCGTGCTCTCCATCTACCTGTACCAGGTTCCATACTCGGTATGATCGTGCTGTTCATTTTGCTTCAGACCCGGGTCGTGAAGCTGCGCTGGATCGAAATTGGAGCTGCCTGGCTGCTCGGTGAGTTACTGCTATTTTTCATCCCGTCAGCCGTTGGCATTATGAACTACATGCCCATGCTGGAGCAAGACGGACTGCAAATTCTGTTTATTGTTCTGCTTAGCACGTTTCTGGTCATGGCCTGCACAGGCCTTGTTGCCACCCGAATCGCCAAACGAAAGGAGCGTCACACCGGATGATTGGATTCCTCTGTCTCTTGTTAACCGTCGGTATTTACTTGGTCGCCAAACGCATGTATCGCAACCTGCCCAAAGTTTATCTGTCTCCGCTGCTGATTACGCCGCTTCTTGTCGTTGGTGTGCTGCTCGCAACAGGCACGGATTACGCAGCTTACAGCAGTGGCGGTAAATGGCTAAGTCTGCTGCTTCAACCGGCAACGGTGGCCTTTGCCATACCGCTCTATACGTTTTTCCATGTACTCAAAAAACATATTTCCGAGATCGTCTTCAGCGTTATGACGGGTTCCGTCGTGGCGGTCCTCTCTTCTGCCCTGCTCGCCAAGTGGTTGCGCCTGGACTCCGGACTCATTCATAGTCTGATCCCGAGATCGATCACGACCCCTATTGCCATGAATGTATCGGCGACTATTGGAGGCATTCCGGCGGTTACGGCGGTTTTTGTCATCATGACCGGTCTGCTGGGGGCAATTATGGGACCATCCATTGTGAAAATGCTGCGTATTGATGGCGAGATTGCGCGTGGAACGCTGCTTGGAACCGGTGCCCACGGAACAGGCACATCCAAGGCTTTTGAGCTCAGTTCACTGACAGGAACCATCTCCAGTATCTCCATGGTACTGGCCGCATTGTTCACATTAGCGGTTGCACCCGTGCTATCTAAACTTATTTTCCCATAATAGATGGAATTAACCCTATTTCTTGAAATATTATTGTTGTATTAAAGCCCTTTCTTCCTTACAATAAGGACAGGTTTTAATTGTGAATATTGCGGGGGAGATGCGATGAAAAGAACCGGAATGAAGAGATCTCTGGACCGCCTTGGACGAATTGTCCTTCCCAAAGAAATGCGGGATACGATGGAAATCCATATCGGCGATCCGCTCGAGTTTTTCATTGAAGGGAAAGAGTTGATTTTGAGAAAGTATAAATCAACATTGTGTGTGTTTTGCGGTGATGTGGATACGGAAATGTATTTCAAAGAGCAATTCATCTGCCGGACTTGTGCAATTCAATTAAAACACCCGGATGACACTCCCGATTGGTTCGTTCCTCAGAACAAACAGGCTCCTGCACCCGTGGAGCGTCCTGCTACCGAATCCGCCACAGTCTCGTCTCCCGCTTGGGAAGAAGGGGCTACAGCTGCCAACCAAGAGTATCCGGACCTGCGGCCGAAGACGGCACGCATGCTGCAACAGATGAAGGAAATTGTTGAACAGAATCCCGGTTTGGCTCAACAGCAAATTGCGGAAAAGCTTGGCATTAGCCAAGGACGCGTCTCCCAACTTAAAAAACTACTATAATAGGAATTTATTCGATTATTTATAATCAGGAGACCTTCCGTTTCAAGAAGTCCCGTTGCAAGAGAACCCTTTGAACTCCGTGGGTTCTTCTTTTTTTTGAGATAAACCACAAAAAAGACGACTACCGCTTAATCACAGTGGTCATCTTTTTCAATATTCTTAACTCCAGCGTTTAGACCTGCACGAGATCCATATCCATTTCTTCTGCTTCCAATTTACGCATCCCCATAATAAGAACGATAATGTTGGCAACCAGCAACACCGCCGGGAAAGGAACAGCTGCGTATTGTCCGTAAATTAGATGACTCCCCACAGCCCCAATCAGAATGAACGTCAATACTCCTGAAGCCAGAATACGAGTACGAGGAATCAACAGACCTACCGCACTGAGCAGCTCTACTACCCCAATGAGATACATCGTCCATGTAGGATAGGAGAACCCTTCGAAAGTCTGCACCATCATCTCTGCTCCACTAACCTTGTTAAAGCCTGCCATTACAAACATACCTGCAAGCACAACCAACGCAATATATCCTAAAATTCTTATGCCTTTGTTCATATGTATAATCCTCCTGAAAATGAATGTCCATATTCATCTGTTGTATAAAAAGCAATCTATGTAAAAGTTACAACGTAACTCTATTTTTAAAATGGGCAGTTTGTACTGCAAAATTGGTATGTGCTGATATTATACATATTAATAATTATTAACTTACTTTTATGAAGCGAGTATATAATAATAACATTATTTATTCAAGTAATTTTTTGACGAATAGTGTATAATACATACAAAAGGTATGTTACAGTACATTTTGTAGTAACATGTTTGACTTCATTGTCCCTTACTTTGGTCAGAGCGGCAGAAAGCCACGCACTTTTATATATACGAATATACGAAGAAATCCATCAATACTTGAATCGAGGTGAACACGTTGAAGCTGAGAAAAGTAAAATCACCAAGTCCCTGTCTCATTACTCAGGCCATGGATATCATCGGTAAGAAATGGGTACTGCTCATCATGTACCAACTGTTATCCGGACCCAAACGATTCACAGAGCTGGAAGCAGAAATGGCGATTAGCGGTCGGTTATTGTCCGAACGTCTGAAGGAGATGGAAATGGAAGGTATCGTAACCCGGCATATGTATCCTGAAATTCCTCCCCGCGTTGAGTATGAATTGACGCCCAAAGGCAGAGCCATCGAACCCGTCATCAATCAGATTTACAACTGGTCCTCAGACTGGTTGAAACAGCAGCAGTCTACTAAGTAGCCAGATTCTGATTCATGTACAACATAAAGACGCCTGAATTGAACTGATCTTTGGATCAGTCCAGATTCAGGCGTCTTTTTCACGCGTTTATATTTCTGGTTACGTCATAAAAGGATTAATGCGAGAGGTGTTTGGATGGCTGAAGCTGTACCGGTAATCCCGAATCTGCCGAAACCAACGCCGCCGTTGTAATTTCCTGTGTACGGCAGGCATCCGCATAATCGGACAATATCCGTGAACGATCTCCCGTACGAAGGGCGTGAATGAACGCTTCATTTTCCCGCTCATAAGGGTTATGCCCTGCGGGAATCTCCAGACCTGCCATCGCATGAGGGGCAGCACTTGGCAGAAGAAGACGTTCAGGTGTCCAGTCCCATACTCCGGCATCCGTGTAGAACTGGAGCCCTGCTCCGCCCTCACCATCTGGCAGCAGGCAGGTGTTGGCAATGCTTGCAATCGCTCCACTCTCCAGCTTAAGCGTTACATTTGCCACATCAGCTACCGTGACATGCTCATGCTTTTCATGCATACTGCGTTGGGCCGCTACAGCGTATACCTCTGTCACTTCACCAGCACAATACCGCAGCAAATCCACGATATGGGTCGTCTGTTCCACAAACTGTCCCCCGGAGCCTTCCTGGCGACGCCACCAAGCGACTCCCGGCATTCCGCCCATCCAGCGTCCAAGCGCCATGCCGACGGTCTGCTCTTTCATCGCTTCTTTCAGTACCTGTGTAGCCTCCTGATAACGGAAATGATAACCTACCGATGTCAACAATCCGGATTTCTGTACCTGATCCAACACCTGACGAGGAATATCCATGCCTGTACTCAGCGGTTTTTCCACCAGGAACGGGATACCCCGTCGAATCAATTCAGCTTCAATCGATCCATGAGACATCGGAGGAATACAGATATAGACTGCGTCCAGCTTTTCACCATCCAGCATATGTTCAAGTTCACCGTAGCCAACAGCATCATAGACGGAAGCCATAGCCTCTGCCTTCTCCAACGTTGTTCCGCAGACAGCTGCTACACGAACACCTTCCATTCGTGCCAGAATATCTGCATGTACCTTGCTGAACCAACCTGTTCCAATGATTCCGATCTGTAAAGTCATAGATGTAAACCCCTCTCCTTGTTACACGCTTACATGTTCCATTCGACCCCCAGATGCGAAATCCTGCATTACATTTTGCCCGATGCTTCCAAGAGTAACTGATCCAGTTCATTCGCAAACCGTATCGCTTGTTCCTCCCGCCAATCCAGGTGTTCAGTCATATACTGAATAACCACTGCCTTATACTGGCGGACTTCATCAATGCGGAAAAACAGGTCTCCGGTGCGTCTCACAAAAAAGTCTGCCGGTGTCACAGCCATCTCCTCGTCAATGGCATAACGCAGCATTAGCAGCAGCTCCTGTGACATACCATGCAGGTCGGCCTTTGTCCGCGGATCAGGCATCCGCTCGTACAGTGCGTCCACATTGGAACCATACACTCTGGCTAATCGTTCCGCAGTAGATCTGTCGAGTCCAAGTGCTACTCCATCCTTAATCTTGCGTTCAGCATACGCACCAAATGCGGCGGAACCGCCAACATGGCCTCCAGAAATCGGCATCTTTTTCGTAATACATGGTCCAGCGGATCTCCCCGTCTCCTGCTCCAATTGGCGAGCAGTCAGATCAACAACCATCTCTGCCATCTTGCGGTACCCGGTTAATTTTCCCCCGGCAATCGTGATCAACCCCGAAGGGGCTACCCACACTTCATCCTTGCGCGAAATTTCGGAAGGCCCTTTACCCTCCTCATGGATCAGGGGGCGTACTCCAGCCCAACCGGACTCCACGTCCTCAGCTCGAATCCTAACGGCCGGGAACATGCCGTTGACGGCATCGATGACATAATCCCGGTCTGCCTCAGAGATTAACGGATGTGCGGGATCATCTTCGAAGACGGTATCCGTGGTTCCCACATAGGTTTTCCCATCCCGCGGGACAGCAAAGACCATTCGTCCATCCGGTGTATCAAAATATACAGCCTGCCTTAACGGGAAACGCGTACCGTCGAATACCAAATGAATACCTTTCGTCATCTGCAACGTTTTGCCTTGGCGGGACCCATCTATCTTGCGCAGCTCATCCACCCATGGACCGGAAGCATTAATCACCTTGGTTGCCCGCAAATCATAAGATTGACCGCTGATCTGGTCCACAGCCTGAATTCCGGTAATGACCCCATTCTCCTTCAGGAATGCTGCTGCCTTCACATAGTTCACTGCCTGTGCACCGCGCCGCACCGCTTCCTTCATCACTTCAATGGTAAGCCGGGCATCATCCGTTCGGTATTCCACATAACGTCCACCACCCAGCAGTCCTTCCTTGCGCAGCAAAGGCTCACTGTCTGAGACGGCACCGGCATTTAACATTTGGCGTCGTTCACTACGCTTCACTCCGGCAAGCCGGTCGTACACCATCAGACCAATGGATGTGCTGAAGCGGCCAAAGGTACCCGCCGTATAGATGGGGAGAAGCATCGGTTCGGGTGTCGTCACATGTGGCCCATTCTCGTACACCACCGCTCGCTCCCGTCCCACCTCAGCCACCATTTTCACTTCAAACTGCTTCAGATACCGTAGACCGCCATGCACCAGTTTGGTCGAACGACTGGATGTGCCTGCCGCAAAATCCTGCATTTCCACCAGTGCTGTCTTCAATCCGCGGGAAGCTGCATCCAGCGCAATCCCGGCTCCCGTGATTCCCCCACCAATAATCAATATGTCAAAATGTGCATTCGCCATCCGATCCAGATATTCGGTTCGTTTTTCCGCTGAGAACGATGTTGTCATCCCGATTCCTCCCATTGATTACCTCTGTTTTACCCACAAAAGCACAAAAAAAAGACCACGTCATTCGCTTCAGCAATTGCTGAGCGGTACGTGGTCTCTCCCGATCTCCAGACATCATTTTTTTAACTTGTGACTTAATCCTATCACACATTTAAGGCGGCGTGAAGGCCTGAAATGACACATTATTCAAAAAAATTTCAAAAAGTTGTTCTGCCTGCGGATGGAATTTCAAACTGATCCACTAATCATTTATTTTTCCTTATAGTGGGTATATGTTTTCTCTTCTCCAGGAAAATAAACCCTGTAAGTTATGCATCATTTTCCACCAATAAATATCATTTATTGTAGAACTTTATCGAAAAAGTACAAATGCCCATTTGAAATATAATCCACTCATTTGAACACCATCGCTGCCTTCACTGCACGTTGCCACCCTGCATACAGCTCTGTACGCTCTTCTTCAGCCATAACCGGCTGGAAGACACGTTCCGTATTCTCGTGATTCGCCAATTCATCCGCGCTATTCCAATAGCCTACTGCAAGTCCTGCCAGATAAGCCGCACCTAATGCTGTCGTTTCGTTCACATTGGGGCGCTCCACAGGGATATTCAGAATATCACTCTGGAATTGCATCAGAAAATCATTGGCCGCTGCTCCCCCATCTACGCGCAAGGCATTCACCGGAATACCTGAATCGGATTCCATTGCCTCCAGTACATCCTTGGTCTGATACGCCAGTGCTTCCAGGGTTGCACGGATAAAGTGTTCTTTGGTTGTTCCTCTTGTCAAACCAAACACCGCTCCCTTAACCTCACTGTCCCAGTAAGGGCTTCCCAGACCTACAAATGCAGGCACCATATAAACGCCGTCTGTAGAGGGTACACGCGCCGCATAGTCCTCACTGTCTTTTGAGGAACGAAGCATCCGTAAGCCGTCACGCAGCCACTGTACCGCCGAACCTGCGACAAAAATACTGCCTTCCAGCGCATACTCGATTTTTCCATTAATGCCCCATGCAATAGTTGTAATCAGGCCATGGTTGGATTGTACGGGTTGTTCACCGGTATTCATAAGCATGAAACAGCCGGTGCCGTACGTATTTTTCATGCTTCCCTTTGTATAACAGCCCTGACCGAATAATGCCGACTGCTGATCTCCTGCTGCTCCGGCAATTGGAATCCGATGACCAAAGAAATGGTAGTCAACCGTATGTGCGTACACCTCGGATGAACCGCGCACTTCTGGCAGCATCGCTTTGGGAATGTCCAGAATCTGCAGCAATTCATCATCCCATTGCAGATCATAGATGTTGTACATTAATGTGCGGGAAGCATTAGATACATCAGTGACATGAGTGCCACCGCTCAGCTTCCAGATCAGCCAACTGTCGATCGTACCAAACAGAAGCTCACCCTTCTCTGCACGCTCCCGGGCGCCAGGCACATGATCCAAAACCCATTTCACCTTGGTTCCCGAGAAGTAAGGGTCAATGAGTAAGCCCGTTTTTCGATGAAAAAGGTCACCCAATCCCTTCGCCTTCAACTCATCACAAATATCAGCCGTTTGTCTGGACTGCCAGACTACTGCATTATAGATGGGCCGGCCCGTTTCTTTGTCCCATACCACAACCGTTTCCCGCTGGTTCGTAATGCCGATGCCGGCAATCTGGACCGGCTTGATTCCACTTTCGGCCAGACATGAAGCCATCACTGCCAGAATGGAGCTCCAAATTTCATTGGCGTTCTGCTCCACCCAGCCCGGCTTGGGAAAGTACTGCGGAAATTCCTGCTGTGCAATATGCACAATCTCACCGCTCCGGTTAAACAGAATAGCCCGGGAGCTCGTCGTCCCCTGATCTAGGGCCAGTATATATTTTTCCATACAGACAACCTCCTGTTGTGGGATTACTGCTTATATTCTGTATGCGATTTCTTGTAGTGCCGAATCAGGTCCATGTTGGAAGTGGTTACTGCGGTAGCTCCGGCTTCCAGCGCCAGTTCAACCTCTTCCGTTGAGCGGATCAACCCACCTGCAATAATGGGTATACCTGTCCGTATGGATACTTCTGCAATAATATGCGGGATAACACCGGGCAGTACTTCAATATAGTCCGGTTGGGTCTTGGACAGCAAAAGATAACTTTTCTCCAGCGCATTTGTATCCAGCAGAAAAACACGCTGAATGGCTGTAATCCCTTTCTGTTTCGCCTTCTGAATTACACTGGCTCGCGTCGAAATCAGTCCCGCCGGACGAATATGCTGGCATAAATACTCTGCGGCATATTCATCGTTCTTCAGCCCCTGCACCAGATCGGCATGCAGTACTATTTTTTTGCCACGTCGCCGTGCTTCTTCCAGAAGACTATGAAGCTGCGCAATATGCGTATCCAGCATAACCCCATAGGTGTATGGGCCTTCAATCATTGCTTCAAACTGCTTCATGCTCTTGGCAGCCGGTAACACATACTGTCCCTCAAATGGCACCTTCGTTCCTCCCGCATAAATCAGATGCCTATATTGTATAGTTCGTATGGTATGAACGGCAAGCAAAGTCAGGACTGTCAGATTAATTCTTGGCGTTAGACGACGGGGCCATTCTATTTCCTAAACTCAAAAAAGCTGTTCATGTTTACCCCAGAAGGAGCATACACAAACAGCTTAAATTGTCCTGTCTATTGGACAGTATGGCAAACAGGCGTTATGCCAAAATCATATTGAACGATCGATCGGGATCGGGATCAACCTTTTAGGCTTGGGCGTGTGGAAGCAAGGTCTCTTCACCAGCCCATGCATCATTTTCTGCCAAGTGACCCGAACGGCTCACTTTGGTCTGCAAATATTTTTCGTTAAAGGACGAACGATCTCCCCACAGTGGCACACGTCCACCCACATTCAGTCCCGCTTCCTGCAAAGCAGCGAGCTTGCGTGGATTGTTGGTGATCAATGTTACGGGAGCTGTACGAAGTGCCCGCAATACGGCAATGGCATCATCATAATTACGAGCATCGTCTGTAAATCCAAGCTGCAGGTTAGCATCAACGGTATCCAGACCTTCCTCTTGCAACAGGTATGCCATCGCTTTGCTGAACAGACCGATGCCACGGCCCTCATGGTTTGCCAGATAGAAGAGTGCGCCTGCTCCATGGGCAGCAATCATCTTCATCGATTGCTCCAGTTGGAAGCCGCAGTCACAACGTTTGCTGCCAAAGATATCGCCCGTATGACAGATGCTGTGCATCCGAATCAACGCTTCCTGTGCTTCGGCAAACTCACCGTACACCAATACGCTGGATTGCTGACGTTCAGCCAGTTCGGCGGTAGCGAGAGATTCAATCAGCTCGCGGCTTTCCATAGCTTTCTCCGATTTCATCCAGCTGTACCACTGGAAGGTATGTGTCTCTCCATCAAGATTCACCGGAAGTTTAATCGGTCCAACGAGGTGAATGAATTCTTTTCCACTCGGAAAAGTCTGAATTTTGGGGGCAAGCAGCTGAATAATATGTGAATTAATCATTAGTAATTTCCTCCTGTTAAACCATCTTGGTTATGAATTGATTCGCATCCAGACGTAAAATGGATCACTGGATTGCATATCATACGTATCTATATTATTGTCATCATCATTAGTTACTTTATGTAAGCAAGTTTAAAATAAAAATTATATTGTGTCAAGTAACTTTTGTTTCTAAAGTAACTAATAAATTTATGATACGTAACCGACACAAATTTGTGTTTCATTTCAGGAATATTGGGTATGAGTTTATAAACTGCTCATACACTTATGTTGTAGTCCATCGCACTTCATGCCTCGAACTTAACGATGAGGGGGTTATCACATGATCCGCCGGAAAAGAACATGCTGGACAGCCATTCTGCTAGTCTGTGTCATGCTGGTGAGCGGATGCTCCATATGGCCGGGACAGAACGATTCATCGAGCAACAAAAAGGTAGCGCTTACATTGTGGTACTGGAACCGTTCCATCGATGATAAGCTGATTGCCAAGGCCAAGGAAAAGTTCCCCAATATTGAACTGACCGCCCAGAAAATCGGTGGTGATTTCAAGGCAAAACTCAAAACGACACTCGCTGCGCGCTCAGGTGAGCCCGACATTGTCGCATTGAACGATTGGATCATGGAGCTCTTTCCCAGCGAGGACCGTTTCTATAATCTGTATGATCTCGGCGCAGGTGACGTCGAAGACCAATATCTGGATTGGAAATGGAAGCAAGGCGTTACACCGGGTGGACAAATGATCGGCTTCCCTATGGATACGGGACCGACAGCCCTCTTCTACCGTGCAGATCTATTTAAAGAGGCTGGATTGCCTTCCGAGCCTGAAGAAGTGGCTCGTCAGATCAACAACTGGGATGCCTATTCTGCTGCAGGAGAAAAGATCAAGGAAAAGTTCGGAGGCAAGGTATTTCTAACCGACAATATTGGAACCGTTTACAATCAAGTGTTATCGCAAGGAACCGAACGGTATTTCCGTCCTGACGGCTCGTTTATCGGCATGGATTCTCCACTCGTCAAGCAGAGCTGGGATACCGCCGTATCCTTCAAGCAAAAAGGGCTGCTCGCTAATGCAGACGGCTGGACCCCTGGCTGGAACGCAGCGATGAATAATGGTGAGATCGCTTCCTTTGTGGGAGCCGTCTGGATGAAGCAGGTACTGCAGGAAGCCGCGCCGGATACCTCTGGCAAGTGGCGAGTCACTCGCGCTCCTGGTGGAGACGGCAATAACGGTGGATCATTCCTGTCCATTTTGAAGTCAAGCAAACATCCAAAAGAAGCGTTCGAAGTCATCCAGTGGTTGCAAAGCCCGGATAACCAGCTTGAACAATATAAGACGTTGAACCTGTTTCCTTCGGCACCTGGTGTGTTCGATACACCGGCGATGAAAGAAGAAGAACCCTTCTTCGGCGGACAGGCAACAGGGCCTGTATTTGCCGAATCGGCACAGCATGTGCCCGAGGCTTTCTTTGGTGAACGATACCCTTCGGTGCACAACATTATTACTCGGCGGCTGAATGATATTGCGAAGCAAAATGCCAACCCGGAGCAGGTCTGGCCTGATACGGTTCACCGTGTTGAGCGGGAGTTACAGCGTTAATTCAGACACTCTAATGAGATGGCAATCCGTAAAGGAGGAATTCATATGGCTGTAACCGAACCTCGCCTCACTCCGGATCCGGGGAAGGTAAGTCCGAATTTGGATCGGCAGAAATCACTCTTGTCCCGGATGTGGGAACATCGTGCACTCTATGTGGCGATCTCCCCGTTTTACATTCTGTTTGCCGTGTTTGGACTGTTTCCAATCGGTTTTTCCTTATATCTGGCCTTTCACAAATGGGATGGCATTGGTGTGATGACCTATAACGGACTAAACAACTTTAAATATATGCTGACCGATGCTGAATTCTGGCAAGCGGTGGGTAACACGTTCATGATCTGGATTTATTCCACCATCCCGATGTTGTTCTTTGCCCTAATCATTGCGTTTCTGCTGCATGCACCTTTTGTGAAGTTCCGTACGCTGTTTCGGGTAGGGTATTTCTTGCCGAACGTGACGTCCATCGTGGCCGTCGCCATTATCTTCGGTGCCCTATTTGCCAACAACTACGGGTTTCTCAACTATTTGCTCCAGTCCGTCGGGCTTCCAGTGGTGGAGTGGCTGAACGCGCCATGGGGCATCAAAGTGGCAATCTCCTCCATGGTGGTCTGGCGCTGGACAGGATACAACGCAGTCATCTATCTGGCCGGACTTCAGAGCATCCCGCAGACATTGTACGAGGCTGCCAAGATTGACGGGGCATCCGGGATACAGTCTTTTTTCCGAATTACGATTCCAATGCTGCGTCCCGTCATTCTGTTCACTGTGATCACATCAACAATCGGCGGCATGCAGCTATTCACCGAGCCACAAATTCTCGTGGGTAACGATGGCGGCGCAGGTGCAGCCGGGATGACCATTGTATTGTACCTTTACCGCGAATCTTTCATTAATAACTACTTCGGCTACGGTGCTGCGGTTGGTTGGGGCATGTTCCTCATTATCGCCCTGTTCTCGATTGTGAACTGGAAGCTCGTTCAAGGCAAGTCATCCTGATGTGACAAGGGGGGAGCGCTCATGACGTCCAAATCTCTCAAATCGCTGGTGTTGTATATCGGTCTTATCGGGGGCATGCTCATTTCCATGTTCCCGTTCTATTGGCTGATTGTAATGTCTACCCGGACGACGTCCGACATTTATAAGTTCCCACCTCAGCTCTGGTTCGGGGGCGAACTGTGGAACAATATCAGTCGGGTGCTTCAGCAGATTGATTTCTGGGGCGCATTCATGAATACGTTGTTTGTGTCGGGCTTGGTGACGGTACTGGTACTGTTTTTTGATTCACTGGCAGGGTTTGCGTTTGCGAAGTTTGAATTCCCGGGTAAAAAATGGCTCTTCGTCCTGCTGCTCGCCACCATGATGGTGCCTTCCCAGCTGTCGCTGGTCCCTTCCTTCGTGCTCATGGCGACGTTCGGATGGGTCGGTTCCTTCAAAGCCCTCATTATTCCGGGCATGGTGAACGCCTTCGGCATCTTCTGGATTCGCCAATATGCCACGGAGTCCATACCGAATGACCTGCTGGATGCCGGGCGCATCGATGGCTGTAATTTTTTCCGGCTCTATTGGAATGTAGCGTTGCCCATTCTGCGGCCTGCGTTTGCTTTCCTCGGTGCGTTCACATTTATTGGCGTATGGAATGATTATCTCTGGCCCCTGATCGTCCTGACAGATGCACGAAAGTATACACTGCAGATTGCGTTGTCTCAATTAAACGGACTGTACAATACGGATTACGCGATGGTTATTGCGGGTACATTGCTGGCTGTTATTCCGCTGATCGTAATGTTCCTGTTCATCAGCCGCCAGTTTATCTCTGATATTGCCGCAGGTGCTGTAAAGGATTAGGGATAGCGCATTTTGATCCATCCCTCAAGTCTGATATTCTTATCTATAGATAAATACCAGATGCCATATAAGTTGGATGAATAGCGCCACGTGGGCGGAGGGGACAGAAAAGGCCTGAAGAAATGAAATGTTCGCATTTATAACCAAATTTCTCCTTTTGAAGAGGGATCAAAGAAATTTGGGGATAACGGCGATCGGAAGGCTTTCTGTACCCGGAGTGTTAACGTGTAACTGCATTCATTCACTTATATATTCAAGAAAGAGGGATGACAAAATGGCTTCTTCACCCTATATGATCGGCGTAGATATCGGCACCACCTCCACCAAGGCTGTCCTGTTCGAAGAGAACGGAACCATTGTGGCTCAAGGCGGTGCCGATTACCCGCTGTATACCCCTACTCCTGCGATTGCAGAGCAGGATGCGGAAGATATTTTTAAAGCCGTAGTAGAATCGGTTAAACAAGCGACCTCCAAGGCCGGCATCAAACCGGATGAAATCTTGTTTGTATCGTTCAGTTCAGCCATGCACAGCATTCTGCCTGTTGATGAACACGGCAAACCACTGATGCGGGCAATGACTTGGGCAGACAATCGCAGTGCCGAGTGGACAGAAGCACTCAAAACCGAAATGAACGGTCACGAAATCTATTTGAGAACCGGTACACCGATTCATCCGATGTCACCTCTGACCAAAATCATGTGGCTAACCAGAGATCAACCGGAACTGTTCAAACAGACGCACAAATTTATTTCAATGAAAGAATACGTATTTTATAAATTGTTCTCCGAGTATGTAATTGACCACTCCATGGCCTCTGCTACGGGGATGATGAATCTCGAAAAGCTCGACTGGGACGAGGAAGCTCTCCATGTCGCAGGCATCACTCCGGATCACCTATCCCGCCTCGTGCCGACGACACATGTACTTAAGAAAGGCTTGAATCCTGAGTATGCCAAGGAAATGGGTATTGCGGATTCGACACCATTTGTCATCGGGGCAAGTGACGGCGTGCTCTCTAATCTTGGCGTTAACGCCATTGATCCAGGCGTCGTGGCGGTTACCATCGGGACCAGCGGAGCGATTCGTACCGTCGTGGACAAGCCGGTCACCGATCCGAAAGGGCGTTTCTTCTGTTATGCGCTCACTGAGGATGCGTGGGTGATTGGCGGTCCGGTCAACAATGGCGGGGTTATATTCCGTTGGATTCGGGATGAGTTTGCGGCATCCGAGGTAGAGACAGCGAAACGACTGGGAATTGATCCGTATGAAGTATTAACCCGCGTCGCCGAAAATGTACCTCCAGGCTCGGAAGGCCTGCTGTTCCATCCGTACATGACGGGTGAGCGGGCCCCACTCTGGAATCCGAATGCACGTGGTTCATTCTTCGGCCTGACGCTGCATCATAAGAAGGAGCATATGATTCGCGCTGCTCTTGAAGGTGTCTTGTTTAACCTGTACACCGTCATGCTGGCGATTGAAGAGAAAATCGGGCGTCCCAAAAAGATTCAGGCGACAGGCGGTTTCGCCCGCTCTGAGCTGTGGCGCCAGATGATGGCAGATATCTTTGACCAGGATGTCATCATTCCCGAGAGTATCGAGAGCTCCTGCCTTGGGGCAGCCGTGTTGGGGCTTTATGCTCTTGGCCGCATCGATTCCCTCAGCGCTGTCTCCGGCATGATTGGATCGACCCATCGGCATCAGCCAGACCCAGATAGCGTTCGCATCTATCGTGAACTGCTGCCGATCTTCATCCGCATCTCCCGCAAGTTTGAAGAAGAGTATGCCGATATCGCTGCTTTTCAGAATAAAACGATGCAGAAGTGACTTGCTACGGCAACGAATCGCTGCACGTTAAAGAGGGTCATCCCACTATGTCTATGACATATGGGTGGCCCTTCTTTAATGTACTTTTTTTGTTACAAATACCCCAAGTACCATAGTTGCATTGCCCACCACACCATCAGCAATGGTGACATGATATACAAGATAGATAATGAAGTATCTCATTAAAAAGAACTAGAAAAGAATGTATGCATCCATATGCTAACTATTGCAATCATCCATTATATTTGCTGAATGCATCCTTATCTGCCTGCACATTTTCCAAATATACAATCTTCCCCACCTCATTCACACGAGCGATATCGATGCCTGTTTTGGCATACACCGTTCCGTCCGCAGCTTGTCCGCATACCGCCCAGTTTGTTTGATAGCTACCGTCCGGCTGAAGCTTCCATTGGTCCCACATATGTTTCACATCGCTATTGTATTCATAGAAAGCTTTCATAAAACCATCGAATCCTGTTCTGCTGGTTCCATTAAGCACAATCTCTGCATCCGGTGTAAACAGGGACAATAGATCCTGCATCGCGCGTTCGTCAGTACGGGAAGCGTCAAATAGACGGAAATAGTTGTTTAACAAGGTAGTCATGGGTATTCCTCCTGAGGTATATAAGCCGATTTCGATTTAAGTTCGAAAAATTTCAAACTAACTGAGATGAAATGTAACATACTTTCTGCATCAATAACAACCCTCAGTTCGAAAAAATTCAAACATTGAAAGAGCTTGTCGAATATGCTACCGTCATAGATATGAAAACTCCAACGATACCTATGGCTTCGGAATTGAATCTGACCACGGTCTGCAACGCACTCGGTGATCCGGTACGGATGAAAATTGCACACTGTCTGGCCAGCTCTGGCGAGAAAAACTGTTCCGCCTTCGAAGTAGACCATATTTCCAAATCAACGTTGTCTCATCACATCAAAATCTTACGTGAAGCAGGCCTTATCCGGCCTCGCATTGAAGGTAAGCAGCACTTCTATTCTCTGCGGAAGGAAGACTTGAACTCCCGTTTTCCCGGTCTTGTTGGACTGATTCTGAATACAACCAAGGAATATGTACATTAAGGAAAACGAAGCTTAATCATGCGATCCATCATCTTATCGATTGTATAAAGGAGGTTTATTTCTTGGATAAAAAAGCAGCAAAAATCCTGCTAGGCACCTTTTGGGGAAGCGGCGGCTGGAAAACAATATCTGCTCCCTTCTCAGGGGATGACTTTGAATATGCCAAAAGCAGAGGTGTCATGTTCGATCCACTGACCATTACCCATGATGAGATCGTCGCGCGTTTGCATGAGATTCATCAGGACAACTCCATCAAGCGACGGGTAGTATCAGCATTTTTACACAGTTTATCTACCAAAAAAGGTTATCTGCGCAGCGCCCTTTCCAGCTGGGCTTTAACATCGCAGCTGCCTTTGCATACCTATGAGGAACGCCGAGCACTGCATGCCAACACCAGCTCCTGTGGGGATTGTAACTTCCTGCGCCTGCAATCGGACAAGACGTACACGGACGTCGATCTGAACGTATTGAACTTTGAACGGGTGAAATGGGGCGGGGTCCGCCACAACAACCTGTTATACTGCCTGATGGATCTGGATCTACTGCTGGCTAGCAAGGAAGCCATCTATGAAGTGACTGACGCAGACATCGCTATACTTGTGAGCATGCTTGAAGCAGCGCAAACCTGCGAGCCTCACGACAGCGCACGCGGGTTAGAGAAACGCTGGAAAGGCTTATTTCCTTCGAGCAAACAGGAACGCGACGCCATCCTCGAAATCTGGGGTGCATCCGGTCTGCTTGTGCCGCAGGATACGCCACGAAAAAGCAGAGGCAGTTACAGCGACTTCCACTTTGCTGCAACCTGGCAGGGCGATGACGGTTATAGCGCAGATGCGGCGATTTCTCTCTTTGGCTCCTATCTGCCCCAGAAACTCTAACCCCTTAACCAGCCCAGCTCTAGATCTGTTTAAGCCGGTTATATGAATAACAAACAAATACTTAGGTGGATATAGTAAAAAACACTACAGCTCGAAGGCTTGCAGTGTTTCACCAAAAATTTACCGTTAATTTTCCAATAGGCATCAAGACATATTTGAAGAACGACTTACTATGTGTGAAATCAAATCACACTTGTCGTTTTTTATATAATTGGCAATAATCCACTCTTTACTGCCCGTTTTATTCTAAACTTTTTAACGATTCAATCATGTTAATTCGGGATACCTTTCTCCGAAGCATCAAGTTAGAGAGCCCGGTAAGTAAAAATGCAATCGTGATTGATATCAGCATAACAAACATATTTATTTGATCCGGGATTTGTTGATGCGTACTCGACAGCGCCTCAATTATAATGGCATACATGTAGACGCTAATCGGTAGTGCTATAATGACCGCAAAGGTAGTCAGTATCATGTTCTCGGAAAAGATAAGTCGATTTATTTTATATTTTTGATAACCCAATACCTTAAGAGTAGCCAGCTCGCGATTTCTTTCATAAATGTTGATGGAGGATATGGTGTAAATGGCGCCGAACGAAAGAATAACCGCACTAATGATAAACATAATGAAGATAAAACTATTTTGCTTCATAATAAATTGTGCGGACTTTTTCAAATCATCTTTATCCGCGATTGTATCTACCTGTTTATCTTGTTCAAAAAACTGTCGAACGTTAGGAAGATCTGCGGCATTGTTGGCTTTCACTAGAATCGATGTTGGCTTATAGTCGATGTTAAAACTATTCAGATACGCTATCGAACTAAAGAAAGATGGATTGGAATACTGATTGGATATTTGTGCAACCTTCATATCGACTGTTTTATTTTCAAACGACGGATCGGTAAATCGAATTTGAATCGTATCCCCTACCTTAACTTTATATTGATTTGCATACGATTTGGGTATCAGCACGCCATTGTCCATAAGTGTCATCGGGTTGTCTTTCTCGTCAAAAAATTGGATAAGAGTGTTATCTTTCTCCGTAACGGTCAACGTGGCATTCTCATGTTCATCGCCCTTGGTAAACTCCACAGGAAAGGTCGATTGGACATAGCTGCTTTTAATCCCGGTGGGTAACTCCACCTTTTCTAGCTCTGCCCCTTTCATGTATTCGACCTTCAGATCATAGGTATTCACCTCTTCGATCTGGTCCGCGACCCTTTGTAAGGACGTTTGAGTACCAAATGCAGTGATCAACAGCACCGTGCTCACCACAACACCTACGGAGCTTGCTATCGCCTTTTGTTTGTTTAGAAAGATGTTTCTCAAAATAAGTTTATTGCTATAGGAAATACGTCCCCACATTTTCGGAAGCCGTTCAATAAGCAGTTTTTTCATCTTCTTCGGCGGTTTAGGCCTCATGGCCTGTGCTGCGTGTTCTCGCAGAATCCCTATGCCGCTCAAGTAACAAGCCAACATGCCGAATGCACTCGAGAATAGAACAGGCATAATGATTGAGAAGGGGGATAAGGAGAATGTTATATTCGGTAATGAGTAGGATCTGGCATTTGACGCCTCAATCATTGGAACAAATATGATTGCCGAAACGATACAACCAAGAATGGAGCCTATGATACCGACAAGTATCGGGAATCCCATGTAATGGAGCATGATGCTACTGTTCTTCACTCCTAAAGCCTTCATAATTCCTACCTGGTTCCTTTGCGAATCGATGATCCGAGACATGGTGAGGAAGAGAATGATTGCTTCGATGATAAAGAGAACCAGCGGAATAACCCTACTCATCAATTTATTGTTATAAACTGTTTGTTGAAGCTGCGAGTAATTGAATGTTCGCTCTTTACTTATTTGACTTACATAAGAAAGTTGTTGGGACTGCGCTTCAACGTTTTTGCCTAATCGTTCTATATCGTATCCTTCTTCCGCATCAATCAAAACCTCATTATAATAAAGGCTACCTGCGATTCGAGGAATTCCCGCTTCAGCGACATATGCGAATCCGGAAGTTTTATGGTCCTGAGTTTCGTTCTTTTTGGCATATTCCACATTTTCGCCCAAGCCGCTAATGGTGAATGGCATATTTGCGTTATTAACAATCAAATTTATTTGATCTCCAACACTGTACTGATGTTCTCTGGCGTAATGGGAATCCAGCAAGATTTCATCCATGCTGGATGGAATCTTACCTTCAACTATTGCAGATGTATTAATATTATTAACTGCGGGGATGGAGTGGATTTTTAAAGCCGCTTTAGTATCACCAAATGATTGCATCGCATCAAAGGTATACCGTCCCTCCACCTTTTTTATCCCTTCAATTTCACTCAACTTCGATATATCCTGCTTGGATACTTGGTCGTAGTAAACGTTTAAGTCACTTAAATTATCTGTTTGAAAGTAATTCTTTGAATAAGAACTAAGGTTATCACTTAACGTTACCAGCCCCGTGTAGAAAAAAGCGCCTATGGTGATAACCAATACAAAGGCCAGAAATTGACCGATTGCTTGCTTGATATCCCTTAACAATTTTTTCAGTAATTTCATCACCACTCAATCCCTTCAACGCTTTGTTTATGCTCATTGACCGTTACGCTTTCGATTTTCCCGCTTTTCACCCGAATGATTTTATCCGCCATCGGCACAATCGCAGAGTTATGCGTGACCAGCACAACACATTTTTTCGTTTCCGTATTCAAATCCTGAAGCAGCTTCAAAACCGACTTGCCAGTTACATAATCCAACGCACCAGTCGGCTCATCGCATAGCAATAGCAGAGGGTTCTTTGCAACGGCGCGTGCTATTGCAACTCGCTGCTGCTCTCCTCCGGAGAGCTGGGACGGGAAGTTTTTTATCCGATTCTTCAAGCCGACTTTATTTAATATCTCTTTGGCATCCAAATGGTCTTTGCATACTTCAGTGGCGAATTCAACGTTCTCTAAAGCATTCAAATTGGGGATTAAGTTATAGAATTGAAAGACAAAACCTACCTTCTCGGCGCGATATCCCGTAAGCTTCTTTTCGTTGAAGCTAGTAATATCCTTATCGCCAACAGTCACTTTACCCGAGGTGGCCGTATCCATGCCACCAAGTATATTGAGAATCGTGCTTTTACCTGCTCCGCTTGCACCAAGAACAACAACGAATTCACCCTCGTTAATGGAAAAGTCCACACCGTTCAGCGCTTTGATCGGCACTTCACCAATTTTGTATTCTTTCGTTACGCTTTTAAATTCGATCAATGTTTTCATAAATTTCTCTCTCCCCGTTATCTATTTGTCATACTTCTGGTGCTCCCTTTGGCAAGTATATTTTTATTTATGTAAGTATGTTAGTGTATGAGTATGTCACTCATGTAGCATACTATAATTCCATCGCAAACAATTGTCAATAACTGGACTCCGTGTAAAAAAAATCATCATTCACCCCTAAGAATGATTGTTTATTGACAAATTTTCGCATATAAGTTATGTTTTCCTGCTAGATGTGTAACAAACTACAATGCTGAGTGGTGAGGTAATGAGCGTCACTTTCGACGAAAAGCAGCCAATTTTTCAACAAGTAGCAGATATCATTGAGGACGATATTCTCAACGGAACTTACCGAGAGGACGAGCAGATTCTTTCCGTTGCTCAGTTTTCTCAGCTCTTTCAAATCAATCCAGCGACTGTTGTGAAGGGAATTGGCCTGCTCGTAAATGAAGAAATATTGTATAAAAAAAGAGGGCTTGGCATGTATGTCTCGTCTGATGCCAAACAAAAGATTAAGAATAAGCGAAGAAATCGTTTTTATAAGGAATTGCTGTCCAATCTCATTTGTGAAGCTGACAAACTTGAACTGGCAACCGAGGATATCATTGAGATGATTAAACAATTAAGGAAGGAATGAATTCATTGTGAGCATCTTGGTGAGTTGCGACAAATTAAATAAGAAATATGGTCGAACCTATGCATTACGGGATCTGGATATACAGCTCGAGGAAAACGTTATTTACGGCTTGCTCGGACGAAACGGCGCAGGCAAAACAACCTTGCTAAACATCATAGCAGGTGGACTCTTCGCGAACGACGGCACCATTGAGGTAAGAGGTAAAAAGCTGGGTAAAGGAGCACTTCCAGAAGATTGCTGTTTCGTACGGGAGAATAACAAGCTATTTGGAGGAGCTCGATTGATTGAGATTTTGCAGTTCGCTGCAAATTTCTATCCCAATTGGGACTGGACGTTTGCTCATAAGCTTCTTCAAACATTTGAGCTTGATCCCAACAAAAAAATCAAACAGCTCTCAAGAGGCACAGAATCACTCGTAGGAAACATCATCGGTCTGTCTAGCCGATCATCGTTGACATTATTTGACGAACCGGTGCTTGGACTTGATGTATTGATGCGGGAAAGGTTTTACAAGGAGCTTTTGGAGGATTACGCCAATCATCCCCGTACGATTTTACTTTCTACGCATTTGATTGATGAAATCGCCCCAATCGCAGAAAGAGTCTATATCATTGATGAGGGCTCCCTCCTGCTTCATGACGAGATGAATCAGATACGGATGGCAGCTAATTTGATTCGTGGAAATTCAGATGCCGTAGCTTTGTTCACAAAAGGAAAGCGAGTATTACATACAGAATCTTATGGCCACGGAAAGCTTGCCGCCATCTACGAAAAATTCAACGATGAGGACAGGTTGCAGGCCCGCAAACTAGACATAACTATTGAAAATTTGACGCTTCAGAAGTTTTTTTCGTATTTGATCGAAGGAGGTCGTTAAATTGGGTGCATTGACCGTTCATTTAAAGGCGACTTATTTGCAAATGAGGATATATATATGGATGGTCATTATTTTAATCCTCCTTGGCAGGTTGGCGGAATTTATAGTTGGCCTCTTTATAGACAGCAGTCAAAACACAGGAATCGCGGATGGCAACCTGCTGCTACTTATTTTGCTCATTTTCGCAATCGTACTTCCTCTTAGCTATTACAACCGCATCGTACATTTAGGGGCAAACCGGATACAATATTTTTTCGGGCTTCAGTTCGTTTATACCGTGTGGGCAGTGGCCATCGCTTTATTCAATTCTTTATGGTCTGTGCTTGAAGTGAATGTACTCCACAAAAACACCGTAAATCTTATTGAAGCGTTTCATTGGAATGAATTTGGCATTGTAGGTTCTTTCCTCTATCAAACCATTTTTTATTTGATGACGATGGCGCTCTTAAGCATGCTGATCTCTGGCTACCACCACCTTGTCGGTTGGCTGCTGTGGGTGCTATTCATCGTGGCAATTCCAACTGGAACAGCCATTCCTGCGCTACGCGCTCATGTTGTTTCTTTTTTTGAAGCATTGTTATTCAACGGCTCACTACTCAAGGGTGTTGGATTTAATCTTGTGCTTTTCATCGTTTTCGTGGCCGGTGGTTGGTTTTTCACAAAGGGGAGGACATACTAAACTATCTGGGTAGAAGCTTAGGTTACAATAATGACATCGACAGATTTCCTGTTTAGCTCGTATAATAGGGGGAAATTGGTAGATAGGAGTGAATCAAGCGAATTTATGGTATACATACTGGCTTTTATGCTGTCTTTTGCTGTCGTGGTTCTGCTTATTCCGCCGCTTGGTCGACTGGCACATCGGCTCGATTTTGTGGACAAGCCCCGAGAAGATGTAGAGCGTAAGCTGCACAGGCAGCCCATTCCACTGACGGCGAGTTACGCGATATTTACTGGATTCTTCCTGACATACATTGTTCTTACGAAAGAAATTTCTTGGGAAACGGCGGCCCTGGTCGCCGGTGGAATGCTTCTATTAACGATTGGTACAGTCGATGACTGGTACAAAACGAAAGGCAAAGACTTCCCTGCCCTGCCTAAAATGATCATTCAAGTCTCGGCGGCAGTACTCGTTTTTGCTTCCGGCATTGCGTTCACAGGATTTGTGAATCCCTTCAACTCCGAATACATTATGCTTCCGATCTGGCTGCAATTTATTCTGACGATCCTGTGGATCTTCGGTGTAACGACAGTCATTAACTTCACGGATGGCATGGACGGACTGGCAGGTGGTTTGTCCGCCATCTCAGCCATTACACTGTTTATCGTTGCAATAACCAAAGGCCAAACCGATTCTGCCCTAATGGCCATTACGCTGGTGGGTGTAACCCTTGGTTATCTGAAATATAACAAAGCTCCAGCCAAAGTGTTTATGGGAGATGCAGGGGCTACGTTTCTCGGCTTTATCCTGGCGGTAATCGCCCTGGACGGTGCATTCAAACAAGCGACCATGTTGTCCATCTTCATCCCGATTCTGGCACTCGGCGTACCGATCTTCGACAACATTTTTGTGGTCATCAAACGTTTCATTCAAGGCAAAGCCATCTATCAGGCAGATGCAAGTCAAGCTCACTATCGCTTGCTGCGTGCAGGTCTGAATCACAATCAGGTGGTTGGCGTCCTGTATCTTATCAGTACCTGCCTTTGCCTCTCGTCCATTATTTTGATGCTGGTGGAGATGTAATATTAGTAACAAACGTTTCAACAAAAGGTGTAAAAAAAGAGACGAGCCCACTGATCCTGTGGCTCGTCTCTTTGCTATGTCGCTGATGAATTGAACTAACATTTAAGAGGGTAACAGCTACAATGTCGCGCACAAGCCTCTGCAAACGCCCCATACCCTGCCTGCACCTGCACCTTATATTCGCTCTTATCTTGAGGCAACAGGTGGTAGCGGGACCGCAGGTTGCTGCCCATCTGCCCAACCCGGTCGATCAAGTTCAACGAGACGGCGATAACGCTCTTCCCGGGCTAGCAATTGTTCGTGAGAACCCTGCATGGTGATCTGTCCATTTTCCATAAAAATAAGTTCATCCATCCGTTCCACTCCCATCAGATGATGGGTGACCCAGATCATTGTTTTGCCCTGCATGCTGTCCATAATCGTCCGCATGAGGGCTCGTTCCGTCACAGGATCAAGTCCTACCGTTGGTTCATCGAAAATAACGACAGGTGTTTCGCGAAGAAGCACCCGGGCTAATGCAATCCGTTGTCTTTCTCCACCAGAGAAACGAAGTCCTGTCTCCAGCATCGGGGTATGATAACCCTGTGGCAAAGATTCAATGAGATCGGATAAACCTACTTGCGCAGCCACTCGCTGGATTTCTTCGTCTGTTGCATGCGGACGGCCGATTCGCAGATTGTTGGCTACCGTTGTATCAAATAGATGTGGACTTTGGTTCAGCACCGCAATGACATCCGTTATATTTTCGCCCACCGTTTGTACCGGAAGATCATTGATGAATACGTTCCCGACGGATGGGAGCAATGCTCCCTGAATGAGCTTCAGAAGGGTTGATTTCCCACCGCCACTGCGACCGAGAATAGCCAAACGTTTACCCTGAGGTAGATGAAGGGATACCTCCTGCACCGCACAAGGAGCATCTGGCGTATAACGATAACTCACCTGATCGATCTGAATGTCAGCTCGTAGCCTGGGCGGAATGCGTAAGCGGATGCGTCGATCCGAAGCTCTTTCCGTGCGATTCAGGGAATCCAGCTGCTCTCCAGCTACCAGGTTACTACCTGATACACCTAAAGTCATATCCGCTTTGGCTCCGGCTGCTGCATTCGCCCCTTCGGTTCCACACTGTTCTGGCTTATGCTCTTCACCTTCCAAGTGCTGCAAGCGTTCCAGCGATTCACGATACTGCGGGATATGCTCCACCGCATCTCCTACGGGCAGCAGTGCTTCCGTAAGTGGAAACAACACCAGCACAAATGCAGCAATCATAACCGCAGGCAGCTGTCCAGCAGAAGCCGCACTTCCCGCCCATAAGGTCACGGATACTACCATTAGTCCGATCACACATTGGGCAACCAGATCACGCCAGCGCGTCCATTGCCGCAAGCGGAGGCGAATCATATCTGCCTGGCCTTCAGTCTCTTCCTGCCGACGCACAAATTCTTCTGCTCGTCCACTTGCTATCCAATCTCCGAGGCCAAGCACACCATCGGTCAGACGAGTGTACAACTTGGCGTTTTCCCGCTTCAGCCGCACTCGCAACTTCCAAGTCACTCGGAGGGAAATGGCTGGCAGCACGGCAACCAGAAACAGCATATACAACCCCATCCACATTACAAAACCCAGATCAACGCTGCCAAAGGCCACAACAGCTCCACCGTACATCATGAGCGCCGTAACCGCCGGAAATACTGTACGCAGGTAAATATCCTGCAGTCGTTCTACATCCTCTGCAAGAGCAGCAAGTACGTCTCCCGTCTGCATACGAGAGCGCAGGAACAGTGCCTGCGGCTCCAAAATCCGATACAGCTTCACGCGCTGATCCGCGAGTATACGCAAAACCGCATCATGACCCGCCAGACGTTCGACATACCGGAATACGGCACGGAAAATCCCAAATGCACGAACACCCACGATAGGTACATATACCATCAAAATATTTTCAGGACGGAGCGCTGACTTGGAGATCAGAAACCCGGAGGTGAAGAGCAGCAGCACAGCACACAATGTAGCACATATCCCCAGCGCAATGACTGCAAAGAGTCTCCAGCGGTACTGTGCCACGTACGGAGTGATCCAGCTATTCTTTTTGCCCCCGCTCCGAGCTGTTTCTGTCAGCTCATAACCGGCTTTCATCTTACACCGCCTCCATCTGGGCCTGAATCATCTGGTAATATACGCCTTGTCGGGCCAATAATTCCTCATGTGTTCCTGTCTCTGCAACCGTGCCGCCATCCATCACGATAATGCGATCCATATGCGGCATCCAATGCAGTCGATGTGTTGCCAGAAACACCAGCTTACCCTCAAACAGCGGTAACATGGTCTGTTTCAGTTCATACTCGGTCTCCACATCCAGATGCGCAGTCGGCTCATCCAGCAGTAGGATCGGGCGCGCACTAAGCAGAGCTCTCGCCAAGGCCACCCGCTGTTCCTGCCCGCCGCTGAGCTGCCTTCCCCCAGCCCCAATCGGTTCCTGCAACCCATTCGCCAAGGAGGAGGCAAGCTTATGCAGACCTGCTGTGTGAATGGCGTCAGCCACCTCCGCATCCGAAGCTTCAGGCATATAGAACCGAACATTATCCGCCAAGCTGCCACTGAAAATAGTTGGATGTTGCGGAATCGCCGCCGTTTGTTTTCTCCAATCTTCCATCATCTCTGGAGATAGGGGCTGGCCGTTATATAAGATCTGACCTGAAGTAAGCTGCTGGAAACCTGCCAGCACATCAATGAGGGTTGATTTCCCTGCTCCGCTCGCTCCGATAATCCCTACTTTACCAAGACCAGAAACCTGAAACGTCACATCATTCAGCGAACATGGCCCGTCTTCCTGATGCCGTACCTGTACGTTAGTGAGCGCCAGTCTGCTTGTCGCCTCCCAAGAGGGTTTGGATGAGAAAGCAGCCACGCCACTTCGGGCATCCACCTCACGTAAAACCACCCGTATGGTGGATGGAGCCACACCGCTTAGGCCAGAAGAAAGCTCACAAGAAGAGGATTCTCCGTTCTTTTCTGACACACCATGCAGAACAGCACTTGTGTATGCTTCCTTTTGCTTACGTTCGGCCATTTTCCCTCGTTCAATCATCTGGCTGATCGCTTCCCCGGCCTCTTTGCCGTCCAGTGTAGCGTGGTAATCTGCGCCTACCATTCGTACAGGCAGGAAGTATTCCGGTGCGAGAATGAGTACGGTCAGCGCTGGTCCAAGCAGCATATGTCCTTCCGTCAGGCGCAGCCCCAATTCAACCGCTACCGAAGCCACCGACAGCATGGTGAAGAAATCAAGTGCGAAGGAGGACAGAAAAGCCATACGCAGCGTAGACATCGTAGCCTTGCGATAACGTTGACTGACCCGAATGATCGTTTCCCCATGCTTACCGCTTTGTCCCAGTGTTTTGAGTGTTTCCAGCCCACGGAGCGTATCTACAAAATGGTTGGCCAGCGCTTTGTACGACTTGAACTGTCCATCGATCTTGCGTTGTGCAGCCAACCCCACCAAAATCATAAACACAATCAGGATCGGCAGCGTCAGTGTCAAAATAACCCCGGACATCATATCCAGCTTGAAGACATAGAACAGAATAACGATTGGCGTGAACCCCATCCCCAGCATTCGGGGAATAAACAGTTCAAGATACGTCTTATACTGGGCTGTTCCTTCGCGTGCCAAGGTTACTAGGTGCCCTGTTCCTTCCGTTTTGGCAAAACGCGGCCCCAGCCGGAACCACTGCTGCACCATCTGTCTACGCAGATCGTTTCCTGTCTTCTCCGCGTACCGCGAAGCGATGAGCTGCAACCAGAATGACAGGGCATAGCGGGCGGCAAAAGCGGCCAGGAACAACAGCAGTACCGGGTACTGCTCCGTTACGGGTGAACCTTGAAACAATGCCGTAATCGCCTGTGCCAGCCATTTCGCCTGCATGATAATCGTCATCGCCTGTAACAGTACTAGCGCTGAGGCCAGCGCCAGTACTGGCCGGATGCCCGGCAGCTTCAGCAGCCCCCGTCCCATATCAGTACTCCAGGTGATGCTGATCGTTCAGACGTTTGCGGAAAATGTAATAACTCCAGATCTGATAGCCGAGTACAAACGGAAGCAGCGTACAAGCCACAATCGTCATCACTTTCAGCGAATATGCACCGGATGAAGCATTATAGACTGTCAGGTCAAACGCCGAACCCATTGAACTCACCATGACCCTTGGGAACAGACCGATAAATACAGAGGCAAACGCGATTGCAATCACGGCTCCCGTCATACCGAAGGCCCAGGCTTCACGTTTCTGACGCACAAAGTAAGCGGCCAGCCCCAATGAAGCAGCGCCGAGGACAACCATAATCCAGAGAGCCCAGCCGCGTACGGCAAACACATCGGTCATGAAGTATGTCATCACAGCGTAGATCGCGAGGATCGCGGCCAGCGGCAGCATCAGTTTTTTGGCCATATTCAGGGCACGTTCTCTAAGATCTCCGACGGTCCGCAAGGAAGCAAACAGCAGACCATGCACCAGACACAACAACGTTACGCTCAACCCACCTACCACCGTATACGGATTGACGATGTCCAGGAAGCTGGGACGAAGCTGCATCTGCGCATCAATAGGCAGGCCTTTCATCAAGGTAGCGAAAACAACGCCGAACAAGAATGGTAGTAACGCACTGGAGACTACAATGATGATGTCCCATGTTTTGCGCCAGCGTTCATGTCTCATTTTGCTGCGGAATTCAAAGGCAACTCCGCGTCCGATCAAGGCCAGCAGCACGACGACCAGCGGTAGATAAAACCCGCTAAACAGCGTGGCATACCAGTGCGGGAAGGCTGCAAACATTGCACCCCCTGCCGTAATCAGCCATACTTCATTGCCATCCCAGAACGGACCGATCGAGTTGATCAGGGTACGACGTTCACGATCCGTTTTTCCAATCATTGCAGTAGACATGCCCACACCAAAATCAAAACCTTCCAGAAAGAAAAAACCAACAAACAAGACGGCAATCAGCAAAAACCACAACTCACTTAGTGACAACAGAATAACCCCCATCCACGCCGAACGGATCGGCCGATTCATCATGCTCCTCCGGCTTTTCGACTGCATATGGCCCTGCCTTGATTTCACGAACGAACAGGTAGACCATCACAATGCCGAGAACCGTATACGCTGCTGTAAAAGCAATGGTGGAGAACAAAATCTGGCCTGCGCTTACGTTCGGAGATACCCCGGCTGCGGTTGTCATATAACCAAATACTGTCCACGGCTGCCTTCCCACCTCAGTCATAATCCAACCCGACGTATTGGCGATAAACGGAAGGGAAATGGCAAACACCATCAAGCGCATAAACCATTTTCCTGCCCCCTCCAACTTGCGGCGCATCGCCAGATAGGTACCGTATAAAGCAAGCAGAATCATCAAGCCACCCGCAGCAATCATGATGCGGAAGCTCCAGAACGTCGTCCGTACCGGAGGAATGTAGTCTCCTGGACCATACGTCTGCTCATACTCCGCCTGCAATTCCTTCATGCCTTTGACACTGCCAGAGAACTTGCTATAGGACAGATAACTGAGCAATCCAGGGATTTTGATTTCGCCGGAATTCTCCTGTTTGTTCGGGTCGATAAAGGCTACCACGGTCCATGGTGCAGGGTCTTCCGTCGTCGTCCATGTTCCTTCACTGGCTGCCATTTTCATTGGCTGCGTCTCCACTAGATATTGCGCCTGGAAGTGACCCGAGAAGGCAACCCCCAGTGAGGAAACCAGGCCAATAATGATGGCAATGTTGAACGATTTGCGGAATATTTCCACATCCTGCTTCTTCATTAACTTGTAGGCACTAATCCCGGTTACGACGAATGCACCTGTCATCAGGGCACCAAAAATCGTGTGCGGGAACTCTACCAGCAGTTGACCATTCGTAATCAGTGCAAAGAAGTCATTCATCTCGGCGCGGCCATTATTAATCTCAAAGCCAACCGGATGCTGCATGAATGAATTGGCTGCCAGAATCCAGAGCGCAGACAGGAATGTGCCGACAAATACCAGCCAGATACAAGCTAGGTGCACTTTTTTGGACAAACGATCCCATCCGAAAATCCAGAGTCCAATAAAGGTAGACTCCATAAAAAACGCCAATAAGGCTTCTACAGCCAGTGGCGCACCAAATACATCCCCGACAAAACGGGAGTACTCCGACCAGTTCATGCCGAACTGGAATTCTTGCAGAATGCCTGTGACTACACCAACGGCGAAGTTAATCAGGAACAGCTTGCCCCAGAATTTGGCCATCGTTTTGTAAACTTCCTTACCCTTCACTACGTACAACGTCTCCATAATGGCTACCAGCAGCACAAGACCGATGGACAGCGGTACAAAAAAGAAATGGAAAATCGTTGTGAGCGCATATTGGATACGCGATAACATGATCGGATCCATACCGTTACCCCTTCTTTCTGTTCATATCGCAGTTTTCGTATTTGACATTGAAGCCCCTTCTTCCGTTTCTGTCAGCCAAACACGTATTGATGAACGTATTGTGCCAGATAGACTATTTTATACATGTGACAATTATCACAAACCCTGCCATGACAGCAAAAAAAAGTGACGATGGTCACACAATAGAAAAAAATAAACCTAATCTTTGAGCTTGCCAGCTTCGTCTATTCACGGAAGATGCTCATGTTTGGGACGGAACGCCCATATGTTAGTGTCAGGCATAAAATACGCTGGGCAAAATGGGCATTACATATTGAATTATTGGATTCATTGATATCATTCAAAGCAGCGCCAATCTGATGTTTATCAGGTGGTGATGCTTCAATCCGTGAACGGACAAAATGTAAATCAAGTGAGGTGATTCATCGATGGAAGAGCTGTCTCCGATCCCGGACCCGGAGCCTCATCAAGGGGTAGATGCAGAAGAGCCAAGTACGGACCTGTCTGCCTTTCGTTATATTCTTTTCCCCCGGAAGGGAGGATGGTCTGCTTTTCCCTATCCAGACATCGCTGCTCTGATGGTTGCGGAAGGGCCTGTCTACTATGTCAGCAGTCTGGAGCGCTCCGAGGAAATGCCTGCGAATATCACCGTCATCACGCTTCCCGAAGCAGAACAATTGCTGCAGGAGCCCCGTACGGTTGCTGTGGTTGCTCATCCCTACTGGCTTACCGCCACAGCCTCGCTCCATCCGGAGCTCTGTATTGTACTTCTTCCCGAGCCGGTTGGTGAAGAAGCCGAGTCCCCCTTATGGGAGAGCTGTATTTCAAGACTGGTCGGTATCGCCGATCTGGTGGGCACCACTTCAGAAACACGCTACATGAAGCTGGTATTCCAGGGTGTACGCGCCATCTGGCTGAATGGAGAGGATACCTCTCCTGCTGGTGTCATGCAAAAGGATGACCTCGAGGTCCCTCTCCGGGACTATGAACTGCTATTCCTGCATGCGCTGCGACAGACCCTCTCGGGTGTTCAGGATACGGTCACCCAGCTGCAATGTAGTGTGCGGGCCGACTTCTATCGTCAGCTTCGGTCCAAAGCTGGAGCGCATGAGACGATTTCCTTTTTGCTGGCAGCCTATGAATATGTGCTAGAGGATTCCAGAGCGGCTGCTTCACTCAAGGAGGCCTTCTCCCACGCGGTATTAAACGGGCGCAATGATTGTGTAAGCTCCCACTATCGATTCCTCTCCGCCATTCATGCAAGGGCCGGGGAAATCGAGAATGCGTTGCAGGTGTATGGAATCAGCGCAGGCAACGAGCAGGAACGGCACCATTATGAACAACTCTGTCGCTGGCTGGAGGCCGGAGAGGAACAGCTTGTCCGGGCAGAACTGCTGCGTCTGAATGATGATTATGGAAACGCATTGCACATTTTGGATGAACTCGGAGGCGAAACGGCACGGCATTGGAAATTTCGTATCTATCAGGAGACTGGACGTGTGGAAGATGCATTAGATTTGGTGCATGCAGTGGATATTCAGGATAGCCCCAGCCGACAGGATTATCGGCAATTATCGGGTCTAGCTCTGGCTTTGCGCGGAGAACGTCACGGGGCGGTGAGACAATTTCTGGAGACGGCACTGGAGGATGAAGATGCACTTGCACGAATCGTCGAGATGGATTTGTTGGATCAAGCCGTCCAGCAATTGCTGGGGGAGGTGCCATGATGCTGGACCCAAAGAAGCGTAGACAACATGTGAATGGACCGATGGTGCATAAGGATATACGATCCGAAACAACTCATACTCCTACGGAAACGCTGGAATCGCTGCATGTTGAAACAGAGGGGCAAGGGGATCAGCAGCATGCTGCAAAACACCAGGATACAGACCTATTCAGAGAGCCGTTTTCCGTTCGTCGGGTTCGTAAAAGTCAGGGCAATAAACTGACCGCCATGCTTCAGGTACGTAACGAGCGAGGGCGATATCTGGAGGAAGTGCTGGACGATTTAAGTGAATTTGTGGATGAGATCGTCATTGTGGACGATGCCAGCACAGATGGAACACCCGATATATGCAGAGCCTATCCCAAGGTCGTTCGTCTGGAAGTGCTGGAAAAGCCGTTATTTGCGGAGGAATGGCGATTACGCAATGCACTATGGCAAGCAGCAGCAGGTACCTCGCCGGATTGGTTGCTCTCGGTTGATGCCGATGAGCTATACAGCACGGAAGCGAAGAAAGCGATACGCGCTCTGATTAACCAGGACCATGCGGACTGGATCGCTTTCCGCTTCTACGATATGTGGGGCGGACGAACTCACTATCGGGAAGATGAGCTTTGGGGACTTCACCGACGGCATACCGCTTCTCTGGTTCGATATATGCCGGGTTATCCTTACTTTTATCCTCAGCAAAATCATCATGTGCCTCGCCTCCCTTTACCCTGCACTGTACTGCCCGGAATCACAACAGAATTGAAAGTCCAGCATCTTGGCTGGGCAGGAAGTCTGGAGGATCGGGTTCGGAAATATTTGCGTTATAAACGAATTGATCCACACGGCGAGTGGGGCAGCCTGGAACACTATGAATCAATTCTTGATCCGGAGCCCCGACTGATTCTGTGGAAGGAGGAGCAGTGAGATGGGCGTGGTCAGCATATTGACACACAGCTTCACCGATGGATATAACCGGGAATTCAGCCGGGTGTTCGGGGGCGGTCTGGAGCGTTACGTTCTTGATTTGTGCAGTGTAATCCGCGGATTGGGACATATCCCCGAGGTTCATCAGTTGTCCTATTTTGAAGCTTTTCATACCCGCACGGAACAGATCGATGTATATGGGTATGCCTACGATATGAATGATGTACCCGAAGCTTTTGCCCGAATGGCTGCCGCAGCGCGAGGGCCTGTGATCTATGCAAGCTGCCTGTGGCAGCCCATTGCCTACAAGCCGGGCAGCCTCGGTATCTGCCATGGCATTAACTGGGATCGTCCCGCGCTGCCACTCGAAACCAAGCAGCAAGTTGCTGAGCATATTCAGCTGGCACTGGATGGACTTGTACGCATCGTGTCGGTCGATTCCCATTTTCAGACCTTTTGCCGTGCTGCTTGTACGTTTGCGGATGCCAGTCAGGTCGTGCTTATTCCCAATGCGGTGGATACCTCCTACTTCACACCTGCTCCGCCAAGGCGTACGTTTGAGCCTGAACAGGAAGAAGAATGGCTGGCGGCATGGAAGAAAGATCTTGCAGGCCATGAAGAGCATGCTGAAGCTGCCATCTCGGGGTTGAATGCTGCGTCATCCGTGGGGGAAAGAAACGTTGGAAACGGCATAGTGCGGGCGGACAGATCCGAGGTGACAGTAATCGCTGAAGAACTGGACTCGAGGGATATCCGACAGGGCCACACTGGTCGGCAGCCAAATGAGCTGATGGATGAACATTTGAAGGATCAGGGCGACGACACACCGGCTGCAACTAATGTGAACCCCTCACGTCCACTGCGCATTTTATATCCACGCCGCATCAGCATGGAACGGGGCATTATTCCGATGATGCTGGCAGCAGACCGACTGCTCGGTGCCTTTCCCGATCTGGAGGTCGAATTTGCGGGAGAGCTGGTTGAAGGCAGTACGGTGGGTCGATCCTTCCGATATTGGCATCGCACGCACCCCCATGCGGATCGAATTATACAGCGCACGTATGATTTTCGGGATATTCGCGAGGCCTACCATCAGGCAGATATCGCGGTGATCCCGACAGTCTTCTCGGAAGGAACATCCTACGCTTGTCTGGAGGCGATGAGCTGTGGGCTTCCGGTTGTTGCTTCCAATGTTGGCGGATTGAATGATCTGATTCAGGATGGCTTCAACGGACTGCTGGTACCTCCAGGGGAAGAAGCGCTGACCGCCGCGCTGGTGCGTCTAGTTCAGGATAAGGCCGAGCGGGAGCGGCTGGGTATCTATGCCCGCGAGACGACGTTATCCTACGACATCTCCCACTGGCGGCGCAGATGGAGTACGGTATTGGAATCTTTTCTGGCAGAAGCAGGATTAAAGGAGGGAATTCGGGGATGATGGATACGCCAAATGCAACGGATTTCACGGAATCAAGATACATTCGGGAGGGCGACCCCAAAACGGATACATTGGTTTTTCCACTGCATCCTGCGTGGTGGAGCCGTCCGTACGAGTACGAATGGGCACGCCAGTTTGCACGTCAAGAAGACGTCGTACTCGACGCCGCCTGTGGTATATCCCATCCATTCAAATTTTGGCTGGCAGAGCACTGCCGGGAAGTTCATGCCTGTGATTGGGATGAGCGTATTTTGTCCAGAGAAGCGATCCGGCTGGATATCGCTTCTGATTTTGGTGAGCAGGCCGCACGTAACCTGCCGGAATCGAGCCTAGACCGACTGCATCTTGCGCAGGCCAATCTGGCTCAGCTTCCGTATGAATCGGAGATGTTTGACAGCGTATTCTGCATCTCCGTGTTGGAGCATCTGGATACAGGCACGATGCTGCGCGCCTTTCGCGAATTCGCCAGGGTGCTGAAGCCGGACGGACGGTTGATAGCCACGTTTGATGTACCCGAGATGCGCCCTGATCTGCTGGAGACCATTATGGCTGTCACTGGACTGACGATCGAAGGTAAGCTGAGCGTGAAAGAACCGGAGGATGCCATCTGGTCTGACATGTATGGCCCGGCAATCCGTTGTTTTCGTGCTGTTATTCGTAAGGAGTAATTGGGATGGATAAATGGGATCATTGATGAGGGCATAGATTGAGATTAACTCCAAATCCTTAAACCTTTTGGATACCGAAGTCGTTAGAGATGAACCAGCAGCATACTGCACTGGTTAGCGTATGCTTCGGTGGATGCTGCGCCGGGTGATGTCAGGCGCAGCAGGGTGTGCAGGCCCGGCGGGATGGTGGTCGCCGGGCTGCCAGAGGCGGCGGGTTGCCGTGCAGTGACTTGGGCCCATTCGGCCCAATCACGCGCAGTGCGCTGCCGCCCAGCGAGCAAAGCGAGCGTGCCCGCCAGTACCATGGCGGGCACTTCGTGCGTGAAGGGCTGCTGCGCGCCATGCGGCGTGCCGAACAGCGCATGCAGCCCTTCACGCACGCTCGCGGGAGCGCGCAGCAGCCCGCAGCGGGCCGCAGGCGGAAGCGCCGCGAGCAGCGCCGGCGCCTGGCCGGGCGGCAGGGCCTGCAGCAGGCGCAGCCATGCGGCCCAGGCGCCTACGCGCGCGAGCGCCAGCGCCGCGGCGTGCACGGCCTGCGGCGCTGGCAGGGCGCAGCGAGCCGGGGCGCCGCCGCGCAGCAGCGCCTCCGCTGCGCGGGCTGCGTCTGGCGCGGCCTCCTGCTGGCGGGCCTTACGCCGCGCTGGCGACGACGCTGCGACGCCTCGCGCTAAGCCCGCCGCAGCCCGGGTGCGGTGCTCGCCGGGCTGCTTGTGGCCGAGCGCCCACAGCGCTAGCGCCGCCTCCGGCCCGTGCTGCGCATGCGTTGCCCAGGGCTGCAAAGCCGCCCGGGCAGCGGCGTCCTCGCCGAGCTGGGCCAGCGCCAGCCCAGCGGCGAGGGGCTGCGCCCGCAGCGCGGCGGCCAGCGATGCCGCGTGGCGCGACAGCCATTCCGGCCGATGCGCATCCAGCGCGGCCGGGATCAGCGCCTGCCAGGCCGCAGGCGGCAGGCTTATCCGCTGGGCTGCGCTTGCGATGGCGTTCGGCCGCCCGCTAGCTGCGGCCAGCAGCAGCAGCCGCTGCCATGCTGACAAGCTGCCGGGCTGTAAGGCGAGCGCAGCGGTATAGGCCTTAGCTGCCTCCTGCCAGCAGCCCAGCCGTTCATGGGCCATGCCCTCCAGAGTCAGGCTGCGATACGTTCCGGCACCAGAAACAGACGTATATCGACTGGCTGTGGATGCTGCCGCTTTGGCCTGCTTCAGCCAGTCGAGCGCCGCAGCATCCCGTCCCTGATCGAGCTCCAACACAGCACCAAGCTCCAGCAAGTCAGGGAAGTCAGCATACACTGGCCTCCATTCCTCAACGATAGCGAGTGCTCTCTCTGGGCGGCTACGTTCCCGCCAGGCATAAGCCGTTTTGAGTACCAGATCCGAATGATATCCGCATTCCGGCGTAAGCTTTGCCAGCAAAGGCTGTAACAACTTGAGCGCTTCATCGTATCTCGCTTGCTGAAACCACTCGGCAGCCATCGCATATAACAGTTCCGGTTGATCCGGTGACTCTTGAAGAGCGGAGCGAATTAGCCGCATATTGCGCTCGGGTTTATTTTTGCCAACAATAACGTGCTCCAGATAGCCATAATGAATAATCTCAAGCCCGGAATCGACCACACCCCACGGAGCGAAGGACAGAATCGAAGATGCCACTTCTTCATGAATCATGCCTTGAAAAGCAATCCGGGGATCATTCCGAAATAAACGACACACCACATCCGTCACACGCTCTTCTCCAGACATTCCGAGCAAACTCGTCACCTGTATCCAGTATCCCCATACGTCGTCCTGACTTGAGGTCAGCAGCCGCTTCATCTCGGCCAGATTGTGCTCGGTCTGCATCCAGACTTCATCCGCATCCAGTACCAGAATCCAAGGATGAGTGGCAGCAGCAAGGGACAGGTTGCGGGCAGCACTAAAATCTCCGGTCCATGCTGCACTGATAACAACCGCACCATAACGACGGGCAATGTGGATCGTCTCATCCGTTGATCCCGTATCCACAACGATGATCTCATCCACAACATCCTGAATAGCATCCAAGCATCGCTGAAGCGACCGGGCCTCATCCTTCACGATCATGCACAGGCTGATTCCTGTCTGCATGTTCATCCTCCCTCCTTCCTATTCGGGGTTCTGCTCTCTTTCATTCAATCTTCAAAACTCAAAACCATCCGGCCCCGGTAAATCCAACCTAATCTGTTGAACCACAGGCCAACAGCGATCTCGCTGTCCTTCTGTCCCTTGAGCATATGCCTCCAAATGATGATCGGCAGCACTGACAAGCCCTTTCACCAGCCAGCTCGTTCCGACACGTGAATCGGAGGCTCCGAAAAAGGGTTCTCCCGCTTCCTGCCGGGCTCCTTCCACCAATGGATACACTCCTTCTGCCAACTGCCCCTGACCAAGCTGGACCAGCGTATGCAGCACATCCCATTTCCCGGATTGCACACATCCTTCCATCATCAGTCCAAGTGCCTGCCAGCCATTATATGCTGTTCCAGCAGCCACGTTTGAGTCTTCATTTTGGGCAACGGCTTGTGAATTACTGATTCGTTCTGCCTGTTGATATCGCTCCGACTCCGTATCCGGTTGCGAATGACGGTACAGCCAAGAAGTCAGTTGATCTTTCCCCTCGATCGGTCTACCTTCAATCCAGTCTAGTCGCTCTATCCAATGGGTAGCTGATACAGAAAGCTCTCCTTTTTTTCGCCGTACCGTGTCCAGCTTAAGGCGTGCCTTGTTCCATTTCCCCTGTTGAATCTGAAGCAAAGCCTCAGCCATGGATAACCTCCCCCTCATCTCCGCTGAAAGGTCTGAAGATATGTCTGGCAACAACTGCACAGCTGTATCATAGCAACGACACTGCTCCAGAATGCCCAATACTTTCTGAATTGCCTCTTCTGAAGTCATTGCAAATCGCTCCCTAATCAGCTCCACCAAGTGTTGCTCTTGACCCGAAACCCGCATGATCCGAAAAATCCGGTACAACGGCGGCAGCAGGCTCGATTTGGCACGAACTGCTTCCACATAAGCATCCACTGCGCCTTCAAGGTCCGCCCGCCCCTCCAGCAGCCTCCCCAGGGTATACCAGGTCTGATAGGTTCCGATGCCTTCTTCTGTATGAAATATGGGGGGCGGCGGTCCCATACGAACTGCTTCACGCAGCGATAGCTCTGCCTTTACGGTTTCGCCCAACGCCTCCTCACATACTCCGCGATGATGCAGCAGGTCCGTGTATTCTGGGAAGAGTTCAAGAGCAGCATGGATGTGATCCAATGCTTCCTGCCAGCGACTCAAATGCTGGAAACAGCGAATCTCATATTTGAACAACAGATGTGCATAACTTGTCAGGGTGGGGTCAATTCCCGCTTTTGCTACCCCAAACGTCTTCAGCGCCTGTTCCGTTTCCCCCATCCGTAAATACTCAACACCCAGGTTATAGTGATGGAACGGCTGATCTGGCTCTTCCTCCACCGCCTGTTGAAGCAAACGCAAATTCCGGTTCACCTTATCTTTGCGCTCCACAATGGCCGTCTGATACCCGTAATGGTGGATGATCATGTCTGTCACGTGAAAAGCAGCCTGTGGATTTTTCCGACAAATTGCCACCGCGATCTGCTCATGAATCCGACCCTCGAACCGATGCTCCGGCTCGTTCCTAAAGAGGCGCAATACCGGATTTACCGTCACCCCTTGCTGACCCGAACCTGTATAGTTATGGATATTTAAAAACAATCCGTCACATCCGCTGGCTACCGTCCAGCTTCTGATCTGCTCCCGTGCAGTCTTATCCAGCGCCTCGTCCGCATCGAGAAAAAGAATCCATTCGCCCGAAGCCTTCTCCAGCCCAGCATTTCGTGCCGCGGCAAAATCATCGCTCCACTTAAACGGCACAACCACTGCCCCATATTCCCTGGCAATGGCTGCACTTCGGTCCGACGAACCGGTATCCACAACAATGATCTCGTCCACCGCCCCGCGGACACTTTCGAGACAATGAGGCAATAGTTCTTCTTCATCCTTCACGATCATGCATAATGAAATGTGTTTGGTCGGCAAGCTGGTTCCTCCTCTCCTTCGCATGGAACACCGTACGCCAAGGAATGCCTTCGGCGGTTCGTAGCTGCGTTTCCAGCACAGTCTGTTGTGCCATAAGTACTTTGTCAGCGGGAGAACGAGTTTGTTCGTGTCTGATAACCCCTAGCGCCTGCCGCATATAACAGACAGCAGCTCCAGCCCTCGCCTGCCGCTGTTCTGAGTCCTTCTCCAATGCCTGCTGGAAAAGAATCAATGCCTGATCATAATGCCCTTTAGCATACACGGCTTCCCCAAGGTAAAAGAGGCTTGCCGCATCCAAATCGCCTTGTGACATACATTGAATCAGCAGCTCTGCGGCTGCCATGGTGTATCCCTGGCGGTAAAGAACAGCGGCCAGCCAACGGCTATGAACACCATTTCCGTCGTGTTCAGGGTTAATTACAGCCATCTTCTCGTACAGGTTCCTGGCAAACGCCAGTTGTCCCATCTGTACTGCCCGAATCAATATGTTCTTACTCAGCTCCGTTGCAGCCTGAAGCGTCTGGTGAACTATTTCCCCATCTCTGTCATCCTCGGCATGCACCCGTTTTCCCGTATCCAGCAGGCCATTCAGCAACCTCCAGCCTTCCCTCTCCTGAGGTTCTGCTGCTGCCATAAATGATTCGGATACAGACAATTCATTTGCCCAAAAGGTCAATGCCAAGTCTAGTCGTTGCTCAGGTTGGAGGTTTACGCCCGCACGTTGCTCGTCACTCCACTGTTTCTGCACGAACTGCAACGCATCTGATACCCTGTTGTCACATAACATCCAATACAGGTACTCTTCATGTTTTATATGCGTATTTCGGGCATCACCATGTAGCAAGTCTAATGCTTGCCCATACGCTCCGCTGGAAGCAAGTGCATACACCACATATGCCTGACCATCATCGTATGTGACTCCGCTCAGATCTGGATCCTCTTTCTTTGAATGCTCTTTCCAGCGTGCGCATAGTGTCTCTGTTATGCTTTCATCCGTCTCTCCGGATTGCTGCAATACATCGGCTAACCCTGTCCATGCAGGAGCATACGTGATCTCACTCCCCAGAGCCAGGCTGTACAGATGAGCAGACTCCTGCAGAAAGCCTCTTTTCTGTGCAAGCCTTCCCATGGCTGTATAGGCCTTGTAGCTATCGCTACCTATATCCGTTACGTAATGTCTTTCCAATCGGGCTGGCTCTCTGTGAACATCATCAGAGGACTTGCCCTCACGTAATTCATCGCTTCCCGGTTTATCTGTTTGCTCGATTGCTTGCTGATGTATGCCTCGAATCTCTGCCTTGTTATTGTCCTTGAGATCAGCTCCATTGAAGCCCTCCCGGCAATCTGTTGCTCTTGCATAGGACTTGTAGGCCCTCTCCTCTAGACCCTGTTGCTCCAAAATCTCTCCATATATCAGATGCAGGTCGGCATAACCCGCATAACGCTGTCTTTCTACCGCCAATAATCCATGAGCCTCGTCATAACGCCCCATTGCCAGAAGAACCTTGGCATAGTCCCGAACCAGGGTGGAGCGATACGGAGCGTGCAGCGGTGTATGAAGAAAGGATTCAGTAAAGGCTCCTGCTGCCTGTTCGATATCCCCTAACTGGCAGTATGTCACCCCCACATTATAGAGGTGAAAAGGTTGCCCCGGACGATCAGCTAATTCCTGCTGCAAAAGCTTTAGATTACGCAAAGGTTTATGTCCTTGAGCAATCGTGGACGGCAAATAACCATCATGTACCAAACGCAGTGGAGCCAAGGGTTCATGCTCAGCGATCCCATCTTCCTCACGGGTAGAGGAGTCGCTTATTTCCAGAGCGCCTTCTTCTTGTTTTCCATCATCCTTTGCTCCTCCACGAACCAATTGCTCATGTATACGCCCCGCATACCGATATCCTTGGTTGGCGCGAAAAAGACGCACAGGTTGGAAGATCACACGCTCTCCCGCTCCCTCGCCAATTCGGTTCTCTATCGTAATCCGCAGTCTCGAAACGCTCTTATGGACCTTCGGTAGATAATCCAAAAGCTCTTCCAATCCCTGTATGACATACTCATCCGCGTCCAGACACAGAATCCATTCTGTGCTCGCGAGAGGCAAACTTATATTTCTGGCATGTGCAAAATCATCTTCCCAACGGGCGTGAAGCACCGTTGCTCCATAATGTCTGGCGATCTCCGGTGTACGATCTGTTGACCCGGTATCTGTAATGAAGCATTCGCTGCCCATCGGCTTGAAGCTGTCGAGACAGCGGGCCAGATGATGTTCTTCATTTTGCACAATCATATGAATTCCGAGTAACCTGTTCTGCATATGCAGCCACCTCCAATGCAAAAAAAGTACATGAAGCCCACCAAAGGGACTCCATGTACCTATATGACAACCAACCAGGTTATGTGCCTTGTCCATTGAAGAACACATCAATCGTGCTGGGTGCTCCCAGTAGACTGGAGCGGTAGGAAAGACGTGTATATTTGAGAAAACGCTGCGGCACCAGAACATCCACCGAGCCTGGCAAAATCCCGGTCACCGTGTCCACATCATCGTACCAGTTGGTACCGTTAGCACTGATTTCAACGCGGGCATCAACCCGGTTAAGCCCCGGACCCCTGTTATATACAAAGAAAGAATAAGTGCCGAACACACTCGTCGTGACCGCCGGAAGCGGTGTAAACGTGTTTGCCGTCGGCGTACTAAGAAGCTGTGATTCCTGAAAGCTCTTTTGCGAAATGGACGTCACGCTGCTGAGTGTACCCGCTGTAATGGTGGCTCCCAATACGCTGGTAATGGTACCATTTAACAAGTTCGTCAATGTTCCGGCTGTAATGGTGGCACCCAGTACACTGGTAATCGTACCGTTCAGCAAATTCGTTAACGTTCCGGCTGTCACGGTAGCTCCCAATACGCTGGTGATGGTACCATTTAACAAGTTCGTCAGTGTTCCTGCGGTAATCGTAGCTCCAAGGACACTGGTGATTGTACCCGCAGTGATTGTTGCTCCAAGCACACTGGTGATCGTTCCTGCGGTGATCGTCGCTCCGAGGACACTCGTGATTGTACCGTTTAGCAAGTTCGTCAGCGTTCCCGCCGTCACTGTGGCTCCAAGCACGCTGGTGATTGTTCCGGCTGTAATTGTCGCCCCAAGTACACTCGTGATTGTACCGTTCAGCAAGTTTGTCAGCGTCCCCGCTGTCACCGTGGCTCCAAGCACGCTGGTGATCGTTCCTGCTGTAATTGTCGCTCCGAGGACACTCGTGATTGTACCGTTTAGCAAGTTGGTTAGTGTTCCCGCTGTCACTGTGGCTCCAAGCACGCTGGTGATCGTTCCTGCTGTAATCGTCGCTCCGAGGACACTCGTGATTGTACCATTCAACAAGTTGGTCAACGTTCCTGCGGTGATTGTAGCTCCAAGCACGCTGGTGATGGTACCATTGAGCAGGTTTGTTAATGTCCCCGCAGTAACGGTTGCCCCGAGCACACTTGTGATCGTTCCGGCAGTAATGGTAGCTCCCAGAACACTGGTGATCGTACCATTCAGCAGGTTTGTTAATGTTCCGGCTGTGATGGTTGCGCCAAGCACGCTGTTAATGGTACCCGCCGTGATCGTTGCTCCGAGGACGCTGGTAATCGTTCCGTTCAGAATATTTGTGATGGTTCCGGCATTAATGGTAACGGTAGTGAGACCTGATATATTACTAATCGTACCATCCAAAATAATTCCGAGTACGTTCCCGCTTGTATCGGTGTGAACCGGCTGGGCAGCACCTGTACTATCATGACCAAAAATCAAAGTCCTGAGATTATCCGGATTCGTATTAAACGTTGTAAAGTTAGGCATATGCCTCGTCCTCCTCCCTGGTCAAATCGGTTGTATTCCACGTTCTTACGGCATACGCTGCGCCTGAAAATATACATCGAGCCGGGTTGGCTGATCCGGTTCAACCGATTGGATAACCAGCCGGGTATAACGCAGAAATCGCAGCGGCACCAGCGCTTTGGTTTGACCTCCGGCAATCACTTCCTGGCTGTCCACAGCATAGTCTCTGGCATTAGGGCTGATCTGGATCTGCACAAGAGCCGGATGTTCGCCCCGATTTACAATGCCATATGTGTACATGCTGAGCGATGAGGTGTCTTGAGCCGGAAGAGAATTCATACTACCGTTTGTCTCGGCTCCGACATACGTATGCTCTGTAAAACAGTGAGTAGCACCAGGGAGTGTCGTACGTGAGGAACTACCCTGCTTGAACCGGGGACGAGTAATCCGGGAACAAGGAGGTTTCAGCAATTTAGCGCGGCAGGAACGACGGGATTGGCGGCGGCTGACATATTTAGTTGTTTGGTTCGTTTTCTTCTTGCTACGCTTCGCTGTTCGACTCATATCGATTTCCCCTTAAAAAATGTGCTTCCGCATCGTATGCCTGCATGTAAAATACGGGCACGGCATGCGCCGTTATTTGAGGATTTACTATGCATATCCCAAACCCTTCCCTTGTTTCCCACATACACTGCAAGTACAACCTCTTCACGGCTCTCTTTCAAACTTTCATAGAAACAGTTCATTCCAAAAATTTCGCTTTGATTACTTATTCAAGCAGATTGGAGGTGGATTATATGACCAATTCCAATGTATTTAATCAATCCAACGGCCCCTTATATACTCAACTGACTAATACATTCTCTGCCCCCGGCATTGAGTCCACTCCAGAGGGCGGTGCGGCAGCCGCAGGCAGTTCATTTGCACTGACTACCAATAATGTCAGTGTAGGTGCTGGACTAAATCTGTTGCTGCAGGTCGTTAATGCAGCGGGCAGTGGGCGTACCTTGTACGTCTCTAGGATCAGCGGAGGTACAACCGCAGCTGCTACACTCATTGTCTATTCCGGCGGAACCATTACAGGTGGAACCACACCTGCGCCAGTCAATACATTGTTGGGCAATACCAATACGAGTGTGATGACAACAAGGCAAAATACCGGCACATTAACGGGAACATTAACAAGCTTGTTAAGCATTCCTCTTACAGCGGGCATGTATATGTTAAACCTGAACGGTTCTATCATCGTCCCTCCAGGGCAGACACTATCCATCAGTGCGGGAACGGGTTCCCAAACCGCCTCCATTAATCTTTCCTGGTGGGAATTCTGACATATCATTTAGAAAAGGAGTGTGCACAATGCCGAATGATCACGTGTTCAACCCGCTAAACCGTCCCGTTTATACGTCCATTACGAATACGTTTACTTCTCCCGGCATTGTGGCTCCACCTGAGAATAATGCAGGTAGTACTGGCAATCTGTACAATGCAGGCTCAACCAACTCCACAACACTAGGATTGCTGGGGGGCAGTGTTATTGCTACTGTCCAACTGACCAACCCAGTCGGGAGCGGTAAAAATGTATATATATCACGGCTTTCCGGTGGAATCACGGTCGCGCTCAACTTGCTTTCTTCCTTCAGTGGTACCATGACTCTGTCTGCAAATGGAACATTGACATCACCGAGCACACTCACACCGGTAAACAATAATTTATCAAGCAGTAATACGAGCATTGCAACGGTACGATTCTCCGCTGCCGCTCCCACGGGTACCACAACCTTATTGGCTATGCCCTTGCAGGTAGGGCCCTTTCTATCCAACGAGTTAGGACGTTACGTGGTTCCTCCCGGTCAGTCCATTAACCTGTCGGTGAGCGGATCCCTGTCTGTTGGTGGGCTGATGGCCTCCACTTCCTATTTCTCTTGGTGGGAAGCATGATGTACTGCCCTATTAAATAGAAATAGCCGCTTACGGATAAGTAACCGTAGCGGCTGTTCATCGTTCGATCTTCTTTTTACCGTAACAATGGCAATTATGGCTGTCTGACTGAATTCTGTCCAAGTTCTCCAGTCGACTCTACCGGAAGCGCTTGTTTCCCCACCCATAAGATTCGTTGCAGCAGCATGCCGGCCAAACCAATGGCCAGTGTCGCCATGCCGATATATTGAAATGTGGGACTGGGTCCTACACTTCGAATCAAGGCGCCGCCAGCAAGTGGAGCAACGACCAGCACGACACTGGAAAGTGAGTTTTGAATACCGAATACACGGCCTACATAGGCAGGCGGAGTTTCTTTTTGCAGCAAGTAATTCAACGTCACCATGAACAGACCATTGCCCACTCCGATGCATAAGCCCCAGATGATGATCCAGAACTCGGAAGTTTGAGAACTGACCCATCCAAGCGCAGCAATTCCCGCACCAATCAGCAAATATCCTCCACCCAGCCCCCAGCCATACCCAATTCGCGGAAGCCGATTCAACAGGAGAATGATCACAACCGCACCTGCCCCAGCGGATGATCCCAGCCAGCCAATCAGGGCTTCGTTGCCAGGCTTGATCTCCCGAAACAGCGTCGTAAACTGGTAATCGATCATGAGGATCGCCAATAATCCAAAGCAACCAAACAGCATCGTACTCAGAAGGATGCGGCTGCTCTGAATAAAACGCCAACCTTTCTGCCATTGGCTGAATAATGATTCCGTGGTCTCCCCCGTTTCCAAAGGACTCCCGTCCGATGAAGACGATTCTGGATTCTCTGTTAGACGCCGTAAAGGCCATAATACGGCTCCGGACAACAGACGTGTACAAGCATTGATTAAAATACAAACTTGCGGTGAAAATACGGCCACAATGACTGCACCCAGCAGCGGTCCCGCTACTTTGGAGCATTGGTTCACAAAACCGTTCAATGACGATGCCTGGAACAAATGCTCCTCTGCTACTACTTGGCGGGTGAGTGCCTGCTGCGCAGGAACATGGAATACTCCCATTAGCGCTCGTAAAGCAAGAAGCGGTAGCAGCCAAGCCGCACTTGGTGCGAACAGAATTGCAACCGTTAATACAACGGTGATCACATCACATATCATCATGATTTTCACCTTGTGCAAACGATCAGCGAGTGCACCTGCCACTGAGCCAAGTACGATACCCGGAACAGCCATACATACCGGAATAAGGGCAATGATCAGCGGATCAGCACCCCAACGATAAGCGACCATGATCTGGATGGCGAGCGCGTCAAACCAATCTCCAAAGGTCGCTAGCGAATACGCAATAAACATCCGCATGAAGCGGAAGTTGGTCCATAGGCTTTTGGAACCGCTATTGGACGAAATAGATGATGGATTGGGTTCATTTGAAACGACGGTCATACGTTATACTTCCTCCCCTGATTACAGCCTTGTTGCTGGCTTGTATGTTCCTGGCTGTAATCATAAGGGAGTTATATCAGAGGAAGATCAGAGGATGGAGCAAACGGGGATAAAAATGTGCGGATTTCATCCACAATTTGCTGTCCATAAACAGGTACGCCGTAACTTTTGGAGATATCCGCATGAATTTGAAGGTATTTAGTGCGAAGACGCCCCTCTATCCGGTGATGTGCCATGAACAACAATATCTGGTATGCCGAATTGAGATATAGCGGTGCATTCAATGTCATTTTCAATACGTCCAGACCATCGTCCATTCTCGGCTCTGCCTCTCGGATTCTCCCTTGTCTAAGCAGCCATAGGCCCTCCATTACTTGAAAACGTCCGATTTCCCGCAAGTATGGCGCATCTTTTAACCCGAAACGCAAAGAAGCCATTTGATCTTCTACCGCTTCGCCGCTGCCACCCCACAGTTCCACATACAACGCTGAGAGCTTAACCGGAAGTCTGAAATGGACCAGTTCATCTTGCTCCATCACATGATACGTTTCAATAAGTCGAGCTTTGGCCTGCTCATACTGGCCCACCTCTGCGTAGACTTCAACAATGTTCAGAATGCGAAGTTCACGAAGCTGTTCGGCAGACAAAGCGGATGAATTCAGAGCCTTTTCGTACAATAGCAGACTCTCCGATGGTTCAATCAGGGTATGTGTAAAAATGAGCAGCCAATACAAACGTTCCTCGAAGGGAATTTCCGTTGTTGTAATCAGCCATTCCAGATCTCCCTGAATAAAGTGGATATACAACTGATAAAATGGATCAATCTCAATGCCCAGCGCTTCTTGCTGATCCAGCAGCGTGAGCATCGACTTGCCCTGCCCATACAGATGATATTTGCGGAACAATCCATGAATCACTTCTCGCATCTCCTGATCTTGGGCGGAAGGGTTAGAGGGCAATATCGCCATATTCGATCGGATGTTAAGCCGGTAACCATAACCACGCACGGTCTCCAGTGCAATTTCTTCCCAACGTTTCAGTTTCTTGCGCAGTCGATACACATGGTCGTCCACGGTGCGTTCAACCGGATATTCCAAGGGCCATACCCGGTCCAGCAGTTGGCTGCGAGTAAAGGCTTTTTCCTTGTTCTCATACAAAAAATGCAGCAGCGCAAATTCCTTCGCCAGCAGGCGAATGGAATCGGTACGCCGGGTTACGCTGTATGTTCCTTCATCGAATTGTAACGACATGCTTGGCCCTCCTATGTATGCTTACTAATTGTGGTCCTTATTCTGTTCAACATACCACAAAAACCCTTTGCGAGAACGCAAAAGGTTTTGTAATGTGATGTACTGGCTCTCTTCAGTGATTGCAAGGTGCTCCTTGGATTTAACCTAGCACCACGCGATCATCGGCCATTTTTTTACCACTGATACGTTCAAACTCACCCAATAACTCAGGTACGGTCAGCGTGCGTTTACGTTCTTCACTAACGTCCAAAATAATTAGGCCTTTGTCCATCATTATTAGACGATTGCCCAAACGTATGGCCTGCTCCATATTATGTGTAACCATCAACGTTGTAAGTCTCATCTCACGTACAAGCGTCTCTGTCAGCTCTGTGATCAGCTCCGCACGAGAAGGATCAAGTGCAGCCGTATGCTCGTCCAGCAGCAAAATTTGCGGCTGGGTGAATGTGGCCATCAGCAGGCTGAGCGCCTGACGCTCACCGCCGGATAGAAGGCCCACTTTGGCATTGGGACGTTTGTCGAGCCCGATACCAAGCTTCTCCAACTGGGCGTTGAAAATCTCCCGTCTGGCACGGGTAACTCCAAAGCCCAGTCCCCGGCCCTTGCCGCGTTTGTACGCCATCGCCATATTCTCCTCAATGGACATATGCGGTGCTGTACCCGCCATCGGGTCCTGAAACACACGGCCAATCCAGCTGCTACGCTTATGCTCGGGCAGGCTCTTGATGGAACGGTCATTAATCAGCACATCGCCCATATCGGGCTTCATGACGCCTGAAATAATGTTCATCAACGTTGATTTCCCTGCGCCGTTACTGCCAATCACCGTCACAAAGTCTCCCGGATTCATGGTCAGATTTACACCAACTAGTGCGGTCTTCTCGTCCGTCGTTCCCGGATTAAACAGTTTGGTCACTTGTGTAATCTCAAGCATAATCACATGCCTCCCTTCGCCTGTTGACTCGACGAGCCCATAAGCTCTTCGGTTCGTTTGCGAGCCAGACTTTTCTGCTTCATGGAGCGCTGCATGGTTGGGAAAACAAGTGCGATAATAACGATCACCGCGGTGATTAGCTTCAGATCGGATGTGTCGAACCATTCGACCTGGAGTGCGATCGCGACCACAATCCGGTAAATAATTGAACCGACAACTGCCGCAAGAGTGGCCCAGAATACGGTTCTTGCACCCAGAATCGCTTCCCCGATAATAACGGAGGCCAGTCCAATAACGATCATTCCAATTCCCATCGTAATGTCTGCAAAACCAGATTGCTGTGCAATAAATGCTCCAGACAGCGCAACAAGTCCGTTGGACAGACTGACACCAACAATGGTGGTCACATCCGTATTCGCACCGAAGCTGCGAATCATGCGTTTGTTGTCACCTGTGGCGCGCAGTGCCAGTCCGATATCTGTTTTCATAAACAGATCCAGCATGATTTTGAATACCAGCACCACCACGATTATGATGATCATGACATGCTCACCCGAAAAAGGGTTGTCCATGCCCATAATGGATTTGTTTGGTGCGCCGAGAATACGCATATTAATCGAATACAAGGCAATCATCATCAGAATACCGGATAACAGCCCGTTAATTTTGCCTTTGGTATGCAGCAGACCTGTACAAGCGCCAGCCACCATTCCTCCAGCCATTGCTGCCAAGCAAGCGAGCCAAGGAGAGAAGTCGTTGGATATCATGACCGCCGCGATTGCGCCTCCAGTTGTAAAACTTCCGTCTACGGTGAGATCGGGGAAGTCCAGTATGCGGAATGTAATATATACACCCAATGCCATCAGTGCATACAACAATCCAAGCTCGATTGCCCCTTCAATTGAACCCCAAGTCAAATTCACATTGCTTCCTCCCTGTCTATCGAAAAGAATGAGGCGAACCCGCCTGCACGTCCGCCTCGCATCCGTACTGCCGGAGGATCTCCGGTCAGATTATTGAATAATGTTGTTATCCTGGTCCTTCACTTCTGCCTTCATCTCATCGGAAACAGTGATACCTTGAGCTTCAGCCGCTTTCAGGTTCAGAATCAGATCCAGCTTGTCCGGCACAGTGACTTTCAAGTCGCCTGGTTTCGATCCATTTTTCAGAATGTCCGCAGCCATTTCACCCACTTGGTATCCGTGATCATAGTATTTGAAGCCAACGGTTGCGAAAGCCCCTTTTTCCACGGTATCCCGGTCACTGGAGAAGAACGGAATTTTATTTTTATTCGCGGTCTGGATGATTGTATCCACTGCGCTAACTACCGAGTTATCCAGCGTGATATAGAAGGCATCCACTTTGCCAACCAGAGAATCGGTCGCCTGTTTTACTTCGGAAGTGTTCGTAACTGGTGCTTTGACCAGCTTGATATTATGTGTTGCGAGCGCTTTTTCCGCATTGTTCGCCATCACAACCGCATTCGGTTCGCCCTCGTTAATAACCAGACCAACCGTCTTTACATCCGGCAAATATTTGGCGATAAAATCAGCCAATTGTACAATCGCCTCCGGGTTCGTATCCGATGCACCTGTTACGTTACCACCTGGCTTGTCCATGTCACTCACCAGTTTGGCACCCAGCGGGTCTGTCACCGCTGCGAACAGCAGTGGCTTGTCCTTTACTTGTTGAGCCAGTGCCAGTGCGGATGGTGTTGCAATCCCTAGGACCAAATCATTTTTGGAATCCCCGGCAATTTTCTGGGCAATGGACAGGTTGTTCGTTGAATCGCCTTGCGCGTTATTGTAGTCAATCGTCAGATTCTTGTCTTCTTCAAGACCAGCATCCTTCAGCGCTGCAATAAATCCTTCACGTGTGGCATCCAACGATGGATGTTCGACAATTTGCGAGATCGCGATGCGATACGATTTTTCTGCCGTACCTTCACCTGTTGTGCTGCCCGATCCCTCGGTCGTTGTGCTACCGCCGCTGTTATTTCCGCAACCAGCCGCTACAACCATAGATGCAACCATCATCAGAGACATTAACCATTTCTTTTTCATGTGTGAGAACCCCTCTCCATCTTCTAAAATGTTGATGCCCTCATCGTTATCCAAGTGACACGATAGGGCGGGACAAAACGAACGCTTCAACGCATTGTTGCTTTGATCGACAAAAGCAGACAAATATAGACTTTTCTCATGCGACTGAAGTCCATGACTCGTGTTGGTATTTTATTGTTTCCCTAATATTAAGGTGCGACCTGTTTCCCGTCAATGGTTGAACCGCTTCCAATTTGCATTCATTGCAGATACGTGAGAGAAAACATTACATAAAACAAAAAAAGAGACTGTTCCGAGTGATCGAAACAATCTCTATACATTCTAATTCCCAGCCGCCTCGCGAATCTGGTATGTGCATTTTTTGCCGCCGTCTGCATAACATTCGGTGCGCTCCACATCAGCCTGCAGCAATGAACGGAACAGTTCCAGTTCACAGCGGCAAGCCTGTTTATAGACACTCGCTACCTGCACAATGGGGCAGTTCAGCTCGGTAAGCACATAGGTGCCATCCGATTCCTTGGAGGCATCGGCCATATATCCGTTTGCATTCTGAATGCGCGCGAGTTCCTCGACACGTCCGGCCAGATCCTGACCTTCCATCTGTGGCTGTCCGCTGCGAAGCAGCTTGTCCCGACGGCTCTCGAACAATGCATCCACGACACCGCTGCCCGCTGAATCCGACAGTTCCTCCAGCAGTTCCAGGGTCAGTGATGAATATGATTTTGGGAAAAAGCTATCCCCACGTACCGTCAGATGGTACACAGCGGAGGGACGTCCAGCTGTAGCTCTGGCTTCCCGAACCTCAATCCAACCATCCTGCTCCAGTGCCGTGAGGTGACGGCGAATCGCCATGCCGGTCAGACCAAGCTCAACTGTCATTTCCCTTGCGGTCATTGTGCCTTGCTGCTTGAGCATGAACAAAATCCGTTCACGCGTCGTTCGTTCCTCTTCGCGCTTCACGATCAGCACCTGCTCTCCCTGCTTATGCGGTTACCGGTGCTGCCTCCCGGCAGGCATCCGAGCAAAAGCGGTTATGCGTCTCTTCGCAATCCTCACAGCATACATGCTGCAGGTTGCAGGTTGGACAATTAATATAACGGTCATGTGTCGTTCCACAGTGATAACAGCTAGCAATCACAATATCTTCATCCGTCCGGTTAATCGGCACGGAAATACGCTCATCAAATACATAACATTTGCCATCAAACAGACGACCTTGTACCTCATCGTCCTTACCATAGGTAACAATTCCGCCATCAAGTTGTGCCACGTCCTGGAAACCTTCGTTAATCATGAACCCAGTCAGCTTCTCACAACGGATTCCGCCAGTACAGTAGGTAATGATCTTTTTGTCCTTCATATCACCCAGGTTCTCCCGAATCCATTCCGGGAACTCGCGGAACGACTCAACATCCGGACGAATCGCACCTCGGAAATGACCGATCTCGTACTCGTAGTCATTACGGCCGTCAATTACAATAACATCCTCCTGTTGAAGATGCTCGTAAAATTCTTTTGGGGACAAGCGTTTACCACTAATGACGTTCGGGTCCAAGTCTTCGTCCACGCGGAACGTAACCAGCTCGGCTTTGTGACGAACAAATATTTTTTTGAACGCATGCTCTTCGACATCATCAATCTTGAATACCATATCGCTGAACAGCGGGTTGGCATGCATATCCTTCATGTACTGCTCGGTTTGCTCTGGTGTACCGGATACGGTTCCGTTAATGCCTTCTGAGGCAATCAGAATACGTCCTTTTACACCCAGGTCCTTACAGTATTGCAGATGCTCTTGCGTAAACGTTTCAGGGTCTTCAATCTTCACGAACTTATAATATAAAAGCACGCGGTACGCGCTGTTACACATGTGTATCACCTGTTCCTATTCCATGTTGTTATTGGCCGGATCATCCGACAAGACTACAACGTTGCAACCTTGCTCATTAAAAAGAAAATAAACAGCCGCCCGAAACAATGTCTCGAACTGCTGCTTTGAACATTCGACTTTTATTCCTGCATTCTAGTTTATCGGAAGCGGAATAGCTTAGTCAATATAAATGTATAGAAAGGAATGTAAGTTATGGAATACATTTTTCGTTATTTATCTTAATTGAACGATTAAGAATACTGAATGGCATTCGCAATAAGCATAAATACAATACCCATAGCGATCCACATGACCATCAGCGGCCAGAAGAATCTAACCCATTTCTGATACGGAATGCCGGAAACTGCCAGACTGCCCATCAAAGCAGAAGACGTTGGCAAAATCATGTTGGTGAATCCGTCTCCGAACTGGAAGGCCAGCACGGCAGTCTGACGGGTAACCCCGAGCAGATCCGATAATGGAACCATAATCGGCATCGTAGTCACGGCCATACCTGTACCTGACGTGATAAACACGTTCATAATATTTTGGAAGAAATACATACCCAATACCTGCACGGAGGACGGCAATTCGCCAACCGCTGTAGACATTCCGTATACTACGGAGTCAATTACGTTACCCTGATCAAGGACAACCATAATTCCTCTTGCTAGACCGATGATAAAGGCACCATAGGCAATACCACTTGCGCCTTTGACGAATTCACTTGCAATTCGGCTAGGACCGAACCCGGACACGAGACCAGAGATCACGCCCATGCTCAGGAAGAGAGCCGCCAGTTCCTCCATCCACCATCCTTCTTTGGATACACCCCAGATTAACAGGGCAAAACCAGCTACAATCGTAATGATGGTCAGAATATGTGTGATGCGAATCGTCGGCAGTTTATTCAGATCCACTGCAGGTGTATCTGCTGCCTGCTCCTGTTCCAGCTCATGCACCAAACCACGAGTTGGATCAGACTTCACTCTGGACGCATACCGCATAATATAGATACTTGTTACGGAGATGAGACACACCAGGATAACCGCACGAAGCCACATACCTGAGAAAATCGGAACTTCTGCAATAGCTTGAGCTAGTCCCACATTGAACGGATTGAGCAGTCCCGCGGTAAAACCACACGAGGCCCCCAGCGAGATCATCGCCGTACCTGTTAGAGCGTCATACCCCAGCGCACGCGCAATGGCGATCCCGATCGGTACAAAGACCATAACCTCCGTGGACATGCCCATCGTAAACCCACCAACGGAGAACAAGGTGATGAATACCGGGATGACCCATAATCCTTTATTAGCGAAAGAACGGGCTACCCTTCCTGTAAGAGCTTCAATCGTTCCCGTGCTCGTAATGATCTGAAATGCTCCGCCGATGATGAAAATAAAGAATACAACGTCCGCGGAATCAACCAGTCCGCGAACAATGGACTTGGGAATATCCCACAATCCCGTTGGATTGGCCTCTACATGATGGTATGAACCTGGAACGAGCAAGGATTTGCCTGTTGCTTCATCCTTGACCCGATCAAATTCTCCTGCGGGAATAATATAGGTCAAGACAGTAGCTACCAGCACCAAAATGAACAAGATGACGAAGGTGTGAGGCATTTTGAACCATTTACGCCGTTGTTGTGGTTGTTTTGTTATGTTTTCCAATTCATCATCCCTCGTCCTTCTGTTGTTTCCATGCTTCAAATTCATCACGTACCTGCTTCAATGCTGCCTTGTCTGCGTACAAATCGAACGCTGTCAGTGCAAGTGCCTTCGCCGCACGGTTCAGTTCAATCATGCCTTCCTCTGCACCGGCAAGCCGGGCAAATTCAGGAGTGTGTGTTGTCGCATCTCCTAACCGAATATACGGATGGATTGCGGCTGTAATTTGGCTTACGTTACCGATATCCGAGGAACCCACACCGCCTGTTTGCGGTGGATCATGTACTTCAATGCCCATATCCTCCAGGTTCTGCTGGAACAGACCCGCCAGAGTCTTGTTGTTATTCCGCTCGGCATAGATCAGGCCTTCTGTAATATCTACCGTAGCCCCAACGCCTTCCGCAGCATGGCGCACGACGCGGTAAACTTTGTCCATGACGACTTTCAGTTCTTCAACCGTCTTCGCCCGAATGATATATACGGCTTCAGCCAGCTCAGGCACCACGTTGGGCGCATCTCCACCCTTGGTTATAATCCCGTTCACCCGAACGTCATCCTTCAAATAAGGACGCAGCGAGTTTATTCCCGCGTACGCGTTGACCAAGGCATCTAGCGCACTAATGCCCTTCTCAGGAGACGAGGCAGCATGTGCCTGCTTGCCGTGGAACGTAAAGGTTGCGTCCACACAAGCCAGCGCACCTCTCAGTACCATCGTTTTTTGCTGCGGGTGACACATCATGACGGCATCCATCTCATTGAATACGCCATCGTTCACCATGATGATTTTGCCACCGCCCTCTTCTTCAGCCGGTGTACCAAGTACGACAATTCGTCCCGGAAGATCAGGGCAAGCTTCCTTGAGCGCCAATGCTGCACCTACAGCAGAGGTTCCGATCAGATTGTGTCCGCAGGCATGTCCGATGCGGGGCAGCGCATCATATTCAGCGAGCAGTGCAATTGTGGGACCACCTGGCTGGCCTTCCCATACAGCACGGAACGAGGTGTCGAGGCCTGAAATGCCTTTTTCCACCTGAAATCCGGCTGCTTCCAGCGGTTCGGTTAACCATTGTTGTGCTTGGATTTCCTGAAAGCTAAGTTCAGGGTTAGCGTGAATACGCAGGGATAATTCCCGCAAGTCGGGGTCTAGCCGATCTACAGTTTCTTTGATTTTTTGCTTCATATGAGCTGGGTCAGAATACATATTATTTTGCCGCCTTTCTCCAAATACAGCGTTTCTATATTCAATTCAATCGAATAAATATACAATCAGATTGGATATATTGTATGTGTGACCAAGCTATAAGTAAATTCGAAAAAATTAAGGAATAGCCCATAAAAAATTTTATGGACTCGCTAGATAATAACATATGGATATCATTAGATGTCAGTATAATACTGGTTTATTTACATATTAACCAAGACAGCATCGGTATACATTTTAATCTCACGTACATCCTTCGAATCAGTTCCCCCCATAAAAATGACATTGCCAAATAGCAATAAAATTCCTGTTTCGACAAGGAGATATCGGATAATTATGCATAAAGCCTAGCACCTGCACCACCACGTCTGTATCTAGCTTCCATCCACAACATGCTGTGTTCCAGCCGTTTTCATTAAATCAACAAAGCGACCAACCGTTGCCTGTTGCAGCACACTTTCCTTATACACCAACCACGTGTTACGCCGCACTCCCTGTCCATTCTGTCGGATTAGTTCCTGCTGATGAAGACCATCCGAAGCAGATACGAAAATACCAGGAATAATGGCATAACCAAGCCCGTATCGCACCATTTCCTTGCATGTCTCATAGCTGTCCACACGCATCGCTACAGTTGGTGAACATTCATAGCGCTCATACCACCAGGCCGCTACTCCTTCTCGGAATGGGTTCACAGGAGATCCACCCGTTTTTGTCAGGGGCTCCTGAAATGCAATTTGCGGAAGCTCGGGAAGTTCATCCAGATTAATGGGTTCACGGGATACAATGCAGACCGGTTCATCGTGCAGCAGATGTTTCCCCTCATACCAGGGATGCTCCCCCCGTATGACACCCACCTGGATTTCGTCCCTCATCAACAGTTCCATAACCTCCACACTTAGTGCACAGGTCACAGCAAACTGAACCTCAGGGTACAGCTCCTTGAACTGCTTTAACAAGGGAGGAAGCTTGTACAACGAATAATGATTGGCAATCCCAAGGCGCAACGTTCCCTTAACCTCATTACGAATGTTAGACAGCTGCTCCTTGACCTGGTTAAGCTCATTGAGCATTTTACGGGCATAGATCGCGAGATGCTCTCCTTCGGGAGTAAATCTGGCGCCTTTTAACGTTTTATCGATAAGTGGCACGCCAAATTCCTTCTCCAATTGCTGCAAACGGTATGTCAAAGCCGGCTGGGTCATAAACATGCGCTCCGCAGCCTTGGTCAGACTGCTTTCTTCGGAAACGCTCAGCAGCAGACGGCAGTCCTTTTCATCCATGATCATGTTCCCCCTTTACTTCTCGTCTCTTCAGTATAACCCAGAAAACCAGCGTTAAAGGTACAGAAAAAGCCCAACTCGATATGAGTCAGGCCCGCCCTGCTGATTTGCTTCTTATTCGATGATGATTTACTGCGAAATCGTAATGACCGAGGTAACAAAGTGGTATGATTCATTTTCCTGCACTGCCTGCGACAGCAAAATTCGGTTGCCTTCCGGACTCCAGCTCAGCGGATCAGATGCGTTATCCATTTCGGCCGAGATCTGGAACTGCTCCGCCGATTCCGTATTGGAGACAAATAGCCCTTTTTCATCATCACTTTCCGAATTGATCGTGTAGGCGATTTTGGAATCGTCACCAGACCAGCTTGTGCCGAAGATCTGCGTGCCTCTGGCAAGCGTGGCTTTTTCATTCCCTTCCAGATCGGTTAGCACCAGCGCCCGTTTGGTATCGGCTGTTTTTTTCACAATCGCCAGTCTTGAGCCATCGTTGGACGGGATTACCCTCTCTACACTTTTCAACACCTGCTTCACTTCACCGGTCTTCGTATCGTAGCTATTCAACTGTCCGTCCGTGCCTGTGATGTAGTAAATTACATTCCCAGAAACGCTGACGCTGCTTACATTGAAGTTTCCCGTCTTGACCAGCGCTTTGGTCGTTCCATCCACACTAGCTGATATGATATCCCCATTCATGTTTGGAAAAACAACATGCTCCTTATCCAGCCATGCGCCTTCAAAGACAAATCCATCGTCCTTGCCCGCAGGTACCACTTCCCCGTTGTGCAGGTTCAGAATAAAGCCTTTGCCTGTCGATTCCTCTGGTTCCCTGTAGAAAATATACTGACTATCCGGGGACACGAGTGGTGAACCCAGACTCACTTCACTTTCCTTCACGGGTGTATCTGTGCCCTTCGTAAGATCATACATGTATAAGTTATGCGGGTAACGTTTCTCACCCTCAACCGTGATAGGCTTCATGGACTCGTTTTCTTTATCCGACAAAATCCAGTCATTGCTTAGCCACGCTACCCCGCGCATATTCGACAGTTTATCGATTTTCTCCAGCTTAAAGCTCTGGTATACCGACGTATTTGTATTTTCCTTCACCGTAATATCCGTGCCTGATTTCCCGTTCTGTGTATGATCCCCTGGTTTCGTTGTTCCCCCGCATGCTGTTGCTGATAATAGGACGATTGCCCCGAGCGTGCCCATAGCCGCCTGTTTCCAATTCATCATGGTCCCTCCTGAGTGCTTTCTATAGACCAAGCATACACATCGCATACTTCTAAAGTTATTCAGACTTGTTTCCAACTTGTAAACTTGAATGCGCTAACGGGAAAATAAGCTGGAACGTTGTCCCTTCTCCGTGTTTCGGATCGCCCGGCAACAATGAGATTGTGCCGCCCTGCTTCTCTACAAATTGCTTGACGAGTGATAGTCCCAACCCGGTTCCTCCGGTTTTTCTAGCCCTGTCTTTATTGACGGTGTAAAAGGGTTCAAAGATTTTCTCGCGCGCCTCGTCCGGAATGGGCGTACCCGAGTTGAAGATGCAAATCACCGCTTGTCGCTCCTGCATTCGCAGTTCATTGCTTACCCGGATGACACCTCCCGGCACATTATATTTGATCGCATTATCCAACAGATTGATGAAAATATGCATCAGGCTTTCCCGATCGCTGCGGATCACCGCAGGCAGTAACGCCAGCTCCATGTTCAATGCAAACTTCTCGGCTTTGCCCCGCATCCGGCCACAGGCATCCTCCAGTAGAGCACGAACTTCCACGTCTTCTGCCTGATTCTCAAAATCATATTTCTCCAGAGCAGACAAATGTAATACCTTCTCAACCATCTCGTACAGCCGCTCGGTTTCCTTGCCAATATTGCTCGTCGCATCATCCAGCAATTGTGGATCATCCTTATACATGTCCAACAGCTCTACATACGCCTTAATCGACGTAAGTGGCGTCTTGAACTCATGGCTGATGTTGCCGATATATTGTTTCTGCTGCTGCTCCAGGGCCTGAAGCTTCTCGATGGCAAGCTGAAGCTTCTGCTGTTCCGCATGCATGGCTTCAATATTTTGCTGAATCGATGTGCTCATATAATAAATGCCCTGTCCCAGCTCACCTAATTCATCCTTGCGTCTCACAGGTGATTCAGTAATATAATGCCCTTCACGGATGGAATCGGCAGACCTCTTCAAGCGGGTTATGGCAACGGCAAAACGATTGTAGAAGAGATATCCCAGAATGAAGCTTAGTCCAACAACCGCAATCCCTGCCCACATAAACAACTGAAGGATACGGGCATAAAATTCATGATAGCTCTGAACCGGATACTGCATGCGCACAGCACCCATCTGTCCATCCGGTCCGTCCAGTGGTGCTATGTAGAGCAGGGTATCCCCCTGTTCGTGATAAGCGATTTTATTTTGCAGCGCATAGTTCAGCGTAGCTGTGATATCTGCACTTTCCTCAGACATGATCGATGAACCAACCTGCTGTCCCTTCATATCATAGAGCGCGATTGGCAGACCTGTGGAGCTTGCAAGCTCTTGAGCCAGCCTGCGGCCATTTTGCTGTAAAAAAACCTCCTGCTCCAGACGAACGGACTCGGTATAGTAAGACTGCCGCACATTCAGATTCACGAGTCGGGTCTGCTGGGACAGAATGGTCTCGATCTGCGTCTGCTGGTTGCGCTCAATACCTCGCAATACCAGGGAGCTGAGCACAACGACGGTCAGGATAAGCAATGCGGCCAGAAAAACGCTGAACTTCAGCTTGATGCTTACTCTCATACCAAGCCGCCCGCTTCAGGGGCTGATGCCTTATAGCCAATGCCGTATACCGTCTGCAATTTTTGCTGGTCGGTATCGCCGATTTTTTTGCGCAGCCGCTGAATATGAATATCCACCGTGCGTGTACCCCCGGCATATTCCATGCCCCACACCCGGTCCAGCAGATCATCCCGCGTGTATACACGCTCAGGGTTGGACATCAGAATGGTAAGCAAATCGAACTCTTTTGGCGTCAAATCCAGCTTCTCCTCATTCACCGTCACGGTGCGGTGAGCGATATGGATACGTAGCGTTCCATTGACGATAGCCTGATTCTTGGAATCATCAGATGGTGGACTGCTTTTCTCCACGCGGCGCATCAGTGCCTTTACCCGTGCAAGCAGCTCGCGGATCTCAAACGGTTTGGTCATGTAATCATCCGCGCCCATTTCCAGGCCAACGATCTTATCCACGATATCATTTTTGACAGTGAGCAAAATAATGCCGATATCCTCCCGATCCTCCAGCCTGCGGCATACGCCGTATCCATCCAGTTTGGGCATCATCACGTCCAGAATCATGACCTGCGGATGGAATGAAGCTACCTTGACCAGCGCTTCTTCGCCGTCATTTGCTGTCTCTACTTCATATCCTTCGCGCCGCAGCGCGTAAGCAATGGCACTAACAATGCTTGACTCGTCATCCACGACCAGCACTTTTTTATTCATCGGAATCATCCTCTATATGTGTCATGAGTTATCTTATTCTTTGGATCTATGTTAACAAGGTATGGCCTGATTAGCTATGGAGGACTTTACGATTTGCGAGAAACGCCAGATATGACTGTATCCTCCCAGCTTGGACTTCGCTCCACTTTTTTTATACCCCAAACACAACAAAAAGAGCCAACCCGTGATTGGATCAGCCCTAATAAAAACAAAAAGAGCCCATCATCAGGAGGAATGCTCCATCCCATGATTGGCTCTTCTTTAATAAGACTAACGGCTCCAAGTGCGGCGCCTTTTTATTTCTATACCCCGCTCAAATCGAAATTATTTTCCAAACCATCATCATACTGCTGGCACAGGCTGAGCTCCAACTTCCTCCTCATGATCCAACAGATCATGTTTCTCCCAAGCCCGGCTCTTCCAGCGGAAATACATAATGACAGCGCGTGTCCACTCGTCTGCGGCAATCGCAAGCCATACACCGGGGAGCCCCATGTGAAGCTTGAACACCAGCAGATAGCCCAGCGGCAGACTCATGCAGACCATGGAGATCAGTCCCATATATACCGGGAACTTCGCATCACCTGCGGCACGAAGGGAACCAATAATCACAATGTTGCAGGTTCGCCCGGTCTCCAGCAGAAGACTGAGCAGGATGACCTGTGCACCCAGTTTTATAATTTCCGGATTATCCGTGAACACACTCATCAGCGGAACACGGAATAGAATAATAATTACATCGATCACAACTGTGGCCAGCAGAGCCCATTTTACACTGTCGAATACACGTTTGTATGCATCGTTCTTGCGTCTCGCACCGACCAGTCGGCCAACAATAATGGATGTCCCCATTCCGATAGCCATGCTGAATAGATAGATGTAGCTTGAAATGTTGCCCGCATATTGCCGGGTCGCCATCGCTTCAGCACCCAGATAGGTCACATACAGTGTGAAGACGAGCTGGCAGGACTGATATACAACGGATTCCAGCGCAGAGGGGATACCAATTCGCAGGATTTTGCTGATAAATTTCTTCGAAAGGTTGATGTAATATCTAAACTCTACCCTTACATCCATAACCCGATAGAGCAACCAGAAGAAAATAATCAAACAGATCAGACGGCTTCCGACCGTTGAGATCGCTGCCCCTTCTACACCAAGCTTCGGCATGCCGAAATGGCCAAAAATAAGAGCGTAGTTACCAACGACGTGAATCACGTTCATCAGAACAGAAACATACATCGTCTCTTTGGTGTAACCATGCGTACGAATCGTCGCGGCCAGCGCGTTAATCAGCGCCTGAAGGAAGATCCCGCCTCCGACAATACTTATATAAGAACGGGCAAAATCGTATATTTCACCTTGGATATGAAGCAGTGTAAGCAGATGTCCTCCGAACAAAAGGAAGCTTCCGCTCAGGATTAGTCCAACAATCAGATTAAGCGTAATCGCATTACCTGTGACCTGTGCCGCCTCACTCAACTTCTTCGAACCAATATATTGTGCCACAACAATAGCAGCACCATGTCCAATGACTTCCAATACAAGAATCGCAATGGAAATAATCTGGTTGGCTGCTCCGACTCCGGATACTGCATTATCGGACACCGAACTGAGCATGAACGTATCCACGCTCCCCATCAACATAAACAAGAAGAGTTCCAGGAAAATAGGCCATGTTAGCCGAATCAGATTCAGATCTTTGGCATCCGAACGCAAGGACTCTTTGGTTGAGGATATTGCTGTCATTTTCTCACCTTTCCCGTGTGGGCTTTAATTCTTAGGGTATGTTAGCACAGGTAGTTTGAAAATGCAGTAGTTTTGCGAAAAAACTTGAAAGTTTTTTGAAATTCCAATAATAGGTATTTTCAGTTCTTTCATTTAATTTGCATTATAGAGAAGAAATACATTCATATAGTCGTTCTAAATACATGTTCTCAGGAGATATACGAAGTCCGAGACGATGAACAAAAACCCTAACACATCCCTTTTGGATCGGGGTGTGTTAGGGTCTAAGGTTTAAGTTAGCCATTTAATCATATTGAATACATGGGTCTATCCTTTTACCGATCCTGCAGCGATGCCCTCCACAATTCGATTGCTCAAGACGAGGAAAGCGATCAGGATCGGCAGGATGCTGATCATCAGTGTCGCGCCAATCGCTCCCCAATCCGTTGTGTACTGTCCAATAAAATTCTGTACCCCAACAGTCAGCGTCTTGTACGCATCTGTGCTGATGAACGTATTCACGAAGATGAATTCATTCCAGTCATAAATCATGTTGATAATCGCTGTCGTGGCGATCACCGAGGATGTCATCGGCAGGACGATACGGAAGAAAATCCGATGGACAGAGCAGCCGTCCATCACCGCTGCTTCCTCCACTTCCCGCGGAAGGGCATAATAGAAACCAAGCAGGATCATAATGGTGATCGGCATATTAAACGCAATGTATGAAAGAATGACCGACAATGGATGATCTGTAAGATGGAGCTTCAGAAACAGGCTGAACAACGGAATCAGCGTAGAATGCACAGGGATCATCATACCCACCATGAACAGTCCGAGCACCAGAGAACGTCCTTTCCAGCGCATGCGGGTTATCGCGAAGGTGACCAGACTCGCGAACAGTACGGTGAACACAACGGACACCACTGTGATCCAGACACTATTGAAGAAATACAAGCTAATGTTGCCTTCCGTCCACACCTTCACATAATTCTCCCAACGCGGAGTCGCAGGAAGGGCGAACGGTGCCATATCGAATACTTCCTGATTGTTTTTTAGCGAGAACAGCAGCAGCCATATCAAGGGCAGAATCTGCAGCAGCGCCACCAGAATCAACAGGCTGTAGAGCAGGACATAACCGAGCTTTCTCAGCACAGTCGGTCCCGCGCCTGTTCCGGGATAGGCTGGCAACCGAACCGTGGTATCGGTCTTCACAGGGATGGACCTCCTTTCATTTCACTTCACTCAAGAATACTGAATGGTGTCCTTGGATGCCGTAGCTTTTCGAAGCAGCCAGGTTACGACCAGACAGATCACGAGCAGGAAGAAACCAACGGCACTCCCGTAACCAAAGTCGAATCCACGGAAAGCCTGATGATACATATAAGAAGCCATCACTTCACTGGAGCCATTCGGTCCACCGTCCGTCATCACATAAATGAGGTCAAAGTACTTCAACGAACCAACGACAGCCAGCACGATCGTCACTTTGATCACTTCCGTGATCAGGGGCAGCTTGATTCGGAATGCAATCTGCCAAGGGCTTGCACCATCAATCCGCGCTGCTTCAACCAACGATTCCGGGATATTCTTGAGTGCAGCATAGTAGATCAGAATATAGAATCCCGCATACTGCCACAAGATCGGTACGAACAGCGCATACAATACCAGGGATGGCTCCGCCAGCCAGGCTGGCGGATTGCCAATACCGACAGATTCCAGAAAGGTATTAAGCACACCATTGCTGGGATGGTAAATCTTCAACCATAACTGGGCAATCGCTACGGAGGACAGCAGCATCGGAATCAGATATATTTTTCTGAACAGGTTGGCACCCTTAATTTTGCCTGACAGCACCAGGGCAATCATAAGATAACCGATCAGACTCAGTGCAGAGAACAAGGCCATTAGAAAGGTATGATATGCACTCTGCCAGAACGTTGCGTCATGAAGCAATCTTGCATAATTTTCAAAACCGATAAAGGTCATTGCGCCGATCCCGTCCCACTGCATCAATCCGTAATATCCGGTCAGCACGATCGGGATATAGATCAGTACCAATAATAGCAGCAGTGCGGGAAGCACGTACAACGCAGCGACTAAACGGTTGGACATGACTTTATCCATCACAATATCCTCCCTATGAGCGTTGTACGTTAGTTGCCTTTATCAATCGCTTCCTGATGATTCTTCACAAATTCCTCAGGAGTGACTGCTTTTCCGAACAGTGCCTGGATCATGTCCAGATGGACTTGAGCTGCGGTCGGTTTCATCTGCACGTCGGCGAATAATGTCAGGCTGCTGGCCTGATTCAATTCATTCAGCAGGTCGGTATAAAGCTGCGGCAGTTGTACCTCGGCTGTGTCCACTTTCGTTGCCGGAATAACACCCGCTTCGGTTACAGAGCTTTCGCCCCATTTTTCCACAAAATATTGAACGAATTTCTGAGCTTCATCCTTCACCTTGGAGTTCTGTGCGACGAACAAGCCTACACCCGGGCCGCCGACCCAACTGTTAATATCGCTTTTGCCACCATCCATTGTCGGGAATTTGAAAAATCCGATTTTATCCTTGAACTCCTGCGGTACATCCGGATTGGTGGTATAGTTCGGCAGTTCCCAGGTGCCCATAAGGTACATGGCAGCTTTCTCATTCATGAATTCCGATTTGCCTTCATCATTGGACAAGCCGTTATAACCTTTGTTAAAGGCGTTCATATCCACCAGCTTCTGTACTTCGGCTGCCGCCTGGATCAGGGCTGGATCGTCAAACTTGCCTGTGCCATTGATGGCCTTCTCCAATGCATCTCCGCCCAATCGATTGGCCAGATACATATACCAGAGAGACCCGGTCCAGCGATCCTTGTTGCCGAGAGCGATGGGAACCACACCATTGTCTGTCAGCGTTTTCACAACATTCAGAAATTCATCATATGTGGCCGGGGGCTGCAGATTATATTTGGCGAAAATGTCTTTGTTGTAATAGATCGGAGATATGTTCAGTTCAATCGGGAGCGCATAGGTTTTGCCTTCCACAGCATACGCTTCGGTTGTTCCGGCAATGAATTTCCCTTCTAGTGAACCACTCAGGAGGTCATCCAGTGGAGCAAACAAATTGCCCTTTACATAAGGCTCAAGAAAACCCGCTGCCCACGTTACGCCTACATCCGGGAGTTCATTGGAAGCGGACAGAATTTTCAATTTGTTCTTATATTGCTCATTCTCCAGCACTTCCTGTTTGATGGTCACGTTGGGATGATCGGTCTGATACTGTTTGATGATCTCATTCACCAGCTTATTCTGCTGTGCAGAACTGCCTGCTGGCCAGAGATGCATAAACTTGAGGGTCACTTTTCCGTCAGAGCCACTTCCACTCGCTTCACCCTCTCCATCAGAACCTGAATTGCTGCATCCGGATAAAAACACGGCGAGGATAAGTGTCAGTGTCAGTAGCATTGCTATTGGCTTTTTTCTCATATTCCTAACCCCCTGTAATGGTTATTCGGTTGATGTAACCGCTTTAATAAAATTGTAGCATGGGTACATCTCCCCCATAAGACCAGGATGATTTGGAAAAACTCCACTATTTTATGGTTATTTAGTCTCTTTACGAATCCCAATGGAATGACGATATTTGCTTGGGCTAAGCCCTTCGAGACTTTTGAATACCTTAATAAAATATTTATCCGTCTGGTAGCCTACCTGTTCGGCGATCTCCGAGATGGGCAGGGCCGTCTGAACGAGCATCTCCTTCGCCCGTTGAATACGTGTACGGGTCAGATATTCGCTGAAATTAATTCCTATCTGCTCCTTGAACAAAACGCTAAAATAACTGGAGTTCAAGTGCAGCATATCAGCGATTTCCCGCAGGGTAACATGTTCCCTCAGATGGGAATCCACGTAAGAAACAGCTTCACTGATCTGGGGATTAAGTCTCTCGTCTCCCCGCTCTTTGGCATCCAGCAGCTTGGGGTCAACCAGCTTCTGCATCATTTGAATACGCCGCTGTTGGTCTCCAAGCTGCAAAGCCTTCTCTACCGTCTGAATCAGCTGTTCCTTCTCAATCGGTTTAAGCAAATAATCTACCACGCCAAGTTTGATGGCCTGCTGGGCATATTGGAAGTCGGCATGCCCTGACATAATCAACACAACTGGTTTGCTCGGAAACTGCTGCACGGCTTCAACGAGGGACAGGCCAGAGAATTCCGGCATGCGAACGTCAGTAATCAAAAGGTCCGCCGTCTGTTCACGGAGCCATGCTGCAGCTTCGACTCCACTTGCCGCAGTTCGAATTTCGTTACGACCAGCCGACCAGCCTTCCAGCGTCTTGCGAATCCCCTCTCGTGTACGCGGTTCATCATCAACGATTAGAATCGTTCTGCCATGAATCATATGCACCCTCCGTATCCTTCGGAATCTCAAAGCGAATGATAGTCCCTTCACCGACCTTACTCGTAATGGAAAGTCTGCACAATTCGCCAAGCTGACTGCCAAAATAAAGCTTCAACCTGCGATGCACGTTAATCAGCCCCACGCCTGTTCCCTTGTCGGAAACAGCAGGTCCACCATTCAATGCACGAACAACGGATTGAAGCCGGGAATCATCCATGCCAGGTCCATCATCCCGAACTTCGATGTGAACCAGCCCATCCTGCGTGGAAGCATCTACATGGATGCTTACCTTTCCCGGTTCAATTTTGCTCTCTATCCCGTGAAGAATAGCATTCTCCACCAAGGGCTGTATGAGCAATTTGGGAATCCTCACGGTGCGCATCGCTTCACTCAGTCTGATCTCCCATTGCAGCCGTTCTCCCAGCCTCATCTCCATAATTCGAAGATAACGCTCCGCGTGCTCCAGTTCATCGGCAATAGTAACCCATTCATCCTGATTGGGACTGGAGATGATGTAGCGAAATAGGCGGGACATCGCCACAACCATACGCGCCATTTCCTCGTCTCCTTTATCATCAAGTGACCAATAGAACGCCTCCAGCGTGTTAAACAGAAAATGAGGATTGATCTGCGACTGCAGAGCTTTCAGTTCTGTTCTTGACTGCATAATTTCCTTCTCATATATCTCCTGAGTCAACTCATTCAACCGATAAACCATCTGATTGTATACTTCATTAAGCCTGTGAATCTCCATCGTTGAGCTGAACATAATATTGGGCTTCATGGCTCCCGGCCGTGCACTGCGCATGGCCCTCATCAGTCGGGTGATGGGACGTGTAATCATGGTGGACAAGAGAAAGGACATAATGAGGAACAGCACGACGCCAAACAAACCGGAAATAAGCAGTGCCGTCCGAAGAATGGACACACCCTCCGTTGTCTCGCTCACAGGTGTAAGAACCGCGAGCGTCCAACCCGTCATTTCGGAATGCTGTCTAACGACGATATAAGGCTCATCCCGGGTCTCGACTACAGAGCTGTCACTGCTTAGGAGTGCCTTCACATCCAGACTAGCCTCCAGATTGGAAGTAACCACGCTTCCTGCCGCATCTACCAGAAGAATAGAATCCTCCACATCGTCCTCAGCATCCAAGTCATTCAGTTGAAAAAAGCTGCGCTGCATCCGCACCACGACATAACCTCCAGGTTCAAAAGCCCGGTCCATCAGGCTGACTCGCCGAATAGCCATAATGACCCCCGGATCTTCCGGGTCAGGACCGACCCAGACCAGCCTTCCCTTCTCCGCGTCTGCTTCCGCTATCCAGTTACGTCCGAGTCTTCCATCCAAAGATCGGTCATCCATGGGAAATATTCTGCTATAAGTTGTCGTATAAATTTCCAGACTCTGTACACCGCTCATAAAGGAAGGATAGCTGCTCACAACCTGCAAGAGCGCTTGGCGCTGATTAAACGTAGCCTGTTCCCCACCTTTCTCATTGCTCAGTAAACGCTGCACATAAGAATCATCTGCCACTTGAGCTGTCAACGAGTTAACTTGTGCGATTAAGGCGTCCAGTCTGCCGTTAGCCTGAACAGCAGTTTGATGAATATGCTTCTCCGCATTGGTCTTCAGCAAACCGGATACCCGGTCATAGGCAGCGATTCCCGCAATAAATAACACCACCAACATCACCAATACAAAACCAACAAAAATCTGATTGCGCAACGAGTTCCATCTGCCCCAATTCACTCGCAAACCCCATTCTCCTCCCCGCATGTAAAAGAAATCGCCACCCGTTTCTCATCTTGGGTGACGATTGAGTACAAGTATGCCGGAATCCATCATCGCCAATTATTGAAGCGTTTACATTTTGGCTCATTGATCTCCTTCACCGATCTTTGTTTAGCGATTAAACTAACGACTAAAAAATAGCACAGAATCCTATCTTTATCAATCATTTAAATACAGGGCAGCTCCACAAACCGGAAGCTCATGAAAACAAAAAAAAGGACGGACTCCATGAGCCCGCCCTTTTCTTCATTATTTCACCGAACCTTGCGTTACACCATTGATAATCCATTTCTGTGCAAACAGGTAAATGATGATCATCGGCAGCAACGCCAGCAGGTACGATGCAAACGCCAGGTTGAAGTCAGTATTGAATTGACCCTGGAACACATATTGTACCAGAGGAAGCGTGTATTGTGCCGGATCACTAATAATAATGAGTGGCAGCAGAAAGTCATTATAGGTAGACAGACAAGTTAGAATACCAACCGTGGCACTGATCGGCGCCATCAATGGGAAAATGATTTTCCAGAACGTGCCCCAGGTTGTTGCTCCATCTACGAAGGCTGCTTCCTCCAGCGCTACCGGAATGGACCGAATGTAACCTACATACACAAATACGTTAAAGGCGAGCCCATACACCGTATGCAGCAGGATAAGACCCAGAAGATTGGTCATTTCCAGTGATGCAGTCAGCTTAACAATCGGCAGCATGATGATTGGAAACGGAATGAACATCGCACTGACGAAGTAATAGTACAGCCCTTTGAAAAACTTCCGTTTCTCCATATTCCGGGCAATCGCGTAAGCAACCATAGAGTTACTGAGCAAGGTCAGAATGACTGTTGACGCAGTAACAATGGCACTGTTACGGAACGATTGGAAGAAGTTTGTCATGTCTATTGCACTTGCAAAGTTCTCCCAGTGGAGCGTTGTCGGAATAGCAAATACCGATTGAGCCATTTGCTCCGGATTCTTCAATGCGATTGTAACTGTCATATATAAAGGGAACAGAATGAACAAGGTACCCAGAACAATTAACAACATAACGGGCCAGTTGGTACGTAAACGGCTTCTCATTACAGATCCGTCTCCCTTCTTTGCAGGAACCGGATTTGCAGAATCGAAATCACCGCAATAACGATGAAATAGATAACCGAGTTCGCAGATTGATATGCATATTCGCCGCCTTCAAATCCACCCGTGTAGATCAGATGGGAGATGGACTGTGTTGCCCGTCCCGGCCCACCATTCGTCAAGGCCACGATCTGGTCAAAGACCATCAGTGAGTTTTTCATGGCCAGCACCATATTAATCGTGAAGAACGGGGCAATAAGCGGAAACGTAATGCTCCAGAATTCACGCCATTTGCCGGCGCCGTCCAGATTGGATGCTTCATACAATGTCGTAGGGATGGTTTGCAAGCCCGCCAAATACAGAATCGTATTCAACGCGACGGATTGCCATACCGCTACAATCACGATCCCAATCCATGCCAGGCTTTCGCTACCCAGAATGTTGGTGGATAGGGCGTTGATGCCCAGGTTTTGTCCCCATATCGGGAATACGTTGGAGAACAGGTAGTTAAATATGTAACCTACGATCAATACACTCAGGATATTCGGCAAGAAGTAGATGCCACGGAAAAAGTTACGGAACTTGATCTTGGCATTCAGCCCAAGTGCAATGAGCAGGCTTAGAATATTCGTGAGGATCGTTACAACGATCGCAAACTTGAAGGTAAACCAGTAGGCGTTGCCTACATTGTCATCTTGAAACAAATTGAAATAGTTTTTGAATCCAACAAAATCATAACCTTTACCGAATCCGTTGTAGTTCGTAAATGAATAATAGATCCCCTGGAGGGCCGGCAGCGTCATAAATACAAAGAACAGTATTACCGCCGGAACCGTCATCCAGTAATAAGGCGCGATGCGCTTGTTCATACTCCATCCTCCTTCGGACAAGGCGTTATCGCCGATTCGCTACCTTGTCCCATTCTTTGTCGAGTGTATCCAGATAGTTGTCGATGTTCTTGTTCTGCAAAAAGGACTGTACGATGGAATTCAGCTGCACCGCAGCCGGAATATAGTGATCGGCGAAGTCGATAACCTTGCCCTGCTCAATGTAAGGTGTCAGTTCCTGTACAGCAGGATCATCTTGTTTTACACCTTCCACCGCAGAGAACAGCGTCTGTTCCTCAATGTATTTGCCTATATTTTCAGGCTCCAGCAGAAACGCGATGAACTGCTCGGCCTGCTCCTTGTTGGGTGTATCTGCTGCAATGGTAAACAGGGAGTCGATTCCGTTCACCAGCTTAATCTGGCTCGGATCATTCCCTGTCGGGAATGGGAAGAAACCAATGTCCACATTCGGGTTGGCTTTGCGAATCTCGGAGATCGCCCAGGTACCCTGGATGTACATATATGCTTCGCCATTAGCAAAAGCACGGTTACCATCCGAATACGCTTTACCGAAGTTGTCACCGTGACCATAATTCATCAGCTCCAACTGCTTCTCCGCAACCTCACGGTATTTCTCCTTGAAGGTCACCTTGTTCTCGCGACGCTCCAAGTAGAAATCAATACCAACCAAGTTAGGTCCGAGTGCATTGAACGGCAGATTCGTCTGCCAGTCATCCTTGTATGTGAAGTAAAACGGAATTTTACCCGCATCCTTAATTTTTTTGGCTGTAGCAATCAGCTCGTCCCAAGTTTTGGGTACGTCCAGACCCATTTCCTTAAACAACGTTTTGTTGTACATGATGCCGTTTGCATTTGTTGCGTAAGGAACGCCTGTCACTTCATCCATGCCCGTGACATCCTTCAGCATCTTTATGTAGTTGGGATCGATCGTTTTTAACAGTGGACTGTCTGTCAGATCGGCGAAAATATCACTCTGTGCAAGAATGGAATAGGTATCGGTTGCCCCCATTGCCATGATGTCTGGCACATCGTTTTTCACCACACGTGTCTTCAGCACCGTCTCCGCGTCAGGTGGATTCACCTGAGTGACCTGAATATCGGAGTGTTCGGCATTGAATGTTTTGATTAATTCGTCAAAGGTTCCTTTGGCTTCGGGTTTGTTCTGAAAAAATTCAACCTGCACTTTGCCGTTGGCATTATTCCCACTGGTGCAAGAAGACAGAAGTACAGCCGTTATTCCACAAAGCAGTATTAACCCGAGTGCCTTGGTAAGCGATGTTCTCATGTTGTACCTCCCTCAGCTTATATACGTAAAGATTTACCCATTAAATTAGTGAAGTAACCACGTGGTTAATCCTTCCACCGTTTTATACTTAGAGCGTTGACTATAATGTGTCCTATTATTCCTAAAACGGTTTCGGTAAAATTGAATCAGGCCCACTGAGAGCGAGTCCGCTCATCGTTATAACAAAAAAGGACATCGGAATATATCCAATGTCCATCATGTATTCAGTTACGCTGCTTACAACAAAGCTGTTGTTAGCTCTCTATCAACGCTCTATTTTCGGCAAAGCATTACGTAAACGCTTGGCTCGGTAACTCTGAAATGCACGGATTAACATCCCGATGACGAGCATAACCACACCAACATTAATTGCTACATCCGCCAAATTGAGAATACCACGTCCCGACGGAAATACGAGAAAATCCGTTACGCGTGCGTAGATAAACCGATCGATTGCATTACCCAAAGCACCACCAACCATGAAACCGGCACCTGCCTGCATCCAGAAACCGCGAATCTCACCTTTTCTCCGATAATACATTATGCCCGCCACGAACAGAATGGCAACCACACCGAACAGACGCGCATTCCCTTGAAACAGGCTGCCTGCCATTCCACTGTTCTCATAATGCTGCAATTGCATTCCCGAGTCGCCAAGCCTCATTGTGTCGCCAACTTCCATATACATCCTCACCGCCATCTTGGTTCCCTGATCAACCAAGGTAACCAGCAGTGCTACAAAATAAAATAACATGTGCCACTCCTCCTGCCGGACGCTCAAAAGTTAAACTAAAGGGTCTCCGCTGTAACATTTCCTTCACTTTAACACACCCGAAGCGTTGTCACCAACTGGGTAGAGCACGCGCTTGGCATACACTCATAGGAATGGAATGGGCAAAAAAATCCGTGCCTGGATTAGGCACGGATGATAAATACTTTTATTGGAGTTGAAATCCACCATTTTATTGAATAGCGGAGAGCACATCCAGCAGCATGGATTTGAATTTCGGACGGTCAATGGCTTCGCAGACACGTACATTTGGCTCTTTGCCGAAACGTCCATTGATATCCACGACGCTATATCCGCGTGTTAACTCTCCTGCTGCCTCCACATCCACATAATACTGACCGGATTTGGTCATGAGCGACTCATCTGCGGCAACAGCCATCAGCAACGTATCCGGGTGAGTGGTGCCATTCAGTTTATGTACCGATTTGTTGAACTGCATAACCACTTTGTTGATGGCCGTGAAAAAATCCGCGCCTGATGTACCCAGTGCTGCAATTTCAGCGTGATCATCATCATCCATAACAGAATACTGCGTACACATCTCCCAGCCAACCATGGTGGTCGGAATGCCTGCGTGCAATACAATTTTGGCTGCTTCCGGATCTACATAGAAGTTATACTCCGCGGCTGGTGTGATATTACCCAATGCATTATTCGTTCCACCCATGATGTAGAGGTGAGCAATCTCCGGAATAATGGTTGGGTCCTTCTGGATTGCCATCGCAATATTAGTTAGAGGTGCAATGGCCAGAAGCGAGATTTCGCCCGGATGTGCGTGTACCTTTTCAATGATAAAATCAACTGCATGCCCTGCCTCTGGACGCTGGTCTGCCTTCGGGAAATGGGCTCCGCCCATGCCGTCATCGCCATGTACGTCTTCCACCGTGCGGTGCTGCGCCTTGCCATAGGCCATCAATGGGCGTTCGCATCCTTTGTACACAGGCACCTTGCCGCCATGTCCTGCAACCTGTACCGTGTACAGGGCATTTTCAACCTCTTGGTCAAACTGTACGTTCCCACCTGTAATCGTAATGCCCTCCACCTGGAAATGGTGCAGTGCAGTCAGGATCGCAATCGTATCGTCTCCTGCTGTATCTGTATCGATGATGACTTTTCTCATGATGCCGCGCTCCTTCTTCATTGAATTGATATTCATTCCAAATAAACACTAGGGTTTATTTTACATCAAAAACGTACCAATGACGATGGAAACGCCGATGATAATGGAACGCAGCAGCTGTGCTGCCGCCATATTGCCTCGTGCGATTTCGTCACATACCCGCATCTTGGGAATCAGGAAGTCAAATATAATATAGACCAGACACAAAATAATGATTCCAAGCGCCGACCAGAGCAGCATATCCAGCCATGAATGCGTGGAGAAGGACACCATGCCCACAATGATACACAGGCCCAGCAATTTGCTGCCCATATACATGCCTGCCGCCTCGTTACCTTTCGCGATTTCCTCGCTATCGTTATACCGGGTCAATTGGCTAAAAGCGAAATACCCACATACCAACACAACCAGCAGAATGCCTACACCTACCGCTACATTCAGCAGGTTTAATCCCAAATTGTCCATTCCTTCTCCTCCTCGTCATCCAACCGTTCATTGACCACAGCCGCACAATAATAGGCCATATCTCCGGTTACCTTCTCCCCGATCCGTGGCAATACACCGGCAAACCGTCCACCGATGACAAACACTCCTGTAAGCAAATAACCGCTGTATTCGCCATCCTCTGTCTGAATTACGGCCTGCTCCATCGGTACCAGCTGCTGATATATTTTAGGCTGATTATTATAATAGGCTGCGATCTCCTCATCTTCTTGCAGTTCGTCTGTTGTGTTGGAGTTCATAGGAGCGTGCAGCTTTTGAGTAGCAGCCGTTTGGCCCTCATGATGATCCGATCCCTCACCCAGCAGCGATGTGCCTCGACCCTCGCGGCCCCAATAGCTTTTGGCCACGTATGGCATTGCGCTCCATTCGAAAGGTCCAGCTTCGAAATAAGTAGGTAGCAGATACCGTGAAATGGAAGCTAACTCTGCATCGTTAAACAGCCGAAATCCACAATACTCCGGGGTTTGTTCATTACGTTCATAGAGTGACCAGATCGCCGCCATGAAGCCTTTGCTCTGCATCAGCACATGCTGTACAGGATTCATCAGACCCAGGCGTCCATCCTGAACCAATTCAAGCAGTGCTGCGCCGATGTCCACGCCGGTCGTTTCATCTCGATCATCGATTAGATATTCCAGGGGATAGAGCCGGTACAGCAGGTTAATCTCGCGTCCATGATGGTAGAGCGCCTCCCCAGGAATAATCTCCAACTCCTCCAGTGGAGCGTAGAACGTTTCATACCCCGCCTCCTGGCACAGCTTCATCAGATACTCCGTATTGGTCCGATCCTCCACATGCTCCCCAAATGAAGTAAAGGTCACCGGGCCCAGCAAACCCTGCTTGGCGTAAGCATCCAGCCAGCGGCGAAAGCATTCCCGGATACATTCATCCATTCCTTTGGATGGAGCATGAAGCGATGTTTTTTTAGCCATCCCCACCAAAATACCTTCCAATGCAGCTGCTTCAGGTATGCCGGTTGGGGTATCCGTATTATTTTCAATACATTTAGGCCCAGCTTCCCCAATAATCCAGTCCTGCCGAGTGATGCCGCCTGTCACCATCTCCATACGCGCCGCCTGAATCAGGTCGGGATGAATGCCCAACTGCTGCTCCAGAAAAGAGTCGGGCATGTATTGTTGGATAAAACGCATCACCTTGCAGTAGATTCCGTCTACAGCCTCAACTGCCGTACGCAATTCCTGCATCTCCGCTGGGGAAAAGACTGTCAACGCTGGCACACAATATTGCTTGCCATACATGCGATGGTAAGGAACCTGCTGCCCTGCTTTGCCCCTGAAAACTTCTTCATGACTGAATGGCAGTTGGTATATATGCCTCATCAGGTTCTAACCTCCCGAACTGCGGAAGAAGCTGCCAAAGCCGCTCGATTTTGAACTGGATTTACTGTAGGAGCTGCTATCCTTGTTGCTCCGATAGGACGATCCGCCACCGTAGTAATAGTGCCCACTACTGGAGTCATATTCACATCCAGTATCGTATTCCGGGTCACATTCGTCGCTACTGCTGCTACAACCAGATAATACAGCTGGAACCGCAAGCATTAGCGAGAAGGCAACAAGCTTGGCACGTGATCCAGGTTTGGGTTTGGAATCTTCGGCCATTACAGATCCACCTCCTTCATCAAAAACAACACTTTCTTGCGATCCACATCCAGCACGGAATACACAAATTCATATGTCGTACCGCCCCGGACCATGTAATGGTCCAGCAGTTGCTCGGCAAGCTCCATCGTGTACGAGGAGGATTCTGCCAAGTCCAATTCCTGAAATGCACTCCCATTCCACAGCATATATTCCGCACTGTACATGGAGGACATTTTACACATTGCCAGTGCAGCGTCCGCAATCGCTGTACCGTATTCGGCAGGTTTTTGGTTGTCATATTCGGTCACGTAGACCGCATGCTCCCGACGATCCTCACATTCATTGGATAGATGCGCCCAAAGCTTATTTTTCATCAGGGTCGCATCGACCAGCTTGCGCATGAACAGCTCATCGCGAGTAACCGATACCTGCTCCAGTACCCCTGTCTCCACCTGCCGGTCATCCGACCAGTTCCGATAAGTCATTGAATAATAAATAACGATAACCTGCCTTTCTGTGAGCTCTAAGAGGAGCCGTTTCCATACACACAAACGTATTAAACGCATGAGAAGGAAAAAAGTTACACTATTCCCGATGACATGTAAAAAAGCATTTTAAATAAATCCCGAGGGTAGTTTTCAATCAGCAAGATATGGATCGAAATGAATCTATTCGTCTAGATCTTGTACCCATGATCAATACACAGCATATCTAGCCACTTACTGCGGATATCATCGCATTATGAAGCTAACTTTGAAAATCAAAAAGGCCAGAGATCTTTCTCCGGCCTTCTTTCCTCCTTTATCTATTTCAAGATCTATTTCAAGATAAGCTCCGTAATCTGACCTGTCTCACAGCTCTGCCCACTGGGCCAACATATCATTGTATTCACCAGACAATCGCTCGCGTTCGTTCCACATTTGCTCCAGCTCGTTTGGATTGTTCTGCACAGATTCAAGCTGGCGATCCATTTCCTGGATTTGCCCTTCAAGGTGAGCCAGTCGCTGCTCCAATTGTTCAGCGGACAGCTTTTTAGAAGTGTACGTTGTATCAGGCGTTCTACCCGACTCCGTCTCCAGTTTCGGTTTTGAACTTCCACGTGATGGAGTGGCTACAACTGCTACATGCTGATTTGCCGCAGCTGCGCGGGCTTGCAGATCAAGCTTCTTCTCGCGATAGGCTTCATAGTCTCCAAGATAAGTGGTCATCCGCCCATTCTCCAGTTCCCACACGCGGGAAGCGAGTCGATTGACGAAGTAACGGTCATGCGAGATGGCAAGCACCGTTCCTTCGAAATCAACGAGCGACTCTTCGAGCGCTTCCCTTGAAGCGATATCCAGATGGTTGGTCGGTTCATCCAGCAAAAGCACATTCGGCTTCCGCTGAACCAGCAGAGCCAGCCTTAGCCGCGTCCATTCCCCACCAGATAACTGTCCTACCGAGCGAAATACATCTGCTCCATAGAATAGATATCGGGCCAAAATGCCGCGTGCTTCTCCTTCTTCCACGCCCGCTTCCTGACGGAAGTACTCCAGCACATTCAGCTTCGGATTGGAAGGCTCCTCCTGCTGGGCCAGATAGCCAACATCTACACGTGCCCCCCACTCCAGGTTGCCTGCACTGGGTTGTTCCTCGCCCAGCAACAGCTTGAACAACGTCGTTTTGCCTGAACCATTGCGTCCAATAAGGGCAATTTTGTCGCCATATTCGAGCAATCCTGATACACCGCGCAGAATCGGACGTTCTCCATAAGCCTTTTCGACCTGTTCCATAACGGCCACTCGTTTTCCCGTACGGTCTGTAGGGCGTACATCGAAGTCGGCGTTACGCCGCTCCAGTACCGGGCGCTTCACCTGTTCCATCCGTTCGATTGCTTTACGCATCGAAGCTGCACGCCGGAAGAACTTTTCATTACCCCCGACTCGGCCCCATTCTTCCAGTTGGCGGATCGTTTCTTTCATTTTTTTGATCACCTTCTGCTGCTCCTTGAACTCCTCGAATTGCTGCAGCAGTCGTTGTTCCTTCACTTTCATATATTCCGTATAGCCACCAGCTGACGTCTGCGCTTCTCCATCCTCCAGTTCTAACGTCCGGGATGCTACACGGTCCAAAAAGTAGCGATCATGTGAGATCAGGATAATCGTACCTGTGTACTCGCGCAAAAATCCTTCCAGCCATTCCACCCGCTCCAGATCAAGATGGTTGGTCGGCTCATCCAGCAATAACAGATCAGGCCTTACAATTAGCTGTGAAGCCAGCACAACCCGGGTCTGTTCACCACCAGACAACGAACCAAACCGCCATCCGTAATGCTCCTTCGCAATATCCAGACCGTCCGCCACCTGATCGATCCGGGCATCCATTTCATATCCACCCTCGCGCTCGAACTGGTCCTGCAATGCCGCGTACCGCTTCAACAGTCGCTCCAATTGGTTCGGATCGGATGCACATTCCGGATCGGACATCTGCTGCTCCATATCCTTCATTTGACTCCGGCACGCCATAAGCTCCCTGAATCCAAGACTCAGCACATCCAGCACTGTGTAATCGTCCATTCCTTCCGGTACCTGAGCGACGTAACCAATACGTGTATCCTTCTTGATCATCAATTGTCCTTCATCCGGCTGGCTCAGTCGTGCCAACAGACGCATCAATGTCGTTTTTCCGCTTCCGTTGCGGCCAATCAGGGCGACCTTGTCGCCTTCCATAATTTCAAATGTAATGCCGTCCAGCACCAGATGTGCTCCGTGGTATTGAGTCAGTTGTTGCGCACTAATAATCATCATAATAAGGTTCCTCCTATGGATTGGAAGATCCTGACCGCAACACAAAAAGAGCCGCAGGAGGTTAGCTCCGCGGCCCTTCAGAATTCAAGCAATATCGCTTATCGTCCGAATGGGGTCAAGGCAGGCATCTTCTCGCAAATGTTAACTTCCGTATATTCAAAATTGGACAGACTTCTCCCGTTGGTCAGAAAAGTATGAACAATGCCAGCCATAGCAATCGGCAGCTGGCTAATACGGTTGTTAAGCATCTCGTGATTCACCTGTCTTCACCTCCCTTGTCATAATTAATGTCAATATATCACAGACGAATGCATTCCTGCAACCGTCCGATCGTCCAATTCACTCTTACTGTACAGCAGCTAACCCCCCGATTAATTCCGTCTCCGACGCCGAAACACTACATCCGTAATCGCCACCGTAATTAGTGTCAACATTCCCGCTGCACCCAGCGATGCACCAAGCAAGGCATAACCGATACCGTTCCACCCGCCAATCTCAATGCTAATCATGATCACAACGGCTCCGCCGAGCAAGGCCACACATGGCAGTATATATTGAACCCCGGTCATTCGACGTCCCTGCAACCGATAGATGAGCCATTCAATCAGCAGCTGCACTGCCCACATGCCAAGCGTCCATAGGATGAGTACTTCCATAAGGTTCTCCTCCTTCTTGCTGAATGGTTAGAGCCTTCGTTACAGACCTCTCATTATTTCAACCAGTTGGCAAAGAACTCCCGGTATCCTTCTTTCATGATTGTGCGCGAAAAAGCACCAAAAGCATACTCACGGTTGTCTTCCGAAACACTACGCGGCGCGGCAGCAGCCATGTTCACCAGTTCAAACCAGTTATCCTCATTGCCTGCAAAGGCATGCGTGGAACGGATGTGTCCATAGCAGGCATGCTCCGGCTTCACAACCATTTTGCCCATCGCCATCGCTTCGGTCAGCGGCATCGCAAACGTATCAAATGCCGAACAGCTCCAATACACCTTGGACGAGTTCATTAGGGTAAATACCTCATCCTGTGTCAGCGCGAATTGCAATTTTACGTTGTCCGGAATGTTGTATTTCTTCATGCTTTCCTCATAGCGGCGACCGCCGAATACCATGTATACTTCCTTGTCGGGGTTCTGCCGGGCGTATTCCAGCACCAGATCCGGGCGACGATTCGCTTCATCCCGACCGATCCAGAGCACACGATTATGCACAACCTGACTCGGGTCGTAGTGGCGGTTTGCGAGCTCTTCGCTAAAGCCAATCGGGATAACGTTCACGTCATGTACACCGAAATTGCGGCCCAGTTCTGTTTTTAGGAACTCTGTCTGCACAATCGCTTTATCCACCATCGTATAAAATGGCTTCATCATCTCATACCCCGTCAGCGCCGGGTCGGGAAAGCTGTGCGGGAACAACACACTCTTCGGTAAAAACATCTTCAAAAACGTAAACCCGGATACCGTGTAGATGACATGCTCTATATTTTGGCTATATATCTGGTCCAGTACGATATCATAGTTCACCAAGTCACCTTTCTCATGCTCATAACCTGGCAACCAGTCATACCCGCTGACATGGCGCTCCGGCGAGATGAACACAATCTCCACGCCCAGCTCCAGCCCGATCTGCTTCAACCGATCCGCAAATACGCGCGGGCCCTGTGCCTCCGTGAATTGAATTTTACGCATTACGAGTCCTACTTTACGCATGTTCTGCACCCCTCATTTCTATTCCCTTCAACACTGCTTCATGCACTGTTTCAGTGTCATTGCCGTCTCGTGCCACTGGTTCCGCAGCTGTTCCTCCGGCCATACACAGTCTGCACTTCTCAGATCCCCATCAATCAGACGCAGCATCCAGAGCGAGAATACAATGGCATATGCACGGTACCACCTTTTAAAAGAAACCCGTTCAACCTGAACGCTATGGCGTTCCAGCCCGTCCAGATAAACATCGATAATCTGCTCCCGTAGCTCAGGCGTAACGGTTCTCGGGAACAGCGGATGCGATAGATCTACCAGATGATATACGTCCCAGAGAGCCGTATTCAGATGCGCATGCTCCCAATCGATAATCACCAGCCTGCCATTCACATCCGCCATGTTGCCGGGATGAAGATCTCCGTGACACAAGACACGAGGTAACTCCTCCTCTGCTGTATGGATTAGCGAGGAGATGTTGTGCCAATCCGATGGTGACAGCGAGATCTCCAGCTTGGACAACAAATCAGCGGTGGATTCCTTTTGCCAAAGCAGATCATCCAGTATGTCCCGAATTGGCGGTTTCTGACCCACCCGGGGCAGTTCACCCCAATCAGCAACAGATAAGGAGTGCCACTCCGCCATATGTACAGCAGCAGCCAGCATCGTCTCTTCCCGTAAATCATGCACCAGTTCGCCCAGATCCTCATAGATGATCCAGCTCTGTTCCGCGTTAATTTCGCAGTCTGATGCAGCAATTAACGCTGGATAGATAGGCGGCAGTACAGACAGCACATGCCTGGACATCCATTGTTCACGTCCATGTTGTGCAGGATTGGTCAGCGGTTTGAAAATATAACTTTCCCCGGTACGAACAGTGAAACGCTCCACATATTTACCATTCATGCCTTTGTAGAGCCTTTCTCTGCTTGTTACATATTGTTCATTTAACGTCCCTTCGGGAGTCACCCAGCGATGCGCCTGCACGTCTTCATTCACGCCATTCACCATCCATTTCGTTCCCCAGACCTGGAGCTGGCGCCGCTGATGTTTGCCTTTACAGCCCTACCTCTGTCCAAGCTCCTTTGCCCGTCTATCCGTTATTATTTCTATCCATCATACGTTGCCGTTCATAAGCCTGCAAGCTTTGAGCGAAAGCACTTTTCCTAGCGTTAAATAAGAGATTCTGAAATGGGAGTTGCAATTTAGTTAGTAATCACTTACTATACAATCATGAAGAACAAACCTCATGTAGACAGCAAAAAGAAAGACATCCTACAAGCGGCGATGCGCTTGTTTGCAACCAAAGGCGTTGACGGCATTTCCGTCAAAGAGATCGGTGACGCCGCCGGAGTAACGGATGCGGCGATTTACAAACATTTTAAAAACAAAGATGCCGTTGCCCTTGAGGCCTTCACCCAATATTGCGCAGACTATACCGCCCTGATTGACGGGTATGTTCGCCAGGAGGGCCCGGTGCTTGAACGCTTCCGACAACTGATTACCGAAGTTCTCCACCTGCATGATGAAGATCCCTACGGACTGCTGCTGATTTCACAAAATCATGAGATTTTCATTGAAGCTGGAAGCAGTGAGGATTACCGCCAACCGCTGGATGCGTTGATTGATCTAATCGATCAGGGGATTATGCGAGGTGAACTGCCCGCTCAGGATTCACGGCTCACGGCCGTTCTGGTCATTGGTGCCATTACGCGCCTGGCCGTATCCAGTATGCAAGGTGAACTGCCGGAGCTGCTTGTTCCATACACCGGAGAAACCGTTCACCGACTTGCGTTGATGTTGGGCAGGTAACAGCTGAGCTCGGATAACACCCGATGGATTGCATCTCTAATTCGTTCCGATCAGACAGGCAATAATCATTGGTAATTGGTATAAGTTTTCACCTATATACAAGATCGGCTTCATCCAGCTTCAGGATATTCCTGAATGTTCACCAGGTCATTCGTGACCTTTTCTTTTTGCACATGAGGTTAGTGTTCATTAACTAAAATAGTCAGGACGTGTCATCATTATGAAGAAAATATTAATTATCCAAGGCAACCCCGTCTCCCCAAGTTACAATGGCGCAATCGCCGAAGCTTATCGTAAAGGCGCTGTGCAGGCAGGTGCCGAGGTTCGCATGATTACCCTGAACGAACTGGAGTTCAACATGAATTTAGAGGGAGGCTATCGTAATAAACTGCCGCTCGAACCGGACTTACTGGAAGCCCAAGAGGCGATTAAATGGGCAGAGCATCTCGTATGGGTGTTTCCGATTTGGTGGGGAGGACCACCAGCTTTGTTCAAAGGATTCATCGACCGCATCTTCATGCCAGGCTATGCCTTCAAGTATCACAAAGGGAAACTTTTCCCGGATCAACTGCTCAAAGGTCGCACCGCACGCATGATCACCACCATGGATGGTCCGAACTGGTACTACAAATGGTTCCAGGGTGAACCTGCACACAAAATGATGAAGATCTCCACCTTTGCTCTGACAGGCATCAAACCTGTACGCATAACACCTGTAGATCTGGTGGGCAAACAGTCCGAGGAACAGAGAAAGAAATGGCTGGAGAAAATTGAGCAGCTTGGACGGAAATTGGGGTAAAAAAATTAACTCGTTCTTGAAGGGATCTTCATATAATGTTATCACTAAATTAAATAATATATTCACCTAACAATTTATAGTCGATACTATCTGCATTTAATAGAAAGAAATTAAACTTAACCAAAAAAGATACTGCGTGCATAAGCACAGCAGTATCTTTTTTGGTTAATAAACGCTGTTCAAGTAGATGGGATAACTCAACTAATACAGACTAGGCTTTCACGGCAATGCCTTCATAGAACCGACGAATGACCTTCTCGGCTGGTTTACCGTAAACTCCGTATCCATCATCGTTCAGGGCATCCTTCTCTTGATGCAGATGCGCGCTCCAGTCCCACAGACCAAATCCGCGTACCCACTCCCTCTTGCTTGCATGACGGAACATGGCTTCATAGAACTGCTCCTGCTCCTCCGCGCTGACCGCACCTTCTAACCCCCAGTCATTCGGCACCTGTGCCGATCCACTACGGCTAGGGCAGCCCGCTTCTGCGAAGAAAAAAGGTTTGCCGTAGGGTGCAATGACCTGTTCAATCCGATCCAGCTGCGCCTCCCAATCCCCAATCGGATAGTAACCGCTGGAGGAAATGACGTCTACGGCATCCCACCATTTCACTTGCCCTTCCTGATACTTGTCGGTGTTGTAGGATACTAGCCCGGAATACACTTCACGCACTCCCGCGATGACCTCGCGCCATTCCTCGCTCCGACGCTCAGACTGCACCATCTCACAGCCCACGATGAACATCTCGCATTTCTCTCGCTCTGCAATGGCTGCATAATGCTTCTGATACACGGTATAACTGCGGAACCAGTCTTTCCATTTCGGCTCACACGGCACATCGATATCAAAGAAGTTAATGTGTGCACGCCATGTGCCATCGGTGCAATTGACGGTTGGTTTCAGAATGACCCGCAGTCCGAGCGTACGGGCATAACGGATCATATCCACCAATTCATCGTCTTCCACCATATGTTCACCCTCATATTTGACTTCTACAGCCTGCGGATGATCCTGATGTGCCGCCAGTGCAAAAATAACATGCGAACTGCCAGTGCGTTCAGCCATCAGACGCAAGGATTCTTTCGCTTCCGGCTTGCGGAAGTCTCCCCTGCCACTCATCCAGCCAAATGTAAATCCCTTGATGTATTCCATATGCATTGTTCCGTAATGCCCCTTTTTCAATTAATGTAAAATGAATGACCGAATGTATACACGTCCAACTACGATTGCAGTACCATCTTCCGATCGCCGTTATCCCCAGATTTTTTGAATCTCTGATGAAAGGGGAAATCCGAGGATAAATGTGAACACTTCGTTTCTTCAGATCAGTTCTGCACTCTCCGTTATTGTGTAAATTCCAGATTTATCTAAAATTGTTTCACTTCAATTATAATATTCCTTCCTCACGGTCTCCGGCAATGACTTCATCAGTCTCGATGACATAGTTCACGATTTCTTCGACAGTGGTATAAGCGACTCCAACGTATGTGTCGGCTGCACCGTAATAAATGGCGATTCGTCCTGTCTCCGCATCATGCAATGTGGCACATGGGAATACGACATTGTCTACAAACCCTTGCTCCTCATACCATTTTTCCGGTGTCAGTACGAAGTTCGAGGAACGATATTTCACTTTCGATGGCTCATCCAGATCCAGAATGACCGCACCCATGCTATAAACAAAACCATTGCACGTACCCGTTACGCCGTGGTAGAACATCAGCCAGCCTTCGGACGTTTCAATCGGTGCCGGACCGCCGCCAATCTTGACCGATTGCCACCAGCCCTGACCGCCTTTGCTCATGACATGACGGTGCTTGCCCCAGTACACGAGATCCGGACTTTCGCTCAGAAAAATGTCCCCGAACGGCGTATGTCCGCTGTCGCTTGGTCTGGACAACATTACATAGTTATCATTGATTTTGCGTGGAAACAACACCCCATTGCGGTTGAACGGCAGCATCGGATTTTCAAGACGTACAAACGTTTTGAAATCTTCCGTCTTGGCCAACCCCAGCGCTGCACCGTAAAAATCGGTACACCAGATGATGTAATACGTATCTTCCACTTTCACCAGACGTGGGTCGTATGCATAGTTCGGCATGAAGGGATCGCCCTTTTCGTCCACAAAGGCGATACGTTCCTCTTCAATCGTCCATGATAATCCATCCTCACTCGACCCCATGTGCAGGTGTGGACGTCCATTAATGGTTTCTGCGCGGAATACTCCGATGAATTTCCCTTCATAAGGAATCACTGCACTGTTGAAAATACGGGCAACTCCCTTGACCGGGTTACGCGGCACAATCGGGTTCGCGGAGTGTCTCCATACCGGACCTTCCGTGCCCTCCGGTTTATCCTCCCAAGGCATATTCGGCAATGCATCTCCAACAATGTGTACGTTTTTCGTACCAACAACTGTCATCGTTTCATTTCTCCCTTCGGTTAGGCTATATGAAATGAATACTTAAAATTACACGAGTCCACTCCGTTTCTCCAGCTTTTTTCTGTCCTCTTCGTTCCTGTGTATTCTCATATGCATTTCATATAGCCTTTTGTTTTTTTATTTAACAGAGCCTTGTGCGAAGCCGTTGTAGATGTACTTCTGTAGCAGCAGGAAGATGATCATCGTTGGGATGATGGCGATCATGATGCCGGCGCTGATAACCTCCCACTGTGATCCGAACGGCCCCTTGAATTTGAAAAGAGCCGTGGATATGACCTGCAAGTCTGTCTTGGGCATGTACAGGAATGGTGTGTAAAAATCGTTGTAGATGTTGACACCCTTCACGATAATGACCGTTACAATCGCCGGTTTCAGGAGTGGCAGAATGATTCTCCAATAGATCGTGAAGTAGGAAGCGCCATCCAGCATGGCGGATTCATCCAATGCGTTTGAGATGGAACCCAGGAATTGCAGGAAGATATATACCGCGATGATATCGGTACCGAGGTACATCACAATGGCTGCCCAACGGGTATTGAACAGGTCGAGCGCATTGATGATCTGGAATGTAGCGACTTGCGTCGTCACACTTGGAATGAGGGTAGCGAGCAGAAATGCGGCTACCATGATCTTTTTACCTTTGAATTTGAAACGATCCAGCACATACGCGATCATGGAACCCGTCAAAGTGGCACCCACGATAGAGATGATCAGGATGATAATTGTATTTTTGAAACCGACCAGCATGTTGCCGTCCACAAAAGCCTTGGTATAGTTCGCAAAGTTCAGCCAATCGGCTGGTGGGGCAAGCGGACTGCTGGTCGCGTACTCTGCATTGGTTTTGAGCGATGCAAACAGCACCACAACAATGGGTACAAGCGCAATGAACGCTGCGAGAATGAGTGAAGCATATTTAAATATGCTCGCTAGGGTGTATTTGAATGATTGCACGTTCATTCCTCCCCTTTCATGGTGACACGCTGAACCAGCGTAACAAGAATGACAATAAACAGCAGCACAACAGCCATTGCCGATGCCAAGCCCAGCTTGCCGTACTTAAATGCCAAGTGAACGGTTTGAATCACAAATGTCTCACTGCCATTGGAACCGTCTGTCATAATGTATGGAATATCGAACGCACTGATTGCGCCGCTAATCGCCAAAATCAGGTTGAGCTGCAGGATACGCGTAATGCTCGGCAGGATGATATGGCGGAACTGCTGCCAGCGATTGGCCCCGTCAATATCTGACGCTTCATAGACATCTTTTTGGATGGAAGAGATCGCACCCAGGAAGATAATGAAGTTAAAGCCCATGTATCTCCATACCGATGCGCCTGCGAGCGACACGTTAATAATGTTCGGATTCCCAAGCCAGAGCTGAGTGTATTGTCCAAGCCCTACGGCCTGCATGAGTGTATCGAGGGTACCATCCGGCTTGAAGAAAAAGAGGAAGATAAATCCGATGGCTACGCCATTCAGCAGATAGGGGAAAAACAATATGCCTTTGAAAAAGTTTTTGCCGCGGATTTTGAAGCTCAGAATCGTTGCAAAGTAGAGGGCCAGACCCATTTGTACGAAGGTAGCCACAAAATAATACAAACTGACAATAAACACTTTAAAATACTCAGGGTCACTGAATATCCGTGTGTAGTTCTCAAACCCCACATAATCAAACCTTTTGCTGTATCCGTTCCAATCGGTGAAGCTGTATTTGAACATGTTAATGACAGGTAAATAAGCAAAAGTGAACAGCAGTGCCAGCGGAATGATCGAGAAGGCACAGATGATAAATATGCGTTGCGCTGAGTAGCCCCAATTCGAAATCTTCAAGTATTTCATGCTCTCCACACCTCCAAGCGGTTCTGCCGCTTTTATATCGAAAGACTCCCGTCCAAATCACAAATGCCTGAGTAATCAACCACCGAAGGTGGCATTTCACATCTGATTTTTCCTGCATCCAGATGCAAAATGCCGTATAAAAAGGGGAAATCCTCTCCCCTCAGCCAAGGCGTGGTGCCTCGCTGCATGTCAGCGGTGGTCGGACATAGGTAGCACCTTTACAGATCGACGTATCCCCGCAATCTGTTTATTTCGCGACTTCTGTCCGTGCTTTAACCCATTTGTCATTCAGATTCTTCATGATGTCGTCGTACGATTCGCTGCGATTACCGATGGCAGCTTCGATAATGCGTTTCTTGAAGTCAGGCTGCCAGAGGCCAATCTCGCCTTCGTTGTCGATTTTGTCAACCAGACCTTCCTGTCCTTCTTTGGCAGGAGTCAGTGTGGAGAATGTAACGTCTTTGTATTGATCCAAAATCGGTGGCAATTCCGCATTTTTGTCTGCGCTCATGCCCCCGCCTTGCTCAACCGCGTAATTCGATTTCACCAGGAACCAGTCAATCCACGCTTTCGCAGCAGGTTTGTTCTCGCTGTTCACGTTCATGCCGATGTTGTAGTCTGCTGCGAGCGGAACGACCACATCACTTGCATTCGTAGGAAATGGCAAGAATCCGATATTATCTGGTGTATCCGTCAAGCCTTGAATTTGGGTAATTGCCCATGATCCAAGTGCCATCGTTGCAATTTTCCCGTTCGCCAGATCAGCCTTGGAGCTTTCCCAGTCGGTTGTGGTCGGATCTTTCTCAATCAGGCCATTCTTGGCTGCGTCGTAAAGCACTTTGTACAATTCATAGTGCGGCTTGCCAGCCACAAAGTTTTCATCCGTGTTCGGTTGATCAATGTTTACGTAGTCCACACTGCCTGCAACCGTCGGCAGATCTGCTTCCCATTGTGTCAAAGCCCAACCGGAGGCATAGTTGGTGTACAGTGGAATCGCGTCTGTATTATCTTTCACCAGTTGCAGTGCAGCCTGGAATTGCTCAGGTGTTTTGGGAACTTCCGCAATGCCAGCGTCCTTGAACACCTGCTTGTTATAGATGATACCGGAGAACGTGATAACGGTTGGAATCCCATAGACTTGGCCGTCAACCATACGCTCTTCAATGGCTGTGTACTTATCTTTCAACTCATCGTACGTGCCCAACGGTTCGAAAAAGTCCGGAATGTCCGCAATCGGTACGCTGGTGGGGATCATCAGCACGTCACCATAATCTTTGGTGCTCATACGAATCTTCACTTGTCCCTCATAGTCAGCCAGCGCCTGGAAGTTTACTTTGACATCCGGGTATTCCTTATTGAACTCCGCAGCATAGTCTTTAAATACCGTATCAACAATATCTGTACGCTGCGTGAGAACGGTGATCTCGCCCTTGATATCTGCAGGATCTGTACTGATTTCCTCTCCTGCCTGCGAGGATCCACCTCCAGAAGAGCATGCTGCTAGCAGAGAAGTGATGAGCAGCATGGTGAGCAGCACCATCCAACCTTTGTTTTTATTCAATTGATTTGACCCCTTTCTTAAGTTAATTTAAGTTATCGTTAAGGTTACAAAATGAATTTTATTATGGTAACGCTTACCTGTCAATTAAATTATTTATTACTTTACAACAAGTTTTTATCCCCAGACGCGTTGACAATGCTTTTTCCCGACACTAGTATTATAAAATAAGGTTAACGTTAACTTAATTAAACTTTATCCCTGTACTTTGAAGGAGCGCTCACTTATGACTCACATCAATGACATCAAAACTGAAATAAAAGAACACTGGGAAGGTCATATTCTGCCATTCTGGTCTGCCCTCAAAGATCATAACAACGGAGGATTCTATGGTTGGGTTGGCAATGACCTTCAGGTCGATCCACTCGCTCCCAAAGGCGGAATCGCCACGGCACGACAATTATGGTCCTTTGCAGCTGCCTACCGGGTAACCGGAAATGAAATCTGGCGTGATCACGCTGAACATGCTTACCATTTCCTTGTGAATCATGTGATGGATACGGAATATGGCGGCATGTACTGGATGGTCCACGCCAATGGAGAACCAATGGACACAAGCAAACATGTGTATACGCAATCCTTCGGCGTCTACTCATTGAGTGAGTACTATCGTGCCACCGGGGATGCATCTGCTTTGGAACTTGCGAAAACGCTTTTTGCTCTCATTGAGGATCGAGGGCTGAATGCCGAATTACCTGCATATAAGGAACAATTTGACCGCCTTTGGAAGGAACAGCCCAATGAAATGCTGAGCGAAAATGGTGTGATTGCGGATTACACGATGAATACGCATATTCACGTGTTGGAGGCCTATACCACGCTCTACCGAGTGTGGCCAGATCAACAGGTGAAGACGGCACTGGAACGCCTGCTCGGCATCTTATATGAACGGGTGTATGACAAGAACACAAAGTTTCTCGGTGTATTTTTCAACAAGGAATGGCAATCCATCATCGATCTGCGTTCATTCGGGCATGACATTGAAGCCAGCTGGCTGATCGACGAAACGTTGAAAGTGATGGGCTTGGACAAACACCCGGAGTATTCCGCGATGGTTACGGATATTGCCTATAACATTTCCAATGTGGCTGTACAGGACGATGGCTCCCTGATGAATGAACAAGAGGGCGACCATGTGGATGAGAAACGGATATGGTGGGTTCAGGCCGAAGCGATGGTCGGATTCTATAATGCCTATGAGCGTACAGGTGACCCTTTGTTTTTGGAGAGAGTAGAACGCTTGTGGACATATACGAAGGAACATATTATCGATCACCGTGCTGGCGGGGAATGGTACTGGTCGGTAGACGGAAACGGCACACCTGATCAAAGTGAAATCGCCGGACCGTGGAAATGCCCGTATCACAATAGCCGATTCTGCATTGAACTAATTGAGAGGATGGGATAACGATGATACACCCCAAATACAATGAATTATTGGAGCAACAGGAGCAGCTGCTTACGCGTCAAAATGAAATTGATTCTTCCTTCTACAACGGCGTATATGATCGGTACCGTTATCCGGTAATCACACGCCATCATGTACCGCTGCACTGGAGATTTGATCTGGACGAAACGACAAATCCCCACTTCATGGAGCGTCTGGGCATTAACGCTACGCTTAATCCGGGGACCATCTATTTCAATGGCAAATACGTGATGGTCATCCGAACCGAAGGATTGGACCGTAAATCCATCTTCGCCCTAGCTGAGAGTGATAACGGTATCGACGGATTTCGCTTCACAGGCAAACCCTTAGTGTGGGAAGATATCGATGCCGACGAAACCAACCAGTATGATATGCGATTGGTTCAGCATGAAGATGGCTGGATCTATGGTATCTACTGCTCGGAGCGCAAAGACCCTGAAGCTCCAGCATTTGATACATCCAGTGCAGTAGCCCAGGCTGGGCTTGTGCGGACACGCGATCTGCTCAGCTGGGAGCGTCTGCCCAACATCACGACCAGCTCCCCTCAACAGCGAAATGTTGTATTACATCCAGAATTCGTAGAGGGTAAATATGCGTTCTATACACGGCCTCAAGACGGATTTATCTCCACAGGCAGCGGCGGCGGGATTGCCTTTGGTCTGTGCGATGATATTCTGAATCCAGTGATTGAGGAAGAGACGATTATCGATGAACGGAAATACCACACGGTATACGAAGTGAAAAACGGCCAGGGCCCTGCTCCGCTCAAAACGGATCGCGGCTGGATTCACATTGCCCACGGGGTTCGCAACACGGCAGCGGGCCTTCGTTACGTGCTGTACACGTTCGCCACGGATCTGAATGATCCGGCACGCATCATCGCCAAGCCAGGCGGGCATTTCATTGCTCCTTATGACGACGAGCGCGTGGGCGATGTGTCCAATGTTATTTTCTGCAACGGCGCGGTGGTCAACGAACAAGGTGATGTTTTCATTTATTATGCATCCAGCGATACCCGCTGTCATGTGGCCACAACGACGCTGGATAAACTGGTCGATTACACCTTTAATACTCCGGCTGATCCGTACCGTTCCCTGGATTGTGCCAGCCAGCGCGGTGACCTGATTGAGTGGAATGAGAAACTTCTCCAAAAGCAATTGGTTTAAAACCGAAGATCAGCCTTCAGGCGGAAAATGCAGCATGCTGAAAAATTAGCGTAGCGCTAACCAGAATCTCTTTATTCCATGTGGGTAACGATGTATACTAATATGGATTGTTGTTATGTTTGAAGGAAGCGCTAACCATAATGACAGCACATTGTACGTAAACCGGCTTGAAGGAGGCGACCAAAGCTGAAGAACAATATCACCATGCGGGATATCGCCGACAAGCTCGGAGTTAGCAGTGTGACGGTCTCGAAAGCATTAAATGATAAAGATGGCGTCAGTGGCGAATTGAAGGAAAAAATTAAAGTGCTTGCCGTTCAGATGGGCTATCGGTATAACGCCGCAGCCCGTTCGATGAAGGAAGGCCTGACTCATAATATTGGTGTTATTATCCCGGAGCGGTTTACCGGACCTACACAATCGTTCTATGTACGTGTATTTCAGCGCATCACCAAACACCTGGAGGATCAGGGGTACTACGGTATTCTGCATATTCTGAATGTGGAGGACGAAGAGGAATTAATCCTGCCTAAGCTCTATAGTGACAACAAAGTGGATGGTTTCATTGTGCTGGGACAAGTCAGCAAGGAATATATCGAGCTGGTCCAATCGATGGACGTTCCCAAAATGTTTCTCGATTTCTACGATGAGCATTCTGATATCGACTCTGTCGTTACCGATAACTTTTACGCTGCTTATGAGCTGACAAATGTTCTTGTTCAACAAGGACACCGCCGCATCGCTTATGTGGGGAATCTCTATTCTACAAGCAGCATTCAGGACCGATTCCTCGGTTACTACAAATCATTGCTGGAACATCGGTTACCGATGAATCCGGATCTCGTGCTTAATGACCGCGATGAGCGAGGTACGTTTATTGAAATTGATTTGCCAACTCAGCTGCCTACGGCTTTTGTATGCAACTGTGATCAGGTGGCCCATCTGCTCGTTCAGAAACTGACTTCACTGGGTATTCAGGTGCCTGCACAATGCTCTGTGGTTGGGTTCGATAATGATATCTATGCCACCCTCTCCGATCCCAAATTAACAACGGTTGAGGTCGATGTGGAACAGATGGCGCGCACTGCGGTTCATTCCATGCTCAAAAAGATCGATAACCCGAGTCGCAGCTTCGGCCGCGTACACGTGAAGGGCAATATCATTTATCGTGATTCGGTGAGTGCTGCACCTGTCCTTTCGGATGACGTACCTAACTAAAAAGGAACTAGACTCCCTGTTCCACAAAAAGAGTGCTCCCGGCCATTACGGCTGCAGGAGCACTCTTTGCTTATGAAAAAAAGAGAAAGTGGTCAGGAACCACTATAGATCACGGCCACTCTCCACTCGATTCCAAAAACCTAACTCCTGTTACAGCCTAGTAACTCGTCTTCAGCCAGTTGTCTTTGGACCAGGATAATTTGCCTGCACCTGCTCCGCTTGAACCGGTGAGGCGTGCATTCAGCGTCGCTGGATCATCGGTAGTGTAGCTGTAAGGAAGTGAAGAGAATCCGTTCCAGGAGAAAGCTTTCACTGCGGCCGGAACCGGGCTGAGTGGACTGCCGGATGTATCACTGTTTCCACGGAATGAGCTTCCATCCAGAGAATACATCGTGTCAGTCACCTTAATTTTACCGGTATACGTTGCATCGGCCGGATCCGTCTGGTTATTGCGGACCGGGAACAGTACGTCTTTGATCACCGATTTTTCGACCAGCACTGCACCATCTTCAGTGGAAATAGCTCCGTTGCCGATGATATCAAAATGATACCCTTTGGACGAAATTGCCGTTGCCATCGCAGAAGTGATTCTGGATTTGGCCGCACGCGCCCCTGTCGCATCCATCACAATATTGTAGGCATGCGCATTACCTCCGCGCAGACGTGGCATCCGATCCTGGATATCCTTGTACAGATTATGGTGCAGGGTCATGGAAAGATTGGCGTTGGCTGATTCGAAGCTGGTCGAGCCCACCAGATGACCTTTTTTCTGAGGAGACGAAATGGCAATGATATCGGCTTTGCTGAGCCCAACCGCGCTGCTGCGCAGGTAGTTGTACATCGGATAGGAAGCCTTGTTTGCTTCCAACTCGTTAATCTGCTGAGTAACCCAGCTGTTTGAGCTGCCGTCATCGCCTTTGAAGAGAGACCAGGAAATGGTCACACCGCTTGTTCCTTTTTTCGAATCGACAAGCCCGTCATAGGCTTTATTAAAGGTACAGTGATCAATCCATACGTTGCTGTTCTCCTCAAGAGTGATGTAATCCCAGTCGTTTTTGTCATAGTCGCCTTTGGTTGCTTCATCCCATTCCCATAACTCATCAAATTCAAGGTTGCGGATGATGACATTGGAGCTGCGTTTGACGCTGATGGCTGCATGCTTGATCTTGGAACCGTTAGCGGAGAAAATAGTGAGTCCATTAAAACCGTCAATTGTAATCTTGCTTACGCCAGTCTGTTTCAATACAGGATGCGTTAAGGCATCATTGTGTTTGGCAAAAGGTGATGTCTGCGCGGCACTCGGAATTTCGTTCCACCCTAGATTCAAATCATTCATAATCTCCACCACTTTGACGCCGGAGTTCTTCTTCAACGCCATTGCCAGGTCAGTCGCATTGTATACCTTCTTATACGTGGACGTGTTCGACTCACTGATGATGCCACCGCCCGTGTTACCTTGGGAGAATCCCGTGAGATTGTAATCTGCATTCCCTGCTGCCTGCACACTTGCAGGACCCGACATTAGTGTGATCCCCAACGTTACAGCCACGGCTGCACTGCACCAGCTTCTTAATTTTGTTTTCATCCCATTCATTCCTCCCATTTCATAATTGATAAGGCTCGTCCCTCGCTGCCATACCGTGTCATGAAGGACATGTCCTCACTGTATATTTTGAAAGCGATTACAACAATAATCTTAATCTCACATCCATGTGGAAAAACCAAATCTGGTAAGAGGTTATACTGTAATCAACTATGAATCGTATAGGTTTAACTTGGTTTCAGGATGACTACATTTCCGATATATATAGTTAAGTCCTACTTCCTGTGATAAAGTAAGAGAGCAGCAGGCAATTCCACATTGTGGGTAGAGTGTATTAATAGGACAAACAGCCGCTGACTTATCTATAAGTTACATAAAATGGAGTGAAACAGATGAAGTTTAGAAAGATGCTCTTGATATCGTTTATTTCTATTTTTATTTTTGGCAATTTGGGCCTTCACAGCGTAATTGTGCACGCTGCTGATTCCCTTGAATTCAGGGAGCACGATGATTTAATCAATATTCTAAAAGATGGTGATGGAGAAAACCGCGTCTTCGGATTTACAACGAAGAACAAGTTGACCGCATCCAATACCACTTTGCGCTTGTATGTCAATGCGATAGAAGTGGACTCCAAGGACTATGTTGTGGATTATGCCAACTATAGCATCACCTTCAATAAAGCTCCCGACAGAGGTGCCGAGATTCATATTAAATACGGCATTATTCCCGGATTTGAGTGGGAAGAAGGTGCCAATATGGGTTTTGCCTTGCCTGAGGGAGATGGCTCCACACGGAATTTTCCAGTGTCGTTAAACTATACGCTAAATTCAACCAAACAGATCAGTCTTTCCATTGACCTAACGAAGGTAGCCACGTCCCGATTTACCTTCAACGCAACAACGAATACCGTAACCCTATCCGAAAAACAGCAGGTTCCGCACTCCGGTGCCAAAGTCTATTTCTATATCCCTAAGGCTTCTATTTCCAGTAAACCCTCTCCTTCCGAAGAAGTGATTGAGAGTCCGAGTCCGAGTCCGAGTCCGAGTCCAAACAAACCATCGGAGCCTCTTGTTCAAATTCCAACAGGAGAGCGCTATCCCGGCAGTATTACGATCAGATCAGGCAATACCATTACCATCAAACTGTCTGAATCGGCCTCCGTTTCCGGGTACACCTCCTATTTAATGGTGAAAAATGCAAGCGGGCAGGTGGTTAGGCAAATAAAGATTGAGCCAGGAAAGACCTTCAGTTTCACACTAAGAAAGATGGGGCTTCCAACAGGCGGATATTATTTTTACCTAAAATCGGCCAATCAGTCAGGTGAACTGTCTGCTTCTATTCCTCAATTCGTTATAATCAACCATGAGCCTACGAATATTCAGGTGTTTATTGAAGGTGAGAAGCAGGTTTACAAGCAACCCCCGACTAATTTCAAGGGGAGTGTGCTCGTGCCGCTTCGAGGAATCTTCGAATCGTTGGGAGTCGATGTTAAATGGAACAGTTCCACTCAAACGGTTACGGCAATTAGAGAAGGCCGGACTATCGTGCTGACGATCGGCTCTAAAATTGCCTACATTAACGGTGTCGCTGTAACCTTAAGTGCAAAACCACAGATCATTAACGGCGTAACCATGGTGCCACTACGGTTCGTCAGTGAAGCATTCGGAGGAGAAGTAGAGTGGCACGGAGAAGCTGGTTCGGTTACCATTTTTCTAAATAAGCCATCCATTCCTACATCTGCTGAAAGCGAAGAACCGGCTTCGGGAGCAACAAAAACAACAGAATCTGGGTCTTCAAGTACCTCGCCTATTTTAAATAATATATCGAAGGGAATTAATACTCCGTCTGATATTATATTTGTTATAGACGTGACGGCCAGTATGGGTGAAGTGATCGACTATATCAAAGAAACGGTTAAGAGCTTCGTTGATTCCGTACCTGCCGGTTCGAATTTTGCGGTTATCACCTATCGGGACGTTAACATTTACAGAAATGGCGATTACAATTTGAAGTTCTTTGATTTTACCCAGGATAAAGATAAGTTAAAGGGGGATTTGAATACATTGGTGGCTTCTGGCGGAGGGGATATAAGAGAATCGGGACTGGAGGCTATTAACTTAGCTACTAATAAGCTCTCGGAGTTCAGCAGCGACAACGCCAAACGGATTATATTCATTACCGATGCCCCTGTCCATGAGTCACTCCCCTTGTCTTCCTTTAGCATTAAAGAAATAGCTGATAAACTGAAAGCAGACGAGATTGTATTTGATGCCATCGCCCCATCAGACGGTGATGCCTACAGACAGATTATCCAACTCGTTAAAAGTACCCCTGACGGAGTTCTCTATGATATCAAAGATGCTTCGGTACTCTCTCTGAACAAGTGATACGTTAGCTGTGCGATCTCTCCCATTCATAAATGAAACGGAATCCCGGACATGATGTGCCGGGATTCCTTTTTGTTCGCGGTTATGGTAGCACACAAATTTATGGTTATAAATGCACCCTGAAGTGGTACATTAACCATAACATATAACCTACAGGTGTGATAAATAGTGTATCTTATTCAAAAAATTAAAGAAGTGACTATGCAATATAACGATGCCAGAAAAGTCATTGGCGAGTTTTTTGATTCTACCATGTTGCATCATTACAAGTTATCGCTTAATAGAACGTGTCCAGAAGCCACCATGGAATTGTTTTGGCTCCACCGTAATAACGAAGGCTTTGGGGTCTAACCCGAGAATCGTCTGGTAGAGCAGTTTCTGGTTTTTGCGTTTCGCCAAAATCTCCATAACCAGCCGGTCTCCATCTCGTCCACTACCAACCCAGGCGGTGACACCGTATCCTTTATCTCGCAAGGCATTCGCCACATCCCCGCCCATCTGGTTACAAATAACCTTAACGGTAACGTAACCGAGTGCAATCTTCTCTTCAATCCAGGCACCCAGCAATACCCCCAGTCCATAACCAACGGCATATACAATTAACGCAGACGGCTGAGTCAGATATTTGAGTACCAGATTCAGGCCGAGTACGTAGATCACAATTTCGCCCATACTAATGAGCGCAGCAATATATTTCTGCCCTTTGAGCGTTAGAATCATCCGAAGTGTATAAGCAGATACATACACAATTTGGATCAAAAAGATAAATACCAAGATATTAAACAATCGCAATCCCTCTTTCCTGACTTTCACAACGGAATGGGCCGTTTGTTGCGCGCCTTCTTTCCGCTTCCTCTGCATATCATTTGCTCTTCTGCGTGTTTGCTCTATCTTCATCATTGGACGTTATGGGGTCATTTTAAACGGCTGCACGTAAATTGGAATGCATTTTCTGCCCACTGACAGGCCGGAACTGCCATTATAGATCCCTTTCCACTCATTATCAACCCGGCCTGAGACCCAGGGGCGAAAACCTGAGTAATTGAATATGCTGAACCAACAGTAGGTAGATTGAGGCGTACAGGCAAACAGGTTCGGGAAACGACGGCTACCAAAAGGGGGAACTGTCATGCAGTTGTGGCACGAAATGGAGCGGGAAGGTATGGAAGAACTCATATTTTGCCATGATCCACGCAGCGGGCTTAAAGCCGTCATCGCCATCCATAGCACAGTACTGGGTCCCGCACTTGGGGGATGCCGCTGCTGGACGTATGCATCGGAGGAAGAAGCGGTCCGGGATGCCATCAAACTCGCAAAGGGCATGACATACAAGTCGGCAGTCTCCGGTCTGCCTTATGGCGGGGGCAAAGCTGTGGTGTGGGATGTGCCCGGCGAACTGGCCACCCAACGGGACGTAGCCAGCCCAGACAACAATCTGAATCCCAGAAAAGGCAAACTGGATGTCGGACCCCAAGTAAACTTCATTAAAGGCAAGGATACATCGAACGGATTAGATAAGGGTTTAGATACGACATCCAAAAACAACCTACACGCCTGCCGACGTGCCGAAACGTTCCGTTCTCTGGGCCGCTATCTGGAACGACTGAACGGACGTTATGTAACGGGCCTGGATCTGGGAACTACGGCGACAGATATGGACCAGATCCGGCTGGAAACGGTACATGTGACGGATACGACCGGATCGCTTGGTGCACAGGATGATTTCACAGCCGAGATGACCGCCTACGGCGTATACACTGGCATTGTGACATCACTGCGTCACCAAGGCATTGACGCCTTGCAGGGCATTCCCATTGCCGTCCAGGGACTGGGCAAGGTCGGGTATGCCCTGTGCCGTTACCTGCATGCAGCCGGGGCACGGCTGATTGTGGCAGACGTTGTACCCGAACGTGTACAACGTGCCCTTCTGCAGTTCAGCGGCGCCATGTCGGCCGATCCGGCCCATATTCACGCCGCTGACTGCAAGGTGTTCGCCCCCTGTGCCCTCGGGGGCGTATTGACCCCGGCAACGGTGGAGGAGCTGCACTGCTCCATCGTTGCCGGGGCGGCGAACAACCAGCTCAGCCATCGGGAGCTGGTTGTTCGCCGCATGCAGGCGCGCGGCATCCTGTACGCGCCTGACTATGTGCTCAATGCAGGCGGAATCATCAGCACCGCCTACGAGCTGGAGGGCGCAGGGCCCGACCTAATCCGCCAAAAGGTGGCGGGGATTGCGGGCACGCTGACCAAGGTCTATGCGATAGCAGAGCAATCTGCCCTCTCCACGGCGGATGCAGCCGATCAGCTGGCAGAAGCTGTCCTACAAAACGGAAAACCCCATGCTTAGCATACCGATACCGATTTAACACACTAATTCAATCTCCCCATCTTTTAAGTGCTCCAGAATCGAGATCACTGTTACAGTTCGGCATATCATTTATTTTCTCCATCTTTAAAGTACATCTCATCACGTAAAGAATTAGAAAAACGTAAAAAAGCCAATCCGATTCATCAACACCGGATTGGCTTTAATCAACTTTTCTTCATAATTCCATCTGCTAAACTTCATCAGGCAACCTCAACCTGCTACCGCCCGCCTTAACCTTCAACCATTACAGCGGCCCGCTTCACTCGATGCAGCATCGTCCAGAACAGCATATTAATCACGATTAGTAGCGCTATATAGATCCAGATGCCTGCTGGTATGGTGCGGATGAATACATGTAGTCCCCATAACAGTGCCATGAGCGGAAAGAAGGCAAAGACGAGCCAGCCGTCACTCTGCCCGGCCACACTAAAGGATTGGGAGAACGGCGGTTTTCGCATCAACAACTTTCCAGACAGCGGAATAAGTGCAGTTGCCACCAAAAATATTACGATCAGATCAGGAAGAATTCTTAACCCAAAGGTCCACACAAATATGATAGTGTTCAATATAAATACAGGTAGAAACATATTACATAAGAAAGCCTTCAGCGCTCCACTATATAGCACATTCTCGTTGGCCAGAGGGGCTGCCCGGAAGGTCCAAAACGCCTTGTATTGTCCGGAATACTTCAGCATGGTCACAACAGACACAATCAGCAAGAGCAAAATATATAGCGTGTAAAAGAAGGAGCTTTCCCTGAATTCTGCCCACGAAGAACTCTGCAATTGAGTGAACCAGAATACATAGGGCAATACAAAAGATAAACCCATCGACGGGTATACCTTCAGCTTGAACTCTCTTTCACTTCGCATCATACTGGCAGACAAACGAAAGCACGCCTGCTCTTCTCTCGAACGAGAGAATACCTTCGCCATGTTGCGATCCCAACCCCCACGTCTTCGTCCAGATGCCTGACCTGCGTGTGCCATTTTCTCCAAATACAATTCAAAGGAAGGCATCAGCTTCACGTACACCAACAGACTGACCATTGGAACAATCACAGCAAACGCCGAGAAAGTATAAAGCCAGGCATCTCCCCCGCCGCCGAACAGCAGCTCAAAAACCGCTGCATACCATACCGGAGGCAGCAGTAACTGCCACCAGGCAGGCGTGAACACCATATTAAAGTCGATGATGCTGAACGAACGTATGACCAGCTGATAACCTACAGCAATCCCGATGGAAAGCAGGATTTGCATCATATTGATCATGTCCTTCAGCTTCTCACCATCCAGAAACTTCATCATGAACAGATAGATCAGGGACGTGGTCACCAGAATTAACATATTAATCAGCACCAGTTCCACTAGAAAAAGCAGGAAAAAGCCGATCCCGTGGGCAATCAATCCGGCTACCAGCGGTGCAGCCGTCAGAGAGCCTGTCAGGAGCAGCAAATAAACCCCTGCGTGAATGGCACGAGCCAAGCCAACAGTGCGTCCATTTACCGGCTTGGTCATGATGATATTACGATCCCGGATATCAAGCAGTACCGAAGAAAAGTCGGAGATCATGGAGGTCATGATCATAAACATCAGCATGGCGGTCACTAGACCCATCTGGAGCATAAAGTGTCCCGTATCCCAGACAACAAACGGAACCATAATCAGTCCCATCAGTGCATACAACCAGAGGAAACGCAGATACAGATTGCCTTCTTTCTGCTCCTTATTGCCATTGCGCGCTGACAATACCGTCGGCACCCTGCGCTGATCCATCTGAAACTTCACCCGTAGAATCAAACGCAGTACATCATAATCCGCTCCTGTTTTGGCGATAATAGGGCGAAAACGGTCCAGAATCTTCAGCGTGCGGAAGTCGGAGGATTCCGCCATATCAGTACACCTCCTGCACGATGGACACAAAACGTTCTGCAATTGCCCGATGCTCATTGAAGCCCGTCAGTTGATTGAATACTTCCTCCAGTGAGCCCTCCATGGATTGCTGCTGAAGCTGCCTGAACGTACCATCCGCCATCACACGTCCTTCGGCAATCAGAACGATTCGGCTGCTGATCTTCTCCACCACATCCATGATGTGTGACGAATAGAATATCGTTGTGCCCTTGGCTGACAGCTGTGTCAAAATCTCCTTTACCACCATTACACTGTTGGCGTCCAGACCGCTTAGCGGTTCATCCAGGAACAACAGATCCGGGTCATGCAACAGCGCGGAGATCAGCAGCACTTTCTGACGCATGCCTTTGGAGAAGGAAGCAATGCGGGAATGATATGATTTTTCCAGTCCAAAACAATCCATCAACTGCTTCGCCTTATAATCGGCATCTTCATAGGACAACCCGTACAATTCTCCTATAAAGGTCAGATACTCTGCCGGGGTTAATTGCTCGTATAGCTCCGCGACTTCCGGTACATAACCGATTCTTCGCTTATATTCCGCGTCACCATCTGCGATATCCTTGCCAAAGATGCGGACCGTACCCACATATCCCTCAACTAGTCCGAGCAAAATCTTGACCGTCGTGCTTTTACCCGCACCGTTCGGACCAATATATCCGATCATCTCGCCCCGATTCACTTCTAAATCAATCCCATTTAGCACATAACGCCCGTTATACCGCATACGCAAGCCTTCAATTGACAGTACTTGTTTTTCACTCACTTCGTTATCCAGCCCCTGTCTCTACTATTTCTACAATTCTACTAGTTTACCACAGATTGGATTAACAGAGAGGGATGAAGAAAAATTAAAAGATCTTTGCTCTGCACAAAGAAGTGCATAACAAAGATCCTGAATTTATAGAATAGAATTTGATTTTTGTTAATTTATCAATTAAGTCTGGTAATTATTATTTTTTTATTTAGTTGAAATTCTTATTAGTAAAATGTAAAACAACACACCTCCTACCACTCCAAAAAAAGCATATAAATCTATAAAAATATAAGCTATAAACGCGGATGATATCAACGTCACAATAATCCCAGCTCTATTTTTCAATAATAATCTATAGGTTAGATAGCCTAGCAACCCAGAGATTAATGTCGATAACAAAAAAGGAAGAAAAACGTACATTTGCTAACCTCCTAACTCGAACTCATGTTTCACCATTTTTTACTTTGTGGCAGGGTCCTACCAGTAATATATCTGAGCAATGTAATCGTCCTGAAAATTAAGCTTTTCCGTTATTTATACTAATACCTTTTTTCTGCTTTTGATAATCTAAAATTAGAAAAAAGATTCAATTGGAATGTTTCAACTCTAGCTTATATAGCTTAATATTTTTCACAATAAACCCTTGTCCCACTCATAATGAGGGACAAGGGTTTAATTGTGAAACTATATGATGATTAACTGACCAACAATAAATCCTTATTGAACCTTAACAATCTGGAATTGCTGATTCGTACCACCATTATCGGTCCACTGGATGGCAGCTGCCCCGTCTGCCAGGGATTGTCCCGAAATATCAAGCACCTTGCCTGTGCTGCGGTTTTTCAATTTATAATAACCACCGCCCACACTAACCAACTGCCATTGCTGACTGGCCCAGCCGCCATCGTTCCACTGTTCAATAACAGCTCCATCTGCAGTAGAGCCATTCTCTACACCGATCAGCTTGCCGCTTGAACGATTAATGATTTTGACATAACCGCCACCCGCATCCGTGATCTGCCACTGCTGGCTGGTCGTTCCGCCGTCTGCCCGCTGCTCCAGATCGGCACCATTATCCGCAGAACCACCGATGACATTAAGCAATTTATTGCTTTTGCGACTAATCAACTGATACGAAGCATTCGGGTCCCATACGTTAGTGTTATCCACTCCAGTTACGGAACCCATGGCTGCATCGATGGTAACCGTGCTTGCCCAGTTCATTGCCAGACTGGTTGCACTAGGGAAAGACAACGGTAACCACACATACTTGGAATCCTGCACTGGCCCGCTCCAGGCGCCAGCCCAGCGATCGCCCATGTAGAGATAGGATGTTGTCTGTGAGCCTTCCACTGGAAGCACGTATGCGGATTGGGAGCCATAGGTTGTACTATCCCCAAAGTTGCTCAGGCCGCTCCACGTGCCAGTTATGCTGGTAGCCGTTGCATACTTGGCCTGATTCGGATTCCATCCCGTAGCCCCGGATGTGATCAGGAAGTAGACGCCACCCTTTTTAAACATGGCAGGTGCCTCACGATACTGACCCGGCCATAGCGTCGTTACGAGCGATTCCACACCGAGAAAATCAGGAGTCAGCTTGTAGATATTCAGGTCAGCATTCACTTTGGTCGCCGAGATGAGATAAGCCGTTCCGTTGTCGTTGAATACCGTCATGTCTCTCGAATCATAGCCAAGCGGACGATAGCTGCCCACATACGTATAATTGCCATCCACTGTACTTGAGGTCGCTACCGCCACTCTCGCTTCACCATAGTCAACCCCGTTTTCCTTATGCATCCAAAGAACATACTTGCCTGTTGCACTGTTATAGATGACCTTCGGGCGTTCGATGTTGGAAATGTTCAGCTCGGCAGCCGAGTTGCTGGTAAGCACATCATTGCGATACTCCCAGTTTTTCAGATCTGCTGAACGATATACGGAAACCGCCTTGAACGTTCCATTAGGATTGCGGTTCTCTCCAAACCAATAATAATACCCGTTAGCCTTAATCATCCCGCCCCCATGGGCATGAATGACATTGCCGTTTGTATCCTTGAACTGTACCCCATTGGTCACACTGAGTGGAGCAGCGGTTGCCTGTTGTCCTGGAGCGACCAGCATACCTAGCGATTGTAGCGCCAAGATTAGAGCAAGCAGATAACAAAGGCGACGAGTGAAACGATGTGTTTTTGTTTTCTTTTTCAACCAACCCTCATTCATAGAACAATACACCTCCGTAATTTATTTATAAAGCGCTTACAATAAAATCGATACGTCTCTTCTTCCTCCGATCGATGATGCATTTCATAATCACCTGTTGCTCAGACTGGCTCGGCACTCACCTCCTGATTACGATTGTATCCACGATCCTCCTGCTCGAATAGTGAACAATACGGCGGAACATGTACGATTAAACACTGAACTTATGGAGAGAACAGCAAAAAGACGCTTCATCCGAAGCGTCCTCTGTTATACACAAGCCAAATCCCTATAATATACGCTATTTCTTAATCTTCGTCGTCAAAATCCTGATCAAACGAAAGCACTTTGCCTGTATTGGCATCGACGTCTACATCGGCCTCACCGTTTGCTGTTCTCAGTTCCACTTCATAAACATAACGGCCGTTATCATGATCCAGTTCGATTTCGGTTACTTTTCCGCCTGTCACCTGTTTCAGGGCAATGTTCGAAGCTTGTGCTTCTGTCAGTTTAACCTGTTTTGAAGCAGCTTGATTAGAAGAAGTACCTGCCACAGTCCCATTATAATCATCGTCGTCATCGTAATCTTCATCATCGACTACTGCAAGGATTTTACCTGTGTAAGCATCCAAACGAACGACAACATCATTACTACCTTTTTTATCGATTTCAACTTCATAGAACGTTTGGCCGTTTCTGCGCTCCAGATCCACATCATCCACTTTACCATCCGTTGCTTTCAAGGCTGCTTCTTTTGCCTGTGCGACCGTCAGCAATTTACCTGTGTTCTGGGTCTGTGTTACTGATTGTGTAGTGGACGTTTGCGTAGGCTGTACCGATTGTCCGTTTACACTCCCACTAGCCAGAGCGGCTGATCCTCCGAGCAACACCGCTGCCGACAAGCTGCCAATCCATAGTTTATGTTTGTTCATCATCATCATTCATCTCCTCGTTGTTGTTCTCGTTCTCGTCTACAGTTATAGAATAACCTGTACGAATGAGAGTTCAGCGAGAGTTAGATTAGAATTTGATGAGAAAATGAGTGAGAACCTCACAGAATGGCTTCTATTCCTCTAATCATCGTCATCATCCCAAGTGACCGAACGAATCGCGCCTGAAATGGCATTCACCTGCACAATGGCCTCACGGCCGTCTTCCAGGTCAATTTCAACCAGATAATACGGATTGCCACTATTCGTTCCACGGAGTTCGATATCATCCACTTCACCAGGAATCCTAGCCAGCGCCTTCTGCTCTGCTTCTTTCTCGCTCAGAAATGAAGTCTTAGTGCCTTCCCCTGTCGTCGGGTCGGGTGAAGAGGATTCCAGCGTCTTTGAAGACTGTTTCTCTCCGGTATAGGGATCGATGGTCCATTGCTCCCGAGTATTGTCCTTCATCTTAAATACCGCCAGATACACCGGGATTCCCTGCTGCTCGACAAGTTCAAGCGACACCAGTTCGGCATCCGTTTGTTTCAGCAATTCCGTCTTGATTTGTTCCCGGCTCCATAACGTCTTCTCCTCGGCTTGTGGGTTGGACTCCAGCCGTTTAATGGAATTCACAGTTGCCGTAGCCGCATCAACTTGTACGTCATACAGTCCGGTTTCTGAGCGGAGCTGCATGATGTAGGTTCCGTCCTTCAACGTGGAATTCACGATTTCTCCCGGATATTGATCCAAGACCGATTGGGCGGCTGCATCTGCTGTTAACATCACGCGGTCTGATTGCCATGGCTTCCACCACATGACCACTATAACGACAAGGAGAGCCAGTAGCCCCACACCCCACCAAAATGAACGTCTCGGCTTTGCCCATCCTTTGCGTCGTTGTTTTTCCCGTTTCATTTCCGGACGCCCCTCATGCTCTTCCATCATGGTTCCCCCTTACGTACTCTCTTATGATCCGAAATTGTACCGTGTTCACCAGTATATAAGAGAAGAATGAGATTTTCATGAGAGTGACCCGTTCTGTACGGATGTGGGCAAAATAATGGAAGCCTCGGTTCCCCTGCCCTCGGTGCTGCTCAGTTCAATGCGTGCGCCCACGGCCTCTGCGATATCTTTGGCAAGAGACAGTCCCAAGCCCGAACCGCTTGCTCCGCCGCTGCGTGTTCTGGCCTGATCTACGCGATAGAAACGGTCAAACACCTTGGACAATTCCTCTTCACGCATGCCGATCCCCTTATCCACAATACGTATCCGACATTCCTGCCCCTTTGCCTCCAGCCGCACTTCAATAGCATCTCCACTATACTTACGAGCATTGTCCAGCAAAATAAAAAGCAGCTGCTTCAGCTTGCTCACATCGCTAATCGCCCATATCCTGCCTGGATCATCACAGTGGACTTCCCGATGATAGGCTTCGCGAAATGCACGTGTGGAATCCAGCGCAAGCCGGGTGATATCCACCCGCTCCAGCTGTACATTCCACTGCTCTGGCTGCTTTGCCAGCAATAGCAGCTGCTCGGTCATCTCTCGCATGCGCACGGATTCGGATAGAATCGCTTCTACCGCCTCATCGAATACTTCGGGTCGTTCCTTGCCCCTTCGTTGCAGCAGACTGGCATAACTTTCAATGATGGTAAGTGGCGTTTTCAGTTCATGAGAAGCATCGGAAACAAAGCGCTCCTGCCGCTCGAAGTTGGATTCGAGCAGATCCATCATGCGGTTGAACGTCTGCCCCATCGTTTTCAGCTCGTCCTTGGATTTTTCGTCGAGGGGAAGCCGCTTGAACTGACCGCTCGACTGGATATCACTCATCGTACGTGTCATCTGCTGGATCGGCCGTGTCATCCGGTTCGCCAGAATACGGCTGGAGATGATGGCCGGAATCAGCGCGATGATGGTCACGGCAACAAGAACCGTACGAAGCACAGACAGGCGATTCTCGGTATCCTCAATGCTCTCGGTGACTTGTAGATTCACCACTTCTCCGTCCGGCCAGATCACTGGAACAGAGACCCAGACATAACCGATTTGCTCAACTTGGGTATACTCGGATTTTTTTTCGCTTTCGTACTTGTAGGATAGCTTGCTCAGTTGCTCCTCAGCCGAGGTCGTCACCGGTGGGGAGCTGGTGCCGTCTTCATTGACGATCCGCAGCATGCCGTCCAGCGGCGCGTAGGCCCGGAGCAAGTCGTCCGGCGGAATGGAACCGGCAGACTGGCGCACTCCTTTTACAATAGACTCGGCCTCAGCCTCTACCCGCTTGATCTCGTTATCGATCGACATTCGTTCAAACACGATATACACCGACAGGTTGACGGCAATCAGCAGCACGGCGAACAATACGGACGAGTATCCGTAGATTTTGCTGCGCAGGCTCATACTTGCTCCTTCAGGACGTAACCAACACCCCGAACGGTATGTATTAAGGGTGGTGTGAATCCGTTATCGACCTTTTTGCGCACATAACGGATATACACATCCACCACATTGGTATCTCCATAATAATCGTATCCCCAGACGGCCTGAACAATCTGATCCCGGCTCAGCACCTGGCGCTGGTTTTCCAGCAGATACACCAATAGATCGAACTCACGCGGGGTAAGCTCAATCGATTGACCATCCCTGGATACCTCACGGGTTCCTTCATTCAGCTTCAATCCACCTGCGGTGAGCCAGCCTGTCTCACTCTCCGCCGTGTGCTCTGATGATTGCACCGTGTCCCGTGGAACCGAAGAAGAAGAATGGGCAGCAGCCGATGCAGCACTCAGGCGCAGTGCAGCACGCACTCTCGCGAGCAGTTCTTCAATCTGGAACGGTTTTGTAATGTAATCGTTAGCTCCGAGATCGAGTCCCGAGACTTTGTCTTCCACAGAGTCTTTGGCTGTGAGCATCAGAATGGGCACGGTCGCATCTTTGGCACGTATCCGCCGCAGCACTTCAATCCCACTCAGACCCGGCAGCATAATATCCAGCAGAATCAGATCCCATTGCCCGTCCCCATACATCTCCAGCCCTTCCGTTCCGCTGCCTGCCTTGCCTACCTGATATCCCTCATACTGTAATTCCAGTTCAAGCAGGCGTGCAATTTTGGGCTCATCCTCGATCACCAGCACGGCTTCATTCATGCAGAGCTCCCCCTCATTCCGTCATTCCATTCTCCCGTTATATTACAATACGAATTACAATTTACCTAAGGCATCCTCTACCAAGTCATCCCCAGCAATCAGATCAAAAGCCATTCGATACGTCTTCTCCTCCTGGAGGGAAGCAGCGATGACACGAGCCACGTCTTCACGTGGAATACTTCCCGGTTTCAGATCTGTTCCTACAGAGATTTTGCCGGTGCCCGGTTCATTTTTCAAACCGCCAGGACGGATAATGGTGTAATTCAGATCACTTGCGAACAACGCCCGATCAGCATAATGCTTCGCCACGTAATACGGCTTAATGGCGTCCGACCATTTCTCCCGTTGATCTGCCCCAAACGCACTGACCAAAATATATCTGGTAATTCCCTGCTGCTGTGCAGCCTCCATTGTTTTCACTGCACCATCGAGATCAATGAGCAATGTTTTGTCTTCGCCCGTAGATCCACCGGAACCCGCTGTAAATACAATGGCATTGTGATCTTTCATTGCCTCGGCTAGATCATCCACGCCGCCTTCCAAATCGCCAATTACGACATTGGCACCAAGCTGCTTAAGTAGGTCTGCCTGCTCCGGTTTGCGAATCATCGCGGTGACCTGATGTTTCCCTTCCTCCACCAGTTGCTGCACCAGAAATTTGCCGATTTGTCCGTTCGCTCCAATGACTAATACGTTCATATGTCATCCTCCTCTCGGTTTTCCTTTTATAAGCTAGCTTTTATAAAACAGACTTGTCTTTAATTTAAACGAAAGCCGACGCTTCTAAGCGCCGGCTGCTATGTATTACTACCGTTCAGCGCATCTGGCAAGATGCGGATAACATGTCTTTCCTTTAATATACCATACACCTTATACGGTTATACCGAGCACTTTTTTCTTCAATATATATCTGATAACATCGGTTATACTTCCGCATTCACTTCATGGAACTTAGCCCCTATGCCAAACGGATACTGGTTAAAAATAAAAAAAGGCACCCCAAGAGGGGTGCCTTTCTGCTGCATGGCATACAGGTATTAGTAAGCCAGTGCAAACAAGCCGTGAATATGAGCAAGGTAACGGATGTTACTTGCTTCTTTCATCATGGTTGCTGGCAGACCTTTCAGACGAGTCTGGTTGCCACCGATCATGCCGACAGCATCCTTACGACCCAGACTTCCCAGTGTACCGGAGAATACTGGTGTGAAGGATTCCATTGCGCCACCTTTGAACATTACGCCCAAGTTGTGACCAATAGTTTCACCCATTTGCCAAGCCAATTGTGCTGTTGGAGGGTATGGACGAGCGCCTTCGCTAGGGAAGACCACTGCGCTGTCACCAGCAACAAACACGTCTTTATGGGATGTGGATTGCAGTACTTCCGTAACTTTCGCACGGCCACGATCCACTTCAATTCCGCTGTTGGCAACAACTGCATTACCTTGAACGCCGCCTGTCCATACGAGTGTGTTCGTAGGGATCGAGCTTCCGTCTTTCAGCAGAACTTCATTTTCTTTCATTTCGGTAATCGCTACGCCAACGATGAAGTTAACGCCACGTTTTTCCAGACTCGATTTTGCACGCTCAACCAGTTCTGGCGGGAATCCTGCCAGGATGGAAGGACCTGCTTCAACCGTGTACAGGGAAACTTCTTTGAAGTCGATACCTTTTTCTTGGCATACAGCCGGAAGAAGGTCAGCGAATTCACCAACAAGCTCGATACCTGTCAAACCACCGCCACCGATAACAAACGTAGCGTCTGCTTTGTTGCCGGATTGTTTGTAAGCATCCAAACGAGCTTCCACGTGTGCACGAATGCGGTTAGCATCGCTAACGGATTTCAGCGTGAAGCTGTACTCCTGCAATCCCGGAATTCCGAAGAATGCCGTTTCACTGCCCAAGGCAACAACGAGTGCATCGTAAGAGTAAGTAGAACCGCTGGTCATGAGAACTTTTTTCTCGTCCGGCTTGATTGTATCCACCGTATCGATTTTCAAGTTCACATTTTTACCACTCAGCAATTTTTCGAGTGGAAGGGCAACTGCTTTTTCAGCAATGCTTCCTGCTGCAAGACGGTGCAGTTCCGTAATAATTTGGTGCGTAGGGTAACGGTTCACGACTGTAATAGTCGCTTCTTCCGGTGTCAGGTATTGACGCGCAGTCAGCGCAGTCAACAGACCACCGTAACCTCCGCCCAAGATCAAAATTTGCTTCGACATATCCATCCTCCGTTCTTCTAATCTTAACGTTGCTGTTGTTGACGCTCGTTCAGGATGCTCAGGAATGATTGAGCAAAACGCAGCGTTTGTTGTACGTTTGGATCTTTAAGCATTTTGAGCATAGCGAACAAACCAACCGAAGTTTGCTCGGCTTGCGCACGATCACTTGCTTCGATGGCAGCAGAAGCTACACCTTTAGCTTTGTCTACAACAGGTTTAGCAAACTCGCCCATTGCGCTCATTGTGTCGCTGATCAGAACTTTGTCTGTAGCTACGCTTTGTGCAAAGTCATAAGCTTTGGTCATTGCAGTGACCATTTCAGCCAGTTTAGGCAGGTTCTCCACCAGAACGGTCAGAGACTCCTGTACCTCAGGCTTCATCAGTTGATCCAGTACGTCCAAGGACTGGCGTTGGGAAACGTCGGCACCTTCTGTAACCGGCACCTCTTGTTGAGTAGGCGATTGTGACATAAGAGAAAGTCCTCCTTTACTTTGGGATAGAAGTCCGCGACTTTCATGATGCCTGTCAAGCAGAGCCGAACCACAAATACATCCAATACAACTAAATGTACCAAATTTCACACAATAGAATGAGCATAGCCCAAGGGCCGTTCCCACATCGTGTATTGTATCTTGGGTCTATTGCGGACAACATGTGTTGACGCAAAACGACAAGCAGGCCGAAACCGAACTCTATACCCCTATATTACACCTCTTACACATGAACATGAAAAAGAAATTTTTTACACTTGTGAAGATATTGTGAACATTGTAACAAAATCGATTTTTTTGTCAAGCATTGCGGTCGGTTTAAAATCGATTATTCTCCTGTCCCAGATCCGTAATCCTACCACATGTGGTATGAAGACAAGACCCCATATGACCATATGTGCGATATGTACACAAGGAAGGATTTTTTCAACTGAATTTTACAGGAATTGTTTTCCAAAACCATGAATTTCATGCAACGAAATTGGTCACTGTCGTTATTATGCAGCTATGGGTGCAGCCTTATTCCTGAAATGACATCATTTCTTGTTCAAGTATGAACCTATCCGGGCATGAAAGCAAAAAAGTCAGAAAGAAGGCCTGACGGATCGTCCGGCCTTCTGATATTTCTTTCACTGTTTGCCTGATCTGATCGTTACATGTAGGTCACACCATAACCATTTGGGGAATGCTGATCCATTTCTTCAAGCAACGCTTGTATTACAATGACAGCAGCCCGCTCCAATTCCTCCACCTCCAGAAGTATCGAGATAGCCTGATCGGCATGAAGCTTCTCATTAGGCAGTCCTCCATCTGGAAAAGGAAAACACTGCTTGAGCATATTTAACCTTTGGGACATGTTTCGATATAACTCTTCCGCCTGAAGACAGAGTGGAATCAAGCTGGAATGGAGGGGAGTCGAAGCCCACTTTACAGAAAGTTCTTTGAAAAACTCACTTGCATAACGTCTTGCATCCCACAAAACCGCAAGGTTATAGGCATGACCGTTCGGTTCTACCCGTCTATATTCTAGGGCTTCTCTCCAGACCGAATAGGCAGCCAGACCACTGACCGTGTTCGGCAAGGTATACGGGTCCTCCCCACGATAATGAGCCAAAACATCTGTCAGTGCTGCGCGCAGGTTCATTTCTCGTATCATGCCATCTGATTCCGCTGTCATTACAAATACTTCCTGATTCACACCCCGCCCTACATGATCATAGGGAATTGTTCCTGATTTAATGAAATCTGTACCGTATAAGGTTCGAACTGCATCATCATAGCCATAGATCAATCCGAATTCGGGAATATTCAGGTCCCATACGACGGCCGGAATTCCCCGATGAATGGAGTAACGAATCAGGGAGAGGGCGCGGACTAGTCTTGGATTTAGCACCCTTTTCCCTTTCGCTTTCTCCTCTAGCATCGAGGGATCGACCAGATTGGCATTGAGCCCCGCTTCGCTCGCCAAAGCCTCAACCGCATGGGAACGATAACCCATATGCCGCAATCCTCGGGTAAGCACCTCTTTGAAGTTATAGGCGGTGGGGCCAGCGATATGTATGTCCTGAGGCAGGATGGTCAGACGAAAAGAAAGTCCAATCATCCCCATAACCATGGGGAGAGATGGAGATGAACCGATATAACCTAACATCTCGTGAATGGATGCTGCTGCCGAGTTCCAGGTTTGGGGAGCTCGAAATGAAAGGGGTTCCTCCAAAATCAATCGATTTTGTCCGATTGAATGCCACTCTGCCAGCATTTCTTCTACAGATAAATGAATATGAAGCTGCGACACTTTTTTACGTGAACGGGACAGAATTTGATACACATTAGCACTTGTTAGATTGAATTTGCAGGCAATTTCTTGCGGCGACAGCTGCTCCATCCAATACGATGTAAAGACCTGTTGCTCTCTCTCATTCAGACAACCTAGCAGCTTGTGGAGATTGTTCCTCATTTCCTGCTGAGCAACAGCTTGATACGGATCATAGCCTGTCTCCCAGGATCTCCGATCGGTGTCATTCAAAAAATGATTCAGCGTCATGTCGAGCGAGTCTTGATCGCTCCATGAGGCATCATCGGCTCCAAATCCAAATGCAAAGAACGAAGAAAAATGTTGTTCCCGTTGCTGCTCTCGGCGCTGCATATGTGAATACGCCTGATTACGCACAATGCGCTGCATCCAGGCCATAAAACGGTCAGCATTCTGAAGCTGTCTCATATGAATGAACGCACGAATAAACCCATCCTGTAAAATGTCTTCTGCGAGATAAGAATCATGCGTAAGTGCTCGCACATAACGGAACAATTGTCCGCGGTAACGGTGAATCAACTCACCAAAGGCCTCTGTATCCCCAGTTTGGGCTCGTTGGATAAGCGCGATGTCCGACTCCTTATTCCCATTTTTGAATGTCTCACCTTGCCCCGGCGTGATATGGCGATTGTCAGCTAATTCATCCATTTGTATCTCCCTCTCTTATAGCCTTGCTTCATTACATTACTCCATCTTCAAAATAGCAGCTTCGATCATAGCTTCCGTCTCCGCAAGCGCCTCCATGATTGTCGCAGCAGCCTCCCAGTTCCGGGAGACAAGACGGGATTGGCATTCCCCGAATTGGCGGGATTGTGCGTATTTCAAAGCAGAAAGATCAGGATGGATTGTTTTAAAAAATAAGCCATAATCATGGGCACGACGCGCGCCTACTGGCAGAGCAAAATACACATAATGAGCCCACTCATTACCATCGATTGATCCAGCACGAACCTGTTCCGCCTTATCTAGAATTGCTGAAGCTCCTGTTTGTCCTTCCTGAGCAGCAATGTCATTGAGCTGTTCTGTAAGGCTTGATTTGAACCAAGTAAAAGCGCGGCGGTTAATCTCCTCCAGATCAGGCTGTTCCATGCGTTCAGGACTCCACCATCGTCGATACACACCGCTACTCCACGGGAATTCAGACTTCCATGCTTCCTCAAGTTTATCCAATGTCAGGAAGACATTCGGGAATCCAGCCGGGTCATGCAGGCATATTTCATCGCCCTCCATGCTCAACGCCACTACATAATGATCGGAACCACCCAGGTTGGGAAAGTTGGGATTGTAGACGAGTTTGCCCATATCCAGCGGACCCATCATCATAGGACCCTGCTTCAAGGCCTCTCTTAGCTCATCTACAGGCATCTCTGTACCCCTTGATTGCACACTTTCACGCACACTAAACCCCAGAATGCTCATCGCTTTGCTGATGGCCAGATCAGGACTAGAGGTACAATTATCAAAAAAGAGAAGGTCTTCCTGCGTTCGAAAGGCCCCTAGTGAAAAGCCACCGACGGTTTCAAGCAGACCAGGGTCTACCTTTTCTCCAATGGACGACAGCAGCATTGAAGCTGAATTGGCGTAGCAATATGCACCATTTCCAATATAATTGCTCATATCATAACATCCTCTCATTTCTTTAATGAAGCACGCGATCATGCAATGCCTATACTTATATTGACTCTTCGTACAGATCATTTCTGACAGAATATTCAGAACAAATTTCTGCCCGCATGAACTAGCGAACGTTTAGAATGCGGACATCCCGGTTAATAAGGACTACACCAGAAACGAAGGAGATGTTCGATATGAGTAATTCAACTAGCGATAAAATCAAAGCAGGCGTAAACAAGGCCAAAGGCGAAGTGAAGGATCAGGTCGGTAATGCAACTAACAACAGATCCCTTCAGGCTGAGGGCAAAAAAGACAAAGCCAAAGGTGCTGTGCAGGACAAAATTGCTGATGTAAAAAAACATCACTAGATCCATTCGTTAAACGTGAACACGCACGACGATTCGTGCAGTAAATATAGAATCTTTGCCCGACCGTCCATATCGGTTGAAAGCCGGGATTCGACGGGGGCGCAAAAAAGCCAAGGAAGGTGTTATTCACTACACCCTTCTCTGGCTTTTTTTGTCCTATTTAGATAGCCGGAACTGCATATCTTGCCATATCGATAATAAAACTGCGTGCTTCTCTTGTCGTGTGGTATTCACGGCTGAATTGTCTTACCCATTCGGGATGTTCCTGATACCATCGAAAGGTCTGCTCCAGTCCCTGCTCCAGCGTCGTCTGGGGGAACCATCCGGTCTCTGACCGTAACTTCCCAGAGTGAACGACCAGACTCGAACCCCTGGACTGGGTGGGCTCCTGCTCTCGAATCTCCGCCGTTCCATTAGAAGTATGCAATTGTTGCAATTGAGCTCCGATCTCTTGCATGGTCGTTCCTTGTCCCGTCGAAATGTTATAGATCTGCTGATCTTGTCCATTCAGCATAATCTGTTCAATCGCTCGCAGCGCATCATCCACATACAGAAAATCACGTACAGCTGATCCCTGAATATCCAGAGGAAGGCCGTCCATCATTCGGCCAAAATTACGCGGGATAATCCGATCCGGCAACTGCCAAGGACCATAGAGATTGGTTAAACGAAATATTTTTACAGGAAGCTGGTAACATTGAGCGTAGGATCTTGCGAGCATCTCACAGGCTACTTTGGAAGCGGAATAAGGGGATACCGGAGCATATTCATCGGATTCGTGATACACTCTGCCCATCTCCCCTCCGTATACCTCAACGGATGAAGCCAGTACCACGGGAATATGGTGATCGGAAGCGTATTGCAGAATGGCCTGTGTACTGAGGGTGTTGTTACGAAACACTTCTCCGGGGTGATGATACGAATAATCTACGTGCGGCATCGCTGCCAGATGAATAATATAGTCTGTTTCGTGCGGCAAGCTGAATCTGTCCTTCGCGAGATCACAACAGATAAAAGCCATCTCATGAAGTGGAGAGCTGTGAACAAGCCTCTGACAATAATCATCCTGGTCCACCAGGGTGATTCGATGTCCTTTTTGCGCCAAATACTGAGAAAGGTTAAATCCTACAAATCCAGAAGCCCCTGTAATGACAATATTCAAGCACATTCCCCCTTGGATTAATACAACAAGTTCACTGAAGAGAGTCTATGTTCTGATTATAACCTTATAGTGATACATTTTGTATCATTTTACAATTGTTTTTTGTTCTTCTCCAGAAATAAACGGGTAATGCCATAGAGAGGTAATATTTACGATGAAAGAGGACATAAACAATGTACAGACAATGTTATTCCAGGACGATGGTGTGATCCCCAATCATCCAAGTCTGCCTGTACTTCTGTATAAGGGGATTTGGGCAACAGATTCCTCTCGTGCAGAGTCGTTGCTGAACCAAAACGGATGGGGAAACAGCTGGATTAACGGCGTGTTTGATTATCATCATTATCACAGCAATGCTCACGAAGCACTTGCAGTGGTGAGTGGTTGGGTTGAGCTCATCCTTGGTGGGGAACATGGAAAGGTTGTGCGGCTTCAGGCAGGAGATGTCGTCGTATTACCTGCGGGAACCGGACATAAGCGGCGGAGTGCGAGCCTTGATTTCCGCATTGCAGGGGCCTATCCAGGTGGCATGTATAATACCCGAACGGGTGAACCGGGAGAGCGTCCCAAAGTTCTGCGTGAAATTCAGGAGGTTCCCACCCCGGATACCGATCCGGTCTATGGGCAAGGGGGGCCACTATTGGAGTTATGGAAACAGAATAAGACATGAAAGAATAATGGACTGCTCCGGGATAAAAAAACTACCGGGAACAGTCCATATTTCGGTCACTGAGGGAGCCTCACACTGTATAATCGCATGGCATGTGGCTTCCCTTCCATCTCAAGCCGTCCCTGCAATATCAATTGTCGTATACGATATTCAATGAATGCGTCTCCGACAGCTTGTTCAAGATGGCCCAGCACCTCACCTACGACGCGGGCTGATTTTATAAACTCGCCAGGCTGTCTGGTTAATGTAACTTCTCTGGCCTTCTGCATAATGTATTCATCGATCGCGTCTTCTTGCACGCTCTGAATCTCGCCATCCTTCATTAATCGCAGAAATCCAGGCTGCACAGCCAAATTCACCCACTCTTGCTCCATGTGTTTGCGTTTCTCCAAAGACAACGGTTCAGCATTCACACAGTGCTGCCACATCGCTAACAACTTCTCGGAAAAAATTTCACCTGTTCTAGGAACATCATACTGAACTTCAGAAGGGTTGAATAATTCCCGATATAATGCACCGGTATCGATCAAATAAATAGGCCCCAGCCTTTTACGAAGCAAATGCATGGCATATAAAAGCCCCGTTCTCTCATGAGCATTATTCGCATACCAGATGATGATTCGCGTATCTTCATCAATTGAACTCAACATGTTGTTTAATTGAATCAGCTCATCCATGCCTTGGACGGCATATCTTCCATGCTCATTCCAATAGAATTTCTCAAGTAGCCAAAGGTGCCTGCGGTGTAAATCCGCCTTGTTCGTCAGATCGCCCAATGGACCGATGGCATAGTAGTCATTCATAGAGAAAAACCGCCGCTCCGAGCGACCTGGAACCTTGCCCATCGCAATCTTAATGCTACCTAGTGGCGATTCACCAATCGCTATATGAATTTCACGTGGTATCTGTGCCTTTAATGCCTGTTGCTCCGCTTTCTCCCGGTTCCGATTCTCATCCAATGTCTTAAATATCGACTGTATTTTCGTTGCAAAATGAACAGAATGTTCTTCCGCTGACTGATCACTGACTGCCATATCTGCGCTGAGATAGAGCGTACGCAATAACGAACGCAGCTCGTCCTCATCCATACGGTACAGCTCCTGATCAAAATCAAAGATATTGTCAATCATGCTTATCCCCTCCAAACAGTCTAAACCGATGGTTATCTCCGACTAAACCATACAAAATCGAACGTACGTATTTGTATCATCGTAAGTTTACGACGAAATAGACTTTCCAGAGGAGTGACTCAGATCATTCATTTCCTCACGATTGGATGACGAACGGGTAAAATGCCGCTCCAGCTTCCGACTTGCCCAAAGGGATACCGCGATAAACAACAACACGCCGCCCCATCGCACAGGGTGCTCCATAAACTGAGCTACATTGGAACCGATATACGTCACACAGAAGATCATAATGGCTTTACCAAAACTCACCGCAAGCAGGAAGGACATTAATCTCATCCGCGCAATACCTGCCGCTACATTAATAATGACGAACGGACCAACCGGAAAAATACTCAACAAAAACACATAACTGAATGCATTCCGCCGAATCCATACCATGCTGCGCTGCACACGGGGTTTATTAGCCCAACGTTCCACAAAAGCCGACTTCCCAATCTCCCGTACAATCAGGAACGTAACGGTACAGCCGAGTACCATCCCGATCCATGAATATAAAAATCCTGCCCATAGCCCGTACACCGCTCCGTTAACCCCAACAATGAGCAGTGTAGGCAGCGGGGGCACGAATGATTTCATAAAGGTAAGCAAAATTGCCGGTAAAGGGCCCAGGGAGCGAAACTTCTCCAGCCAAAAACGAATATTCTCTTCCGTAATATAGGACATGATGTCCAAAGATGCCGGGTTCATCTGCTTCCCTCCAATCTATACAGTTCAAATTTTCTAAAGATGTGGTGCCCATTATAAAATACATCTGGTAAACGGATGTGAAGTTTCACGACTCAGTCTCCCCAGTATAACGTACATATGAGCGCTGTACCGTTGTCAATTTGAAGAAATTTCACCAGCTGCGCTGAAAAACAAAAAAAGCACACCCGGACCTGTTCAGTCTTGGTGTGCTCTATTTATTCGGATACCCGCTTGAAACCACTGGTGAACAAGCTTAGGGCAGTATTTGTATTTCGCATAAACCGTTTATTCTAGCTGAGCTTCCTTCATTGCCAATTCATTCAGCTCTTCCTGATGCGCAGCATTCCACTCGGGAATACCGGAACGCATGAATTCTTCGGCATCCATCGCTGCTTTGGACTGGTTGCACAGATTGCAGGCGCAGACACAGTTAAGTGGGGTGGTATGCCCACCTTTAGCTCGTGGCAGAAGATGGTCAATCGTGTCTCCATACGATCCACAGAAGTAGCAGGTATAGTTATCACGGGTCAAAATAAACCGTTTGAAATCCTTGTTGCTAAACAATCGACGGATCGTGTACCGATTAACCACAACAGCGGCTTTTTCCTTGACCAACGTGACCGCCAGCTCCATATCCACTTCCTGATGCCAGCGCCGCCCTTTGTCCGTCTTGCCACGCATGCGCACCATGCCCTGCCGATTCGTCCGAAGCGATGACGGATCTTCCGGATCAATCGCTACAGGCACCGCCGGAGTATGACGGCGGGGACGGCTTTCCGTTCCAGCCCCATGACTGCGGCTGGAATGTGCAGGCGCCCGCTGCCCGGATGATCCGGCACGGGCTGCGTCTTCGCCGCCTGCCTTAGGCGCACGCTCCTTGCGCGCCGGGCGCGGCTTCGACCCGGGCGAGCCTGGCTGGCGCACGGGTGCAGGAGGCGCAGCCTCCATGGCCGTGCCCGGCGCTTGGCCGGGGGCGGGCTTTGCGGCAGCGGCAGGCTGCGCGGCTGCTGCTGGGGGTCCGGCGACCGCGGCATCGCCACGGTCGCTCAGGTTCGGCGCACTGGCCTCAGCTATGCTGCGGGCCTGTCCTGCGCCGGACAGCAGCGCGGCAGCACGTTTGCGGCGCCGCTTGCGTTTGCGCTTGGCTGCGGTCTGCTGATCCGCAGCCCCTGGCTCTGCTGCCGGGCCTTGCGGCTTAGCTGGCAGCAGAGCCTTCGCCGCCGCAATCTCCTGCTCGGCGGCCCGATCCGTGCCAGCGGCTATACGCGCGCGGGCACGCTTCGCAGATGGATCAGCATTCGCTGTATGCGTCTGCGAATCCCTTTCTTGCAGATCAGCCCTCGTCTGCGGCTGATCTACCTTCTCGCTCTCCACCTCAGTTCCGGAGAGCGGCTCCGTTTGCTCATTACCCGACTGCAGTTCTGGGCGCTTCGCCTTTCTCCTCCTTCTCCTCTTCTTGCGGTTGCCCGAAGGCGAAGAAACAGTTGAAGAAGCAACGAAGTCAGCCGTTTCACCTTCCATCGAAGAAGATGACCCCACCGGCGGCTGTGACTCGCCGTGTCCTTCTGAAGCAGCAGCAACAGAAGGCGTACCAATTGCTGGATCGACGCTCCGTTCTGCTATATGACTTGCAGGTGCAGAAGGCCGTGCAGCCGCAGCACCTTTATGACTCTTTATCGCCTCATCCGTAGGCCGGAGTGAGGTATTATTGTTATCGGCTTGTCCACCGAGCTGACGACAGTGACGACAAGCGCCACGTCTGGCTCCCGGGCCAGCCCGCTTTCCGGTTCTTCGTCGAAATTCGGACAAAGGTCGCTTTTGCCCGCAATACATACATGTCTTGGTCAGTTGCGCTTCATGTTCCGTCATTTCCTGCCGGAAAGGGGCCGAGCCCATCTCCATGTTGTCACCTCGGTTCCGTATGAATCCGGTTTCTTTCTATTGTATCACATCTGCTCGCCAACACACTCATAGCCAGATGTCTCATAGTCTTTTGTCTTGTACTCCTGGGTCTGCCCCACGCATTCGTGAAGTATGTGTTCCACGTATTCCAATATATCTTGCATCGGTTTCCCGCATTGTTCACATGTTGTCATTGTTCTCACCTTAATCCTGTTCTTAAAGTTATCTGCTTATCAAATGATAAATTGTGTTCCGCCTTCTCATTACCCTTCGCTTATGAAAAAGAAACATCCGTTCCCCATGTATGAATCTAATCGGCAATCAAAAAAACCGTTCCCCGCTCAACCCTAATGGTCGACCAAGAAACGGTTTATTATTCCTGTATTAGCATAAATATTTTAACGAACGTCGAGTTGTCCCGAGTTTTGTTGTGGTACCAGACGTGGCTTCGGTTTTGGCAAATTGCCGAATATTACCCATGCAAACGGAACAAATCTTGCCGTGAGTCCAACCACAATCCACGATGCGATTAACGCCACACCAAAACCTCCGGCGTACCACAGGTGAATCAGCCAGGATACCCCGGTTTGTGGTGGATAATTCCGATAGATCAACAGGAAGAATGGATGTATCAGATAAATACCGAAGGACAGTGCCCCAAGCCGATTGAGCGGCTTAACGATCAGCGATGGTCCTTTGCGATAGAGCAGGTACGCAATCTGAATGAGCACCAACGCACAGGCGAACGTATGCAGATTCCAGAAAAACTCGTACCACAGCGTGTTATATGTCGCAATTTTCAGGCGCAACAGATAATAAATGTATACATGGCCGAGTCCGGCAAAAATCCATACCGCCCACAGCAAAATCCATGAAACTACACGAGCTTTAGTTGCATTTTCCCGACTAATGACAAACCATTGTTTAATCTTCGGAAAGTATACCCCGATAAATGCACCCAGCATGAAATAAGAGAAGTACGAGAATGCCCAACTTCCCTTGTTCGGCACCTGGAAGCCATATTTATTACTTACGATAAATGCCCACTGAATGAGCAACCCAATCGGTACCGACCACTTGACAACTGAGGGATATTTCTTAAGCAGCCACAATACCAACGGGAATAAAAGATAAAATTGCATATTAATAAATACAAAGTACAGATGCGTATACGCCTTGCCAGTGAACAGTTTCGTTATGAAGCTTACTGCTGATTCACCGAACGGACGGCCCTGATAATGCGTGAAGTGTAGGATAACAAAATACATTAATGAAAATAGGAAATACGGTAGTAAAATGTAAACAAATCTTTTTTTGTAGAAGTTGCTGACCAGCTTCTTATCTAGCGGGCGAGAATAATAGTTATAGAACAGTACAAAACTGCTCATGAAAATAAACGTTGGTGTACCATATTTCATAAAAATATTAATAAAATTGTACAGCCAGTAATACCCTGAACCCGTCATGTCTACCGTCGCATATGAAGTGGAATGCACACACAGCACGCCGATGATAGCCATTGCCCGTACGAGATTCAGCTCTGGGATTCGCTCTCTTTTGATTGTTTCACTCATAATTAGCGTTTCTCCTTAATATGTTTCGTTGATATGTCTAAGATGACTTAATACGATAAGCACACTATCTATTAAAAAGCATAAAGCTTAAGATGGGTAGTCCAAATTCTTAAAAGTTCCTAAATATTCAACATGTTTCACAGTCTTTTCATGTCTATATATGTAAAAAAGACCGCTATGACGCGGCCTGCGAGCTTGTTTCGTATCTGTCCAAAATATTGCTGGTTCACTGGGATGAAAATGGTAAACTTCAATGCTGACGACTAGCTAGAATTTGTTTATAGATCTCAATAGCCGATTGTCTTGAGGTTTTCAGATCCACAATGGCATCCTGGCGAGGCTGATGAATCTCTTTGCTATGCAAATCCTTCAAGTCAGGCAGCCATTTGCGGATATAATCCCCTTGGGGATCATACTTCTCTGACTGTGTCACCGGATTGTTCACCCGAAAGTATGGAGCTGCATTCTCGCCAAGTGATGCACACCACAGCCAGTTGCCCCGGTTTTGAATATTGTCATAGTCACGGAGCTTACGTCTGAAATACGCTTCACCCAGCGTGTATGGGCACTGCAGATTTTTGGTAAGAAACATTGCGGTCAAAATACGAAGCCGATTCGGCATATGTCCAGTCTCATTCAGTTCCGTCATCGCTGCGTCGATAATCGGAATGCCTGTTTCGGCCTTGCACCATCGTTCGAAGTGAACCTCGCTGAGCGCCGAAAGATCATAAACTTTTTCATATGTAAAATAATGACTCTCATACACTGCCCGATACAGGTAGAAGTCACGGAAACACAATTGTCTGATCCACTCGTCCGAATGCTCCGTGCGTTTCGCAGCATCGTACATCTTGCGGATGGATACAGCCCCCACAGCTACATAAGAACTGAGCCGGCTCGGTTCATAAGCTTCATATTCATCCCGATGGTCGCCGTAATCGGCAATTCTATCAGATAAAAATCCATCCAACATTAGATGAGGATCATTCAAATCAGATACATCATACGCCAGCAATTGTTGTGGTACCTGGAAGGTCTCTGGCCATTCTATCTGCTGATCACTGACCTTCACCTCTGCAACCGTAGTGGTTGAAGCTGGATTAGGATGCTCATTCATGAATTCCACCCAGCGTCGGTGGAAGGCAGCAAATACTTTATATGGCTCGGACTTGCCCGTAAAATCAGCGAATCCCTTCAAATCCATCAGCAGATGATCCGTCAGCTGCGTAAATGTGACTTCTCGTTCCTCGGTTACCTTGCGTATTCCACGGTCCCGTTCAATTGCATATGGGGTCATATCCCGATGAACTACAACTTCATCTATACGACCTTGCATCTGATCGAGAATATAATCAATCACCTCAGCTGGTTTGCCATAAGCCATGTGCAGCGTACGGCCTGACTCGCGGTACCGCTTACCAAGCTCTACAGCATGCTGTAGAAAATTCACTCCACTATGTTCCTGTTCACGACCTTGCCGCAGCAGAAACGGATCATAGATGAGCACATGCAGACTCTCTGCATCCTGGTGCAGTAAATAATCGAATGCGACCAGGTCATCTGTGCGCAAATCTTTGCGATGTATGAATAACTTCATGCTTCATCCTCCTGCCTGAACTTCTGCCTACTTTGCCGTTAAATCTTCATACAGCCTGCTTGTCTCCGGCTCCGGTTGATGCCCCAGTTCCTCAAGCAGGGTCAGCGTAAATGAATGATATATTCTGAGTATGGCTTGTTGATCACCCATGGATGCACTTACCCTCATCATTAATCGGCAGATTTCTTCGGCATATGGCTCCCGTTCCTGTAGTTCACTCAACTGCTCCATTGCTTCCTTGCCCCGTCCATGCTTCATGTCCCATTCCGCGATATCCATAACCAGTCCTATATACTTACTTCTCAGATCTCTCGCTTTGGCTTGAGCCCAGCGATAATCATGCTCCTCCAGATAGTCACCACGGTAGAGGGGGACGATATCCCGCAGTTGATCGACATTGTCTGATGTAACGTCAGCGTATGCCATACCTTGCTCGAACTGCTCTACATCACTCACCAGATTACCCGATAACAAACGATAGCGGTTCATGTTGTATTCCAGCTTGCCCGTCATGTTCCATTCTTTCAGCAGTTTACGGATCTGATAAACGGAAGTATGCAGATGGGTTAGCCCTTTCTCTTGAGAGACATCCGCCCACAACTTATCGAGCAGAATCTCTTTGCTTACCCAATCCCCTCTATGGTGAAACAAAAAAGCAAACAGTTCTTGCGATTTGGCTGTGCGCCACTTGTGCTTCTCTGCTTCCTGATCCAGGCTTCTGTAAATATCCAGATGTTTAAAAGTAAGCAATCCAGGCAAACGGATATCCAACTCCACAGCCTCAGATTCCTGAACCTCAGCAGTTGCAGCAACCTGAGAGGATGAGGAAATCATGCCTGCGGCAATGCGATCGATTGTTTTGGCAAGCCTCGCTGAACTTACCGGCTTCAGCACATAATCCAGCGCCTGAAGTTCAAAGGCTTCAACCGCATGATCGGCGTAAGCCGTTATAAATATAATGCGAATACTGCTGTCCAATTGCTGTATATATTCAGCCGCTTCCAGTCCATTCATTTCCGGCATGCCAATGTCCAGAAACACAACGTCCACACGCTCTTTTGCCAGAAAATCCAGACCGGCACGGGCTGTTGAAAAACACTGCACGGGGGTAATCCGCCCATCCGATCGTAACAGGCGTTCCAGATGAAGCTGCGCCGGTTTCTCGTCATCGATTACAATGGCTTTCATCGCTCTTCCAGCCTCCTGCCGTGAATTATTCAATGGGAATACCGATTATCTTGGCATTCGTTTAATAATCTGTTAACCAAATTCGCCTAACTCGGCCCATTATTTGGAACCGTTTTTCTTCTCCACAGGTATGCGAAACCGTATTAGCGTTCCTTTCCCCGAATGACTCTGAATCTCCAGCCCTTGACCATATAAAGACAACAGGCGCCGATTAATATTCTGTAGCCCTACACCTCCAGGACCTTCGATTCGCCCTGAACTTACCTGAGCCAAACGCTCAGGAGGTATGCCTACTCCATCATCCTGTACCACAATGACGATGTGTTCATCCTCCCTGTTAATGCCCAGGTTAACCGTGCCGCCTGCAGCACGTTCCATCACCCCATGACGAATCGCATTCTCCACAAGCGGTTGAATACTAAGCGGTGGCAGGTAAAGACGAACATCTGGGTCGATATCATAATGGACCACCAAACGTTCCTCGAACCGTGCTTGTTCCAGATGTACATAGGACTCCACTAACTCCAGTTCCTTCGCTAGTGGAACCAGTTGGTCGCGGTTCTGGAAGTCGAAACTTCCCCGCAAGTAATGACTCAGTTCAATAAGCAAATCGGTCGCTTTATCCGGATTGACGGCGCATGTCGCTATGATGACGTTGAGCGCGTTATATAGAAAGTGCGGCTTGATCTGGGCTTGCAAGAAAGCCATTTCCGTACGAACAACCTCCTGTACCGAGGTACGCATCTCAATTAACGTCCGTACTCTTGCACGCAATTCACCTGCATCCACAGGTTTGCTCAGAAAATCATTTGCTCCTGCCTGGAATCCCATTTTGATATCCTCTGGCAGCCCACGAGCTGTCAGCATTAGAATGGGCAACTCGGACAAGGAACTGTTCTCACGCAGCTTGCGACACAGCTCAAGCCCGGACATTTGCGGCATCATCCAGTCTGTAATGACAAGATCAATGGAGGGGTATTCTTCACGAAGCTTCAGTGCTGCTGCCCCGCTATCTGCTGCAATGACACGGTAACGTTCCGTGGATAGAAGATTGAACAATACCTGTCGATTCACAGGATCATCGTCCACAATCAGAATGGTATGCTCTGCTTCCAGATTATCATCCGTCTCATCCCAATCCACGGCTGCTGCCGTATCCTGCGTTCTTCTTTCTTGAGTAGATACATATTGGGCTGCAACAGGCCTCGAACTCGCTTGCAGCAAAGGAAACTGCACAACTGGCAGGGTAAAATGAAAGGTCGAACCTTCACCTAGCTCCGATTCTACCCAAATGGTCCCTCCCCCAAGCTCGACCAGTTTGCGAGTGATACTCAGTCCAAGACCAGTTCCCCCGTTAACCCTCTCACTTGTTCCATTGCCCTGTTCGTAAGACTGAAATATGTCTTCCAGTTTATCTCGGGTGATACCGACACCTGTATCGGCGACAGATACCGTCACCATAGCTCCATCCACACGAGCATAGATACGAATCTCACCCTGCTTCGTGTACTTATACGCATTGCCCAGCAGGTTGTACAGAATCTGCCTTAGGCGATCCTCGTCCGCTTCAACCAACGGCAACGCTGGAGGCCATTGTTGAATCAGTACAACCGGTTTATCTTCAAAGGTAAAACCAGAGACTTCAACGACCGTTCGGGCAACGGATTCGAGGTCCACAGCACTCCGTTTTAATTCAATTTCACCATTTTTGAGCTTGGAAAAGTCCAAAATATCGTTTACCAGCAGCGAAAGCCGCTTTCCTGTTGAGGTGATCATGGACAGATTTTTGGCCTGCTTGGGTGTGACCGCCCCGGCCGCCCCTTCTAGCATCGATTGAGCTATATTAATGATGCCATGCAGGGGAGTTCTCAGTTCATGGGACGTATTCGCCATAAACTCATCCTTGAGACTGTCGATGGCAAGCAAACGTTCAGACAACGCTTCAACTTCACGGAATGACTGTGCAAACCGAATCGCTGTTAGAATCATCTGTGCAAAGACAAATAACAGCAACTCATACAGTGCTAGAAATGTCGTATCCACGGTGGTGAAAGCACCAACGGTGTGCAGCACAACCACCATAAATATACTCATCATGCTCATCAGGACAAAATGACCGTCATTCGGTTGCTTTTTCAGCCAATGGAGCATCGCTCGCAGCGTGTAACCAATCACCACGAGTGAAATTAGCAGCATGGGCAGCTCCAGCAATGAGAACAGAACAGGAGACAATGTAAGACCCACCGCGCATTGGACGAGTACCAAAACCACACCCAAGCGAACAAACCATTGATGGACCGCTCCAGGTACCAGTGCATCCATATAACGGAGCAAGAAATAATACGCAAGAGCCGCGCTGATTAATTGAAGCCGCAGAATATCATTATTCGGTAAGAACGGTAACAGTGTTCCCAGCAACTTCTCTCCATGAGTCAATGCGTACAACGCACCGGATAGGCTGAATAATCCCAGATACTGAAGCTCTTTTTCACTGCGCCGCAGCCGGAAGAGCATCAGGAAGAAGGCCGCTGGCAGAATAAATCCGAACAGTGTCATCAGATCCTTGAGCCAGTCCTGCTGTTGGCCTTTCAGAATGCTGTGCTCGTCTCCGAACAAAATGGATGCAACAATGCCGCCAGACGAGTAGCTGTAATTCGATACCTGAATGATAATATCTGCAACGTCGCCATCTATGGAGGTAAATCCCGTAAAAGGCAAATTGAGCTGAATATCGGTATTTTCCGTTGTACCTGGCAGCCCTTTGCCGCCAATCTCTTTGCCATCTATGAATAAACGATGGGCCATGCGGATATTTTGAGTACGTATCCCATAATCGTTCTTCTCTAATCTCGGGGGAATGCGAACACGCAAATGATACGTTCCATAACCGTGCGCCTCTCCAAGAGTTCCATTCCATCGGGATGGGACATGGATAGGGAGAGGCTTGGAAATCGGCTTGCGTCCAGATACATCCGCTTCAAAGTCAACGGGTGTCAACAATTGGCCCGGATAGAAATCCCACGTACCATCCAGGGAAGCAGCCCCCTGTCTATCGAAATTCCAGCCGGTCAGGTCCATAACCCCATCATTCGCATGAGGGTTGCCGCGCTCGGTAAATAACGTTTGTACAATGGAACCCAGAGGAAAAACAACAATACATATAAAGCTAATGGTGAGCATAACCCAGTGTTTTCTCATCTATGTAATCCTTCCGCCTCCATGGCGAGAGACGTCTAATTTTGTCGTTTTATACCTATAACTCCATGTTACACGTTTCTGTTGCTGACGGAAATAGTTCTTACATGATATTTTAACGTCAAAAAAGCCACAGGCTCAGCTACCGGAATGCAGACCGGAGTAAGACCTGTGACTTTTTTGAACTTGTTGGCTATCTGTTTTACTTTTCTCGTTTCCTTACGCTTGTCCAACGACCTGGGCCAGTTTCTGCACGATTCCAGCCCATCCCTGCTCCATCCGTTCACGAATGATGGCATGAGCCTGTCCAAATTCAGTCAGTTTGTCCGCGTCCCAGCCACTGTGAATCAAGGTAAAGTCGGTGTCTTGTCCTTGCTCCGTCAGTTCAAACGTAAGTGTCCAGTCCTTACCCCATTGGAATGACAGCTTATGTAGCGGCTGAACTTCCGTGACTTTGCACGGTGATTTACCAAAGGGTCCTGCTTCCAATATAAATTCATGCCCTTCCACAGGCTCCAGATTGCTTGGCATAAACCATGATTCCAAGCCCTTCGACGTCGATACAATCGCCCACACTTTCTCCACAGGTGCGTGAAGTAACAGTTGTTCCCGAATATCTGGCAATGCACTTGAAGATTCCATGATATCTCTCCTTCTAAATGGATATAACTCATTGTTCAAGATTAGATGATATGTGTCAAATATATTCTGCTAACAACAGGTACTCTGTTGACCCGCATTGAAAACAAATCTATAATTGGAACATATTACATAAAAGTTGCGTGATTTCTTATGATAGTCTGCTCTGAAAAATTCAATTCCAACCGTTGCCGGAAGGGATAAAGATTTCGTAGCTAGTCCCTTCCACATTCTTATTCTAATTATGTTGTGGAGGAAACGTTACATGTCTTTTAGTTATTATGGTCCGTTATGTACCGAGGTTTATAATGCCACCAAACCCGTTGGCCAATCCCTCGGAGGCGATATTGAATTTTACCGTGATTATCTGATGAACTGCAATGGACGCATCCTGGAAGCAATGTCTGGTTCAGGTCGAATGCTGATTCCATTACTTGAGGCTGGTTTGAACGTAGACGGTCTTGATTATTCAACGGATATGCTCGATTCATGCCGAGCTCTTTGCGCCAAGCGGGGATTGCCCATGCCTGAATTGTTCGCTGCTGATCTGGAAACACTTGATCTTCCTTATCGGTATGAAGTCATTATCATCGCCGCAGGCTCCCTGCTGCTTATTCAAGATAGACAGGCTTCCATAAAGGCCCTGCGTAATCTGTATCAACATCTGGAACCTGGAGGCCGACTTGTGCTGGACCTCTTTCTACCCGATGTAACGAATACGACTTCACACTACTCCGGCACCTCGACTGTTCAATTACCGGATGGCGATACGATTACAATGGAGAGCAAAGACATCGAAGTCAATATGCTTCAGCAGTACAAAGTAAGTTTAATTCGCTATGAAAAGTGGCGCCATGGCACCCTCATAGCCACAGAACTGCAACAGCTTGCATTACGTTGGTACGGCGTGGAGGAGCTGCGCATGATTCTGGAACAGATCGGTTTCGTCGACGTTGTTGTATATGCAGACTTCGATCCCGACCAAGAACCTTCGCGTTCTGATCAGAAATTTGTGTTTGAAGCGACACGAGGACTACCCTCGGAAGTGGATTCACTTTCAGGTCAAAGCGCTATCGAATCGACCGCACCGGGTAAGATCCAAGATCGAGGAAATAACGTGCATACGATTGGTTAATACGTAAAAATTGCAGCTAATAACAGTTGCTCGATTCGTTAGATTGTAATGATGCTAAAAAGGGATGTCCTCCGTCATGTTCATGACATATGAGACATCCCTTTTTAATTGAATTTATATAAGTGTTCTAATTAAAAATGTTCTAATTAAGATCAGTACCCGCGGGAATATGGCTGTGCGATAGCCGCTTTATCTTTGCTAACACCCAGTTCCAGAGCTGCATGAGTCGCCCAGTAAGGATCACGCAGCATACCTCTGCCAACCGCGACCAGATCTGCATCACCGTTGCCGATAACCGCTTGAGCCAGAGCTGAATCTTCAAGCATGCCTACCGCAATGACAGGAACGTTCAGTTCTTCACGGAAACGACGAGCAAACGGCACTTGGTAACCAGGGTAGTTACCCGGTTTACGTTGTCCGGAAGGTCCTTCACCGCCAGAGCTAATGTGGAACATATCCACGCCTGCTGCCTGATAGGCACGGGAAATTTCAATGGTATGATCAATGTCATACCCGCCATCAGCGTATTCCACTGCCGAAATCCGCATAATCAGCGGCATATCTTCCGGCATTTCTTTTTTCACTGCACGAATAATCTCGACACCAAAACGGGAAAGATCCTGTCCATACTCATCCTTGCGATGGTTCATCAGTGGAGAATGGAATTGGTGAATGAGATAACCGTGTGCACCATGCAGCTCAATCGCATCGACTCCCGCAGCTACTGCACGGCGTACACCGTCCGCAAATTTCTGTACCATGGCTTGTGTTTCCTCTGTAGTTAAAGCGTGTGGTGTATTAAAGCTCTCTCCAGGGAAGGTAACCACTGATGGAGCTACAGGTCGAGCCGCATCCTCTGCTTTACGTCCAGCATGCGCGATCTGAATCGCCACCTTGGAGCCATAAGCGTGAATGCCATCCACCAGCTTGGTAAAGGCAGGAATGTGTTCATCTGACCAGATGCCCAGATCATTGTCAGTAATACGTCCGTCCGGATCAACATCCGTCATCTCGATCACGATCAACCCTGTACCCCCAACCGCACGGCTTACATAGTGTACCTGATGCCAATCGTTCGGAATGCCGTCTTTAGCAGTAACCGAATATTGGCACATCGGTGCCATAACGACACGGTTATTTAGTTGAAGTCCCTTGAATTGATAAGGGGAAAATAATTTCTCTGTCATTTCAATTCCATCTCCTATTCAATATGTTGATATATGTTGAGGCAATTCCTTGTTTTCCAGATCGGAAAACAGCTGCCCATGCTTGCCGCAGTTGTCCTGCTTCAAATCCTCAATAACTATTATGAACCTAACCTATAGAAATACAAGTACGTACTTTTTTGTGAGATAGTACCCTTTTTTATACCTAGTTGGCCTTTTTCTTCTGTGCATTCACCACAACTCGAAATGAACCCAAAACATGATATGATAGCCATACAGACATACAGGTTATACTATACCCACTTTATATAAGTTGTACCTAACGGTTACACGAAAACGGAGAGGGCAGGATAAACTGGAGCAGCGAAGCTAAAAGCTTTCTGAAAGAAAGCTGCATCGGAAGCACACACTCGCCTTTATCACCGGATTTTCCCTTTTAATAAGGGAATCAAAAAAATCTGGGGATAACAGCGATCAGAAGGGTATTCTGACCTCGTAGTGATAGTGTAAAATAATTGGTCAACTTATATACTAACCGAGCCGAAGGAGCGATTACTGGTGAAAGATATTTTAATTCAAAGACTAACAACCTATGCTCAAATGGACACACAATCCGATGAAAATAGCGAGACCTGCCCTTCCACACCAGGCCAGCTGGTCTTGGGTAAATACCTAGTTGAAGAATGTACATCCATTGGATTGCAGGAAGTGACCATGGATGATAACGGCTACGTAATGGCGACATTGCCATCCAACACAGACAAGGATGTTCCAGTGATCGGTTTCCTGGCTCATCTGGATACAGCAACCGACTTCACAGGCAAAGATGTCAAACCACAGGTCATCGACAACTATGATGGACAGGACATTGTGCTGAATCAGGAATTGGATGTGGTATTATCCACCACTGATTTCCCAGAACTGCGTGAATATAAAGGCCACACCCTGATTACAACAGATGGCACAACACTTCTTGGCGCGGACAATAAAGCCGGTATTACCGAGATCATGACAGCAATGGCCTACCTGATTGAACACCCGGAATTAAAACATGGAAAGATTCGTGTTGCTTTTACCCCGGATGAAGAGATTGGCCGTGGGCCGCATAAGTTCGATGTCCCTGCTTTTGGAGCCAAATATGCCTACACGGTGGACGGCGGACCACTTGGCGAGCTGGAATACGAAAGTTTCAACGCGGCTGCTGCCAAAGTCACAGTACGGGGCACCAACGTGCACCCTGGCACAGCCAAAAACAAGATGGTCAATTCGGCTAAAATTGCGATGGAGTTGAACCGCCGATTGCCTGCGGAGGAAGCACCCGAATTCACAGAAGGTTATGAAGGATTCTATCATTTGTTATCTATCGAGGGAGACGTCGAACTGACTAAGATGAGTTACATCATCCGGGACTTCGACCGGGAGAAGTTTGAGGAACGTAAAGCGTATTTGTTGGATGTCGTGGGCGAATTGAAAAACAAATATGGCGAGAAAAGTATCTCCATTGAATTAAATGATCAATACTATAACATGCGTGAGAAAATCGAACCTGTGCGCCAGATCGTCGATATTGCACACGAAGCGATGACTCGCCTGGATATCGAACCTGTCATCCGCCCAATTCGGGGAGGCACAGACGGTTCCCAGCTTTCGTACATGGGTATGCCTACACCCAACATCTTCACTGGCGGAGAGAACTATCACGGCAAATTCGAATATGTATCGGTGGATAATATGGTGAAGGCCACACAGGTTATCGTGGAAATCGCTCAATTATTCGAACAGCGTGGAGATGTTTAAACCATATCCAAATTAATAGAACGACAAAGAAAAAAAAGCCCTCACCTGACAGGTGGAGGCACTGGACACCCTCTGATCTGCAGAGGGTGTCTTTAACATTTTTGCCGTACAACAGTTGTGAAGCACTGCCATTTAACCTACTTATTCGTACATATTACCTCCCGCAATTTCACGCAGCTGCTCCAGATTGCAGATGACAATGTTGCGCTGTTCTTTGCGGATGATTTCACGGTCGCGGAGGTCATGGATGACCCGGTTCAAGTGTCTGTAGCTCGTGCCCAGCATATCGGCCAGCTCTGTTAGCTTGGAGGTCTGGATTTCTTCTGTAATCTGCTCCCCCTGCTCCATCGTGGACAACAAATAGCTTGCAAAACGGCTCTCTACAGGATAAAGCAGATTAAGACTCGATAGGTTCGAGAAGGTATATAATTTGTGGGTCACATGACTGAGCATAAAATGAAGAAATTTCGGGTTTTCAGCATATGTATTCTTGAGATAGCGATAGCTTACACCGAGCAGCAGGCTCTTGTTGACGGATTCCACCGTGTTTTTGGCTTCCTTGCCATTGACCAGCTCCAGATCACCTACCAGCGCAGGAGGCATACTGAAACGCAGCAACAAAGACTTGCCATTCGGAAGTGTTGTATAAATCTTGAGCTTACCTTGGACGAGAAAATATAATCGTTCGGGACGTTCACCTTTGGCACATATAATCTCGCCTTTGGAGGCTTCGAGCAACCTTAATTCAGCAAGTGCAGGCTCGTCGAGCACCTGATCCAGGCCATGCTCCCGCGCAAGCTGGCGCAGCAATCCAAAGTCCATGATTTCTCTCATGTCGTAACCCCCCCTTGTGTAGATCTACATATGCATTGGACACATGTCCCATAAACGATATAGATCAGTACAAATATCTTGATATAAAAATAGTTACAACTAGAACTTATATCCAATACATTCATTTAAATGGGAAACACTTTAAAATCCAGCCTTCAAAATGACAATATTTTATGAAAAAAGAAGTACATGATAGCGCACTCTTATCCGATGAAAGATAAAGCAATAAGCATAGTTACAACTGCTAATTTAGAATTCAAATAAAGAAAGGATGGTTCTACCTGTTATGAACGTTGTAGATGCTCTTTTGAAAGTAATGCCTTATATCCGTATGATTCTTAGAGAACCAGCCAGTCTAACGGTGTATGATCACGAGAAGGTACTGTATTCTGTCTCCACCGATAAGTTCAATCTTGGATTCAACGAAGGTGATCCTCTTTTGGATGGATATAAGAACTTCACCGCTCTCACGAACGGAAACGAAGCCTCTCTGACCCACCTGCCGGCAGAATACTACGGTATCGAGCTTGATATCCTTAATGTACCGATCTTTGATGATAATCATCAGGTCGTTGCTATTTTCTGCGTATCATATGATCAATCGAACCAGAATCAGCTTGAAGCTATTATACAAGAAAACCAAACGATTAATGGAAACCTGGTTGAAATGGTCCAGCACGTTGCCGCTCATGCGGAGGAATTGCAGGCCACCAGCGAACAGATTCTGGAGAATACACGCCTGGCGGTAAAGAATTCGTCTCAGATCAACAAGGTTGCCGGGTTCATTCGTGAAATCTCTGAACAGACCAACTTGCTTGGGCTCAATGCCGCTATCGAAGCTGCGCGTGTAGGTGAAGCCGGAGCAGGCTTTGGTGTGGTCGCAACGGAAGTGCGCAAACTTTCTGTCGATGCCAAACAGGCTACCAGCGATATTGATATTAGCTTGAAGGATGTACAACAGGTTATTAAACAGATGGAAGTCGAAGTATCTCAGATTGCAGCTTCTTCTCAGGAGCAAGCTACGCTCGTATCTTCGTTCACGGATGTCATCGAGAAGCTGAATGAAGCGGGAGAACGCATGAAAGCCCTGTCTGAGCAACTGATCAGTTACTCTGTGAATGATTAAGAAAATGTGCATCTCCCGATAGGATGGTTACCGACTCCACCAGTACTCTTTGAATAATAACTAATTTAGATGTAATAAACAGGACTTGGAATCCCCGTCCCCGTGACGGAAATTCTAAGTCCTGTTTCATTTGTCTTTTTATCGTGGTGTACGTGGAGTCCCTACTACCTCGGCCTCCGACTCCCAGCATTCCACTTCTCCCGGAATGTGAATACGGTCCCGAGTAAAGATCGGGTCACGTCCTTCGGCCTTTTGTTTCTTGTAATCTTTCAGCGCATCGAATGTCACCTTGGACAGCATCAGGATGGCGATCAGATTCACCACAACCATTAGTCCCATAAACAGGTCGGCCAGATCCCATACCAACTGTACCTTGGCAACGGCACCGAACAGCACCATCGCGATGACACATACACGGTATACCCACAGCCATACTTTATTGGATTTGATAAACTCAATATTGGTTTCCCCGTAGTAATAATTCCCGATGAGCGTACTAAAGGCAAACAGGAACACCATCACTGCCAAAAATCCGGATGCCCATGAACCAATATGCACACTTAATGCCGCTTGAGTTAATTCAATCCCGCCCAGATTGGAACCTTTGTACACCCCAGATAACAAAATAATCATGGCCGTGCTTGTACAAATAACCAAGGTATCGGTCAACACACCAAACGCCTGAATAAGCCCTTGTTTGACCGGATGTGTTGTATCCGCCGTAGCGGCAGCATTCGGTGCACTACCCATACCCGCCTCATTGGAGAACAAACCACGTTTGACACCATTCATCAGCGCGGCTCCAAGTGTACCACCCGCGACCTGTTCAATGCCGAAGGCATTTTTCACAATCAGCGCAATCATGGCCGGAAGTTGTGTGATGTTCGACAGAACAACAAATGCAGCCACACCAATGTACAGCACAGCAAGAACAACGACGATGTATTCAGACGCCTTGGCAATCCGTTTAACACCACCCATAATGATTCCTGCGAACACAACGGCCATAATGATGCCTACAGTCAACCGATCGATGCCGAAAGAATTTTTAAATGCGACTGTAATCGTGTTGGACTGCACAGCATTAAAGACCAAACCAAACGACAACGTAATGAGAATTGCGAACAATATCCCCATCCATCGTTTCCCGAGGCCACGCTCCATATAATAAGCCGGCCCTCCGCGGAATCCGCCTTTATCTTTGATTTTATAAATTTGAGCAAGCGTACTCTCCACAAAACTCGAAGCTGAACCAAAAATTGCGATAACCCACATCCAGAATACAGCCCCTGGTCCCCCCAGTGCGATTGCCAGTGCAATACCGGTAATATTCCCGGTTCCCACGCGGGCCGCCATACTGATACAGAATGCCTGAAACGGCGAAATTTTGCCGGGCTCCTTGCTCTTCGGCTCCTTGAGCACTTTCACCATATCCCCAATCATGCGGAATTGCATGAACCGGGTCTTGGTCGTAAAATACAAACCACATACGACCAACAAGATGATTAACAGCTTGGACCACAGAAAATCATTGAAAACTGCAATAATATCTTGTATTGTTTGCTCCATTGGCTATGCCCCTTTTCGTTGACGGTTCGTTAAAAAGCGTTCCCCAGCTGTATGACTGAGCGAAAAATTCTCATACTACTTCATAAAGGCATACAGTTCTATCGCTCCAGACGGACAGATCTCTGCTGCAGTACAATAGTTAAGAGATCGTTTGCACCATTCTGCACATCTCGGAATCCACATTTTCGGATGTTACCTATACTACAGGGTCATCTACGGAAACCGACAAATACCTACACGGAAACATTTAAATTTTTTATAAATAAGCAACGTTTATCCATTCACTGTTACTTTATCTGACATATCCGTCAGCATACACGGGTCTTCACATCGGGATATACAACCAAGTATGATAATAGGGGACATTAATAGCAGGGAAAGATCATTTATAGATACAGAGAACGAAATATATAGGAGTGAACTTAATCAGAAAGGAGGACCACGGAAATGCGTTATTTTATTGTGGATGATGATCCTGGGGTTCGATCCATGCTAATGGATATTATTGAAGATGAGGGGCTCGGTGAGATTGTGGGAGAAGCCGAAGATGGGGCTCATATTCATGCTGAACTGTTGGAGCTGCATAAGGTGGATGTACTCCTGATTGATCTGCTCATGCCGCAGCGAGACGGGATTCAGACGATACGTGCGCTTGAAGGAAGGTTCGATGGCAAGATCGTGATGATCTCCCAGATTGAGTCGAAAAATATGATTGGGGAAGCCTATTCGCTTGGCATCGAATACTATATTACGAAGCCGATTAATCGACTGGAGATTCTGTCTGTTCTGCGACTGGTGGACGAGCGTCTGCGTATGCAGCAATCGATCGCAGATATTCAGCGTACGCTGCAAGGACTGTCCAGATTACAATCTTCTGAACGTGCTTCAACACCGGCCCCTGACAAAACCATCACGACAGCAGGACATTTCCTGTTATCCGAGATGGGCATGATCGGAGAAGCCGGCAGTAGAGATCTGCTGGACATGCTGGAATACCTGGAGCAGATTGAAACGGAGGAACATAAACTTTCTCCATACACGTTCCCGTCACTTAAGGATATCTTCCAGAATGTAGCCATACGCAAACTGGGTTCCGATGCCACATCAGCGGAAATAACGAAGGAGATCAAGGCATCCGAGCAGCGCGTTCGCCGGGCAATTTTCCAAACATTAAGCCATGTCGTATCGCTCGGACTCACGGATTACACACATCCGAAGTTCGAGAATTACGCGTCAAAGTTCTTTGACTTTACGGAGATTCGCAAGAAAATGCTGGAACTGCAAAACAATGTGGAGCCCTCCTTGTCCCAGACCCGCATTAACACCAAAAAGTTCGTTCAGGTACTGTATCTGGAAGCCAAGCGGCTGTTGCATTAAAGAGTAAAAAACATGCGCTCATGATCGAACTGGAACTGATACAGCATTCGTTCTTCCTGCTGCCTATTCCAGCTATTATCATGTGCGCATGATTGCAAAAAATAGCTCATCTATATCCATCAAGCCCTCGGCTTGCTTAAGTGCATTCGATTATACTCATTGATCAATTCATCCAGTACCATGGACTGCTGAAGCACATCGGGATGTCCAAATCTACCCTCGTTATGCTCTACCAACATATGAAGGTTATGTCTGGCTTTCTCTATTTGATTTTTCAATTCCAAACTCATAACCATCGCGTCTAATCCCTCCCTATTTCTGTGTTACATTTTAGGTTTTCCTGTCAATCTATAGTTGGATTAACATATGGCATAGTTCGCATGGATGTTTTGTATCCTTCTCCAATTTTTGAAAGTCTCTATAGCCATCTCTACAAGACGATCCGAAAATGGCTCTGCAACGCCTAATTGAAGGTTGGTTTACAATTTCACGAGCAAATTTTCCCCACTAACTTCATATTCAAACAGTTGTGTCATTATTGTGTATGTTAAAAAACCAAAAAAACACCTCGCGATCTACAGGCTTACCCAAGGGGTAACCCTATTCGATAAAGAGGTGCTTCTTCGTCAGTTCACTTTAAAGAATGAACATGTAATTTTCCGTTTTTCTCCACCTTGCTCCAAAAGGTAATAAAATCCCTTTTCATACGTAATTCATTCAGGTACAATAGGGCGATGTGTGTGTCCGGACCAGGCGGATACAAAATAAGAAGTATAGAGGACGATTCAGTTCGAGCGGATCATCCTGATTTGATTATTTGGAGGCTCATCAACACCATGCAAACCGATTCACAGACTAAAGTCAAAATCATAAACGCCGATCCCAGCGCGATGGGATTATTTGGGTTGGCCATCGTCACTCTGGTCGCTTCTTCCCAAAAGCTTGGCATTACAGACGGCCTTAGCTACGCCATTCCTTGGGCGATTTTCCTAGGTGCTTTTGCCCAGTTGTTCGCTTGTATTCAAGATTCCAAACGTAACAACACCTTTGGCACAACTGCCTTCGGCGCATATGCATTCTTCTGGTTCGCCATGGGTGCCAACTGGCTGATCAAAATGGGCGTGTTTGGCTCCACTCTTGCGGAACAGGCAGATGGCAAGCAGCTCGGATTTGCTTTTGCCGGATACCTCGTGTTCACCCTGTTCATGACGCTGGGTGCCGTGGAAGCCAACAAAGTATTGCTCATCATTTTCATTCTCATTGACTTCCTGTTCCTTGGCCTGACCTTTGACGCTTTCGGCGTAGCTCCTCATATCTTCCATACCATCGCAGCTTATGCTGAAATGGGAATCGGAATCGTGTCGTTGTACGGCACAGGTGCTTCCGTACTGAACGCTCACTTCGGCTATACGTTCTTGCCTATCGGCAAGCCGTCTGGCATTTTCAGACCCAAGGCTTAATATACAGCATCAAACCGCCAGCGCGCCGGTCCGCGCCTGGCGGTTTTTTTGAATCATGCTTCACTTGAATAGGGATACAGCTTCTTTTTTACTTTTTACCATTTTTTTTATTTCTTTTTCTGAAAAAAAGTATAATATTAACATGCTATATACAACATTCTACCAGGTGAGGGAGTTTATAACAAATGAGAAACAAAGCAAGATCCGCAGTTTTATCCTTAGCACTAGCCGCAACTTTGGCGATTCCAGCAGTAGTTAGCGCTGATAGCGTCCAAGCAAATCCGGCAGATGAGACAACGCCACCAATTGTTACTCCGTTCTCTGTTGGTAACCAACAGCCGCTCACAACTATGAGCGCTGCTACTTCTATCGTCCCCGCTTATTTCTCGGTTCCAGCTGGTTACGGACATGGTAAATTCTACTTCCTAAACAATGGAACAAGCAATCTAACTGTTACGATGACACACTCATCAGGATTAGAGTATATTGCAGCTACTGTTAAGCCGGGAGTAGCATATACTTGGAGAAGCACGGCGGATTATCCGCAAGGTATGCGCGGTGGTGATTATACCATCTCATTCCATTGTTCCAGTGGTGTAAATGCAAAGTGGTCTGCATTCGCTTCCAATAGCGTCACTGAAGCTAACGCATAAAACATTAAAATCCGTTACGACTGATTATTCACAAAAAAGGATTCGAAATGTAACAGTGTATGACAGTCTATTATATTGGTACATCAGACGGCATGTCGTCGACGCTAGAAGCGCCCTAGCTTCCGATAATATCGGTGAACGAGCAGGACTCAAGCAGTCGGCTATTGCCCGACTGGAGAACTCCGCGCAGATTCCGCGCTTCGATACGCTCCAGAAGGTGGCTTTTGCGCTTGGCTTGCGCTTTGAACTGGTTCCTGATGGCGAGGAAGAAGTGACCGACACCTATACTAGAACTAACATATAGAGAGGATGGACGCGGCATATCTTGCAGCGTCCATCAGCCATACTGTCAGGAGGACTACAAAGAATGAGAGAGATACCTAAACCTACGGAATTAGATCAAGTGGAGAGAAAGTATGTGCGCGAAACACGTTGTTTCAAGACGGCAAGAGTATTTCCAACCGATGTAAACAACCATAATACCTTGTTTGGCGGCAAACTCATGTCCTATATCGATGACATTGCATCCATCGCCGCATCCAAGTTGTGCCGGGTCAATACCGTCACGGCTTCGACCGATTCGGTCGATTTCCTGTATCCGATTAATCCGACGGATTCGGTGACGTTGGAATCCTTCGCATCGTGGACGGGACGAAGTTCAATGGAGATTTTTGTGAAGGTGATCCGCGAGGATCTGAAGACGGGGGAGAAAAAGATTGCGGCGACCGCATTCCTTACCTTTGTCGCTTTGGATGAAAATAACCGTAAACTCATTGTTCCTCGCATCATTCCGGAGACGGAGGAAGAGAAGAAATTATACGAAACTGCCCCAGCCCGCGCGGCCATGCGGAAACAACGGCGAGAAGAAAGCAAGAACTTCGCCGACTTCCTCACCGTTAGTTACCCCTGGGAATAAAAGAACCGCGCGCGCTATTCAGTCCTGAAGCATACGTTCATGAATGGTCCGACCCTTCTGCCCTGGTTCAATCAGGAGACGGGTCGGTTTGATATTAATTAGCGCGGTCAGCTGTTCTCCCATGTAGTGGGAAGAATACTTGAATCCAATCTCCGCCCAATGCATAATCACACCAACGGTTGCAGATACCAGGTAACTTAGCATGATGTCGTAATTAATGGTGTACTCGCTGTCTTCGGTCACCAATACAAAATCTTCGGTTAAATATGTTCTGAACATGTTGCAAAGTCTGGTTCCCATATCCCCATGCATCGTCATTAAGGCTCGAAAGATGTCTTGATGCGCTTCAATATATTCAAATACAGGCATCGTTGATGGCAGTAATGCTGTCATATCTACTTCTTTTAACTCCGCATAAGGTGATGCATAAGCTTGTCCCACGCCCTGCATGAAATCATCCAGAATGAATTGCAATAGCTCGGGTTTACCAGGAAAATGTAAATAGAACGTTCCCCGGTTATAATCCGCCCGCTCCGTAATGTCACGAATCGTGACGGCTTCAGCTCCCTTTTCCAATATCAAAGAAACTGCCGCAGCGATGATGGCATCCTGCGTTCTTCGTGCTCTCCGATCCTGAGGGTGTTCGATAATCAACATTTCCACCTCCTCTGTCCATTATTGTAACCTAAATGAACACCGCTTACATCTCTGTCCGATAGCTGACATATGCGCTGTCAATGATGATTGTCACATTTCTATGTATATCTTAACATTGAGATAGGAACGATAGACCACAGGTTGAACGTTCACTCACAGTTCACCTGATTTCATTTTATAAGGAGCGAATACATGATGAGTACATCATATACCCAAACAGCAGTTATTACAGGAGCAGCCGGAGGCATCGGTAAAGAATTGGCACGCCGCCTTGCTGAACGTAAAATTAATCTGGTGCTGGTCGACCTGAACGAAGAAGCCATCCAGCAAACCATCGCGGATCTGAAACTCGACAAAGAGCACGCCATTGCAGTGAAAGCAAACGTATCTCAAGAAGCCGACGTGAAAAACTATGTGCAGCAAGCACTTGATACGTTTGGTCGTATCGATTATTTTGCCAACAATGCCGGCATTGAAGGTCCAACCGGACTGATCGAGGATCTGAGCGTTGAAGCGCTCGACCTCGTATATAACGTCAATGTGCGCGGTGTATTCCTTGGTTTGCAGAACATCATTCCTGTCATGAAAAAACAAAAATCTGGTGCGATTCTGAATACCTCTTCCCTCGCAGGTCTGATGGGTGCTCCAGCCGTATCTCCATATATTATGTCCAAACATGCCGTGATTGGCCTCACCCGCACAGCAGCGAATGAACTCGCGCCTCATGGTATTCGGGTTAACGCGGTATTGCCAGGCACCATTAATACCCGTATGATGCGTCAAATCGAAGCAAACTCCGGTAATGTGGAAGATTATCAATCCGCTACCGTATCCGCAATTCCGATGGGCCGCTATGGTGAACCGGAAGAAGTCGCAGCCATCATGAACTTCCTGTTGTCCGAAGAAGCTTCGTATGTCACCGCTTCCCTCTATACTGTCGATGGCGGTATGATGGGTCAATAAGGAAAATGGGCCTAGCCCAACGGGCTGGCTGTTTAAAAGGTAATTCCCAAAGCACAATCCAAAATGACCTCAAAATTCCACAATAACGTGGAAGCTGAGGTCATTTTTCTTAATAGATTGATTTAAATTTAATCCACGTAGCCTGCGAGACCTTTTTCCATCAAGTAGTCCATTTCAGCATCCAGAATGCCTTCAACGGTCAGCTCGTCCAGCTTCACATCTTTGCGGCTCAGAATGTAGTCGGCCAGATCATCACCGTCGATATCCACGTCGCCTTTGGCATTTTCATGTGCTTTGTTAATGTATGCCTGCTCGTGCTTCAGGACAAGAGCGATATTCGCTTCGCTTGCCTTTGTCTTCTCTGCAATATATGCCTTCATTTCCTGTTCATTAATTGAATTTGCCTCAGTCACGTTAAAGTCAGCTCCTTGATTCATACGTTCTGTTGTCATTGTAGCATAGGTTAACCCACAACAGTCATGCCTTATTCCTTACCCCTAGGATAAACGAACGTAAAATGTTGCACCTTCCCCTACCACACTGCGGGCGTAAATCTCACCTTTGTGCTGCTCCACGATCGACCTTGCAATCGCAAGACCCAATCCATGTCCACCATGTTTCCGAGCTCTGGAGGCATCCGTGCGATAAAAACGATCAAAGATCCGGTCCAGATGTTCAGCCGCAATGCCCTCTCCCGTGTTGGAAACGGCCAGCACAACATCATTATTTTGTTTCTTCAACGATACGTTGACCGAGCCCTTGGCTCTGGAGTATTTCACAGCATTATCGAGCAAAATCAGAATGACTTGCTTAATCTGTTCGCTGTTGCCATGGACCATGAGCTGCGGTTCAATGCTGTAGTCCAAGGATATATTTTTCTCGAAAATCACAGCCTCCATCGTCAAAATGATCGTCTCCACCGCATCGCTCATATTGAATTTGGCATGAATCATCGAGGATCGCGAATCGTCAATTTGAGTCAGATATAACAGATCATTCGTCAGTCCCGACATGCGTTCCGTCTCCGACTTGATGTAATGCAGCCACTTGGCCTGATTCTCAATCGTGTCCTCCCGGTTCGCGAGAAGCACATCCGTGTTGGTATTAATGATCGCCAGCGGCGTTTTCAACTCATGTGAAGCATCGGCTATGAATTGCTTTTGCTTCTCAAAGGCTTCCTTGACCGGGGTAATGGAACGATTGGCGAAATAACGGCTCAGGAAGAAGATGACGATCAGCATGATCAGACCTACGATGGCAAAAGTATAAATCAGATTCGTTAGGATGCCCTGTTGGGCCGTCACATCGATGAACACAATCATGTGCCCTGTGCTGCTCGGATCGATCACATAAGCCCAATCGGTTCCATTTAGCGTAAATTGTCCGGTTTTCCGATCCAAATCGCTAACCTTGTCCACCTTTTGCAAAGCTTCAGTATAGAACGTGTCATCCATATCAAACCTGGAGTGTGCATCCGTGATTTTCCATTCACTGTCCGTCTTGACCATGAACGATACAGAACGACCTGGCGGTGAGTTCGGATCACTTCCCAGTGCTCCATTCGCAATGGAATCCGATGGTTGTGATCCTGTCACTGAATCCCTGTCATCACCACGCGGCATCTTGCTGGAGTTGTACGGACCATGATAGAAATCCGACACTTTGAACAGCTCCATGTTGGTTTCCCTCTGTACATTCTGGTACGTAATGATGTAGATCGTAGCAAAGGCAACCAGCATCATAATTGAGATGGATACCAGGTTCACGATCAGAAATCGATTTCTGAGTTTCTTGAACATCAGGACGTCACCTCAAGTACGTACCCCACACCCCGAATCGTATTGATGCGGACCGCGGAGTTCAGGAAGGTTAATTTTTTGCGTAAAAACGAGATGTACACCTCCACATTGTTATACTCCACTTCCGAATCGAAACCCCACAACTTCTCAATAATCTGCTCTTTGGAAGTGATGGCCTGTTTGCGAGTGATTAACAGTTCCAGCAGTTCATTTTCCTTCAGATTCAGCTTGATCTCCTTACCTTGAACACTTAGCTTCAGCTGCGTGGTGTTCAATTCGACGTCACCGAACTTCAGTCCATCCTCTGGAACGACTTCTCCCTTCCTTCTCAGGGCTGCCCGAATCCGTGCGAGCAATTCCTCCGTGGCAAAGGGCTTTGCTATATAATCATCGGCTCCATAATCCAGCCCGGTCACTTTGTCTGAAATTTCTCCTTTGGCTGTGAGCAGAATGACAGGCGTATGATTGCCTTCGCTGCGCAGTTTCTTCAGCACGGTAATCCCGTCCATTTCCGGCATCATGATGTCCAGCAGCAACAGATCATAGATTCCACTCAGCGCATAATCCAGACCCGATCTCCCGTCATGCACCATGTCTACAGAGTAATTGTGTTTTTTCAATATTTGCGATACGGCTTCTGCCAAATGAACCTCATCTTCCGCAATAAGTATTCTCATCGGTTCTTCATTCCTCTGCATGAATTGGTTTCGATATATGTCAATCTATTATACCAACGATTGTAGCAACCGAACCTTGAATCAATCTTAATTCCACTTTTTTCACGAACTATTAAAGGAAGGTAAAAAAAGATCAACGGAATGTAAAATCATTTAAGATTCATTCAAGGTTGGGGCTCTAAGATACAGACATGGAAGCAATACACGATGCAACAAAACATACAAAACATGGATGAAAGGACTGAACCCCCATGGCAATTGAAGTATTCAACCGATATGAGAGCAAGTATCTCCTCACCGATGAGCAGTACGAGAACTTCTACACCGACTTGCTGAAGTATATGGAGCTGGACGCCTATAACAAAAAACACGAGTTTTACTCCATTAGCAACCTGTACTTTGATACTCCGCAGGATTCCCTGATCCGCGCCAGTCTCTCCAAACCCAAATACAAGGAGAAGCTGAGACTGCGGGCATACGGAATTCCTGAAGAGAATGCGAAGGTATATCTGGAGATCAAAAAGAAAGTATTTGGCCTGGTGAACAAACGCCGAACTGCCCTGAAGCTGGATGAAGCCTACGAATTCGTACGGACAGGCAAAGCGCCTGATCTCGCCGATTATATGAACAAACAGGTTGTCGAAGAGATCAAGTATTTCCTCCGGCTGTACGATCTGGAACCAAAAGTATATCTGGCGTATGAACGCAAAGCGTTGTTCGACAAGAACAGCCGCGATCTCCGCATCACCTTTGATACCAACATCCGCAGTCGCAGATACGATCTGAAGCTGGAGCAAGGGGATTACGGTGAACCACTGGTGAAAGATGGACGCTGGCTGATGGAAGTCAAAGCCGAGAAAACCGTTCCGATGTGGCTCTCTCAACTGTTATCCGAACACGGCCTATATCGCACCGGATTCTCGAAATACGGCAATGAGTACAGACATCTGGCCAGAACAACCAACCTGAACTACCAGACGGAACGAGAATTGCTGCCGGGTACCGATTTCAACCCATCCATAGAACAAGAAAAAACAATCACAGAAAGAGAGCGTGTAGTATATGCTTGATTCCATTTTCAGCTCAGCTTTAACAGACACCACCCTAACTTTTAGTAATGCGATTCTAACGATCGGACTTGCCATCATCATGGGGGTCATCATCAGCCTGACGTACATGAAGACAAATCAAAGCACTTATTCCCAAAGCTTTACACTAACTATGGTCGTCTTGCCAGTCATCGTAGCCATCATCATTCTTCTGATCGGCAGCAACATTGCCCGTGCATTCAGCCTCGCGGGTGCCTTCTCCATCATCCGATTCAGAAGTGCGCCTGGTGACCCGAAAGACATTGCTTATGTTCTGTTCACCATGGCTTCCGGTCTCGCCTGCGGTGTAGGCGCATTCGGTTATGCTGTAATGTTCACCATTATCCTGTGTGTACTGATGTTTGTCCTGAGTCGCTTCAACTTCGGAGGGAAGAAAGCCCAGCAAAAAACGCTGAAAGTAACCATTCCGGAAAACTTGAGCTACGAAGAAGCACTGAACGAAGTGTTCCATAAATTTAACGTACCTTTTGATCTCAAAAAAATCAGAACGACCGAACTCGGCAGTCTGTACGAGCTTGTCTACAGTGTTACCATTCACGAAAGTGTAAGCCAAAAGGAATTCTTGGACGCGATTCGTACACGAAACGGAAATCTGGATATCTCGTTAACGATGAGTCCAACACCAGAATACTAAATTGAATCCGAAGGGAACGATATACTATGAAAAAGAAAATCATAACTGGCAGCAAACTGTGGTCCGTCGCGATGATTACTGCAATGGTTACGGCTTGCAGCGCCCCGGCAGCAACCAGCAGCACTGCAAACGCCGCAGTGTCAACGACAGGGACAACCAAAACAGTATCCGTCAGTGAACAAACCTCAGTGAAATATGCCGATCTGGTCACGATGGATGCAGACGATACCAACGTTAGCTGGAGTGCAACAGATTCCACAACGATTAAGCTGAACGGTACGACCGCTTCCATCACAGGATCGGGTGTAAAAGCAGCAAACGGATCGGTAACCATCTCCGCAGCAGGTACCTATGTACTTAGTGGCAAGCTTACCGATGGACAGATTGTGGTCAATGTTGCTGATAAGGGCACCGTACATCTCGTATTAAACGGGGCAACCATCAATGATAACGACAGTGCAGCTATCTATATCCAGAAAGCGGGCAAAGCCATTATTACGTTGGAGGAAGGAACCGAGAATGCTGTCTCGGATGGCAAGACTTACGTATACGCAGACGCTACAACGGATGAGCCGGATGCAGCCATCTTCAGCAAGGCAGACCTGACGTTCAATGGTACAGGCAAGCTGACAGTTACGGGTAACTATAATGAAGGTATTACGAGCAAGGATGACCTGAAAATCGTCAGTGGCACAATTAACGTCAAATCCGCCGATGACGGCATCAAAGGTAAAGATATGGTGGCGATTCAAGCCGGTACCATTACCATTAATTCAGAAGGTGACGGCATCAAATCCACAAACGATACGGATACGACCAAAGGCTTCGTTGCCATTGCTGGAGGCACATTCAACATCCAGAGCGGCAGCGACGGCATTCAAGCGGAAACCGCATTGGTTACGGATGGCGGCACATTTGACATCGTAACCGGAGGCGGCAGTGCCAATGCACCAGAAAAAGTAGAAGAAGGACCATTTGGCGGCGGTGGCGGCGGATGGGGTGGCGGTACACCTCCAACCGATATGGGCACACCACCGGATGGGGAACCACCTGCTGATATGCCGAACAATAATGGAACGAACGCAGCAGGCGCAGCACCATCCAGCTCTACAAATGCAACAGCACCTGCTGATTCCAATGCAGATGCAGACACAAGCACAACAGCTGCAGAAGAAGAAACAACGAGTGCCAAAGCACTTAAAGCAGGAGCAGATCTTACCGTCAATGGCGGTACGTATACGATCGATTCCATGGATGATTCCCTGCACAGCAACAACAATGTGACCGTCAATGACGGCAAGTTCAGCATTGAATCCGGTGATGACGGTATTCATGCAGATCAGGCGCTTACCATTAACGGCGGAACGATCACTATTGCCAAGAGCTATGAAGGACTTGAAGGTGCAATTATCACTATGAACGATGGGAATGTAGATGTGACTGCATCAGATGATGGCGTGAATGCTTCCGGTGAAATAACTGCAACTGATGCGGATGCAACCACCACTGCAGATGGCAGCACTCAAACAGCCGATACCGATACAACTGCAGTCTCCAACACTTCTGTTACAGAGACGACTGGCACAATATCAACTACGGATCAGGCCAATCAAAGTACAGACGCGAATAGCAATACTCGCCCACAAGGCGGTGCTCCAGGTGGTATGCCGGGTGAATCCGCCAGCAACAGTGAGCTTCATATCAACGGCGGTTCCCTCACTGTCAATGCAGGCGGCGACGGACTGGATTCGAATGGCTCCATCTATATGACAGACGGTACGGTCATTGTGAACGGTCCTACAGACAGCGGCAACGGAGCACTGGATTATGACGGTAACTTCGAGATTAGCGGTGGATATCTGGTCTCAGCTGGCAGCTCTGGTATGGCTCAGGCAACATCTGAAGCATCGACTCAAAATACCATTGCCATGACGTTCCCTGAAACGCAAAAAGCAGGAACACTGGTACACGTGGAAGACAGCGAAGGCAATAATATCCTGACCTTTGCTCCAGCGAAAGATTATCAAACGGTGGTAGTCAGCTCCCCGGACCTGAAAAAAGATGGCTCTTACGTGATTTATTCCGGCGGATCATCGACTGGTAAAGCTGTGGATGGGCTCTATACAGACGGAACGTATAGTGGCGGAACCAAAGTGGTTGCCTTCCAATCCACAAGCAATGTAACTTGGGTGAATGAATCTGGTGTTACAACTGCCAATTCAGGTATGGGTGGTCCAGGCGGAGGCCGTGGCCAAGGTGGATTCGGAGGAGGTAGAAACAGAACGCAATCCGGTACATCGGGCACAACAACAGACACTACAGGTACAACGGGCACTACAGATACCGCCAAGTAAGCTAAGATTCAGGCTATAAAAAGCTAACGATTAAACAATTAAAAATAAGGGATGTCCCATACGTCATGAATATGACGAGGGACATCCCTTATTTTTGCTATTTTTTTCTATAGAAGCTGGTACACCCTATTCGCTCTCAATTGCCCAGGTCTGTGAAGGAATAACGTTGCTGATGTTCATTAAATGCTGCAACCCTTGATATCCATCTTTTAAAGATGCTGTACATTCGTTAGCGCTCAAAACGTATATACATACACCTTGGTACGCAGCGTATCCCGGCATGTAATCGTCCGTAGCGGTACCTTACCTGGCAGTGCAAAACAAACACTAATCACCTTTGCTCCCGGCGGAAGCTCCCGATTGAATTTGTCGACGAGACGTTTCATTGCTCCAGGGAACAAATAACAGATGACGCAATCTGCGTGTTCATATGAACTGGTATAGATGTTGCCACGGATGAATCGCAGCCGCCCCTCCAGAGAATGACGCTTTCCTTTCGCTCGCCGTAAGCGGACACTTAGAAAAGCAATGAATTTGGAGGCCCATAAGGGAATGATTGAATTTTCGATCCCCGTAAGCCGTTTGCCTGGGCAATGCCTCACCACATCCAGTCCGAGCGTTCCCCACCCGGAGCCTGCTTCAATAACATCGCCGTAACCGGGAATGCGGTTGACCTCCTGAATGACTGTCTGCCTGACGATGCTGGATGTAGGCATCGGTGAGATTCCATTTTTCCAACTGACCAGCACGATGGATACTACCGATATAAGTGTCACCACAGCAATGAGCCATGGTATAAATTGAAATATGAACATAACCTCAACCCTTTGGATTTTAATTAAGAGGCGGCATTTGCACCTTCATCATAACAAAAGAAGCTTCCCCAGGTCTAAAAAAACCTGACAGAAGCTTCCTGCTTGTTATTCTATTTTGGGTTAATCTCATTCCATCCCGCTGCTCATTTCACGCATTCAGTCCGGCACATGGGACTTCATGTATACACCCTTTTTGTACACCGACTTGATTGTAAAATGTACGCCCAGCTTGCGATTCGTCCGGTAGATGAGCGAGTTAATCTCGTCAATGCCCACCGGCTCACTCTCCAGCATGCTTCGCTCCGGCCACACTTGGCCGACAATCTGCTCCCGTGTCACAAAGTGATCCAACTGGCTGTACAATAGCTTGAACAGTTGGTACTCCTTCTTGGACAGTGGAATCTCCACTTCTCCAATCTGCACGGTTTGCAGGTGATCCTGTAACCGCACGCCTTCGCCCAGCAGGTCAGATAGCCGATATTCTCTCGTTTCTTCGAGATCCCCTTCTACACGAAGCTGAATCAAGCCGTTGACCAGCGTCAGGCTGTCTCCTTCGGCAAACGGATATTTCTCATAAGGAACGAGGCGTTGCCCGTTCAATTCCGTTCCATTTTTGCTATCCAGATCCTCAATCCACAGTTGCTGCTGCGCATCATAATGAATACGGCAATGCCGCTTCGATATCAACTGATTGTAGACAGACAGGTCCAATTCATCTCCACCCGTATAACGCCCCACTGTAATGGAACGCCCCTGGCTGACATAAGCGAATGAACCATCACTTTCCTGCCCTGGCGTACGAATGACGATTTTTGCCGTCTCCCGCATGTTATTCTCCCACCTTCAAATATCACTCTATCTCTATGAGCGCTTTCGTTCATAAATAATGATAAATTTATCAGATTTGTTCCATTGTTTGCATCCATCATAATTTATATAGTGTATACAGGCATCGTTATATGCTTTTCTCTACTATATCAGACGTTGTGCCTTTTTTCTCATAACCGTCGTATGCATGCCTTAGCCCAACCAACAAGAGAGGTCCCTCATCATGAACAAAAAAAACATTTTCATATATGTGCTGCTCGCCTTCACCCTGTCTATTACATTAACAGTGCTCTCTCGCATCAACGATGATCGCGGAGAATCATTGAAAGGCATAACCACAACCGAAACATCATGGTTGCAACTGAATACCCAGCGGTAAGTATACTCTATTATAACGTGATCAACAGAAAAAACGTTTCACGAATGTCATCTTATGCTGGGTCATACCATCCTGAATGAGGATCATATCTTAATCCATTCATCAGAATAAGGCCCCTGGACGCTACCAACCAGCGCTCAAGAGCCTCATTTTAATATAATTTTATGATATGGATACCGATCAGTGCATCCGATAATGAAATTATGTCAAAAGCGATGTTGCAACGGCATTCCCTGCACTTAACGCCGCTTTTTCCTGATACCAATTTTCCTCCACCCATACACTATGAGTGCTACAGGGCCAGCAATCCATAACAGTTGCCATAACATGATACTCAGGTCAAATCCCATGTTGCATCCCTCCCCCAAAGATTGTGAATGCTGCATCAACGATCCTAAAATTGGTTTTTTTCATCCCCCGGTAGATCGGATTCATCAGACTGTTTGGTCTCTCTAACCTGAATTTCCTCCATCCGGCTCGACACCTTCTGATACAGATAAGAAATGCCAAGCAGCAGTACGCCAAAGCTGAAATAGGCAATAATCTTGCTGCCCGATGTAAGCAATCCCACATCATAGAACACCATTTTCCCGGTGGAAAACAACGTCAGACCCAGACCGAGGCGCCGAATCATTACATATTTTCTGCGGAACCCATAGGCAATGTACAGGATCGCAAGCAGTAGATAGATTAGGCTGAATAACAGCCCTACATCTCCCCACTGGAATTGGATCGTCAGGAACACGGTGATGACACCCAGCAGATAGACCCCTGCGATAACCGGATACCATTCAATGCTTTTGAACTGCCCACGGATTGCCGTGATCAGCAGATCCCTTCCTGCAAAGAACACGCCCACATTAAAGATGATTAATACGAGTAAACCTACGACTTCAGCCGCTGTGTGCTGCTGAACATCCGGCTGAAGTGCCGGCATGGATAACGTTACTGCCAGTGCAATACAACAGCCCACCGCATGCAGGAAGACGATATAACCCTGCACGATCCGATCACGCAAAAGCCTCACTTTACCCAATCCATAGGCCATGGCAATGGTCAGCGCAGCGAACAACAGCCATTTGTAGAACAGGTATAACAGGAATGAGTCATCGACTGCTTTCATATACAATTCATTCGATTCATACAGCACATATAACCACAGATTGGCGAGTGTGACGTACTTGAATGCATTCAAAAAGCCAAGCTCTGTCTGGCTATATTGATACTTCTCCCCGGATAGGGAGCCGTTGCGATCTAAGGCGTAATAGAGCGTAATAAGCAGCGCACCCAGCGTAATGCAGGAGTATTTTAGCATGAAATAGGATTGCTCCCCCATGATGAACAGCACCAGCACGTCATAGTACACAAAGGTGAACATGCACAGAAGCACGATTCCCCATCCGGCGCGCTCCACCAATTTGAATCGCTTCAGATGTCCGAACGTAACAAGTAGAACCCCTTCGATTAGCCAGCCCATAGACAGCCACTTTGCACCAAACTGGAACGGTATAATCAGAATGGCAAAGGTCAGGGAAGTCACGTAGAACAATAGAAGGGTCTGCTTTTCCTGAGGCATCCTCTGCTGGATAAAACGGGCGAGCCCGAAATAGACCAGAGCGAAAATCAGAGCAAGCAAGCCTTGTGCGTCATTCCACCCTGCGGCATCGAACAATATATACAACATCAGGCAGCTGTTGCTCGTATTCATGGCCAGCAGTGCGAAGTCCCACCAGGTTAACTTCACGCGATGTTTGAAGGGATACGCCAGTGTAATGCCAAGATATAATGCAAATGTCACAATGGAATACACCATGCCGATCTTCTCACTTGGTGAGAGCCATAACAGGATGAGCATGGACGGTGTGTTGAACAGAAAACTGATATAATGCACAATCGGCCACCGTTTACCAAATGAAATCAAAACAATAATTCCGTTTAAGAGCAAAAGATAGATCATGGCAACATACACAGCCGAATCTTGAAGGCCGAAATAGGCCATGTAGGAGATTAATGGTAAATACCCTCCAACCAAACCAAGTGAGCAGATGGTCCTGGACTGATACCTCAACGATAGCAGCACGGATATGGCCGAAACTAACACCGACAAGGCAAGTCCCGTATATAACCCGATCATATGCAGTAAAAAGTAACTGTAGAAGATCGAGCCAAACAGAACCGATATCCCGCCTCCCAGCAGCCCCATCGCGAACGTCTGTCTTTTACGCCGGAACAGCCATTCTCCCCCGGCAAGCATAAGCGCACCAAGCAGGAAGAACGCTACGCCTTTCACCTCATCGCTGAACCAGGTCTTGTAGGAGTACTGAAAGGCTGCACCAACGCCAAGAATGATCAGCAGGATGGCGACCTTGTTGATCCAGCTCAGGCCAATCTTCATCTCCATCCGATTCTGGCGAATGCGCCGCTGAATGGTCTCTTCGCTTAAGCCTTCTTCTGCCATATGCTCATATCCTTGTTGCATCTGTCCGCGCAGCGCCTCTTCCCTCTCCCACAGGGTCTGCCTATGCAATGCAATACGTTCCTGCACCTCAGCAGCCAGATGAGCAATTCTTTCCTTCATCTCATTGGCGTCACCCTGAAGTTCCTCTGAAGCTCGGTTGAATATGGCATTCAAATTCACTTTGGCGCGGTGCTCATGCGCCACGAGCCGATCATTATGTACACTCGTCTTTCCCCGAAAGTAGGTCTCCATCTTCTCCTGGGATACACGAATGAGATTCAATTTCTCATCCAGCATCTGTTCGGATAGAGCCATGCGAAGACGGGCATTCTCCTCTTCCATTTTCCGTGTGCGTACTTCAAGATGTTGCAGCTTGAGTTGGTGCGCTTCATATTGCGTTCGCAGTTGTTCGTTCTGCACGATCAGATCATCCGATTGATACTCCTGAAGCAGTGCATTATATTCCTTTACCAGCTGCTTCTGCTGCTCCTGAACCTGGTGAAGCCGATCCTTGAACTCTTTCATGAGCTTCCTCCGTTGGGTGATGTTGATGTCGTTCCCTATATTTTACTATATGTATTCCATAAAATGGGGTTTAAGGAATAGAATCATTCAACCGTTCTCTGCGGATTGGAAGTCGTTACGGGATTTTTGCAAAATGCTTACATTACAAAAAGCCCGGGAAGCATCAGCTTCCTGGACTCTCATTCATTGATATAGTCATTCTGTACATGTATACAACTTCTGGTCATCTTACTGAGCCTTGGATACTTACTTACGCCGGATCTTTCGTATCCGCCGTCTCCGGCTCCATAATTTCAGTAGTATCCGGGTCTAGCCAGTTCGCGAGCAGGGTTCGCACATATTGCAGATCACTCTCTGACAAATCATAGTACCATGTGCCGCTGCGCGTTGCGCCTTCACCCTTCAGCATGTAATTGCTGATTGTTGGCGTGCTGTCTTTCATATATAGAGACTCGGCAAATTTCACGATGAAATCCGAGTTCATGTTGGTTGTAAAATTCGATCCAGCGATTTGGATAACGTCCGGAATCTTGGTCAGGTTTTTGACCTCAAGCGCACGATTCATGAAGGCACTTAGAAAAAGACGGTGCCGCATCGTCCGATTGAAATCGGAATCTTCCCGGTAACGGACATAGCCCAGCGCTTCTTCGCCGCTGTAGATCGGTTTGTTCGCTTCAACAAACAGCTTCTCATGCGTTTTCAATTTGTTCTCAATATTTTTCTTAATCGGCAATTCAACACCGCCAACCGCATCAACAATATCCTTGAGTCCGTTAAAATTAATCGCGGCATAGAAATCGACTTTGTTTTCCAACAAATGCTCCACGGTATCCATCGCCATCTTGGCTTCACCATGTGCATAGGCTGAATTAATCTTCGACTTCACATCCCGGCCGATAATATCGGTGTAGGAGTCACGTGGAATCGACAGCAGCAACACTTTATTTTCTTCCGGACGCACAACAGAATAGATCATGGTATCCGAACGGCTTGGTTCGTTATCTCGTTGATCAATTCCTAACAACAACAGCGAGAATGGATCGGTATGTTCTACAACGGGTGCATCCTTATCGCCAACAGGCTTGAAGGATTCATCGAGCGTTTCCTTTACGGTTTCCGAAGCAAACAGGTTAAACGCAAACACAACGAGTTGCTTTTGATAGATAAATCCGAGTCCCCCCAGCACAATCAAAGTACTCAGGATGATAATCAAAGGTTTCTTCCATCTCTTCTTTGGTTTCTTCGGCTTCCGTCTGGTTAAATGTGCGGCACTGTTCTCCATCATATCTCCTTTAATAACGGTCTTAGAATCATTTAACTATATTAATAACACGTTTTCAATAGATTACGTTATAATCTGCTATACAAGAAATGACACAGAAGGAGCGATGAACGATGGAATATCGACGTTTAAGGAATAGTGGTCTGCGCGTTTCCGCACTTGGACTCGGTACCAATGCCTTTGGTAAACGGGCGGATGACCCCACTTCTATCCGCATTATTCATGCGGCACTGGATCAGGGAATCAATTTTATCGATACCGCCAACATCTACGCCGGAACGGAATCGGAGCGGATTATTGGACAAGCCCTGATGGGCAGACGTGAAAACGCTGTGCTTGCTACCAAAGCCGGACTTCCCCGGCATGAAGGTCCCAATGGACGCGGTTCATCCCGCTATCATTTGCAGCAAGAGCTTGAACATAGCCTGCGGCGTCTGCAAACGGACTATGTGGATCTCTATCAGATCCATACCTTTGATCCGCATACACCACTGGATGAGACGCTGCGCACATTGGACGATATGGTCACTTCCGGCAAAGTCCGCTATATCGGAGCTTCCAACTATGCAGCCTGGGAACTGATGAAAGCTCTTGGTACCAGCGAACTAAAAGGATATTTACGCTATATCTCGACCCAAACCAGCTACTCTCTGGCTGATCGCACGCCTGAGCTTGAACTTGTACCGATGTGCCTTGATCAAGGCGTCGGTATTATCCCGTATTTTCCGCTCGCAGGTGGCATTCTGACAGGCAAATACAATGGTGAAGCTGGCGTGCCTTCCGGTTCCAGAGCGGATACTGATCCAGCCTTCAATCGTTTCTTGTTGGAACACAATATTAAATTAGGTGAGCAGGTCAGTGAAAAGGCATCGGCGTATGGCTGCTCCCCAAGTGTCCTGTCGCTTGCATGGCTACTGGCCCGCCCTGCTGTTTCAACGGTTATCGTTGGGGCAACGAGTACCGAACAGCTGGAGCATAATCTGGCTAGCCTGAACATGAAACTGACCGATGATATGATCTCCGAGCTCGATCAACTCAGCGACTCTTTCCGTCACGGTAAGCCATTCGCGACTTATCGGTTGGATTGAACCAACAGAAAAAACCTCCCGGCTAAAAAGCCCGGGAGGTACAACTTCACTACACATTGTAGTCTAATAAATCATAGAAAAAAATCTTTCTATGGTTTAAACATCTGTTTTATATCGAATAAATTCCTGCATAATTTCCATGTATTCGTCCTTACGATCACTTATATTATCAAAGAAAACCTTGTCGGCGGCTTCAACAAGATGAATACCTTCAAGCGCCAAGCGTGTTCCTTCCGGCGTTGTTGTAATAATATTCGCACGGGTATCGGTAAGATGACGCTTTCGAGTTATCAACTCTCTCTTTTCAAGAGCACGGAGAACTTGAGAAGTAACGTTAACATCCACATTGGCAAATTGCGCAAGCTGTACCTGAGTTACGCCCTTACCCTCTGTGTCGCGTTCATTGAGCCACACACAGGCATGCAATAATACAAATTGGGGTTGTGTTAATTCCAGAGGCTCGAGCACCCTGCGTATTTCCTTTTGCCACATCGTAGTAACCTGCCATAGCAAGTATCCTGGACTTTCCTGAGCATTTTTATACCGTGAGCTTTCCATCTCAATATACCTCCATCATTACACCTTGAGCTTCATCATTTCTTATAACGCTTGTCGGAACGTATGCGTTTCAACATTGTACATTTTCAGCAGATAACATTAGCGCGAAGGAATAAATTGCTTGACCCATTGACCAAATCCATGCGGATTACGGCTCTGAATCAGGACTGTCCCTTCACCACGGAATCGGCATACTAATCCTTCTCCACTGGTCACGCTGGATAACCAGCCTTGTGAAGCTTTCTCAATGCGATAATCCATATAATTGGGCCATGCGACCAAGTGGGCATTATCCACGATCACTTCTTCACCCGCAGCCAGATTGATCGCATGGATTGCACCATAGGATGATAGGAACACTGTTCCTCGCCCACTGATCTCTATAATAAAGAAACCCTCTCCTGAGAAGAGACCTTTCTTCAAGTTTTGCATTTTGGTATTCACCTGGATGCCTTCCGTTCCGGCCAGAAATCCATCTTTCTGTACGTAGAGCGAATAGGAACCATCAAGTTCAATGGCTTCCACATCCCCCATACTGGAGGGTGACAACAGAATTTCCGCAGATCCACCTGCAGCCGTCAATTCCTGAAAAAAGAATTTCTCGCCGCTGATCATACGTCCAAATCCGGCAAACATACCGCCTTCGGCAGATCCCTTCAATTCAACGGTTGGTGTCATGGATACCATGGCCCCGCTTTCTGCCTTGAACCGTTCTCCCCGTTGCAATTGCACTTTAAGCATCGCAAATGCACCATCATATAGAATTTCATAGTTCATGGCTTCATCAGCTCCTTGTTGTCCGTGTTAAAATCATTTAACCCATTATCCTCCAACACAGAGAATTTGTCTCCGTATTCCTTAATTATATGTTGATCTCCCCAGTTACATAGGGCATTCAGAATTGGTTCCAAACTTCGCCCATAATCACTCAGTTCATACTCCACCTTGGGAGGTACCTGATTATACACAATGCGGTTCACTATCCCGTCATCTTCAAGCTCCCTTAGCTGCTGCGTTAACATTTTCTGCGTAATTGCGGGCATAATACGCTTGAGATCACTAGTCCGCTTCTTCCCGTGTGTCAGATGGCAGAGGATGACGCATTTCCATTTGCCACCGATGACTTCAAGTGTTGCTTCAACTGAGATATTATATTTCTTTCTGATCATGCTGAATGTCCTCCCTGGAATTGTTATTCATAAAGCAATTGCTATATAGGCACTAAAAAGTACGTAGGGTACTAAAAAGTACGTACTATTCATTTTATGTCGAATAACTCATAATAGCATTTGCCGGTACGTAAATCTACATTCTGGGGAGTTGAACAAAACATGCTACAAGATTCAAAACGCAGTACCTGGGCACTGCTGGCGCTGGCAATCAGTGCGTTTGCCATCGGCACCACTGAATTTATCAGCGTTGGTCTGCTGCCCCTTATTGCAGATGACCTGGGCATTTCCGTAACGACAGCGGGACTGACCGTTACTTTATATGCATTAGGCGTAACCTTCGGGGCACCGATTCTGACCTCATTGACGTCAACGGTGTCACGGAAGACGCTGCTGCTTGCCATTATGGTTGTTTTTATCGCTGGTAACACCATGGCGGCGCTCTCGAGTGGAATTACCATGCTGCTCATTGCGCGAATTGTCTCCGCTCTGGCACACGGAGTATTCATGTCCATTGGTTCCACCATTGCGGCAGACCTGGTTCCTGCAAACCGCCGGGCGAGCGCTATTGCCATCATGTTCTCTGGTTTGACCATTGCTACAGTAACTGGTGTACCTCTGGGTACACTCATCGGTCAAAACTGGGGCTGGCGCGCAGCTTTCATTCTTATCGTTGTCGTAGGTGTTGTGGCCTTCATCGGCAACATGCTTCTCGTTCCATCCACGTTGCAACGTGGAACGCGAACTGCATTCCGCGAACAACTGAAGCTGGTGACTGGCGGACGGTTGCTGCTGGCTTTTGCCATTACAGCCGTGGGATATGGGGGAACGTTTGTGGTATTCACTTACCTGTCCCCACTATTGCATGATATCAGCGGGTATTCCGAGAAAACGGTCGCGGGAATTCTGCTGCTGTACGGGATCGCCATTGCTATCGGCAATATTATCGGAGGGAAAGCCGCCAACCGTAATCCACTCCGAGCACTCTTCTATATGTTTATCATTCAGACCGTCATTTTGGGCATACTGTATTTCACAGTTCCATTTAAGCTGGCAGCGTTACTCACCATACTCGGCATGGGTCTGCTTGCCTTCATGAATGTGCCAGGGCTTCAGATGTACGTCGTGACGCTCGCAGAACGTTATGCTCCACAAGCCAAAGACGTCGCCTCTGCCTTCAACATCGCAGCCTTTAACGCAGGTATCGCAATTGGTGCATATTTGGGTGGTGTAATCACAGATTCCATCGGTCTGATTCATACCACATGGGTTGGTGCAATTATGGTTCTGGCTGCTGTTCTTCTAACTGGTTGGGCAAGAGCGCTTGATCGTAAAGATCCCTATTCCCCATCAGAGACATCAGAGACGTAAGACAGGTCAGTTAGATCATCAGGCTAAACATGCGTCTTTCCTAGGTTGAAGCTACAACTCGGAACCGGTTTCGCCTTTTATTTTAATCTAGTATAATACGTTAATTCGAATTTAATCTACTATGACTTAATGAAGGATACTAGGATTTATCGTTTACATCGTTACTACCATTTTGATTCATAATATGAGGAGGACCTTCACATGACAGCACAACATTTGCAATCTACAGTAACTTTAAATAACGGCGTTCATATGCCTTGGTTCGGACTTGGTGTATTTCAGGTAGAAGAAGGATCTGAATTAATCGAGGCAGTTAAACAAGCGATTGCTCACGGCTACCGCAGCATCGATACAGCCGCTATCTATGGCAATGAATCCGGTGTAGGACAAGCCATTGCAGAGGCATTGAAAGAGAATAATCTGAAACGTGAAGAACTGTTCATTACTTCCAAAGTGTGGAATGCAGACCTCGGATACGAGGAAACTCTTGCTGCTTTTGATGTCACGCTGAACAAACTGGGACTGGAATATCTGGACCTGTATCTGATTCACTGGCCAAAAGAAGGCAAATATAAAGGCGCATGGAAAGCGATGGAGCAGCTGTACAAAGCAGGCCGCATTAAAGCCATTGGTGTCAGTAACTTCCAGATTCATCACCTTGAAGATCTGTTGCAGGATGCTGAAGTGAAGCCAGCCATTAATCAGGTGGAGTACCACCCTCGTCTGACTCAAGCTCCGCTAAAAGCGTTCTGTGAGAAAAACGGAATTCAATTGGAAGCTTGGTCCCCGCTGATGCAGGGTCAACTTCTGGACAATCCGGTTCTGACCGAAATTGCCACTGCGAAAGGTAAATCGGTAGCACAAGTCATCCTGCGCTGGGACTTGCAGAACGGTGTTATTACTATTCCGAAGTCTACCAAGGAAAAACGTATCGTTGAGAACTCTTCCATCTTCGACTTTGAATTGTCCAATGATGAGATGGAGCGTATTAGCGCTCTGAACGAAGATGTTCGCGTTGGACCTGACCCGGACAACTTTGATTTCTAATTGAAGATTCTAATTATGTCAGTATAAAATTCCAGATAAAATAAGTAGGGCAAATCCATGTTGGAGCCTGCTTTGACATACCATAGCCAAAAACCACCGGATCAAGATCCGGTGGTTTTTGATCTTCCCTTTTCTTATCAATTTCTGTTTAGCGCCGAGAAAAAATCCATGTGTCATATTCTCTTTCCATTAACTAAGCTCGCCAACACTGCACGCTTCAATTAAAAATGTTGTATTTCAATTTTTAACTATTGAAGCTGCCACAAGGCAGGAACGTTGGATGGTTCCCACCCCGCCAAGGAGGTGTGGGGCTGCAAACATTTATACGTCTTGCCGTTATATGTGACCAATTGTCCCGCAGTATAAGCTGTGTTGACCTGCCATGCGGATACACCAGGATTCGTCGTTTCGGCGGCTGTCTTCACACTTACCGCGTTGCTCGCTGCAGATACGTTGCCTGCCGCATCCTTTGCTTTTACTGTAAATGTATACGAGGTATCCGCCACAAGCCCGCTAATCGTTGCGGTCGTACCGGTTACCGTTGTTGCCAGTGTCGTTCCGTTGTACACGTCATAACCCGTTACACCCACATTGTCAGTGGATGCCGACCAGCTCAGCGTTATGCTGGATGTCGTTTGCGCGGTGGACACAAGGTTCGTTGGTGCAGTTGGTGCTTGCGTATCGCCTCCCGGCTGAGCCGTTGTGCTTACGGTTACAGCATTACTGGCTGCAGACAGATTACCTGCCGCATCTTTTGCTTTTACCGTGAAGGTATATGAGGTACCCGCTGTAAGTCCACTAATTGTTGCTGTCGTTCCGGTGACGGATGTCGCAAGATTAGCGCCATTATAGACGTTATAACCGGTAACGCCTACATTATCCGTTGAAGCATTCCAGGCCAGCGTCACCGAGTTTGCTGTCACGCCTGTCGAACGGGCATTCCCGGGTACGCTTGGTGCTGTCGTATCTACTGGAGGCACTGTGCCTCCGGTAGGCAGATCGGCTTTCAGTTTGTTTTGAAGTGTTTTGTTACGGTCACCGCTGAGCTCCCAGAACATCGCTCCGCCGAGTCCTTTGCTCTTGATATAAGCCGTTTTATATCCAATGGACTCCGCATCGTCATAACTGATAAAGCGCTTGTTGGACGCATTATAGAGATACGGCACTTTGGCGGTGTCATTCCAGTAACGTGTATATCCGTTTTTGTTGATGTAATTGGCTTCCAGATCATAGAAGTCAAAGGAGCCTGCTTCCCATGTTCCAACGGAAGAACCACCCGTACACGTCTGATACTGGCCGTTGCCTGCTTGTGCGCATCCATCCCAGCCACGACCGTAGAATGGAACACCAAGCACGAGTTTAGCGGCCGGTACGCCTGCATCCAGATGCCCTTGTGCTCCGGCTGCCACATTAAATGCATTGGCATCTGGCACGCCAGCAACTGAAGCCGCAGGATCATAATTCAATGGCGCATTATGTGCGCTGATTTTTTGCCAAGCGCCGTTAAAATCGTATGTCATAATGTTAATCCAGTCGACGATGGCAGCAATTTTTGCAAGCTCCGTATTGGCAGCATAGGTTGCAGACGCACCGCTTGCAATCGTAAGCAGATACTTCTTGCCGTCCACAGTTCCCGCCGCATCCAGCTTTTCACGGATTTTGCTCAAGAGCAATGTGTAGTTTTGCTTATCTTCAGGACGTTTGCTGTTACCATCGAGTCCGCCTGATACCGGGTACTCCCAGTCCAGATCTACCCCATCAAAATTGTACTTCCGTAGGAAGTCTACGGCAGAGTTAGCAAAGACCTCTCGGGTTGCAGCAGTCGCGGCTACATCAGAGAAACGGTTGGACCATGTCCATCCTCCAACGGAGATAATAGTCTTCAGATTAGGATTGGTTTGTTTCAACTTGTTAAGCTGATTGATATTACCCGCAATAGGCTGATCCCACGTATCCCCTGCAAATGTCTTGCCCGTATCGATCCATGGATCGCCGAGCACGATTGTTCCGTTCGGTACATTGATCGTTTGGCTTTTTTCATTCTGACAGGTCCAGGTTACAGGATTGGGTCCCGAAGGGTCCGGATTTCCATGAATGCCGTTCCAGCAAATATCAGCAAATGCATAGTTGATATGTGTCACTTTGGTCGGATCGATGTCAGCTACATTATAGTTTCTCCCGTACGCAGCCCAGGACGGATAGTAACCAACAATTTTATAAGAATCTGCTGCTTCGGCCGTAGCAGGTTGGAGCGTAAAGGAAGGTACGATGACGGATAAGAGCAGGGACAGACCAAGGAAAAACTTTGCAGTCTTCTTAAAAGCAGTGTGTTTATTTGAATTTATCATTTAATACACAACCTCCTCTGTCTTTTGCGTGCTAAACCCATTCAGGAACGGACGATGTGCGTTCGAGAACTGGTTATTCGTATATGCGTCCCAGTTGATTGACCAGGTCATGATGCCCTTGAGACCGGCATAGCCCGCAGGCTGGCGCAAGGTATAGGAACCGCCGTATGATACTCCTTTGATCAAATAATTCAATGCCTTTTGCAGCTCAGCTGGCGCCGTATAGCCGCCTCCAGCCGCCTGCTGGGAAGCTGGTACGCCAATCGCAATCTGGTCCGGACGCAGAGGGCTAAAGAATGGACCCGAGCTTCCACCTACGTTAAACCCTTGAAGCAGCATTTCGGCCATGGCGACATGGAAATCGGCTGTCCCTTGAGCGTAAGAGCGTCCATCCAGCCCCACCATCGAACCAGTGTTATAGTGCTGCACATGAAGCAGGGTCAGGTCATTGCGTAAGGCATGAATCACTGGAAGATACGCCCCCCAAGGACCACCATAGTTCAGATATCCGCCCTGTACGTAGGCCGTTTCCGGTGCAGCGGTCAGGACAAAATTGGCACCAAAGTGTGATTTAAGCGCTTTCACGCCGTTAATCAGGTTAACGATCTTCGGAGTCGTTGGACTGCGAAAGTCGGTATCGCCCGCATTTAAAGACAGGGAGCTTCCTTCAAGATCGATGTCGAGACCATTGAATCCGTAAGTCGAAATAATGGATTTTAGGGAATCCTCGAACTGTTGTCTCTTGGTCGCATCTGTGAGCTCAATCGTACCATTGGCTCCTCCCATAGATATCAGTACCTTCTTCCCTTGGCTTTGAAGGTACGCAATGTCCGACTTGAACTCTTCTACCGTAGCGTTATACGGAGTAAAAGCGAGTGTTCCGCTGCCGGGTGAAATCGGCTCGGCAAAGGAGACATTAATAACGTCATAGGCTGTTGACACGTTGCGCAGTTTAATGTTGGTAGAACCATTATCGAAGTTGTGCCAGTAGCCGATCAGCCATTTGCTGCCGCTAGGCCCAGGATTCGAAGATCCGGTGGAAGTGGTAACGCTGAGAGAGGTGCTTGCTGCGGACAGATTGCCTGCCGCATCTTTTGCTTTGACTGTAAAAACATATGTGGTGCCGGCTGTCAGTCCTGTTACTACAGCCGTAGTCGTTGAAGTGTTCGCCGCGAGAGTACCGTTCCGGTACACTTCATATCCGGTTACACCTACATTGTCCGTGGATGCGTTCCAGGTAAGATTGACCGATGTCTCCGTGACGAAGGATGAGGTTAAACCTGCAGGAACGGAAGGTGGTGTCGTATCTGGAGTTGGAGTTCCTCCTCCCGTACCTTCCCCCACGTATTTCCACAATGCAGGAACATTTGAGGGCTCCCATCCGGTCAAAGCCGTATGGGGCTGAATACATTCATAATCTTTATTTAAATAGGTTACTAGATCTCCTTGTTTGTATGCGGTGCCTGCCTGCCACTGGGCAGCGGCGTCTGCTCTTGGTGCAAACCACGTAATAATCAGAAGAAATGCCAAAGCGAATGTAATGACCGGGCGGAATCGAACAGCTTGATTCAAGCAAAATCCCTCCTGTATTCAGATTATTTTCACCTTGCAAACAAAGCTTCACTGGTGCACTTACATGTGATCCGCAATCTTAGAGCTTATAAAGCCGTCTGACGATGAGTATCGTTTCACTCCCTTTCTTTTTCAAAATGGACCTTCCCTCTCGTTTTCTTTTTTTGCAGACATCATCCAAATTTACAGGGAATTTACAGATCCTCACCCTGTATTTAATCAGTAAAATGCAATTGAGATAAGGGATAAATTATTTCTATGGGGGGCGAAAAATGTAATATACCGCGCAAAAAGGCCGTCTATCAGGTCATTAAGAGATTTGATAGACAGCCTTTTTTTTATTTTCATTTTATAAATTAACGGATGTATTCCTAAGTTTGTTATAACTTCGAGGAGGATAGTTCAAATGACAACATACCTTCGAAAGGTTGCCACCCATCATTACCAGATAAAATAACAGGAACAGTATATTCGGCCGCTTCCTGATCACTGAGTATTTTCGCCCATGGAACTCTCCCCATCACACTTCCGGCCCCAGGTCCGGCACTATGATATTCGAAGTACGCAACTGTTGCTTCCGCATCGGTCTTGTTCCAGTTATGCCAGCCCTCTTGCTTCACATGTGCCCCCATCCAGCAGTTCAGGAAACAGACTTTGGCATGATTACGCCACGGTCTGCCTAAATATACGGACTGAGCGGGGGCGTTGCTGGTCAGGTCACAATCGATAAACACATAGCCATATCGTGCGCCCTCTGGTGTGGAAGCAGCCGTGATCCAACCATTCACTTCTCCCTCTGCAGCAGCATCACTCAACCGATTCTTCGCAAAGATTTCACAGCCCTGGAACACTGCCGTAGCCGAGCCAAAAATAAAATCGACATCTCCCTCAATGTAACAATCTTCATAATATTGGCGCAGCTTCCGCCGCTCTGCCCCGTCACGCGGCCCCCCGAAGAAACTCCGGTCAATCGGCTGCTCAGGCAATGGTCCGGTAAAGATCGTGTCCTGGTGACCTATAAATCGGCAATGCCGGAAGGCTACCCGATCCCCATCCACATATACAGCCAACGCCTGACCCACCTCACGACCAGGCCCAGCCGAGTTGATGAAGGAAAGTCCTTCAGCGGTGAAATCATCTGCACCAATAAAGGCCGTGTACGAATGAAAGGTATGATACAACTCCCCGTTCGGGAACTTCTTGAGCGCATAATCATCATACGTGATGATAGTCTGATCGGCTCCCGCACCAACGAGGTGGACCATCGGCTTCTCGATATGCAGTTTCTCAATATAGGTGCCTGGCTTTATGCGAATCGTATACTTTTCAGTGCATTCTGCCGGAATCGCATCAATGGCAGCCTGAATAGTGGGAAAATCGCCGCTTCCGTCCGCAGCAACCAGGTAACCATTCCTGTACAGGTCCACATCTGATCCATGTGACAGAGGTTTGTTCATGGCAATCGCTCCATTTCCAGCGCGGCCAGCAGGAGTGGCGCCATGCCCATGAACGAGTCACTCACAATCTGCTCGCCGACATAATAACTGTATGAACCATCCCGATCCAGACTGAGCCCTGCCCCGTGACAGATCGCGTTCAGCTTCACGCCTTCCTCCGTTTCTTCCATCAAACGGGACGTCAGTCCATGCCATCCCTTCTCTGCGGCCTGCCTGAAATGCGGCTCAAGGTAACGCAAGCGAACGCCCTTCGCCATAGCATACACAAACATGCTTGAACCGGAAGCTTCCAGATAATTGCCCTTGCGGAATCCCTGATCCAGCACCTGGAACCAGAGTCCGCTCTCCTGCTCCTGTACACGTACCAATGCATTACACATGCGCTCGAAGATGCCAATGATTGTGCCCCGTTTCGGATGATGAATCGGAAAGTGCTCCAGACTATCCACGATCGCCATCGCATACCAGCCCATCGCCCGGCTCCAGAAGTGTGCGGAGCATCCGGTTACGGAGTCGGCCCAGATCTGCTCCTTCGATTCATCCCAGCCATGATAGAGCAGACCCGTGCGCGGATCACGCGTCTTGCTTTCGATTAGCAAAATCTGATGAGCCACTTCATCCCACAGATCAGGCCGGTCAAATATCTTGGCATATTGCGCCAGAAAAGGCGACGACATATACAATCCATCCAGCCACATCTGGAACGGATAGATTTTTTTGTGCCAGAATCCGCCCTCCGACGTTCGGGGCTGTCCTGCGAGCTGGGCGGCGAGCAGATGCGCAGCTTCAGCGTACCGCTGATCCCCTGTGGTATCCAGCAGTTCGAACAGGTTCTTGCCCTGATTGATCTGATCCAGGTTGTACTCTTCCAGGGAATACGTTCCGATGGAACCATCCTCATGAACATACAGATCCATATGTCTTTTCATAAAAGAAACATACTCGTCCTTGCCGTATTGCTTGCCAGTGCGTGACATCGCCATTAACGTCATCCCCTGAACATATGCCCAACGTTCCGAAAGAAACACATGATAGCCCTCTCCATCGCATTGCCGGTAAATCATCTCCGCTATTCGCTCCGACCAAGATAACTGCGTCTGTACCTGCATAAAAGAACCCTCCCTGGACCTTGAATGTTGTACTCAGCCTATCATTAATACTCAGACACCTGCTGCCGACAAATCGCCGTCGAGTTGCGATGATTCAGCTTCGGTTGGATAATCACCGGATAGTCCACCTGCTCATCACGGATCAACGATACGATCAATTCTGCTGCCTGTGCTGCCAGTTCATCCAGTGGTGGACCAATAGTTGTTAGCGCCACCTCGGCATACTGCATATCCGGCAGATCATCATAACCGATTAACGAGATATCATTTGGCACATTGTAGCCAGCTTCCAGCAAAGCCCGCAATGCACCTCGAGTTACCAGGTTGTTCAAGCCAATAAATGCCGTTGGTGAATCAGGTTCAAACGTATAATTCCGAATGGCAAAATACCCGTCCTCCCAAGAGGAATGTGCAGGCAGCACATGGCGTTGATCAAAATTAAGGCCTGTGCGCTGCAACGCTTCCCGATACCCTTCAAGCTTGATATTTTGGGAGTTTCCAATAAAACCAATTCGGCTATGGCCCAGTGATTTCAGATGCTCAACTGCTTTGTATATGCCCTCTTTCCGGTCAATCTTGATGTAAGGGGAATTCGGGGCTTCATCTGTACCAAGCACAAAACATGGCATGTTGAGTGTCGCGAACTTTTTCCAGAAGGCATCCCGATTGTCCAGAGCATAATCCCACAGGATACATCCATCCACGCGAAGCTGGCTGAAGACATCCAGCCCATCATCCGCGACGACCAAAATCATCTGGTATCCCCGCTTCTTCAGCTCCGCGTGCAGATTGCCCGAAATATTCGAGAACAGCGGATTGCTCAGTTCATCAAGAACAAAGCCGATAATGTTACTTCTGCCGGTGGAAAGCTGCTGTGCCATAATGTTTTTTCGATATTGATGCTTCTCCGCAACCGCGAGCACCTTCTGCCGCGTCGCCGGTTTGATGCGGGGATCACCGTTTAGCGCTTTGGATACCGTGCTGTAGCTCACTCCCGCCAGTTTGGCAATGTCCTTAATGGTTATCAAAATCAATCAACACCTCTCAACCCTTGGGAAGCTTATTGCTGTGCAGCCTTATACCGGTCATATTGCGCCTGTCTGCCGGCAATAACCTGCTCAATGTTCATTTTTTTCAAAGTCTCAATATAACTGTCAAACTGATCCAGACTGGCATCTCCGCTTATAAATTTGAAGTTCATCTCTTCCACATATGTCGTAATATCCGGCATGGACATGCTCTCTACACTCGCCTCATCTGGCAAAGCATATACAAATGGGAACGGTTCGTGGATGTAAGGCTCCAATTCCTTGTCGAGCTTGGCATGCCATTCGGCCACAACGGAATCCGCCGAATCGGTAGACTGAATGTTCGGTAGATTCACGGGACCAATGCCGAGTTTCTGGATATAGTCATTATCTTTGCCTTTGTCCGTGAATGTCTTCACGCCATTCTCTTCGGTGTACGTATCGTCCTTGATTCCCCACGTATAATACGTCTGCGCTTCTTCACTAACCGCATAATCCAGGAAACGGAAGGCGAGCTCCGGATTTTTGCTATCTTTGGAGATTCCAAAAATTCCACTCACAGGCGTACGTCCAATATAAAACTGGTCTCCATGCGGTCCTTTCAGTGGCAGAATGCCTTTGAAGATGGGCTCCGCCGGATCATAATCTTTGAACAACGGACTGTAGACCATCGACATGTACCAGCTAAAATTAAACGTGGCTCCGGTTACATCCTGCGAGATGCGAGAGGTCACCTGATCACTTGTGGTACTGGCATAGTCCACCCCGAGCAGTCCTTCTTTATACAGCCCGTTCAGGTATGTGAGATATTCCTTGTAGGCAGGTTCATAATAGCTGAAATGTACCTTACCCTGGTCATCCGCATAGAACTGATTGGACAGATCAAGACCAAAAGCAGGACCAAATGCCATCGGCACAAACTTGGATTCCATGGACAACGGTATTTCATCCGCCTTGCCGTTACCGTTCGGGTCGTCTGTCTTGAATTTGCGCAGCATCGCTGTGAACTCATCCAGTGTCGCAGGTTCGTTCAAGCCCAGCTTCTTCAGCCAGCGTTCATTCACCATAAACAAGGGCATGTAGTTTTTCGTAAGCGTTTGCTGCGGAACATAATACATTTTACCATCTGGCGTCGTTAAACTGGCTTTGACGGAGGGGGATTTGTCGTATATTTTTTTGAGATTCACACCATACTTCTCCACCAGGTCATTCAGCGGAATAAACAGACCACTGTTAATGTATTTCATGAGCTGATCCTGATCCGGCAGATAGACGATATCTGGCAATCCTGTTCCGGCCGCAAGCCTTGGATTCACTGCATCTGCATAATTCTGCGGCGGAATGAGATCCCAATCGACTGTTACCCCGGCATTACTCTCAATTTTCTTCACAATCTCCGCAGTAGAGAGATCCACATTGGTCGTCCATGCGTTGGTCCCGAGAATCGACAGCTTGGCATCTTTCTGGTCCGTTACCGGACCTGCCCCTGTGTAGTTGAACGCTGGCTCCGAGCTTGGTGAAGCACTGCCCTTATCTCCCCCTGCTCCTGTACTACTGCTGCATCCAGCGAGACTGATAGCAAGAATCACCGCGAGAACACTTTTTCTTCCGGCCCCTCTGATTATCATCCGTTATTCCTCCTTGTTATGAACAACCTTGGGTAATGCATGGTGATCGATAAGGCTATCCTTTCACGGCTCCGAGGGTAATCCCTTTGACGAAGTACCGCTGGATAAAAGGGTAGATCGTAACGATTGGCAGAATGCTGACCACAATCGACACATACCGAACCTGAAGTGTGGACACTGCAAGCGCGCCCGTGGTCATCGTGCCGCCCATTTTTTGCATGACCTCCGGTGATGCCATGATCAGCACCCTGCGCAGGAACATTTGCAAAGGCTGCATATCCTGTTTGCCCAGATATAACAGGGCTGAGAAGAAGTTGTTCCAGTGGAATACGGCATAATATAACGTCAGCACGGCAAGCGTTGGCTTGATAATGGGTATCGCCAGACGATACAGCATCGTCAGTTCATTGGCCCCGTCTATGCTTGCACTTTCGAAGATTTCATTCGGAATACCCTCGAAGGCTGAGCGGCAAATCATGACGTTAAACGTAATGACCAGCACAGGGAGCACCATTACCCAGCGGGTGTTATATAGCCCCAGTGACGTAATCAGCATGTAAACCGGGATGAGTCCACCCGAGAAATACATGGTGAAGGCAATGAAAAAGTTTAGCTTTCTGCGCAGGAAAAATTGCTGCCTGGATAACGGAAATGCAGCGAGGCACGTAGCAACAATATTCAGGAGAGTACCTATAACGGTGTACCACAGGGTGTTATAGAAGGACACCCACAACTCCCGGTATTGGAGCACCATTTTGTACCCGGACAAGGTGAATCCTACCGGCCACAACGCAACCTTTTGTTTGTCGATCGCATCAACTGAGCTGAATGAAATGCTGATCACGTACAGAAAAGGATACAGCGTAACGACGACTGCCAATATGGTCAGCAGGTAGACAAATCCATAGAATAACCGGTCACTTCTTGATTTTTGCATACAGGTCTCCTTTGGGTCGGGATGTGGTCTTACCAGAGTGACATCTTGGTCAGACGCCGGGTCATCGTATTAGCCGCGAACACAAGCACAAAGGTGATAATAGAGTTGAACAGGCCGACGGCTGTCGCAAATCCGTAGTTCTGTCCTTCAATCCCCATCCGGTACACGTAGGTAGATAACACGTCTGCAGTCTCATAGGTAGCGCCGTTATAGAGCAGATATACTTTCTCGAAGCCTACACTCATAATGCCGCCAAGCGACAGGAGCAGCAGGATGACAATCGTTGGCTTGATGCTGGGAAGTGTCAGGTGCCATAGCTCTTGGAATTTGTTGACGCCGTCAATTTTGCCGGAATCGTACATTTCGGGGTCAATGCCCATAATGGCCGCAATGTAGATGATGGAGCTGAAGCCAAAGCTCTGCCAGATATCGGAGCTGGTGAATATCGTTCGGAACCATCCGGCATCCATCATGAAGTTCACTTTCTCCATACCGAGCTTGGCAATCAGGGTGTTCACGATCCCGTCCGTAGGTGACAGGAAGTTAATAATCATGCCCGCGACAACGACGGTCGAGATGAAATGCGGAAGGTAGGTGACGGTCTGGGCGAACCGCTTGAACGTCTGATTCTTGATTTCTACAATACAGACGGCGAACAGAATGGGGATGGAGAAGCCAAACAGGAGCGGCAGGAAGGCGAGTAAAAACGTATTGCGCAGCAGCCTCCAGAAGTAGATGGAATTCACAAATTGATCAAACCACCTTAGGCCCACCCATTCCCCGCTGAACATTCCCTGCCCAGGCATGAAATTGCGGAAGGCCAGCAGCATGCCCGGCATGGGAACATACATGAAGATGACGTAATACAGAAAAATGGGTGAGAACATCAGCAGCAAATACTTATCCCGTTTGATCAGGCTGAACAGCGTGGACATGCGATTCTTCACCTTTTAGACTCCCCTTCGCATTAAAATTACAACGTTTGAATTTTCAGTCATAAACATGCCACTTCATGCACAATTCAGATCATTCCCTTAAACAAAGAATCCATAAAACCCCTTTCAAAATAGAATATTAGAACAAATAACAAACGATTGAATACGTAGATATAAACACAAAACCAAAATTACAACGTTGTAATTTTACCCTAAATGTATACGCTTACAAAAAACTATTTTTCCCATCTTAGCAAAGACCAACTGGTTTGGCAACAACAAAAATCAGTGTTTAATTGCGAAGAGGTCTACATGCTTTTGCCGATCTGGGAGACATGTTAGCGGGCAAAAAAGGCGCGAAAAAAGGGCAATGAACGTATTTCTTTCGTTCTGCCCGGTTCTTACCCTGCCTAAGCCAGCTTTCTGGCACAGCGCAGGATTGTTTTATTTTTGAAACGTTCACCCTTGGTTTCAACCTCTTCGGCTTCTACATCTGGTTTCGATACTCCATCGGTGTTACACCCGTCACGCGCTGAAACGCCCTGTAGAACTGACTGACATTGGAGAACCCCAGCCCAAAGCTGATGGTGGTCACTGAATCTGTTGTATGGCGCAGTCGTCGGGTGGCTTCCTCCACACGCAAATTCAGTACGTACTGATACGGCGTTGAACCTGTCAGCGCCTTGAAGGAACGCATAAAATGATATCTGCTCTGGTGCGCAACCGCCGCCATCGATTCAATGTCCATTGGACTTGTATAGTCACTGTGTATATACTCCAGCACGCGCCGCAGATGGGGGTCGATGAACGCGCCGCCGTGGCTGCTTGTTTGCTGATACAGATTCTGAAGCTGCCCATAAACCAGGCCAGCCCCCACTCTCCCCGCCACACCTATTCCTGCGGTTGCCAGCGTCAGGTTACTCCCATCCGGTTGACCAGTCAGCATCCGTCTAAGATATGTCTCTACTGCAAGCTCTGCTTCCTGTATCTGCAATGGTTCAGGCGCATCGTCAAGCAAAATGGCGTTCCAGCCTCGAAACAGTCTGCTAATTTCAGCAGGATCGAAGGTTTGCGTAGTCCGAAATTCGGTCTGCACCCCTTGCCCCCCTGACTCCTCCAAGCTGCCAACTGGCGGATTACGAAACTTGATAACGATAACCGCGGAATCCGAACCAATCTCGAAAAAGTGCTCCATCCGGGGATGTGCAATAATCCCTAGTCCTGCTTGTAGTGGATAAGCATGCTGTTCCTGCACTAGATGACATTGTCCTCTTACAGGCAACGTAACCTGATACCAATCATCATGCACATGGGGTTCATTGGCGAATCCGCCAGAGGCCTTCCACAATTCCAATCCATTCAGCATCATATTTAATTCCATCGTTTCCTCACCTGCTGACATTATAGCAAATCGTGCTCACTTTCCAAGCACTTTTCACAAAGACAATATCTGTCCGTATCTTTTATCATGGTAAAAAATAATTCGAGGTGATCTCCCGTGGCACAAGCCGCTGTAAGCAAAATGCAAATCAATCACTCCGCCAATTGGGCGCTTGCCGGGGTCAGCTTCGCCCATCTGCTGAATGATGCGATGCAGACCGTTGTTCCGTCTGCTTTTCCGCTGTTCCAGCAGACCATGCAGCTCAGTTTCGCCCAGATGGGCTGGATTGCCTTCACATTGAATATTACCGCATCGGTTCTACAGCCGCTGGTCGGTTATATGTCTGATCGCAAGCCCATGCCAATCCTACTGCCCGGAGGCATGTTGTTCTCCCTGATCGGTGTTTTCGGCTTTGCCTTGTCTTCCGAGTTATGGATGCTGCTTGTCTCCGCAGCATTGATTGGTATAGGCTCATCCATCCTGCATCCTGAATCCTCACGCGTCGCCCATCTGGCGGCAGGTCGAGGACGTGGAATGGCACAGTCCATCTTCCAGGTCGGTGGCAATACAGGTCAGGCTCTCGCCCCGTTGCTGGTTGCCTTTATCCTGCTCCCGCATGGACAGCTTAGTTTTCTGTGGCTAATGGCTTTTGCCCTAATCGGGATCATTATCCAGTCTTCCGTTAGCCGTTGGTATAGAGACAAATTGGCGGATAATCGCAGCCGTCAGCAACAGTCTGTACAGGCAAATGGCATTGTGCAGCCTACTGCCCAGCCCTTAAGTCGGGGATTTATCGCTTTTACAATGGGTATTCTCATCCTGCTGCTATTTTCCAAATTCGTGTATATTGCCGGTATGACCGGGTACTATGCCTTTTATTACGCGGATGCGTATAACCTACCTCTTTCGCAGGCCCAGATTTGCCTGTTCGTTCTGCAATTTGCGGGTATGGTTGGAACCTTGCTCGGTGGACCACTGGCTGACCGTTATGGACGTAAACCGATGATCTGGTTCTCCATCGCGGGTACTGCACCATTTTCACTGCTGCTGCCTTATGCAGGACCTGCTCTATCCATGGTATTATGCGGCATCATCGGTCTGATTCTGATGTCCGGCTTCAGTGTCATCATTGTCTACGCACAGGAATTGCTTCCGCGTCATATTGGGACGGTATCGGGATTGTTCTTCGGCCTGTCGTTCGGCATGGCGGGACTCGGCTCGGTTGTGCTCGGTTCCCTGATTGATGTGACCAGCATTTCATTCGTCATCAAGCTATGTTCTTTTTTGCCGCTGCTCGGGGTATGTGCTGTATTCCTGCGCCGGGATCGGCCAAGAAACGCCTAATATGCATTGAAACGTCAGTCGTTTTGTGACTACAATAAGGTCAGGATAATCGAGACAGAGGCTAAATAGAAGGAAGGAATAACTCATGATCATTGATGTACAGCATGTTACTTGGAAAAGGGGACCCATCACCCTGCTGAACGATGTCAGCTGGCATGTAAACGAAGGCGAACATTGGGCATTGCTTGGCCTGAATGGTTCCGGTAAAACCACACTCCTGAACATGATCACCGGATATCTCTGGCCCACAGAAGGTACGATATCCGTGCTCGGACACCGTTACGGGGATGTGGATTTGCGTGAGCTGCGAAAGTCGATTGGCTGGGTCAGCTCCTCCCTTCAAGAGAAATTGTATGGCACCGACCGCACCCAATATGTCGTGATCAGCGGCAAACACGCCACCATCGGACTGTACGATAAACTTTCAGACGAGGATCTGGATCAGGCACGAGAATTGATGCATACACTCGGCTGTCAGCATCTGTGGGATCGCGAATACCGTACCTGCTCTCAGGGGGAGAAGCAGAAGTTGCTCATTGCCCGAGCCTTGATGGCTAACCCGCGTGTTCTCATTCTGGACGAGCCCTGTAATGGACTCGATCTGTTCTCCAGAGAGCGGCTACTTGAAAGTATCAGTGAGCTGACGCAGAAGCCGGATACCCCTTCGCTCATCTACGTGACTCATCATACGGAGGAAATATTGCCTGTGTTCAGTCACAGCCTGCTGCTCCGACGGGGCGAGATCGTGAATAGCGGATTAACCAGCGAGTTGATGAACAAAGACGTACTGAGTAACTTTTTTGAAGCACCTGTGGATGTGGATCGACATGGAGAACGTGTCTATGTCAGAGCATCGGAAAAATAATTTTCTATATCTATTCACAGTTGAAACAGTCGAAGCAGCCCAAAATCTTATCCACATGTGGACAGGTTTTGGGCTGTTTGGCTATATTATGAATTATCCACAGTTTTCTGTGTATTATTTCCGGGCAGAGAGGAATAAAAACAATGGAATCCGCTGTCTGCGCAGGTACGTCTCCTCGTTCACAAAATGCTGACGCTGAGGCGCCGATTCCCGCAGATGCTGTACTTGAAATCCTGCCTGCTGTAATGCCATATAGTAGGATTCGATGGAGCGATGCATTTTTTTCACCGTACCTCCAAGCCATTGCTGCTCCCGAAATCCCTCCACAAAATACTGATCGACGATCCAGTTGGTTCGGACTCCCGAAGGCTGCAGCGTCGACGTGATCACAGGATGTTCTACCGAGAATACGAATGTGCCGTTCTCTTTTAACGTGTGGTATACCTTGCGAAATAGGCTGTCCACATCCTCAATATAATGAATCGCCAGTCTGGATATGGCCAGATCGTATGTATCCGCAGGATAGCTCCAATCTTCCATATACGCTTGCTCAATCTGGGCGTTCTGACCCTTTATCGATTCATGGGCAGCCTGAATCATATTCACTGAACCTTCAATTCCTGTATAACTGCCACCACGGTGCTCGGGACCCAACAGTTCTGCTCCGAACCTCGCATCACCACAGCCGAGATCCAATATGCACTTGCCCCCAACGTCTCCGACTAACTCCAGCATTACAGGCTTCTCCAACGTATCATTGGCATTCTCCTGCCACTGCCGGCGTTCCATATACTTCTCGAAATTGGCCCCATCGTCGTAAAAATCCGATCCCCGTTCGCTCATTGCGCAACCCCTCCGTTACTGGAATGAAGCTCAGCTCTCATATTCAGCCTGAAAGATTATACAGAATATCGGCATAGGTTTCTACAGCAAAAAGGCTGTTGCCCGAAATAATCCAGCAGACAGCCCTATGCATTAGTAAATTTTCGTTATACTGGCTCAGCCAAAGCGCTGCGTTTTGTACCATTTGCTCTCACGTTTCTTGATCTTGTCCATGACCAAAGAGTAAAAGGCTTTGATCGAGATGAGAATAAACAGCTGCGCATACGTAAAATAGGATACACAGGCGTATATGAAATTACGAGTATTGCTCTGTCCAATGTCTGCCGCGAGTGCAAGATTGATCTGCAATACATATATAAAGTACATAAACGCCCATCCAATGACAAGAAATACATACGCATCTCCGGCAAATTGGAACGGTGAACTCACTCCCGGTTTGAACATCGCAATGATCTGGTAGACCAGATTAACGAGAAAGATAATATCCGATACAATGATGGCAAGCATAAACCAAAAGTAACTGACCGCATAATAGATAACCAACAACTTGTTACGCCAGCTGGACCGGTTGAACAGGTTATGGATATTATCCAAAACAACCTGATAGTTCCCTTTTGCCCATCGTTCACGCTGTTTCATATACACGCTGACCTTTTCTGGCTCTTGTTGATAGGCTTCTGCCTGGGGCGCAAGGGCAACGAATTGCCCTCGATTCAAAATCTCAAAGGATAAAGCCGTATCTTCTGTGATCGCGGTAACATCCCAGCCGCCAATCTCACGAATCAGATCCGTTTTAATAATATAATTAGTCCCCGGAATGGAACCGAGCTGGAATAATTCCCACAGCCCTGTGTGGTAGACTCGTTGAGATGTGATAATCTCCAGATTAATGCATTTGGAAAGGAAGTTCTGCCCCCGGTTCCTTGCTTTATTTCTGCCAAATACGACACCATATTGCTCCGGGTTTTCCAACGACTTCTGTGTCAGAAACATCAGGGAATTTCGCTCAGGGGCAGCATCTGCATCAAAGATGCAAATCCATTCACCCGTGGATATCTCCAAACCGTCATTTAACGCACCAGACTTGCCTCCCGTACCCTTACGCTCCATAACGGTCACATTCCGATGTACATAACTGGTTTGGCTGAGAAATGTCCGCAGCTTCTCCGCTGTATCGTCCGTGCAGTTATCCGCAATAACGATGACCTGAACCTTATCTTCAGGATAATTTAGACGCAGGATATGCTCCACGGTAGCTACAATAACCAATCCTTCATTATGTGCAGGTACCATGACGGTTACGGTTGGATAATGATCCATGTTCTTAGGAATCTGAATCCCTTTTTTGTCCTGTTTTTGAATAAAACGAACGGCTCCAGCCATAATGACTATCGATTCAAATACGGCAATCCATATACTAAATATGGATAGTAGTAATATAAAATCAGCCACTTACCTTCCTCCGATCGTACTTACGAATCACCTTGGATCGAAAGCGAAGAGTGGCAATCGTTAATACAATTGTAAAAACCGCGAACATACAGCTGACCGCGATACAAATCGGGATGAACCATGACATGTAGTCCACTGAGCATCTCTCCTTTCACGCTAGTTTTAGATATACTCTCCAATGAGATCTGTCTCCGTGTTCCGTTCCAGCGCGGCAATAACAGCATCAATATCCTCATACTTGCCGAACTGTTCCTTCTGGAATACCAATGCACCGGATCGAATAACCGTCTGTAGTTCATTTCCTTTTTTATCAATCATCTGCAGATCCATCATCGCTTTTTTGATCCGTCCTGTAAGCACTGGCAAGTACCCCACATCGGTCATCGGGCAAATGATCACAAACCGTCCCCGATCCACATAAAACTTGTAATCCTCATACCGTATTTGCTTCTGGATCGTATTGGACAGCTCCAGCAGAAACTGTGCATATCTTACGGAACCAAGTGACTCCAGTACCAATGGCAAAAAATCAATCTTGAACATGGCCATGCTGAACCCATATTGCTCCGAATAACGTCTGGCAAGATTGCTTTGTTTAATGACCGTATCGGCAAGAGCATCCTTGTTGCCCAAGGATGTATCCGGATCAATCTGCGGATTACGTTCCTGCAGCTCCTGCAGACGTTCCATGACACGGGCACTACGCACAAGACTTGCCTTAATAAAAGCAGCCACAGCCACATTAGCCGGGATTAATAGCCACCATGAGAACGTAAGCACATTCACATCTGCATAGGTAACAAGCCAGACAAAGTAAGAGACCAGATATACAAATCCGGCGACGACAGACACTCCGACAGGTATCGCAAAACCAAGAACCAGCGCACCGAGCGTTGCGATACTAAACACCACATCCAGTGTGGTATAACTCTGATTCATATAAATTTTAAGATAGACAACGAGTTGCTGGATCACGGCTAATCCGATCAAACTGGCATATCCCCATGCAATACGACGAATGGGTGCTTTATTCCTCATAAGTACCTTCTCTCCAGTAAAATTTAATAGTGATCATTAGAATTCAACAAATTACGACATGAATAGACAAATATTATGCTAACACAATATTAAACACATAAAATGACAGAATTATCATTTTTCAAGAAACTTTTGTAATTCAGTCTCACCAAGCAAAGGGAACAGGTTATCAAACATATGTGTATCGCCATCAAATACGTACCCTCCCGGATAAGCGTTATCCAGACTGCGCAAGGTGATCATATGGTTATACAGCTGTTTGGCCCATTTTGGATCACCTGTTTGAACAGCGAGCAGCATGGCGAGTCCATAAACGGATGGAGATTCATAGGATACGGCGGGTGTACGCCCCGTACGTTTATATTGGCCCGGCAACTGATGACGGGTATTGAATTCAGTTTTCAGAAAAGAAATAAGCTTGTCCGGCGTCCGGTTGGTTGCCGTTAAATGGTTGGCGACAATTAGCTGATCGATCAGGTTGACCGTATCATCATATGTATATTCTTTCGTTACAACATTAAAGGTTTTAGGGTAAAATATGCCGTCATCCGGCATGCTTTTCAGCAGAGATTCGTATTTGGTATAGGTTCCTGGTTCCAGCATTTCATGCTCTTCCATCGCTTGCAGCGCCTGCAGATCAACATAAACCAGACTTAATATATCCGGTGAATGTCCATTGGCGAAATCGTGAAAATCAACATAATACCCCTTGGTCTGAACGGACTGCGTAAGTGTACGGACAATATGATTGGCTGTTGCCAGCTTCTCCTTCCGGCCCTGCTCCCATTGATCTGCCGCCTTCAATAATGCCCCAACGATTCGAAAATCATCGCCAAGCGCATTGGTGGTCACATGAGACTTCCCTTCCGTATCCAGCTTCCAGGCAATATAGTTTTGAGGCATCAGGAAATAGGTCTTTAAGAGATCATAACTCTGCTCAAATAACACCTGATCGTTCTTGGCTACGGCGTATTGCATCCACAGTCCGATGGATTCAGACAAAGCCTCCCGACCTGCCACAATATTTGGATCTACTGACGAAGCATCCTGAAGATAGGTGGCCAGTGTGCCATTCGAATTGGTCATATGTTTCTGTACAAAAGAAGCTGTCGGGGATGGATCGTTCATCACAAACCGCTCCTTCATAAAAATAATCCATGCTGCCGCGATACCAACTACCAGTATGACCAACCACACCAGTCTTCTCCGGTTCATGACCTGCATATTTCCCTCCTGTGTTGTTACAGCTCTGGAATATCACTCTTCGCTCATTCAGAATGATCCATATAAGGCCGGCGGCCGCCCTTTTTGACGAATTTCCAATCAACTTCAATGTTGTGGCGCATCCGGCGCAGAAGCTTAACCGCAATCTCGATCTCTTCCTCCGTTAAGCCCTCCAGCGTTACCTGGTCCGAATGAACACCCTCTCTGCGGATGAACTCCCAAGCTTCAAGACCAGCATCTGTCGGATATAACAGCTTATTCTTCTTATTACCCATTGCCGACTGTTTGACGACAAATCCGTCCGCTTCCAGTTTGCTAATGGCTCTAGCCGCAGTGGTCCGATCCACTTTGATTAATTCAGCGAGCTGATTGGGGATAATACCAGGATTCTCACATATGCGATAAAGATACAAATACTGTCCACGAGACAAGTTTAGATGTTGGAATTCAACGTTGCTGATCGAATCCAGGCAGCGGGCAATCATGCCGATTTCACGCAACACTTCTTTTTTTTCAGTCAATGGATTCACTCCTCTATAAAATTGTTGCATTCGCAACATAATTGATGATATAACTGATTTAAATCAGTTTAAATTTTAACCATGATAACACATGGAACAGGTATACGTTCATGCTATCTACCAGTTTACCATGCCATAATAGAATTACTATTGACTAAAGGAGAAACATTCATGAATACAACTATTGTTGAAGCTAATAACCAGGAATTGCTCGACGCCTGCTTCGCCATTCGTACCGCTATTTTTGTTGAAGAGCAAGGGGTGCCGGCTGAGGACGAATTCGATGCTTATGATGCACTGGAGACGGAAGCAAAACATATTCTGCTCTACGTAGACGGCGTTCCCGCTGCCTCTTCCAGGCTGCGTGTGGTCGAAAATGTTGCCAAATTGGAACGGATCTGTGTCATGATCGATTATCGGAAACACGGACTTGGTCGTGTGCTGATCGATAAGCTGGAGCAAATGGCACTCGCTCAAGGACTCGAGAAGGCCAAGTTGCATGCACAGGTACAGGCCTCAGGGTTCTACGAACGTCTCGGATACACGGCAGCCTCGGACGTATTCATGGAAGATGGCATTCCACATCTACTGATGACCAAGAACTTAAAATAAATACCAAAAAGAGCATCCTCAAAGTTCAAGAACAAGACTTTGGGATGCTCTTTTTGGTTTCTAATGAACCCAGCCCGTGCTATTAATGGAGATTTAAGTATTTGGGAGTGTAACGAATCGTACAAACCTTATTTTCTGTTTTTGCAACCTAACTTGCACCTTTTTAATGTGAATTTGACTGAATAACTTGATTGAAGTTCGTTAGCATTTCTAATTCACGTATTTTGCTCCAATTAGGTGCGAAGAGTTCATTAGATGTAGCGCCACATTGGGAGAGTATTTACTAAGTAAATAAGATGACAAAGAAGCCAGGCGTTAACCTGACTTCTTGGCTTACATCCTTATCCCAAAGCCAGACGACCTGGCTGAGATTCAGCGGCGTTGTTTTTCATCTGTTTACTGCGCAATTGTCCGCAGGCCGCATCGATATCGGTACCATGTTCCATGCGTACAGTTGCGTTAATGTTTTTCTTTTTCAATGTATCATAAAAGCCCAGAATGGACTCTTCCGTGCTCCGCTGATACTGACTGTGCTCATCCACCGGATTGTACGGAATCAGGTTGATACTGACCATACTCTTGCGGGTGGACAACAGTTCAGCCAATTCGGCCGCATGTTCCCGCTGATCGTTGACGTCCCGAAGCAAAATATATTCAAACATAATACGCTTGTTCGTCGTAGCCAGGTAATAATCCACCGCGTCCATCAATTGTTCAATCGGGAAGGCCCGGTTGATCTTCATGATCTGTGTCCGCAGTTCGTTATTCGGTGCGTGCAGGGAGATCGCCAGATTTACCTGCAGACTGCTGTCTGCAAATTCCTTGATCTTGTCAGGCAGCCCACTCGTGGATACGGTGATCCGTTTGGCTGCAAGCGCCAGCCCTTTACGATGCTTGATCACTTCAATAAAGTCAGTCATGTTCTGGAAATTGTCAAACGGTTCGCCAATTCCCATCACGACCACGTTAGTTACCCGCTCGCCTTGACCAGCTGCATCAAGATACTGTTGTACGTGCATAATCTGTTCGACAATCTCACCACCGGATAGATCGCGACTTTTCTTGATCAGCCCGCTCGCGCAGAAGCTGCAACCAATATTACATCCCACTTGAGTGGTTACACATACAGTGAGACCGTATTTTTGGCGCATTAAAACCGTTTCAATCAGATTTCCGTCCTGCATACGCAGCAGAAATTTCACCGTGCCGTCAGCAGATTCCTGCTTCACATGTTCACTCAGTGAGTTCATCGTGAAATGCTCTGAAATGACATCCAGACATTCCTGACGCACATCCGTCATCTCTGTAAAATCATGCACTCGCTCCTGATATAACCATTCCCAGATGCGGGAAGCACGGGATTTCTTCTGCCCATGCTCCGGCAGCCAGTCACGTAGTTGCTCTAATGTTAATCCATATATGGATGATTTAATCATGTTATTGTCCTCTTTTCGCAAAAAGCATATGGCTCATCGGTCTATCGAAAAAACCTCTACTCTGTATTGTCCCAAAATTGACGAGGGAACACAAGGGCTTTTGCATTTCTTCCAAGAGGTTTTATCAATGGCAAATCTGCACAGTAACTTATCGCTTCACTCCAATGCCCAACCGTTTAGAAGTGAATAATACCTGAGGTATGCAGCAGAACCAGAAGCACCAGAATTGGCGCTACATAACGCAGCATGAACAGCCATACCCGGAACCAGCCTGCACGCAAGCCGGATGCTTCGGCAGCCTTTTTCCAGAAGTATCCGGCAAAAATAGTAACAAGCAATCCACCAATCGGAAGTAAAATGTTGGACGCCATGAAGTCCATCCAGTCGAACACACTCTTCGAGCCAATCGTCCATTCAGGGAACAATCCGAGCGACAATACCGAAGGAAGCCCAACGATGAAGACGGCAAGTGAGATGGTCCATACCGAGCGACTCCGGCTCCAGGATAGTCTCTCCATGAAATATTTCACCGGAACTTCCAGCAAGGATACAGCCGATGTTAACGCCGCAATCGCCAGAAGCACGAAGAACAACCCGCCAAACACGAAGCCTAGCGGCATAGCCGAGAAGGCTGCCGGCAAAGCCACAAAGATCAGCGATGGACCCTGATCTGGTGCAATCCCGAAGGAGAAGGTCGTTGGGAAAATGATCAGACCTGCAATGAACGCATAAATCAGATCACCCGCACCTACAGCAACGGTTGCTGCACCCAGTGATTGATTTTTATCAACATATGAACCGTATGTCACAAGAATACCCATACCCAGTGATAGGGAGAAGAATGCATGTCCAAGCGCTACCAGCGCAGATTCGGTCGTAAGTTGCGAGAAGTCTGGATTCAGGAAGAAGGAAACTCCCGCACCAGCTCCTGGCAAAGTCACTGCACGAACCATCAGGATAATGAGCAGAACCAGCATCGCTGGAATCAGCACTTTGTTAAACTTCTCGATTCCGTTCGATACCCCTTTGGCTACGATCCAACCTGTAATCAGAACCGAAACCAGTTGCCACACAATCGGCATATAGCCGCCAACAAAGTCACCGAACTGTCCGGCATAATCCGGATTGTTATACAACGTGCCACTAAAGGACGTGATTGCGTACTGCAGCGTCCAGCCTGCAATGATCACATAAAAGGAAAGAATGATAAATGGCGTCAGTACTTGCAGCAATCCAGCCGCAAGCCAACCTTTTTGCCCACCCGCTTTAATAAAGGCCGTAGCCGCGCTTCCTCTGCCGCTGCGACCAATCGCAAGTTCAGCCAGCAATACGGGCAGACCAATCAACAGGAGACAAACGATAAAGAGCAGGAAAAACGCCGCTCCCCCGTTCTCTCCCGTAATATAAGGAAACTTCCACATGTTGCCGAGACCCACTGAACTACCAATGGCAGCCAGAATAAATCCGGCCTGCGAGAAGCGTTCACCTTTGTTGGGTCCGTCTTGATCCAGATTAGGCTTACTAAAATTCATCGTATCTACTCCATCACTTTAAAGTTTTCCCGTAATTATATACTACTCCACGTGTCAGGTCATTCGAAAATCGAAATTTGTCGAAATGTTATTTATTTACAGGTACTTGTGCAATAAATAGGTTGGCCTTTCCTTCTTCATTTAACATAGGAAGCAGCCAGCGACGTGTTGTCCACTGAACTTTCTAATATACAGTATGTGATAAAAAGAAGCATGCCAACCCTGCCCTGTAGATCGGTAATTCCAAAGGTGGCTGGGATCCATATCGTGATTCTGCTCTGGGTTGTATATGCCATGACCCGTGAAGTTCTAAATGGACGGAAGAAACGTAGCTGAATATGATCCTGTAAGAATAAAAAAAGAGGTGTTCCAGCAACCACTTACATGGTTACCGAAACACCTCTATTTGGATTAAATTTTAATTTCAAGCAACTCATATTTGATAATGCCCATAGGCGCATTTACATGAATGACACTGCCTACTTCTTTGCCCATCAGTTCTTTACCAAGCGGGCTCTCATACGATATTTTGTTATCAGCAACATCCGCCTCGGCTGGACCAACCAACATGTATTCAATCTTCTCGGCGAATTCAATATCATTAAGCAGAATGGTTGAGCCAATGCTTACTTTGTTCGAGTCGATATTGTCCGAAGTGATGACTCTTGCTTTGGTCAGCATTTTCTCCAGAATCAAAATGCGTGTTTCCATAAAAGCCTGATCATCTTTGGCTGAATGATACTCACTATTTTCCTTCAGGTCACCGTAACTGATCGCGAGTTTCAGACGCGCCGCCAGTTCCTTACGCTTCACCGTCTTTAATTCCCTCAGTTCGTCCTCCAGCTTTTCCAAGCCTTCCTGTGTCAAGATCACTTCATCATTAGCCATTTTTTCCATCTCCTAATCCTGCTTTCTATCTATATTCTAACCTATATCCACTCCAAACGGTTAACATACCAAGAAAAAGAAATAACGTTCCCATTGATGGAAAGATGTGTATGTGTCCTCTTAGACTGTACCGGTACAATTGAAATAAACCAGTGTATTCATTTCATCCGTTCACTTTTACAATGAATTCAGGGCAGCAGTTTATAACACGCTCACTACATGACTCGAGGTGATCTGGATGAATGTTACATTGACTCCAACTGAAATAATGGCCTACCTGAAACGGATAGGCATCCATGATATCAAGGAACCCACACTGGCATTCCTATCTGAAATCCAGCAGGCACATGTGCAGTATCTATCCTGGCAAACGGTCGATATTTTTGCAGGTCGACCTACGGGTCTTCAAGAATCGGTCCAGCTTATATTGCAAGGCCGCAGTGGTTACTGTTTTCATCTGAATGGCGCTTTCAGCGTTCTGCTTCGCTCTCTGGGATATACGGTGCATTGGCATCGTGCCGGAGTTCAGCCATTCGGAGAGCAGCCACGTGTGAACTCGTTCCATCTCGGTCTTTCCGTCTCTTTGCCAGATGCAGACCCGAATGTGGAACGTTGGATTGTGGACGTCGGTCTGGGCGGCATGCCCTTTGAACCGCTTCCCCTTCGTTATGGAACCTACGGATCGGCCCCGTTTACTTATACATTAATGCCTTCATCCGTTGCCCCTGGCGGATGGCGACTTGAATATGAGCCGAACGGGCCAAGTGAGGGTGTCGACTTCGCTCCCGAAGAGCTTACCAACCTGGAGGAGTTCATTCCCAAGCATGAATTCTACAGCCAGTCAGCCGATTCGCCTTGGCATAACGCATTTTTACTCCGTCAGAGGCATGCTCTCCAAAGCAACGAACTACGTGGATGTATGCTCCGGACGCATGACCGCGATGGTATCCGCAAGAAGGAAATTCAAACCTACACCGAGTGGAGAGACGTATTGGCTGAGAAATTCCATGAACCGTTGGTGAATTACACAGAACTTGAACGCAAAGAAATGTGGGGACGGGTACAGGCTGCACATGAAGAATGGAAAAGAACACAGCAGGTATAAAGCGGCACGGGCAGACCCGATAAACCGATGATTATAAAGGAAAGTGTGCAATCCATGCCGAATACATCGTCAGGTGATAAATGATGATAACGATTCAAGTTCTTCAAGTTCCGGCAGAATTGCCGGAGACATACTGGAACCTTTTTTTGTCTTACGTATCTGAGGAAAGACGAGGACAAGCTGCACGTTTTGTACATCAGGTGGATGCTTATCGCTCTGTACTGGGTGAAGTGTTGACCCGTGTGACGCTGAGCAAGTTAACTGGCCTGAGGCCGGGAGAACTTTCCTTTACACGTAACAAATACGGCAAACCTTCACTCAGTCTCAGTAACTATGCTGATGTTCAATTTAATGTCTCGCACTCCGGCGATTGGATTGCTTTAATCTCTGGCGGTGACGCTGATCTGGGTGTGGATGTGGAAAAAATATCGCCCATCGACATGAAGATTGCCGAGCGCTTCTTCTCTATCACGGAGAGTGGATTCCTGGCTGCGGAGCCCGCCGAAATGCAGCTGGAGACCTTTTACCGTCTATGGACGTTAAAGGAAAGCTACATCAAGGCCGTCGGCATGGGCCTGTCCATGCCACTTGATTCATTCTCCATGATCCGTAATGCTGACGGGAACTGGCACTCGCCAGAAGCAGCCAATTATCCATTCCTCAGCCTTCGACTGGATCACGGGCATATGATAGCTGCTTGTTCCGCAGGAGAAGCTTTACCTTCCCAGCCGGATGTCATCACAATCGAAGAGTTGTATCAGGCATTATTATGAAGGAGGGGTTACAAACCCTTCCTTCATTTTTTCATTTTATCAAAACGTGCATTAATCCCTTTCCGAACCATAATTTTCAAAAAAATGATTAACATTCTGTCCAGTTAATGGTACTATAGGACCAAAAGGAAGAGAAGTAGGTAATATAGATCAGGTATTTATAACTATTTTCTACAGTACATACTTGTTAATGCTCGATTCTCTCTCCATTTATTATTTTAGAAGGAAGTGGACAAATGCATATCTTTTTGCAAAACAATGCAGGTGTGACCAAAAACGTTAAGGTTGGTTTCAGCTGGACAACACTCTTTTTCGGTTTTTTCCCTGCGCTTTTCCGTGGTGATTTGAAATGGGCTGCCATCATGTTTTTGATTAGTGTTGCTCTTGGAGTCTTCACTGTGGGTATCGGAGCTTGGGTTAGTGGAATCGTATTCTCCTTCGTTTACAACAAAATTTACATTAAAGAATTGCTGGAAAAAGGCTACCGTCCTGCAAATGCTGAGTCTCAAGCGGTTCTTGAGAGAAATCAGATTATTGCTCGAGCAGCATAAACTTAGAAAAGAATGTAACCAACATAGCAATTTAGATTTTTATTGTAGATTTATGAACTAGCACGCATGTAAAAATACCGAAAAGTCCCTGACGAACCCGTCAGGGACTTTTTAATAATCAATGCACTGCATTCACGCACTCTGATCTGAAGAGATATCATGTTCAACTGCCAGGCTACAGAACTTAACCTTTCGATTGTACAGACGATTCCTGCGTCAATGATGGAGATTTCTTTTGCCTCCGGAAGAGACCCTGACCGCTGTTTTTCCGTATCGTTGCAGCCGCGTCAGCATCGCTGATTTTCAGGGCAAAGCATAAACCAATCAACAGAAACGCAGCAGCACCCAGTAAAGCCAAACGGTATGCCAGCATATTCGGCTCCATCGCTCCAGCCGCAGTAACCTTCGTTGTACCTACGCCAGCCAGAACAGCAGACAATAAAGCCATTCCAATGGCGGAGCCCAGCCGATTTTGCACCGTGAACCAGGTGGAGGCTCGTCCCATTGAAGGAGGCGGTATTCGGGCAAAAGAAGCAATCTGTACCGCGCCTACCGTCTGCCCCAGGAAGATCCCCACGCCGAACAATAATGAACGAATGAACCACGGATTCGTATCCACTGTAATCTGACTAAGCGTAATGAAAATCACAGCCGTGCAGATCAAACCCATGGATATCAGCTTACGCGGACCCAGTCGCGGATATGTCCAGGGCACAAGCTGCGAAGCGATCATAAGTCCCAGAGCTTCAGGGAATGTGGTTAGTCCTGTCTCCAGCGCAGAGGCGTTTAGCACGTTTTGATACATCAGTGGAAATACATACAACATGCCCAGCAGACCCGCTGCTCCACATACGGACACCAGACCGGAATAGCGGAATAAACGGTCTTTCAGCAAACGTAGATCAAGCAAAGGCTGCTTCGCGCGCAGTTCGGCAACCACGAGCAACGTGAGCAGGATGATTCCCGTCAGACCAGCTCCAATAATAAGAGGGGAAGTCCACCCTCGCAGCGGACCCTGACTAAGAGCGTACATCGTCAGAGCGAGCCCTGGGGCAGATAATAACCACCCCGGTACATCCAGTGGACCGGCTTCCTGTTCTTTGTGTTCCTTCAGATAAATCATTCCGAAGATTACCGCTGGAATGCCTACGGGTAGATTCACATAGAAGATCCATCGCCAAGAGAGCTGGTCCACAATCAATCCGCTCACAATCGGCCCTAGGGCCGGGGCCAGCGCGATGGGCAGTATGAGCATTCGAGAAACTTTGGCCCGTTCCTGGGGAGGGAAGGTTCGAAACAGCATCGCCATCCCTACTGGAGTAAGCAGACCACCCCCTGCACCCTGCAAAATGCGAAAGAACGTCAGCGTACTTAATTGATCTGCCGTCGCACACAGTGCGGAGGATACCGTAAACAGTGCCAGTGCCGATAAGAAAACTCGTTTCGTTCCCCATCGATCACCAAGCCACCCGGCGACAGGCAGGAATACAGCCAAACTCACCAAATACCCCACATTCAAGGTACCCGAAGCAGCCGGGGGAATCCCCAGCTCCTCACTAATGGTTCGTAATGCTACGTTCAAGACCGTTCCATCCATAGCCACCATAAACATCGCTAACACATAGACGATGCTGACAATGACCTTGGGATTCAGACCGAATTTCATCTGCTAGCCTCATGAACGGCTCCAGGCATACCGATTTCATCACAGAGGCTTAACGGTTTCAGATCTGTCCATTGCTCGGCGATGTAATCGAGACACACCCGGCGCTTGGCCTTGCCAAGCATCACGGTCCAACCTGCGGGTACTTCAAGGGATGCAGGCCAGAGGGAGTATTGCCCCTCCTCATTGATTAACACCAGATAATTGCTGTCTTCATATTCAAATGGGTTGCTCATCGCCTTATCCTCCTATTTATGTTGAATTTCGCGCTTGTTCAGCTCTTCCAGCTTGGCGGCCAGTGTTCGGCAGATTTCCTCCAGCGGTCCAGGCTGACAGAGGTCTTTGTGACGGCAAGCGATATCATGACGTTCCAATTGGCCCCCGATATACGCATTCCACATTTCCGGTTCAATCGGGTCAAACCAGTCCGGAATAATGGTGGAACGGAAGAAGATCAGATCCCCCTCGAATCGGGATGGCGTATAGGCCCCCAAGATCCGTACGGAATTTTCATAGGTCTTCCGCAGCTTCATGATCGTATCTTCGTCCAAACTTGCCAGTGCACTGCCCTCACTGCGCAATATGCGCATAGCCGTTGCCATATCCAGCGGCCCATCCCCAATGCTGTCCGGATCATAACCACCCAGTGCAAGCAATGCCGTTAAGGCTTCTTCCTCATCCGGTTCTCCGCGAATCGGCAGATAGTGGCTCGGATACGCATCCAGCATGGCAAGAAACTCCACTTCTTCCCCTTCCGATTGCAGTTGTACCGCCATAGCCTGGGCTACGTTACCTCCGAGAGACCAGCCAAGCAGACGGTAAGGTCCCTCAGGCTGTACCGAGCGGATATGGCGGATGTAGTCTGCTGTCATATCTTCCAGTGTAGACGGAAGTTCCTCGTACTCAGCAATTCCTCTGGCCTGTAACCCATAGAGCAGATATTCCATGCCCAGATGTTTCATCAGCCCAGCATAACACCAGCTAAGTCCTCCTGCAGGATGGACACAGAATATAGGCAGATGCTCCCCATGCGTTCTGAGCGGCAACAGCACTTGAAGCGAGCTTTTTCCGGAATCCGAATCCATCTCCAGTCGCTCCGCTAGTCCCGCTACGGTAGCTGTTTCGAACAAAATGCCGATGCCCGGCTCCCTTCCCATCGCTTCACGAATGCGGCTCATCAAGCGAACAGCCAGTAACGAATGGCCACCCAGCTCGAAGAAACTGTCATCAATACTCACACTCCGCATGCCCAATACTTCGGCAAACAAATCACAGAGGATCTCCTCCTGCGGGTTGCGAGGCGCTCTGCCACCTGTCGTTAATTGCATTTCCGGTGCGGGTAGTGCCTTGCGATCGAGCTTTCCATTAGCTGTAAGCGGCAGGCTCTCCATCGCTACAACCGCAGATGGAACCATATAATCCGGAAGGCTGGCAGACGCATGACGACGCAAGGCAGTCGATTCCGGTATCGTCCCTGTGTCCGAAGCCGGAACGATATAAGCTACAAGACGTTTATCCCCCGGCTGGTCCTCACGGACAATTACAGCAGCCTGTGCCACGCTTGAATGCCTTGCCAGCACCGCTTCAATCTCGCCAAGCTCAATGCGGAATCCCCGTATTTTCACCTGCTGATCCGCCCGCCCCAAATAATCAAGCGAGCCATCATGCAAACGCTTCGCCAGATCTCCTGTCCGGTACATACGTGTGCCTGGTGGACCGTATGGATCAGCAACGAATCGCTCAGCTGTAAGATCAGGCCGATTCCAATAACCACGAGCCAGACCTGCTCCGGCTACATACATCTCTCCGGTTACTCCTGTTGGTACAGGCTCAAGTTGATCATCCAACACATATACCCGAAGATCCGGTATGGCGCATCCAATCCAGCTGCTCGCGCCTTCCGTAGAACTGCCTGCATGCAGTTCCTGGTAGCTGACATGAACCGTCGTCTCAGTGATGCCATACATATTGATGAGTCTTGGCGCATCATCAGCATGACGTTCATACCAATCATCCAAGCGCCCAAGCTCCAGTGCCTCGCCTCCAAAAATGACATAACGGAGTGCAAGCTGCTGTCCCCAGGCCGGATTTTCCCTGTCAGCCTGCATGAGTTGGTAGAATGCGGATGGCGTCTGGTTCAATACGGTCACCTTTTGCTCAGCAAGCAACTGCAGGAACGCTCCAGGTGAACGGCTAATCTCATGAGGAACAACGACTAATCGCCCTCCATGCAGCAGCGGTCCCCAGATTTCCCATACGGAGAAGTCAAATGCATAGGAGTGGAACAAGGTCCATACATGACTCGCGTCAAAATGGAACCAGTGCTGCGTGGCATCCAATAAACGGATGACATTGGCATGCGGAATAACGACCCCTTTAGGCTTGCCTGTCGAACCCGAGGTATAGATCATGTAAGCCGGGTTCAGAGGTGTTACACGCCCATTGCGTTCACTATCCGCAGGGTTTCGATCATCCAGCATCTCCAATTGCTGCAAAGTATGCAAATCGTCCATATTAATACACTGAATTTCTGCCACCTGCGGAAGCAAGGTGTATACCTCTGTGCTCGTTACCATTACTTTCGGTGCTGCATCTGTCAGCATATGTGTCAACCGATATGCCGGATAATTGGGGTCAAGTGGTAGATAAGCGGCTCCTGCTTTTAGCACAGCGAGAATGCCCACAACCATTTCAACGGAACGAGGCAAGGCTAGCGCAACCATTTCTTCCGGTGCCACGCCTTGAGCGATCAGTAATCTGGCAAGCTGATTGGCTCTTGCATTCAGCTCCCTGTAATTCAAGGTGATATCCTCACAGGTCATGGCAGTCGCTTCCGGATGAGCAGCTGCTTGTATTTCAAAGCGCTCGGCTATGGTCAGTTGTGCATCCTCACTCAGCGTAAAGGACCATTCTTTTTCAAGCCGGGCCTGCTCTGTTAGGGTCACGACATGAAATCTGCTGATTCGCTCATCCAACTGCTGCACTGCATCTTCAAGCACCTGCATCAATCGGACCACAAGTTCACCTGCAGTAGACTCCCGGAAGAGATCTGCACTATATTCCAGCACACCTTCAATTCCGCCTGGAGATCCGTTATGCTGACGCTGCTCTGTCAGCTCAAGGGTTAGATCAAATTTGGATGAACCCACACCATGCATGCGGGTTTCCGCCACAATACCCGGTAGATCAAGACGAATATCCGGTGTATTTTGCAGCACAAGCATCACTTGAAAGAGCGGATGTTTGGAACGGGATCGAGGCGGATTTAATACTTCAACCAACCGTTCAAAGGGCAGATCCTGATGTTCATATGCTGCCAGGTCGACTTCTCGCACACGGGCCAGCAGCTCACGGAATGTTGGATCACCTGAAGTATCTGTGCGCAGCACAAGGGTGTTAATGAACATACCCACGACTTCATCCAGCGCATCATCGCTCCGTCCGGCAATCGGTGTTCCTATCGCGATATCCGTTCCTGCACCCATTCGGGTAAGCAGCAAGGACAGTGCCGAGTGCAGCACCATGAACAGGCTGACTTTATTCTCACGTGCGATGATCATCAATTGCCCATGCAAACGTTGACTGATCGTAAAAGGCACTGACCCACCGCGATAACTGGACACGACTGGACGTGCGTAATCCGTAGGAAATGTAACCTGCTCCGGTAAATGGGCCAGCTGGTTGCTCCAGAATTCCATCTGTCTTGCAATCAGACTGTCCTGCTGTTTCTCATTCCCTAGCAATCTCGCCTGCCACACCGCATAGTCGGCATATTGAATGCGCAGCGGCTCCCAGGCAGGTGAAGAACCCCGCAAGCGTGATGCATAAGCCACCGACAGATCGCGGATGAGCGGTGACAATGACCATCCATCCCCGGCAATATGATGCAGCAGCAACAACAGCACATGCTCATCAGCGCCGATTCTGAACAACTCGGCACGAATGCCTGGTTCAGTGGAAAGCTGGAAACTGTAGCGTGACGCTTCTGTCAGAAGCTCGGGAAGCTCCTGCTCCGTAGCAGCGGTTATATTCAATTTCACTTTGACGTCAGCAGCATTCAGAATATGCTGGCTCGCAGAACCCATTTCAGGCGGATACAACGTTCGTAATGTCTCATGACGGTCTACAATATCCTGCAGGGCGTTCTCCAGAGCATCCGTATCCAGCTTCCCGGCCAACCGGGCAACCAGCGGAATGTTATACGTCGGATTGGCGCCTTCCAGACAATACATGAACCACAACCTCCGCTGGGCAAAGGAGAGCGGAAGCTCCCCCTGACGTGAAACAGGCTGAATAACAGGTCTCACCGATTTCGCCTGATCCAATCGTTTGGCTAGGCCTGCGGCGGTTGGAGCTTCAAATACACTGCCAATCGTTAGATCTGCACCAAATACATCACGGATACGTGCTGTAATTCGTCCAGCCAGCAGGGAGTGCCCACCCAGCTCAAAGAAATCATCGTCAATGCCCACACGACCAACACCAAGAATCTCAGCGAACAGACTGCATAGAATTTCTTCTTGTGGCGTGCGCGCCTCCCGTCCATTGGCAATTGACAGCAAAGTAGGCACAGGAAGCTGTTTGCGATCGATCTTTTTATTCGGTGTCAACGGCATCTCAGGCAGTAGTGTGAATGCAGCAGGCACCATATAATCCGGCAACGCATCCGCCACGTAAGCTCTTAGTTCTGCCAGATCCATACGATTCTCGAGTTCAGACTCACCCACTACGTACGCTGCCAATCGCTGGTTTCCCGGTTGGTCTTCGCGAGCCATGACCGTGACCTGAGCTACGCCAGGATACCTGGAGATTACCGATTCAATCTCGCCCAGTTCTATCCGGAAACCTCTAATTTTGATCTGATGATCTGCACGACCCAAATAATCGATAGAACCATCCGGCAGCCATTTCGCCAAATCTCCTGTACGGTACATCCGACTGCCTGGCTGACCGAAGGGATTGGCTACAAAGCGTTCTGCAGTCAGATCAGGCCTGCCCAAATACCCGCGCGCAAGCCCTTCGCCTGCGATATAGAGTTCCCCTACTACACCCGAGGGTACTGGCTTTAAGCCTTGATCCAGCACATATAGCTGCGTGTTGCGAACCGGACCACCAATCGACGGTTTCCCCATTTCCCCTGTGTCGAACGAGGCAGCTGTGGAATAAATGGTTGTCTCGGTTGGGCCGTACTGGTTATTAACGTGACACCCCAGTTCCTGTAAAGAAAGCTTCAGTTCCTCCGTCAGCGCCTCTCCTCCAGTAATCAAGGTTAGCCCATCGAATCGCCCTGGCCGGCTCGTCACCAAAGACTGCCATAACGTAGGCGTAGCCTGCATGATGGTGGTTCCCAGCTCTCTCATCTTCCCAGCCAGAGCTACCGTATCAAGAATCGTCTCTTTGTGTGCAATATCCAGCCGGGCACCCGTCGTAAGCGGCAGAAATACTTCCAGTACGGATATGTCAAAAGCAATCGTAGTCACCGACAGCCAGTGGTCCTGCGGACCAACCTGTAGTCTCGTCTTCATATCCTCAAGCAGATTCGCCAGCCCCAGATGGGTTACGGCTACGCCCTTGGGCTTACCTGTGGAGCCTGAAGTGTAAATAATATACGAAGGATTGTGCAGAGAAGCTGTACTTGTCAGATCATCACCTTCGGGATTACTTCCAGGCCGGCGACTAACTGCCGTAGCAGTATTTGGTTCATCCATGACCATCATCGGTACACTGGATGTTGTCGGCAGACTGGAAACATGGTCCATCACCGTCACCACACAAGCAGGCTTGGCATCCTCCAACATGTAGATCAGACGCTCTTCGGGATAGTCAGGGTCAAGCGGCAGATAGGCGGCCCCCGTTTTGTGGACAGCCACAATGGCGATGACCACTTCGAGCGAACGAGGCAGAGCAATGGCCACCCGCTGTTCCGGTCCTGCCTGATATCGTTGTATCAATTCATGAGCCAACTGATTCGCTCGTTCATTCAACTCCGCATATGTCAGGGACTCCCCTTCGAATGTCAGCGCCGTTGCAGAAGGTGTGCGGCGGACCTGCTGTTCAAACAGTGCTGCTGAATTGCTATCGGCAGTCACCCCTCCCGTTCCATTCCATGTCACCAATACTTGTTCACGTTCGGCAGGGAGCAGCAATTCCAGTCGTCCCACCGTCTCCGTCTCCATGCCTTCCTGCATTACCAAGTTCAGCAGCTGCATATAACGAAGCTGATGGTTCTGCAGTTCGGAATCATTGTAGATAGACGGATTCGCATCAAAATCAATACTCAGCCCATGACCATGCCCTTGGTCCACCACATGAATGGACAGATCGTCTACCGGGCCCGTGGACAGGTTGTGAATCATGCCGCGCTGCCCTGCAAAGTTTAATTCATGGTGGAATGGCATGACATTAATCATGGGTCCGAACAGGCGACGATTCTCTCCAAGCAGCTTCAGATCACGCCGCAGATCCTGGTGCCGATAGCGTTGATGCTTTCGTACCGCCCGAATCTCCTGCATAACCTGTTTCAGCAACTCTGACACGGTCAGATCCGACTCTACGTTGAGACGCAGCGGAAGCACATTCATGACCATACCCGGAACCCGCAGGGAAGTTGATCCCAATCGGCACATCACGGGCAGGGCCAGCACAACATCGGTCGCCCCTGTCATTCGGTGAACGTAAATGGCCGTTGCCGCTACAAACAAATCCGGCCAGGTCACACCGAACCTTGCCGCTGCCGCCTGCATTTGCTCGCGCTGCGGTTGTGTAAACAGGCCACTCTGTCTCAGGAAGTAGGTAGAGGTTCGCGGAGCACGTTCCCCCAGACTGACAACATCCGGTTCGTCTGCATACCGATCCATCCAGAACTGACGATCCTGCACTTTGTCCACTGATCCAAGATAAGCCTCGTCTTCCTGAAGAACGGCCATCCATGAGCCAAACGACGCCCCCTGCTGGACTTGATCTACACCTTCTCCTCTTACCCTTGCAGAGTATAGGCTCGCCACCCTGCGGGTAATCAGCGAAACGCCGTATCCGTCAATCGCGATATGATGGATGCGCTGGTACCAGTAATAACAATCATGGCTCAGCTGGAACAATGCCTCCGTAAAGAGTGGACCTGTCGCCAGATTGACGGGATTGGCCAGATCCTTTTTCATCCAGTTTAGTGCTGCTGTGTGGGGCTCCGATTCCTCCCTCACGTCGATGACATGAAATGTCCAATGATTCGGGTTGGTGTTCAACGACTGCCATGGACCTTGTTCATTTTCGCCATAAACCATATTCAGCGACTCTGCTTCCGAAACGGTCTGTCGCACACTTTCTTCGAAGCGTCCTTTGTCTACGCTACCCTCAATGACCACATACTCGGCGGTATTGTACATCGGATTGTCCGGATTCAACTGCTGAGCGAACCAGATGCCGGACTGTGCAGAGGACAGGGGCCAAGCCGTGTCCCGACTGTGCGACGTATGCACGGCCCCGCTCAAAAGTAGTCTCCGTTCGGGAGCACCTTATTTTTGGCCTTATCCAGCAATGCTGCCCATGCAGCCAATGTAGGCAGCTCCGCCAGATCCACGAACGTTACCCCCGCTCCTTCCACTCGAAAGCGCTCAGCCAGACTCATAATACGAATGGAATCCAGTCCCCACATCTGAATCAGATCATCGTGCTCTCCAATGTTGCCAGGCTGCTCCTGGAGCATCTCTCCGACCTGATTTCTCAACGCTTCCAACGTGACTTGTTCAATGCCATGACTTCCGTCCTGAATTGGCTCTGCTGCGGATGCCGTTTGCTGCTCAGCCTCCGAACCAGCCACCTGAGCAGATGCAGCATAGGAGCGCTCCCCTTGCTCACCCACTTCGGATTTCAGTGCTCCTTCATTTCCGTCAGCGGCAGAATCCTTTAGCGATTCAAGTAAACGTCCGGTTGTCAGTGTTACCGCGCACCTTTCTGCTGCATACGTCAGGGCCATGCGATGTTTTTCCGCCGAGAAATCAGCTACTGCATCCGCAACCAGGAACGCCTGAATGTCTCTCATAAAGGCTTCACAAGAGGTCATCAGACATCCGATATGAGCATAAATACCGCAAACGATCAGTTGATCGCGGCCATCCCTCTGCATTAGTTCAAACAGGTCTGTTTTCTGGAAGGCGCTATATCGCCATTTGGTCATGAACGTATCTTGCGGAGCGGGTGCGAGCGCATCAATAATTTCTTTTTGCACAGGTCCTCCATCAATTCCCGCACCCCAAAAGTCCAGCTGTAACCCGCGCTGCTCCGGAGTCTGTCCGCCCGGTTGTGCGGAGTAGACCACCGGAATGCCCAGCTCATGACACTTTGAACGAAGTTGTGAAATATGATCGATCAGCTCCACAACAGGGGATTGTCCTGCCGTAAAGGCGTTCATAAAATATTGCTGCATATCATGGATCAGGAGTACCGAGCGCTTCGTATCCGGTGTCCATGTTACCTTGTTGACAGGAAGCTCCGACTCTACAGGCATTGCATAGGGTTGAATCTTTGGAAGTGCCATGAATATCCCTCTTTTCAGCTTTATTTATCACAATCATGTTCATCACTGCGCTACAGTGTACAGTGGCTATCTATCAGTCGTTACAATCAGGAGATGGGCTGTTTAGCCGTAATCATCTCACGCAACGCTTTTTTGCTTACTTTTCCAACTTGAGTTTTGGGAAAAGACTGCACAAACTCAATCCGATCCGGTATTTTATAGCTCGCCAGGCCCCGGTTACGCAGAAAAGATTTTACTTCGGCAGCTGACGGAGCTTCACCGCTCGGCACGATAAATGCACAGGAGCGCTCGCCCAGATATTCATCCGGCATGGATACTAATGCCGCATCATGTACGGCAGGATGGGCCAGCAGATGATTTTCCACTTCCTCGGCAGCCACTTTGTCGCCGCCACGGTTGATTTGATCCTTCGCCCGTCCTTCCACAACGAGATATCCATCAGTCGTAAGACTGGCAATATCTCCGGTACGATAGAAACCGTCCGTGGTAAACGATCTGGCATTATGTTCATCAGCCTTGTAGTAAGCTCGAATCGTATAAGGTCCTCTTGTCAATAAATGCCCCGATTGTCCCTGTTCCACATCCATGTCCTCGTCATCAACAATTCGTACTTCATCATACGGAGACATCGGCTTGCCCTGAGTGTTAACAATCACATGCAACGGATCATCCAGACGGGTGTAGTTCACCAGCCCCTCCGCCATGCCGAACACTTGCTGTAAGGTGCAGCCTAGGACGGGTTGGACACGTGCAGACACCTCGGCGCTGAATTTGGCTCCACCAACCTGAAGCACCTCAAGTGAAGGAAGTTTAATCCCCCGGGTAGCCGCCGCATTCAACCATATAAGTGCAAGTGGTGGTACAAGAGCCGTTATGGTTACCTTATGGCGCATAATGAGTGGAAAAGCTTCATCCGGGCTGGACCCGCGTGACAGTACAATGGTTCCACCCGCATACAGCGTACCCAGAAAGCCGGGTGAGCTCATGGGATAGTTATGTGCTATAGGCAGAACGGCCAGGTAGACACTATCTGGGGTAAGTCCGCAGACTTCCACACTTCTCCGCAAACTGTAGATGTAGTCATCATGAGTGCGGGGAATCATTTTGGACAGCCCGGTACTTCCACCAGACAACTGTAGAAAAGCAACATCCGAAGAAACTGGCTCATCCGGCAGTGTGACTGGTGCTGTATAAACATCCTCCAAAGCCGTAAATCGCCCCGCTTCTCCCGCCACGAATACATGCCGAAGTCCCGGAACCTCTGCCTGAACCTCTTCGGCCAGTGTGCGGTAATCAAACCCTCCATCCTGATCAGGTATCACGTATGCTACGGCCTCAGAGAAACGGGCAAAATACGTAATCTCACTCTTCCGATGTAAGGGAAGTGCATATACAGGCAGTGCACCAATGCGGAATAAGGCAAAACACACCTCGATAAACGCCGTAATATTGGTCAGCTGGATAATAACTCGATCATGCTGTCGTATTCCTTTGGCATATAAGCCAGCGGCCAGACGATCCACCCGATCGTTCAGCTCCGCATAGGTTAATTGTTGTTCACCACTGATAACGGCTACTCGATTGCCATATCGTTCTGTGCGCTGGCGGAGCATTTCTCCAAACGTAATTCCTTCCCAGCAGCCTTCCTGACGATAACGGTCGGCAACTTCCTCAGGCCAGGCCTGAAATCCTGACAGCATCATTCATTCCTCCTTCACACTGGACACAGATGAATCCAGACCCATGGCGAGCAGCATTGTTCCGAATTTCGCTGAGGTCTCTGCCAGCTCCGCTTCGGCTGTAGAACCTGCCACAATACCCGCGCCAGCGAACAGTTTAAGCGTATTCCCTTCCACTTCCGCACATCGGATCGTTACAGCCCACTCGCCGTCACCCTCACTGTCACACCAGCCCACCATGCCGGTGAATAATCCCCGTTCAAACGGTTCCTGTTCTCGGATGGCATCCCGAGCGGCCTGTACAGGCGTTCCACAGATTGCTGGTGTAGGATGAAGAGCAAACGCAAGTTCCAGTGATGATGTGTTCACATTAGCAAGCTCCCCGTGAATTTCCGTAGATAAGTGCCACATGGTTCGTGTTTGGATCAAGGAGGGTTCTGCCGGGACGGATAACTGCCTACACAACGGACGCAGCGCTTCCGCCACAGCCTCAATGACTACTGCATGTTCATGGCGATCTTTGGCGGAAGCCAGCAGTGCTTCTGCACGGCGACGGTCCTCAGCCGGATCATCACTACGGGCAGCAGACCCGGCGAGTGGATTGGCTCTCACTTTGGACCCTTTCCGGGTAACCAGCAATTCGGGGCTCGCTCCGATATAAGTCCGATGAGTTTCTTTTTCCGTCTCCACATCAGCGCGTTTGTTCGTTGTTATATTACCTTTTACTAGAGAGAGTTTCGTCATCGGAACAGCAAATGTATATCCGTGTGTGTTATCCCTGAACAAATTACGGAGTAACTGATGCGTGTTCACCAACGCCTGTGAAGTCACATGAAGTGTACGGGATAACACCACTTTGTGGAGAACGCCTTGATTCAGATCCCTCAAAACGTTGTTTACACTTTGCTGGAATATGGCTCCGGCAGGTTCTTCACGCACCTCACAACCCACTGCGGCCGGGCGTTTTTCCACCGCTGCTCTGGAGTCCGGGGATAGGGGTTCCGCCCATTGGATCTTCTCTGGAACGAATAGCTCTGCAGAAGAATGTATCGGATCGAACGGAATGGCGCCGACCACAATCGGTTTCGTTTGGCCCGAGCGTCTCGCCTTTTCCATCAACTGCTCCATCTGGTTAATGAAAAGCTGCGTTTCTTCATTCCGCTTTTGTTCAGTACCATTAACCGCGCCCATGAAATCAGTTGTATTCTCTTCCGATACCTCCATGGCAGACCATCGAATCTGCCCCCCTTGAGCTAACAGGGTATGTTGCGGTGAAGACCAGAAAAAGGACGTCCCCTCCCGATATTGTTCCAGAAGGTGTAAGGCGGAAGTTGCAGCAACCGTACCCGCTTTTGACATGATTATCATCTCCTTATCTTGATTCAGGCACCTAGCGTGGCGCCTCCGTCCACACACAAGTTATGCATCGTAATATGTCTAGCCTGATCCGATACCAAAAAAAGCACACTATCCGCTATATCCGATGGTAACGCCAGCCTGTTCAGTGGTATGCCCAGTCGGTATGCTTGCTGGGAACCGGCGATAACGGCCTGTGCTCCCTGCTCATCTGCCCACAATGCACGCTGCATATCGGTATCCGTCGAACCTGGAGATACAATGTTACAGCGGATATGGTCTGAGGCGTATTCAAGCGCCAAACATTTGGTGAACATGGTTGAAGCAGCTTTGGAGGCCACGTAGGCAGACATGTGCATCCGGGGCACGCCAGAAGCATTTGAACCGACAGTAACAATCGCCCCTGATTGACGTTCGGCCATGTAACGCACCACAGCACGTGACATGTAAAATACACCATGTGTATTCACGTCAAAAGTTCTTGTCCACTCTTCATCACGGAGCTCACTCACAGCCCCCGTGTATAGTACTCCCGCTGCATTCACCAGAATGCCAATCGGACCTAATGTCTCCTCAATACGCTGGATTGCATCTTCAACGGATTGATGATTAGATATGTCCACAGGAAAGACTGTTGCCTGATGACCCTGACTATGCAGATCTGTGACCAGTTGATTCAACTGATCCTCTCGTATATCGACAGCTGCAACAATAGCGCCTTGCTCGGCAAGCAATCTCGCCACGGCTTCACCAATGCCTTGTGCAGCACCGGTGACTACGGCTACTTTTCCATCAATTCCTGTGTAACTCACTCCCGTTCCTCCCTTGCATCACTGCTCCCTCTCCTGTTTGGAGAGATATGTTATCCTGCTGAATCTGATTGGATCATCCGTAAATCCATAACATTTCACTCCACTTGCCTTTCGCCCAATCTCCCATACCGATACCTCTAATTGAGAAATACTGTCGCCTCTTCCCTTCTACGACTCCGGGCTGCAGGCAAAACGAATAGCACGACTAATCAGAAATGGCAATACGGATACATGGTTTTCTTCTTCAAACTCGGTATATTTAATGTCCAGACCCGGCTGATTCAGCGCAGATAACCGTTCTGTAAGACTCGAAGCTTTATCATTGTTGCGGGCAGGATGCGTCTTCTCCTGTTCACCCATGCCAATCCACACATTGACGTTCACGGGATGCTCTTCCAGCCGTGCGACAAATTCCTGTTCCTCCGCCAGCATGACGTTCTGGTTCCAGTGAAGGGAAGGGCTACCCGCAATGTAATAGCGAAAAGCTTCTGGTTTCTTGAACAGCGTATGCAATACGAACAATCCACCAAGGGAATGACCAAAAATAGCCTGTCTGCTCCGGTCAATCCGATACTGCTGTTCCATATCCGGCTTCAGCTCTTCTTCGATAAACTGCAAGAATTCATCGGCTCCACCCTGTTTCGGTAAAGGTGTTCCGTCCGAATTCTGGGTATATTCCGTTGTGGCCTGCGGTGTAAAGTCATAGTAACGGTGCGGCGAAAAAGGGCCCGCTGTTGGATACCCAATGCCAACAACAATGGCCGGAAGTGCTCCGGTCTTCTCCGGTCTGCGGCCCTGTACACGAACAGCTTCGACCATCGTGCCAAACACCGAGTTGGCATCTAACAGATAGATCACCGGATACCCCGAAGGCGGTGGCGCTTCTGCCGGTTGGAATACCATGATCTGATAGGCATGATTGCCGTGGCGTGATTTCATCGTCCATTGTTCGGCGCGTGGAATCTGTACGGTACTGCGTGCGATATGTTCAAGGGTGCCAGATGCGGGTTGATTGGGCTGAAACGTCATTACGGATGGTTCCTCCTCGTTGTTCTGCGTATATAAGTTGAATATTGAATTACACATACACTCCACCGTCAGAATAACCTTCCAATCGCTGTTATCTCCAGATTTCCTCTATCCCCTCTTATAAAGGGAGAAATCCGGAGATAAAGGCGAACGCTTCGCTTCTCCAGGTTTTTTCTGACGTCTCCGTTTCTGTGTAGTTCATAAACTCAACTTATACTGTTATGTTTAATATAATTATTGAAATGTATGAGATTGATTCTCATTACCAATTATAAAAGAGTAAATCCGGCTGTCCCATGGACGATATCCAGAAATGATTTTGATTATCTCCATATTCCCACATTTCTGTAACTGACTTGGTTACCCCTAAAATAAAAAAACTCCCTCACGGAATACCTGAAACGCTGGAATATGTCCGGTTTCTGGCACTCCGCAGGGAGCTACATTTCTCATATTGTGATCAATACATCAATGGATTGCCTCTATTATTGCGTTAACGCCTTCAGCGTGTCGTCAATGACATGACCGTAAGCAATCAATCCGCCGCCCAGCCACGGAGCTGGCTCTACTGCGTACACATGTCCAGCTTTAACGGCTGGCATGCTGTTCCATACTTTTGTATCTGTCATTTCCTTCATGCTCCCCGGACCCTGTTCCACCGTGAAAATAAAGTCGGCATCAATCTCAGGCAACACCTCGGTCGATACCGTTGCGCTGTTCTCCGTTTGTACCAGTGTTGGTTTGCCGAGTCCCAATTGCTGATATACCACGTAACCACTAAAGTAGTTACCACCCATCATACTGATCCCACGAGGTGCAAAACGAATGATCGCTGCTTTCTTGCCCTCGGTAACTTTGGCGAGCTTGGCCTTAGCATCGTCTACCTTCGCATGATACGTTGCAATGGCTTTTTCGGCCTCAGCCGTTTTGCCCAGCAGATCACCAATTACCTGCAAAGACTTCTCGACATCACCCGAAGCATTCGTAAATACGTAGGTTGGTGCAATTTTCGAATAACTCTCATATACACCGTTCTCGGCATATTGGGCCGTGTGTAGAATAATAAAATCCGGATTGTACGCCATTAGTGCTTCAGGAGAAGGCAAACCACTGGAGAAATCCAGTGTTGGAACTCCGCTCAACTGGTCCTTAAGGTAAACATGACCTTGCGTACCACTCGCCCATTGAGCTACCGGTTTGACCCCCAGTGTCAGCAGAGAGTCTTCCAGATAAGGTGCAAAAACACGCTCCGTATGCTCAGGAACAATAACATCATGTCCCAGATCGTCTTTGACAGTTCGTTCTCCTTTGGTTTCTTCCGTGTTCTCTTCGGTTACAGCAGTCCCTGATGTGGCCGTGGTCGAAGCCTCCGTTGTTGGCTGCTCTTTCTGTGCTTCCCCCTCATTTTCTGATTTTGAGCCACAGGCAGATAGCAAACCCGTAATCAATACCAGTACGAGCAAGGCCGAGAATCCGGCACTACGAAATGGACGAACGGAACGGTGTCCGTTACCTTTTTTCTGTTGAAACATGACATATCCCCCTTGATAAACATTCTCATTTAGATAGATGGATTATATGTCATGTAGCCCGAGAATCACCATGGACGTTATCCAGATATACATTTGGACAATATCCCGTGAAAATCAGCAGCGCTTCATCCAGCATACGCATCACGCCTACGGCAGAGTAGTCAAACCAGGGATCACCTGTAATCAGATGAATCTGGTATTGCCTTACTGCCTTAAGCTGACGCCATACTGGCGAGTGTTGCAAACTGAGCCAGTATGCACGCGATGCGGCCTCAGGACACACCATAACAAGAATCCGATCTGGATTTAGCGCAGCCAGTTGTTCCAATGTTAACCGTGTATTGGCCTGAACATCGGGGAACGTCTCCAGTTGTAAACCATTGTTGTACAACACCTCTTCAATACCCGGATTTCGATACAGATAAAGGTGCTGCCCATACACTCGGACAACGATGACCTTCTCTCGGCCCACTTTCTGTTTTACGGAATCCCGTGCCTTCTCGACTCGCTGATTGTATACACCAATCCACTGCTCTGCCTGTTCTTCCCGTTCCAGAAAAGCAGCAATCATGCGTAACTGCGCACGCCAATCCAAGTGATACTTCGGTACAAAACAACAAGGTGCAATCTCAGCCAGTTTGGCCTGATCCTGGTCACTGATTTGATCCGTACCGACAATAGCGTCCGGCCGGATATGAACCAAACGCTCCACGTTGGCTTCAAATCTCAAGCTGGTATACGGGTCTGTCAGTCTCAAATGTGACTGAATCTCTGTTCGGTGCGCGTTATAATAATAAGCGGTCCATTTGGGATCAATCGGCGCAGCGACAGGCATGACATTAAGCGCCAGCAACTGTCCAATGATGCTGGAGGAGCAGGTGGCGATGCGTTTTCTCGCATTTTTGGCATAATCCGAAGGAGATACGCCCACTTCCTTTTTAAATTTGCGGCTAAAATAATACTCATCGCTATACCCTACTCTCAGCGCGATTTCACGGAGTTTGTACCCTGTTTCTTTCAGATATCGTTTCGCACGATTGATGCGAAGATCGGTCAGATATTCCATTGCACTCTGCCCGTAGGTCTTCTTGAATAGATCCACGAAATATTTCGCACTGATATTGGCTTTGTGGGCGAGATCTGCAATAGACAATGGTTCGTCATAGTGCTCGTCCATATATACTTTTACCTTGGCAAGATCCGTCTTGGGACTGCGGCCGGTAACGGGCAAGTGCGCAGGGGTCTGCGAATCATTTTCCAGTAACATAAGGCCACTCCTTTCGATCTGCTTGATCGGTTTGATATGAAATGTACAGGGCAATACAGCCGGTACTATATTAGACTAACGAAAATGATAATCATTATCAATTAAAATATCACATTCTTTTCCATTCAGTCAATCCATATATGGAAGAATGTACACAGTTCGATGTTAGGACTATCCAGTAAACAGTAAAAAAGCCAACTACGTGTTTGGGGCACGAGTTAGCTTTTGATGATGAGTAGCAAGGTTAAGTTTACAAAAATTTGAATTGAATTAATCCCGGCTCCGCAGCTTGCCGAGTAGACGAATAATTTCAAGATACAGCCATACCAGTGTAACCATCAATCCAAATGCACCGTACCACTCCATATATTTCGGAGCACCGTTGTCGGCACCACTTTCAATAAAATCAAAATCAAGTACCAGATTCAGTGCGGCCACAATGACGATAACGACAGAAATGCCGATTCCGATCAGGCTGTTGTCATGCAGATAGGGAACGGTGATCCCGAAAAAACCAAGAACAAAACTGAGGAGATACATAATCATGATGCCTCCGGTTGCTGCGACAACCCCAAGCTTGAAATTCTCCGTTGCTTTGATCAATCTTGTCTTGTATGCCATCAGCAGAGCAATAAAGACGGCCATGGTCAGTAAAGCAGCTTGCAGCGTAATGCCGTTATACAAGTATTCATACGTAGCCGAGAGTGCTCCGAGGAACATGCCTTCCGCAATGGCATAGATCGGCACAAGGTAAGGTGCCGCAACAGGTTTGAATGAAATAATCAATGCGAGGATAAAACCGACGATTGCCCCTCCATATGCAAGAGGAAGCACTTCCTGCCCATTGAAAAACATCATCCAGGATGCAAATGCACTGCCCAGCAGAATTACCAACGTAATAAACGCTTTGTTTACCGTACCGTTGATCGTCATTCTGGTTTGATACCGATCATCTCCATAACCTCTGGAGTCTTCAAACGTACTATCTTTGAGTGTAGGGTTACCGCTACGTCCGATCAAAACAATCACCTCTTCTATGTATTTGGTTAATCCTGTACTACCATCTCTAGGTTCTACATTGCTGTTTCTACGAACTACATATTAAATTACATATTGAAAAATAAAAATTCTAATGCTTCTAAGCAGACGTGGGATGCAATCCGCAGATCACATCCTTGTCTGTTGAAGCAAGCCATAGGCTATATGTCCCAAACCTTTGCGAAAAATACTTACACTTTATTCAGCACATTCCATCATTTGATTCCAATTCTTATCGCTTTTGGGGCACATTCGAGATACTTATTTGTACAACACTTTATCTACATTGTATTTCGCACGCATCGTGTTGATGATATAGGTCTCGTAAATTTCGCGGTCCACCGGATCTTCAATTACGCACACTTCGATGGTAGTTACTTCCTCGCGGTGTGACTTCATTGGTGATACCGTATCTTCAAAATGTTTCTTGATGCGCGGTCTTAATTTTCGTGCTTTCCCGACAAATAACAACTCATCATCGGCATTGTAAAACATGAAGATACCGCCTTTTTCCCGTGTAATCAGGTGGAAATCGGTGAATCCATAAATGTGGCTAAGCTGTGGATCAGCCTGCTTCGTGATGATGACATCTGGTGTTGGCACAGTAATATTAATCAATAGGTTCACTTCCTCATTATCTATAGGTTTACATCCTATCATATATTATAAAGGGAAACCATTTCATTAATAAGAAGCAAGATTCAAGCTTTTTTCAACTATTACGACAAATATTTCAAAAAAAAGGTTAACTTCCCTGATTCAAAGTGGTACTATAGGGGTATGAGGAAGAATTTGGGCACTAAGACATATGTCTTTATATCTACTTCCGTCTATTGTACCCTATGATTGATCATCTTTTTCATACTGAATTCTGTTACGTGCGCACGACAAGAGTACAGTTAGCAAGAACCTAGCTTTATAGCTTTACGATTCATCATCTATTCGACCCTTGCAGCAAGCAAACGTAGAAAGATCCTAGCTTTACGAAGAAAGTATAGAACTGGATTGACCTAGAAAGCCTGCAATTATAGCCGTACGAGAGTAAATAGACACACGTAGAAGGACAGATAGCTATCGATCCTAGAGAGACTAGTCATGCAACGCCAACCTAGAAAGTTATAAGCAGCAGCACTATAAAAGATGGATCACGTTTCACCCCAGCCCGGCATGATGCCAGGGCTTTTTTACGTTTGCGCAAACAACCAACCACCTCCGCAGGGAAACAGAGGTATCGTGGTTCTTTCTGAGGGGGTTATAATATGGCAAGATAGCAAATAAGGGAGTGATGGGATGTATTCCGATCTGCAACTGACGGAGGACCGCCCTGTATATATACAAGTCAAAGATTATATGAAGCGATTGATGCTCAAAGGCGGCCTGCAAGCCAAACAAAAGCTTCCTTCCACCCGCGAACTCAGTACACTCATGAAAGTAAGCCGCAGCACGATTCTGCTGGCCTATGCTGAACTTGAGGAGGAAGGCCTGATTTACGCGGTCAAAGGCAAAGGCAATTACGTAAGCTCCACCATTGATGCACCTGAGGCAACATCCGGGTGGCAGCTGGACTGGAACGAACGTGTCAGCGATTATGCAATCCAGGCAGAGCAGTATGATCTGATGAAACATGGCTCTGGCTCAGAGCGTGGTGAGATTTCATTTACCAGCATTGCGCCGGATGAGAAGCTGTTTGACATGCACAATGTCAAAAGAGCCTTTCTCGACCGGATGTCGCTTGAAGGTGAAGTGCTGCTGAATTACGGATATGCGCAAGGCTACAGGCCTCTCATGAAGTATCTACTGCGTTATATGGAAAATAAAGGTGTCGACCTATCCGGCAAGGATATTCTGATTACCAACGGATTTACGGAAGGTTTTGATCTGGTACTGGGCGCACTTCGCAAAAAAAGCGGCAGGGCTCTGTGTGAAAACCCGACACATCATACCGCTGTTAAAAATCTGAGACTTCATCAATTCCATCTCACCGGTGTGGATATGGAATCAGATGGTCTGGACCTGAAGCAGTTGGAACGGGAACTTGCAGCAAACCCGTATGATCTGGCCTACCTTGTGCCCTCCTACCACAATCCAACTGGGATCGTCACATCACCTGCCAAACGGACAGAGATCATTCGACTGATGAACCAGTACCATGTGCCGATAATTGAAGACGGCTTTAACGAGGAACTGCGCTATTCCGGTTCCCATGTCTCCCCTCTGATTGCCAGTGTGGGCAAAGGGAACGGACTCGTGTATCTGGGCAGCTTCTCCAAGGTATTGTTTCCGGGATTACGCGTAGGCTGGGTCATTGCGGATGCGGCACTGATTGATTATCTTGAAAGCATGAAACGGGCGCGCAGCATTCATACCTCGACGCTGGATCAGTCCCTGCTCTATCAATATCTGAGCAACGGCAATTTCGAGAAATATTTGAAGCGGGCTCGCACGGAGTACAAGCGAAAATATGAGCTGGTCGTCCGCTGCTTGCGGCAGTATCTGCCGATGTGCCGGGTTTCCGGTGAAGGCGGACTTCACCTGTTCGTACAATTCCCACCAGAATACCGCACGAGGGAGCTGCTGGCGGCTTGCAAGGCAAAAGGCGTTACCTTCATGCCCGGGGATACTTTTTATCTTGAACCTGGCCAGGGACAAAACACGATGCGTTTGGGTTTCTCCCGAGTCAGCGATGAGAACATTCGCAAAGGTATTCGCATCATTGGCGAGACGGTTGCTCAAATGAAATGAGGAGGATTACACATGAAAGTTGGCGTGATAATGGGTGGCACATCTTCGGAGCGGAATGTTTCTCTGCTCACCGGACAGGAAATGATCAACCATCTGGATGGACAGAAGTATGAGGTTATTCCGGTGGAGATCAACAGCAAACGTGATCTCATTGAGAAAGCCGCAGGATTGGATGTGGCACTGCTCGCTCTGCACGGCAAATATGGCGAGGATGGTACGATTCAAGGTACGTTGGAGTCGCTGGGTGTTCCTTATACAGGCTGTGGTGTCCTCGCGAGCAGCGTATGCATGGACAAAGATATGTCCAAACGCCTCATCCAGCATGCGGGTGTACCTACTGGCGAGTGGCTTCAGGTAAGCAGTTTGGATGAATTGTCATCAACCGCTGTGCAGCAGTTAACGTATCCCGTTGTAGTAAAACCCAATTCAGGCGGTTCCAGCATTGGTACGCAAGTGGTACAGGAACCCTCGACTCTTCATGCGGCTGTAGAAGCGGCACTCGTCTGGGACGAAGTCGTCATGATTGAGCAATATATTGAGGGTGAGGAGATTACCTGCGCCGTTCTGGATGGTCAGATGCTTCCAGTTATCTCGATTCGTTCAAATGCTGATTTTTTCGATTACACTTCCAAATATAATGACGGCGGCGCTGATGAGCAGGTCGTTCATTTGCCTGCGGATTTGCACAAACGTGTAGAAGCGGCAGCACTAACCTGTTACCGGGTGTTAAAATGCAGTGTCTATGCCCGTGTGGACATGATGATTCGGGATGGCATGCCCTATGTGCTTGAGGTAAACACCCTACCAGGTCTTACCCGAAATAGCCTGCTGCCCAAAAGTGCAGCCGCGGCTGGTATCTCCTTTGCCGGTTTGCTGGATTCCATCATTGATCTCTCGTTAAAAGAACGTCAAAAGGAGGCAACGCGATCATGAGTCTGAATATAACAATTCGTAACAGTACCCCTGAAGATCTGCAGGACATGGTCATTCTTATGGATCAACTCGGCTATCCAACCACGTATGCCGAGATGAAGGAGCGTTATTCGCACATCGCTGCGGATTCAAACTTTGCAACGTTGGTTGCCGAAGTCCGTGGCCGTGTCGTTGGACTGATCGGACTCCAAACATCTTATCTATATGAAAAAAACGGAAAGCACTGCCGTATTATGGCTCTTATCGTGCATGACCAGTTCAGAAGCTCCGGCATCGGTCGTCAGCTTATTCTGGAAGCAGAGCAATGGGCAGCCACTCATGGCGTGGATTCCTTATCCCTGAACAGCGGCAATCGCCCGGATCGTGAAGATGCGCATAAATTCTACCAACAGATGGGCTTTACCGCGGGAAGCACTGGCTTTAGCAAAAAGCCGCAGGCTTTGCAGCATAGCTGACTGTTTGGAAAGTAACATCAAAAAAACGCCCATTTCCAACACAAAGGTCGGAAACGGGCATTTTTTATAATATACAAATCTTACTTATGGCCGGTCGATAAAAATCCAGCCTGTTTCTTTTTCCTTATCTACAGATGCCCCAAGAGATTCGGCCATAAAGCGCAGTGGGACGTAAGTTTTGCCGTTTTTGCCCACATAAGCGGGTTCAACCATTGTTACTTCCTTGCCTGCAACAGTGGCCTTCTTGGAACCTACAGTCAGGACAATCTCATCGCCGGTGATATCGTCAATAACGACGATTTTATCCGACCCTTTGGTCCATTTCACTTCAGCATCCAATTCCTCGGACAGATAACGAAGAGGAACAAATGTTGTATTTTTAACAGTGACTGCGCCATAGGATTCGTCGTCCGGATACAACATGACATATTTACGGGTGATTCCCGCTTCATCTTTCAACAGCTGATACACAAGTGAATTGGAATCAAAATTGCGCAACATCTGACCTGGCGTGATATCTCCCTGCATCAGATCAATTGCACCAGCCGTTTTGTCCACGGCATCCACAGTTACTGGTCCACCAATATTCCACAGTTCGCTGTCACCATATACAGATACCGATTTGATCGGCAGATCTTCAGAAGCAGGCAACGCTACTTTGAAATCATAATTCTGTTTACGGATATTCAGTGCGCTGTCCAGATAAAAGTCCAATTTGAGATTGGTCTCAGTTCCGAACACCGTCTTCAATTCAGGTGTTTCGGTCAACAAGTTGGCTAGTTCCTTGTCGTAATTAGCAAGAATCTCGTCAAGACCGCCCTTAATCATTTCATACAATGAAGCAACTTCGGCATCCCGTGATTCGCTAATCGTAGAAGGAAGGGCACTGCCGTCGCCAATATCAACCGTGTTGAATGTAACGAGGATAGGGTAGAACACATCATACAGATCTCCAATCAGATCCTTGAGTCCTTGCTCATCCTGAGCAACACTTGTCAGAAACGGTTTAACCATGGCAAGAAGCTCTTCTCCACTGATCTCCACATGCAGCTTGGAGAGACTCAGCGATTCACCATTAACCGATTCCTGTACCGGGGTTACGGAAATATTTTTCGGGTTGGACAAATGCTTCAGCGCAAAGGTCAGCAATTTCGGGGAAAGCTCCTCGATCTGCTTCTCCAACGCCTTCGTATCTAGCATAGGAAGTGTGTCATCCTGCAAAGATATGTATAGAGGCTTTTGCGCTCCGTCTACATCAATGACCATTTCCGATTTATCCATCGACAGATGGAAAGGCAATTTCTTTCCTTGCATACTCAGTGTGCCTTTGACAGACGCCGTGTTGGAGTCCTTCACTTTGGCATCTTCAATATCCAATGAAACGGAATTAATGAGTTCAATCATTTGAAGCGCATCCTCATCGACGAGGTTTGCTGTAGGTTCAATTTTTATATGCATGGACTGTTTGGATTCACCGGACTTGACGGTTGTACTGTTGACAACGGCTTTGCCAATATCTACGCCACCTACGGCCTGACATCCCGTAAGCGCAACCATCATCAAAACGAGTGGTACGGCAATCCACTTCATTAGCTTGTGATTTTTGATACGATCTCCTCCTTAGGAAAAATGTGGTTCACTCCTATTATGAGGGTTATAGGTAATTGTTGTAAACCGAATCCATAAATAAATACCAAAAAAAGGCCGAACAATGGTCCGACCTCGGGTATGACGTATATTTAAAATTTGGTGTAATTTGCTTCAACAACAATATGCCTAGTCGAACCATAAACAGTTCAGTTTATTCTTTTTCCGTATCCTTGGACTCAGTGTCCTCATCGGATTCTTTACCATCGGTACGTGCAGGGGTTTCAAATTGATCCGGCTCGTCGTCTTGAATGGCTTTGTTCTCTTCATTCTGGTCTTGTGTCATATCGTATTCCCTCTCTTCTACCGGATTTTAGGCACAGTCTGTGCCTTGTTTCTATCAATAACCGGAATAATAACAAATTAAACAGACAGAGGTGGGAACTTAGAAAATATAAAAGACAATTCCGTTTCCGCTTGCAGCCGTTGCCTGATATAAAGCCTGAACATCATTCAGTGTCTGAACGATCTCCTGGAATGTCTCCTCTGCGTCCCAATCCTCCATGACAGGATACACGCCCTCAGCTACCATTTGTTCCAGGCTAAACCGTTCCTTCAATTCTTCAGGTGTCAGTTGTTCTAACGCCATGTACGCCTCGAGCACCTGTTCATTGTTCAGCTGGAACAGATCCATGTCTGAATAGTTGCCCAGATATTGTTCGCCTGCCAAAGGGACCACATATCCCAGAGGAGGCTGCCCCTCTACCACTTCACCAGTCAACGTAAACTGAAGCATCTGCCACATTTTATCGATATCCAGCTCGACCGAACAATCATGAACACTGACTTCACCTGACTTAATGGATGCAACCAATTCCTTGGTGACAACAAGATATCTGCCGGACATGCCCATACCCTTATCCCTCCTATGTATGTACTTCTCTTCTTTCCCATTAACCGTGCATGTTGTACAAGAATCGGGGTAAAGAGGTGAAAAGGAACAATAATCTTCAAGGAGGAGCGGAATCCATGAAAAAGTTTGATTACAGCCTCAATTACGAGGAGCTTGATCTGCGCAAGCAACCTGAACTATATACCGTTGGCCGGGGAGAGCAAGGTGTATTAATGGTGGAGCCCTACAAAAGCGAGATTCTACCGTACTGGCGGTTCAAAACACCCGAAATTGCGAAAGAATCCTCGCAGAAGATCTACGAATTATTTTTGGAGTATAAGGAAAAGGATGACTTTGCCGGTATGGATATGGCACGCAAGTTTCTGCAAATGGGCTATACGCGGGCCCGGCGGTATACGAATCATAAAGGCGGACGCAAATATTCGAAGGAGGACGGCTCCATCCTGCCTTATCAGAATAATAAAGTGAAGGCTGAATCAGCAGCCATTTTCAAAGCACAATGGGAGATCGCCAAAACGGACCCGGATTATGTGAAAATGAAGCAGAAGCACCGGGAAAAGTACGAGTCAGAGAACGTGCAGGAGCATGGGTGAAAATACATGATTCATGCAGATGTTCATTTTGATATAATGCAATACATCAAGCTTCACACACGAGATTAACGATGTACGCCCATCCAAAGGAGCCCTTATGAACCCACCTAGCCACCATTTCATCCTGACGCTTGTTTGCATGACCCTGTGTCTGTTTATTCTGCTTCCTTTGCCTGCATCTGCAGCCAAGTCTGAACTTGCCAGACAACATGAAATGACGGCCTTTGGTCCGCTACAAAGCGATGTTGACGGGATGCAGCCGGGATGGATCCTGGGAAATTCCCTGGATACGGTCGGATCTGATGAAACGTATTGGGGCAACCCGCGAGTTACCCGCGAACTGATACAGCAGATCGCTGCTCAGGGATACCGAAGTATTCGCATTCCCGTCACATGGGATGGGCATATTGGGGACGCACCAGACTACACTGTTGATCCAGCCTACATGGGTCGTGTTCAGGAGGTTGTCCAATGGGCGCTGGATGCCAACCTCTATGTCGTCGTGAACGTTCACCATGATTCCTACCTCTGGATCAGCCAACTGGAGACGGACCATGATCAGGTGCTTTCCCGTTATAAAGCAGTATGGACTCAGATTGCCAAGCAGTTCAAAGATGAACCACGTAAGCTGATGTTTGAAAGTGTTAACGAACCGCGCTTTCACCGCGGAGCAACAAATGCAGGCGACATGGGCTCAGGCAGCAATATTGATGAGGCACGGCAGTTAGAGCTTTTGCATGAATTGAACACTGCATTTGTAAAGTTGGTACGAGAAACAGGTGGAAATAACAGCGAGCGCCCGTTGGTCCTGCCTACGCTGGAAAGTTCACCAACACAGGTAAGACTCGACAGTTTGCAACAGACGATAGCTGGCCTAAAGGATCACAATCTGATTGCTACGGTGCATTATTACGGATATTGGCCGTTCAGCGTTAACATTGCAGGGCACACCACCTTCGATACGGATACGAAAAATGATGCGGCCAGCACGTTCAATAATGTGTACAACACACTGGTTATTCAGGGCATTCCGGTTATTCTGGGCGAATACGGCCTGCTCGGTTTTGACAAACATACGGATGTCATCGAACAGGGAGAGAAGCTGAAATATTTTGAGTTCATTGGTCATCAGTTAAAAGAAAAAAAGATCACGTCCATGTTATGGGACAACGGTCAGCATCTGAATCGACTAACATTCCAGTGGGCTGACCCGGATTTATTTCAGATGATTCAAGCGTCCTGGACAGGACGTTCTGCCGTAGGAGAAAGCGATCTGCTCTATTTCAGACAAGGTTCGCCTGTAGGAGACAGACAATTGACGATCAAATTAAACGGAAACAAGTTAGTTGCCCTGTATGCGGGTGATCAATTGCTGAAAGCCGGCACGGATTATTCGTTCATTGGCAACACCTTAACCGTCAAATCCACTGCGTTATCCCGGATGATCAGTTCAACTCAGAAGCTTGGGAACAATGGGATAATCACAGCGAAGTTCAATCAGGGCGCAAAATGGAAATGGAATGTAATTGTGTCCACGGAGCCCGAGTTGGGCCACGCAACAGGTATATTAGACTCCTTCTCCATTCCCACCCAGTTTCAAGGTGATCAGCTTGCCACGATGGAGGCTGTGTATTCATCCGGTGAGAACACAGCGCCACAGGACTGGACACCGTTCAAAGAGTTTTTGACCACATTTGCTCCTTCTTATGAAACGAATGAAATTAAGCTACAGCCCGATTGGCTCAAAGAACTGCACGACGGACAGATCGAGCTGACATTTCACTTCTGGAGTGGTGAGCTCATTCGCTACACACTGATTAAGAGCGGAAATCAGGTGACTGGCAAGGTAGAAAATTGAGCCTGTTCGCAGGTTGAGTTGAGATTGAACGCCCCGTTGATTGCAATGGGCGCTGCAGGATGCAGCATGACCTATGAAGTACTGAATTACTGAAGATTATTCAAATAGAGACGCTGCCAGTGGAGTATGTCAGCTGTGGACATAGCTAAGCCATGAATTGATAAGGAAATGAAAAAAGAGCAGGCACTTCATCGCTCGGATGAAGGACCTGCTCCTTTTTATAATTATATATAAGGAATTACTATCGCTAATTAACGCCCGGCTTCATTCTCAGCTTCCCAACGCGAGATTTCAGCCCGGACTTTGGGAGCGACTTCTTTGCCGAGCAGTTCAATGGCTCTCATTACCTCCTCATGCGGCATCGTGCCGAGGGGAGTGTGTAACATGAAGCGTGTGATACCAACTTCTTTACGCAGATAGATAATCTTCTGAGCAACGGTGTCCACATCACCCACATACAGCGCACCTTCCAGACTACGTGCCGCATCAAATGTTGCACGGCTGTAGTGTCCCCAGCCTCGTTCACGGCCCAGTATGTTCATTACAGCCTGGGCTGGAGGGAAGAATTTCTCCACGGCTTCATCTGTTGTATCTGCAATGAAGCCGTGAGAGTGGGAAGCCACAGTCAGTTTGGAAGCATCGTGACCTGCATGTGCAGCTGCTTTTTTGTACAACTCCACCAGTGGCGCGAATTGAACTGGGCGACCACCAATAATGGCGAGTACAAGCGGTAATCCAAGCAGACCTGCGCGGACAACCGATTCCTGGTTACCGCCACTGCCGATCCATACAGGCAGCTTCTCTTGTACCGGACGCGGGTAGATGCCTAGATTATTAAAGGAAGGGCGGTGTTTGCCTTCCCAAGTTACTTTTTCCGAATCACGCAGCTTTAAGAGGAGCTCCAATTTCTCGTCAAACAATTCATCATAATCATTCAGATCATAGCCGAACAATGGGAATGATTCGATGAATGATCCCCGCCCTGCCATAATCTCTGCACGCCCATTCGAAATGCCGTCCAGCGTTGCAAAATCCTGAAAAACCCGTACCGGATCAGCCGAAGATAGCACCGTTACAGCACTGGTTAGGCGAATGCGTTTGGTCTGTGAAGCTGCGGCGGCCAAAATGATAGCTGGTGATGAAGCGGCATAGTCGGCACGGTGATGTTCTCCCACGCCGTATACATCCAGCCCCACCTGATCTGCCAAAACAATCTCTTCAACGACGTCGCGAATACGCTGCGCATGACTTATAAGTTCTCCTGTGTTTACGTCTGGGTTCGTCTCCACAAATGTACTGATTCCAATTTCCATTGTCTATTCCTCCCTGTTATGAAGCGATCCGTCGTTCATCTAACCTATTGTAAGTAGATCACCTTTTGTTATTTATCTTAATATTGAACTATTTTGAGGAAAAATACAAGTGCCCCCTGTTCTCCAGAGGGCACTTTCGTGACATATTCTTCTCAAAATCCAATGATTTCATAATTATTTCTTTTTCCCAATGTACAACAGATGAGACGAGATTCCCAGTATTGACGGGTCTTTGGCCGCCTCAATCATATACTGGATCAACTCATCGTATTCTCCTCGTTCTTTCCAATATTGCTGCTGCTCTTCTGTGAGCATAGCTCTCAGACTGGACGATCCAATCAGGTCTACCGTTTCGAATCCGTGCTGCTCCATAAAAGGGTTAATATCCTGTATGTTGAAATAGTACGCCCCTGTAAACCGCCCTTGATCCAGATGATCGAATGTACCCTTTTCCACAAAAGACCGGATAGCTTCCATGTGGTCATGTGGTTTCCATTGCTGCGGGAATTGTAAAGAGGTAATGCCCATTCGCATACGGCTCTGCATCGCTACAAACACAGTTCCCCCACGCTTGGTGACCCGATGCAGCTCCCGTACCGCAGCCACTCGCTCTTCTTCCGTCTGCAAATGATACAACGGCCCCAGCATCAGAGACGCATCATATGTCTCATCTGCAATACCGTTCAGATGGGTCGCATCCAACACATGAAATCCGTCAAACTGCTGTGTCAAATCCAATTCCTTTGCCTTCTGTCGAGCCAAATCCACAGATGCAGGGGTCAAGTCTGACAGCGTGACATGGTATCCAAGTTTTGCAAGCTCCATGGCATATTTGCCTGGTCCTGCGCCATTGTCCAGCACAAGTCCGGTTGCCGGAAGTGACTCTCGGACATAATGCATATTAATGATGAACTCCAGCGGTTCTCGGTCCAGCCTTCCCCACTCGTCAAATCTGGAATAATACTCAATCACACGTGATCTTTCCATGATTCTGCACCTGCCTTTTCTCAACATTAAGGCCATATAAAAAAACAAAAACCTGCCACCTCAACTAAGAGGCGACAGGTCTGACCTTCGCGGTACCACTCTTCTTGATCCATGAACAGGATTGGAAACATCATACTCCAACCTATCCTGCCATAACATCTCAGGACCTGATGACGGAGGTTAACCGTCAGGATCTACATGAAGTCAGCGTATAGCATCATTTTCAATATCCAGCCCTTTCGTGTGCTGAACAACGACGATACTTACGTAACTACGATTCAATCCTGCTGCTCACAGGTGAGTTGGGGATAGGTTGGACTGCCTTGCACCATAACGACAGTTCTCTGGACCAAACCTTGTGCCTTAATACTCCTGATCAATGCATTTGACTGTTAAATTTCACTCAGTATAGTACTTCTAAATATTTCCTGTCAATTCTTATTTTCCAGTTGCACAGCTACTTCACGTTCCGGTTCTTCTGTGCTGTACATCCACGGATATACGATTGCTGAATCCGATGTGTAATTATTATACCGATCAATACCCAGGTTTTTTCCGTCACCTGCAAATTGAGTCTTGGCCGGAGTACCATAACTTCGTTTGCCCTTCTGGATCGTATAGGTCTGATTAATTCCACCAAAATGTAGATCATCACTATATCTCTCCACGTACAAATCACCGTCCTTACGGTAATATGTCCAATGGATTATAGAATCGCCCAGATTCGAATTAATGTATTGTGGTTTCTCCCCAATCTCGGATAAGGTAATTGGCTCAAATTCACCCTGAAAATAATTGACTTTATGGCGGGCATACAAGGTCATTGGGGTATCCTGATTAACTTCCAATCCAGAGGTTACTTCGAAGCGCAGTTCCGCTTCATGTGCCGGATCGTCCGACGGCCATACCCCTCCAATTAACTTGCTGCCATTTACATCAAGTGTGTATTTCAAATATGGTAATTGCATGAAATATTCGCTATGAGTAACGATCAGCCTGATTTGGGTGGGTGTAATTATGGCTTCCTTGATGACTGCTCCATCCGACTGATCCTCCAGAGGTATATTTAGCACTCTTGTACTCGTACCACTAAGCATCTCTGTTTTATCCAGACGTATACCGATATCCAGTGGTTGGTCCATTTTGCTTTCTTCTTTACTATAAGCCAGTACATAACTTGCTGCTTGTTGCTTCAACTTCTCTAAGTTATAGAACTGTTCCGATATATATTCACCATGTTCTCCTGGCTTTCCATATATGCCTGCTGCATTCCCTTCCAGAATCTGTCCTTTCTGATCGTATATCTTTAAATACGGAAAGGCATAGTCACGAACCTCCGGTTGATCAAAGGTTAATGATGTAGACAACATCATCTTATTTCCCTTCTCGTTGAATGCGCTCACTACAAGTTCACCCAAACCATCCTTGTTGATATTGAACACCTGTGATTGCTGCTGAAAAGGATTTAGGGTAATTTCCTTTTCTTCCGGAACTAATATTTGGATTCCACCTACAGTGAAGTCGACATTTGCTTCTTTTCCTGATGGTGTCCACTCCGTCTCAAAGTACCCTTTAAACTTTCCATCGGTCTGATCAGGAACATGGTAATACCTCCCTTCAATCAGTTTTCCACTCTCATCCCGCATGCCAATAGAAGGGAATTGTAATGTATCACCTCTGTACTTACCAGGGTCCAATGTATACAAAATAACTGTGCGATTATCATCGGAAAAGGCTGTATCTAAGGTTAAAGTCACCCCGTTGACCGTTACGGACTGATTCAGTTTCTGTCCAAGCTCCTTTTGCATGGCATTCTGGATACCACTACGGTCATTTAAAAGTTCACCCCAATTATAGTGGACTGCTGCATATACCGGCGTCGCCATGAGAATAACTGCAGCGGTTCCGATCAGTGCAGTCTTCTTCCATTTGATCTGTTGCGGCACATGTTCTTTATTCTCTGATACATGAAGCTCTGGGCAACGCTCTTGATCCTGTCGAATCTGATTCCACATGGCATCGAAATCGGGATAGCGAATATCTGCATCATTTTTCAGATGACGAGACAACAGATTTTCCGTATGTTTCACTATACATTTCCCCTTTCTGATGTTGCTTTCTGGCTTGATCCCATTTTTTCCTAAGCAATCGAATGCCCTTATATACTCTGGACTTCACCGTTCCCAGTGGCACTTCCAGAATCTCTGCAGTTTCGGATAAACTTAATTCGTTCATATAACGCAGCAGAATCGCTGAACGTATCTTTTCAGGTAGCTCATGAACCCATTGTGCCCAGACCTCGGACTCCTCCACATGTTCGATCAACGTATCAACCGGATCAGCGTTTCGTTGAGGGGTGAGAATATACTGCCTTTTCTCCCGCTGCTTGACTGTTCGTTCCCTCTTCAGAAAGTTAAGACAATGATTCACCGTAATTCTCATCAGCCATGTCTTCATGTATTCAACCTTCTGCCAATCCTGACGAAATACCGTAATAAAAACATCGTGGCATACATCTTCTGCATCCTGAGCATGATGGAGCATGTAATAACAAGTTCGGTACACATCCTTGTTGTACATCTCAAACAATTCCTTTTCGTTCAAAAGCTTTCCCTCCTTTCTCTGCATCAGCCTTTTCAAATCTATAGACAAAGCCGATCCTTCAAAGGTTCATTCTTACCCTTTCTCCACCCAACAAAAAAGAACCTTCACTTCCACATCATTGCAGAAATGAACGTTCTTTATGGTTTAAGACAAGTCCACTAACATGGCAATCCAGCCATGCCTAAAGAGAAGCTAGATTTTTTTCACAAACTCGGACTTCAACTTCATTGCGCCTAGGCTGTCGATTTTGCAGTCGATGTCATGATCACCGTCAATCAGTCGGATGTTTTTGACTTTGGTTCCCTGCTTAACTACCAGCGAGCTGCCCTTCACCTTCAAATCCTTAATAACCGTAACGGTATCGCCATCATTCAGGACATTACCATTGGAATCGCGTACTACTTTAGTTTCCTCCGCATTCTCTTCTTCTGATGCTAGCGCCCATTCGTGCGCACATTCTGGACACACCAACAGATTACCGTCCTCGTACGTGTATTCGGAATTACATTTGGGGCAATTAGGCAAATTAGACATATGTATTAAACTCTCCATTCATTTTGTGGCTTCCTCGCAAGTATACGGGAATGCAGTCCATTGTTCCACATAGGCCACAGTGGTTAATTGATTTTAAACAAAATTTAAGATTGCCCCGCCCCCTGATTTAAGGAAGGTTCCTTATACTGAAGCTATAAAAGGAAAATGGTGGAGTATCACAACGAAATACTATTCTTAAAAGTCGTGTCTTACACGCTGATATACATCCTATAAAAGGAGTTTCTGCTTATGTCACCCTATGTTTTCCCTGTCCAGACGGCTTTCTTTATTTTTGTCCTTATCGCCATGTTTCTGCTGGTGCCTTGGTTAATCTACGGATATCGAAAAGATGGATTTTTTAGCTGGTCGCGGTTTGGCGTCAGCTTTTCATTTATTTTCTACTTGCTGGCTGCATATTGCCTTGTTATTCTTCCTTTCCCGACCACGCGTAATACATGTGCACAGCAAGCAGCGGATACCGTCTATTACAACCTTGTTCCATTCACCTTTGTAAAAGATATTATGAAAGAAACACCAGTTGTCTGGTCTCAACCCGCCAGCTATATGGGAATGATTCAGGGCAGAGCTTTTCTGCAAGTTCTGTTCAACGTATTGCTTCTCATGCCACTTGGCGTGTATATCCGTTATTTTTGGCAAAAGAGATCTTACTGGAAACAGGCTTTGTTAAGCGGATTCGGCTTATCCCTGTTCTTTGAGATTACCCAGATCACCGGCTTCTACGGTTATTATGATTGCCCGTATCGGCTGTTTGACGTGGATGACCTGCTGCTGAATACTTCAGGAACGGTACTGGGATTTTTCGCAGCACCCATCGCGCTTGCCTTATTCCCATCTCGTGCAAGTATTCAGGCGAAAAGCGAACAAATCATCGAACAAAACAAGGTCTACCCTGTAGCCCAACTACTCGCACTCATTATCGACAGTGTAGTTGTCGTATTCCTGTCCAATCTGATGTCCATTTTCAATCTATCCCATACAAATGCCATGATTAGTATGCTAAATACCATGATTGCGATGCTGGTTGTATTTTTCTTTATCCCATCGCTGCGAGAAGGCAAAACACCAGGCTCAGCCCTGATGCGATTCAGATATATTGATCAACGGACAGGCGATCCTTCCAGCACTTCCCTGTTCAAAAGATTGCTCGCGCTTTACGTCCCTTGGCTGTTTGTGACCATTGCTCAAATCATAAACGAGTATGCTTTGCTAAACAAAAATGCGATGCTTGAGCCCTATAAAATATGGCTTTCTGTCGGCATTGTTGGTTTGCATGTGCTGATTCTTCTGGTGTTGTTCGTTCATGTCATGCTGGTGCTGTTCTCCCGGGGCAAGCGAGCCTTTTACTGTGATGATGTGTCTAAGACAAGAGCATCCCGAAAATAAATGCTGGACTCATTCCACTCACAGCACATAGGTTCAGGTGAAAGATAGTACTGTATCGTTTGCCATTAAAGTCGTCAAGTTGGTCCATCGTAAAAAAAGGTGTGCCTCGTCAACTAATGACGAGGCACACCTTTTAACTATGTTGAGATGAAGTTCAGAGGTCGCCGAACTATAGCCCCAGCAGCTCACGTTTGGAAGCTTCCGGATCATGGACCAACTCCAATTCATGATTAAAAATCAGCGTAGCGCGATCATCTTCGTAGGCAGGCCAATTTACTCCCGCTGTCTCAGGCTTGCCCTGCTTGGCAAACGAAATCCATGCATCCTGCACTTTACCTGCAAGTTTTACCGCGGCAGCATCCGGTTCGGCATTCATAAACTTCAATACAGGTAACGTATTAAAAGCAAAGAAGATATCGATGCTATGGATTGATTTATGCAGCAGTGGGTGCTCCGGCATCACCCAATCAAAGCGATACATCCATACAGGTGCATGTTTCTGCTGAGCTGCCGCATATTGCACAGCCGAGCGCCAGAAGAACAGATCCGTCATCACCTGAGCCTGGCCATCTGCAGTTTTGGGATAACTGTCCGCAATTGCTGCCCGATTCTCCAGATCAGGTGTCATGAAATCAACAGCCTTCACCATGTTGATTTCTTCGGAGTAAGGGATTTGAGGCTGAATAAACAACGAGCCTTCATGCAAAGTGGTTCCGATCAGTACAGGGATATCCTGTGCCGCGCCCTCTTCTACCGCCTGAAGAGGCGACTTCGGAAGTGTAACTTCATCCAGTACGGGCTGGAACAACAGTGCCATCCCTGCACCGCTTTGTTGTTTAACCGTCTCGCCAGCAGCGATGATTTGCTCCACTGGAATGGTTTTGAGTTTGTGCAGGTCATCTGGTGTTACACCCAGAACCTTCAACATACCATCACGAATGGCTGAAGCCTGCTCTGCTGGCATGACTTGTGAGGCTCCACTTTGCATAATGGCACGATGGAACAATCCTTTGGCAGCTGGCATCGCCATCAAAGACGCAATACTCATGCTGCCCGCAGATTCCCCGAATACAGTGACGTTATGCGAATCACCGCCAAAAGCTTCGATGTTGTCCTGTACCCATTGCAGTGCAGCAATCTGATCCAGTAAACCCACATTGGATGCAAAACCCTCCCCAAGCGGAGCCAGATGCAAGAACCCTAGCGGCCCCAGACGATAGTTGATCGTCACGACGATAACGTCTCCCCGGAGAACAAGTTGTGTTCCATCGTACATGGGCTGGCTGCCAGCGCCTGAAACGAACGATCCGCCATGAATCCATACCATCACGGGAAGTGGATCATGGCTTTCTTTTTCAGGTGCCCAGATATTCAGGTAAAGACTATCTTCCGATTCCACCGGCGGCTGTCCGGATATGGCCTCGGTTTGGGGATTTCTTGGCTGTATATTTTCAGGGCCGAACTGCGTCGCCTCTCTGACTCCATCCCACGACTCGGGTGAGACCGGGACCTGGAAGCGTAATTCACCCACGGGTGGTGTAGCATAAGGAATGCCTTTCCATACACTCGCTCCATGCAGAAGCTCTCCTTGAACCGTTCCATATCTTGTATTCACTTGAAGTTCCCTCATGCGCATATACATCCTCTCTACTGATCGATAGTTCCAGTTTACGACTGGTATTGTTCAGATCTGGGTGTAACTTTGAGCTGATGAAATTCTGTCTCAAGGTTTGTTTAATAACGTACACAAAGAATAACCTTCTATTGCTTCAACGCCCTCTCGTATGTACTAGCTGGCGCGTTTCCACTAATTTGAGTATAGATCTCCGCGATACCCATTTACAAGTTTGTCCAGATTCAAGTACCACTGCTACGTTTCACGTGGAACTTTTACAGCAATAATAAAGACTCCGCTTCAATTAACGAGCGAAGTCTTCTATTGTTGCCCTGCATATTTCATCAACTTACCCGATGTATGGATCAATTACCGCCGTTTACTTTTATCGGATAATGAACCGTATATTCTGCGCCTTCAATCCAGCTCCCGGTCACATGATTACGTCCCTTAACGACAACCCGATCACGGTATACATCGACATGCAAACTCTCACTTCCCTCCAGATGCTCGTCCTCATCCGTCCAGAGATAAGCTACAGAGGAAGCATTAAACATCGTTGGCAGCTGTCCGCCACCTTCGTACATGGTATGCTTAGCCTCTAATTGCCAATGGGTGTGCCCAGAGAAGAGGATGACCTGCGGATAACGACTTAGCACAGCCTTTACTGCTGCGTCCTGACTCACGCCATACCAACCCTGTTCCTTCATGGAACCCGCGACTGTATCCATCAGTGGTTGATGGAGAAAAACAAAAATCGGCTGCTCCGGCAATGCTTGCTCCGACAGTTTCGTTTCCAGCCATTGCAGTTGATCTGCAGACATATCACAATCTTTCGGATGAGGCTGCTCCGTACCCAGGAAGATATAATGATATCCGTCGATCCAGTGGTCGTGATACGATCCGTTCATACCTGTGATTGCTGTAAAATCGCTCAACCGCTTCTGCCATAACCCTTCAATCGAGATCGATTCATCCAGTTTTTCAATGTCATGAGCCTCGACTTGGCCCATATCCCCTGAATGCCCCAACACCTCGCCCACCTCATGCTGGTTCATTGTGGTCAAGTTCAGCGGCGGATCTCCCCATAAAATGGCTCCGATATCATGATTACCTACAGTGTAACGTATTTGAGGCAATGATTCGCCGTGAGCCTCCAATATACGCTGCAACTCTTGGTATTCTTGCTGCAGTCCACGATCGGTCACGTCGCCCACATGCATAATTCCACTGCTGCCATGGCTATACGTTGCGATGTCTTCCAGCGCTTTCTCCAGATGACGGTTATGGATATGATCAGCCTGCTCTCTCACATGAGTATCTGTGATGACCTGGAAGCTGATTATCGGTTGTTCGTGTTTATTTTCATTTCCCATCAGGAATCACTCCATTTCAGTCCAATAATGCCAATCAGAATAAAGCCCATCCAGACGATCGACATCGCCTTCAGACGTTCACCCAGAAAGTAATGTCCCACGATCCCAATCAATGTAATGCCTACGCCCGACCAGATGGCATAAGCAACACCCAGCGGCATATACTTCACAGCAAAATTCAACAGGGTAAAGCTCGCTCCATAACAAGCAAACATAAGAATGGAAGGCCATACGCGGGTAAAACCATCCGAGACCCTCATCAGAATCGTACCGCTCAGCTCCAATCCAATCGCTAGGGCAAGCAGTATCCATCCTGTATATGAATGACTCGTCATCGGTTTACCTCGACTTCCAGCAATTCATCAAACGAACGAACCGTAAGGTCCGCGAGCTTGATATGAGCAGGTTCACCGATAGCAATCTTCCAGGCAGCTCCGGCAGCACGAGCCATCTCCATATCACCATCCGTATCGCCGATCACGACAACTCTTGCAGTAGGTACACCCAGACGCTCACACGCCAGCAACAACATGTCAGGAAACGGTTTTCCCCGTCCAACCTGATCCGTTCCTACAACTACGGTGAAAAAAGATTCAATCCCCATCCATTTCAAATGACTTAGCGCATTTTCTGTCTCATCCGCTGTGACGACGCCCATTCTCAGTCCTTTGCTGCGACACTGCTCAAGAAAGGCAAGGACGCCTGGGAGGGGCTGAGCAGGGCGCTCCTTATTCATTGCATATTCTGCCTGTAGCAAACATTCCCTCACAATAATTTTCGCTTCCGCCCAGCTTAATCCTGCACGATAGCCATGCCAAGTTAATACGGCATAAACTTCCTCCATCGTTCCCATGGCAAGGGGCCCTCGCACATCATAACCGTTCATTCGTCCCTGCTCATCATGGAATGTTCCCCATATATGAGGAATCTCTGCTGCATTGAACTGAAGGCCACGGGCAGCAAGCTCTTCCCGGAAGTTCTCCATCACACGATCGGTCCAGAAGCCCCACATCGCTGTAAAATCAAGCAATGTCCCATCCTTGTCAAATAAAATAGCCTCAATTGGGGTAGAAAGGCTCCCCAGCATTAAATCGGGCATCAGTTACGCTCCTTGTCTGCTGAATTACTAAGTCAGAAAAGCGACACATGACTGCACCGCTCCTCCAAGTTAAGCTTGTTTCCCTTGTTATTTCACGCGATCCAATTCTTTTTGAGCCTTTTCTTTGGCTTCCTTCAGCGCTTGTGCCGCTGGAATGTTATTAATCTGCACCTGATCTGCTGCATCCTTCAGTGCGTCATTGATTTTGCCTCCAGTCGGGTCCTGGAACGGAGCCGAAGCATGGGAAGCCTGCTGCAGTGGAACCTTGATTTGCGGGTTCTCTTCACTGAACGTTTTGAAAGCAGGATCTTCTTGAGCAGATTGACGAACTGCAATGTAACCTGTGTTCATGGACCAAGCTGCTGTATTCGCTGTTTCCGAGAAATACGTCAGCCATTTATAAGCTGCTTGCTGCTGTTCCGGACTTGCTTCGGCCGGGATACCAGCCATGATCGCACTCGCTACAGGTTTGCCTTGGCCTACACCTTCCCAGCCTGGCTGTTCCATAGCTGCAACGATGCTGAAATCCAGATCTCCCTGGTCACCGCTGGAACCGGTGTATCCGGCTGCTTTATTTTTCATCACATCATCAATGGTTTTGTACCAGTACTCCCAGCCTTGGCCGCCAAAATGAATACCCATGGTCTTGTCCTCATTAATCCACTTGCGGAACAGCTCCCACGTCTCTACCCATTCTGGTGAATCAATCGTTACGGTCTTGCCGTCATCACTCAGAATTTTCCCGCCTTTACCCAGCACGGCGTCGATCATATTATCGCTACCCCACATCGGCTCCCAGCCATAGAAGGTTGTCTTGCCATTCTCCTGCTTGCTCATCTTCGCTGCTGCTTCAGCAAGTGCCTCCCACGTGGTCAGAGTGGCAGGGTCGATATTATTATCTTTCAGCGCATCCATACGGTAATACATGATCTGAGTTGTTCCGTACATCGGTAAGAAATATTGCTTGCTGTCTACTTTTCCCTGCTCCAGGAAGGTTTGCACGTAATCTTCCTTGTTAAAGCTCTGATCGGCAGCGATCAGCTCATCCAGAGGTGCATAGTAGCCTTTGCGCGCCCAGTCGATATTGGAGCTTAGTACAGCGGCGGGTACTTTTTTCGAGGCAATGGCTGCCTGCAGTTTTTGTTCCGTCTCCGTGTAATCTGCTTGTACAATCCCTTTCACAACAACTTCGTTCTGGGATGCATTGAAGGCGTCAATCGTCTTCTTCATGTTATCTCCCAGGTTACCACCCAGACCATACCAGAACTCAATCTCGACCGGACTACTTGATGCAGAATCAGCTCCATTCGCAGCAGCTGCATCTGAACCCATGCCTGTGCCGCTATCGGCAGAGGAACCACACGCGGTGATCAGGGCAAAACTCGCAGCCAGTACCAGCGACATGCCCCCTCTCCACCTGAGCTTTAATTTGTTCCGCCATTTCATACTCGCTTGACCCAATTTCATTTTGATTCCTCCTATATAAAGTATGTTGTGAAAATCAGTTCTTGTTCACGCCGGCAGTAATATTCACACTCTGCATGATCGTTTTCTGGGTAAACAGGAAAAGGATAAGCAGCGGTGCGATGGTAAAAGCACTGGCAGCCATGATCTGCGGCCATGCCAGACCGTAGGCTCCACCTTCCACGAAAAAGCTGCGCAGACCTGCGGATACCAATTGCAGATTCGGGTCTTTGGTAATGAGCATCGGCCAGAAATAGTTGTTGTACTGGTCAATGAATGTAATCAACACCATCACGGAAAATGACGATCGAACCAGCGGCGTCATAATGGTCCACAGAATGCGGAAGTGCGACGCTCCATCCAACTGGCCGGCTTCCACCAACTCGTGGGATACCTGCATGAACGCCTGACGGATCAGGAAGATAGAGAACACACTGACACAGTTGGACACAATCAGTCCGGTGTAGGAATCCAGTAATTTAAGTTCGCTGAGCACCAAATAACTGGGCAAATAAACGGCGGTACTCGGAATCATGTAGCCTACCAGAATCAGTCCGGTGAGTACCCCTTTTATACGAAATCGCATATGGGTGAGTGCATAGGCCATCATGCTGGAGTTAATGACTTGGATCAGACAGATCGCAGCCGCTACCCCTGTACTATTCAGAATGTAACGGGCAAACGGAGCAGCTTGCCACGCATCCACATAATTGTTCCAACGGAACGTTTCGGGCCAGAAGGTTGGCGGGAACTGCCAGATCTCGTCATTCGTTTTGAAACCGCTAATGACCATCCAGTAGAACGGAAATGCCATCGTCAGACTCACCAGAGCAAGCAGCAGATAGCGAAGTGCGGTAGCAAATCCTTTTCCTGCACGAGGGACCTTCCGTTTCTGCACTTCTTCACGACTATTATCTTTTCTTGTTTGGTTGGTTAAAGTGGTCATGTTCATTAGTAATGCACCAGGCGTCGACCGAGCAGGAAGGATACTCCCGACAGCAGAACGCAGATCAGAATAATAACGACGGCGATGGAAGAAGCCTCGCCCACATTGAAGGACTCAAATGCAGATTGATAATACATATAAAGCAGTGTTCTTGTTGATCCCGCCGGTCCCCCTTGCGTCATCACGTTAATCTGGTCATAAGCCTGAAGCGACTGGATCGTCAGGATGATGGACAGGAAGAACGTGGTGGGTGAAATCAACGGCAGTGTAATGCTTCGGAACTTGTCCCAACTGCCTGCCCCATCAATCGATGCCGCTTCAAGTAAATCGGATGGCAGATTACGCAATGCAACCAGGTAAAATACCATGGACCAGCCAATCGACTTCCACAGCGTGACGATGAGCACAGCTACCAGTGCCCAGTTCTGATCTTTCAGCCAGCCGATCGGGGATATGCCGACCCATCCAAGCAACAGGTTGGCCAGCCCCACTTCAGGTTCGAAAATCCAGGACCACGCAATGGAGACTGCGACAGTCGGAGTCACCCAAGGGGAGAATAGCAGGGTCCGGAACAGGCCGGAGGACTTCATCTTGCTGTTCATGAGCATGGCCAGCGCCAATCCACCCACAATCGTAGGCACTACACTTCCAAGACCGAACAACAGCGTAACTTTTAATGAACGGTAAAATTCAGAATTGGTTAGCAGATAGCTGTAGTTATCCAAACCGACGAATAATTTGTCAGGACTCATGAAGTCCCAATCCGTAAAACTCAGATATACAATGTATCCCAAAGGCCCCAGCCAGAAAATGAGTAATGGGATAAGGGCAGGAAGGGTGAAGAGAACCGCTTCTGTCTCCCTCCATAATTTCACACGCAATTTGCACACTCCTAATCGTCCAAATTTTATTTAATTTCTCTAAAAATCATGCCTTCAAACTCCCTTTAATCTCTTCTGTACAAAAATGATTGTATAATACATTTGAAAAAACTAATTCCGGGTTATGTTAAAATAACGCGAGGTCATGTAAAATATGAAAAGGAAACAGGGAGTCCCATCCATATACTAGAGGTGAGATTGTGGGAAAAGAAGCTGCCGAGGACCAGAACCATTCCTCGTTGTCCTATCGGCCCGAGCTGAGGGAGAAAGTCATTGACGCCATTGCCAATACCATGGATCTGTATGGAGTCAATCATTCATTTGGTCAACTGTATGGCATTATGTATTTTGAAGATCGCCCGATGACGCTGGAAGAGATGAAAACGTCCATGAACATGAGCAAAAGTAATATGAGTTATGCTGTACGTTCGCTTACCGAATCTCAGATGATCTATAAATTGGAGGAAAAGCGGGAACGTCAGGATCAGTATCTGGCCGAAACCAACTTTTTCCGTACGTTTCAGAACTTCTTCGGGGCCAAGCTTCAACGGGAAATCGACGTGATGCAGGAAAGCCTTCGGGAGGTCATTCCGCAGTTATCGGAGATTATTCTCGCCAGAACAACTCCGCCGGAGGAACGGGAAGACGCTTTGCGGGATTTGCATAAACTTCAGCATGCCGAGCAGTATTATGATTGGTTGCAGGGATTTGTAGACCAACTGCGGGATGGTGTTTTTTACAAAGACGCTCCACATGAAAGTGATTAATAAAGTGTATACACCTTATAAAAAAAGCCAACTCGGCGAGCAACGATGTGCTTGCTGAGCTGGCTTTAAATAATTAAAAGGGGAGCCCCGCCATGTTTTCATGGTTGGGGCTCCCCTTTTGTTATAGATATGGTTATCTTATTTCTGCGCCGCAGCCTCAATGTCTGCATAAGCCCAGTGTGTTGCTGGTACGTCTGTAAAAGTTGGCGTAGTTACGCCTGTTGCCGGCGTACGTTTGAACAGTACATTTAGTACTTTCACTGCTTCAGCGCGGGTCAGTTTACTGTCCGGTTTAAATGTACCATCGTTATATCCGGTCATCAGGCCAGCAGATAGTACGTAAGCAATCGCATCGGAAGCCCAAAGGTCGGCGGACACATCTGTAAATCCAGCACCATCTGTTGCTTGTGTTGTGCTGCTTGATGCATCTGCGCTTTGTTGCTGTATCCAGCGGTATGCAATGGTCGCCATTTGTGCACGGGTAATTGAACCCTCTGGCACAAATTGAGTAGCGTTCATACCGTTCATGATGCCTGTGGATTGCGCTTTTTCAATATCGCTTGCTGCCCAATGAGTTGCAGATACATCGTCGTAGTTTACAACGTTCGCAGATGCAGTTCCCGCATCATCAGACAGATTACGAGCCAGCATCGCTGCCATTTGCGCACGGGTTACGAATGCATCCGGGCGGAAATCAGCACCAAATCCGTTGATATACGGGTTGTGCGAACCTTGGGAAGCTTTCAGCCCATCCACCACAACGAGCGTGAACGTGCTGAATTTGTTAACTGTAAACTCGATGCCTTCACTGGAATCGCTGAGTTTCACCAGTTTGCCTTGAATCAACTCTTTCGTACCGTCACTGTGTTCGATGTACACAGCCAGGTTGTCCAAAGCTTGCTGGCGGGCAGCAGGATCAGTTGGCAGACTGTCGCGCAGCGGCAATGTCAGTGTTACTTCATGGCTTTGCATATTGGTTTCGATTTCAACTGGACGAGCCAGTACTTTCACGTTTGAATTTGGAGTAATCTGTTGAATCAATCGCTCCTTCTTCGCACGTTCTTCCACTTCTTTACGCTCGAATTCCTTTTTCAACGGAACGACGCGGAAGTATAGATCCTGGTCGAATCCGGCAATCGACTTCGTTGGAACCGAGATAATAGCGTTCTCTGTGGAAATCTCAAGGTTAAGCCCACCATCATTCAGCTGTTTCACCGCTGCTTTTGGCAGTTCGATGCGTGTCTCAGATACAGCATCTTTGGCGTCAGGGATGACAATGCGTGCAGTGTTCATGTTTAATTGCTTCGCTTTTTCCACTGATTCCTTGGCAATCGCCTCAGACATTTTCACAAGGTCCTTGATCGTGCCGTCGACTTCGGTTGTACGTGTAATTGGCGTTTTGGTCAAATTGGTGCCATTCGCTCCGTTCACGTCCACGACGATTTGTTCCTGCTTCGTCGTCGGTGTAGTCGTTACAGGTGTAGTCGCTGACGATCCTCCACCTGTGTTTCCACCCGGGTTAGGGTTAGGTGTTGAACCATTTCCGTTATTGCTATCGCCATTTGCCGTGAAGACAATCTTCACCGCGCGTCCTGGTAATAAGTCACTGATGGCTTTGTAACGAACCCATACCGTTTTGTCACCGCTAAAATCAAATTTCTGAATGGAAGCAACATCAATCCAGGTCTGTTTACCATTGAGGGAGATCTCCATCGTGTCATCCAAGCCAGTTATGGTGTTGTTGATATCATTTCCCGTTACATTAGGGGCCGTGAAAAATTGGTTGAATACATATTGTAAATTCCCAACATCCTCGTAGCGGTCTTGTTCATTAAGTACCCATTCGGCCAGTTCTTTCTTGCCTTCCGGGCTGAGATCAGCTCTCTTGGATAAATCAAGTTCACCTGTAAGATTGAATTTGTATTGGTCAAAGAAATTGTGTCCGTTAAACTGTTCATTCATAGTTGTCTCAAGCCACTGATCCATTTGATCTATAGTGGTGGCTTCCTCAAGAGGCTGGAAAGGCATTGATAGCAGTGCCAGCAGAAAGCGCGGATCTGCAATCCCTACTTGAGCCTGTTTTGCAATGCGTTCCAATCCCAATAAATGCAGGTACTTAAAAGCGAAAATTGGTTTGTTTACTTCGCTTAATTGTAGATGATGATCTCCAACTTGACGAAGCATATCTGTCTCAGGGTCTTTAAAATGATCGGGTCCTTCAGACAGTTTCTGCGCAAATAGGTCCAGCTTGTCCTGAAGTACGCCCAACCCTCTCTGCTCCCAGATCAACTGAGCTTGTACAGCAAGCTCAATCATATATTGAACTTGTTCCTTATTTTCATAGTTTCTTTTGATATTATCAATCAGGAACCCAGCCACATAATCTTTGACCTGCTTAGATAAAGAACCATATTCATTGGGGAAATCAATACCTAATTCCTGGTTTTCCATAGCCAGACGCATAGCATCTATATTTTTGTCGACCCTTGCAGTATTTACAGCAGCCAACGCATCAATTTCATTACCAGGGAAAAATTCGTTAAATGTAGTCTGAATGGATTCAAAACTTGCATATCCACCAATCGGTCTTTCAGTAAGCATATGATCAGCCAACTGTTCCTGCTCTTCTGGTGTCAAGTTATCCATTTTGCTTGTATCCAAAGCGAAGCTCGTTATCGGAGTTCCTGGATTCGCTTCGTTATAAGTCAGAATATTCTCATGAATTTTATTCAATTTATCCAGTGACGTTACCATTTCCTCAGTCGTATTTGCACGATTAATGAAAGGTGTATCTTCCACTGCTGTGTCTATATATCTCAAAACGCTTGAAATGGAAGATGTTTTTTTGAGTTTAAGTTCGTATAGATAAGCCGTTGTGCGTTTATCTACCTCGGAGGCAGTGCTATATGCAGCAATGAGTTGATAGAAATTAGCTTCAGCACTCGGAAAATCAAAATGAACTATTCTTTCTGCTTGCTTACTATACAGGTCATTAAGTGCAACTACTGCATTCGGTCCATCGATTTGGCGAGTCACTTCAAGAGCTTTCAGAGCTAATTGCACAAAGAACTCAACTTGCTCCTTGTTCTCATATCCTTTGCTTGTTGGCGCCTCGATATCTAATAAGTATTTTGCAATAGCCTCCTGATCTTCTACAGGCAAAGATTCAAAATCAGGCATACCAATGAATTGCTTATTACGAAGCAACAAAATAACATCTTGGATAAAGTCATTGCTGTTACCCCGGTCTGCTTTCTTTTTGAGCTCGTTATACTGGTCCAGTGCACTCAACTGCACAGTGAATTCGATTGATTGCATTTGATATGCAGTTTCCAAATTTCGATCTTTAACAACGACATTGAAATAGTACGTATCACCTTCTACTAAATTCGTGATTATTTTCGTAAATGTACCATCTGAAAGAGAAGCTGAGCCATTAATCCAGTCATCATCGTAGGCATGACCTGATGTTACGCTGATTTCTTCCATATTTTCAAGATCAGAATCATTGGATATGTAAACCTGGTAATTTACATCAGGTGGGGTAGAAGATCCGGATTCTGCATACTTCCATTGCAATTCGATTGAGTTCTCGTTTACATACTTTATCGTTAATAGACCATTATTTCCTGGTGTTAGATACGATGCTCCTGCACTTACCTTTCCTGCTGGTGCTGCTAACCATGGAGCTGCCAACACTAAAATGAGCAACATGCTAATTATTTTTCTGTATTGCATATACGCCTTCCTCCCTAATCTCACTTGTCGAAATATGGGCCTATTGTAGTACATAGCTCTGAACGGATTCTGAACATTCACTCCAATAAACGGAAAAAAATCCGGCCTGTAGGTGAAAAACAGGCCGGATCTCAAATATTTTTCGTCATTATTCATCATTTTTACTGCTGCAAGTAATTATAGAGACCTACATTGCACAAAATTTAAGATAAGTTTCACATTCTCTACAACCCTTCACCGCTCCTTGCACAACAAACAAGTAGACGCATCAAATCATCGTATATCCGCCATCCACAAACAATGTGCTCCCTGTTGTAAATGTATTTGTCATAAGATACGTAACTGTATGTGCAATCTCCTCATTGTAGCCTACACGCTTGAGCACAGACATTTTCTCATAGTCTTTAAAATGTTCACCGCGAGGTGTGCCCTCCTGTCCCTCACGCCAGATGGTTCCGGGGGATACGACATTCACACGAACAGGCGCCAGCTCCACTGCAAGTGCTTTGCCCAGACTTTCAATCGCTCCGTTACACGCTGCGTAAGAAGCGCCGCCATCCAACGGACGTTGGCTAAAGCCGCCCGACATTAACGTGATCGAACCCGAAGCCGATAGATACGGAGCTGCGTATTTGGCAGCAAAATACTGAGGCCAGAACTTGCCCTTGAAGCAGCTTTCGGCCGTCTCCCGATCTGAAGTTAACGGACCACGGGTGTATGCAGCTCCAGGGGTAAACAGGTGATCAAATGCGCCAACCTGATTGAAAAATAACTCGATTTGCTGTTCATCCTGATTGTCCAACACATAAACTTCAATGGATAACGCTCCAGTCTTGCCTTCGCCTGCGACTTGCGCAATCTGCTCCCTTGCTTCCTCTAGCCTGTTCTCCGATCGTCCCGCGATAACTACATGTGCACCAGCCTCAGCAGCCTGCACAGCTGTTGCAAGTCCAATTCCAGAGCTTCCCCCTATAATCACGACACGTTTATTCTCCAATGTAAATTGACTCATTCTGCATCTTCCCCTCGTAGCGCCAGAACTTTCGTTGTACCAGCGTTTTGTTCATTATTATTGAAAAGATTAGCGCTGAACAGTACGCAATTGGATCGTACCAGGTACGAAAATTCGTACTATTGGAACCAGATGACACAGTTATTCCTGCCCTATTCACATAGACAAAACAAGCGGAACGCGAAAAAATCAGGTATGATGGAGTTATATATAGTTGTTTAAATCGAGGTGAATACTATGGATTTGCAGGAGCCACGGTTACAAGGTGTTCTCGTTACGTTGGAAGCCATTAATGGAAAATGGAAACCACTCATCCTGTTTATTTTATTGAAGGAAGGCACGAAACGGTTTGGTGAACTAAGACGCATGATTCCTGATGTAGCGCAGGGCACGTTAACGAAACAGCTGCGCGAGCTGGAACAGGATCAGATTATTGTGCGCACTCTCTATGGCGATGTTCCACCGAAGGTCGAGTACAAACTGTCCGAACACGGGCAGACGATTGGTGCGCTGTTGGATGGCATGTGTGGCTGGGGCAAGGCGCATCTGGAATACTTGAACGGAACCCAGCAGAGGATTAATGCGAAGAAATTAGCCGGGGAATCCCATAACGAGGCAAAAGCTTAATAAAAAAACAACAAGGTAGCCCTTTACCTTTTAGTAAACAAACTTGTTTAAGACAAGCACGTCAGCTATACTTTCGTTCAGATGCACAACGGGAGAGGGGGATATGTAATGTTGCAACTTTCGGAAAAACAGGCACAGGATATTGTCGATAAAATGATGCAGGACATTCCGTACAACATCAACATCATGAATGAGCAGGGCATTATCATTGGAAGCGGACAGAAGGAACGCGTAGGCACGATTCACCAGGGAGCGGTCCGTGCCCTGACCACCGGAGACCGCGTCGAAGTCTGGCAGGATGGCAGACTGGAAAAGATGGGCACCAACGAACCGATTCGGATCAATCATCAGTATGTCGGTGTCATCGGCATTTCCGGGCATCCGGATGAAGTCCGTCCGTTCTGCAACATTGTGCGCACAACCGTATCTCTCCTGATCGAACAACGTAATCAATTGGAAAGTCTGGCCCATGAAGCTTCTCGGAAAAAAGCCTTTCTGGAACGGTTGCTTGCCCACTCGGGTTCCTATTCGCAGAAGATCCGGCGGGAAGCGGCGCAATACCATATCGATCTGCAGCTGCCAACGGTTCTTCTATACATTCGCTTTCCCCATGAAGCCCCTGATTTTGGCACGGAGACAAGCCGGGTATTCCTACAGCTTCCCTCGTTCTCGATGGAGGAGGATGGCCACGTGCAGCTTATTCTGATCCAGAGCGAATCGGACGTTGATTCGATAATCCAGCTTGTACATCAGGAACAACCTCAAGCCTTCATCTCTGTTAGTAGGCGTGACGCCAGTATTGCCATCTGTTACGAACAAGCGAGATCTGCAATGAACATCTTGCTTGCGCTTCGACCTGCGGCACCATTGATCCGTTATGATGATGTGCAGTTTCTGGTGCGCTTCAGCACGGCCAACCTAGTTCGCCATAACAACGTCGTCAGTAAACTGGAGGACACAGCCGATCTGCTTGACACGCTTCGCAGTTTCATTCATCACAATGGCAGCATGTCAACGACTGCAGAGGATCTCAACATCCACCGCAATACACTGCAATATCGGCTCAAACGGATCCAAGCCCTTACAGGCAAAGACCCGCGCAATTGGCTGGAGCTCATTGAACTTACGCACGGACTACTCGCGTCTTATCAGTAGAGTCCACAACAAAAAAAGACTGAACCGGAATGCCCTGTCCCTTGTGGACGTCCCTACGTTCAGTCTCTTTATACTCTTCGAACCCCACTAACCGAACCACAGAATGTTAAGAAATCAGACCCAATTTCAGCACTCTCGCAATATTCTCGGTTGTACGCTCCACATTCTCTGGGCCTTCGCGCAGAAGTCGTTCCAGATCAGCCGCCCCCGGCACAATACCAAACACCGCGTCAATACCTTCAGTGTACAACGTATCTATCCCTTCACCAACGTAACCTGCAATGGCGATAACCGGCTTGTCTGCTTCCTTTGCAGCACGCGCTACACCGTAAGGTGTCTTGCCAAATTTCGTTTGAAAATCAATACCGCCTTCGCCCGTAAACACCACATCCGCATGTACCAGCTTGTCACGCAATCCAGTGTATTCAATGACAATTTCAATGCCTTTGCGCAACACAGCCTGTGTAAAAATCAAAAGCCCTGTGCCCAAACCACCTGCCGCACCAGCACCCGGCACATCACGTATATCCTTGTGTAGCTGCCGCTTCACCACATCTGCATAATGGGAAAGATTAGCATCCAGCACCTGCACCATCTCCGGTGTAGCTCCCTTCTGCGGTCCAAACACCCGTGAGGCGCCATGCTCTCCGCATAACGGATTCGTTACATCACAGGCGACAATGAACTCCACATCCAGCAATCGTTCATCCAGCCCAGTCACATCGATATGCGCCAACTTATCAAGTGCGCCGCCTCCACGTGCAAGTGGCTGTCCGTTTGCATCCAGAAACGTTGCGCCAAGCGCTTCGGCCATGCCTGTACCCCCATCGTTGGTCGCACTTCCACCAATTCCGATAATGATTTTACGAATACCCTGATCCAGACACGCTCGAATCAGCTCTCCCGTGCCATAGGTTGACGTGCGAAGCGGGTTCCGGGTTTCCTTGGTCACCAGATGAATGCCGCTCGCCGATGCCATCTCAATCGCCGCTGTTAACCCATCGCCCAGAATGCCATACTGCGCTGATACAGGCTGCCCTAGTGGCCCGCTCACCTCTCTCTGGTGAATTACGCCGCCAGAAGCATCCACCAGCGACTGCACGGTGCCTTCGCCTCCGTCAGCCATCGGTACATGAATATAGTTGGCGGTTGGATAGATTTTACGCAATCCTTTTTCCATGGCCACACATACTTCTTTCGCTGTCATGCTCTCTTTAAATGAATCCGGTGCCAGTACAAATGTCGTCTCTCTCATCTTCTCCCACCCCATCCGTGTTATTAAAGGATAAATCCGTAGATTAACGTCGCTACAATCGCCATCGTTCCACCCACGATTGCTTCATAAGGAATAACGCCCATCCGCTGCTTGATTGTCATCTTCATGCTGTCAGCCGAGACGTGGAAGTAATTGCCCTGTGGCAGGGAATCGATAACCGTCGCACCCGTGTGCACCATAACCGCCGCTGCGAGCGGAGCGGTTCCCATGTTCAGAATTGCATCTCCGAATGAACCGGTGGCAAGGATAACTCCTGTCGAGGTGGAAGCCGTCGCTGCCGCCATCAGAATACCAGCAATCGGCGCCAGGAAGGTACCGGATATCCCGGACGCTTCAATAAGACTAACCACCTGACCAGACAGATCGGATGCAGAGATCAGTCCCGCGATGCCCCCGGCTCCGATCAGAATAAGCACGGTGGCAGTCATTTTATTCAATCCGGATGTCGTGTATTTCACAATGTTTTTGCCCTGACCCATCGCCAGCATGCCGATAATACCCGCAATCGGGAGAATGTACATCGCATCCACTTTGAATGTGGATAGTGCTGTGATACCTGTAATGGAGCCGATTGGATTAATCATCAGCAGGATGATCGCAACCAACGGTGCCACAATCGCTTTTCTCAGTGGTGGATACTGTGAAGTGTCCACTTCACCCTGCTCTGCTTCCTGATCGGTTACCATTACACCTTTATTTCTAAGCATTGAAGCTACGATAACGGTTACAATTAATCCGCAGATGGCTGGAATCACGCCTGCCAGCATGACATTGCTGAGATCCAGATTGAACCCCCGTGCTGCAGCGATCGTATTCGGATTCGGGGATATAATATTCCCCGCCTTGCCTCCACCGGATAAAGCAAGCAAAAGGGCCAGCTTGGATATACCCATTTTGTTACCAACAGACAGCGCAATTGGCGCTACGATCAGGACGGCAACGGGAATAAATACCCCAACGGCTGTAATAATCATCGTTGCCAGTGCCAAAGCCAAAATGGCCTTACTGCCGCCAAACTTTCGTACGATGGCCTGGGCGATTGTCTCTGCTGCCCCCGACTCCATCATGACTCCAGCTAATACCCCAGCAGCCAGTACACGAAGCACGGTGCCCATGACACTTTGAGTGCCGTTCACTAGTATATTTACAGTCTCTTCTAGATTAGCTCCGCCAATTAAAGCGCCTACAATTGCGCCCAGAAATAAAGAGTAGACCGGATTAAGCTTCTTCAGAATCAGTATAATCGCAATTGCAAGTCCTGCCAGCGCGCCGATCCAGCTAATTGTTAAAGGTTCCATTGTTCATTGCCCCCCATGCACTTGTTGAACACGCTTTCATTATAGTTGCTGGTGAGCCAAATAAATATTGATGATCAGACGAAATTCATTGTGCATATGCACAATGAATAGTGGCAAGACCGAATATCCTGCCACCATTACACTAACGTGCGTCGCTGCTTCCTAGAGCAGCACACGGTGTTCCATTATATTTTTCATACTGATATGGGATTTGGATGGACCAAGCTTCACAAGCGAGTCTTGGAACTCAGCAAGCTCTTCAATGGTTGCCGTCTGTACCTTGATCAGATAGTTGTACTCACCACTAATCCGATATAAATCCGTGACCTCAACAGCCTGTTCACAGAAGTGAACGAATTCCTCACAATGCTCTGTTTTGAGTAAAATAAAAGTCGTTGTCCCACGATTTAGTTTGGCCAGATCATAGATGGTTGAATATCCCGATATGACCCCATTTTCTTCCAGTTTGAGAATTCTCTCCTTGACCGAAGGTTGGGACATGTTCACCTCTTTGCTAATCTGTACAATTGGCATGCGTGCATGGTGCTGCAGCAGTCGCATAATTTGCTGGTCGATCTCATCTATAACATAACCCATTTGTAGTCCCTCCTGAGCATCAGGCTAATTTAATAAGTTTTTTTGGATAAAAGAGCTTATAAATTACAACTCTCACCCCATTATATCCTTTGATATCGCATGGTTCCAATGCAGCGTTCCCTTTATACTTTAGAAAACAATCTGAAGAAGGAGTGATGAGCATGAGTGTAAACGGACTGGCTCACGTAGCCATTCAAGCACGTAATTATGAGGATACCCTCTCGTTCTATACCGATGTATTAGGATTTAAAGTTGGTCACTCCTGGAGTCTGCCCGCCTTTCAAATTACCGAGGCTTGCATGCTGATCTCACCGGATCAACGCACCTGCATTGAACTGTTTGACCCCGGAGCCGTAATCGCGGCCGAAGGCGAACCAGCAGACTCTCCGGAAGCAGTGAAGCATGGGGCCTTGCTGCATTTCGCCTTTTACGTAGACCATGTGGAAGAGATATACGAGCGAGCGCTTACTCACGGTGCTAAGCCTTATGTTCAACCCGATTGGATCTCACTTGGTGAACCTCCACTTCAAGTTCGAAATGCGGTTGTGTATAGTCCAAATGGTGAAGTGATCGAATTCCTCGAAGAGGTTGATTTTGACCGTCCCTCTACACCGTCGATCTAACGTTATGCAAACCGAACAGCCTGTGGCCCGGATATCCGTGGCGGCAGGCTGTTTTATACTATGTTATTTGAGCAATAGGACAGCGAGCGTATGGGCATAAGACATACTCCTTGCCCTCATTTCCTCTCTTCAATCCGGCGTATAATCGCTTAACTTCCCTTCATACACCAGCTGCAGTTGTTCACTTTGGCGAAAATCATCCGGGGTCACCAGCGCAGGCAGCTTGTTCCACAGCTTGATGCCTGAACGTTGCAGAATCTCGGCAACAAATTGCGAACAAAAGTAGGAGTTGCTGAACTCTACTGGCTCCTTCAACGTAATGCCAATTACACCAAGCAGATTGTACATATATTTCTGGCGGCTGCGAATGAAGATGTGCAGCACCCGTTTCATTTTTTCCACTTCACGCTCCGTCACCTGAAGCTCATAAATCACACATGTGGTATTTGGATACTTACTGTATGTACCTGTCTGAATATCTTCCTTCACGAACCCGCCGTTCAGCGGATTGCTGGGATGCTTGCGCCCAAAGCTGTACAGCTCGGATAATTCGCGGTCAAATGAGATGGAGGCATGATTGTATGGTGCTCTGGTGTAACTCTGAATGACTTTGGTAAACAACGTTCCCGTATTCGTAAGCAGGATATAGATGGAGCGTGGTTCTGTCATAACGAAATTTCCCCTTATCAAGTTGGTACTATTCCTTCATAATAACATAGGTACCCTATATTGGAATCTTACTTCTGGATAAGCAGGTGATTGTACTTGAGCAGTTCACTCTTTACCTTAACACTGATTTTTATTGCTTTATTGGTCATACATATCGTGTACAAAATCATTACGAGGCTTCAGCCGGACAAGGATTATTCGGGCATTGGCAACAAAATCAAAACCTGGTGGGGCATGTTTGTCATCTTTTGTCTCGCCACCCTCTTCAATCCGATTGTCTCCCTGATCTCCCTCATGGTACTTACCTTTTTCGCGCTGAAAGAGTACTTCTCCATGATCCGCAGCACCCGCAAAGCTGATCGCAGGTTGTTTCTCTGGGCGTATCTGGCGATTCCGGTACAGTTCTACTGGATCTATATTGGATGGTATGGGATGTTTATCGTGTTTATTCCGCTATATGTCTTCCTGGTGTTACCCCTGCCACGTCTAATTAATAAGGGCACGGTTGGTTTCCTGCGCAGTGTTAGCTCGACGCAATGGGGTTTGATGCTAATGGTATTTGGACTTAGTCATCTGGCCTACTTCCCGTTCGCAACACCGGAATATGGTTCAAAGCTGGTCCTGTTCCTGGTCGTGTTAACCCAACTGAATGATGTGGTGCATTATCTGGCCTCGCTCTATCTGGGCAAACGAAAAGTGGTGCCCACGGCCAATCCTTTTTTGACATGGGAAGGGTTCGCCTGTGCATTCGTTGTAACCACCACCGCCTCTTATTTCATTCACCCTTACCTGACTCCGTTTGATGCACGTTTCGCGCTTTTCATCGGTGTGTTAATCGCTCTGGCTGGGTTCTTCGGAAGTCTGACGGTTTCTGTTCTGAAGCGGGATTTGTTAATTGGGGATGACAATAAGTTCGATGCGCTGAAAAAAAGCTACCTGAGCCGGGTCGACAGCCTGACGTACACCTCTCCAGTCATGTTCCACGTGGTGCGTTATTTCTTCGACTTTATGTAGGAACAGCAGTATCTGTTACAGATACGAGGTGCGGAAACGCTCAGTCGATAGAACAAAGTGAGAGCTCGCGTCATCAATAAAAAGCAGCCTTTACGGCTGCTTTTACTCATTTATGGGAGAAATGAAGGCATACGTTTAATGTGCCTATTTCATTTTCCATTTTGAATTAACAGAAAGCACCGAACACGGCTATGATATGCCTGATTATTTTAATTTAATTTCCTTCTCCGAGGTCACTTCTTTCCCCTCTTCATTGGTAAACACAAACGTCGCTTTGCCGCGTTCACCCTTCATCTCATCCGAATAGATAAATCCGGAGAATTGTCCGTCACCACTGATATAAAAACCTTCTTTTCCATTCGCGCCATGCTCGATCGCTTCCTTGTAGGAATTCACAATTGTTACCGTGTTGGATGTCCAGCGCATCTCGGATAAAGCGTAGCCCTCGGGAATTTGTTTTATCGCAAAATCAAAGCTATTGCCCTCGGACGGCTTATCCGTCTGGTCAATGACGATCATGACCTGTCCTTCTGCATCAGCGGAGGATTCCGATTGGGCCGTAGGCTTGCCTTCATTCCCACTTTCATTCGCCTGATTATTGTTATTCTTCGCCTCCATATTGGGAACGGAACTATTTCCCGCTTCCTCTATGGGCTGCTTTGATTGTGGATAGGCGTGTTCCTGTACGGATTCGTTGTTATTTTTCGCCCCACATGCGCTGGTCAACAGCAGAATACATAGAGCAGACACCCAGAGTATAGATTTATTTTTATTATTTTTCATCATTGGAACTCCCTCCATTGATCTAAAGTAACAAGCACGATGCATTCATCCAAAGAGAACTTTCCAATCAGCACCTTCTATAGTAATTACTACACCATATCGTCTCACATTAAGCTCCATATTATGTAAATGAGTTATAAATTCAATTCGTTAATACACTTCGATGAACCCTGAAATATTGGCGTGTTACCCTGAAAGGGTCAAAAAACATGCTATTTGAGGGGGAAAAAGGTTGAATCGCTTTGCTTTTATGATGCTTGTTATACTCGCCACTTCGCTTATGGGTTCATCCTTTGCTGTGGGCAAAATCGGACTGGCTTATATCTCACCCATACTGCTGGTTGGCATTCGATTTACGCTCGCTGGAGGACTAATGGCGCTGTGGGTACAAAATAAAAACCTTCCCGTGACCTCGCCTGACTGGCTCCGGTTGTTCGTCATCGGTCTGTTCCAGACGACGGGCGTAATGGCCTGCATTTTCCTGAGTATGCGCACCATACCTTCCGGGCAAACGTCCATTCTCACGTTTACAAATCCGCTATTGGTGGTTCTTCTCGGAAGTGTATTTCTTGGTTTGAAATATCGTGCATACCAGTGGTTTGGGGTGCTCATCGGTATAACGGGGGTGTTCATCACGCTTGGATTCCATCTTCAATTCTCCGGAGGAACGTTACTGGGTGTGGGTTCTGCCTTGTCCTGGGCAATCGCTACTCTCTTGGTCAAACAATGGGGCTCACGCTTCAGCACATGGGTGCTAACGGCATATCAGATGTTATTCGGCGGATTAACACTGTTATTGCTCAGTTTTACCATGGAATCAACCAAACTCATTCTGAACACCACATCCATAGGGGTGATTCTGTATCTGGCGATCCTCGGTTCGATTGTGCAGTTTGCTACGTGGTTTTACCTGTTAAGCAAGGGCGATCCGGGCAAGACAAGTGCGTTTTTGTTTCTTGCTCCCTTCTTCGGTGTCTTATCAGGTTGGCTGCTTCTGGGCGAAGTCATTCGGGATTACGTTTATATGGGCGGGCTAGCATATTCCTGGGGATCTTTCTGGTACACTGGACTGGACGAGCAAATAATAAGGACGTATTGATAAAATAAAATATTCATGCCTGAATTTCGGCGATGCCCAGTGCATCGTTTTTTTATAATATCAACAAGGATAAACTTTACTGATATAAGGACGTGCGCCCAATGATTTCTGCTGAACTGAAAGAACAATACTATGAGGCTCTTGTGGCTAAGGATTCGGAATACGAAGGTTTATTCTATGTAGGCGTCAAGACGACGGGTGTATTCTGCCGACCTACATGCCCCGCGCGGAAGCCCAAGTTCGAAAACTGCGAATTCTATGAGACGGCTCAGCAGGCTTTGCTTGCTTCGTATCGTCCTTGCCAGCGCTGCCGCCCGTTGTCTCATCCCAATCAGGTATCTGATGTGGTACGCGTATTGGTGGAAGCCGTGGAGAACCATCCGGAGAAACGCTGGAAAGGCCAGGACTTCAAGGCATTATCTATCGACGAATCGACGGCCAGACGTCAGTTCAAGAAGCGATTTGGCATGACCTTTGTGGAGTATGCCCGTGCCCGTCGTATGGGACTGGCCCTGAAAAATATTCGCTCCGGTCGAACGGTCATTGATGCCCAGCTGTCCACCGGTTACGAGTCCGGCAGCGGGTTCCGGGATGCCTTCTCGCGAATCATGGGCGCAGCGCCCACACAAGTAGATGAACAAAATGTCTTGAAGGCGTCCTGGATCGACACACGCCTTGGACCCATGATGGCTGTAGCCGATGAAAAGGCGCTATATCTGCTCGAATTCGTGGATCGCAGAGGTCTGGAGCGTGAGGTGGAACGTTTGCGTAAACGAACGAAGTCAGCCATTGTACCTGGAGTAACAGAACCGATTCGTTCCATTGAACGGGAACTTGCGCAGTATTTTGAGGGCACGCTAACTGTATTCCATACCCCGTTGTTCTGGTTAGGAACACCATTCCAGAAGAGTGTATGGGAGCAATTGATTGCGATCCCACCGGGCGAGACGAGGTCATATCAAGATATCGCGAATGCACTGGGTAAACCTACAGCATGTCGGGCGGTAGCACAGGCCAATGGAGCCAATCAGCTGGCCATTGTTATTCCATGTCACCGTGTGATCAATGCCAGTGGAGAACTGGGAGGATACGGAGGAGGCCTGACACGCAAAAACTGGCTTTTAACCCACGAGAAGCAGGCTCCTGAATAACTCAAGAGATATGAAATGAACGGCATGTGGTATGAAGAGGATTAGCTATGTAACGGAGGAGATAAGTCTTATGAGTACGCAACAAGAAAAAGCGGCGATGTTGCACCAATCCCATACGAAAGGCAATCCATTGATTCTGGTCAATGTCTGGGATGCCGGGAGTGCACTCGCCATCCAATCTGCTGGAGCAGCAGCAATCGCTACTGGAAGCTGGTCTGTAGCTGCTGCCCACGGTGAACAAGATGGAGAGGCGATGCCATTCCAGCTGGTACTGGACAATCTGGCCCGGATTACAGCGAGCGTGGATTTGCCTGTTACGATCGATATTGAGGGAGGGTATGGCAGGTTTGCGTCAGAAGTGAAGGGAAATGTGAGCCAAGTGATCCATCACGGTGCGGTAGGAATTAATATTGAGGATCAGCTCCCCTCTGGCGCGGGACTGTACGCTGTGGAGGAGCAATGTCTGAGACTGTCGGCTGCCCGAGAAGCCGCGGAGCAGGCAGGCATTCCGCTGTTCATTAACGCCCGCACAGATATCTTTTTGCAAAATGCACCTGAACGACACAATCACGCACTCCTGGAAGAAGCATTTATTCGCTCCAAGGCATATGCAGAAGCAGGCGCCAGTGGTCTGTTCGTTCCAGGCTTACAGAATCAACAACTGATTCAGGAATTGTGTGAGCGTTCGTCGCTTCCGGTCAACGTGATGGTTACATCCCATGAGCCTTCACCAAAACAACTTGCTGGGCTGGGTGTGGCACGCGTAAGCTATGGGCCTTATCCTTATCTGCAAGCAATGGAATACCTGAAAGAACTGGGACAAAGTATTCTATCTGGAAACTAACACAAAGGCGTGCTTTTCATTATTCACTAGAGGGAAGCGTACTTTTTCACGATATTCAATTAATGCTACTATTATAAGCGATCATCTATGATGTGAATCCTCAAACAGGTGCTAGACTGCGCCTGTTTTTTGATGCTTATCTTTTCACCTATGTATGTTATAATCACCACTACCCAACACTAACAGGAGGAAAATATGCTTAACGTTGAACAAAAGCTTGAAGTGCTACAATCGTATCCCCAACTGCAACGCAAAGATGTTTCTCTCGGTCGTGTTAATTTCCACTACGAAGAAAGTGCGTATGATAAAAAGATTGTTGCTCTCCATATTCACCCTAACGGTAACGGTTATATCTATGCAGGGCTACTGCCCAACTATGAGACCGATGCTAAAGGATTCGTCAATATTCGTGATTACTCCGAAGAAGATCTACGCACATTATTAGATGAGACAATCAAAGCGATGTCTCACAATCCCAACGCAGTTGAATTCGAGGTGCCAGAACAAGTAAAAACTGCTGCTCCTGCATTGGCTACAACCTCTACAGGTGGCGGAACATGGGTCGATGAAGATGGACATACGCTGACTTTAAAATATGAAGATGACATGTGGTATGTGTATTCCGGTGTTAATCTGGATATGGCTTTCGAAACACGTAGCGAAGCTGGCGAGTATCTCAAAGAAGAAGGATTCAAACCACAAGCTCAAGCCTAACCTATACAAAAAAACACGAGACGTGTATGTACACACTCGTGTTTTTCTGATCTGATCAGTCTTTTCTGCCTTTCATTGTAAGCGGCGCATTCCTCATCATCGGGTACGTGCTCAGAAGCAAAGCACCTCCAATGACCCCCAGAGTGGTGAACAATGCGATGAGATTGACATTTGTAAACCACTGGACCCACGTGCTCAGATCTGATAGAACAATTACCAGCGTAACGATTAAGCTAACCCCAAAGAACAGGACAAAAAAGTTGCGCATCCCCAATCTAATCCAACAAACAGTTGAGAAGATGGATAACCCCAGCACCAGAAAACCAATCATCAGATCAAACCATAGATAGGAAAAAAAATGATATTCACTTGAATACAGCATACCTGGTTGATAAAAGGTTACGCCAAGCGTCCCATATTCATGGAGAAGATGCATAATGAAATAGATGACGTTCAGTATCGTAATTGTTCCTACGACCATCCATACCGAAATGATATAAAAGGATTTCATAAACTGTATTCGTGTACTGCCCATACCGATCGCAACCGGAAACAATGTGATGATGCCCGCGACCGCAAAAGCACAGATTCCTCCGTACATTGGACCAAATAGTTGAGTAGTATACGTCACATCAAAGATGAATCCAATGGCCAGATAGACAACTGTAAGCATGAGTGTAATTGACGAGAAAATCATTAAATACCAGCGCATATCGTCCAGAATCAGCCGATTCGTACCTTTAACCGAGTTCATCGCTTAATCCCCTCCTGATTACGCGTCCTGTTGACCAAATAATCCTGTAATGTTGCCTTCTCAATGGAAAGCCCCTGCGTATGAGCGATGTCTTTCCACGTTTTCGAGTATGGCTCATCAATCATCACTTTCAAGGTCGATCCCATCTGGGAAGATTCTATGACCTTCACGTCTGCGGTGACTCGATTGACATCTTCAATTCTCCCTGTTAGAAGAACTCCTTTTTCGCGCATCTCTTCCATCGGCTGATTAAATAACACTTCCCCGGCTTGCAGAACGATGAGGGACTCACATAAAGGCTGAATCTCCTCAATATGATGGCTTGATATTAGGATTAGACGCGGGTTATCTTCATACGTCTCCAGTAAAGTATTGTAGAAATATTTACGTTTCTCAGCATCAAGTCCATTGGTGGGCTCATCCAGAATCGTTACTCTTGCGTTACTGGCAAGACCCAATATCATCTGAGCGGCGGTCTTCATGCCTTTTGAGAATTTGGTGATCTTCTTCTTCACTGGCAGTTCGAACATGTCGATTAGTTGCTCGGCGAGACCCTGATTCCACTGAGGATGGAAGTATTGACCGAATCGAACCATGTCGTTGATCGTCCAATTTCTACCCAGGGGATGGTTCTCCTGGATATAACACAGATTCTCCTGCGCAGCCAAGTTGTTGTATGGATCCTGGCCCATCACTTCAATGGTTCCAGTATCAGGCCGGTTATGGCCTGCGAGCAGACTCATCAGGGTTGTTTTGCCTGCACCATTTCTTCCCCACATTGCACTAATGATCGGCTCACTCTCATGTAACGTCACGTTTTTTAGCACCGGCGTCTGTTGATAGCTGTAGGTCACCTGCTCGATCTGAATCATAACTCACTCTCCTTATCTTTCTTGCCCCGGATCAAATCGATAATCATGTCCTCATTCATGTGAATCCGTCTGGCCTCTTCAAGTAAAGGTTTGATATATTCTTCGTAGAAATGCTGCTTTCGTTCAACAAGCAATGCTTCCCTGGCTCCCTTCGCAACAAACATTCCAACACCTCGCTGTTTGTAAATGATACCTTTGTCCACGAGCATTTGAAGCCCTTTGCGTGCCGTGGCTGGATTAATATTGTAAAAGCGAGAGAGTTCATTGGTTGAAGGGACCTGTTCCTCCACCTTCAATCTGCCGTCTACAATGTCATCCATAATCATCATGGATATCTGATGAAAAATAGGCTGAGATTCATCCAAATTCGATTTCATGCGATTCCAACTTTCATCCATTGTTAATTAGTTAGTCGGTTAGTTACTCATGTGACTAACTATAGTATACGGAAACCAATATGTAAATAGGCGAAGCACTAATTAATCAACTTTTTCATTTTGGCTCGATTGTATTGATTAATAAGACCGTCCAGAACTACAGATTGCTGGATGACTTCAGGATGAAGCAAACTGCCGTATTCCGACTGCAAGCGGTGAAGCTGTTGTCTGGCTTCTTCGATCTGTGACATTAACTCCAGGCAATCCATAGTACCCCTCCTTTTTGTCATATTTTAGTTTATTATGCCAATCGATAGGCCGCAAGGGGTACGACATACTTATTCTTCCACCAGACGCAAAAAAAGACGCCTCTGAATGAATATTCAGAAGCGTCCCTTACCAATTTTTTAAGTTCCGAATCCGTGGTCAGCAGTTCTCATAATTCCGGGGTCTGGAACTTCCTTGCCTGAGACAGGTTCCGTAGCAGGAGCTACAATGTAAATAATAATACTACATGTAGCTATCAGCAAAGCCAACTTTCTCTTCATTGAGTTTCTGCACCTCACTAATGATCAATTTGTATTGCTGTTTCGCCGTCTCAGTTGCAAACTCCCTATATTGCTCAAACAGTCCGACACCTCTAAGCATACCTCGTCCACTGCTAATTTCAATAGAGAATCGTAAACTATCCAGAACAAATTGTATTCCTGTGAAATACTCGTCTTTCTTTAGATAATACGCAGCGAGATCTGCTAAAAGACGTAAATATCGATCATCTGTAACCTGTCTGCTAACCTTTCCAATTCGGTTGCTCTGTTCCTGGTACGTAAAGTAGGATTCATACTGTTCGAGCACATCATCAATATTTTTATCATAGCGATTGGCAGCAGTCACAATATCACAAAGCGCCGGGAAAATTTCATTTTCTTTTGTTGAGATGTAATTCAAATATTCAGGCAACACATCAAACTGTCCGCTCATTAATTGATATATATAACGGTTGCCCTCAGCCCATTCCTGAAACTGATTCATAACTACCATCTCGTCTTGATTAGGGTTCTTAACCCAACTGTTATCCGTGTATAAAGAAACATATTTAAGCGCGCCTTGATAGTCTTTAAGTTGATAGCACGCACTACCTGAAGCCAAATAAGAATACAGAATGTAAAACACAATTGGTCTTTTGGTTTCTTCCTGTTTCCTTCTTCCATTCAGCTCATAATGGATGGTTGCTTTCACCCTAAGCTTCTCGGACAGCTCCTGAACTTTATTCCATCTGTGCAAGGCACCAAAGGCATTGATCAGTTCGTTGAGCGCATCCAGCTGATAACGTTCATCCAGCCGATCTACATAGTATTCGAATTGGGCCGCAATGATTAGATTTCGTTGCTGATCATTGCTCAGCCCCAATCTGAATAGTCGATACTGACATAGTGCAAGCCGTTCGGAGTGTTGCATTTTCTCACTTTCGGCTATCGTTTCATATAGTAGAACGGCCGGTTTGAATTTACCAGCATGGTAGAATTCTTCAGCCAGATCAAATAACAAAGGAATATAAGATAGATTATCCATCATCAACCGGATAACATCTTCAATACAATTCAATTTATTCAATTCTGCACATCGATGAAGGAATGGTCCCAGTCTTCGCCAGTCAGGGGCAGCATGGACAAAACACTCATCTATATACAATTCATAGAAGTAACCTTCTTCAAGTCTCATAGCTGAAGTGATTCGATCCAGCTGCTGCATCGCAATCGGACGATTCTTGTTCAAAATGTTGCTCAGCGTACCCGAGTTAATTCCTGACGTTTCCGAAAAAAGACTAATGGACATCTGCTCACGCTTCAGATAACTCTCTAAATGATCGCGTATCGTGGTTGTCGGCTCCAAACTAACACCACCCTCCAAAATAAAAAACCATAAACAGGATTAACGGTATGCAAAAGTAATTATATGTAATAATTAAGCAAGGGTCAATAAGATAAATTCAACTAATTTGTATTAATTACAAAATAATCCTTTTGTTAAAATAGAGGCCCTACCCTTATTTTATACCGGGAACGAATAAGCATCAAATAAAGGATAAAATAAAAACACGAGCGCTATATACGCTCGTGTTTTACATGCAATACAGCAGATCATTCTGCTATGTATTGATTTGGGTTTAAGGCAGCACATTGCCAGCTGCACGATAGATTTCGTACCACTCTTGGCGTGTAAGGTGAACATCGCCAGCTTTGATGCAATCCTGCAAACGCTGGATGTTCATTGTACCTGTCACGGGCTGCATTTGTGCCGGGTGGCGCAGCAACCAGGCAATTGCGATGGTCGTGTTGCTCACTTCATATTTTGCAGCAATCTCATCGATCTTCGCATTCAGTTCCGGGAACTTATCACTGCCCAGGAATACGCCTTCAAAGAATCCGTATTGGAACGGGGACCATGGTTGAATCGTGATATCATGCAGGCGGCAATAATCAAGAATACTGCCATCACGGTTAACCGCGGCATCGTTCTCCATATTTACGTTGATTCCACTATCAATCATCGTGGTATTGGTAATACTCAACTGCAGCTGGTTGGCTACCAGTGGCTGTTTAACGTATTTTTTCAACAGTTCGATCTGGTTCGGATTCTGGTTGGATACCCCGAAGTGACGCACTTTGCCTTCGCGTTCCAGCTGATCAAAGGCTTCAGCTACTTCTTCCGGTTCCACCAAGGTGTCCGGGCGATGCAGCAATAAAACATCAAGGTAATCGGTTTTCAAGCGTTGCAGAATGCCATCCACCGAATTCAAGATGTGCTCTTTGGAGAAATCAAACATGCCTTTGCGGATACCGCATTTGGATTGAAGAATCATATTTTCACGAACTTGGGGATTCATCTGCACAGCCTCTGCAAAGATCTCCTCACAAGCCCCGTTTCCATAAATATCAGCATGGTCGAAGAAGTTCGCGCCTGCTTCCATGGCGGAATGAACAAAATGTTCAGCTTCTTTGCTGCTTAATGAATTAATTCTCATGCAGCCAACGGCTACAACCGGTATTTCGAGTGCGCTGCTGCCAAGTTTAATTGTTCTCAAGATGATTTCCCTCCATATTCGAATAGTATCGTACATTCATTCTCATGATCTTTGCCAACTAGTATATACTTGTCTTCCGTCTATGATTGTGACACAGAACTGCAATCGGTTTCAATGGAATTTTAGATTTCTTATATGGAATAATGGAGGTTTTTTTCTGCATCGTTCCTCCACCTATACTTCTTCCGGAACTATCACTTCAATATGCCGAGGCAATACACTGATTTGAATGGGCAGAGAGGGCCCTTCTTCTCCATCCACATTTGTGCGAATGGCTTCTGTAGAACGGACGTGAACTTCTTTTGCCGTAAAATAATCAACATCCTTATGATTCTTCAGATTGCCAAACAACAGGGACGTTCCGAGTGTTACCGTATTAAAGACATTCATGCTACGGATTACAAAACAATGTATTAATCCATCATCCACCGCTGCTTCCGGGGACAATTTCTCAAAACCTCCAACCGAATTGGTCAGTGCCGCGAGAAAAAGTGGAGACTCCCCTTCCCAGAACTGCCCATCATACTCAATAGTGAGTGGCTTGGCCGGTGTGTTCATCAAATCTTTCAATCCTTCTTTCAAATAAGCGAATGAACCCAGCTTCGACTTCTCTTCAGAGGATACCGAGAATAACGCCTCTGCCAATGAACCCGCTGCCACCACGTTAGCAAACAGACGATCGTTGATTTTACCAAGATCCACCTTATGGATCTGCTCCGAACGTAACTGCCGAATGGCTTCCTCCGGATCAAGCGAGATATTCAGCGCACGCGCAAAATCATTCACTGTACCCAGCGGCACCACACCCAGTCTGGGACGATGCTCCTGATCCATCATGCCGTTAATCGTCTCATGCAGCGTCCCATCCCCTCCAATGGAAATGACGAGATCACAGCCATCTTTGCAGGCACTCAGACAGTAGTTGGTCGCATCGCCCTCACCAGCCGTCTCATTGACCACCACTTCATACTGCTGTGATTCAAGAATTTCTTGTACCTGGGACACATATTGCTGAGCCTCTTCTTTACCCGACGATGGATTACTAATGATCATGGCTTGGCGCATACCTGCATCTTCTCCTCCAAATGGCTTTCTTACTTCATCTATACCCTTTCTGCCATGGAGTTGAATAGCATCTGGGGGAGTTGTACAATTTTTTTTGAAAAAGATGACTGGAAGAGTGCAGTATGGGGTTTGTATCATATAGAATAGAAGTAGATGTTCTGCCTGTCATGAATTTCTTGTTCCTTTTGCCCCATGATGGGTTAATAACTATAGATGTGTTTATCTATTATATCTGTCCATATCGTAACTATAGTAGTTTACCGACATAAATTGGTACTCACAAATTACATAAGAACGGTACACTTACCTATCATCAAAATCGGAATCGGAGGGAATTCATGCAATGAGAAGAATGACTCTACTATTTCTAGTCTTCATCCTGAGTCTCGGGGCGGCTGGGCAAGCGATGGCCTATACTACGGCAGACTTGGGCGAAGGAATCATCAAAGATCCTGCACTAGAGAACGGACTGAAGCTGATTCTGAACAAACCGGTAGATTCCCCGCTAACCTCTTCCGATCTGGAGCAGTTGAACGTAGTGGATCTCAGCAATGCAGGCATTCAAAGCCTGTCCGGCCTGGAATACGCCACGAATCTGACACACCTCCGGTTATATGGCAATGAGATTGAAGACCTAACACCGCTGGCGCATCTGACTCAGCTTCGCGAGGTTGACGTTCGTAATAACTACATTACATCGATTGATGCACTCGCTGATTTGAAAGACCTGGGACGGCTGTATATCAGCAACAATTCCATTTCTTCCATAGAAGTTGTACGTGGATTCACCCGTTTACATACGTTTCACGCCAGCGGCAACCAGATTACCAGTCTCTCCGCACTGGCGGATGCAGATGATCTTCAATGGCTTGAAATCTCGAATAATGCGATAACGTACCTGACACCACTGGCGGATAAAAGAAAACTGAAACAGCTCAATGTGGCCAACAACCACATTCATACACTGGATGTACTGGCTGATCTGCCGAATACACTTCAGAAGCTGAATGTGGCAGGCAACGAGATCTCCGATCTGATGCCTTTGAAGCATATGACACGCCTGCAGGCGCTAGACTTCTCTGGGAATCAGGTTCAGCATCTGGCACCCTTGGAAGACCTGGTAGGATTGAAAGAACTGAATGCGGAGTCCAATCAGATCTATGATCTGGAGCCATTACGCCAGCTGTCCAAGCTGGAAGTACTGAAACTGTCCAATAACCGGGTGTGGAATCTGTCACCGATTGCCGGTTTTACTTTTACAAGAAACAGCTCTGCAAATACAAATACGATAACGGATATCTCGGCTTCCACTTCCTTATCCTCCGGTACGCAGACCTCGGTCTCTGAACCGGAACCTGCCGGACTCACGGTACAAAATAATTATCTGGATGTTGCGAGCGGCAGTGACACGATGCGCCTGCTAAACCAGATGAATGTGCGGGAGCAGAAACGTACTCCACAGGGCAGCTTCCAGCGGCTTATTGAAGGATCTACCACGGCCTATGTCGGGGATCGTGCTTACGCACTGGAGGCTGCACCCTTTATCGATGAAGGACGGACCTATGTACCACTCCGCTTTGTCTCCGAGCAATTGAATGCCAGCGTGAACTGGAATCCGGATACACAGGAGGTTCAGATTGCGCAGAATGGTACAGTGGTTCGGTGGACCGTGGGCAACAAACAGGTGATTGTCGACGATACACTTGCGATAAACGATGCACCACTGTTGATGAAGGATGGAAAGGCGTTTGTCCCGGTACGTTTTATTTCGGAGCAATTCAATACGACGGTTGCTTATATCGGAAGCAGCAAAACGATTCTGATCTTCGAAAACAAAGCGCAGGCCGAGAATGAACAACCTTAATTAAGCCAAGCATCATCAAGCACCGAGCACTTATCTCAACTTTTCTCAAATGCACAATTACATGCACAGCGAAGTCCCCGTCTGAACATCAGCGGGGATTTTTGATGAGCAGTATACAGGATACACTGGCAGCAATACGATTGGCGGAATGGCGATTATTTAATCAAAAAAACGGATGCTGCCCAGGGTCTGCCTGTATTCACTGGGACTCATGCCAGTCCATCTTCTGAACTGCCGACTAAAGTGCGCAAGACTGGAATACCCAAGCATGGTGGCAACCCGAGTGAGATTAAGATCAGGCTGGTGTATCAGCTGCTTGGCTTCGTGAAGCTTCAGTTCGGACAAATATCTGCGCGGAGAGATGCCGTATACTTTCTGAAATGTCTCCAGTGCATATCCAGGGCTGATTTGAAGCGAGGCCGCAATCTCTTCAATCCGAATTTCCTTATCCCCCAGCCCTTCCCGCTGGATGTTCCCGGCATTGAAACGGCTTTTGATTGCCTCAGCAATCAGTGTTGCATAGTGCGCCACAGTAGGCGATACGGCTTCTTGGGAACGGGAAGAACTTTGCTCTGCCAATATCGCCAAAATCTCCAACAAACCAGCCTGCATACGGAACAAATCTGATGTTGTATATTCTTCTTTGTGCTGAAGCAGATCCACCCATTTCATCATGACTTCCGTTAATCGCTGATTATCCTCGCCGCCACATGGAAACAACATCTGCACATGTCTACTCATCTCCTGGCGAAACAGAATCTCATCAACATTGAAATGGGCAATAAAGTAGGTAAGCCCTTGCTCCTGATTACATTCATTGGTATGTTTGCACCCAGGCTGGATGAGCAATATATCTCCTGCGTGGAGATCATAACGAATATTCTCCAGTATCGTCGTCTGCGACCCTTCCAGAATCAATATCAATTCAAAGGCCAAATGCGATTCCAGCGGCACTTGCCAGCCCTGTTTCACCTTCTGCATATGAGCACCAAACAGCTTGACGTTCCAGTCCGTCGCAGGTAGCCATCGGCTCTCCGGAGATAGATAAGAACGGTATGGTTCAGGAATGATCATGCATTTCACCACCTTGGATTAGGGCAAATTTTACGCGGTTCAGCGTATCTTCTTTTGCAAAGGGACTTGATATACTGACTGTACATCATACCTGAGATTCAAGCGAGGAGGAAATTCCAATGTCCCTGACATTACATGGTTATTCCACTACACCAGATCATGCGTGGAAAGAGATTTCTTATACAACTACAAATGAAAACGCTAACTTAAAGCTCACAGGTGAACAGCATCAGCTTGTAGAAGGATTTGGCGGTTGCTTTAATGAGCTTGGTTATATTGCCCTGTCCCACTTGAATGAGGAGCAGCGTCATGACGTATTTCATTCCCTCTTCCACCCGGAAGGAGAACATAAATTCAACATCTGTCGCCTGCCCATTGGCGCGAGTGATTATGCAGAGCAATGGTACAGTCACAATGAGGTGGACGGCGATGTGGCCATGGAACATTTTTCGATCGAACGCGATTTCAAATATCTGATTCCATACATCAAAGAGGCCCTGACCTATAATTCGAATCTGCAATTCTTCGCCTCACCGTGGAGCCCACCTACCTGGATGAAGTCACCAAAAGCCTATAACTATGGAACGCTGCGCTGGGAGAAGGATATTCTGGAAGCTTATGCGCTGTATTTCGTCAAATTCGTACAGGCGTACAAGGACGCTGGCATTACCATCCATCAGGTCCATGTACAAAACGAAGTCATCGCGGATCAGAAATTCCCTTCCTGCATGTGGACAGGTGAGCAGCTGCGTGAGTTTATCGCCGATTACCTGGGCCCTGCTTTTGATCAGCACGGTCTGGATACGGAAATTTGGCTGGGAACGATCAACGCACCTGATCCATGGGAAGAATTGATCAAAAAGAAAACAAATGATTTTGACGAATATGCCGGACTGGTGCTTAGTGATCCCAAAGCCTACGCCTATATCAAGGGAGTCGGTTATCAGTGGGCAGGCAAAAATGCCATCCAACGTACAGCCGCGAGCTACCCGGAGCTTCGTTACATGCAGACCGAGAATGAGTGCGGTGACGGTAACAACTCGTGGAACTACGCCAAGTATGTATTTAATCTGTACCAGCACTATTTCAGTAATGGAGTGAATGCGTATATTTACTGGAACATGGTTCTGGAGCCAAAAGGCCGCAGCACATGGGGGTGGGAGCAAAACTCCATGATTACGGTAGACCCGGATGCCAAAGGAATCATTCGGAATCCCGAGTATTATGTGATGAAGCATTTTGCTCATGATGTCGTGCCTGGTGCACGAAGAGTCGGACTTTCTGGAGCCTGGAGTGGCAAAGCCGTGGCTTTTCGCAACCCGGACAATAGTCTCGTCATTGTCATCAACAATCCGTTCAAGGACAGCCGGGACCTGCATTTGGCGTATGAAGGACAGACACTCCGGTTCGAGCTGGAGGCGGATTCCTTCAACAGTATTATCATTCCTCAATCCTAATACCCATTCAAACCACGAAATAGCGTCATGTCGCCCTACTTGATGTGGGCACATGACGCTATATTTTTGTCAAGCTATGGAAAGAAATGATTCTGTGAATGGTTCTGCCTGCCTAGCTTAAGGATTGTTCGCAAGATAATTTCTCAGCCATTGCAGCGCTGGACGCTCTGTACCATTCGTATTCACCAAATGGGAACCACTCACCCAAGTCTGACCTTGATTAAAGCCCCACAACGTCACACCTTTAACGGCCGAATGCTGCCAGAGGACAGGGAATTTCTGCTGGTAGCGCTGCAGCTGTGTGTTATCATCGCCGGTTATATCCAGTTCGGATACATAGATCGGCAATCCGGTTGCCGCAAGTTTGTTTAATACGGTATTCATTGTGCTGACAGAAACGTTATCCATATTAAAGTAATGACACTGGATGCCGATGCCATCAATCAGGCCTCTGCTCTTCAAAATATTGATGATCTGAACGTATTGATCAGCTGCATTCGGATCGCCAATAATCCCATATTCGTTCAGCAGAAGCTTGGCGTTCGGGAAAGCTTGTCTTGCTTGCTCAAAAGACCAAATAACCCAGTCCCACCCTGTCGCTCCATCACCACCAATGGCGTTACGATAGGAAGGTTTGGCATGTAATGGTTCATTGACTACATCGACAAACGCTGATTTGGAATATCTCTGGCCTGCTGCCTTGATCCACTGGATTACTTCAGCCTTCTGATCTGCAGCGGAGAGTCCACTAATCCAACCTGGCTCCTGACTTCCCCAGACAAGCGTGTGAAACTTGAACGGAAATCCATTGTTGTTGGCATAATTGTAGGCGATATCCGCCTGAGACCAGTTCATATTGTTACGCGTGGCTTCAACTGCGCCCCATTTCGTTGAATTCTCCGGCGTTACCTGGTTCCAATAGGGACTGAAATTGGAGGGAACACTGCTTGCAATGATATTGCCCAAAAACTTGCTTCCTTTGGCCAAACCTGCACTCACACTGCCAACGGCTACTGAGGTAGCGAGCACACCTACCAAAGCCAGTGAACCGACAGTTTTGAACCATTTGGACTTGAACATGATCTTCCTCCTTCGAATATTAGTATTTGATTTAATAGTAAGCGCTTACAAATTCCATTTTACTGGATAATATTGTAATTATCCATGTAGAAAGTATAGCTTGTCCCTCAGAAAGTATAGATGTTGGGGCACTAAAATGGTGACTTATCTAAATTGAGTTACATATTATTATATTTACAAATCTATAAATATAGATATAATGTAATTCTGAGAACTTATTATATCGGCCGTATATTTTTCTATAGGTAAGGAGGCTTTTTCTAGTCCATTATATCTATTTTTCTATATATATAAATTAATTTGGAGGTCTACACTTTACATGAATTCGAAATCACAACAGGTTAATCCGTTACTCATCCTCATTCTGGCGCTGGGTGTATTCGCCATCATCACTACAGAAGTAGGCATTATCGGAGTGCTTCCTCTGATCACACAGAAATTTAACATCACCGCTGCACAGGCTGGATGGCTGGTAAGTATTTTCGCTCTCGTTGTTGCCGTGTCTGGCCCTTTTCTGACTTTGCTTGTATCTGGTATCAATCGTAAAACCATTTTGTTAACTGCCGTGCTGTTGTTTGCCATTTCCAACGTAGTATATGCCTACACAACCCGGTTCGACATGATGCTAATCTTTCGGATTATCCCGGCCATTTTCCATCCGGTCTTCTTCTCCGTTGCTCTCGTCACGGGTGCCAAGCTGGTCCCACCGGAAAAAAGCAGTCAGGCCGTTGCCAAAGTGTTTACCGGGATCACTGCCGGCTTTGCATTTGGCGTGCCCTTAACTTCCTACCTTGCGGAACGCTTCTCGTTGGAGGTTGCGTTCTGGTTCGGAGCGGTTGTCAGTCTCATTGCTTTCATCGGTATATGGATTTGGCTGCCCTCGATGCCTGTGCAAGAGAAGATGTCTTATGGCAAACAGATCGGCATTTTGCGTAAACCTGCGCTGTGGCTAAATATTGCTACTGTCATTTTTATTTTTGCAGCGATGTTCTCCGTATACAGTTATTTCGCCGAATACCTAGGGCAAGTCACCCAAATGGGCGGTTCATGGATTAGTGTGATGCTCTTGGCCTTTGGTGTTATTATGATTGCCGGAAATTTGGTATTCGGACAGCTGCTGCATCGGAATATTCCGAGAACTGTTCTCCTCTTCCCGGTGCTATACATGGCGGCTTATTTACTCGTTTTCTATGCAGGTTCCTATTTCATTCCGATGGTTATCATGGTGTTCGTCTGGGGTGCGATTCACTCTGGCGGTCTGATTGTCAGCCAAACTTGGCTTACGACTGAGTCTCAGGAAGCACCTGAATTCGGAAATAGCCTCTTTGTCTCTTTCTCTAATCTGGGGATTACCCTCGGAACCTCCATTGGCGGCTGGTTCATTGCCCAACTTGGAATTCATCAGGTCATCTGGAGCGGAATAATCTTTGGTCTGCTTGCTTTGGTATCCATCGTTGTCAAAATAAAATTTTTCACCTCTCGTAGTCGTAGTTCAATAGAGACGGTTTAAAAGTTAAGTGCCCAGCATCATCTACAATCAAATATGATTTGGGTGTTGTTGAGGAAGAAGTTTAAACATATAAAGAGACGTGTAGAGACTACTCTAATCATTTCCAGTGAATTCCTATCGGATGATCCAGAGTAGTCTCTTTTATTTGTCATTTTGTGGTTTACATTTACCAAATGTTTATCTAGTATTAACTCCAATGATACATATCTTTACATAACACTAGATAACAAGGGAGATTACAACATGCGCAAATTTTCACCGAAACGTTACGCCGGATGGCCCTTATCATTCCTCTTATGTGCCTCCATCCTCTTCGCACCTTTTGCCTCCACTCCGGCTCAGGCTGCTGAAGCAGACAAGGAAACCAAGATTACATTGTTGGGAACATCGGACATTCATGGCCGATTTATGCCGTGGGACTATGCCCTGGACGGTCCAAACCCAACCGGCAGCATGACGCAGTTGTATACGATCGTGAAAAAAGTACGTGCTGAGAATCCAAATACGATTCTGTTGGATGCAGGCGATATGATTCAGGACAATTCTGCTGAACTGTTCAACGATCAACCCCAATCTCCCATGATGGTCGCAATGAACGAAATGAAATATGACGCATGGGTCATGGGGAATCATGAATTTAACTTTGGATTGGACGTATTAGAGAAGATTTCCTCACAGTTCAAGGGACAACCCTTGGTAGGTAACATTTTCAAAGAAAACGGCGACCGCTACATGCCTGCTTATACGATTATTGAGAAGGACGGTATCAAGGTTGGCGTCATCGGAATGAACACACCTATGATTACCGAGTTCGAGAAAGGTACGGATCACCTGGACGGCATCATTGTCAAAGACCCGGTAGAGGAGACCAAGAAGGCCATCGCTGAGCTGAAAGGCAAAGTGGACGTCATGGTTGGACTTATGCATATGGGACTCGATAACGAGAACGGGAACCCGGGCACCGGGGTTACGGATATTGCCAATGCCAACCCGGAGCTGGCTGCTATTTTTGCCGGACACATGCATACGCTGATTGAATCCCAAACGGTTAACGGCGTATTGATCTCCGAGCCGAACAAATATGGTTCACACATTTCACGGATTGACCTCACGTTTGCCAAAGAAGGCGACAAGGTTGTACTGAAAAGCAAGGAAGCACAAGCACTCGCTGTAAAAGCAGCTGATGGCTCTTATGAAGTGTCCGATCCCGGACTGGAAGATACACTGCATCCGTTCCACGAGTTCGCTCGTGCCGATGCCAACATTGAAGTAGCTGAGCTAAAAGGAACCAACCTGGTACCAGCAGATGAGATCAAAGGCATTCCTGCTGTGCAGATTCAGGAGACACCACTCTCTGACTTCTTCACTGAAGTCATGCTGCACTATAGCGATGCCGACGTAGTCGCGCACCAGATCGATAACGATAAAGCCAAGCTGGATGTCGGACCGATCAAGAAAAAGGATATTGCGTTCAACTACCAATTTACCTTTGGTGAAGTAACGGTATATGAAGTGACCGGACGTGATCTGAAGGATTACATGGAATGGTCTGCGGGTTATTTTAACTCCACACGTCCTGGTGATGTGACGATCAGTTTTGATCCGAAACGACGTGCTTCCAAATACAGCACCGACGATTTCTTTGGCGGGGTGACGTATGAAATTGACCTGACCAAGCCTTACGGCAGTCGGATTACGAACCTCAAATACAGCAATGGCACAGTGATTAAAGAAGAAGATACACTCAAGCTCGGCATGAATGCCTACCGGATGGAAGCCCTGATTGCCAAAGGTGGGGCACTGGAAGGACGTAAGTTCAAGCAATTGTGGTCCTCCAAGGATGCTTCGGCATTTGGCGAGATTCAAGGTACGATCCGTAATCTGTCCATTGCTTATCTCAAAGACGTGATGAAAGGCGTTTATGAACCGAAAATCCAGCACAACTGGAAAATCACGGGTGTTGATCTGACAGCACCTGCACGTGCAGATATCGTAGAGCTGATTAATGATGGCATCATGTCTGTTCCGACAACGGAAGATGGCAAGTATACCAATATTGCGTCCATTAACATTTTGGATGCGGTGACTGAAGAAGAAATGACTGCACTTGCCGCCAAAGCGAACGTAAGTATCGCGAAATTCTCTGGCGTAAAAACCAAAGGTGAGTTCTATCAAGAGCTGAATAAAGCTCGCAAGGCGTCCACTGGCAGTGCTGAGGAAGAGACTAATACACCTGAGAAGCCGACAACACCAACGGTACCGAAACCAGACACATCGAAACCCGACAAACCATCTACATCACCAAGTACAGGTAAACCGGGTACAGTCGTAAAAGGTAAACAAGCCAAGGTTACTGCAGCCTACCTGAACATGCGCTCTAGCGCTTCATCCAAAGCCAAAGTAGTTACTGCCGTACCGAAAGGCACCGTCCTTGAAGTAATCAGTACAGATAAGTATGGTTGGGTCAAAGTGAAACTGGATGGACGCGTAGCTTATGTCTACGGAAAATATGTAAGTATGCTGAAATAAATTGAAAGACCTCCTCCACAATGCATGTGGAAGAGGTCTTTTCTTTTTTGGATTTTAGAGCCATACGTTACGTGTCCACCTACTCCTGCGCCAAGCTTCGAACCTTTTTCACAAACTGATCCAGCTTGATTCCATTCGTTTGTTTAGTGAATTCAAGCGCCTCATTGGAGAACCCTTCGTAGGCAGAAAGGACATAATCCCCATCGACGATATAGTACGTGCCATAACGAGAGGAGTAATAACCTCCACGTTGCTCGGACTCTACTCCTTTTTTGATTGCTGTAACTATTCTCTGACCAGGCATAAGTTTTGGATCGAACGCCGCAAACGCTGCGTTATAGAACAGAAATGTTTCCTTGGCTACATCTCCTCCTGTAATCACTTCGTGCACCTTTACTTTGTAAGAGACGAACTCAGCTTCGTAGGGAGTCATACCCATAGTCTCCTGCTTTTCTGTCATTGTGCGTTCGGGTGTATCTGGTTCAGTGGTTATCACCATGCTGAAATCCGGAAGAACGCTCACAACCTCTGCCACAACAACTGCATCTGAGAAGTCCATGATCTCTCTAAAGGTCACTTTTTTCATCCATGGGGTCACGAGAGACTGTGACGATAATGGGTAGTCCTCCCTCAGCTCCTGTAACCGTTTTTGGGAGAGAACATCTAAAACATCTGATTGATCATCATCTGAGTTAGAAAAAGGGGCCGAGCAGCCCAATAGACCGACTGTAAACGTGATAGCGAACAACCAACACATTACACGAAGTTTTATCACGCACCCTTCTCCTCCCAGCGTTTCCTCAACCTTATATTAATCCCGCTTAACGTCCCAGCTCGCAAGCATGCCTCTCGCCATTTCCATATTGGATTCTTCCCCAGTGATTAATGCAAACTGCGCAACGATTGCCGGGTATGCCGCCCACTGCTCCCGAATATGCTCCAGCATCCGCGGCCATGTCCTTCCCCCTGCCTTCTCATAGCGATTAAGCAAATTCCGTAAGCCTTCCTCTTCGAAGAGCGCATAATAGATGACAAAATCCTTACCCGGGTCGGCAATCTCTGCCTCCGTCCAATCAATCAGCCCGGTAACCCGCTGGGCATCGTCGACGATAATGTGCGGCGGATGCAGATCACCGTGATTGAACGTTGAGTGTTCAGGCCAATAGCTGTCCGTTGTCAGCCAAGCTTCCCACCGCTTGGACAGTTGTTCTGGCACCTCAAAGCTTTGTTTAATCTCTTCAATATTGGCTGCAAAAGCTTCACGAGCTTCTGTAGGCGTCTTGCTGCGCACTCCGCCCTTTATCGCCTCATCAGGATCAATGTTATGCAATGCCACTAGTGAAGTAGCGAGCGAATCGAAGAAATCGTCGGATAAGCTATCCTGTGAAAATCGCCATGCGTATCCTCCCCCTGCCGGATCAACGACCGCAATCGGTTCTCCATCAAGTAAAGGATAAGCGATCAGTTCCGGTGTACAAATCCGCCACTCTGGTACCTCTACCGGTAGTCGGCTTTTAATAACCTCCAGCACCTTGCGCTCATTTTCGGCTCTTTCCCATACATCCTCGCGCCGTGGCTGGCGCAGTATCCACTGTTGTCCCTGTTCATCGGTGGCAAACGCTACCCGAAAGTCCATACCGGACTCGTTAATTTTCATGGATTCCTCAGCAATATGAAGCCCATTCTGTGCAGCTAAAGATGTTAGTTCCTTTTGAAATTCCAACTGCTCATTCACGTTCAATTTTGTCATTTCAGGATCTCCCCTTTTCCTCAATAAAATAAAAAACACAGACATCCATGCCTGTGCAGTTCATCTCGAATATTGGGTGTACCTGAATGCTCGCCAAAAAATAGTAGTACGTTAAAGGACCACTCTAAAAGAGCGTTTCTTTAATGACTAGCGGCATACGTGTAAATAGGCAAACCGATCCCGATGAGCTGCACACAGGCAGAAATACAGCAAGCGCAAACAAACGTTTCGCCATACTATCTCCATCGGATAAAATTTGCCACACGTATCCCTCCGTTCCGTAAGTTAACCATATGTTAACATATTCCATTTTCTAGTTCCAGCTTAAATGGCGGTTTTTTGTATTTTTTCAGCGATGTGTAGGAACCTTGGTAGCTCAAAAACCGTCATACCTAATAGATACATTACAAAGGATGGGGTGAGCAACGAATGTCCATTGTGCGAAAATTATCCCTAATGCCGCTTATTTTGCTTCTGTTAACGCTAGGATGTTCAGAAGAATCAGCAGAAAAGGAGGAGGGGAAAGCTTCTGTTAGCGGGGTGATCACGGATTTTGTTGAAGAAAAGGGACAGGTCCTCATCGATAATGAAGAAGATAACGGTAATAAATCAGGCCCCATCTTGATTTCTCTTCATACAAATGCCGAACTTATCATTGAAGGAGAGATTGTCGCAGCACCTTTGGATGATACACTGGTTGGTCGAAGTGCAGATGTATGGACAGGTGGGGTTATCGCCAAATCTTATCCTCCGCAGACTAAGGCTTTGAAGATGGTCATCCATTAATAGAAAGCATAACATTCGATACATTTCGTTACACGTGGAACGCTTTGATACACCTTCCCCCTTCGGAGGTAAGCCACTTCCCATAGGTGCTGCTCACAGTTTTTCTCGGAAAATGAAGTTTGGCAGCATTAAACTAAATGCTTATAGCAATTACTCCGTTAGCGCATCTATATATAGAGTATAATGAAGAGGTATACGATAAATGTACGGTGCAATGCTTATATGTAAGCATATCGCAAAATGCGATTCCAAACGCCCCTGTATTCAAAACTAACGTAAAAGAGGTTAACGATGAGTAAGCAACAATTTAAAGATTATGGACTTGGCGAAGAAATCGTAAAAGCGCTGGATAGCCTGGGCTATGAAACCCCAACGGAGGTTCAAACAAACGTTATTCCAGTTGCCCTTGAAAATAAAGATCTTGTAGTCAAATCCCAAACAGGCAGCGGGAAAACAGCGGCCTACGGCATTCCAGTCTGTGAGCTGGTAGATTGGAACGAAAATAAACCGCAGGCTTTGATTCTCACGCCAACCCGCGAGTTAGCTTTGCAGGTTAACGAAGATATTACCAATATCGGACGCTTTAAACGTATAAAAGCAACCGCACTATACGGTCAGTCTCCTTTTCATGTTCAAAAAGCCGAGTTAAAACAAAGAACGCATGTCGCTGTAGGCACACCGGGACGGGTACTGGACCATATCGAACGTGGCACCCTGCCGCTGGATCGGATCTCATACCTTGTCATTGACGAGGCGGATGAAATGCTGAATATGGGCTTCATAGAGACGGTTCAATCGATTATTCAAGCTCTGCCTAGTGAGCGAGTGACGATGTTATTTTCCGCGACGTTCCCTGAAGATGTGGCCAAGCTGTCACGCAAATACATGAACAATCCGGTGGAGATTGAGATCAAGGCAAGTGGTCTTACCACAGCCACGATTGAACATGCCGTGATTCACGTGCCAGAGGTGAACAAAACGGCGCTGCTTCAAGACCTGTTTATTGTTGAAAATCCAGATAGCTGTATCGTGTTCTGTCGTACGCAGGAGAACGTGGATAAACTGTTCCGTGTCATGGCTGACCTCGATTATCCAGCGGATCGTATCCACGGAGGCATGGAACAAGATGAGCGCATCGAAGTGATGAATGCATTCAGAAGAGGACAATTCCGTTATCTGATTGCAACGGATGTAGCCGCACGCGGGATTGATATCACGAATATTACCCATGTCATCAACTACGATATTCCTTTGGAAAAAGAGGGATACGTGCACCGTACAGGTCGTACGGGTCGCGCTGGTAAAACAGGCAAAGCCTTTACCTTGGTTACCCCGAAGGATGGCAGACGTCTGGCCGAGATCGAATCGTATATCGGATTTGAGATCCCTGTTGTTAAAGCTCCTTCCGAGGATGCTGTGGACCGTCGGCGGGAAGAGTTCGAGAAGCGTTTGAAGATCGTGCCTGAACGCAAAAAGGACAAGCGTGAACAGTTGAACCAACAGATCATGAAGCTGAACTTCAACGGAGGCAAGAAAAAGAAACTCCGTGCGGTAGACTTCGTGGGCACCATCGCCAAGATTGAAGGCGTCACTGCAGACGACATCGGGATTATTACCATTCTGGATAATGTAACCGATGTGGAAATTCTGAACGGTAAAGGCCCACTCGTGCTTGAGGTTATGCAGAATACAACGATCAAAAAGATGCAGCTCAAGGTTCGCAAAGGTCATAAATAGATTTTGAATCTGTTTAAATAGAGTGTTATTTAAAAAGGGATAGTGGCTTATTTTATAAGTCTACGATCCCTTTTTTTATATATTGAATGAGGTAAATTACTCGCTATCGCCGCTATATTCCGGATAAAGTTCCATTTGTTCATCAGGGTACACATTGTTCACTTGTACAAGATTCCATTTTAATTACACTAAATATGTAAACGCTTCACAAAGGACCGATATTAGGAGGTGTGTGTAATGGGCAATAGGAAAGCAGTCTGGTTTCTGGTCTTCGCGCTCACGCTAACCATGTTTGGCATTCATCCCGAACGGACCAGTGCGGCAAGCGTGACCATCACTAACGGCTCCGATTGGCTGGATACCGCAGGCAACCCCATTCAGGCCAATAGCGGAAACATTCTGAAAGTCGGCAGCACGTATTATTGGTACGGCGAGCATGCGGTCGGTGGCAAGTTTGACAGCGTTAATGTCTATACTTCAACCGATCTGAAGAATTGGACGTTCAGCAATGCCATTCTGACCAAGGATTCAGCCACCGAGCTGGCCTCCAGCAAAATCGAACGTCCCAAAGTCATCTACAACGCCGCCACAAAGCAGTATGTGCTATGGGCACATTACGAGAACGGTACAGATTACAATCTGGGACGGGTCGCGGTAGCAACGAGTAGCACACCAAACGGTAAATTCACGTATGAGGGAAGTTTTCGGCCTTTGGATTACGAGTCACGCGACATGACTGTTTTTGTAGATACAGACGGTACAGGTTATCTGATCACAGCATCCCGCAAGAATGGCGGGGCCAATGATACCATGGCTATTTTCAAAATGAACGCCAGCTATACCGGTGTGGAATCCTTTGTGGGTTGGCAATTCGAGAACGCCTATCGTGAAGCTCCTGCCGTTGTGAAAAAGGGCAATCGCTACTACCTCTTCACCTCTCAGGCTGCTGGCTGGTATCCAAATCAGGGCGCGTATGCCACCGCATCGTCCATGACAGGCACATGGTCCGCTCTTACACCTTATGGCAATCCATCGGCCTTCGGCTCCCAGATCCATGATATTGCCACCATTACAGGCAGCAACACCACATCGTATATTTATATGGGAGACCGCTGGAATCCACTCAATCTTGGTGAACATAAACATATTTGGCTTCCTTTAACCTTGAATGATTCAAACGGAACCGCCTCACTGGAATGGTACAAAGAGTGGAATATCGATGCTGTAACAGGCACGGTAACGCCACCTTCTCTTGTTAATCATGCCCAAGGCAAAACAGCTACCGCCATCTCCACAGCCTCTGGCTCAACTGCATCCAATGTTAATGACGGCAACTATCAGACTTCTTGGACAGCGTCGTCCAATACTTGGCCAGCCTGGTGGCAGGTCGATTTCGGTGCACCGAAGACTATCACGGAGATCGATATCTCCTGGTTTATGTATAAAGGATCGGAAGGCTATTATAAGTACAAAATTGAGATCAGCAACGATGGCGTCAACTACTCTTCGCTTGATCGAACCAGCAATACCACCTATGGGTTTACGACCGACGCTGTTCATTTTACCGCCCGGTATGTACGTATCAATATGGTCAATGCTGTCCTGTGGAACAATCCGGGTAACTGGTACACCCCAACCCTGCACGAGGTCAAAATGCTAGGCCCAGCAACACCTGATGCGACGAATTACAGCCGTTTCAGCTCCTTCAATTATCCGGATCGGTACATCCGTCATTCCAACTTCACTGCACGGATCGACGCCAACGTCTCACCTGTACTAGATTCCCAGTTCCGCGTTGTAACCGGTTTGGCCAGCTCTACAGGCATCTCCCTGGAGTCCATCAACTTCCCTGGCTACTTCCTGAAGCGCAATGCCAGCAACAAAATCGTACTTGAAGCGTACACGGATACCGCCACCTACAAAGGAGATGCCACTTTCCTGAGCAGCGCCGGCTGGGCTGACAGCTCCAAAGTATCCCTCCAGTCGTACAGCCAGCCCGGATACTACATCCGGCATTACGACTATGTATTGCAGCTGGATGCCATCAATGCCTCCAGTAGTGCAACGGTGAAGAGTGATGCCACGTTTGGGCGAGCTGATTTTCAGTTTAGAAATTGGAGATGAGAATGAGCATCCACATCTCGGGAGAGAGGCTGCTTCTTCAGGAATCTTAACTGGAGACGTGGCCTCTTTTGCTATATAAAATTTGTGATTGGTGTGTACGAGGAAGCGCTGAACCCATTTGACTACACCAGTCCATCATTGGCTGGAAGACTTATTGACGATATCCAAGAATGCCTTCATATTGTATGTGTCGTCCTGAATACGCCATTCTCCTTGTTCTTGTAAAAAGGTAATCTCCCCTTCTAACGGAATGGTCTTCGTTTCTACTCCATCATAATTCGTGAATACCAAATTTAGCGTGTACTCCACGAGCATCCAATCATTTTTACTTTCTTTCATCTTTGCCTTTATATCTTCAGCATGCAGTGACGCATCTTCTTTGTCTGCCACCTGAAAAGGCAAACCCATACTGTTTCTTTCAAGATTCCGTTCAGTCAGGAAAGGCTTCAAGATCTCTTTTTTGGCTAGCACCTTTTCTACGGTTAATAATTCTTCACCCTTCGTGTTATCGACGGCAAACTCCGCCTTTTTATATTCCAAGCTCATTTCAAGAGCCTGCTGCTCTTCCTGGGCAGATGCCTTTTGGTTCGTCAATATACTCAACTGACTCGTTGAAGATGGAGCTGGCTCTTGAATACTTTCGGTTTTTGGGGACTCGTTACACCCCATCATTACGACAGACATCAGAGTAACTATTCCGATGATATAATTTAATTTACGCAAAATCATCCTCCATCCTGTGCGTTCTTGTTATTGACTACAGCTGAATACATAAGCAGGCGGCAGGTTACGGTACACCCTTGTCATGCTTACGTTTTCGAAAAATTGCTTGAGTAATCCCCGTTTAAGTAACGTGTACTGAAAAGTAATGAACTTGCCATCTTGTTTCAAATATTGCCTTGATTTAGATAAAATGTCCAGTGATACCTCCGCAGGCAGACTCGCAAAAGGCAGTCCGGATACAATGTAATCAACCTTATCCAGTCCATATTGTTGTATGTGCTGATCGACATGCACGGCAGAATCGTGAATGATGTGTACATTCGGAAGATGACCGTACTTTTTGCGAAGCAACTGGCAGAAGCGGGCGTTGTTTTCAATCAGGATCAGAACCGTCCCTGGCTGCATGTTCGCAAGCAGCATTTCCGTAAATACCCCCGTGCCTGGCCCATACTCCACAATGCATGATGCACGGTCAAATGCGATGTCTTTCACCATTTTAGCTGCTAGATATTTTGAGCTGGGGGCAATGGCCCCAATCCATCGGGGACCCTGGATGTATTGCTTCAAAAAGGATAACCACTCCATGCTGTCCGACCCCCTAAGTTGATTTCTGAGATCCGTATAGAATTCAAATCTGAAGAAGCAGTCGATGAAACTAAGAAGAATAATGAAGATTTGCGACCTTGGCATGCTATATCATATTCCGGAAGGACAAACCTTGCGAATGCTGCGGGTTAAACGTGAAGAAATATCCACAAACAAAAAAAGAGCCTACCAGATTACTCCTTAGGCCCTTAGATATAATCAAATATATTATCTAAACTAACGATTAACGGTTTGAAAATCTGAAGATCAACTTTTCTCCATCATGCGTTTGGTCCTGAAGCTCCACATAGTTTCCCTGGGTATAGTTCGATACAGTTTTTCGCCAAAAGTGTTGACCTACTTTATTTTTCTCCGAAGGATTCGTGAACAACTCCCATCGGCCCCGATATCTCTGGAATACCTCTTTTGCAGCGTACTCTGCAATCCCCACACCTCTGAATGGCTGCATTAGAAAGAATTCATGTACAAAGAAATCCGTGTCTGCCGAACAATGCGGCGCAGTAGCCACAAATACAAAACCTGCTGGTACGCCATCTACTCTAATCAAAAATGTATAGAGAACGTTCGGTTTTTCCCACCATATGTTCTGGACATCATATTGATCTTGCAACGTTTTATAATCATCACCCATTTCGAAAATCCCATGTTGATTCGGAGTGTGTTCTGTTTTCAGCCCATAATGTCCGGATAAATCATGAAGGTATAGAGGATACATGTTTTTGATGATATATGCCTCATGGTTATGAGCTAACTGTACTTCAATTTTCATGTTGTTCCCCCCACAGATAACGTAATGTTTTGTTAGTAACAGTTCTATAATCTCATTGTATTGGTCTTCTTTCGCACAATATAGGCAGCAAACCATTTAAACTAATTCCTACACAAAAAGCCACATTCGATAACTCGAATGCAGCTCTAACCCTTAAATCACTTTTTGGAATATACAATTTTCTTGATACTGTCGATGGACAAACAATATTTTTCTATGAGCTGGTCGATGGACATACCCGCAACGAATAGCTGGCGAATCTCATCGTTTCTTTGCTTCAAAATCATCCGACTGCCCGAACTCTCGCCCCACTTTTGATGGGCTTCCTTCGGTTTAGGGATATACACCAATCCACCAGGAATGTGGCGCTGGATCTCCTTTAGCAATGATTCCGGAAAGATCGTGTCTGCGTTAATATATTTCATATTTGCTCCGCTCCTTAAAAGTTAAGATCTTTAAGGCAGCAGAGTCAACCGATGAACACTTGTTATACGCATTATAGTGGTGTGGCGGAAATAGATTTCAAGCTCTATACAAACAACCGCCGTTGTTCATCGCATGGACTCTGCATAGAGCGGATCGTGAAACTTCTTATGAATTGATTCATGGTAGCCCCCCATTCGGTGAATCCTATATAAGTTACTTTCATGGTACTCTTATATGTTCCATATGAGAACACAATATCCTTTACAACATTCAGTACTGGTTCAAACTCCGTTCTAGCATCTCTCTCACTTGTTGTTGCAGCTCCAGCGGCTCAACGACCTTCACTTCAGGCCCATAGGAGAGCAGCTTCCGCGCTGTAAAAGGAAACTCCTCAGGCGGGACAAGTCCTCTCCACTCATTCCCTTCAACCGACTTGAACAGTACATCTGATCCTGCCATTCTCGCCCCAAAATCCGTGAATTGTAGTACGACTTCTACGCTTTTTCTGTTTTCCTTATAATTCAGCCACTCTTTCAAACTAGGAACCGACTCGTTGATAGAATCCAGCATAACCAGCTCCTGCATTCGATCCACTCGATACAACAGCACCCGATCCTTCCTCCGGGCTGGCATATACCAATACCCGTGATCGTAATAGATGCCGATGGGGAAAGCCTGTACTTTTTTATGTCCCTGCCGGGAATGATATATAAATTCGATCTCTCTTTTATCTACTGCCGCGCTTAATATCTCTGTTGTTAGTGCCTCGACCTGCACAGCATGATGTTGAAGAAACGTAATGTGCTGCCTCATCCGTGTAATCAGATCCTGTACATCCTGAGGTAAAGTTGAATAATATTCCTCGGCGAGATGCTCACGAATCGATCCATACGGAAAATCCGGGACGTTCTCCAAATATTCAATCATCATAAACAAACCCAACGCCTCATGCTGTGTGAGTTGAAGGGGTGGCAAAATCCGATTAGGAAGCACTCGATAACCCCCGTTCACTCCAACCTCCGTATACAAAGGAAAGCCCAACTCCTGCAGATCATTCAGATCTCGCTGGATCGTACGGATCGACACCTGAAAACGCTCCGCCAATTCACGAGCCGTAAACTTCTTTCTCGAATCCATGAGTCGCATCAATGCGAGTTTTCGATTATTCATATTCACCCCACCTAACTACGTCAACTTTTGTCATAGTTGGAGTGTATCATACATTTCAGAAGGGAGCGATTGATATGTCTAACCATAAAGTCGTGTTATATATTGCGATGAGTCTGGATGGATACATTGCAAGACCGGATGGTTCGGTGGATTGGCTGTTCGATGTGGAAGGTAATGGTGGCGATAACGGGTATGGCGAGTTCTATTCAACGATTGGATCGGTGGTTATGGGACGTCTTACGTATGAAGAGGTGCTCAAGCTGTCAGAGGATTTCCCCTATGCGGATCGCCCGACATATGTACTTTCCCGTTCCCAACAAGCCCCTGCTCCACACGTACAATTTACGGACGAAGCTGTAGAGAACCTGATTCCTCGGTTGAAGCAGGACTCCAGCGGTGACATTTGGATTGTTGGCGGAGGCCAGCTGGTGCAAGCCGTTCTGGAACAACACTTGCTCGATGAGGTTGAGATTGCCATTATTCCGAAGGTTCTGGGTGAAGGAATTCCCCTCTTTCCAATAGGAACGGTACCAACTCATTTCAAAATGATTCATACGTACACGCTGGGGCAGATCATTTCGATCCGCTATCAGGTACAAGGGAAGTAACTTTAGCGTAGTTAACACATCCCTTTCGATGTATAAGGTGTACTAAAAGAAGAGCCAGGCCTCTCTAACTAAGAGAGGTCTGGCTCTTCCGATTTCAAATGTAAATTAAAATTTATTTTAAAATTTCCTTTAGATATTCCGCTAACGCATCAGCAGTTCTTCGATGAGATAACTCACCCGGATGGCTTCTGGCGCCTACCGTCTCCTCGGTCGTATTGGGAAGCTGTATCACCGAGACTTTCGTATCTCCAGCCTGTTTCGTATAAGCGTCAACAGCACGATAAATCGCTGGCATCATCGGGAACCCAAGCATGCCGTATGCCCATACGAGATGCGCCTCAGGATTGTTTTTTCGAAGTTGAATTAGGAATCGGGTCGCAGCATTCTCAAAAACAGCAAGATCCTCTTCATGGTAAGTCCCGTCTGCGTTAAGGCGTTGCTTGTACAACTTTCCGGTAGCGGGGTCCTTCCATGCCGGGGTTTGAAAAGCTCCTCCATCATTGCTTCCCAGGTTAATCACCACTACATCTGGCTGCCAGGCGTTAAAATCATGCTTGTCCCCTGCCCCAAGCGCTGCGTTCTTATCTCCGGTCACCAATCCACAGATTTGCTCGTAATAAGCAGGGATATTTGCATTCGGATTGTTATCCCAACTCGTCAGCACACCCCAGCCGCTCTGTGAGATGACGCGGTATTCTGCATTCAGCGTTTCTGCTGTCATGGCCGTATAATTATGTATGGCGCTGAACCACATCGGAATCCAATCCTCTTCCGCTTTGGCTCCAATTGCGCCTTCTCCGGATGTAATACTGTCGCCGATAAATTCAATCTTGTACGGTCTCTGCTCAACAGGCACGAAGACACCATCGGACTTCACTGCATTAATCTGCAAGGAACAGCCCGGATCTCCATTCATGGCCTGTACATCTTTGACGATGCGTACATTTTTCACCACATTCTCGTTCATTCCTCGGAATACGCAGATCCAATACCTTCCCGCCGTTAACATCTGTCTGCTCACCGGGACACCGTTAATCAGAATGCTGATCCAAGGTTCATACAGGTCATAATCAGATTCGAATTCCACCCACAACTCAGAGCCTTTTACATTAAGTTCAACCGCACTTCCAGTCCAAAACAAGGTTAGGGGCGACCGTTGTCCTGTCGTTCTGCCATGTACTTTAAGATTGCTGACATCAGATAACGCGTACGTCTGTAATTTCTCATTAGCCTTCACGATCTATTCCTCCCGCATGATTATCGCCCAAAGGGCGGTCTCATATGACTAGATTTTGAGAAAATGGTCTACATGCTTCTGGTACTTCCCGTACCAGATTTTCCATTCTGCTTCACGAGATTCCAAGGTACTGCCATCCAGTAATGCCTTAATGACGTTCAGACAGACATGCCACCCCGCTAGATCCTTAGGCGTATGGCTTGTGATGTGATGGATGGTTTCGAGAAGCAGCAGACGACACCCATTCGGCTCTGGATACAGCTCAAATCGAACCCGGTCTTCTGCCCAAGTATATTCGAGAACAGAGCCAGGGATAAGCTCGATAATGTTGAGTTCCATAAAGGTGCCATCCGGCATATTAAACTTGATGCTTCCACCTTCCCGAAGATCCGTTACTTCGAGTTCGGAGAACCATTTTGCAAGCTTTTCGTTTTCCGTCAAAAAGGACCATACATCCTCCGCAGCGTGCCTCCAATGACGTTCAAAACAAGCCAGGGTGCCATTCGGTACTCGCTTCAAATCTGCAATCATAATAGTACCTCCTCCATAAGGAATTAATCGATGACTTGCCGCTCTGCATGTGGAATTAATCGATATTATGCAAAGCCTTAAGCGCTTCCTCTTTGTTTTTCAAAAAGAAAACATGCTTGCCATGGTTGCACTCATAGATGAAGTCTCTGAGACTTTTGCTGTTGTATCCTTCAAAATCTCCGACTATGGCAAGTTTAACCTGGTAATTCACATATTTCTGCAAAATATCACCTGCAAGTTTGGTCTTCAGTTCGAAGAAATCTTCGGTGAGGTTGGATTTATCAATCAAGATTTTATGTGCGTCATCTGTATAGTTCACTGAGGCCATCAAATCCAATGCATCTTGAGTATTGTTAATAACGATGTCATTGCTTTCGACGATAGCGACCTTGGAGCGGCCCTGTTGATCAATGATTATATTCATTTTAATCCACCTTTCTCCTATTAAATTATTGGATTAATATTCGGTCATCCATAAATTGAGTGATATGAAGTACGGCATGCCGGATATACTTGCTATCTTCATAAAGCTTGCTTAACATAACGCCTCCCTCAATAATGGCGATGATGTTGCTGCTCACTTCCTCTAGTGCAATATCTGTTCTGAATTCCTTTTGCTCCGTACCCTGAATAAGGACCTGTGTCAGCTCATTCAGCAGATTGGTCATGGCATGCTGTGCCCTTTCTTTCAGCAAAGGGTGTGCATCATCACTTTCAACCGCAGTATTTAGTAGGGGGCATCCCCCTTCCAGCGTATTGTTTTCCATCATATCAATATAAACACCGCATATGGCGAGTAGTTTGTCTTTGGAACTTGTGACGCCTTCAAGAGCCTGTGAGTGGAATTGCAGCATCTGTGATACCGAGTAATCAAAAGCAGCCAGTGCTATCTCATCTTTACTTTCAAAATGATTATAAATCCCGCCCTTACGAACGCCGCATCGTTCTATAATTTCAGACAGGGAGGCACCGGTGTATCCCTTCGTGTTGAAAAGTGCTGCCGACTCACGAATAATATGTTCTTTGGTGATTTGGCCTTTGCGCACAATGCTCCCTCCTTTTCCATTCATACCGATTGGTCTTAAAATATCATACGCCTATGGCCTAATACAAGCATGTATTCATACGTATGCTGTACATGAAAACAGAAAATCAAGGATATTGCATGAGGAGCGTAGTTTGTGTTATTTTAAAACAGACCGGTCGGTATTATTAAACAAATACACGTTCCATCTAAGGAGAATATTCGCCATGACGCTAACCATTCAGCATATCCGCCATGCTACCTCCCTGATCACCATACAAGGAAAAACGATTCTACTTGATCCAATGTTAAGTGATACGGGAGAACTTCCGCCTATCCCCTTTACACGTCACGTTCGTAGAAACCCAACCGTCCCATTATCTGTGCCACTAGAAACTTTCAAACACATTGATGCGATACTCGTTACACATTTACATGTTGACCACTTTGACAAAACGGCAAAGAAAATACTCAACAAAAAGATGCCTGTACTTTGCCAGCCGGTAGATCAACAACGCATTTTATCGTGGGGGTTCGAGAATGTATTCCCTATCGAGCAGTTCAAACACTGGGAGGGGATAGATTTTACAAGAATTCGTGGTCAGCACGCAAAAGGAAACATCTCCAAACTGCTTGGCCCCGTATCCGGGTTTATCCTGAATACACCTGACGACGGATCGTTGTATATTGTGGGTGATTGTGTCCTTACAGATCAGATTAAGCAAGTGTTCGAGCAGCACAAACCCCGGATATGCATCGTCAATGCACCAAATGCTCAATTGTTATTTGGTTCCGTCATTACAATGATACCCGAGGATATCGGTACAATCCTGAAGACTTCACCCTCCACCAAAGTTGTCGCTGTACATATGGATGCCATCCGACATTGTACTTCATCAAGAAAGGATCTATTACAGTACATAGAACAGCAGCAGTTATTAGATTCAGTCGTGATTCCTGAGGACGGAGAATACATTTACTTTTGAAATATAAAGACTGGCACAAAATAACGCCCTATATTCATCACCCACGATCATGATAGAAAGCATCGTCTGCACAGTCTTCCTTAACAAGATTAGCTTTCGGAATCGATACGACAAACGCGGAGCCCCTATTGCCTTGCGGCGCTGATTTCACGCTAATTCGGCCTTCCAGAGACTGAACGATATCACGTACATGGGACAGGCCAATTCCGGTTGCTGCAATGCCCACTTCATTGAATTTGGTTGTATAACCCGGTTCGAAGATCACGTCTCGCTTCGCCTCGGGTACACCTTTCCCAGAATCGATAACCACAAATTGCACATCCGCTCCCTCTTCCAATACTCGAATCCGAATTGTTCCGTTGTTCTCAATGGCTTCCACGGCATTGGCGATCAGATTATTCATTACAGTTAAGAGAGGAATGTAGTAAGGGGAGTCGCAATCATATTGCTGGTCGATATGAATCCCAATCTTTTTGTTCAGCATTTCACTATATTTCCGATTTCCTTTGGTTGCAAAGTTCAGTACCTCGGAAAGGCTCATATTCACTGATTTTTCGCTATCGTACAATTTCAACAGACCTGCAAGGATACGTTGGGAGTCCTTTTTGACCTCATGAATCTGTTGAGCAATGCCGAGCGTCCGCTGGCTATATTGGTTCAATTCCTGCTCTCTGAGATCACGATAAAGGTCGTAGCTGTCTACGGCAATGCCTTCAATGGTATTCATGGCTTTTTTCAGATAAAAGACTTCACCGTACAGACCAGAGTTAACGCTCAGCATCTGCTCCATCCGCTTCTCCTGTTCAGCATGCAGCAATCGCATCTGCCTCACCGCAAAGCTGTTATACAGCCCGATGATAAAGTAGCTTCGCAAACCACCGAGCACCAGCAGATAAAGCCATTCTTTCATATAAAAGATATTTGTCCCACTCAACACACCGCGAATGAATAGCTCCACAAGATTAGAGGAAAAATCAATGCACGTAATCAATCCACCCAGCACAAGAGGCGGTATCTCATGGAATCTGTTCTTGAGTTTGCTGAGGCCATAGGTGAACACGACATAATATATTCCCGCGCCCAGATTATCCTGCATGCTTTCGATGACCGAGATCGAATTCACATGATTCAGTAAATCAGCCGATTGAAAAATGAAATTCGCAATCCCCGCCAAAATCCCTGTCTTTACATAAGACAGATGCGGCATAAGCATCAGCAAAAATAAAAGTATACTTACACCCAGACCAATCCGGAAGTAATCCTCTCGAAAAGGATTTATTTTAAAGAGCGCCCCCACAGCAGTCGCAAAAGCAACTGCTGTCATTTGCACATTTTCATTACGAACCCAATTGCGCATCATATTCCACCCATCATACATCCGATTAGCGCTCCTCATTCATCTGCGCTTAAGACGTTAAACATACTAACATATGAAGAATTCATTAGAAATGATAAAAATAAGGGAAGTACTTATTACGCTAAAGAGCCTCAACAACCTACCCCTGGCCCATATATTACTCTCAAGTGCGTATGTCACTTTGAGGTGCGTACTTCTCACCTTTCTTTTTCTGATCCACAATAATGACAGAAGAAGAGAGGAGCATGCCCATTGAAACCCAATCAATCTGTTACCAGTTACACAGCGCTTGTCATCGGTGCTGGAGGCGTCATTGGAAGAAACCTTATTGATTATTTAATGACACTTCCGGAATGGAATATTATTGGTGTATCACGTCGCGGAGGGGAAGATGCCCCTAGGTTACAATATATATCGGCCGATTTGCTGAACGAAGCAGATACTCAGGCCAAACTGTGCCATTTAACGGCGGTTACTCATATTTTCTACGCCGCTTATCAGGATCGCCCGACCTGGGCCGAATTGGTCCAGCCCAATCTCGACATGCTCGCCAATGTCGTGAATACCATTGAACCGATCGCCCCCAATCTCCAACATATCAGTCTAATGCAAGGTTATAAGGTGTACGGTGCACATCTGGGCCCATTTAAAACACCTGCCAGGGAAACGGATGCGCATCATATGCCCCCTGAATTCAATATCGACCAACAGCAGTTTCTTGAGGAACGGCAATCTGGAAGCAGTTGGACCTGGTCTGCTCTGCGTCCATCCGTTGTATGTGGATTTGCTCTGGGTAATCCAATGAACCTCGCCATGGTTATTGGGGTGTATGCATCCATTTCTAAGGAACTTGGCTTGCCACTTCGTTTTCCCGGAAAACCCGGAGCTTACCACTCCCTACTTGAAATGACCGATGCATCACTGCTCGCTCGTGCGACTGTCTGGGCGGCAACCGATCCACGCTGTGCTAATCAGGCGTTTAATATCACTAACGGCGATCTGTTTCGCTGGAATGAACTTTGGCCCAAAATTGCTGCATTTTTCGAACTGGAAACGGCACCACCCCTGCCTCTCTCGCTTGCAACCGTTATGGCAGATAAAGAGGTGCTTTGGAATTCCATGATTGAAAAGTATGATTTAATGAAGACCTCCTATGAGGATGTATCCTCCTGGCCCTTCGGTGATTTTGTCTTCTCATGGGATTATGATTTCTTCGCGGATGGATCCAAAGCCCGTCGCTTCGGATTTCACGATTTCGTTGATACAGAGAGTATGTTTATGGATATTTTCGAAAATTTACGCGAGCGTAAGATCATCCCGTAATAGATATAGCATGTACAATAAGCCGATTCCTGTTACAAGAATCGGCTTTGCACCATTAACCGTCAGATGTCGGCGGCTTAAATAAAATTTTTCCTCGATCACCATATACCTTTTCCACATGTGTATCGCCCCATCTGCACATCAGATGAAGAATCTCTTTAAGACTCCACCCATACTCCGTCAACTCATATTCCACCTTCGGCGGGACCTGGTGATGGGAAATGCGGAAAATAATACCCGCCTCCGTCAATTCACCAAGCTGTTGGGTCAACACTTTCTGTGTAATGGAAGGTAGCAGCCTCATCAGTTCGCCATTACGCTTCTTGCCAAAGGTAAGATGGAATAAGATAACTGGCTTCCACTTGCCGCCAATCACTTCAAGAAGAGCCTCAACTGCAGTGTTATATACTTTGATCGGTTCCTGCATATCAGCTTCTAACCCCCTTCCAAAATTCAGTGCATACTGAACAAATTGTATTTTGCACACCAGCGATGCGCTGGATCATTATTGAACTAGAAGCGCTTGGCAAAATGCCTCTTATCCTTATATCATAACTAAAATTCTGACTGGATAGGTATTAGTGTTACAAAAAAATAGCCTGCTTCCTTTATTTCAAAGGTTCAGGCTATTCTTCAATCATCCCGATTCATCTTCTCAAAAATATTAACTAATTGTGCTCGATCCTCTTGGGTCAGTTTCTGGAATAAATTTTTACGCAGCTTCTGCCCCTCCAATATTGCTCTTTCGAGGACTTCGATCCCTTTATCGGTAATGTTCAAATATATAATGCGGCGGTCAGCTTCATCTATAATCCTGACGGCTAATTTCTTGGCAACCAACTTATCAGCTAAATAACTGAGTGTAGGTGGGGTAAGGCCCAATAGTTTAGCAATATCTGAAGGTCGGCTTTTTCCATTTTGATTGAGATGACTGAGTACCAGCACATGAGAGACGCCGAGGTCCTCATTAAACGATTTGTTCCACTGTATAATCAATTTATTGGTGAAATTGTCCATGTTGTGTATGAGCTCAAAAATGTTCTGTTCTTCCATGTGATCCTCCTCGCAAAAATAAAACAACAGCCCTCATTCTACTTAAGGGCTGTCATCATTTTACACGCTATTGGGCTGAGTATCCACCATCGATAACCAGCTCAGATCCTGTAATGTACGAAGAATCATCCGATGCCAGGAACAATGCAGCGTTGGCAATATCGATAGCCTGCCCCAGACGTTGCAAAGGCGTTGCCTGAACGAGTCGATCAAGCAATTCCTTCGACGTGTTCAAGGCTTGAGTCATTGGTGTTTCGATGATCCCAGGGAAGAGAGCATTCACCCGAACACCTTGACGACCAAAGGTTGTCGCCGCTGCTTTGGATAATGCGCGTACTGCCCCTTTGGATGCCGAATAGTGGTTAAAGCCTTGTCCAATCAATGCGGTGTATGAAGAGATATTAACGATGGAACCTTTCTTTTGTGCTGCCATATAAGGAGCTACATGTTTCATGCCAGCAAATGGGCCGAAGCCATTAATGGAGAGCATTTTCTGCCAATCCTGCGCATTGATTTCCTCAAACGGCTTCTCTGAAGAAATGCCTGCATTGTTGACCAGAATATCAATTTTACCAAAACGTTCGTTAACTACTTTCGCTAATATCTCCCAATCTTCATCGGAGGAAACATTCAACTTCATTCCATACACATTCTCTTTTTGGCTTGCTTTCTCCAGCGCTTCCTCATTAATGTCTGCAGCAATAACGATGGCGCCTTCCTTTGCAAAGAGATCCACCATGCCTTCACCAATTCCTGATGCTCCACCAGTAATAATAGCTACTTTATTATCTAATCTTCCCATATGAAACGCTCCTAACGTAATTTATTTATACGACGCTGCTTTAGTTGATAGTCGTATTGTGTGAATTCATAAACTCTTCAAAATCGGGAACGGTTGGGTTGGCAATATAATGGCCGCCCTCAACCTGGATGGTCTGACCGGTAATGAATTTGGACTCATCTGAGGCCAGGAATACGACGGTGTATCCAATATCATCGGGTTCCCCGTGATAAGGCAGTGCGTTATATTTTGCGAACATATCCAATACATCTGGAGGCATGTTATTCTGGGCTGCCGGGGTCAAGATCAATCCAGGTGCGACAGCATTGCAACGAATGTTATGCTTGCCATATTGGGTGGCAATATACCTTGTTAGATTCACTACTCCTGCTTTTGAGGCACCGTAAGCAACCCGAACCGCATCGCCTGTAAAGCCAGCCATGGAGGCCGTATTAATGATGGAACCTCCACCCGCTTCAATCATATGAGGGATGGCGAATCTACAGCCGAGCAACACGCTTTTCAGATTCACGTTCATCAGCCGATCCCACTCGTCCAGATCTACGTTAACCACGTCCAAATCCTTCTTCAGGTTGGTCAGGCCAACGTTGTTGAACAGACTCGTGAGTTTACCATATTGTTGGACCGTAAACTCCACAGCTTCTTTAATCGAAAATTCGTCTCCGGCATCAAGAAATACGGCTACTGCTTCTCCGCCTTGAGCCTGAATGTTCGCTGCCGCTTCTTTTGCCCCATTGACATTGAAATCAGCAATAACGACTTTCGCTCCTTCTCTCGCCATCAATTGGGCTGCGGACAATCCTATTCCAGAAGCGCCTCCAGTTACAAGGGCTACTTTGTCTTTCATTCTCAACATGGTTCTCAAGCTCCTTTCATAAAGAAACCGAAAATAAATAGCAGCTCTATTATTCAGTTATTTAGATGGCTAAATATTAGATGTCTAAATAATAGCAGAGGAATGGTCTTTCTGCAACGCATACGGCCCTGTATCCTTATTTTGGATGCCTTTAGCGAAACAAGCGAAGTGTTATACAAATACAGCCCTCAAGGATTTGAGGGCTGTATTGCATCATGTTTCTTAATCAATGTATTGATCCATGTATTCTGAAAATTTTGATAGTGTCACTCTTCATTCTCCATCCCAGATTCAGAATAAGGCTTGCCTGCCGTATCATCTGGTGTCTGAACGTACCACTGAGCATATGTCGCGTTACCAGAATCGGATTCGGAATCGGATTTTTCTGGCTTACAAGTAAACTGGTAAGCAGTTATATCCTTTCCGCGTAAGGTTATAGTTACGGCAAGCTCCGGGTCGCCCCAGCTTGGATATTTCTTACGGTACTGTGCATCAATAATTTCACTTTGAAAAGAAGGGCTAGTCATAAATGCTGTGGTTCGAGTGAAAAGACGACGAATCTCTTCTTCATCCGGTTCTGTTTTGACCGTATATGCGACTTCGACCCGAGGTGTGGAATAACGAATCTCCGTCTTTTGAATAGCAGGAAAATCTTGCTCGATATCCTGCCGAAATGATTTGACTTCTTCTGAAGAGACGTTGGTGGAAGAAGTACAGGCCGTCAAGCAAAGAATCAGAGCTAGAATATTCACTACGTGCAATATTCCTGAACAATGTTTGATGCCATACATACAGTCACCGGCTTTATTTAATATATATGAACGTATGCAGATAAACCTCCCTCAGCACCCCGACTAAATTACTTCAACAATTCAACACAGTCATACACCCACCCAGCACTTAACCAATTGCCCAAGTCGCTGGAGCCACTGATTGGCGTAATGGTCACGGTGTTAGACCCATTAACGAAATAGGATGCCGGTATATTCCAGGAAAAGGTTGTATTGTTGCCCCGATAGGTCCCAATCGTAAAGCTCCGCGAATTCGGTTGGGATGAAGCTGCCGGATTGGTTAACGTATGACCGTTAATCGTTACACTGGGTCTTCCATTGTTGTATGCTGCCGTAATACCGATGTTAAGAACATGCGAAGATGCCGCTTGGGAAGAGTTCAAGCTAAAGGTAACGGTTGTGGGCGAGTTTTGTCCCCGGAACTGAATCGCTGGGAACTTGTTGGTTGCACTGCCGGTGGCATAACTGACAGGACCCCAGCTTGGATTACGGCTATCGGAAGGATGACGGATTGGAATCGTCTGGCCGTTCAGGAACTCCGATGGCGTACCATCCCAATTCCCAATACGCCAGATGCTGGATGCTTTACTTGGGTCATTGTTGATCGTACGCGTATTCAGCGTTGTCGTTGATCCTCCAGTGATGTTCACACTTTCCGTATAGACGGCCAGTTCCCCCTTATACACCGTCATGGTGTATGTACCTGGAATCATGCTGTATTTGGCAGCTGCCCCGCTCGAAGAGGCATTCACCCAATATTGGGCGTTGCTATTGGCAAAACCAACTGTATACGCATAACCCGTATCCATGCCAGAGAGCCCATTAAGCACGACATTACCTCGGCTGGATACCCAACCTATCAGGTTCAGACCCGACATCCAGCTAAAATCAGGTACGCTCGGCGTTGCACCGGTGGTGAAAATCAAGGCATACGGCCCATGCAGACCCATGCGCCAATTTTCAGTCTGGGCATGTCCTGAATTCATGTAATTGTAGACCTCCGTATCTCCACCGCTCTGGAACTGAATATCACGGAAGAACGGACCTCCCGAACTTTTCTCTCGGTCGCCATAGGCCATGAACACACCCACACCGCTACCCGTAACGCCTCGAATGGTCAGATCCTTAGCTTGATCATTGCCGTAACTTCGATGTACTCTGTCCGTTAGCGTAACCAAAAACGTCCTGGCTCTCAATCGCGCCGGTGTTATTCCGATTATTCGAATTGGCCGGAACTCCTGTTAATACGCTGCCGTTGCCCCGGAAAATATAGCGCAACTCACCCACAGACGGTTCTGCTGTGACGTACGTTGCCATATAGATAATGTTCTCACCGCCCCGTGATGCATAATAGTGGGTAAGCGTGCTGGTTGATACGGTGATCAACACGGTTGATCCCGAAGGAGATGTGTTCCAGGTTACATTGGCTGAGCCCAAACCAGAGCCGATATGGGACGCCTTGCTGGAGCCGTTCAGCTCCGTTCCGTTCATTTTGGCAGATATGATATCTCCATTGGTTTTATTCACCGTGTATACCAGCCCTGCTCCTGTGTTCACTTCAATCCTCGACCCGTTATCCGTAACATAGATGGTGGCCGCGTGTCCGGTGGATGTTGGATATAATACCGCTGCTGCCATCATCACCAGTAATAGAAACGAACTGAATGCCTTCTTCATTAAACGTCTGCTCACGAGCTAATCCCTCCCTGGAATAGTTTTTTAACGTTTTCGTAATGGACCAAAATCAGATTTAAATATCGTATATGTGATAGCTGAATTAAAAGTAAAGCGCTTACATTATAATGTATGACAAACGAGCCTATGTCTCATCTCGGTATTCTTGCTGTATGCGGCATATCCATGGAGTCAACTTTCTTCCATATCAGTCTCTTATACCACCACCTCCTATATAGAAATAATATAGATCCAACTTACTGGTAATATCATTAAATAATACCATTATATTACATACCGTGGCAATGAAAATAGCTATCAGCCTGCCGTAATCTCTCTCTGTTTTTTTGTATCTTATCCAGATAAAAAATAGCGACCGCTCTCCGTAACCCTACCGGAAATCAATCGCCTCGCCTCTACTTCCCGTTATCCAAAATATTTGTTCATTGTCCCTATCGTGATCTTGAAACTCAGAAGCGGCCTACCGCTACGAACACAGCTAACGCCAGGAACACGATATTCACGCCAATTTGCTTATACTCCTTACGGGCAATGTGGAATATGGCTCCTAACAGTACAACGACAGCAAGACCAATGGCCGCCAGTGGCGTCAATCCAGGGGCGATATCTGTTGCTTGAGGAACAATAAGTCCAATGACCCCAACCAGTTCCAAGATCCCGATAAAAAATACTAACCCTCTCGAAACTTCGCTTGCCCAAGGCCACGATTTCTTTGCCTGTTCATACTGGAATGCCTTCATCCATCCCGAGAAAATAAATCCTAAACCCAATATACCTTGAACAATCCATAACGCCATATTCATAACTCGTAAGCCCCTCTTCTTGTATATGATCAACACCTAGGCATATAATATTTTATGGGGTAACTATTTGGAAGTAGGCACTTAAACTAAACATAGTATACAAAAAGAAACCTTAGATAAATAAAGGAGTTGAGGGCATCATATGAGTACTTACTGCAAGTTTGAAACGGCGTTGGACATTCTTGTTGGAAAATGGAAACCGGTGATCTTACTTCGGCTTTTCGCCAATGGCACCATGAGATTTAGCGAGCTTCAGAGGGCCATCCCTGACATTACCAAGAAAATGCTCACCCAACAATTAAGGGAATTGGAGTACCATGACATCGTCCATCGTGAGGTCTATCAGCAGATACCTCCCAAAGTAGAGTACTCCATCACGGAGTACGGTCAACGAATGACCCCTTTATTACAGGCCATGAATGATTGGGGCGAGGGTCACATCGATCATTTGAACGAGCTTTATGGGGAAGATCTGACGACTGAGCTACCTGAACGCAGCTAAACAATACACCGGTGATCTCACCATTAACATTACGTTCTTCTTCTACAGCATGAATGAGAGGTTTTAACTGAAAAAGCTGCACCCTTTGTTACGGATGCAGCCTCTTCAATATTTTATATCACAGGAAGCTATCACCTTCTTACAGTGAACCCTCAAGGTTTGCAGGTTGATTTCCCTCATTCACCAAACCTTGAATAAAGGTCTCAACATTGGGCGCAAGCCAAGTGATCTTGTAGCCTTCTGCTTTATTCACATGGACAACCTCGGGCTCGCCGGCATTGCCGGATTCACGATAATCCAGCATCACGACCTCTGAATTGGAAGAACACTCACATAGAATGACACCAATCTCAGGATAACCCCCTTTTTCTATGATCGCTCGACTGCCCGCTTCTCCACACAGTGAATGTGCCTTTTCCCGTCCAACACCCAGGATATTGAAAATTTCAACTTGAATCTTCCCATCACTCTCCGCCTGACTAACCGGAAAATAACGATAGTGGGGCACACCACCATTATGTAGTTTCATCATGTTCACATAGAATGTCGGCAGCTTGAACACCAGCTGCTCTTCCACTGCTTCAATTTGCTCATCGGTAGGAGGGGACAACACATATTGATCGACGTTTGCTGGACTGTCATTCCAGAAGCTCGTCGATTCGGGATGAATCCCAGGTGCTGCTTCGATGTTGATTTCAGTCACCGAGTGAACTGTATCCACAGGCACCTCTACCGCTTCTTCTGTGAGCTCGTCTGCTGTTTTATTCCGAATCCATTCCAGGAACTCCTGTGTATCCTCATCTCCCGGCTCTAATCGGTCCGCTGCTTCGAAAGCTTCACGCGCGTTCTCATATTGCTCCAAATAATAATACGCCAGACCAATGCGGTAATGCCAAAGCGGGTCATTTTGTCCCTCTTCTTCAACCGACAGGAATTGCTCCACCGCCTCCTGGTAACGCTCCATATTATTCAAGGCTCTACCCAGATGGTTGACCAGAATATAATCCCGATCCTCTTCCCGAACCTCTGTAATCGCATCTATAATCTCTTCATACTCATCCTGTTCATGCCAAGCCTCTAGCCGTTCCAAGAGTTCATCATTCATTGACCTTGCCTCCCTGTCTTATTCGTTGTAGAAATTATATCAATAAATTATGAATAAAAAAAACGCAGCTTCATCGAGCTGCGAACAATAATCATCGTGAAGTGATCGAATGATAGATATCGATAATTTACGCCTACCTTGCTGTAACCTATTTGGTATTCATAACAAGCGAATATTTATTGAAAATCCAGGACTCTCTCATATCATTCATAGCTTCTTTGCTAACCCGAACAGAAGTCTTTTGCTCGTGTAAACCTTCTGGTGCAGGTACGGAAAACCGCAGCAATTTGGTTATTTTTTTTATTTCATTTGCCACTTCATGATATAACCCATACGTTAACGGCCGATGCTCCCGAATATCCTCGTATATATAATATTTCCCAATCTCATCTTCCAAATCCATTTGGACCCCTTTAGGAAACGATAGCACGATAGACGGCAATTCATCCTCCGCCCATTGTCCAAGATACGGGAAGCTGACACCCTCGTTTTTCAAGAAAAATCCAGACTTCCCCTGATCCAGCTTACTCAAGAGCGAATATACGAAATGAGGGGGAATCTCCTCTCTGTTCTCTTCCTTCGTAGCAGTAAAAGATTGATAAAATCGGCTATACGCTTCATATACCTGATCATAATCATACTTGGTCTGCGCATGATTGGGTCTGATAAATTGAACCTGTTTCTGCTCGAAAAGGGCTAGCAGGCTTTTGAACTCTTCAGGCGTAATGAAAAATTTCAGTTTATAAAATCCACTGTTCTTTAATCGTTCCATTCTCTCACCACCAATTGTAAAATGGAGTCTCCTATTTCACCACTATTAGTTGAAGAGAGCCTTATGTGCGAATTCTCCATTTTGTAGATATGCCGTTCCTCTTATTTGCTGTCCACATATTTTGAAGAGAGATAGTTTTGAACATAACGGATAAGGGGAGCGGTCCACATGGGAGTCATGCCAAAAAGCTCTATCAAAAAGCAGGGAGTTTCTATTATTGCCTGCACGAAACGCCAAAGCTATATAAGAAACCTATTTAAGAACTACAGCCGACAGATCCACGCCAAGAAAGAACTTATCATTATTATCAACAACAATAACATCCCCCTCAAGCCTTATCTCAGTCTAGCGAAAAAGTTCCCAAACGTACACGTATATCGTCTTCCGGAACGTACCTCCCTAGGTGCCTGTCTTAATTACGCGATCAAGAAAACGAAATACAATTATATTGCCAAGTTTGATGATGATGATTACTACGCTCCCTATTATTTGACGGAAAGCTTGCTGACCTTTCAAAGAACCAAAGCCGATGTCATTGGCAAGCGGTCTCATTATATGTATTTACGTGGGTCAAAGACGTTTATTCTTCGTTTTCCACAAGATGAACATCGACCTGTGACTCTAATCCCTGGCGCAACGCTAGTTTTTAAACGCAAGGTGATAAACAAAGTGCCTTTCCCAAATCAAAGCGTCGGTGAGGATGATCTTTTTTGCATTAGAAGCAAACGAAAAGGATACCGCGTTTATTCTGCTGGAAAAAATAATTTTGTCGCTATTCGCAGGAGAAACTCATCCAACCATACATGGATCATTAGCGATAAAGAACTGATCTCTCAGAGCCGAAAAATACCTTCTGTTACGAATTACAAGAAATATGTGCAGAAAAAGCCAAAGGGCTTATTATAATGGTGAACCCAGACCGTTCTCGTGATTTGAATGGAGTTTCTATCATTGTTTGTACCAATCGGCGACAATGCATGGGCAACCTTTTTCGTAACTACAGCAGACAGAATTACAAGATCAAAGAGCTTATCATCATATTAAATAATAATAATCTGCGTGTAAACGAATATATCCAGGCGGCAAAACAATATAGAAATGTAAGGGTTGTTTCTCTGCCGGAACAAGTATCGCTTGGACATTGCCTAAATTATGGAGCTTCATTATCTAATTTCAATCTCATCGCTAAGTTTGATGACGATGATTATTATGCTCCTCTCTATTTAACAGATAGCGTGCATACCCTGGGAAAGACCAGAGCAGATATTGTAGGGAAACGAGCCCACTACATGTACTTGAGCAGCAAAAAACTCCTTCTGCTACGTTACCCTACCAAGGCGAATCAATATGTTCCCCTGATTCAAGGAGCGACCCTGCTCGTAAAACGACATGTCATAAGCGAGGTTGGCTTTCCCGACCAGAATCGAGGAGAATGCGTGACGTTTTGTTCGGACAGCCTGGCAAAGGGCTATAAAATTTATTCAGGTGGTTCATCGCATTTCCTTGCGATTCGCAGGAGGAACTCCAAAGATCATACGTGGATCGTAAGCGATAAAGAGCTTTTAACAAGAAATGTTAAAGTGCTGAAAGTGAGAAACCCAAGAAAATTTATATGCCAACCCGATAACTTTATTTAGCAATTACAGATCGATGATTCTGTTAACGGCAGGTTGAATATCAAAAAAAGAGCAGCATTTCGCTGCTCTTCTCTTTTCTCGATCCCGGTATTCATATGTGATGGACTCAAGCCAAATACTCGGCCATAATCTGCTCGATATCAAACGGGGTAATTCCTTGTTCCACCGAATAGATCGTATCGGCCTGATCCAACGTATCCACCAGTTCACCTCTGGCCTTGGCATGAAGCGTGAACAAGTCGTATAGATCCGGCTTGCGTAGTGTGGTCAGGGCTTTGCCCATCAGGACCATCCCTTTTTGATTACCCTCGACATTATTGTAATATTCCGGGTGCCTAGTCAGTGCCAGATCCGTCCAAATGACCGTACGCTCCACTAGATCCATAATGACGGGAATGGCAATCTGTGTATCTGCCGTGATATCAATCTTGTTTGCCACCGTGGACGGCTCGAAGATCTCGCCAGAACCCGGCTTCTTACGCATCATCCAGCCCACAAAGCATTCCGGCAAATCGCAATATGGATGACTCGTAAAGGAAAGTAGACTCGCCACCACATAACGCCCACCATAAGCAACAATCGACGGAATATGCAGGTCAATGAACTCACTCGCACCATGAGGCGCTGTCACGATATCCCCGCTGTGAACGGCCTTGTAGTGGGATGAACGCAGATTCGTATAGGAAATATGCTCCACATAGTTCCAGTTCTCATCGTACATCACCGCAGACAGATCGATATCTACACGCCCCGTTGCTTGACCATTCACGGTGCCTTCCTTCCACCAGTTGAAGAAACGAATCGTATCTCCCTCGGCCATCGGCACCCGGCTTCCCCGAACAATCGTATGAAGGGCCTTGCTCGCCGATCTTTGGGAAAAGGGAACCAGATAATCATGGAGCTGTGGATCAACATACGTCTTTCCAAGCGAAGGAAGGGCGGCGAAACGCTGCACCAGCGCCTGCTCACACATCTGCACGACGGCACGACAAGTGTCATCGTCCATCTCGGGAAGCTGATTCGGAATGGCGAAAGCCTTCGCTACATTGCCTTTCGGAAAAAATACACGCAGATCCTGCGGTTCATTACGCCGGGCAAAATGCTCCCTCACCTGCAACAAAACCGGGGTCGATACGTGCTCCAGAATTTCTCCGAACGCCAGCAATACATACTCCTTATCCGTGTTAGAGCGCAACAAGTGATCCAATCTTCTCGCAAATTCACCAGGGCGCTGCTTCAGCAGCTCAATCAAACTCCACACATTATGGTATTGGAAGGCCAGCTCCACACTTCCGTTAAAGGTCGTAAACGACTTGTTATTACGCAAGATATCAAAAGCTTCCTCGCATCGCGGGTAACGAAGCTTATATTCAGATGGATGGAGAATTTCGCCCAGACGAATCCAGCGATTCTTGTAACGGAGCATGTCTTCCGTAATTGAACCGCATTGCTCCAGAAGACCAAGCAGCAGGCGTCTTTCACGCCGCTTGAATTTGCGAAAAGGTGAAGCCAGAGCCAGGCTGACATCCCCACCCGACCAAGCCACAGCAAGACGAAGCACATCCGTTGCCGTTCTGAAATACGGGCCGATTCGGTCGATATTAGCCTTTTCATACTTTAATAAGGAAGCTACTACGAACCCCACATTTTCCTTGAAAGGAATCTCGGCCGGCAACAGCGCATCCACTTCATCCGGTTCCGCAAGTTCCAGCACAGTATCGATATCTGCTTTGTCTGTCTCCGAGATGGAGCCGTTGGCTTCGATCAGTTGGCGGATGAGCGTCTGAAAGTCTGCCTTGTCTCCAAGGTCAATGACTTTTAGATTTATTTTATCCAGTAAAGGTACTCTTTCCACCGGTTCATGATTCGGATATACCAAGGTCAGATAATGAAGGATAGCATTCAGGTAGAGTTCCACCTCATCTTCCTCCATCACCTGCGCCGGGAATCCAGGGTACATCGGTTTGTAGTCCACATGTGCACCGACCATGATTCTCAGATCAGCCACAACCTGGGCCACCAATGCTTCAAATGGTTCCTTGGATAATGTTCGCACGGCTTGCATCAACTCATCGGAGAAGGTGTATCCAAGCGTTTCTATATTTTTAAGGGCAGTCGCCAAATAAACTTTCGGCAGCTGTTTCTCTCCTTGTTCTTGCTCGATCATGAGTTTGTTCGCTCTGCGCAAATAGATGGTATTGTTCATGATAAAAGAGTCCAGGAAAGCCATATCCCTACAATTGGTGGTCTGCTGTAGAAGGAAGGAATATGATAGCCTGGACGCCTCCTCTCTGAATTGAGATCTTCAGGAAAGCGGCGACCCTAAGTTCGCCAATGAAGTTAGAAGGAAGGATCGCTATAGCCTGAAGGCCAAAGGTCCGAAGCTTGTGACCCGAACCTTTGATGAACCCATCATCTCAGATTCCACGTTCTCCCAACAGGGCGAAAGTATTACGACATTCGAAACTAAGGAGGAATTCTCTGACTTGTATCGAGCAGTACTGAAGAACGGCATACAACTGATGGTACATAAAAAAAGAGCTAAGCACGGTTTTTAGCCGGCTTAGCTCTTTATCACACGCATGGTAAACAGGTTACATACAGCTCGTTACATCCGAACGACTGATTTCTCAGCCGTCAGTCCAAGCACCCGAGCGGTTGAAGCATGTACCTGGTTTAGAAGAGTAAGGTTGTCAACCAGTGATTCGCCATACGAAGGAACCATTTCCTTGATCTTTGGTTCCCAGGCATCCATATGCTGCGGGAAGCACTTCTGGAGAATCTCCAGCATCACGTGAACAGCAGTTGAAGCCCCCGGTGAAGCTCCGAGCAATGCTGCAATCGAGCCATCCGCCGCAGTAACTACCTCCGTGCCGAATTGAAGGGTTCCTTTGCCGCCTTGAGCCGTGTCCTTAATTACCTGCACACGCTGGCCCGCCAGTACCATATCCCAATCCTCGCTCTTGGCATCTGGAACAAAGTCACGCAATTCGGCCATGCGTTGTTCCTTGGATAACATGAGTTGTTGGATTAGGTATTTGGTTAGTGAAATTTCTTTGACGCCTGCCGCGAGCATCGTGAGCAAATTGTGCAGCTTCACGGACGTAATCAGATCGGCATTGGAGCCTGTTTTTAAGAATTTTGGCGAGAACCCGGCAAACGGTCCAAATAGCAGCGACTTCTGATTCTCAATAAATCGGGTATCCAAATGCGGAACAGACATTGGCGGAGCACCCACCGAAGCTTTTCCATATACTTTGGCATGATGCTGTTCCACGACTTTCGGATTTTTGCACACCATAAAGATGCCGCTAACCGGGAAGCCGCCGATATGTTTACCTTCAGGGATGCCGGATTTTTGCAACAAATGCAAGCTGCCGCCCCCTGCCCCGATGAAAACGAATTGCGCGGTGTGCCGTTCGACGGTTCCGCTCTTCAGATTTTTCACGGCTAATTCCCAAGATCCATTGCTTGTGCGTTTCATGTTCTTCACGCTATGTTGGTAGTGGATATCCACGTTTTGGCTCTTTAAATGTTCCATTAGCATACGCGTTAAAGCACCAAAGTTAACGTCCGTACCGGAGTCAATTTTGGTGGCTGCAATCGGTTCATTGCCCGTGCGGTTTTTCATCATCAGCGGAATCCATTCCGCCAGTTTTTTCTTATTATCCGAGAATTCCATGCCTACGAATAACGGATGTTTCGATAACGCTTCAAAGCGTCTTTTTAGAAACAGGACATTCTGCTCTCCATGTACATAACTCAAATGAGGAAGCGGCATAATGAAGTCCCGTGGATTACGAATCAGATTGCTTTTGACGAGATAGGACCAAAATTGCCTTGAGATTTGAAAATGCTCATTCACCTTAATCGCTTTGCTAATATCTACGGATCCGTCTGGTCGTTCAACGGTATAGTTAAGTTCGCACAATGCTGAATGCCCGGTTCCGGCATTATTCCATTCGTTGGAGCTTTCCTCCCCCGCACTGGCGAGCTTCTCAAAAACCTTAATATTCCAGTCTGGTGCCAATTGTTTAAGCAAAGTTCCCAAAGTTGCACTCATAATTCCGGCACCAATCAAGATAACATCTGTACTCGTTTGTCCCTGGCTCATGTCTACCGTCCTTATATCCTATATTTGCCAAAAGGATGTAAGCGTTATCGATTTGGCATTGCAGCAAGCCCCATTCTTGAACAGGCCCGCCCCTTCTCTGAATGATATAACCTTGATCTAGTGTATCAATAATATGGGTCAATTTAAATATGCAATTTGAAGATATTTGCTATTCCATCAGTATACGCTAGTTTATGTCAGATAGATAACCCGGTTATAGGGCTGAAAGATTAATTTGTTCAATAAAAAGAGACAATTCTGGTTGCGTAGCCTGAATTGTCTCTGAAAGTTGGGCGTGTTGGTACCTTTGCCTTTAATAATTCGTCCTAAAAAAAGATCAAGATGCTACTCTCCAATGTTATCCCTGATAAAGTTCTAATTTTTTCATGAAATTATTCAATAATTCAGTATACTCTTCCTGATCCTCTTCGTCAGCCCATTCAATATTAGACAGGTTTCTGTTAATATCCTGGAGCAAAGATGCAAGCTGTGATAATTCTTCAAATTGATTTAATTCAATCGAGTAGAGTATTTTTAATAAATGACCATCGTACATTTCCCCAGCAAGTGGATCATCTTTTAAAATTTCCACAGCTTTTTTTATACCAAGATCCATAAAAACATTTTGAGCCAGCATTCTACTGACATCTTCTAGTTCTATCTCATCTATTGTTTTATCGATAAGTCTGTTGTACCACTGATCCAAAGGATACTCAGATTCCTCGGTCTGAATATTTTGTTGTAGTGAGTATATCTCTTTAATTGGTTTGTTCATTTACTTTATTCCTCCAAATGGTTCAAATAAATCCTCAATCTTCTTTAAATTTGTGTTGGCCTTGTCCAAAGCAATTTGCAATGTACTTTTCAGAGAATTCGATAGATTAGGTTTTGTAATGAACCTTCTAAACCTCGTTTTATTTTACTTAATCCCTTATACGAGTCCTGCATCTCTTGCAAATGGTTCCAGTATCCTCCTGTTTTTTTATTTGGCACTGGATTTCCTTGTAAATCTCGTAACGTTCCCGAAAAATCCATATCAGTTAGATGCTTATCAATTATATTATCTAATGTTGTAAGGTTTCTTTGTTGTGCTCTAGAAAGGTCTTCGACAATAGGAACATTCGGCGTTCCCTCAGTTGCCTTTCCCTCTGACTTCTCAATTTTCTTCGCACTCAGTTCAGCATTCTTTATATTATTCTTAATTTTTGCTGCCAAACCGGATGACGATGTTCGAAACGGTCCTGAACGTCCTGGAAAGCTCCCGCGAACCATCTGAATCGCCATAAACAGTTGGGCAAACTTTAGAGAGGTAACCATGGTTCGAGCATAAGAATCAGAGACAGTTTCTCCTGTATAGGGATGTATTCCGTTCTGGAATGCCTTGATCTGTAACGCAAATATATCATCCCCAGGTGGTTCAACCTTCACACCTTCCATGCGATTAACATCCAGATGTCCATGATCCTTCTCATACGCCTGAAGGGCAGCCTGATCCGCATCACCATCCTCGTTGACAGGCATCCACACCCACTTTCCAAACATATTGATTCGTGCCATCCGATATCCCTTATCACCCGAGCTTAAATCACCTGCTGAATTGGTCATGATTGCTGCGGCACCGACTGCTCCAGTTGCACCACCCAGACTTACCAACTGAGCATCTGCATCCTGGAAGCGCGTAGCGATGTCCTTCAATTCCTTGGATGTATTCACCATACTCTCCAGCGCTTTATCCAGTATAGGGCGTGATTGCTCAAACTCATAGTAAAACCGCTCCTGCATCGCACCCATCCACATTGTCTGAATGAACATGATCTGTCTCGTCAGATCACCACGTATACTCTCCAACTGTTGTCTGGCTTGATCCACCTGATTCGATACGTGATGCAGCTGTTCAGGGGTTACTTTGATTGTACTCATACGTTTCTCCGCTCATTTAAAATAGGATTAACCTATGTTAGCAGAAGTTTTCGATACAGACCATCCGGCTAACATCCTGATTTGACCATGATAAAAACATAAGCTGTACACATCGTCGGTGCTATGGTCCTACATAGGTTCATATATATGTATCATTTTACATAAAATAGCCTCACCCATATTGCTATCCTCACTTGCGCAGAAGCTGATTCAAGTCTATAAGTACAAATAACCAAGATTATGAATGTAGTCAGTCGTACTATCATCTGTGATAGTTTTCCAACTACTGGTTTTTTAGTCTTTTTCGCTGCATTAATACCTGATGAAAATAAAGGACTGCCTATAATCTTATTAGATTACAGGCAGCTCTATTATATACCTTCAAGTTGTTATTTAATAAGCTTCGCATCGCCAAGAACGATATCTATTTGTCTTCCATTATCAAGGGTAGCTTCAAAAACAATTTTAAGTTTTAATACACCAGTAACATCAACATTAATGCTCTCTGGCATGTCTCCACCCTTCATATCATCTTTTCTATATAATTCTACTCCATCCCCTTTAACAATCAGGGACCCTGAGTTAGTCGAGTTACGAGTATAATCATCTATCCCTATATTTGCTGTTAACTTCTTGTATCCTCCATTTAAATTATAATCTATAGATATAGTTTGATCATCATAACTATATGGCTCATCAAGAATAACTCCAATTCCATGTAAGTATTTCTGGCCAGCTATAGTAAATTTTAGACCCTCTGGATTTGTCCAATTCTTAAAGTAAAGTCTATTTGTTTTACCATCAATTCTCGCATAGGAAACCTCATCCAAATACTTAAAAGTACCAGTTTTAGCACCAAATGAGGCAGTCTTAGTTTTCCCGTCATACGTGAAGGATTCCCCCATAGTTTGAGCTGCTGTTTTAGCAGGTACATACAAATTACCGTTATAAACAATCGATTGTGTCGTACTCTTATGTACTCCGTTAAACATCATCTTTACGTTCTCCATAACCACACTAATCTTAGTATTGGTTCCTGCAAAAGCTGTTGCCCCTGTTAGTAGTGAGCCTAATAATACACCTACAACCAAACCTTTAACCTTGTCTTTCATGTTTTCTCTCCTTTTTGGATATATTGATAAAATCAATAAGCAATCCAATAATACCCAAAAAGGAGTTTATTGTATATAGTATTGTTGTTAGATGAGACACCAGCAAATAACCCCATTACCCTATCTCCTCCAAAAACGCCCGATACCGCCCAATCTGCTCCTCCGTCGCATCTTCCCGCAACGATTCCCATAGTAACGCGCATTTTTTGAAATACCGATTCATCTCAAGCTCATCCGCTAACCTGAGTGCCTGCAAAATGAACTCCACCGCTTTCTTTTGCCTTCCCATGCATTGTTCGTATAAAGCTCGGTGATAACAATAATGGTACATATCTGCGTTGTTTGAAGAATCTAATTTCACACCAACACCTTGAACCTGATTCGCAAACATATGTAAAACTCGATCAATCTGCCAACGATACCGAACCGCGGCCTCCACAACCGTTCTTAGACCTGCTATACATTCCTCTGGATGTTCTAGTAGAAAATTCACATACTCCTCCAGCAGCTCTGCATGCCCCGCATCAATCTCCAGCGCATACCGATTCACCTGTGCTCGATGCCTAAACTCCTGCACTACCTGCATTCCCGCATCATCCAGCTCTTCCATCCACCCTAGCTCTGTATACTGATCGATACACGCCCGCGCCTGATCCACCTGTCCCATCTTCTGGTGAGCCACGCCCCGCATCTGGAGGCTGAACCCGTGATAATAGATCAACGGATGCTCAGTATGGATGTATGGTAAAGGTAATCCCTTGGTACTGTGCCCCTGTCGCTCTTCATGAATACACTGCACACATTGATACAACATGTCCGCCCTCTCCATCACCTTATTCCAATTTTCAAAAGCCACAGCCATATCCAACATTTCAACAATGATGTCCGGTTTGAGTGATTTCAGGATAGAATTTCGCAAAGAGAAGCCCTCCTTTGATAGTACAAGCGAACAGAATTTCTAAATACTTCTGTGAAGTAATGATATTCGTTTATTATACTACTTAAAATGCGTAAATAACACCATTATTGCTATATATTTTAACCTGACTTTTATGTCTCATCTTATCTAAGCTTATTATGAGGTGATTCATATGTCAGAGTTACGCCAATTAATAGGCACACGAATTAGAGCAATGCGAAATGCTAAAGGACTTACTCAACAAAAACTGGCTGATATTGCTGGGTTAGATTATAGATATATCGGAGCATTAGAAAGAGGCGAAAGAAACTTTTCCATTGATACATTGGAGAAAGTTCTACTCGCCCTGAATGTTACCGTAAACGAATTAATGTTTGTTGAAGATAACTTTCAAAATAAAGATATTCTGAGACAGCAAGCTATAATTGAATTTATTGCTATTGCAAGTAACTTGTCTGAAGAGAAAATTAAATCAATTCAAAGAATTAATAAAGAAATTATGAACTTAATAAATACTTAAAAATTCGTTTTTAAATATATTTGTAATTCTGTTGAGATATGTATTCCTCAACATTACTATTAAGTGACTTTAGATAATCAATGATTTCTTCTTTATAAACTTTTAGATCAAGTAATGAGGAATCTCTCGCGCTATCTATAAATGAAACATTACCATGTGCTATTGTGTTTCTTTTTGTTTTTACCTCTTTTAAGCCTGCACCCACTCTTGATCCATGATTTGTTGGTATGTCTAAGCCATGATTTTTGAACAAACTAATTATTAAGTTATAGTCAACGTTACCACTAAGGTTAATGTCTTTTTCTGTTAATGAAATTTTTTCACCATTAATAACAAAACCTATCATTTCTATAGCCTTTTTTTTATGCTGGTCAAAGTTAGTTGTAGTATAGCCTAACTTGTCATACGAAACATTAACCCAAATCTTTTGTAATTCTTGACGAATATCATTATAGCCGAGGTTTTGAATAGTAATTTCATCATAAATTTTCTGAATGAATGACCTAATTGTAGATTCTATCAAATTATAAAGCATAAGAAATGAATTAGATTTCAAGATAACTAGAAAATCAGAATATTTATAAGTCGGACTATCTAATTTTCCTTTCAGAACTTTTGATTGTTTTTGATCAAAAAAATTATACATTGATTCTAAACATGAAAAAAAGTAATTCACCTCATTAACTCTTTTTAAGAATTCCAGATCCTGAATTTGAGTTTCCATTTGCTATCCCTCACCTAGTAGCTTGTCTCGAACAAATTCAATTCTCTTTTTCACTCTAGTTTTTGAATTACTACCGTCTGATGTAGTAAGTTTTTTAAAATCATCACTATTAAGCCAGACCTCTACATCTCTGGGCTTCAAATCCTTATTGATTCTTAAAGCTAAATTTATCCCAACAGATAACGCCTCAAAACGAACTCTAGGTGTGCTTTTGGCTGATTTGTTCTTTCTAAAGCCATAAGGAAAGTACTTCTCTGCAAAATTAAGCATTCTTGTATACTCTTCCTCCATTAGGCCAGCATCAAATTTATCTTTCTCATTTTCAATGTATTCATCAATGAAACTCTGGACTCCATGCTTAAAGTTAACATAATTGTTTGAATAAGCAAAAAATCTTAAAATAAGCTCTATGTTTTCTTGTCTCTTCAAGAGTTTATCAGAAATCGGAGCAATTTCGAGAAGTTTAGGTCTTTCAGAGAGCTTAATAATAAAATCTAAGAATTCTCCTCCATAGGAACCTTTTCTTACTTCTGAATCGCTTGCTTTTAATGATGATGTATTTAACCTATTAAACAACTCTTTACGAATATCTTCACTTGTGTTTGATCTTAAAACTATTACTCTTAATGATTTTGAGTTCAGTTTTCTTTGCTGAGCAGGTGGTAAATCCTGAAAGTAAAAACCATTAATTAGACTTAGTTTTTTTAACCCCTGTAATTGTAACTCGTTGTTAAGAAATGCTGATAGAGTGCTTATTCTTTGAACGCCGTCTACTATTTCAAGTTCTCCAGTTTCAGTATCTGACAGAAAAATTAGGGGTATGGGTAATCCAAGTAACAAAGATTCTATAAGACGGACCTTGTAGTCATCGCCCCAGACAAATTCCCTTTGATATTCGGGAACAAAATACTCCCCCTCATCAAAATTTTCTACAATAAAAGCTATAGGAAAGTCTCTTATATCATAATCAACTCTAGATTGTTGCTCTAGTATTTGTTTTTCTGCTTTTTTTATATCCGAAGCTGTTATATTTTCATTCATATTTTCACACCCTTTTAATTTTAGATATCTAATAAGAACAAATTATAGATCATTAATCATCAAATGGTTTTTTATCGATATTCCTATAGCTTCACCTAGTTTAACAGGAACTGCATTACCAATCTGTACACCAAGTTCTCTAGTAGAAATTGTTGTTTCTGGTGGAATAAACGAATAGTCCTTTGGAAAAGTTTGTAATAGCGCTCCTTCTCTGTATGAGATTGCCCTATTTTGTTCTGGATGACCGAACCTCCCATTTCCATAGCCATAAAACTTTGTGGTTATCGTGGGTGCAGGTTTATCCCATTCCATTCTTCCATATACTGATTGATAAGTTTTGCCAGAGTTTTTCTTATGACAGGCTAATATCAATCTCTCCTCCCAATCCTTCCACGTACCACCGGGAACAGATTGTTTTATTCGCTCCAAATTTACATTGCTTAATTTAACACTTTTGTGTAGCTGATCTTCTTTATCAGTTTCCCCGCTGTTAATGGGAGTTAGTGAGCTAATTGTATCTCTGACTGTTATATAGTTAGCTTTATTATATAGCGGATCAATAAACTTTATATCACTCAGGCGTGAAGCCAACAATACTAATCTTTTTCTATTTTGTGGAACTCCATAATCTGGAGCATAGACGATTTTCCAATCAACGAAATATCCATTTAATTCAAGAGTGTTAATAAAATCCAAAAAAACTTTTTCTTTGGCTAATTGAGGAACATTTTCCATTGAAACTATCTCTGGTTTTACATTTTCGACCAATTGACCGAAATAATCTAGTAAATCCATTTTGCTTATTGTATTTTTATTATTCTTGTAACGAAAACTATATGATGAAAATGGTTGACAAGGAGCACAACCTATCAGTACTCTAATGTCAGTTTTTTCGGGGTATAATGATTTTATTTCGTCACTACTTATATCTTTTATATCTTTATTAATAAAAACTGACTTATTATTTGTCTCATATGCGTAACGGCAAGATTCTTCAATGTCGTAACCAGCAACTACATCTATTCCAGATTGCTGAATTCCAAAAGTCAGTCCCCCCACCCCACAAAATAAATCCACAGCTGCAATACTCAAGGTTATGGCCTCCCATCCTAATATTTTCTTTTCTAATTTATAGTGTTTGCACTTATATTTAGAGGTAAAAGATCTATAAAAATCAAGTCAAGCTATATTATATTTTAGCATCGATAAAGAGAACTAACTATAGTGATATTCCTTATATATGTTACCAATGAATTATTATTTATCTATTCACTACTCTTATAACATTTATACTACGGCATTTTATATAGTATCTAATTACTTAAGCCACACCGCAAAGGAGAGCCCTCTATCAAATTAATTCTTGTGGAATGAGCCTCGCTCGTTATAAAACTTTGACTCATATATTTCAAAACAATTTATTGTAAACGAATCATAAAATATTAAAAGTAAAACAGCTTAATAATATTCATTTTAAACTGTGGTTGATTTCAATGGGCCTGAATATATCCTTAAACTTTGAATCCCTCCCACTTTCATTCTCAAACAACTCCCCGCTCAAACGCCGCAAACTCAATCCGATTACGCCCATTCTGCTTCGCCTGATACAACGCCTTATCCACCGCAGCGAACAGTTGAGTCAAATACCCTTCTGGATTTTCCGGTACTTGATCAACTTCAAAATCCTCAATGGACAGAATTCCTATGCTAATCGTAATAGAAACCTGTTCGATCTCATGATCCACCACAATGAGGTTCGTCTCCACCGCTAATCTCACACGTTCCGCAATTTGTTGGGCTAACTCGCGCTCAGTGTGTGGAAGGTAGATCATGAATTCCTCCCCGCCATATCGCGTTAGAATATCGGTGCTCCGAATGGATTCCTTCACAGCCTGAGCCGTGCGATGCAGCACTTCATCCCCGATGACATGTCCGTAGCGATCATTGATCGCTTTGAAGTAGTCAATATCCAGCAGTATGAGTGAAAACGGCGTTTTATATTGAATGTTGGTGATAACCTCGTGATTCAGATGTTGGGTCAGATAACGACGGTTGTAGCAGTTCGTCAGACTGTCCGTCAGGGCGAGTTCTTCCAGCTTGCGATTGGCCTCTGACAACTCCAGACGAATGCGATCCAGGGCATGATTACGCTCCTGAAGCGTCTCGTTCTGCCGATTCATTTCTTTAACATAGAAGCGCTCTTGAGAGACATCCTGGAACGTAAGGATATGTCCAATAGGCGCGCGAGCAGCATCAACAATGGGAGACGCTTGGAGGATATAATGACGGATGTCATCCCGCCCCACGAGTACTTCAATTTGAGACAAGGTATTGTCCTTTTGCTTATACTCGTCCAGAAACTTCTGGCGGCTGCCCTCTACACGAACAGAACCCAGAAATGCCTCCATATCAAAAGAATCCCCCACATGCAGATCCATGAAGGATCTGGAGGCTTTGTTCAATTCAATAATCATCTCATTCTCATCCAGTACAAGGATGCCGTAAGGAATGGTATTGATCACATCCTCATGGGCGATGGAAACCAGATCGAACACATTGTACCTTTTAATGACATAGACGAAGAAAAGGTCGGACACGAAAATCCCCAGCGAAGTCAGTCCGGGAATAATGAACGGTAAATACGCTCTTAGAACCACATTAAGCAGAGCGTCGATTGTTGCAAAAGCAGCCAGCACGAATATGCCCCAGAGCGTAACTTTCACCTGATTTTTAATCATGGAGGACGTTCGAGAAGAATAAAGTGCCCGGAACAAAATAAAGAGGGACGTTACAAAGTAACTCACGAGTATAGCCATGACAACCCAGAACCAGTGTCCATATTCCCGCTCGATATAACCGCCTTCCAGCGGAGTTACAAACCAGCCCCACGGGTTCAGGATCACGCCAACCGCTCCAATAACCGCAGGGATGAACAATAGGAAGGATTTTTTTTGGCCTAATCGCTCCGCTTCACCCGTAATGAAGATCGTAAGCAGCAGCCAACCGCTCCCGAGTAAAGAAACGGCGACAAAAGATAACGTAACATAGAACAACTGCAAGCCAGGGTCCTTCGTCAACGTACTCGCAAATTGACAGAATGGCCAGAGCATCATCAACCCATGAAACAAAAAGTAAACCTTATGTAAGTTCGTAATTCTAACCGTTGCAAAAACATATACGTATACACCAAACAATAGGACGAATAGAAAGAGATCATACCATACTAATGGGCTCACGAATCTTCTCCTTTTTGCATGCGACAACGAAGATAGTATTGAACTGGGTTATTCCTTAACGCTATGTGAACCTTCGATAAACCTATAAAAGATATTTCTATATTATTGCTATTGGTTAATTTAACCACATCTTATCACACCGCTAATGGGGTGAGTAGCCCATACAATGGCAAACCAACCAACCTCTGATTGAATTTTGCGCAATTTTTGCGTTTTTGTGAATGAAATTGAACGTTTAGATGTAAACCGGGGGGAAAGAAGACCTTGTTAGCTGTCGTAAGAAGCAAGTAGGTACATATGTAGAGCCCTCCGTCACCGGACGGCCCTCTCCTCATTCGTATACAGTAGCCAAAGGCAAATTGTCTGAGAACAAATCCGGATTATCTTGGAGCATGCCCGTGATCACTTCCGTCAACAAAGCCGCATCACACACTCTGACAATCGCATCGCCAAGCTGTCCCTTATGCATCGCACCTTTACGTTCAAGAACGTCATCCACTTTCCAAAAATGCTCCGACCACGATAATCCGCAATGTCTCCGGGAAGGCACCGAAATTTCGGTTCCATCGGGTAAAACCGTACGTAACATCTCAGGCTCATCCGTTAATCTGCCCGGGATGTCGACCCATTCTTCGATACCATGGATAAACGTATTCCGTTTCAGATCAACGCCGACCAAAAGGATGGTTGCCTTCCGATCGAGCAGCTTCCCCCAGGCCGAGCCTCTAGCACAAGGTGTATCGAAAAGATGATCGTCCTTCGTAAATGCTTCGGCGTCGCGTCCCAGAGCAGCTACCGAATGTGTAGGGTGCCAAGAACGTACTACTTCAGGTCGTTTGCGAAATAGCTCAGGCAGAATACCGACACAGCATGGTGAGGATTCCACGTGGAACATCGGATTGTCCGCATTGATCGTGGACCATGTATGCGTTGGCAATACCAGCAGTCCGTCCTTCATATACTCGGTGAATGCATCCAACACCGTATCTGCACCGCCTTCGACTTCGCCCATGCTTTTCATGGAAGAGTGAACGAGCAGCGTCCCTTGGTCGTCAATACCGAGCTGACGCAGTTGGTGGAGCAAACTTTCTTGGGTATGTATCATGAATAGATAACCTCCTTTGGGCTATTATAGCAAAATAGAGCGTAGACGACGGTACTAACGTTATCCTTTGTATTGGAGAGAGCACGAGACCCGTTTCAGGCCATACACCATGCTCCTCACGGCAAGACAAAGGGCCGGGGAACCCCCCGGCCATAAGGAAAGAATTTGTATAAGTTCATGAATAACAAAACTATTTAATCACAACGTACTCCAGGTTCACCAATTTCGCATAAGTCACGATTTGATCCGTAGTCAGATTCAAAGATACTACGGTATGGTGACCGCCGCCATTCTCGATCCAAGCTCTAACCCCATCCTGGAAGTTAGGCTTCACGTTCCACAATACACGTGCTACAGGCAGATTAGGCGCTGGAACTGTCGGTTCAAATGCAGATACTTCGTTGATCAACAATTTGTAATGTGTTCCGAAGTCTGCCATGGAAACCACGACGCCTTCTCCTGCTTTGCCATCGAATACGAGACGCGCAGGATCTTCACGATCGCCAATACCCAGTGGGGACACGATGATTTTAGGTTTATTGCTGGCGAGTGTCGGGTCTACTTCAAGCATATGGGATTGAAGGATAGCCTCTTGACCAGCTGCCATCTCGTACGTGTAATCCTCCATGAAGCCCGTGTTTTCGTTATGGGCCATGACTTTGAGCAAGCGGTCGAGTGCAGCCGTTTTCCAGTCACCCTCTCCAGCAAAGCCGTACCCTTGAGCCATCAAGCGTTGAACAGCCAGACCCGGAAGTTGCTTCATGCCATGCAGATCTTCGAAGTTAGTGGTGAAGGCACTGTATCCACCCTCGTCCAGAAAACGTTTGATCGCAATTTCATAACTTGCTTGTACACGTACGCTAGCTTCCCAAGCTTCTTTGCTGTTCGTGCCATAATCGAATTCATACAGGTCTGCGTACTGAGCGATCAAATCATCGATTTCTTGCTCCGTTACGGCATTCACGTATTGCACGAGGTCGCCGATACCGAAATAATCGACAGTCCATCCGAATTGGATCTGTGCTTCTACTTTATCGCCTTCGGTTACGCCCACATTGCGCATGTTATCACCGAAGCGAGCAACTTTGATGTTAAAGCTTTCATTATAAGCTACCGCTACGTCCATCCAGTCAGCAACCTGCTGTTGCACTTCTGGGCGTTCCCAGTAACCAACAACGATTTTATTTTGTTTTCTCAGACGTGCATTGATGAAGCCATATTCGCGATCACCGTGAGCCGCTTGGTTCAGGTTCATGAAGTCCATGTCGATTGTCGCCCATGGAATGCTTTCATTGAATTGTGTCGCGAGATGAAGCAACGGTTTTTGCAGCAATTTCGTACCCCGAATCCACATTTTTGCAGGCGAGAACGTATGCATCCAGGTGATTACACCCGCCACTTCGTCGCGATAGTTCACTTCTTTCATAATGCTAGTGATTTTATCTGCGCTTACGGCCAAATCCTGCAATACGAGCGGGTATGGCAGAACGCCACTTGCATTAAGGGCATCCGTAATTTTCTGTGCGTTGGCTTTAACCTCACCCAGCGCTTCTTCCCCGTACAGATGCTGCGAACCTACGACGAACCAAAACTGTTTAGCTGCTGTTGCTGACATGTAATCATCCTCATTTCATTTTTATAGTTGAACAAATGGGTTACACTTACCACTCCGATTGCAGTACCATCTTCCGATCGCTGGTTATCCCCGGATTTCTTTGATCAATTTTAATAAGGATGATATCCGGTTATAAAGGCGAGCGCTTCGCTTCTACAGATTGGTACTGCACTCTCCGTTATCGTGTAAAAGTTTTATACAACTTCATTGGAAGTAGTAACAAACAACTTATTCGCTTGAATTATTATCAACCGATCGCTACATAACCAAATTACTTCTGTCCGTAATAGGCGTCTTTTCCGTGTTTCCGCAAATAATGTTTATCCAAAATGCCTTGCGGCAGTTCTTTTGCAAAGTTATTCAATTGCCGCGCATACAGGTTCATTTTGCACACTTCCTCCAGCACGACGCTGTTCACAACCGCCGACTTGGCGTCTTTCCCCCATGTAAACGGTGCATGTCCATGAAGCAGAACTGCCGGGATTGCCATCACATCCAGCCCGCGCTGTTCAAATGTTTCAATAATGAGGCGGCCCGTCTCCGCTTCGTATCCGCGATCAACTTCATCCTGGTTCAAGAAACGGGCACAAGGTACGGCACCATAGAAGGTGTCAGCATGCGTCGTCCCCATCACGGGTACGTCCAGACCAGCTTGCGCCCAGATGGTCGCCCAAGTGGAATGAGTATGCACAATACCACCGATTTCCGGGTAATGTTTGTATAGCACAGCATGTGTCGCGGTATCAGAAGAAGGTCTCATTTCGCCCTCCACCACATTGCCGTCCAGATCCACCACAACCATGTCGCTTGGCTTCATCTTGTCATAGCTGACACCGCTCGGTTTGATGACAAACAGGCCACTATCCCGATCCATTGCGCTGACATTACCCCATGTGAACTTCACGAGTCCGTGCTTCGGCAGCTCCAGATTCGCCTCATAGACCTCTTCTTTCAGTTGTTCTAACATGTGTTAGTCCCTCCCGTTCTCTACCAGATGATCTACCGCCGCCTGCTCAATCGCGAGGCCCTTCCGGTAGCGTTCGATAAATGCTTCAAACCCTTTGACATCCGATGCATCCGGCGAAACTTCCTCACCCTGGACATCGCTGAAGACCTTCTGCTCTAGGAACACATCCAGACTCTCCTGCTGATCTTTGTTGATCATGTACGAGGCCAGAAGCGCCATACCCCATGCGCCGCCTTCACCCGCTGTAGACATGACTGACACCGGCACGTTCATCGCTGCGGCTACAATCCGCTGACCGACGACAGGGGTCTTGAACAGACCACCATGAGCCAAAATGCTGTCAATCGCCACATGCTCGTTCTTCGTCAAAATGTCCATGCCGAGCTTGAGTGCACCAAACGCGGTGAACAGATGCGTGCGCATGAAGTTCGCCAGATTGAAGTTGCTTTCCGGGGAGCGGACGAACAATGGACGGCCTTTATCGATGCCGGTAATGTTTTCACCCGAGTAATAACCGTAGCTCAGCAAACCGCCACCATCCGGGTCAGCTTCCAACGCCTTATTGAACATCACGCTGAACAATTTACCGGTGTCGACTTCGTATCCCATAGCCTCGGAAAATTCACGGAACAATCCAAGCCAGGCATTAATATCGCTGGAGCAGTTATTGGCATGCACCATGCCTACCGGACTGCCGTCTGGTGTCGTAACCATATCGATCTCGGGATACACTTTGGATAATTCCTTCTCCAAGACGATCATTGCGAAAACGGACGTGCCGACGGAGATGTTGCCCGTACGCTTCCTCACGCTATTCGTTGCTACCATGCCCGTTCCGGCATCGCCTTCTGGCGGACAGAGCGGAATGCCTGACTGCAAATCATTCGAAGGGTCGAGTAGCTTAGCTCCCGCTTCGGTTAACTCACCAGCATTCTCACCAGCGAGATAAACCTTGGGAAGAAGGTCCTCGACCTTCCACGGATAACCTTTACTTGCGATCAGTTCATCGAACTGCTTGATCATGGATGGGTGATAGTTATGCGTAGACTCGTCGATTGGGAAAATGCCCGAAGCATCGCCGATACCGATGGCTTTATTGCCCGTCAGCAGCAAGTGTATGTAACCAGCCAGAGTTGTCAGGTGATCGATGCGAGGTACATGGGTCTCTTCGTTCAAGATCGCTTGGTACAAATGAGCGATGCTCCACCGTTCCGGTATATTGAACTGTAGAAGATCCGTCAGCTCCCTCGCAGCCTTCCCGGTGGTCGCGTTACGCCACGTCCGGAACGGTACCAGCAGTTCTCCCGCGCTATCCAAAGCGATATATCCATGCATCATGGCGGAGAATCCGATGGAACCTACCGTTTGCAACGTGATTCCGTATTTCCGCTCTACGTCTTGCTTCATCTCACGATACGCAGTCTGAAGACCTGTGATAATATCCTCTTGGTCGTACGTCCAATATCCGCCTTTCAGGAGGTTCTCCCATTCATAACTACCTGACGCGATGGTCTCAAAACGTTCGTCAATCAACACCGCCTTGATCCGTGTCGAACCAAATTCGATGCCTAGTGAAGTGGCTCCCTTGCTAATCGCTTCTTTCATATCCACATGACTCATGATCACGTAGTCCCCTCTCTGACCACAGTAGGTAAAAGTAAAAATATAATTGCCTTAAAGATGATTGAATTGGATTCATATTTCGGTTCATTGAAAAGAATGCGCTTTCCTTTTCTGACAGCCTTAGTATATTTTTTGTACGTACATTTGTCAATAATATATAATAGTTATACTTACATTAGTTAAGATATAACGTCTAAATGATCTCATTTCTGTGCTTAAAAGGTTATTTTGTAGGGTACACATTTCTGTTTAAGGATGGGAATTGTACGGTTTATTTTGTAAAACTGGCTGTTACATAGCCATTCCATTCGAATCATGATAAAATATGTACGTACAACTATGAATATGACGATGTTTTTTATAGATAAGTAACGATGAAAGAAGTGGACTGCGTGAAGCCAAAGTATCAGGTCATCATTGACGATATCAAAAGCAATATCCTATCGGGAACCTATAGCGTAGGCGAACAAATCCCTACCGAATCCGCACTTCAGGACAGTTACAACGTGAGCCGCCAGACGGTGCGAAAGGCCATTTTGGAGCTATCAAACGAGGGCTTTTTGAGAAGTGAGAAGGGTTCCGGCACCTATGTAAGCAATCTGTATCGATCCAGAACCGGTGGGAACACGATGAAAAAAACAATCGGCGTCATCACGACGTACATCTCCGATTACATTTTCCCCTCCATCATCCGCGGCATTGAAGGCCGATTAAATGAAGACAATTATTCGTTGCTGTTAGCCAGCACCAACAACGACGTTGCACAAGAGAAAAAAGCGCTAGAGATGATGCTCTCTTACGGTGTGGATGGCCTGATCGTCGAACCGACCAAGAGTAATCTGTACAACCCCAACATAGCGTACTACCTTTCCTTTAAAGAGCAGGATGTACCGTTTACAATGATTAATGCCTTTTATGAAGAGCTGGAGGTGCCTTTCTTCTGTCTGGATGACGTGCAGTCCAGCTACCTAGCTACTCGGGAACTGATCGCCAAGGGACATAGCCAGATCGGCATTATCGCGAAAATGGATGATTTACAAGGGAAATATCGGATGAAGGGATATATCAAAGCGCTGGGCGAAGCCAAGTTGCGGTTTCATCCCGAGCAAGTGCTTTCGTTCGATACGGCATCGAAGCCGGACCTCTCCACCAATTTGGAGGTGTTCCTGGAGGAAAACAGAGATGCGCTAACATCCCTTGTCTGTTACAACGATGAGGTGGGGCTAGAAGTCGTACATGCATGTAGAAAGCTGGGCATTTCCATTCCAGACGAGTTATCCATTATCGGCCAGGATAATTCTTATATCGCCAAGAACGCCAACATCAAACTCACGACGTTAACTCATCCCCAAGAGCAAATGGGCCGTGACGCTGCGGATTGGGTCATCAAGAAACTACAAGGCAAAAAGGATCTGCCCACCAACACCTACTACCAGCCCGTGCTGGTTGAGGGTGAAACAGTAAAAGAAATTGTGCTGGAATAGTATTGGGACTAAGCATGAAAAAAGGGCCGTTGAATTGTTCAACGGCCTCTATCCATATATAAGTGATTAAATTACTCCCACCGAGGAGAAACCGAATCTACTTCGTTTCAGCTTCATTTTCATATTCCAAACTTACAATGACACCTTTCTTCTCCAGTTTTTTTATAACCTGCTCCGCCTGTTCATTCAACGGATTGCCGGCCAACGATACCTCTATTAAATGGGGTATGGTGTCGAGCACTGCAATATCTTGAATGAGGTTATCCTCCACATAAAGATACTCCAATGTCGGATGGTTCTTTAACGGACTTAAATCCTGAATTTTATTTCCATCCATAATGATCCACTCTAGATTTATTTTCTGAAGAGGACTTATGTCTGCTACCTGATTGCCACTGGCAAGCAAACTGGTCAACTTATGTAAATTTTTCAATGGTGTTAGATTTTTAATTTGATTACCACTAATCAAGAGACTTTCTAGATTACTTAACCCGGAGAGTGGGGATAGATCTGAGATCTGATTCCCTTCAAGAACTAAGAACTCTAGTTTTTTCAACTTGCTGAGCGATGTAATATTTTTTATTTTATGACCAGGCATAATTAAATCCACTAGGTTAACGGCATGTTCAAGTCCTTGCAAATTGGAAATCTTGTTTTTGGTATCCTCGGCATATATCGATTTTAATTTCTTCAGATCGCTCGTCTTGACTTCTTTTTTAGATGATATCTTCAATGTTGCCCGAATAACTTTTGACAGAGCCACATCTTTAATAACAGGTGCAGCCGACATGGTTGTTGCCGGTAATAATATGAGAACCAAACAAAATACAATCATATTTTTTACGAATTGAGTAGGCATTTCAGTCTCCTTTAAGCATCTTAGATTATGTGTCATATGTTTATATGAAATTCCCAGAAAACTACATCTTTTACGATGGTACCTCCTTTCTACAACTTTGTCCATGATGAAGAAATTTGAACTGCTCTAAACTACTTTTCTCCTATTTGAATTTAATATCAGCCACTTGACCACTTTTAACAAAACCTATATTTTGATAAACCTTATTCGCATCAGGGTTCTTCAAATCAGCGTATAGCATCGGATCTAAACCCTCTGATATGAGGATAGAACATAATTCTGCCACAACTGCACTTGCATATCCTTTCTTACGGAAGGCAGACGGTGTATATACTGCATTAATTCTCGCATGTCTTGGAGAGCGATGTGCAATATTAGCCATGGATACAGGGTGACCATCTAGTAACCATAGATACAAATTACCTGTTTCTATAGCCGACTTTGCTGCTGAGATTTGACTAGACGGTTCTACTTTGACTCCATAAGCTGCTTCTGAGAAGCCAGCTAAAAATTCGGCCACGGTCTCCAAATGCTTTCTTGTAGCTAGGTGCAATATACCTTCTATATGAGCTGGCTTTCTTACCTCTGAACAAACGTAGGATTCCATAATCATATAAGGAACGAATTGAAGCCCATTAGCCTCTGAATATACGTTAGCAAAATGTTCAACAGTCGCCCGATCTCCTGATATACCTGGAAGCTCATTTCCCTTGAGAATTTCTAAAAGTTCTTGTAAGAGGTTGTTCTTTGGTTCAGCTGCAAGTTCTTTGGAAATCCACAACCAAGCGTTGTGTCCTTCGGTCTGGGCAAAGATCATTGTTTCATTAGATGCTTTTAGACAGGTTGAACGCTCTGACTCGCAAATACGATGGATAAGATTGTACTGAACTTCATCGGCCATAAACATATTCTGACGAAGTACTGGATCTTTTACACCAAACTTTTGCCACATACCCATTCCTCCTCGGTTCATAAAAAACACAAAAAAACCCATCCCATTAGGGACGGAGTCTATTCCGCGTTACCACCCTGATTGGTGTATGAATGAATACACCCTCTCTGCCATCGTCCAACAACGATGCTTCTATATAACGGTAGAGTACCGGGCCCGTCTACTATTATTTCGAAGGCCTGCTCTGAGGCGATTTTTGATCCGGATACCCACTGCCTCGCACCAACCGGCAGTTCTCTGAATGGCATTTCCGTATCTACTTGTCCTCTTCGTTGCATTTAATTGCAAAGTAATTAGATACACTATATTGATTAAGGGATATTATGTCAATTATTTCGAGTCGTAAAACTGCACTTTTCCATCGATATTCACTTGTTTAATGAAGAAATTGATACTTAACCGGAGGTTATCATTTACAAATTTTTCATTGACACTTCCTTTCAAATAAAGATATATTTATTGATGTTGATAATCATTCTCATATGTAAAACGTTTTATATTCATCTGCTTTGATGAGTTTTCACAGCCTGAAAGTCAGAATCAACAAATATATTACAGATTAGAAAGGGGAAACACATGAACACGAAAAGAAAGCTCTCTTTAATGACACTACTTATTTCGGTAGTGCTGATCCTAGCTCTGGTAGGTTGTGGAAGCAAGCCAGCAACTCCTGCAGCGAGTCCGGCTGCGAGTGATTCAGCAACGACCGAAACGACCGAAACACCAGCCGCTCAAGATGAGAATACCGAATATCCGATTACGATCAAGCATGCTTTGGGAGAAACCGTTATTGAGAAAAAGCCTGAACGTGTAGCTACGGTTCAATGGGCTAACCATGATGTCGTTCTCGCTCTTGGACAAGTACCTGTAGGCTTCTCGGCGGCAAACTTCGGCGTTCAAGATGATAGCGGATTGCTGCCTTGGACTGCGAAAAAACTCGAAGATCTCGGCGTAACAGACCCGAATGTTTTCAAGGACACAGACGGTCTTGATTTTGAAGCCATTTCCGATTCCAACCCGGATGTTATTCTTGCAGCTTACTCCGGTATTACTCAGGAAGATTACGATCTTCTTAGTGAGATTGCTCCAGTTGTAGCTTATCCGACTGCTCCTTGGGCAACAACATGGCGTGAACAGGTTCTCTTCAATTCCGAAGGTATGGGCATGAAAGCAGAAGGCGAGCAACTGATTAAAGACACTGAGGCTATGATTAATGAAAAAGTAAGCGCCTATCCTCAGATTAAAGACAAAAAAGTGGTTTGGGTAAACTTCTCAGCTGAAGATATGTCTAAACTGCATATTTATACACCTGTAGACTCCCGCGTCTCATTCCTGAATGAGTTGGGACTGGTTGTTCCAGAAAGCATCACTAGCCAAATTACGGACCCTAACAGCTACTCCCTAAGTCTAAGTGCTGAGAATGCTGAAGCCCTTAATGATGCGGATATCCTTGTTGGATACGGAAATGCCGAGTTGTTGCAAGCTCTTCAGGCTGATCCGCTTCTTGGTAAAATTCCAGCAGTTAAACGTGGTTCAGTAGCATTCATTGAAGCAGATACACCTTTGGTTGCTGCTGGAACGCCAAACCCACTGTCGATCTCTTATACGATCGATGATTATCTGAAACTGATCGGCGGAGCTATTGATAAATTAAATGAATAGTTCATCGATTCCGAATAACAATCAACCACGCTTGAATATCCCGAAAAATTTCGGGCTGGTTCTGGTCATCTGCTTTATCCTGCTCATCGTAAGTGTGGTAGCCTCACTGGTCCTCGGTTCTCGGCCAGTGGGGTTTCATGAACTAATCGACGGATTATTTCACCCGGAAGTAGACTCCTATGGGGCAAACATCGTGCGCAAGCGGATTTCCCGAACTGTCTTCAGTTTATTATGTGGGGTGGCACTCGGAGTATCGGGAGCAATTATGCAAGCCGTCACACGCAACCCGCTTGCTGATCCAAGTATATTGGGTGTTAACACAGGCGCATCTTTGTTTGTGGTATGCGGCATTGCGTTCCTGAACATCAGCAGCGCGGGGCAATATATATGGCTGGCTTTGGCTGGGGCTGCGATTACTGCAGTGTTTGTATTCGGAATCGGCTCTATGGGGCGTGGCGGCGCCACGCCCATTAAGCTTGTTTTGGCAGGTGCTGCTGTAAGCGCTGCTCTTTCATCTCTGGTCACCGCCATCATGATTCCCCGCTCGTATGTCATGGACCAATTCAGGTTTTGGCAAGTGGGAAGCGTCGGCTCGGCAACCTGGAGTGGGATCGGCACATTCATTCCATTTCTGATCATCGGAATTCTCATTGCGTTTATTACCGCTCCGGCACTTAACGCGTTAGCGCTGGGAGATGATGTGGCTACGGGATTGGGCGTTCGAACCGGAACACTGAGGCTTATTTCCGCCCTTGCGGGTGTACTGTTATGCGGAGCGGCTACCGCTCTGGCTGGACCTATTGGTTTTATCGGATTGTTATCCACTCACGTCATACGCCTTATTATTGGGCCTGATTTACGCTTCGTCATACCCATGTCAGCCATTGCTGGTGCGATCATTCTGACGATCTCCGATGTAGGGGGCAGACTCATTAGTAACCCTGGCGAGCTTGAAGTCGGCGTAGTGACTGCATTTATAGGTGCTCCCATACTCATTATTCTAGCTATGCGATCGAAAGTGCGTTCATTATGACCAACCATTCTATTGAATTTATTATGGCGGGAAGACGTCAAAGACGCCGCCGATGGATCCTTGTCACTAGTCTCCTTGCCGTACTGGCATGCATTCTATGCTGCGCCATGCTTTTATTAGGAAACACGATATATCCGGTGAAGGACGTCATTCAAGCCCTTTCCGGTGAAAAAATCAAGGGTGTCTCTTTTGCCGTGAGTACCATACGTCTACCCAGAATGCTGACCGGCCTTTTTGCCGGATTTGCGTTCGGTATTGCAGGTTACACGTTCCAGACCATGTTGCGGAATCCCCTTGCAAACCCCAATGTCATCGGGATCACGTCTGGTTCAAGTGCTGCTGCTGTTTTTTGCATCGTCATTCTTCATGCAAGTGGAACCGTCGTGTCCTTCGCTGCGGTAATTGCAGGCCTGGTCACCGTTCTGTTCATTTATGTACTATCAAGAGGAAAAGTATTTTCCATCGGACGATTGATCCTGATCGGTATCGGCATACAAGCGATGCTTGATGCTGTCATCTCCTATCTTCTTCTGGTTAGTTCTGAGAAGGATGTTCCCTCAGCGCTCAGATGGCTCACAGGTAGTCTTAACGGTTCACAGATGCACGAGCTTCCGCCTCTTGTGATCACCGTCATCATCTGTTCGCCGATCATCATCTTGCTGGGCAAACATCTCAGCATATTGGAGCTTGGAGAACAATCGGCATTTTCTCTGGGTGTAGACACGGACAAGACCAGAATTGCACTTATTGTAAGCTCTGTCTGTATGGTTGCGATTGCTACGGCTACCACAGGCCCGATCGCTTTTGTCTCATTCCTTTCGGGCCCTATTGCCAAAAGACTCGTCGGTGTGGGCTCCTCCAATATTATTCCGGCAGGTCTTGTTGGCGTCAACCTTGTCCTGGCATCCGATCTTATCGGACAATTTGCTTTTGAGTACAGATTCCCCGTAGGCATCATTACCGGATTACTCGGAGCGCCTTATCTGATCTTCCTGTTAATCCGAATGAATCGAAAGGGGGAACTATAATGAAAGCAACACATGTTTTTCAAGCCGAACAACTCGTCGCAGGCTATGAGAACAAAACGATTATACATGGTGTGGACCTCGTTATACCCAGTCATAAGATAAGCGTTATTATCGGATCCAACGGATGCGGTAAGTCCACGCTTCTTAAAACGATGGCCAGGCTCATCAAGCCCATATCCGGCAAGGTCACTTTAGACGGTAAGCCCCTATCCAAAATCCCACCCAAGCAGTTAGCTCGTGTGGTGGGGCTGCTACCCCAGTCTCCCATTGTCCCGGAAGGGATCTCTGTAGCAGATCTGGTCGGCAGAGGACGGTTTCCTCACCAATCCTTGTTCAGTGGCTGGACCAAAAAGGATTACGAGGCCGTTGCCGAAGCAATGACCATCATGAATATCACCGAGTTTGCCAATCATAATATTGATGAGCTCTCAGGCGGCCAACGACAACGTGTCTGGATAGCCATGGCATTAGCGCAACAAACGGACATCCTGTTTCTCGATGAGCCAACAACCTTTTTGGATATCACCTATCAAGTCGAGATTCTTGACCTGCTCACGGAGCTTAATCGGAAACACGGAACAACGATCGTCATGGTGCTTCATGACATCAACTTGTCCGCACGTTATGCAGATCATATCTTCGCACTTCATACAGGTAAGCTGGTCGCTGAAGGAGTACCCTCAGAGGTCATTACAAGCACACGGGTCAAAGACATCTTCGGCCTGGACTGCACGGTAATTGATGACCCGATTTCGGGATCTCCGATGGTTGTACCAAAAGGGCGATATCATGTGAATCATGAGGTAACTTCCTAACAGGATTTAAACCCAACAAATCTCTAACCTTAAAAGGGCAAGTTAGCGCCGTTGTCACGACTGACGCTAACTTGCCCTTCATTTATCGTAAGCTTTTAACATAAGACCCTTCATGTATCCTTTACTTCCCATCCGTAGCCAAGAAACGTACCGTAACGGTTGTTCCAACACCTTTCGTACTTTCATAATTAATTTCCCCGTCATATTTTTCTACAATATTAAAACAGATCATTAATCCTAATCCGGTTCCATTACTTTTTAATGAGTAAAACGGAGTCCCGAGTGACTTCACCTCATCCTCTGACATTCCACTTCCTTCATCAATGATTTTGATCTCGATATAATGATGATTCCTCTTGGCAATCACAGTGACGGGTTTCCCCATAGTCGAGGCTTCCAAAGCGTTTTTAATTAGATTCATCATCAGCTGCTTAAACTCGATTGGATTAATAAAAATGAAGCAATTCTCCTCTGCCTCGATATTCAGCTGATTATCAGATAACATCGCATAGGAACGAACCAGACCTGTCACGCTCTGAAGAGCATCGTTCACATCCACTTTTTCTGGTTGCTGATCTCTATTGGGCTTGGAAAGGGTTAGAAACTGAGAAGTAATCTGTTCAACGGTATTTAACTCATCAATCATTAAATTAAACTTCTTTTTGACTGAATCATCAAATGCAGGATCTTCTCTGTATAACTGCAAAAAACCTCGAACAACGGTGACTGGATTTCTAATCTCATGCGCCACAGCTGCCGTCAAATGGGCTATCATCTTTAAACGCTCCGATTGTTGTAATTGTTCATGATAGAGCTGCTGCTTTTTCATACGACTAAAGGACAAATGGAAAATGAGAAATAATAATACCTGACTCGCTATAATATTAATGAGGTTCCCCACGATGTCATGATGTACATACGAATATATTTTACCTTGATCAATCAGGATGATATAGCCAAACGTGATCACAATTAAAACTCCATTCAGAATGATGGAGAAATAAAACAATTTTAAATCAAAAAACAAAATGGCAAGTAAGGGAATCAAACAAATGAGAATGTACGTAGTCCAGGTCTCTGGATATAAGAAGAACATGGTATAGAAATAAGCAAAGCCAAACAGGATGATGATCTTTCTGAAAACATAGGTTTCATGCTTGGGGTAGATCAACAAACAAACCGCTAGAATGGCCACACAAAAAAAATGGATAACATAGCCCACTGTAATTCCGCTTAATTCTGTCGTCGATAGGATTAATCCAGATAACATAAGAGCAATGAGAGTTAACATCGAAATATAATATGTTTTTCGGTTCACCTGACTGTACAATTCTTTCATCCACTCACCACTTTAAATTAATGTCGACACCTTCGGTATGTATGTAGTCCTTTTCATTCCTATATTTAAAGGCATCCAACTGGATGCCCTTATCTATAATAGCATTGTATCTCATTTAACTACCTATATAATATGAAAATTTGAAATAAACGAGTCCCAACAACATAAACCCATTAATGGTCATACTAGGGCACGGCTCAAAATGCAAATTAGCCGTACGGATCAATGTCCGTACGACTAATTTCGGTTGAAAATATGCTTTCAGCTTATGGACTATTTCCAGAGCTCTTCAGCAATTTCTTTAATAAACGCAAGCTTCTGCCATTGCTGCTCTTCTGTCAGATGGTTTCCTTCTTCCGTGGAAGCGAATCCGCATTGCGGGCTCAGGCAAATCCGGTCCAGATCCACATATTGCTTCGCTTCTTCGATACGCTTCAGAATATCTTCCTTGTTTTCAAGCTCACCAAATTTGGAAGAGAACAGCCCAAGCACGACCTGTTGGTTGTCCTTCAGGAAACGAAGTGGTTTGAAATCGCCTGCCCGTTCGGTATCAAACTCCAGATAGTAACCGGAGTAGTTATCAATGTTCAGGAGCGTTTGCGCGATCGGCTCATAACCTCCACCAACACCTGCATATGTCGAAACGTAATTCCCACGGCATACATGTGTCGTTACGACGAGGTCCTCCGGCAAACCGGATACAACTTCCTCGTTCAACTTCGCAAGCTCGTTCGCATAATCGGCCACATTTACGCCAATCTGCTCCATGAATGCCATGAACTGCTGGTCGCAGAGTGCTCCCCACGTGCAATCGTCAATTTGAATGCTGCGGCAGCCCGCTTCATACAAAGCTAGAATTGCCTCTTTGTAAGCTTTAGCAATATCCGTAAGCAACTCTTCACGGTTCGGGTAAATGGCTTGCGTACTTTCTTTATTTTCTGCCCGGTCCAATTCAAACAGGAACTGTGCTGCAGCAGGAATGGATTAACGCGCAACGACGTCATCGCCAGCAACGCTTTTTAAGAATGCATAATGTGAAACAAACGGATGGCTACTGAAACTTACTTTGCCCGTCAGACGTGCTGTTTCGGGTCTGGATTTCGCACCGTTAAACTCATAGCCTTGATCAATGATGGTCCGGTCAACACCGTCAAGTCCCCAGAAGAAGTCCAGATGCCACCAAGAGCGACGGAATTCCCCGTCCGTTACAGCTTGAAGGCCAACTTCTTTTTGTTTTTGCACGAGCTTCACAATTTCAGCGTTTTCTACTTCCTCTAGTTGCCAAGAAGTAATTTCACCGTTTTGGTATTTCGCTCTCGCCTCTTTCAACGTGCTTGGGCGCAAGAAACTGCCTACAATATCATATCGAAATGGAGTGACGGTCCGCTGTTTAGGTTCTGTTTGAATGCTCATCGTTTAATCTCCCCGTAAATTAATTATAAGATTAAATATAACATATCCGATCGGATTTAATGTTCTATGAATGGGCTATAGCAGGTTATAGTTATAAGCTATAACTGAGTCCGATTTTCCTTTACCCGTGAGGTATATCCCTATCCTAAAGAGAAATTTAATTACGCTCCTTTTCATCTATCCATGCTGTTCGCTCCTTATCTTGCAACCAAAGCGGTACTTCACTCCTTTACAATCAGCCTGAGACACCAGCTTTCGGATACATCTGTAGAGGTCATTGAAGTTGCTCCTCCGGCAGTAAGTACAGATCTGGGTGGAGCAGGATTGCATACGCATGGAGAACCATTGGATGTTTTTGCAGATGGAATTTTCGAAGGATTACAGGAGGGTCATAAGGAAATTGGATATGGTACTTCTGTTGCTCGCTTACGTATGTCCCGAGATGAAGTCGATGAATACGCAGAAAATATGTATAACGCAACGAAAAACTTCATTGAATAACTCGCCTATGAGACACCGTGTGACTCACCCGTTTCTCTGTATATTAACAAAGAGGCCATTCCAGCTACGGAACGGCCTCTTTAAATTTTATATAAAACTCATGTATCTACTAACCTTGAATACATATGGAGATCGTTAAATGTTCCTTCTAATGTGAAACGGAGCTTTTGTAAGAGCTTTATCGAATTCACATTTTCGGGATCAACCTTTGCTTCGACTCGGTTCAGTTTTAAAGATGAGAATGCATGATCTACCAAAGTAGAGACCGCCTCTAAAGCATATCCTCTTCCCCACGATGATTTAGCAATATCATATCCAATTTCTGCTTTTAAGTTGTCATAATCCAAAGAATTATAACCGCAAGAACCTATAATTTCGTTGGACTCTTTTTTAATTATGGAGAAACGGATAGCCTTACGATCTTGAGAGAGATCATCCAGAAGTTTGATCATTTCTTTCGCTTGCTCTACGTCAGTAAAACAACTAACATTCATAAATTTAGTAACCTCGGGATCAGACCAAACGGTGAACAAGCTCGAAGAATCCGACACCTTCATTTTTCTCAATTGTAAACGTTCTGTGTGTAACTCTGTAATCAATACTTTTACCTCCATTAGGATTTAATAGTTAGGTTTAAGATATTGATATCTGCGCATAGTTCAGTCCCTTCATTTCCAGGCTATTTACATTATACCAAGAATTTTGACCGAATCAGAATCCACTCTATAGATCTCAAGTCAGCGTAAGAATGATCTGTTCTCCGGAACGGGTAATCTTGTAGATCCCCTCCTGCATGTCAATGCCATAGTGCTTTTTCAGCAACCACTTTGCGTTACGATCCGTCTCCACGACGACCAGATAATCGTAGCCACTCAGGAGATTGTCCATATTATCCTCATAGAACAACACGATCCCGTCCACATGTGGAGCATACAAGAAATACTTCCCGACATACTGCATGTAATAATTCGTGACCTGCTGGTCTCTATCCGAGGCGTAGAACAGATATCTGTTGTTGTCCTCCTGCCCATCTTTATACCAGCGATCGCCGGTAACCGCATGGATTTTGTAAGGGAGCGTTGTATCGTAGGTTTTGGCAATCGAGACAATCCCGTTGTATTCCGATAAAAGGATGGTCGCCGCAATCGCCATACAGCCGATGATTCCTTTTTGATAGTGCCCCTTCGTCTCGACCGTCTTAAAGGCTTGATAATTAGGCACTTCACCAATCCGATAGTGGAATGAACGCTCCAGGTCGATTGCAGCACACAGCACCAGCCCGCCGGCGAACAGCACTACAATACTCGAGGCATAACGCTCAAAACCTGCCAGTACGATCGCCTCATCCATCGGCATGGAGAAGAGATACAGCGCCAGAATGCCTGCATAATACAGCAGCAATACAACATCCAGTGCAATCAGTGCTTTCCACAAATTCCACTTCTTCTTGAGCACCACATAGGCAAATATCGAAGCCGCAATCGCTACAATCTCGAAAATGACAATACCGATGACCGGCCGTGTCGTAATATCCGTACTCGATTTTAAGAACAGCCACAGAATCTCATGCATCTGCTCCGCCGTTTTGCCGGATTGAATCCCGGAAGTGGCCACATCGAATTTGTTATCGACGCCCTGAAACACCGTTGCCATCCGCCAGCTCCAGCTGAAGTATGGAATCAGTGAACCGCAGATGGTGCCAATAACAGCCAGCGCACTTTTCCAACTGAACTTTTGTTTGTGCTTTAGCCATGTATACACCAGGAAGATCAGGCTGATGGCTGCGAAAATAATGCCTGTGCTTTTAATGACTGTCAGCACACCTGCAAGTGGGAGCATGATGATACATGCTCGCTTGATATCATGACGATATTGGTATATGACCGTCAGGATGGCGAGCGCATAGATAGGAAGCAAGAAATCCACAAGCAGGTTGGTAATCCGAATCGTTAGGTTGAAGAAAGAGAGTGTAGATAACCCGAGTCCAAGAAATGCATACAGCAGAAAACGTTTCTTCTCGGATACGATACCAAACATGGCGTAAAAACAGGAAAAGATGAGCAGACCTTGTGCCAGGAGCATCACGGACTGGGAATGTCCCATGAAGCGACAGACGTAATAAATAAATGATGAGGTCCCTAGCGGATAATTTTTAAAATCAATTAGGTTCGAATCCGGTGTCGGAAAAGTATCTGTGCTGAGCATCTGCTTCAAGACAATCGCCCAGTGGGAAAAATTATCGTAGTGCGTTAGTTGATTTTGGAAGAGTACCAGCAAGAAAATGAACGTCCCTGCCAGGAATGAAAACTGGAATAAGGAAAAAGAAATGCGAAAGGATGCTCCTCGGCGCATTCCGAGAAACACCATACCTCCGTACAATAGTAATCCGACGAAAAGAAGGACAAGGCTGCCAATGTAGAGTTGCCCTGCCAAACCGCTAAGAAAGACAATACATGCTATGGAGGAAAACACAAATACAGGGATGAACTCCCAACGTATCGATAGTGCCTTTCGAACAAACTGCATGTAACCCATAAAGGAGAATATCAATAAAACTCCCATCACAAATTGAAGCAAATACAGCATATCTATCTCTCCTAACCCTCTCTGGTGAAACGCTCGGCATGTGGATGGGTCAAATCACTCAGCAATTGATCAATCAAACCGCGCTCCACGATATCATCAATATTCTCCACCGAGAGAAGCACTTCGCGACGATTGGCTGTTGTTTTCCCTGTATGCTGCAAGATGACTTCAATATTACTCTTCGTATAAAAAGTAACGATCTCTCCTGCCGTAATATCACCATGAAGACCCGTGGCGGAAAAGAAACGATAATTGAAGCTGCGCAGCGTACATCCAGCATGATTGGTGAAATGAACTGGAAGCTGAAGGGAAAGCCTCGGCATTTTTCGTTGATCCGATCTAGGTTGAACAATACGTTTTTTTACATTGCGAAGCATATCGTCGTAAGCCGTATCCCACAGGTTCATCTGCTCTGGCAATGAGTGTTTACGATCGTAGATGATTTGCATGTATTGACGGTTATCCGTCTCATCCATCGGCTGAACCGTAGCGGAATAACGCCAGCCTTCTCCATCCTGTTTCACATAAACAATGACCGCTTGAAGATTGGCCTCATACCGCTCGGATTTTACGACCAGAGAGATCGTCTTCTGTTCAGGTAGATAAATGGGATACGGCACATAAAAGGCAATACCTTGTTCAGATACATCTACTGTCTTGGCCTGATAGCGCAGATTCGTGTCCTGGTCGTGGATCATGACATCCTCCTGCGCCCGAATCCGCTCTGTCTCCCGATACGCACGACGCCCGATCATGAAGAACAGGGCATAACACAGCGCAATCATATTATGAATGAGCCAGAAAATAATGATACTGCTGAAGAACAGCGCGATGCCATATTTACCGTTAACGTACCGAATCACAGCCGCAATCGAAAGCAAAAGCAGGAAGATATGCGGAAGTGCATATAACAAAGCAGACATCCATTTCCGACCGTTCGCTCTGCTTTTATTCGTAACCTTGAATTTTTTCTCGCGGATGCCCAGCGTTTCAAGGAGAACCGGCCATATCAGATAAGGCATAAATATCGTATCAATAACCTGACTCCAGCGCTGATTCCGAATATTGCTCGACAGATAACGCATCGATACACTGTAGAAGAAATAGGACGGAAGCCAGAATATTAAGATTTGCCAGAAGGTTGTGTTTACAATCTTGAAATCAAACAATGCAAATAAAATAGGAGCCAGAATGAAAATCAAACGGTTAAAGAAGGACCACCAGTATAAGAAACTGCTTAAATAGGTTACCCTCGTCCAGAAAGGAAGCTTCTCGGATATAGGAGCACGTGTATTCTGCAGGCTCTGAATAATTCCCCTTGCCCAGCGTATTCTCTGCTTAATCATGCTCGGGACTGTTGTTGTCGTCTGCCCGGCAGCTTGAACCTCTTGAGTCGCATAGGTAATATAGCCTTCCTGCTGTAGGCGGATGCTTGTCTCAAAGTCCTCGGTGATTGTGTTCAGCGGAAAACCGCCGATGTCTTCCATGCCTTGCCGGGAAATGATCGTATTACTTCCGGTATAGGCTACCGCATTCGAGGCATTACGCAGAATGTTCACTTCTCTGGAGAAGAAATCCTGTTCATTCGGAATTCCTTGCTCTGCATACAAGTTAAACTGGAACAGATCCGGATTATAGAAGCTTTGAGGGGTCTGTACCAGCCCCAGCTTGAACTTTTTATCTATTTCATCCTCACGGCGAAGCCGCCATCTCCCGTTCTCTTCTATAAACGTGGAGAGCAGGAAATACGGGACGGTTTTCATCAAAAAGGTGTGTTGCGGGATCATATCTGCATCAAAGGTTGCAATGAGTGGAGAAGAGGTTTTGCTCAGGGCATTATTCAGGTTACCTGATTTGGCATGCTTGTTGCCGGGAAAACCCAGATATCCTACGCCAAACTGCTTCGCAAGCTCCTCCACCTCAGGTCGTGCTCCATCATCACACAGATAGATGTGAACCTTCTGCTTGTCAGGGTAATCCATGAACGTACAAGCATTGACGGTTTTATACAAAAGATCAACCGGCTCGTTATGGGTGGCAATGAACACATCCACATGAGGATAAAAATCGGGAGGGACGATGGGAAAGTCGAGCTGGGTACGTTCCTTTTGCATCTTTTGAAAAAACAATTCAAAGGTGGTCAGTACGGTTACCGTTTCAGCCACAATTAAGAGCATGCCGAAGATGACGTTCAGAACGCCTTCTCCCCATGGCAGTGTAAAGAACATCCGCCATAGCAAATAAATCGACATCAGGATCATGGTGATGACAAAGAAAATATGTTGTCTTTTTTCGTTTTGCACTACAGCTGCTTCCTCCTTGCTGCAAATACCCATCTTCGCTGCAATTGAAAACTGAGCAGGAACAGCAAGGCATCACAGACAAATTTCGCGATTTTCTCATCCACGAAGAAAATCGTATGGAACAAATATACCCCCGTACTGGAAAGCACAATCACGAAACCGCACAACGTCAAATAACGCCATAGACTGCCCTGACTATCCTCTTTGCGGAATACAAAGTGCCTATTCAGTACATAGTTGACGACAATAGAGATAATTCTCGCAATCACGGTTGCGAGCAGAATTCTTAGATAATCCTGCTGACCCAATATAGGCCGCAAAAAGTCGATCAAAAACCATGCAATTCCCAAATCGACGACAGAACTCGCAACGGAAGAGGAAATAAACCGCAGGAAGTTGGAGAACAGCACACCCATTACCCGAGCGCTGTCCTGAACCGCTTTAAAGTGTGTGCCTGCATTTCCATTCTCATAGATGACTTGAATTGGCATGGTATGAATCGGTATACCGGACTGAATGCACGAGATGAGCATCTGCAGCTCATATTCAAAACGAGTGCCACGAACATCTTGCATGAAAGCAAGCAGCCCGGGGCCAAAGGCTCGAAGCCCTGTTTGGGTATCTGAAAGTTTCTTGCCGTAGAGCATAGCAAAAATAAAGGACGTCATTCGATTGCCCAGCAAAGATTTCGGCGGTATGCCTCCCTCACTGAAGTTCCTTACCCCGAGAACCAATGCATCAGGGTGCTGTCTGGCTTCTTTGGCAAGTCTGTATACATCCTCTGCTGCGTGCTGCCCATCTGAGTCCGCAGTGACGACGAACGAAGACGCACCGAACTGCTGTCCGATATACTTAAATCCGGTCTTAAGTGCAGCACCCTTTCCCAGATTTTCCGCATGCCGAAGCAAGACACACCCGTTCTCACTCAGCTCTTCGAAAATCGATTGATACGCCTCACCAGATCCGTCGTCCACAATGACAATATGGGTCAAGCCATATTCTCGCAATTGCCGTACATAGGCTAGAAGTCTCTCATCTGGCTCAAGCGATGGAATAAGGATGATCGTTTTGCCGTCTTCACTTTTATCTATAATCATCCTAGTTAAGCCTCAATTCGACATATTTTCACAAATTCTTTTTGAATACTGTGAGTATAACATCGAAAGAGTATACAGTAAACGAACAACTTGTATATATTTTGGTAAAAAAGTTGTATACATATTCGCATTAATGTATAGCCAAAAAATACTAGAAATAGGACTGTGGTATACACAACGAAAAACTCGCCATAATTATGGCGAGTGCATGTTCAGATATCATGTAACAATGCTATTCTATTCGAATTGCTTCGATATAAAGCTCGATGTTCACTTCATTTCCAACGACAATTCCACCCGTTTCCAGAGGCGAATTAAAGCTCAAGCCAAATTCATTACGATCGATACTGGCAGTCGAATGAAACCCCACACGTTCCCTGCCTCGAGGGTCTTTATTAAACCCTTCAAAAACGGTATGAAAAGTGATAGGTTTTGATACTCCATGCAGCGTTAGATTGCCTGCAAGTTCATATTGCCGCTCGCCAGCAAGAACGCAGTTGGTGCTTTGAAACGTAATCGCTGGATACTTGGCAGTATGAAAGAATTCTTCGCTCTTAAGATGTTCATCGCGTTGCCGCTGGCGAGTTGTGATACTATTTGTGTCGATGGAAGCCTGAATCCCCATAGTTGCTACATCCTTGGGGTCAAAACTTATAACCGCTTCGAACTGCTCGAATACACCTTTGATTTTATTAATCATTAAATGCGTCACCGAAAACTCAACAGAGCTGTGGTCCGGATCCACTTCCCATTTGACATTGCTCATAAATAAATTCCACCTCTATAATCATATGATGAGAAAGGTCGCCCCTTCTCCAAAGCACTGCGCTATTCGCATGTTCTTAATATACAAAAGGGCTACTGACAACGTAATGTCAGTAGCTTTTTTGCGTTCTAGCTTTTCTCATAAAATATAGACGAATGGCCGCTTATGCTGATCCCTAATTTGAATTAGAATTACCGTAGAAGTCTGGAAAAAGGCTGTGATTCCAATGTTAATCAAAAGAGATAAATGGCTGCAGTATCGCATTCTCCGCAATGCGTCCTCTCTCGCCGGACGGTTACCTGAAACACAGCTACTTAAAAAGGACACTTTAACGAAAGTGCTGCTTCAATATCAAAGCATCGTACTGAAACCTCGTAACGGAAGTTATGGAAGAGATATTATTTTTATCAAACGGAACGGTGTAAGAACCTATCGTATTCAAAATGAAAATAATGTGGTCATCATGAGAGACACCAACAAGGTACTTCAATGGCTCCACAAAAGAAATAAAAGTCATGGATACATTGTCCAAAAACGTCTGTATCTTGCCCAAATTGGGCACAAACCGTTCGACATTCGAATCATTGTTCAGCGCAAAAAAGGCTCTTCAGCCACTTGGAACGTTACCGGCTCCTACGCTAAAGTTGCGGCGCAGGGGTATCTGGTCACGAATGTGACTAGCCGCACCATTCCAGTGCTGGAGGCTCTCAAATTAGCTCGAATCGAAGATCGCAGCTTGCTTGTCAAAGCGGAACACATTGCACTATCAGCTGCCAAACGACTGGGAGAGCGTTACCCTAAGCTTAGACAAGTCGGGTTCGATATAGGTATCGACAGGAAACTTCGAATTTGGATTATTGAAGGTAATTATAAACCGGACCTACGGCCTTTCCAGCTTTTGAAAGATTCCTCAATGCATCGCAAAATATTATGGTACAAGAAACATTAAAGCAAAAAAAGAGACGACCGGCCTTTTTCTACGGCCAGTCGTCTTTTTAGGTTAAGTTTGATGCTTATGATGATCGCTTCAGTTATTACTTGCGGCGTCTCGTGGCACTAGTAACACGTGTCACTTGGAACTTATTTACCCCTACCTGTATAATGGCAAACTGGCTGTAAGAAGTACCGGAAGAAGTATACGGCTCGGCTTCAATATTCCCACTTGGCGTTCTAACCGTTGCGGTGATTCTAGTCAACAAACAAGCCCCACGACTGGAAGCTCTCCAAGTCTCGTCACGCAGAACACTATAGTTGTCGTCACTACAAAAGATGGATGCATATTCAACTTTTCCAGACGCATTAAACGAAGTAGAGTTATAGATCTGAACAGGGTCATAACCACCTCTTGGTCCTCCAGGTCTTCTATTTCCCATTATCAAAACCTCCTTATTATTGATAGTTTTATTAAATGCACTTCAAATGTTTTGGTAAGGTATAAATGTGGACAAGGAACAAAAAGTGCGTTTGTCCGGTGGTTGCAAGGACAGGGCATCTCATCGTGATGTATCTCAAAACAAAAAAAAGAACCACCCGCGTTGTTACACAGGTGGTTCGAGAATGATAGATTCTTTTTAAATTATGAAGCTTTTGCTGCAACAGCTTTTTGAATTAAAGCTTTTGCATCGTTAGTAGAAAGACCTTGTTTAGGTTGAAGCAGGTTTTTCTCTGCTGCACTAAGAATACCTTTGTCAATCAGTTTTGCCATAGATTTCACCGCATAGGTAGAAACGGTTTTGCCATCTTCAAAACCTGCAATGATCGTAGCCGCATTTTTATCAGATGCTTGATCTTTCAGCAATTTAGCAAGAATGGTAGCTGCTTCTTCACGAGTGATATCACGATCAGGGTTGAAGTTACCACCGTAACCTTGAATGAATCCAGCATGAGTCGCTTCAGCGATTGCATCTGCATATGAAGCGTTAGCAGCAACATCCTTGAATGCAGGTGCTGTAGCTACTTCGTTCAGTTTCAACAGGTCTACAAGAGCACTTACAAATTCAGCACGGGAAATGAATTCTGTTGTTGCAGGTGTTTCGGTTTCCTCTGTAGATGCAGCTAGATTCGTGATACGTCCTTCGATTTTAGCCACAATGTCAGCGCCTTTATACGTATCTACAATGTACTGGTAGAATACATCCAGATCGATAGGGCCAGCCAAGGATGATTTAGCATCTACTAGCACTTTATAGTTATCTCCACCTGCAGCCATAAAGTTGTTAACTACAGCTGTATATGTTTTTGCAGGATCAATAGGTGTGCCATCTTCCAGACTAAGGCTAGTAACACGTTCTGCAACTGGCTTGTTGAAGTCTGCAGTATATTTCAAACCAGAGATCTGTAGAGTTTTTGTGTTTGGTGTACCGTCAGCGTTGGTACCCCATTGTTGCTGCAACAACGTTTTAATTTGTTCGCCAGTCAACTCCAGTTTCACTAGAGTATTGCCAAAAGGTTGGATTTTAGCAAGATCAGCAAAGGTCACATCGCCTTTTGGCAAATCCGCACGAATACCACCTGGATTCATAAATGCAAAGTCAGCAGCACTTGCCTTATCCCCAAAGTCTGCTTCACGCATTGAATCTGCAATGAGGTTGCCCAGAGCAGCTTCGTTATTATAAGCATCTGTGCGGGTAACAGAACCATCCGTTGTACCAACTGGCTTAGTCAACTCAGGATGCTTGTCTAATGATTTTTTAATAATAGCCAACGTTTCAGGGTCTTCTTTTACACCCTCTTGGAAAGTCGTTGTAACGGTAGCTGATTTCTCCGTTACATCCCCAGTAGCAGGGTCAATCATCAATTTAATATCTTCAAATGCCGTACCATAAGAGAACGCTTGAACGATCAATTTTCCATTCACTTCACCGTTAGCCAAGGCATGATTGTCACCTGCGACGATAACGTCAACAGGGGAATCTGCTGGCAAAGCTTTTGCTAAATCAGCCGCTTCTCCAGTGGTTACGCCTTCTTTGGTTGTTGCTGGATCATGTGCCAAAACGATGATCGTTTCTACACCTTGATCTTGCAATTCTTTTGCATATTTATTAACGGCTTCAACTTCTTCTTCTGCGCTTAAGAAACGCACACCAGCTGTCCCAGATGGGGATACTTTGGCAGGTGTGGATTTCGTCACTAATCCGATGAATCCGATTTTGACTCCGCCTACTTCTTTAATAACATACGGCTTAATCAATGTTTTGCCAGTGGCAGTTTCAATGACGTTTGCATTGACGTAATCAAATTTTGCACCAGCATGAGTTACTTTGCCTTCTTTTGGATCAAGGCCACCAAAGATTTGTGCCTTCAAGGCAGCGATACCTTGGTCGAATTCATGATTGCCTAGAGAACCTACATCAAAGCCCATCATATTCATCCATTCCATGGTAGGCTCGTCACGATCGAGAGATGAGACTGGAGCAGATGCACCCACAGAGTCTCCATTATGGAAGAGTAGGGAATGTTCATATTTTGCTTGAGCTTCTTTTAAGTAGGTTGCTAGAATTGGAGCCGTTCCTGCCTTTTTATCACTAACGATCGATGTGGTATCTAACTGACCATGGAAGTCATTGATACCAATCAAGTGTACTTCTACATCTTTGCCTGCGGCAGAGACAGAACCCGCTGCGCCCAATAGTTGGGTGAGTAATAGTGCAGCAGTTGCCACACGAATTGTGCTTTGGCCCAGAACTTTTTTCCAATACATGAATTAACAAAACCCCTCTCCAATTATAGATCCTGAAATATTTTACCATAGTTCAATTCATAAAAGTCGTAGAATATATTAAATGGATGTAAAAAATTTAAAGATTGATAGAGAAAGGACATACCTGTATCTGGATTTTAACCAAAGTTAGTTCTTGGGGTTTCAATCTGTTCTGAGGTCTATTTTATTTGAAGATGACGAATTTTAAATTTTTTTCTTTTAAGTGTTTAAGAATAGCCGGAAGTGCTTCTAATGTGTTTTTGTTCTCATGCAGCACATATACTCCGCCAGCAGCTTCGACCTGATGAAAGTATCGAATAATATCCTCTGGCTTCTTCGCATTCCAGTCCTCTGGATCTCGATTCCAGAGAAGGGTCTTCATATTCAACTTCTTAACCTCGGAGACAAGTTTGTTGTTAACTGCACCGTATGGTGGACGGAACAAAGTAACCGTTTTATGCGTCAATGATTCCAGAACGCTGTTTGTCTTCGACAAGCTCTCGCTCTGATCCTGTGGGGTGTCCTTTGGAAGCAAACTGTGATCCCAGGAATGATTCCCAATCGCCATTCCATGTTCACTCGCATAGATAACAGCATCTTGATTGGGTCCCACCTTCTGCCCCACGAACAGGAATGTCGCCGCTACCTTCTGTTCTGTCAGAATGTCCACAAACTGCTTCGTGAGTGTGGAAGGTCCATCATCAAAGGTTAAAGCCACATATTCCTTCGGTAAACCAAAGAAAGACTCCTCTTTATCAATGTCGATGACTTCAAAGGATTCGTGATTACTGTCAGGCTGATCGGATACGTATGATAGGACGATAGGATTTGTTCTGGCAGCCGTAACTGAAGTTTCCGTTTTGTATGGTTCACTTATAGCTGTAAGCACCATCGGCGCTTCAAAATCATCGTCTTTTTCCCCAGCCATCGCCACCCCGACTGATCCGCTAAACGTATTTGCAGAATCGTCATTCCCCTTCGAAGTGATAGATAGAACAATCAGAAAGCCGATAGTTACCAGGGACAGAATCAAAATTTTGGGCATGTGTGCAGACAATTGCCGCAGGAGTTGTGTCCGTTGCTGAGCGGGTTCCGCTACTCTGTCTTCCACTGGAACGGGCGGAAGGTTCCTGATCCGCTTAATTTCATTTATGTATGCTTCGCTGCATGCAAAATACTGCACATCCCGGGAAACTTCTGTAGTTCTAATTATGGAACTATAAAAGGTATTTCGGTATGGATCCCACTTGGAATAGGGAGAGAGTCTGATCCTGTCTCCATTTAGTGGCTTCAACATTTCAAGCCCAATATATGTAAACTCGTCAATATTAATTTCGTATATAGCTTGCCTATCCTCTTGGGACACTGCGACCGTGATTTGATTTACACCATCCGAGGTCTTCCCAAGCGATAACAGCTCCATTACCTGCGTAATGTATGTCTCCATACCATTCGTCCTCTCTTCCGATCAGCAATGACTTTAATCGATTGGAGATTCCTCGGTTGTTCCTGCGTTCGATGCAAACGGAGATGTCAATCTGTTAGTAAAGTCATTTACAACATTAAGCAAATGCGTTTTCTCCTGGCGAAGAGCATCGAATTTCTGTTTCATTTGAGTGAGCTCGGATTCATATCTTACATTCTTCTCCTCAAGCTCGCTGATTCTCTTATTCTTATCGGTAATCATCTCATTGTGCTTCTGAAGCAGGCCGGCATAATTCTGGCGTTCAAGCTCAATTACACCTTTAAGCTCCTCATTTTGACCAGACATAGTGGATTGAAGCTCCCGAAAGTCTTCCATTATTTGATCGACCTTCAGATTCTTATCGGCCAGCTTTCGCTCCAGCTCCAAAATGCTCTTCTCGCGTTCCTCAATGACCTTGCCCAAGTTCTTTAGGTCTCTGTTCAAACGATCGTTTTGTCCGTTCGAATGGTTTAATCGATCCTGCAAATCATTATGACTCATTTCGACATGCTGCTTGTCCTTAATCATCTGCTCTACGGCGAATACCAGATCAAGCGAGCTCTTATCCATAAGACCCTTATTGATTAAAACAGAACTTGAGGGCTCTTCCTTCACCTCGGAAGGAGTCAAATTTAGCGACACTTCCTCTTGTGGCTCGTCCAAGTCCCTCCTCATGTCAAGGTCCTCTCTCGATTGCTGCTGCTCAAGTCTACTCTTCTTCTTTTGGAACGGTGAAAACATATATTAAATCACCTTTTCTAGGATAATGTTGATAAATGTCGATTTATGGCATATAACCGCATATTTATTATCGGAAATTTACCTTTATTTTTTAATATATTCGATAAATAAACATCAGAACGCAGAAAAAAGAGACGCGGACATCACTCCAGCGTCTCTTAGGGCTATTTTCCATGACTCCATCAACCGCAGTAAGATAAGCTTATTTTCATATATTGACAAATTAATGTGTTAGACTACTAAAAGAAGAATTGCCGATCCATACTAAAGAACACCTCACAACTGGATGCAGGCAGTTACTACGATAAACGTAGTTAGAAAGGAAACCCCATGAATCGTTCCTTGAAGCAACTAATGAAATCATTATTAGCACCAGCGTTCCCCGGTGGAATCATAACCATTCTGATATTTTATCTTGATTACTTTCAATTCGAACTTGTTGAAAAGTTTCTACTGTTTGCGGCTTTCGTCATTGTACCTCTTGTGATTTTACTTATGAACCATGACGAAAAGAATAAACATCAACGAATGGTTTATGCTGCTATGAAATGGCTCCAGTTTCCCGCTGCGCTTCTTACCCTAGCCTCGGTAATGAGTAGTAAGATGTGGGGGTTAGAAAGTACGACAATCCCAGGGATTCTGTCCCTTGGGTGGCTACTGTTCACACTGCTGCTTGGCATCTATGGCTTGACCACTATTATGATCTCTAAAGGAAAAGCAGCGGAATTAGCGATTGGTGCGGGGCTCGTTTATTTTTTTATCGGGGGCATTTGGTTTACCTTATATCAATATCATTTGAACCTCTTCCAAGCTAATCCTGCAACGCACGCATTAAGCTCAGTTCACTTTCATTTCTCATCTGCTATCGTTCCAATTTTTATTGGTGAACTTGGACGCATCATGACGAAGAAAAGCTGGTATCCCTGGGTCGTTGCCATCGATATCATCGGACCCATCTTGATTGCTATTGGTATGATTTTCTCCAAGCCAATTGAATACATTGGTGTCACTTTGTTCGCCTGTAATATTGTGATTTACACCGCTTATCTCCTTGCTTACTTGAGGAAAAACGCTTTGGATAATAAGGCGACCTTCTTTTTAGGCCTATCTTGTCTAGCCTTTTACACGGTTGCTGTGCTTTCCATTTTATATCCGCTACTAAAAAAGATATTTTTCTTAACCATACTTGATTTCATTCCCGTTTACGGATCTCTGCATGCATTTGGTTTTGTTTTATGTGGACTGATTGGTTGGGTGTACACTGTAGACTTCATTAAGAGAAAAAAGATGGTCAAGGAGAATAGATAGGTTGATACATCTATATGAGTGACTACATACAAAAACATGAATTGGTGAATGTGATGTATAGGCTGTCAATCGGCTTCATAGGAGTAGTTTAGTCAGGTTCGTGCTATAATAGTGTTCACATAAATAACATTCATCATTCTGCCGAGATGGCGATGATTAAGGAGATTGAATTTTGACGAACAACCATGATATTGGAGCAGTTAACGAACTACCGGAAAACTTTGAAGAGCTCAAACGAGCGGCTAATCGGACGAGCTGGAGAGACAGACTAAATGCGGTGAACGAATTGGGGAACTGGGATACAGCCCCTACCATTAAGTTACTGCAGCATGTTTTGACAAATGATCAGGTGTTCCAGGTGCGTGAAGCTGCATATTTCAAGCTGAAGCAGTTGGATGAAGATGTTCAAATGCCTGCCAAAAACAAAGGTGAGCTGTTTAAAGGTCTTAACAAAATTTTGCTACGGATTAAAAAAAGCCTTCCTGAAGGTCACACATTTGAGCAATTTAAGGAAAAACTGCAAAAGACACGCCTGGATATTTATGATACTTACGAGGGCGACAAAGATGCTGAGTTCGATTCCTGGCTCCATAGAATTTGGGAGACACTAGGTAGAAAATAGCCGCCGTGCAGGCTACAATGTAGACTTTCACAGTCTCCATCGGGCTGATTTAACATTGTAACTTTAACTCGACCCTTTGCTTTATCACGATCGCTATTATACCGTTCACCGTATAATAGCCGAGTACAAAGCCACTCCAGAAAAATGGAGTGGCTTCTTTATTTCATATATTTGATTGTCACCAGATTTTACCTCACTCTTTAGCCCTTTGAAGTATGAATGCATTAACATTTTCTCTGAATGAATTCGAGTTCCATCTCTCAGGATTTATCTACTATAACTTGTCCTAGATGTAATTTTGTTTCTTGGATTACTCTTTGAATGGTTTCTCTTAGCTTTCTATATCCTCTACATCTGGCATTACATATTCCGTTGCTATACCGTCCTCTCGCAACCCTATCGTCGATACGCTGTAAATACAGGCTACAACGAGCTTTTTCGCAAAAAAAACTCGCCCCTACTTATGATACGGTTCATTCCGATTAATCTTCACTGCGCGATAAATCTGCTCCACCAGCACCAGCCGCATCAACTGGTGCGGCAGAGTCATGCGCCCGAAGCTCAAACGTTGCTTCGCGCGACGCAGCACCTCATCGGAGAGCCCATGGCTTCCTCCGATGACAAACACGACATGGCTCGTCCCATACGTGCCGAGCTTGTCGATCTCCATAGCCAGCTCCTCGGAACTCCAGAGCTGGCCATCCAACGCGAGCGCAACGACATGCGCCTCGCTCTTCACATGCGCGAGGATGCGTTCACCCTCGCGCTCCTTCACCGCCCGCACCTCAGCTTCGCTCAGGGTGTCGGGCGCTTTTTCGTCTGCGACCTCGATCATCTGAAACTTGATGTACGGGGCGAGCCGCTTGGCATATTCCTGAATGCCCAGCGTCAAATATTTTTCCTTCAGTTTGCCTACGCCAATAATCTGAATCAACATGAAGATTCATTCCTCCTAATCGTCCTGCGAGATAATCTATAAGTAAGATGCTAGCTACAACGCATCGTTTGTTCCAATAATTAAAGCTAACGAACTCCACACACATTAGCTAGCCCCATTTCAGCTCCTTTAAAATCTAAAGAGTCTGAGACACGCTATTACAGACAAAACACGCCAAAAACACAAAAAGAGCGCTCCGACACGCTCTCTTTGTTCCTTACCTGTGATGTTCATACCGGATGGCAGGCGAGCGAGTGCATCCATGACAGACGCACCAACTGCGGATGCCTACACAGTACGCTAGACGACCAGATACTCGGCCTTTTGTTCGCACTCGGCGCACTTCGCAGGCGGGTCCCAATCGGCAAATTCCGTCTCCTTTAGATCAACGATATCCGGAGCGTCCTCATACTCATCAACAAACATGTCGATGGCGATGTCCACGTGTTCTTTGCATACAACGTACATCCGTTCAAGCATCCTTTCTGTATCCAGCTATGCTCCCGATTCACAACCGCTTATCCATACAGGATAGCCACTTCTCTGTTCTATCACACCTGCCGCGGAAAAGAAACCCCTAGCCCCCATTTATCGTGTCCAACTTCCGTCAATCCTCTCATTTCAGCACAAAAAAAACCAAAAAAGCGTCACTTCTCGACACCCCGTTGGCATCCCAAAGTAACACTTCTCCAAATTCCGAATCTATCCCACTCATTCGTTACTATTCAGATTACCACACATATGAAATCCATCGTCCGATTGTATTCAATCCACCCTCAATAGATATCGGTCTTACTCCAGCCCCGACTGCGCCTTCGTCAGCAGCTTGCCGCCCTGGAATGCGATTACTGCATTGGCTCCCGAACCCCCGGTGCCCTTATAGTTGTAGACCACCATATTTTCCGCTTCGCTCAATGCCTCGCCTTCGCCGCCAAGGATATCGATAACTTCCTCCACCGCCATGCCGACCTCAAGCTTTTCATACTGGGCAAACGTAATCAGCACCCCATCGCCCTTTCCAGCCGATCCGTTGTTTCCCGAGCCAACAGGTGCTTTACCGCCAGGCTCATTCACCGCAATCACAGTGGAGCTCAGCTCCTCCAGCTTTTTCTCCAGATCCGCAATCTTTTTGTTCTGCTCACTATTCTTCTCGCTCTGGTCCGCAAGCTTCTTCTCCAGACCTGTAATCTTCTCCTGTAAACCACTAACATCAGCAGTCCCTGACGGGGACACCTCAGAAGTACATGCGGACAAAACAAACAGCGCAGATACCAGGCCTGTTCCCCCCAACATGGTTTTCATCAAACGTTTCATTGAATTAACCCCTTCCACTCCAGATTGAGAATACCGATCGACAAACAGATGTTACTCGCACAGCCGCCCATCACCAACACATTCCCAACAGTTTACCATAAATGAAACCCTCTATAACAGAGACTTTGGCTCTGGTCCTAACCTATCATTGGGAAACGACAAAATCCCCCCTGTAACCTTATGAATTTGGTTTATATGTAAATCAAGATTAGTGCAATAAAAAAGAGCGGATCAACGAGTTGATCGACTCTCTTTTATTACCCTGTTTCTGTGTGCCATGCACATGAGAGCAATTCTCTTACTCCGGTTTATCCGTGAGCTTCACCGACACCTTCTCAGCGTTGCCATCCCGGTAAAAGGTGATTTCAATCGTATCGCCGATCTTCTTCTTATCGTACAGATATTTCCGCAAATCAAGCGTAGAGGTAATTTTTTGCCCATCAAATTCCGTAATGACATCATTCAGCTTCATGCCCGCTTCGGATGCTGGACCGGACGCTTCCAGTACAACCACACCGCTGTCCACGTGGGATGGCAGCTTCAAGTCTTTACGCTGCTCGTCATCCAGTGGGGCGTACGGATTGCTCAGATCGACAGTATACACACCCAGATATGGACGAGATACTTTGCCATTCAGCAGCAGGGAATCGACTGTTTTCATCACTTCATTCATCGGAATCGCAAAGCCGAGGCCTTCAACGCCTGTATCCGAGATCTTCATCGTGTTGATGCCGACCAATTTGCCGTTAAGATCGGCCAACGCCCCGCCACTGTTGCCTTCGTTAATCGCCGCATCCGTCTGAATCACGTTTTGTTCCCAGTCGTACACACCATCCTGATTAATGGATACCGGCAAGATCCGATCTGTGTAACTCACAATACCGGATGTCAGTGTGCCACCAAGGCCGAGCGGATTACCGATCGCCAGCACCGTTTGACCGCGCTGAAGTTTGCTGGAATCACCAAGTTCTGCGGCCGGACCGATGCCCTTATCATCTTGCACAGACAATACCGCAATGTCACTCACCCGGTCTTTGCCCACCAGCTTCGCCTTATGCGTTTCCCCATCCACCGTTACAATCTCCAGATCACTCGCGCCTTCCACGACGTGATGGTTGGTCATGATGTAGGCTTTGCCATCTTCCTTCTTGAAAATGACGCCTGATCCCAGCGCGGAATCCTCCATCGACAGGCTGCTGCCCGTCTTATGGTTCACGATGCTCACCACGGAAGGGCGAACCTTCGCCGCTGCCTGGATAATCCGGTCATACGGATCAGCCGCCTGCGCTGTCTGTGTACCGCCTCCGCCGTTCCCTGCAGCGTTCGCCAGAGGTAATGATGCAGGCTGCATGATAAAGCTGAACAGCGTAACGGTCACGATGGAGCTGATTACCGAACTGATCACGGCTACCTTGACCGTGGAGCTAAAGCCCGAGCGTGACTTGCGTGGATTCTGCCAGCGGTCCCGTCCTCTGCCCCTGCCTCCAGGGCGAATGATCTGAAGTTTACCTTTCTGTTCAGGTTCGGCGCGTCTTGATACTTTGGTTGAATAAAAATCGTCTCCAAACAATCCCATCGTGATCCTCTCCCCTTCGTTGTCACGCATCAAGACCCTGACTGCCGCCCGATCGTTTTGGCATGGCCAACGATGGTGTTCTCACATAGCCCACTCCGCCGGCAGACGAACCTTCCGATCGCTGTTACTCACAAATTTTATTGATTACCCTATAATAAGGTAAAAATTTGTTCATAAAGGCGAGCACTCCGTTTCTTCAGGTTCCTTCTGCCGTCTCCGTTACGTGAAGACCCCAACGGTTTTCCATGCTTTCTTGCATGTTTTAATAATCGTTTTGCATATCGCTGCCATTCCCATTAACTCGGAATGAAGCGTCTATGTACAACAGAACGAATATCCCATTCTGCCTGTGACTCTATCAGAAATGCTCTCGCATTCTACGACATGCCTTTTTGCGCGCAAAACAGCCTCTACTATAAAAGCTCCTTATATACTAAACACGCCAAATCTTAAAAAGTTGCATAATTACGAAGATTAACGGAAATTTCCGCTATAACGCGCTTAACAATAAAGGTCCATAGTATCTATCACCACAAAATCCAGTTCGCTAAGCGCAATTTTGCCTATTCCCGTGAACTTTTTCATCTTCTTAAGCAAAATGCGGCCCCTGGTTCAGCATACACGTCCCTTACGTGTAATTATAGCGGCAAAAAGAGGAATGTTTTCCATCAAGCCTGACTACAATAATAGTAAAAGACAATTCGAAGCTTCATAGAAGGAGGATTCACATTATGGATCGCACGCGTACACTCACAGCCATGGATGAAGTTCATATGGCGGCCAAGCTGGCCGATCTCAAGGAAGAACATTACCGCAATACCCTTGCCCTAAGCACGATTATTGAACTGCTCGTCGACAAAGGCATTCTGACCCGCGAGGAAGTGGAGCGCAAAGCTACCGAACTCGACAGCTTTATGGCTCACCCACCCTATCCCATGGCGTAGGCCGATCATAATACGTATCACAGAGCTTGAACTCATGATCCCGATAAAAGCAACCACGGCTCTCCATCGCATCACGTACGGTCATTTTCGCCAAGTCCATCATATTATGATCCCGGCTCAAATGTGCCAGATACGTGCGCTTGATGCGTCCGTTCATTAGTTCACTAAGCGCAGCTCCCGCCGCTTCGTTCGACAAATGCCCAATGTCGCTCAGAATGCGGCGCTTGGTGTTCCATGGATACCGCCCCATGCGCAGCAATTCGACATCATGATTCGCCTCCAGCACAAGTACATCCGAATCCGAGATCGCATCGCGAACCTTGTCGCTCATATATCCGAGATCCGTCGCGACGGACAACTTCTCACTTCCATCATCGAATGTGTACCCTACCGGTTCCGCCGCATCATGGGAGATGCCGAAGGATTCCACGCGCAGGGAGCCAAAATCATGCTTTTCTCCCGTCTCAAACACCCTCCGGTTTTCCTCTGGAATCGCCCCAACGGACTTCTCCAGGGCCGCCCACGTATTGGTATTTGCATAGATTGGTAAATTATATTTCCGAGACATCGCGCCTAGTCCTTTAATGTGATCGGAATGTTCATGTGTAACCAGAATCCCGTCCAGCTCTGTTCCCGAAATCTCCCGTTCCAGAAACAATGCCTCCAGCCGCTTCGCACTAAGACCTGCATCAATCATGAGGGACGTGCCCCCATGCTGTATAACCGTGGCATTCCCTGTCGAACCGCTGGATAACACGGTAAAATAAATCCCCATAACGCATTACTCCCCTGGTTTGTCTGTCTTGGGACTGAATACATCCCCACTGATGCCCTGCACGTACAACACTTCGCCACTTTCCAGCACGAACCGCCATGCCGGCATCGCCACCTGCATATCTGAATTGAACAACTGGCCGTAATAGCCCAACTGAATATCTTTCACAATCGCATCATTTGGCAAAAAGTTCTCGATCAGCGTACCCAGCGCCTTCGACGCCGGAAGCACCTGCTGATCGCTTTCCTCCGCTGTCGTAATCCGCACCGGAGTCTGACGGTAACCCGTAATTTTCTGATCGCTGTAGAATAGCTCCAGACTAACATTGAAGAGCGGCCATTTGCCATCCACCAACGGATGCAGCACAAATGCCCCATCCTCCGCCATCAGCTGATCCCATCGATACGTACCGATCTGGGGAATCTCGTCCTGTAGTGCATCCTCCAGCTCGCTTTGCGAGAAGATCAGCTTGCTGTCCACGGTATTTTCCAATTCAACATCAATGCCTGTCTTGTTATCTTCAATGAACTCATACGACAGTTTCGGCAGCTTCGGCGTCTCATTTGGAATAGGAGCCAGCACCTGAATGCCCTTCTCCTCCATCGCCTGTTGTGTATTATCCGCCAGCGAGGTGAAGTCCAGATTGGCTCCGGCCGTCTCCCGCGCATCCATCCAGATCTGGTATCCCAGCACCAGATTGAGCAGCAGGAAGGCATAGATCAACACATTTTTCGCCCGTCCCCAATCCAAAACATCCACCTCCATCATTTGATAAATACGACTACTATCACACTTACCACTCCGTGGTCAGAACAACCTTCCGATCGCTGTTATCCCCAGATTTCTTGATTCCCTTTTCCCAAGGGAGAAATCCGGAGATAAAGGCGAGCGCTTCGCTTCTTCAGGTTATTTCTGCCCCCTCCGTTAACGTGTGATTCTAAACCTCGCCCGGATATCAAATGTCTTCATATCCTATAACCCATCAAGAAACGGTGGTTTCCTCCCCGTTTCCGAAGCGGATTACCCACACCGGGATGAGCTTCAGCCCATCCTCGATGCTGGATGGACGGTACGCCGGATACACGTCTACGACCTTACGGTTGGTACCCGCCACCTTCTGGATGAGCGCCTTCAGCTTGTCCCCTCCGGGCAGGGTGACCGATTTCTTCGTCTCCGCACCTTCATTCAGATATTCGAGCGAACGCTCATAGCTGGATACCGTCTCCTGCTGCATCTCCATGCTGATTGTGCCGAACCTGAACTGCATCGAATCCATAATCGGGAAGCTGCTGTAATATTGCTGGAACTGAAGTTTCGTCTTCGTATCGGTTGTATCCAGCATCATGCGTGAACGGCCTTTCCAGCCGCCGTGCTGATTCACAAAATCAACCGCGGACAGCGCATCCTTCGCTGCATCAATCTGTCCCGCAGGCGGTGCCGCCGGATCGGTGTAGCTAATCCAGCGCTGTTCTTGCTTCACTTGTAGACTGCGTTTGCTGTCTGTATAGATCTCCGATCCATCCTTTTCCCGAATGTTTCGGGTCATGCTTGGATCAAAGAATAGGCTGCGCTGCATTTGTTCGACAGTGAACTGGCCTGTAGGCACGTCAGCCTCAATCGTCTCCAGTGCTTCTGCCGGGATATAATATCCACCGTCCATCAGCGTATAAGGTGTCCAGCTGCTACCGAAGTCGACATGCTGCTGCACGTCCTGTACTGTCAGATCCGCCTGCGTTGCCTCATAGACCACATCGCCTTTGGCGCTGAAGAACAGTGCGTGAGCCTTTGTTTCATTTTTGGCGGTATAGATCGAGATCCGGTTAATCGTTTCTCCCTGGAAGAGAGAGTCTGTCCCCAGGCGCATCACACGCTGTAACAACGCTACAGGGATGCCTTCCTTGAACGACAGCTCAAAGCCAGGATTCTCCTTACGAATCTGATCCCAATGGACCGATTGCACGCTCCGACGCTGGAAATCATCAAACGTACGTCCTTGCAATCGTGAATAAATCAACTGATAGAACGTATTGCCCGGATAAAACACCGTATGTTTGTCCTCTCCCAGATGAATAACCATCTGATCCGGGAAAATTAAATCTTCAATATTGCGCTCCTGGCCCATATTCTCTGTTTTCACATAGTTCGTCTCTGACGTCACAATCGAATCGCCACCACCGGGCAAACGATAGATTAAGAAGTAACTTTGTACCAAACTGGCAACGACGAGGGAAGCAAGCACCAAAGATTTAATCCGCTCTTTCAAGGTGCTCACCTCCTTCCTCACGCATAGGCAGTGTGAACGTTACCGTCGTCCCCACGTCCACCTCGGACTCCAGTGAGATATTACCGTCATGGGCCTTCACAATTTCCCGGGCAATGGATAACCCAAGCCCTGTGCCGCCCATACTGCGGGAACGAGCCTTATCTACCCGATAAAACCGCTCAAAAATGCGGTCCAGATCTCGCTGTGGAATCCCCATCCCCGTATCGGTCACTGATATGGCGAGAGTATGATCATCATTGCGTCTGGCTGCAATTGTAATCGTGCCGCCTTCGAGCGTATATTTCAGCGCGTTGGACACGACATTATCAAGCACCTGATCAATTTGGTCGCGATCCAGCGGAACCGCTGGAATCCCGTTCTCCACAGAAAGCACAGGTTGAATATCCTTCTGATGCATCTGGAACGAAAAACGATCTGACACTTCTTCCAACATCTCCATGATGTCAGTTGGCTGTTTGCGCAGCATCGCTTCCTTGGAATCGAGCCTGGACAGATGCAGCAAATCCGTAACCAAACGAATCATACGCTCCGTCTCATTCTGGATTACCCCAACGAATCGTCCAGCGAGCTGCGGATCTTCCAAAGCTCCATCATCCAGCGCTTCTGCATAGCTCTTAATGGTAGTCAGCGGTGTACGCAGCTCATGAGAGACATTCGCCACGAATTCACGTCGTGATGCTTCCAGTTCTTCCTGCTCCGTAACGTCCTGAAGCACAGCAATCGTACCTGTAATGCCTAGCTCACGACGATGGACCGGTGTAAACGTCATACGAATGACAACCGGATCTTCTTGTCCCGCAGGCGCAATCTGGAGCAGCGTCGAACCTGTAAAACCACTGGCTAACGCTTCAGCATCTTCCGGATCAATGCCTAGCAATACGGCAAAGTGTCGTCCCTCAATATCCGCCGGACGCATGCCCAGAATGCTGCTGGCACGGCGGTTCACCAGAATGACTTTGCCATATTCATCCGTTGCGACCACGCCATCGCTCATATTGGTCAAAATGGACGTGAGCTTCTCTTTCTCCTCTTCGTTCTGGGAGAGTGCATCTCGCAATCTGCTGGTCATATAGTTGAACGCCCGACTGAGCTGCCCAATCTCATCCGTTCCGAATACAGGGGTCTGCTGATCAAAGTTGCCTTCCGCGACTGCCGTCGCCCTTCGGGTGACTTCCTTGATCGGCTGCGTAATCGTATGTGACAGAATGACACCGAGCACTGCAGTTAATACCAAAGCTATCAAAATACCGGAGATAAAAATCTTGTTAATGCCCTCCATTGTGGCATATAACTCATTCATCGAGGCGGCGATGTAGACCGCACCGATAATCTTGCCGCCGGACAGCACCGGCTTGGCAACGACCTTTTTGCGAACATTATCCTCGTCCACGATATATTCCTCATTGTCCCGAATGCCTTGCAGCGCACGGCTGACAACGGTTTGGGTGTTTTTGCGCCCGACATAGTCTGAATGAGAACTTAGTGAGGTGGTCAGCACTTTGCCGCTGGCATCCAGCACCTGAATCTCGGCGCCGTTAATGTTGAACAGGTTGTTAACCAACACACGCAGGTTTTCCGTTTTGTCCTCGCCAGCCTCAGCTTCCCCACCAGCCATCGTCTCCCCTACTAGCACAGAGAGCATCTCAGCCCGCGCCTGCAAATCCTCAGTGAAGTTGCTGGTCAACGAGTTCTTCATCGCACTCACAAAATAAACGCCGATCAATTGCATCGCAATCAGAATCAGCAGTACATAGATAATAATCAGTTTCGCCTGAATCGTTCGAAAGAACGAAAATCGCGAGAAACGCCCCATTATATCCCCACGCTTTTGGGACTGCGCACGAGATAACCCAGCCCGCGGCGAGTCAGAATCGTTTCCGGTTTGCTCGGGTTCTCCTCAATCTTCTCACGCAGACGACGAATCGTAACATCAACGGTACGCACATCCCCGAAATATTCATATCCCCATACCGCCTGCAGGAGATGTTCACGTGTCATGACCTTGCCGGAATGCTTCGCCATATAATAGAGAAGTTCGTACTCACGGTGGGTCAGATCCAGCGGTTCGCCACCTTTGTAAGCTGTATACATGTCCATATCAAACGCCAGATCAAATAAACGCATGACCTGTTTCTCTTCGTCTTCCGGCGCTTCAGCCGTAATGGCAGGCTTCTGCCGTCTGCGCATCTGTGCTTTCACCCGGGCGAGCAGCTCGCGCGTACTGAAAGGCTTTGTCACGTAATCATCCGCGCCCAGTTCCAGACCGAGCACCTTGTCGATCTCGCCATCCTTTGCGGTCAGCATAATGATCGGCATCTCCAGATGGGCACGCACCTCGCGGCACACATCCATACCATCCTTACCTGGCAGCATCAGGTCCAGCAGCATCAGATCCGGCTTCTCGGATAACGCCAATTCAACCGCACGAATGCCATCAAAAGCGCAGATGACCTCGTACCCCTCTTTTTCCAAATTAAACTTCAGAATGTCCGCAATGGGCTGTTCATCGTCCACCACCAAAATCTTCCCCTGCATCGGCTGTCTTCACCCCTATATCCTGCTTGATCCGCCTGAGCGGTCTATCTCTCTTATTCAACTTATATAAATTGTGTTTCTACGATTTCATTGAATATAGTCTATATCATATGGCTTGTTGCCTATAGTCTATAGTTTAACATACCTGAAGCACCGTCACATCCCGATCAGGGCCAATGTGCAGCCCAAACTGAAAAATTTTTACAGCAGCAAAAAACAAGGCCAGCATCTTGTGCCAACCTTGCCCTGGATTGCGATATAACTAGTTCAAGTATGTCAACGGATTTTCCACCGTTCCGTTCTTGATAATCTCGAAATGCAGATGAGTTCCGGTCGAACGGCCCGTATTGCCCATGACGCCGATGCTCTCACCTTTTTCGACGACTTGTCCAACCTTAACACCAATGCTGTTCAAGTGCCCATAAAGTGTTTCGTATCCATTACGATGGTTAATAATAATAACATTGCCATAACCACTCTTCTGTCCTGCAAAAGTAATCACGCCCTCATCAGACGCCTTCACGTCCCGGTTACCGACAAGATCGACACCTTTGTGCTGACGACCCCAGCGTTGTCCAAAGCTGCTGCTCATCGTAGCGTTGGATACCGGCCAAGCAAATTCACCTGTACCTTCACCGACCACTTTGGTTCCACTAAGGACCACTTCAGTAACTGCTGCCTTGATGACTTCCTGACCAAGCCATTCCTCCTGAACGACTTCACCATTTTCCTTCGTTATCCGATATTGCATGCTTTTCAAACCGCTTTGACCTGGACGCACCACTTTGGTTGTACCTGCTTTGAGCTCAGCACTTTTGCGTACTTCCACTTGTGGCTTGATCTCAATCTGTTCTACCACCTGCTCTACCGATTTAACAGTAACGGCTGGTTTTGGCACCGTCAGTGTAAGCTCGTCCCCAATTTGCAGCGACGTTTCTTTAATGCCCGGGTTATGTTTGCGAATCTCGCTTTGCGTAATTTCGTATTTGGCAGCAATGGAAGAAATCGTATCTCCTTCACGCACGACATAAGTTACAGGCGCGTCTTTACCAACGGTTAAAGCTTCAACCGCCTCGGACACATCCCATATTTTGTTTGGGTCAGCCTTCACTACATCTGTCGCTACATCTTCCTTGATGCCCACCGACTTCAGCGTAGTACTCGGCCCGTCGGCTTTCTTCGTTGAGTTTGCCGATACCGACTTCGTCTTGAGCGAACTGCGCACAGCCGATGCCGATATGTACTTGTTCTGCACTTGTTCCAGAATCGCATCTGCTGTAGCCTGGTCCTTCACAATGCCGATTACTTCACCGTCTACCTTGAGCTCTACACCCTTGGCATAGGCGGTAAGCATATCGCCGAGCTTGTCCAGCGTCTCATCGCTGTTCACTACGGGCTTGTATGCTTTAATGGTTTCGGTCGTGATGCCGTCTGTGTTCAGCACCATTTCTGCTTCTGGATATTTATTTTGGAATTCCTCGGTTTTGTCTGCAAATAATTTCTGTAATTGCGTCTCATCCGTGATGGTGCCAATCTCATTTCCTTTAACCATCACTTTATAATATGGGACGGTGTTTGCAGCAACGTATTGTTTGCCTGCGAATCCGATCGATGCAGCGATGAATAAACCGCATGCTGCTGTTATGATCCATTTGCGCGAGGCCAGAACGCGCTTTTTGTTACTACTGAAGTTGGACATGCTCATGTTGTTTTTGTCTTCGGCCGTCCGGTGTTCCCCGGATTGTTCGTGTTCCCGGTTCTTGCCCGGTTGGCGTATGCCTCTGAAACCTTTCATGATTCTCTCCTTTTCAGCACTTCTCAGTTCGCATTTCTGTCAAGACATCACCCAATGTGTCTGTCCCATGCTTGTCGATATTTGTATTCGGGTGTCCGAAAATCAGGACTTTAGCTGCGCTCGTAAAAGTGTCAAAATTTTAACCTTTTATCACACCCGTATACTTTAACACAGGTTTTACACTCATTTCAACTGTACACGTCATAGCGAAAAGCCGCGCCACGCTTGGTTTTCCTGTATTATCCATAAGATGGCAGAACAGAACCCTTCCCCATAACGCCTCTACTTCAGGTATACTATGTACTTTTGATCATTTTTTAAGACTAGGTTCTAAGACCCACTGAAATGTGTTTTCTTTTTCATAAAAATACAAACTGAAATCCCTCGCCAGATCAACTCTGGTGAGGGATTTCGTTGAACTCTTGCTATAGAGTGCCTCATATGGGCTAGATTATATGCTAACCAAATTCTGCTTTTATTTCATTTTCCAAATGGCTTGAATAAATAAATTGATTCTACATTTAACTTTCAGAATTCGATCTCTCGATCCCCTTTTTGAATATTCATCAAAGGGTAGCAGACCTACGGATCTCACCCTATATGAACTTGGTCTATTCCGCCTGAAGGACTTCCATCAGATTATCATATTCTTCGCTCGTCAGATACTTGGAGATCACCTGCTCAATATCACGCAACTCCTGTTCCGTTAAGCCGCCTTCCATGGCGCCTGAAATTTGCTGCATCTCTTTCTGAGGCAGCTTGTTCATCAGCAGGCTGAAAATCTTTTCTTTTTCCTCCAACGGCAGCTTGTCTTTCTTGCCTGTGATGTCATCCGGAGATACTACAATCTCATCATTCCCTGAAGAAGCCGTACCAGTGGAGTTCGTACCTGTTCCGTTGCCGGATGCTGTATTGTTGCCAGTTGTTGTCCCAGAATCGGTACCGGCATTTGTACCAGCATCTGCGTCTGTTCCCGCGGCTGAGCTGCCCCCTGGATTTGATCCCGTAGCGGAGGAGTCCGTTCCTGAGCCTGCTCCTTGACCCTCGTCTGATCCCGTACCCTGTCCTGAGCTGTTGCCTGTATTCGCGCCTGTTTCTCCGCTTTCTGTTCCATTGCCCATGACAGATATCGCATCTTCTGGAACGTGTTCCTCCTCCGCACCTGCTGGCTGATCTGTCGTGCCCGTTCCCGGCTTCTTCTCTTCACCGGACTTACCACCTAATGCCCCCTGAAACATGGCCGTTAACCCCATAGGCTGCCCTTCCCACTGAATATTGAAACTCGCCAGCAGCGATTTTACATATGACTGAACGATTAATCCGGTTGTCAGCAGGGTCAATGAACTGACCAGCATCACGGTAAGCAATATTTTAATGAACCATTGAAGCAACTTCATTCCCGTTCTCTCCCTCCGTTTTCCGACCCCATATCACATTCAATGTTTCAGGATCTATGAGTCTACTGTTAACCAGTATTGACGGAAATCCGGGGATTATATCAGGAAGGCGTGCGAAAAACCCCAGCCATCGCTATTTAAGCGATAACTGGGGCTCTATGATGCCTATATAGGCATATCATTTAGATGAACGTTCAACTTCGTATAGCCGAGTTAACCTAGCTGCTTATTCGTAGATAGGAAGAACCTGATTCGTTTGCTCACGGTTACGACCTACAGAGAAGATAGCGATTGGAATGCCTGTCAGTTCGGACACACGCTTCACATAGTTCTGTGTGTTCACAGGCAGGTCTTCCAGCTTCTTCGCTGCTGTGATATCTTCGCTCCAGCCTGGAAGCTCTTCGTATACCGCTTCACATTCTGCCAGCATTTTCAGGCTTGCCGGATAGTGAGTGATAACCTCGCCGCGGAATTTGTATCCTGTGCAGATTTTCACCGTTTCCAGACCTGTCATTACATCCAGGGAGTTCAGGGACAGACCCGTAATTCCGCTGACACGACGAGCGTGGCGAACAACAACACTGTCGAACCAACCGACACGACGCGGACGTCCAGTTACAGTACCGTACTCATGTCCAGTCTCACGAATTTGGTCACCAACTGCATCATGCAGCTCTGTCGGGAAAGGACCATCTCCTACACGTGTTGTATAGGCTTTAGCCACACCGATAACCTGTTGAATACGAGCTGGGCCTACGCCAGAACCGATACATACGCCGCCTGCAGACGGATTGGATGAAGTAACGAATGGATAAGTACCTTGGTCAAGATCCAACATAACGCCTTGTGCACCTTCGAACAATACTTTTTTGTCCTCATCGATGTATTCGTTGAGCACCACTGATGTATCACGCACATAAGGACGCAGAATTTCTGCATATCCCAGGTAATCTTTCAGAATTTCTTCTACATCTACAGGCTCGCCACCATAGACTTGCTCGATTACACGGTTTTTTTCTTTTACCAAATGACGCAGTTTCAGTTCGAACTCTTCCGCATCCAGCAGATCAACCATACGAATACCGATACGGGCTGATTTGTCCATGTAACATGGGCCAATTCCCTTGCCTGTTGTACCGATTTTGTTCGGGCCTTTGCTCTCTTCTTCCAATGCATCCAATACCATGTGATATGGCAGGATGATGTGTGCGCGTTCGCTGATGGACAGGTTTTTGGTCGTAAAGTCATTGTCATGAATATAGTTAATTTCTTCGATGAGTGCCTTCGGGTTGATAACCATACCGTTACCAATTACACATGCTTTATCTGTGTAGAAGATACCCGATGGGATCATCGTCAATTTATATTTTTTGTTATCGATCAGAATCGTGTGTCCTGCATTGTTACCGCCTTGGTAACGAGCAACCACATCTGCGGATTCCGCCAAATAATCCGTAATCTTGCCTTTACCTTCGTCTCCCCATTGCGTTCCCACTACAACTACCGTTGACATAGTACATACCTCCGTGGGTGCCTTGCGCACCTTTGTATTGGTCTGTCCGTCCTCTATCTCGGCAGGAATTTAAAGTGAAATTACCAGCGGAGAAGCGTGCTAACGGACAGTGAAAATCCCCCTCGGTTTACATCCAAGGGAAGGTTTTCGCTGCTTTAACGCAGCAGTACTAGTGTACCAGTCCCTTTTTTCAAAGTCAAATCAAATGGCGAACAATTAGATATAGTCAAACTCTAATGTTCGGAATTGACTCTATATTGCGACGCAAAAAACCGGCGAAGCCAGTCAAATCTTGCTTGACGGCTAACCCCGGTTATACGCTACGCGTTTAAATCCAACGCTATATGTCGTATTCACAACGTATTTATGAGTTCATATGATCTAATGATTGATGTCGGGGACAGACGATTTCACTTCCCTACCGAAGCAGTCTGTGCCTGTCCCCTACATGGCAAAGGCATCATTATGTGCCCGCTCGTAGTTAACGAATTTATTAAAGTTTTTCAGGAAGACCAGTTCCACCGTGCCTACCGGACCATTACGCTGTTTGGCGATAATAATCTCGATAATGTTTTTCTTCTCGGTCTCCTGGTTATAGTAGTCATCCCGGTACAGGAACGCAACGATGTCGGCATCTTGCTCGATCGAACCCGATTCCCGCAAGTCACTCATCATCGGACGTTTATCCTGACGCTGCTCTACACCCCGGCTCAGCTGAGACAAGGCAATAACCGGAACTTCCAATTCCCGACCAATCTGTTTCAGTGTACGCGAAATCTCGGATACCTCTTGTTGACGGTTCTCGCCGGCTTTACCACGTCCACTAATCAGTTGAAGGTAGTCGATCAGAATCATGCCAAGGCCTTTCTCTTTCTTGAGACGACGGCATTTCGCACGAATGTCAGCTACGGTGATCCCTGGCGTATCGTCAATGTAGATGTTTGCTTCATTCAAGGCTGCAATGCCCATCGTCAGCTTCTGCCAATCTTCATCACCTTTGAAGTCACCCATACGCATGACACCCGCATCCAGATTGGCCTCTGCACAGATCATACGCTGTACGAGCTGTGCCGCTGACATCTCCAGACTGAATATCGCAACCGTCTCCTGCGCTCGAATGGCTACATTCTGAGCGATATTCAGGGCAAAGGCGGTCTTACCTACAGATGGACGTGCAGCTACAATAATCAAGTCACTACGCTGGAATCCGGCGGTCATCTTGTCCAGATCGATGAAACCGGACGGAATACCCGTCGTCGTTCCCCGGTTCTGATGCAGCGTCTCCACGCGGTCGAATACTTCCATCAGTACATCCTGAATGGCTATAAAACCGCTACTGGAACGTCGGTTGGAAATCTCCAGAATGCGCCGCTCTGCTTCTCCAAGCATAGCCGCGACATCTTCACCACCCGTGTATCCTTCACTCACAATTTGTGTAGCTGTACGAATCAGGCGACGCAGCATGGATTTCTCTTCGATAATCTGAGCGTAATAATCCACGTTCGCGGCAGTCGGAACACCATGAGCCAGCTTCGCCAGATAACTGACACCGCCGATATCCTCAAGCTCGCCTTTATCCTTCAGCAGCGAAGTCAGTGTCACGAGGTCAATCGGTTGGTTTCCCTCGCCAAGCTGGATCATCGCTTCAAAAATTAATTGATGGGGTTTATCATAGAAATCCTCGGTTTGCACCCGTTCCATCGCTGTAATCAGGGCTTCGCCCTGCAACAGGATTGCACCCAGCACGGCCTGTTCGGCTTCCAGGTTCTGTGGGGGAATCCGGTCGAATAACATTTCGCCGCCCATCTTACTCTTCCGTTACCTGTACCTTCAAGGTAGCCTTCACTTCAGGGTGAACCTTGACGGTGACTTGTGTTACGCCGAGTGTGCGAATAGGCTCGTCCAGCTCAATTTTGCGTTTGTCGACTTTCAGACCTTTCGCTGCCAGAGCTTCTGCGATTTGTTTGCTCGTGATTGCCCCGAACAGACGGCCGCCTTCGCCAGATTTTGCTTTCAGCTCAGTTACTTCAGCTTCCAGCTTTTTAGCCAGAGCTTCCGCTTCTGCTTTCTCTTCCTGCTTACGTCTGTCTTCCGCTGCCTTCTGGTTGTCCAATGTTTTCATGTTACCATCTGTTGCTGGACGTGCGATTCCCCGTGGCAGAAGGAAGTTCTGTGCGTATCCCTCGGATACTTCCTTCACTTGTCCTTTTTTGCCTTGACCCTTCATATCTTTTATAAAAATGACTTTCATTCGAACAAACCCTCTTCCTTTTCGATTTCAGCCAGTACGTTCGTCAGCCGTTTTTCCGCCTCTCCAAGCGTTCCTTCAAGCTGCACGGCAGCATTCGTCAAATGTCCGCCACCGCCCAGTCGTTCCATGACCACCTGAACATTCATGCGCCCCAGCGATCTCGCGCTGATGCCAATCAGTCCATCCGGACGTTCACTGATGACAAATGAAGCGACCACGTCAGTCATATTGAGCAATGTGTCCGCCACTTGGGCGATCATCATCTGTGGAATCTTGTTGCCAGGGTCTGTGACCGCCAGCGCAATGTTCCCGTATACCATTTTAGCATGCTTTATGATTTCTGCCTTAGCAATATATTCTGACAAATCTTCTTTCATCAGCCGCTGGATCATAATGGTGTCTGCACCACTACGACGCAGGAAGCCTGCCGCTTCAAACGTTCTCGATCCTGTATGGAGTGCAAAATGCTTTGTATCCACCGTAATCCCGGCCAATAACGCCGTCGCTTCCAGCGGAGTGAATTGCACCTTGTCATGAATATATTGGAGAAGCTCAGTCACCAGTTCTGCTGCCGAAGATGCATAGGGCTCCAGATAGATCAGCACTGCATCGTTAATGAATTCTTCACCCCGACGGTGGTGATCCACAACCACAACACGCGTAGCCGATTGAACTAGCTTCGGCTCCATTGTCATGGATGCCTTGTGCGTATCGACAACAACGAGCAGCGTATGCTCCGTCATCATCTGGGTTGCCTGTTCCGGCGACACAAAGGCTTTGGACAGCTTTTCATCCTTATTCACCTGTTCCATCATGCGTTCAATGGAAGGGTTGGGCCCATCCAGTACAATTCGTGCTTCCACATTGTACAGACTCGCCGCTTTCCATACCCCAATAGACGCGCCAATCGCATCCATATCAGGCATTTTGTGACCCATGATAATCACGCGGTCGCTCTCCTGCATCAAATCACGCAATGCATGCGCGATAACCCGGGCTCTTACCCGTGTACGTTTCTCCACCGCGTTGGACTTCCCACCGTAAAAGGACAACCGCTGTCCAGATTTTACGGCAGCCTGATCGCCGCCACGGCCAAGTGCCATATCCAGACTGGACTGAGCCAGTTCCCCCATCTCACTGATGGTATCCGAACCAAATGCCAGTCCAACACTTAGTGTCATCGGCACCTTAAGATCAGCCGTCATCTCCCGGACTTCATCCAGAATGACAAACCGGCTCTGCTCCAGTTCCTGCAAAGACTTATAGTTCAGCATCATGAGATAACGATCAGAGGAGAGGCGGCGCAGGTACACCTCATACCGCTTCGCCCAGGACGTGATCTCACTTGTTACGCGGGCAATCAGTGCAGTTCGCTGCTGGTCGTCCATACCCTGGGCTGCTTCGTCCAGGTTATCGAGGACCAGAATGCCCAGTGCAATGCGTTCATTCTCATATTTATCACGAAGAATGGCTAGCTCCGTAATTTCGTAAACATATACATACCGCTCCTGCGGGTTATGGATAACTCCATAAAATCGATCATCCAGTTGGAATTCGTCATGAAGTTCCTTGGACGGCTCCTTGGTCCCATCCTTTTTTTCCTTCGGTTGAGGAAGTTTAGGAAATAAATTTTGCAGCGGATTGCCTACCATCGTCTTCTCTTGGAACATGTCCGCGACGAAGCGATTATGCCACTCTACGGTACGATCTTCGCTGTACAGCACAATACCGAATGGGAGCATGCTGACCGCTTCTCCCTCCATTCGCTTAATCCGAATGGACAGGCCATTAATGTAGTCGTTAAGCTCACGACGGAACGCGAGCTCCGCCTTAATCATGACGATTCCCAGCGCCGAAGCCAGTATCAGACTAATCAAACCAAGCGTCCAGTTGTAGATGGTCACGAACATAACAAGCAGAAGCAGCAGTATGAACGCCCATACGGTATAGTAGCCGTGCCAGCGTTTCTTCAGAAATTTAGGCATGACTCATCACCCTATCGTTTTGGTTTCGATATTGCCTCGCGAAGCGGGAACGCCAGATCGATAATCCCGATAATCCGCAACGGTCCAATGAAGAAGACTGCCGCCGCCAGCAAATACGGTACAACCGGATTCCATTTCTTTGCATGTGAGAGAAAGAAGAAGAATCCGATAGCTTGAATCATGAAGCCCAAATTGATTAGAGGCGACAAGTTCATGGCAATCATGGTCCAGTACGATCCGTCACTCTGTCTGGATATCACTTCGAACAACAATGCCAGGAAGTAATACCAGATCAGGGCACGCGGCATACGCCATTCACGCGCAGGTGGAAATTTCGGTACAACCACACCCATAACGTTCAGAATCGGACGTGCAATGAGATGTGTGATTAGAGCCATGACCAGAGACGTGACCACCAAGGCGAATGGAATCATAAGCTGAGTCTGTCTTGCGACATCTTGAGTCATTTCAGGTGTCCATACAAACCCATTTACCATCTGACTGGATGAATTCGTCAGCGGTTCAATCGTCAATCTGACCACATCATCAATATAACTCGACAAATCAAACTGGAAGATTACACTTCCAATCAACAGGACCAACAGATATTCGGCCAGCATGGCTCCACTTCCTACCATTAGGGCGAACAGGGCTGACTTCTTTTTCTTGTACGCATTGCCCATAACAATGGCGGGCAGGGTGAACAAAAGCAGTAATAACAAATAAATCGGACTAAATATGACCAAAATAATCGCCACTGGGACGAGATGCCATATGAATGATTTTACTGGTAATGAAGCAAACAAAATAACTCCAGGTATCATCATGAAAAATATGGCCAGAACCGATAAAGGAGTTAACAGCGAAAGTAGCAAGAGCAGATAAACTACGCTCCAGACAGCTGATTTAAAGCTAAATTTCAACAAATTCACCTCTTACGCATGTGATCTTCTAGCGCGGAAATATCCTGGTACCAATCTTCCAACTGGTGACCTTCCTGTTTATGCTTTTTCAATTTCTCAACAAGCAGTGCATCCAGATCCTTGAAAGGAATACCGAGCCTGCGGCCCAATATGTAACTACTCATCATCAAACTGGCGAGACTGTCCCCGATTCGGGTTGTACTGCCTTCCCATAACGCTTTGAATAATCGGGATACCTGATCAAGCACTTCGGTTTTAAGCCATTCAATCACTTTAGCGCGTTTGGCTACATCCAGTTCTTTAGGCATATTGGCGAAAGTCACTCTCCCCCGAAAAAGCTTTATTCTCCATTATAGCATAAAAAGGGGGGCCGCAAAATTACCCCAAAAAGCGGAGAAGTCCTCCGAAACTTATCTCAGGTACTTTGCGGGGACCCCGTAGAACGAATTCGTATTTTATCTTGTCGAAAATTCATTTAAGTTCGCTCTTGTTCAGCTCTTCTTAAGTTTAACATGATACCGGACGGCTGTGATTATCCAAGCTGTTGCAACAATATCGAAATTTGTTTCGACTTACTTCACTTTCATGGATTCCTTGGCTACAATACCCTCACAATACTCAATAATCTGACTCCGTCTTACGATCCCAATGAAGCGCTCCATATCATCAACAACCGGCACAAAGTTCTGCACTTTGGCCAAATTAATCAAATCTTCCATGTTGGCTTCAATGGATACCGGTTTGATATCCAGCCGAAGTGGAACGTCCTTGAGCAGAAATTTTGAAGCGTTTTCAAATGTGATCTTTCCCTCGGCGTTCTTCATATACCACAACAGGTCACCTTCGGTAACTGTACCGATATACTTGCCTTCCTTATTCAAAATGGGCACCGCCGTGAACCGATGATATTCCATCCGTTCCAACGTTTGCCGCAGAGTAGAATCCGACGTCACGCATGTAACTTCTTGTTTGGGTAGCAAAAAAAATGCGATGTTCATACCCTTAAGTATCCTCCTTGTGAAATTTCATCAGTCAGCTTATTACATTCAACTTACATAGTACGCATTAGAACGCAAGATGTTCCAAAAGGACATAATTCCTTCTACAAAGTAAAAAAAAACAGCAGCCCGCCAATAAACGCACTGCTGATCGTTGTCAAAAACATAACGGCTGTATGGAATTGGTTACTCGATCTTCTGCCGGTCAGGAATCATCACTTCACCGGCTGGGGTCGACTCATCCATCCAGTTGTTAATCAGCTCTTTGGCATATTGGACGTCTTTCTCATCTGCCTTGCCATAATAAATTCCGTTTTTCCGCATCCCTTCGCCCAAAATAGTGAAGCTTGAGATTTGCGGTTTTTCCTGAGTCAGTACCTGTTTGGCCAGATCAATAATGAAGGAAGGCTGCATATCCGTCTGGAAGCTGTCTCCCATAATCTGAATCAATTCCGGGATTTTGCTAATGGCGTTCAGATTAAGCATCTCATTCGCCATGGCATTCAGGAAAATCTGCTGCCGCTTGGTGCGATTAAAATCGCTATCCTCACGGTATCTTACATAGTAAAGAGCTTCCTGCCCGTCATAGATCGGCTTACCGCCTTCAATTGTGAACTGCACATGTTCCGGGTTCTTGTTCACAATGTCCTCATCAATCGGCAGCTTCACGCCACCAAGCGCATCAACGACTTTTTTGATCCCGTCAAAGTTAATCGTTGCATAGTAACCTACATCCGCATCGAGAAACTTCTCCACCGTATTGATAGACATATTCTCCCCACCAAAGGCGTAGGCATGCGCGAGCTTGTCATAATCATCCTCGCCATCCTTGTTGGCATCACGTCCAACAATCTGCACATAGGTGTCACGTGGAATGGACACCAGGAGTACTCGAGATTCTTTCGGACGAACAACGGCATAGATAACCGTGTCTGAGCGCCCACGTGTTTTCTCATAGGCACGTTTGTCTGAGCCTAGCAGCAACACCGAGAACGGTTCTTTGCGATATACTGTTGGGTCGGGCGTATTGTTGCCCTCCTGCGGCACGTAGGAACGGGACAATTGATCTTCAACTGAACCAGCGAGAAACAGATCGAAGGCCGCTACAGCAAGCTGCTGACGAAACAAATAGCCCCCGATTAACAAAACTACGAGCGATACGAGCGTTATATATAGACCTTTTCTTCTTTTCTTCTTCTTATCTTTAGTTCTGCTTGTCATCCATCGATTCCTTCTTCACTGTCAAAATGAAATTCGATACTACTGCTATATAAGTTGAATTTAACTTATCCTGACCCCGCAACGGTACAGTGTTAATGATCCGTTCAACTTATATACTTACCATTAAACGTGCGCAATGGCTGGTGACACGGTGTTCTCTGAAGTTTTCTCTATCTGAAAAGAAAACGCCGCTCACGCTCGTTCTATTGTAATCATTGCTGGATGATGAAAAGTTACAATACGGTTAAATTGAAAAGAACAGCGCCCTTTTTTTACTGGCAAAAGGTGCACTGTTCTCTTGATGTGGAATGGCCATCCATTCAGTTTGTGGAGGCTGTCTCCACCCGATTCCTCTTCTCTTTATGACGCAGACGTCCTGTAATAACCGCAGCGACCAGCGTGAGTACACTGAAAATAACAGCAGACCAGAACAGCCCATTATAACCCTCGCCGGTCGTCTGATGTAGAGCCTGCAGCAGCACATCTCGAATGCCCGGATCAGGAATTTGGGACAGTCCTTCTGTTAAGCTGGAAATATCGCTCCCTGAGGCCGAACCGCCGCCAGACGCATATTGTTGGAGCGCTTCGGGCGGCACCTGAATGCCCTGATCTGCAAGACCCTGCTGAATATTGGATCCCAGGTTGGAGAAGGAACGAGCCAGGAAACCGGCAAAAATGGTGGGGGCGATCGCCATTGCCATCTGACGGAATAAGGAACTGGTCGCTACCGCAATGCCCTTGTTGTTCTCACCCGCTTGCTCAGTAACGAGTACGTTCACTGGAGCTCCCAGCATCATACCGAAGCCAATCCCCACAAGTACACTCGCAATCACGAATTGCCAGATATGCTCTACCCATAGTGGGAAGAGCAGGAAGCCGATAGCTGACAGCAATCCGGCTACAGATAACGTCCAGATTGGTCCTTTGCGGTCAACCAGATAACCGCCACCACCCGCACCAATGCCTGAAGCAAGAGCAAGCGGTGTAAACCAGTAGCCGGAGGCTGTGTTGGATACCCCGAGGTATTGCTCAACAAAGCCTGGAATAAAGATCACAGATGCCAGAATGGCTCCTGAGAAAAAGGCAATCAGCAGCGTCCAACGAAAGGACGCAATGCCCAGAAGCTGTGTAGATACAACAGGTTCACGTTGTGATCCTTCCAGGCTTTTTTCAAGAAAGTAGAAGAGGACCAGAATGACCACACCTGCCAGGAAGAAACCATAGAACGTCGGTGAGCCAAGACTTTGCAGCATATTTACGCCATCCAGGTTGCTGAAGCTGTACATCAGACTAAGCACACCCAGCGTCAGGACTGCGATACCACTCCAGTCCACCGCCTTACGGCTCAGCTCCTGTTCTTCATGAATATAACGGATGCCTGCAATAAACAGCAAAATGGCGATCGGCACATTGATTAAGAACAACCAATGCCAATTCCCCGTAATGTCGAGAATAAAAGCACCGATATTCGGCCCTAGAATCGCCGCAACCCCGTTCATCCCTCCCAGAAGACCCAAGGCTGTGCCCTGACGCTCCGCTGGGAACTTACTTAATACGTAAGAGCTCGCAATGATAAAAATCCCGCCACCACCCAGCGCCTGGATGACACGAGCAATCAGGAAGAAGGTAAACGATGTGCTTAGTGCGACGAGTAAAGACCCCATTCCGAACAAAGCCACTTCAATCAGAAACAGCTTCTTGCGGCCATAACGGTCGGAGAGCTTACCTGCAATCGGCACACTCACCGCAAGTCCGAGCGTATAGAGCGTAATTGTCCACGCTCCCCACGTCGGCGACACGCCAAACGACGCATTTAAAGTCGTCAGGGACGACGTAATAATTCCGTTATCCAGCGCAGCCATAAACACCCCGATAGCAAATAGGATAAGCGGCCATTTCATTTGTTTTTGCATCCCATGTTTCCTCCCCAATCAGATTGCAATCCAGTAGCGTAAGGCTGTAATGATACATATATATTAAACCAAATCGAACATTAATGACTCACTGGTCATTTTAAAACAGAATGGTTTCATATGTCAATTTGTTAATATGCTTGTATACCTCATTCAATTCCCTGCTCCAAAATAAAACCGTCCCTCAGGTTGAATGGAACCCGTGGGACGGCCTTCTTGTTGAACTAAGCTACTATTGCTGCATTAGGTGGCGATTCAGGAATTTTTCAATGGCACGATATAAATCCAGTTGATTTTCAACATTGCCGAAGCCATGTCCTTCATTGGCTTTTAACATATAAGGCACATCTACTCCACGCTTGCGCAGAGCCTCCACGATCTGATCAGACTCGGCCTGTTTGACACGCGGATCATTTGCACCCTGAACCACGAACAATGGGGCTTTCATCTGATCGATATGGAACAGTGGTGAGACAGCTGTCAGCAGCTCCTTGTCTTTCTCCGGATCACCCATACGTTCATAGAACATGTTGCGCTCCGACTCCCAGTAAGGTGGGAGTGAATCCAGCAGCGTGAACAGATTAGATGGCCCGACATAGCTAATTCCTGCGGCATACACTTCTGGTGTGAATGCCAGTCCTGCCAGAGCAGCATATCCGCCATAAGATCCACCGTAGATGGCTACACGCTTCGCATCAACCGTTCCCTCTTCAACCAGCCAATTTACACCATCTGTGAGATCGTCCTGCATCGCTTTACCCCACTCTTTGTTGCCGGCATCCAGGAATTCTTTCCCGTATCCAGTAGAGCCACGAAAATTAACCTGTAGTACGGCATAGCCACGGCTTGCGAGAAATTGAATTTCCGGATTGAACCCCCACGAATCCCGCGCCCAAGGTCCACCATGAGGAACAACAACCAGTGGCAATTGGGAAGTCTCGTCTCCTTGTGGAAGCGTCAGATAACCATGAAGCGTTAAGCCATCACGTGACTTGTACGTAATGGGTTTTACATCCGACATTTTACTCTCATTGATCCAAGGTGCCGCGTCAGCTAACTTATCCAGCTTACCTTTCTTGGAATCGTAGAAGTAATAGGTGCCCATAGATTTATCGCTATACGCAATGAACAGAACCTGACCTTCTTCACTTATGTTTGAAATGCTTACTTCTTTACCCGGAACTTTTGCCTGAATATCCTGCATCAATTTTTTGAAATCATTATCGAAGTATTCATAGTTAACCTTGTCAGTCTCATAGACAGCTGCAAGGATTGTGCCTTTTTCTTCAGAAGGAACGAAACTGGATACATCCACATCCTTATTTTCATAGATGGTTTTCGTTACTTTTTTGCTGCTTGGGCTATATTCGACAATCGCAGTTTTATCCCGCTCCAGATTGGATACTGCATAGATGTTTTTGTTATCATACGTGAACATCACCGGCGCAAATGTTTCTCCCAGCTTGGTGGTCATCAAATTCTCAAATGGTTTATCTTCCGATTCACGATACATCAACGAAGAGACATTACCATCACTGGATATGGCCACACGGATTTTACCCTCATGGTCCGTAAGCCAGCCCGTAATATTGCCCGGGTTCTCTGCAGCAAGCACAGCCTCACCTGTCTTGATGTTAATCCGGTACACGTCAAAGATTCGCGGATCACGTTTGTTCATACCTACTAGAATTTCATCTGGAATATTCTCCAGAGAGTCTACCAGGATCGCTCTTGTATTCGGATATGGTGTCAGATCCTTGCTGTTCTTCCCATCGATATCCGTTACATAAATATGATAGTTCTCGTCCCCTGCTTCATCCTTTACATATAACAGCTTATCCTTTGTCGCCCATACAAATCCCGCTATACTGCGTTCAGTCTCACTTGTGATACGTACCGACTTGTCCTGACCATTTTCTTTCACCACAATATTCATTCGGTTGTTCCACGGCTCCATGTAAGCCAGATGTTTACCATCCGGAGACATTTGGAATCCTGCTTGAGCCGGCTGTTTGAAGAAGTCTTCCAGAGGTGTAAGACCTTCTGACTGTACATCAAGCCCAAGAGCGAGGTACAACGCATCAGCAAACTCACCATGGGTCACTGAATTTTTGGCGTTAAACGCACTGCCTTCAATAATAAAATGCTGCTTCAGACGAATCGCATCCTCCGTATGTACCTTCGGAATCTGCGCCATATCACTGTATACAACCTGAATGCCATTATCCTTCAGTTCAAATGCCCGAGTAAACAACGATGCCATCTGTGCTCTTGTGAGAGGTGCATCTGGGGCATACCCTCTGGCTTGTCCTTGAATAAGACCACTTTGCTTCAGCGCGTAAATGGCAGGAGCAGCTTCATCCTTAGCCAATACATCTGCGAAACCTGTAAGAGACGCTGGAGCATCCAGTTTAAGTACACGCTGCAGAATGATTGCTGCCTGAGCACGAGTGATCGGCGTTTGTGATTCTCTCATTCCATCTGTTGTGCCATCTATGTATCCCAGTTGCTGTAGTGTCTGTGTTGCCTTCGAAGCAATGGATTCAGCGACTGTCGCCGCAGGCTTCACCGCTTCTGCTGCCTGGACCACTGGTTGAATTAGAGCGATTGACATCGCCATGCTAAGCGTGAGAGCATATACCTTTTTACTCATTGCGTTCAAGCTAGTTCCCCCTTTAAAGTGAATTACATCATAATTTGGAATTATACGTAAATCATTTTACCATGATCCACCATTGGTTAACAGCGTAGAGCCCCCACGTTCCATTACCCCCTTACTTTGAACCGGAAAATCCATAATTGAATAGCTTTCGTGTCTCGATGAAACGTCCCTCACGACTATCCGAACCCAGTACAACGGAGATCAGCCGCTTGCCATTGCGCTCAGCCGTTCCAACGAAATGATAGCCGGAATCCTCATCATATCCGGTCTTCAATCCATCGTTGCCATCGTAAGCATAGGGTCCGCCAATAGAGGACAGCATCCAGTTGGTGTTGCTCATGTACATTCCTTTTTGGTGCATTGATACCTGCATTTGGCTGGAAACTCTCAATATTTCGGGGTAGTTATTTAGCAGATAACGAGCAAGCTTGCACGCATCTATAGCAGTCATTACAGTCTGGCCTTGTATTTCCTTGGGACGATTCGGACCGAGTCGTTTTTCGCTTAAACCTGTTGCATTGGTAAACACCGTCTTGTCAGACAGTCCGATCTCGGTAGCCTTCTGATTCATCTTTTGTGCAAAAGTCTGCTCTGTCCCACTAATATGTTCAGCTAGAGCAATAGCAGCGTCATTCGCGGAATAGACGGCTACAATCTGGAATAGCTCCTGCACAGTAAATTGCTCTCCTTGTTTCAAACCCAGGTGGGTTCCACCTACTGAACTTGCATACAGGCTGATATTCACTGGGTCGTCCCAACGCAATTGTCCGTTGATCACGGCTTCCATTATCAGCAGTTCTGTCATTAATTTGCTGATTCCTGCAGGTGCAATCTCTTCAGAACCGTTAAAGTTGATTAGTATCTGCTCAGAGTTCATATCCATTAATACAGCCGATTCAGCCTTAATCCCCGGTTTGCCCACCAGCATGTCCGGTTTTACACCCAAATATATAATGACCAGTAGAGCCAGCAGCATTCCTGCCCGTATCCACCATCTTTTCATCGGAAAATCACCTCTTACAGATATAGACGAAGTGAAGAGGCATTTTGTCTGCACTTTTTTGAAAAAAAGTTAAATTTTTTTTATTTTTTTGTCACCAAAAAAACATGGACCCCATACCCCCATGCCAGAGTGTACGGAATCCATGTTTTTCAAAACTTTTTGTATTCATACCTAGAAGATTCTTTTCAATTAGATCTAGCAACCGAATTCTTAAAAGGACCCCAATCCTTATTGTTGCTAATGCTTTTTTATTACTCTGCTACAACCGCTTTATCTGCATTAACTTGAATGTCATTCAGATATAAACCTGTTCCGTCACCAATCGCGTAGTTCATTACACGTTTGTTCACTGGTGCTACAACAGCACGGTACAATGTCGGGAATACAGGAACTTCATCAACCATGTACTGTTGCCATTGGTTGTAGATCTCTTTACGTTTGTCTACGTCAAATGCTTCAGCAGATACACCTTGTGCCAGCAACTTGTCATTTTCTTCGCTGGAGAATCTCGAGAAGTTATACAGTGCATCACGGCCATACAGACCTGCTGGATCTACGTCAATACCAACGCCCCAAGCAGCTTGATATACATCAATATTTGGATCATCTTTACCTGTGTTACCTACACGGTCATAAAAGTTGTTGAACTCAACCATTTCCAGGTTTACTTTCAGACCGATTGCTGCCCACGATTGAACATAGTAACGTGCCAGTGGTTCAGCTGTGTCGCCACCTGTCATCGATACAAAGTTAATTTCAAGTGGGGAACCGTCCGGTTTCGTACGGAATTCACCATCCAGTTTATAACCTGCTTCATCGAGCAATTTTTTCGCTGCTTCTGGGTCATATGCAACACCCGGATTGTTAGAATCATGGAATTCTGGGTGAGACGGCGGAATCAATGTTGTTGCATTCCAACGCAGACCGTTATAGAAACGTTTGCCCACTTGATCGTTATCTACAGCCATCCACATGGCTTTACGCAGATTCTTATCACCCATTTTTGCTTCAGCATTTGTTACAACTTTGCCGTTGTCAGCATCCCATGTGCCCAGTTTGAAACCAATGTAGGTGTAAGCACGATCGATTGCACCCAGGAATTCAACGTTGGACATATTGGCATTGTCTTTATATTGATCTGTCGGGAATGAATCCACGAGGTCTACCCCGCCAGATTTCAATTCTTGAACAACCGTTGTTGGGTTGATTACTTTCAGAGTCACTTTATCCAGTTTTGGAGCTCCACGCCAGTAGTCATCGTTTTTAACGAAGGTTACAGACTCACCTGGAGTGATTGTTTCCACTTTAAATGCACCAAAACCGATTGGTTTTTCACGTACTTCTTTGGAAGAAGACATTTTCGCTACATCCATATCACCAAAGATATGTTTAGCCAGTGGATATGTCCATACGCCACCTGTCAGCAAGGAAGGTGTAGATTCCTTGTACGTAATGCTGATTTGTTTTTCGCTAAGAACCTTGATCCCAGAGATCGTTTTTGCTTTTCCAGCGTGATAATCATCCATACCTACTACACTTGTAAAGTTGGAATCATAACGTGGACCATCATAAGCCTTGTTACCGATAACTTCATAAGCAAACTGCAAATCTTCAGCCGTTACCGGCTTGCCGTCATGCCAGTTAACATTATCACGAATCGTCAGTGTAAACGTTTTGCCATCTTCCGATGTTTCATACGTTGCTGCACCATCGTTGGTATATACATAGTCTTTGTCCCAAGTCAGCAAACCTTCATCAAACCATTGCAAAACCATTGCATCTGGATTACCGGAGTAGAAGTTAAAATTCAATGTTCCTTCAAACGCAGTATCGGATACAAGTCCGTATGTTATGGATCCACCCTCAATTGCAGTGCCTTCATTCGTTTTGACGTTGTTGAAATCTTCGATCGAGTAAACGCCCTCTTCTTTAGTAGGCTTTTCCTCTGTTTTGGTTTCCCCTGTGTTCGTAGAAGGCGTTGGTGTTGCTGCCTCTTTCTCCGAGCACGCCGCAAGCGCAAGTACGAAGACCAACATCATCGTGAAAAATAGTCCCCGTGAAAATAATCCCTTTTTCATGAACCTTTCCTCCCTTTTTTTAACCTCTTCTTTGTCTTGCATCAGTCGCACGCTTCAGGGCCTGTCCGACATTATTTATACTCAACATCAATACCAGAATAAGTACTGACGCAGGTAGCCATATCCACCATCTGTATTCCAGTGTTTGCGGATTACGAGCATAGCTTACGAGTGTTCCAAGACTGGGTGTACTTTCCGGGAATCCAAATCCCAAGAAGGAAAGTCCCGATTCGAGGCCAATGTTGGCAGCGAGATTCAATGTCATCGTTACGATGATGATGGAGCTAAGATTAGGAAGAACCTGTGAGAGCATAATCTTCAGATGGGACGAACCTAATGTTTTTGAAGCTTTTACATAGTCCAGTTCCCGTTCCTGTAATGCTTTGGAGCGGATCAACCTGGCAATCCCCATCCAGAGAAAGGCTGTCATAATTAATGAGAAAGATACAATATTATATTTGGGTACTGCAGTAACAAAAGCGATAACAATCATCAGCATCGGAAGAATCATGAAGAAATCAACAACGCGCATAAACAGGTTATCAATCATTCCACCGAAGTAGCCGGATAAAAGACCCACCAGGATACCTATACAACCCGTCATTAGCGTGACGATAATACCAATGGTTAGAGAATTACGTGTACCGATGATCAGTTGTCCGAACACATCGCGACCGCCATAATCAGTTCCCAGCCAATACTGCGCGGAAGGCGGCTCATACAAGGCGAACAAATCTACTTTAACTATTTCAGCTTGATCCAGGATCAAAGAAGTACCATAGACCAGTAGTATGACCAGTCCCAAAAATATGAGCGAGATTAGTGCCACCTTATCTCTGACAAGCTCCCTCCACAAGATACTCAAGCTAGAGGGGCTCTTATCAATCTTCTGTGAAGTTATAACGACATCATTGGCCTTGCTCATCTTATTTTCACCCCGAAATCTTCAAGTTCTTACTTGATCCGAATACGCGGATCAACAATACCCAGAATAATGTCAGACAGCAACGATCCTAGGATTGTAGCTATGCCATATAACAAAACGAGTGCAGTTACTACACTGAAATCCCGAAGAGAAATGGAATTCAAGAACAACTGTCCCATACCTGGATAACTGAATATACTCTCAATGAAGATGGTACCTCCGATAAGTCCCGTTATCTCATAACCGAAAAATGCGGCGATCGGCAACAAGGAGTTTCTTAAAATATGTCTGTTGTAGATTCGAGATTCCGAGGCCCCCTTGGCTCTCGCAGTAAGGACGAATTCCTTGTGCTTGATATCAATAATTTCACTACGCAAGTATTGGACGGTAGATACCGTTGCAATTAATGCCATAGATAGTGAAGGTAATAACAAATGATAGAATTTGCTTGTTATATAGCTGAATGTACCTGGCGTTAGTCCAGGTTCCACGCTTCCCCCGGTTGGGAACCAGCCAAAATGGAATCCAAAAATCCATAACATCACCAGTGCGAAGATAAACAATGGGGCTGCAAAGCCCAAGTAGGTATAACCTGTGATCAACCGATCAGACCAGGTATCGTTGTACCGACCACTGATAATGCCAAGTGGAATGGCAATCAGATAGGTAAACACAAGTGTCGCCAGTGCAAGCCAGAACGTATTGGCTACACGTTGACCAATCAGATCAGAAACTGGCATTTTAAATCGGAAAGATTGTCCGAAATCGCCTTGTGCAGCATTTTTAATCCAATCCCAATACTGTACATACCATGGATTGTTTAATCCCAGTCGTTCCCGCTGTTCATCGAGCGCTTTTGGATCAATACTCGGATCGAGTAATCCGGTAAGTGCATCCCCAGGCATCGCCTTGGCCATCAGAAAGACCAAAAGGCTAAGCAAAAAGATCTGAGGGATCATAATGATAATTCTGCGTACTATCGTTTTCCACATATGGTCTTCAACCTTTCTGAGGTAGAGCTACTCGGTGAGTATCGGAAATGGATTGGAGCGAGTATGCCAGCCCTTCCTCATCAAAGAAGTTTCGGTATGAATTTTCATACTCGGATTTGACCTGCTGACGGAAGGCTACCATTTCTTCACGTTTTTTCGGGTCCATATCCGGAATGGCTGCAATTAAACGCTTGGTATAGATATGTTGTGGATTCTCAAAAATATCATCCGTTGTGCCTTGCTCCACATATCGACCTTTATACATAATTCCGATCTGATCACACATATGACGGATAATGCCGAGATCGTGACTGATGAACAGGTAGGTCAGATTCAGCTCTTTTTGAATTTCCTGCATGAAATTCAGCACCTGTGCTTGTACAGATACATCGAGTGCGGATACTGGCTCATCTGCGATGATCAGCTTTGGCTTTAATGCAATCGCACGAGCGATCCCAATCCGTTGCCGCTGACCCCCGGAAAACTCATGCGGATACTTATAGATCGATTCGGGACTCAATCCGACCTTCTCCAGAAGATCACGGACCTGACGTTTCTCTTCCGTAGCCGTCAGTCGTTCATAATTGCGGAGTGGCTCAGCAATGATGTCGATAACACGCTTCTTGGGATTTAACGAAGAGTACGGATCCTGAAAGATCATCTGCACATCACGCTGCAGTTGTCTATCTTTCCGCCTCTCAGTAGCTAGATCTCTTCCGTTGAAAAGAATTTTCCCGGCTGTCACATGGTTTAAGCCAATAACGGCTCTACCCGTAGTCGTTTTGCCTGAGCCTGATTCACCTACAAGGCCGTATGTTTGCCCCTGCTCAATGGAGAAGCTCACATCATCAACGGCTTTGATGTTACCAATTTCACGCTTGATCAACCCTCCGCGAATCGGAAAGTGAATTTTTAGTCCTTCTACTTCGAGTAATGCCATTATGTTATTCCTCCTCAGCTTGATCAGGGAAATGAAAGTGCTGATAACAGGTACAGCGTACAAAATGACCTGGCGCAATTTCATGCATCTGTGGGTTTTCTTCATGAGCCGAATCACTTATCCATGGAATTCGAGCCTTGAATCGGCACCCTTGGCGAGGAAGATTTTTCAGTGATGGAACAATGCCTTGAATGACATGAAGCTTCGATTTTTCTTCAGAAATAGTAGGAATAGAGTTTAGTAGAGACCGTGTATATGGATGCTTCGCATCCGTCATAAGAGTATAAATATCTGCAATCTCCACAATTTCTCCTGCATACATAACTGCTACACGATCAGCCATCTCGGCAACGACTCCCAGATCATGCGTGATCAGGATGATTCCTGCGTTAATCTCGTTCTTCAATTCGCGGATAAGCTCCAGAATTTGTAGTTGGATTGTAACGTCAAGCGCTGTCGTTGGTTCATCGGCAATCAGCAATTCAGGTTTATTGGCAATCGCAATCGCGATAACAACTCTCTGTCTCATACCACCCGATAGTTCGTGAGGATATTGCTTGTATAATTGTTCGGGACGCGGAATCCCTACTTGGTTGAGTAAATCAATTACTTTGTCTTTCTTTTCTTTCGAAGATAGCTTGGGTTGATGCAGTGTCAGAATCTCTTCGATCTGTTCACCGATCACCATCAGAGGATTTAATGCGGAAAGTGGGTCCTGAAAGATCATTCCCATCTCTTTACCGCGGAGTTTGTTTAATTTGTTGGGAGATATACCAGCAATATTCTGCCCTTTGTATAGAATCTCCCCTTCAATTTTGGCTTTGTTATGCAAACCCATTATGGAAAAAGCAAAAGCACTCTTGCCCGATCCTGACTCTCCCACAATAGCCAGTACTTCATTCTTTTTAACCGTAAGGTTAACGTGATCAACTGCTGCATAATAGTCATCTTCAATTCTGAATGATGTAGTTAGATTTCTGACTTCCAATAGCTCTGTATTCAAATCAATCACCCTAACCCCATAATTTCCGCAGACTGTATTCATGTGTAGAAGAATGCATCCACTGTATATTTCCATGTTCTTGAAGATAATGAACGAAAGTGTATACAAAATACCAAATCATTAGGAGAATCCATTTTTGACTACTGCTATTTAGACCGATGGTCAATTAATGCTGACAATTCCTAGCGGGATTATAATGCAAAATAATTAATGTAATCATACGTGTAAATTTAGATGACGTCAATGCTTAATTTGAGATTTATGGTATAAATGTTTTTTATAGCACAGTTTTGGGTATTAGTTATACTTTAAAGGGAATAAATCAAGGAATTTCAGAGCCAGGCGGATACTTTCAATGGTAAGGTTTGAATCTTAAATATACCGATTATCTAAATATATGACATTATCATTACACGTATTGTGTAGTTAAATGTTAGAAATGTAGATATAAAAAATTATTATGTTAGGTATGAGGGAATTGTGGAGGTCTTATTTTATTTGGAAGTGAAATTGGTTTCTATCCAAATTCTGTACTTTTAGAGGTGTAATTTAGATATTACTAAAGGATTGAAGTTAAATTTCTAGTTATTATAGTATAGTTTCATTTAATCGCTTATGTAAAGAACAAATTGTCATCTTTTATCATTTATTTTACAAAAGAAAGAAAAAAGCCCTGCAAAATGCAAGGCTTTTCTAATATTTATACATATAGATGTATATATAATATCCTATTTAGTGTGTGTCCGGAGGTCTTTTCCCACGCTTCAAATCGTTGATACTTAATCCAAAGTCCATCTGCAAGTGAGGATAATCCGGGAAGTTAGCCCAATCTCCTCCCCATGTAAACCCTAGTTCTTTGGCAAGCTCCACAACTTCCAACCAATCTGGCTTTCCATTGCCGTTATCATCACGTTCCATATCCCACACTACATCTCCTTCAGGAGTCCGTAACGCAAAATCAATGGCCAAACCATAGTTGTGATAGGACTCTCCCCCTTTGGCGTTGGTAACGATATTTCCGGAAAGGGAGCGTCCTTGATTATAGAGGGCATCTTGTTCGTCTATGCTGCGGAAATCATGTGTAATCACGACTTCAATTCCTCGTCTAGCTGCCTTTCGAACCAACAACTTCTCACTTTCCGCGACTACCGGGTGGAGTCCTGTGATCGGCACGGCTTCTTGTACGTTGGTTCGTGGCCATATATCATAGGTATCTCCTTTTTGCTGTAACCACACATATATAATGGAAAGCAAAAACGTAGCTACGATCCAAAATCGCAGACTACTCTTGCGTCTCTGTTTTACTTTACGTTTGGATGTATTCATGCTCTCTCCTGATGGTGGAATCTATATTCGTTCAACTCAAACTACCTGATATCAGCAATATAATAGACTCTATTATAAATCATTTACGCCTTAATTGCTTCTATCGTCGCAACTCTTACGATATCCAATTACCAGGAGATAACCAATCTTAATTATTATTTTCAGATGCAAAAAAGCAGCCGGCTATAAGCCGACTGCTTTGTATCCATGCTGAGTAAGACTACTCAGTTGTGTATGGCAGCAATGCGATTTGACGGGAGCGTTTGATGGCAATCGTCAGCATGCGTTGATATTTAGCGCTAGTACCTGTTACACGGCGTGGCAAAATTTTTCCGCGCTCGCTGATAAATTTACGAAGCAAGTCCGTATCTTTATAATCGATGTGAGTAATTTTGTTAGCTGTGAAGAAGCACACTTTACGACGTTTGTTACGGCCGCCACGGCGAGCCGGTCTTTTATCGTTGTCTCCGCCTTCTCTTTGCTTGAAGCTCATGCTTTTCAGTCCTTTCCTATCGTTTAGCCAATCACTCTAAGAGTGTCGGTTCACGTTAAAATGGCAAATCATCATCCGATATATCAATCGGTTTTCCGTCATCGGAAAAAGGATCCTGATTGTTGCTACGCGAATTATTGTTATTGTTCGCGCGCCCGCCGCCTCCGTAAGAAGGCTCTTCACGCATTGGTTGCCCACCGCCGCCACCGTTATTATCACGGTTAGCTGACTCCAAGAAACGGACGTTATCGGCAATGACTTCGGTCACGTATACACGTTTTCCTTCGTTATTCTCGTAATTCCGTACTTGAATGCGTCCTTCGACTGCAGCTAGGCGTCCTTTGCGCAAATAGTTTGCACAAGTCTCAGCAAGCTGTCTCCAGGTTACGACCGGAATGAAATCCGCTTCCCGTTCTCCCCCTTGACTTGTAAACGGTCTGTCCACTGCCAAAGTAAATTGCGTAACTGCTACTCCAGCTGGAGTATAACGCAACTCAGGATCCCGGGTTAACCGGCCGATCAGAATGACACGGTTCAACAATGTAATCCCCTCCTTCAGAGCGTATTGGTGCGTTGATCACGAGTTGTCTTAAGCAGACTTAACGTCGTTTGTAATGAGATAACGAATTACTTCGTCAGAAATCTTCATGAGACGCTCAAGTTCAGTAACTACTGCTGGTTCAGCAGTGAAGTGTACCAAAACATAAACACCATCACGGAATTTCTTGATCTCATACGCAAGACGGCGTTTACCCATAACGTCGTGAGCTGTAACTTCACCACCGCCGTTGGAGATGATGCCTTGGAATTTATCGACTGTAGCTTGAACAACTTCTTGCTCAACATCAGGACGAATAATGTACATCACTTCATATTTGCGCATAATTTTCACCTCCTTATGGACTCTGGCCCTCAATCTAGGTTGAGAGCAAGGAACGAGCACAAACTCGAACTATATTAATATAACAAAAATGACGCCCCAATGCAAGCAAACGTTCCCTCTTCTCATTACACATGATCATAACTCCAATGGAGCACACTACAGAAGCAACATTGAAATCCATTTTGCCGAGGAGGTTTTATCATGGGTGAAAGAACCGAGTTTGAACCAGGAGACAAAGCTCCAAACGATGGTGAGTACACCGAGGTTGGTGAGAAGAGCTTTCATACGGAGATTAATAATCCGAAACGGGTAACCCTCCAAAAGGGCGAAGCTTTCCCTGAAACAAGCAATCAGAATCGCAAGTGGAAAAAGCTTACCAAAGCCCGCGTCCACTAGGCGTAAAGATTTTTTTTCAGACTGCTGTATATAAAACGTACTAATGCACATAATACAATCAGGCGATGCACGAGAGAGGTGTGGTTCCGTTGGACAACGAAGCCGAACATTCACTGTTGGAGATTCATCACGTAATTTAAGAAGCACGATGGTTGTGTGTAAGGCCTTTGTCTGAAGCACGAGCAAGTTTCTGATCGTTACGACCGATTGTTTCCTAACAAACCGAATGCATCGCCGAATGAAGAGCCCTTAGGGGCTCTTTGTTTTTTTCAATTACAAATGATAATCAATCAACAAAATTAAAAATAAAAAAACCTTCCAGATGGAAGGCCTTTTTTGCATGTATAAAGCTCAACACACGTTGAGTAAGTTGTTCAATTACAATTACAAAGCAAGATCTATTAGTGGCGGAAAGGGTGGGATTCGAACCCACGCACGCTGTGACACGCCTAACTGATTTCGAGTCAGCCCCCTTGGGCCTCTTGGGTACCTTTCCGCAGCAATAATGATTATAGCATGATCATTTACAGAACGCAATACCTAAGCTGTGCCTGCATGTAAACGTTATTATGGAGTGCGAAAAGAGTAAACATTACCGCATTTTTTCATTAGGATTCAGACGAATCCTCTGTTGAACGAAGTACCTTTTTCATGTTTTTCTCGAATTTCGCTCTGGGAATTAATACACTGTGTTTACATCCTACACATTTGATACGAATATCCATGCCCATCCGGATAATCTCCATCTCATTGCTGCCACATGGATGCTGCTTCTTCATCTGCACAATGTCCCCAAGCTGGAAACTTTTACGCTCCACCAATGCCATCCCCCTCATCCTTCTCCTGAGCTGCTGCTTGCTCTAATGCTGCTTGATTGCTCATCTCATGATACTCCAGTGTTTTCTTCACATCACTCTGGATTTGGCGCTCTACAGATGCCCTGGAGTTAGGCAAGCATTCAGCAACAATGCGAACCACATATTCCGAGGTAGACATCGACTGGATACCAAGCACGTCAGGTACTTTAACGATATTCAGATCTCGATCCTCAATCCCAGTCAACGCTCGTTTCACCAAGTGTACTGACTCGTCCAGGGTCTGTTCGCCCTTCATCGGAATGTCCACAACTGCAAGGGAATTAGACATCGAGTAATTAGTTACACTTGCAATCGTACCATTTGGAATAATGTGTACCTCACCCTGCCAGCTAACCAGCTTGGTTGTTCTCAGTCCAATGACCTCAACCGTTCCTTTATAGGTGCCTGTTTGAATAACATCGCCTACTGCGAATTGATCCTCCAATATAATGAAGAAACCCGTAATAACATCCTTCACCAATCCTTGGGCACCAAAACCGATAGCCAGTCCAAGTACTCCCGCACTCGCTAACAATGGTCCAACTTTCACGTTGATCTCAGATAACAGTAACAGAATCATAATGAAATTACATGTTATGGAGGTCGCATTTTTCATCAACTCTCCCACCGTTATAAATCTCCGCGGATTGACGCGAATCTTGCCTTCCTGCTTTCGTGCCATCGTGCGATCTATAATACGTGATACAATCTTGATCACAATACGCGTAATAATGAAAATAATAATGATTCGGATCGAACTGAACAGAATGTTAAACCACATATCTGCATCGGCAACTTTAGCCCATAATTGGTCTGTCCAGCGAACTGCACTATTTATTGTTCCTTTCACATCCGGGCTAGTATTGCCCTCAGCAAACTGAAATGGCAACATAGATCAAACCTCCTCTACATGGGTATGTTATCATAGCTGTCAGCGGTTTTGAAATAGAGGCCTCGGATCTCCACAAATTCGTTACGAATGATCTGTATCACTCTCTCCAGATCTTCTTTTGGAAACTGAATACATAGAGCACAGCCCGCTGTGATCTCTTTTGGGGTAGGAAATAAGTCGATCTCAATCTCGGCAAACTCCAGCAGCATTTCTGCCCGCAGCGCCTGCTGGGTGGAATCAAAAGCAATCAGCATCCAATCATCAATCCACTCGTCCATGTCCGTCTCCTTTCGCGATACATTCATCCCTTTGAAAAAGCTTGTCCCCACGAAGTATAAAACGTTCTATCCTTCCATATACTGTTACTACTATTCCAAGGGAAAGGATAGATCCTATGAATCCCATTTCGCATTCCTTCTCATCTCAAGACATGGCCAGCCTGAAAATCCCACATACAGATCCAGGCATTCACTCAGCCATCATTCATCGTTTAATGTTCCATCTCTATAAAGCCCATTCTTTGCAAAATGTAGTTGTCGTCTGTATCGGTACAGATCGCTCTACTGGGGACTGCCTTGGCCCGCTCGTCGGCTCATCGCTTGCCAAGTGGGACAGCCCTCTATTCCATCTCTATGGCACATTAGATGAACCCGTACATGCAATGAACCTGCAGGACACCCTTCACAAAATACACAACACACATCACAACCCTTATGTAATCGGTATTGATGCCTGTCTCGGACAGTCCTCGAGTGTTGGATGTATCCAGGTCGTGAATGGACCGCTCAAACCAGGAGCGGGTGTAAATAAAGAATTACCGCCGGTCGGCGATATCCATCTTACAGGTATCGTTAACGTCGGCGGCTTTATGGAATACTTTGTTTTACAGAACACACGTCTCAGTCTCGTCATGCGCATGTCCGAGATTATATCCAGCAGTCTCTATTCCGCCATTCGTGAATGGCATACCCGTTCTACTCTGCTTGCTGTGCCAGAGTAATGGCTTCCTTTTCCTCAGGGGAAAGAGTATACGTGGACTCTCCCCCTTTAAGAGGTTTAGCATATACATAGGAACCGTCTCGATTATAGATACCAGTGAGTACCATACCGTCCTGGCTATCGTTAACCATTGCCATGGAGAAACTCAGATCACTGCCAAGCTCCCCATAAGCGTTATACCGTTTCACGCCCACTTTACCCTGGATACGGGTCAGCTTCTGCATGACAGTCTGTAACTGATCCGTTTGCAGTGTATGCTCATCCTCAATGCTGTCCATCTGAATTTTCAGATTGATTAACAGAGACTCCAGATCTTCCACTCCACTACCAGCCATCATGGCCTCATATTTCCGTTTAAACTTCCGTAGCTTTGCGCCTTGAGCAATACTTATGATAAGCAAAATCACCAAAAGTAAAGCCATGCCGCCAATAATCCATATCAGCTGTTCCAGAATCAGCTCATTTAATTCAGCCATGTAGTGCAACTACCCCTCTGTTGGTTTGTTCAGGTTAACGTTTGTACCTTCAAACGTACTCCACATCATCGATCCATTCAGCTAAGAAAAGCATCCAACGCTCTAATGTAACCTTCAAGCTTACCCTTATTATTCACCAGATAACCCATACAGCTAATCACTCGTTTTAGCCTCTTACCTCTTTTGCTTTTTGCTTATTCAAGCGATTGAAATTCATGTTTTATTAGGGCTGATTCATACCGGTTTTGATGCAGTTAATTCGATAACCGCTTCGATCAATGCATCGACATCTTCTTTTGATGTACTATACCCCACGCTCGCTCTGACAGCCCCACTTGCCGTTGTACCAGCTGACTCATGGGCAAGAGGTGTGCAATGAAAACCTGAGCGCACAGCGATGCCATAACTTCGGTCTAATTGAAAAGCGAGCTGAGCCGAATCATACCCTTCAACAGTAAAGGATAACAATCCCGTACGCGGCTGTCCAATTTCAGGGCCAAGCATTCGAATCCCCTGTACTGATGATAACCCATCCATCATATGCTGAGTCAAATCCCACTCCTGTTTATATATGAATTCAGGTGTCAGTTCAAGCACATGCTGCACTCCGGCTGCCAGACCTGCTATACCCACGGTATTGGGCGTACCCGCCTCATAGCGATCAGGACGAACAAGTGGCTGCTCAATTGCCTCAGATTGGCTTCCTGTCCCGCCGTGAAGCAATGGTTGCACATCCAGCTCAGGAGCGATGTACAGTCCACCTGTTCCCTGCGGTCCCAACAGTCCTTTATGCCCTGGAAAGGCAAGCATATCGATACCAAGCTGCTTCACATCCACAGGGATAATTCCAGCACTTTGAGCAGCATCAACAAGCAAAGTCACCTGGTGTTTTTTACACATCAGTGCAATTTCACCAATGGGCAGAATACTCCCCAGCAGGTTCGAACTATGCGTACAGACAACCAATCTTGTATTGGAACGAAACAAGCGTGCGAATTGTACCAGGTCGATCTCCCCGGCTGCATTAACAGGCACATAATCAACCTCTACATTACGAGATCTGCGCATGTACTCCAGTGGCCGTCTTACTGAATTATGTTCAGCCATCGTAGCAATGACATGATCGCCTTCTCTTAGCCACCCTTGAATAGCTAGATTCAAAGCTTCTGTGGTATTAGAACCCAGAGCGATATCATTGGCATTACGAACACCCAAAAGAGTGGATATCGCTTTTCTGGCACCAAATAAAACTCGGCTCGCCTGTACTGCCATCCGGTGACTTCCTCTGCCTGGGTTCGCCCCTGCCACATCCAGAGCCTTTATCATGGCTTCCCCGACAGCAGGTGGCTTAGGCCAAGATGTCGCTGCATGATCCAGATAGATAACTCCCTCCACCTCATGACCACCTCTGTCCCTAATTGATTGTTATGGTTTGATATAATCCCTAGAAACAAACAATGACATATCGTTTCTCCATGGTACAGAGGCGATATGTCATCACATGAAAAAGCCCCGCATGTTGTTCATCGATCATGGAGTCATGACTATTATTGCAACAGTTCCAACAGTCGCTCCAGATCTTGTTTGCTGTAGTAGTTGAGCTCAATTTTGCCTTTATCTTTGTTATGCTTAATTTTCACCGTTGTTTTAAACCGTTCACGTAAAGACTCTTCCAATGTATCAATAAACGGATCTTTTTTCTTTAACTTGGATTTTGCTTTCGCTTCACCCGTTTTGGAACGATCCAATTGTTGAACAGCCTCTTCCAGTTCACGTACACTCCACTGTTGATCAATAGTTTGTTTTGCCAGCTGCTTCACAAGGCTTTCATCTTTAACGCCGACGATAGCACGTGCATGCCCCATTGACAATGTTCCACGTGAAACATGATCCTTCACTTCTTCCGGCAATGATAACAAACGCAGGAAGTTAGCGATGTGAGAACGTGATTTGCCCACTTTTACGGAGAGCTCTTCCTGGGTTAACCCAAACTGGTCCATCAGCCCCTGATAAGCAACTGCAACTTCCATCGCATTCAGATTCTCACGCTGCAGGTTCTCGATTAAAGCAATCTCCATAACCTGCTGATCACTGAAATTACGAACTACGGCAGGCACAGTGGCATTACCGCAATACTGGGAAGCTCTGAAACGTCGTTCACCAGCAATAATTTCATAACCTCTCAAAACAGGTCGTACAATAATAGGTTGTATAACACCATGTTGACGGATCGATTCAGCGAGTTCATGTATCGCATCCTCATCAAATACTTTACGAGGTTGGTAAGGGTTTGCCCGCAGTTGACTAATCGGGATTTCTACGACTTTATCGTCGTCATTAATTGAAAGCGAAGGAATGAGGGCATCAAGACCTTTTCCAAGCCGCTTACTCATAAGAAATCACTTCCTTTGCGAGCTCTAAATAAACTTCAGCCCCTCGGGATCGAGGATCATACGTAATGATAGACTGACCATGAGAAGGCGCCTCACTAAGCCGCACATTGCGCGGAATAATGGTCTGATACACCTTTTGTTGAAAATACTTCTTCACTTCTTCAATCACTTGAATGCCCAGATTCGTTCGAGCATCAAACATCGTCAGCAATACTCCTTCAATCTGTAAGGACGTATTCAGATGTTTCTGCACCAAACGCACCGTGTTAAGCAATTGGCTCAACCCTTCGAGCGCATAATACTCACACTGAATCGGAATGATCACCGAATCGGAAGCTGTCAACGAATTGATCGTTAACATGCCGAGGGAGGGTGGACAATCGATCAGTATGTAATCATAGTTTTTTTTCACCATGGCGAGTGATTTTTTCAGGCGGACTTCCCGTGATATCGTTGATACCAGTTCAATCTCGGCTCCGGCAAGCTGAATCGTTGCAGGTATGATATGAAGGCCTTCAATCTGAGTTTCCACAATCGCTTCCTGAGGGGGGACCTCATTAATGATGACATCATATATACAATTGGCCACATCTGCTTTGTTGATTCCGACTCCGCTGGTTGTATTCCCCTGGGGGTCAATATCGACAAGCAGCACCCTTTTCCCGAGCGAAGCCAGTCCTGCACCCAAGTTAACAGATGTCGTCGTTTTCCCCACACCGCCCTTTTGATTTGCTACGGCCATAATCTTAGACAATTACTTCACCTCAAATAAAATAGGAGTCTTTTCTTGTAGGTTGTGAACTACAGTTAACAAAAAGCAGGTGGCTATCATCCACACAAACATCAACTACCGTTTCTTCATGGTGCTATTCTACGCTGTTCATGCCACTCTCAACTTTATAGACAGAAAAAGCGGCCCATTGCCGCCTTAAGCTTCAACAATTATTTGCGTTTCGGGATATGGATAACGATCTCGTAATGGTCCTCATGGTCCGCTTCCTTGGTTTTGATGTCTAGACCGGAGCCCGATACCATATCAATGGATTGACGAATCGTATTAAGTGCAAGTCTAACGTCCTTCGTGAAGGAGATACGTTTGGATTTTTTGATCTTCGAGGATTCCTTGTAAAAGGCAACTCGTGCTTCCGTTTGTTTGACATTCAACTCTTTATCAATAATTTCGCCGAGCAATTTCATTTGCAACTCTTCCGTATCCAATGATAGCAAAGCTCTGGCATGACGCTCCGAAATCTTACGTTCCATCAGTGCTGTCTTAATGCCCTCCGGAAGCTGTAACAACCGGATTTTGTTGGCGATCGTCGACTGGCTTTTGCCTAATCTCTGCGCAAGACTTTCCTGTGTGAGTTGGTGCAGGTCAATCAATTTCTGATAAGCAACAGCCTCTTCAATTGAAGTGAGTCCCTCACGCTGCAGGTTTTCGATCAATGCGATGGACGCTGCCTGAGAGTCGTTGAATTCACGCACAATGGCCGGAATATGATCCAAGCCCAGTTTTCGAACTGCACGCCAGCGACGTTCCCCGGCGATAATCTCATATGATCCATTTCGTACGCGGACGACAATCGGCTGAATAACTCCATGTGTCTTGATCGTCTGCAACAACTCATCAATTTTATCATCATCAAAAATAGTACGGGGTTGATATGGGCTGCTCACAATTTCATTGACCGGAATTTGTTTAATCTCATCTCCGTTATTGCGCTCCGCCAAACCAAACAACTTCGAAAATTGTTCTTTCATTCCGTATATTACCACCTAGTTTCGTAATAGCTCCCGCAGAATTGCAGGTGCTTCTTATTCAATATGCGACCATTCCAAATGCTGTCGTTCTTCGAATAAGTTTTGCCTTCCATGACGCTTTCTGTAACCTATACAATAATGCTCAAAAATCTATCTATACATATAATCTATGATCTCTGTAATCCAGGACCGGATACTTCTATTCTATCATCTTTTCTTCCATAATCCTATGTTTACCTATTCTTTAAACTCTTCTAATTTTCCTGCTTTTTCTTCATGAACATTAGCTATATGACCTGTTTGTACCCATTGAGATATGGAAGATCTCTGTAAACAGGACCTGCTCCTAGTAGCTACGCTGTGCGCTCGTTTAATACCATGAAAAAATGAATTTTCATAAGATAGCCTCAGTGGCAGAATAAACTCTTTCATACTTGTCTTTCTATTCTATAGCTACTACTATTGCCGATGCTCTTTCTCTATCCATAGGTCAATGACCTTCATTCAAGAATAGCTGTAACAAGAAAAGGATTTTCCATCAAAAAAACTTCTACGCTAAATGAATTAAATTTCCGATTCTGTTTTCTCTACTCTTATGTACTCGTAATGTGGATACTATCTATATCTTGATAAAAAATCAAAAAAACAAAAAGAGGATGTTTCACGTGAAACATCCTCTTTACTCTTATTCAAAGTTCTTCATTAAATAAACGAAGAATGATCCTCTTACCATTTTAATATATACGATGTTACGCCAAAAACTATACCAAAGGTGTTTTTAATGGTGTTCCTGGTTTACGTGGATATTTAAAAGGTGTCTTATCAAACTTCTGAATCAGAATGATATGCCGTGCCGACTCTTCAACAGGTAGCTGGAACGGATGAACTGCTTTTACCCGTCCTTTCAGCTGGTTAAAGCTGAATTCAGCCTCCTTCATTTCTTCGCGCGGGTCTCCGCCCTTCATTGCAGCGAATAATCCACTTTTGCGAACAAAAGGCAGACAGAATTCATTAAGCACCGCTAGCTTAGCAACTGCACGCGCAGTAACAATGTCGTAGCTGTCACGATATCCTTCTTTGCGTCCAAGTTCCTCGGCACGACCATGAATCAATTCTACATCGGTCAAGCCGAGCGTATCTACAAGATGCTGCAGAAAGCCAATACGTTTATTTAGCGAGTCAATGATCGTCAGCTTAATATGCGGGAAACAAATTTTAAGAGGTAGTCCTGGGAACCCAGCCCCTGAACCAATGTCTGCAAGTTTGTTTACCTTCGACATATCTGTATAAAATGCCAGCGATACCGAATCATAGAAATGCTTTGTATATACTTGTTCACGTTCGGTAATCCCGGTTAGATTCATCTTTTCATTCCAAGCTACCAGCTCCTGAAAATATAACTCGAATTGTTCCAACTGGCGTTCATCCAGCTCCAGTCCATGTTTCTTCAGGCGCCGTTGTAGCTGCTGTTGAATATCGTCCATTATTGTCCCCTTGCTGCGGTTACACGGTTATAATGCTCCAGGTAAACCAGCAGAATGGAGATATCCGCAGGAGTAACCCCAGCTATACGGGACGCCTGTCCTATCGAGATTGGACGAATCGTAGCGAGCTTCTGCTTTGCTTCCATAGCAAGACCATGAATTTCGTCATATATAATCGTGTCCGGAATTTTCTTTTTCTCCATTTTTTGCAAACGTTCCACGTGGATCAATTGTTTCTCAATATAACCCGCATATTTGATTTGAATTTCCACTTGCTCTTTCATATCAGCGGTCAGTTCCACCTCGGAAGGTGAGATTTGCTCAATCCAGTCATACCCGATCTCTGGCCGGCGCATCAATGTCAGAAGTGTGCTGCCATCCTGAATCGGTGTAGAACCAATCTCTTCCAGCTTCGGATTCACTTCGACAGGGCGAACTTTAGCTGCCTTCAGACGATTCACTTCCTGTTCTACTTTTGCCTTTTTGTCCAGAAATTTAGCATAACGCTCATCAGGAATCAAACCAATATCATGACCAATTTCCGTCAAACGCATATCGGCATTATCATGACGAAGCAACAAACGATATTCTGCACGAGAAGTCAGCAGACGATAAGGTTCATTCGTACCTTTGGTTACGAGATCATCGATCAGTACACCAATGTACCCTTGGGAGCGATCCAGTACGACAGGCTCTTTATCCTGTACTTTACGTGCAGCGTTGATACCGGCCATTACGCCTTGTCCTGCCGCTTCTTCGTACCCGGAGGTACCATTAATCTGCCCTGCTGTGAACAGACCTGGCAGACGTTTCGTTTCCAGTGAAGGCCACAACTGTGTAGGCACCATTGCATCATATTCAATAGCGTAGCCATTACGCATCATTTCTACTTTTTCCATACCCGGGATGGAACGAAGGACCGCCAATTGAACATCCTCTGGCAGACTTGTAGACAGACCTTGTACATAGTATTCCGATGTGTTTTTGCCTTCTGGCTCCAGGAAAATCTGATGCTTCGGCTTGTCGCTGAAACGCACAATTTTATCCTCGATCGATGGGCAATAACGCGGTCCGGTACCTTCAATAACTCCTGAGAACATTGGAGCACGGTGGAGGTTATCATTAATAATCTGGTGTGTCTCCACAGACGTATACGTCAACCAGCAAGGCAGCTGCTCATTATCGGAAGATTCCGTTTCATAAGAAAAGAACTTCGGCTTGTCATCACCTGGCTGAATTTCCGTTTTGCTAAAATCAATCGTATCCTTATGCACGCGCGGTGGTGTACCTGTTTTAAAACGAACCAGGTCAAAACCAAGCTCACGCAGATGTTCGGATAACTTAAGGGAAGGCTGTTGGTTATTTGGACCACTCTCGTACATCAACTCACCCATAATTACTTTACCGCGCAGATACGTACCTGTTGTCAAAACAACGGCTTTGGCCCGATACTCTGTACCCGTCTGAGTAACCACACCTACGCACTGTCCGTCTTCAACGATCAGCCGATCAACCATGCCCTGACGCATCGTCAGATTGCGTTCATTCTCCATCGTTTCTTTCATCGTATGCTGGTAAGAAAATTTATCCGCCTGAGCACGAAGCGCATGCACAGCAGGTCCTTTACCTGTGTTAAGCATTCGCATCTGAATAAAAGTCTTATCGATGTTCCGTCCCATTTCTCCACCAAGTGCATCAATCTCACGTACCACATGTCCTTTTGCCGGTCCCCCAATAGATGGGTTACAAGGCATGAAGGCCACCATATCCAGATTGATGGTAATCATCAGTGTTTTCGAACCCATACGGGCTGCAGCCAATGCCGATTCCACACCAGCATGTCCTGCCCCAACGACGATTACATCATAACTTCCACCATCAAAAGCCATTCCAGTTTACCTCCTTTTTGCCGCCGCACACCTAAATTCATGCAAACGATCTATTTTCTGTAAAAACTACGAAACGCAATTCACACTAAATGGAATGCATTTCGATCTATATTAAGCCATCAAGTCTATAGATACTTCAGACATATTCGCGGATTCTTTGACCACCCACAGATGGACTTTATTATCATACTACTTTTCAGAGCCGCTATGTTTGTCAGGTGTTATTTTCCGAGGCAGAATTGAGAGAAAATTTGATCAATCAACGCATCATGTGCTGTATCGCCCACGATCTCACCCAGCTGCTCCCATGCCAGACGAACATCGATCTGGATCATATCAATGGGAATCAACTGCTCTGCCGCTTCATAGGCATCAATGAGCGACTGTTTCGCTTTTTTGAGCAAAGCAATATGACGCACATTGCTGACATACGTCAGGTCGGCCGACTCAAGCTTGCCGCTAAAGAACAACGTTGAGATGGCATCTTCCAATCGGTCCACGCCCAGATCATCTTTCACCGACATCGGAACAAGCCGTTCCTCAGGGATATAACGAAGCAGCACTTCGCGGTCCGCCTGCGGCGCTAAGTCCATTTTATTCATAATAATTATGGATTGTCTACCGCGGATTTGTTCCAATAATTCAATCTCGTCCTCATGCAGCGGCTCCGCAGCATTGATAACCATCAATAACAGATCCGCCTCATTCACAGCAGAGCGAGAACGCTCCACCCCGATTCTTTCCACGACATCCATCGTTTCCCGAATACCTGCCGTATCGAGCAGTTTGAGCGGTATATTGTTAATCGTAACAAACTCCTCAATGACGTCACGCGTTGTACCCGGAATGTCCGTTACAATTGCCCGATTGTCCTGGGCCAACGTATTGAGTAATGAAGATTTCCCTACGTTTGGCCGGCCTACGATCGCAGTTGTGATCCCTTCACGCAGTATCTTTCCTTGCTCTGCTGTTACCAGCAATTTATCGATTTCAGTCATCACCTGACTGGATTTTTCTTTAATAAATTCAGAGGTTAGTGACTCTACGTCATGCTCAGGATAATCAATATTTACTTCGATGTGAGCAAGAGTCTCCACCAATGTGTATCTGAGATCACGCAGCTTGGACGACAATTTGCCCTCCACTTGCTTGAGTGCAACGGAGAACGCCCGATCAGATTTGGAACGAATGAGATCCATGACCCCTTCCGCCTGGGACAGATCAATCCGTCCATTGAGAAAGGCACGCTTTGTGAACTCGCCGGGTTCAGCGAGGCGAATATCGAGCTGCAACAACAGATCCATTACGCGCTTAACCGACACCACTCCGCCATGGGCGCTAATCTCCACGACATCCTCTGTTGTGAAGGATCGTGGCGCCCGCATCACTGTAACCAATACTTCCTCAATTTTCTCGCCAGTGCCCGGATCTACAATATGACCATAATGAACCGTGTGGGATGCTGCCTGTGTTAGTGGGGTTTTGCTGCGAAAAATCTTCTCCGTCTCCGACACCGCATCCGGGCCGCTCACCCGGATTACAGCGATACCCGCTTCTCCGACCGCTGTTGATATCGCTGTAATCGTATCACTAATCATCGTTATCTCTCCTTGCTCTATTTTAAAATTGCGCCCCTCGGGACGCTATATTAATTTCTATATATAGTTCAGTTGTTCGGTTACACAACGCTTCTTATCAATCATTCATATCTTGATATGGCTGTATTGAAGTCGCTCTATAGTTTTGGAAAAGTACTTCTGTACGAAAAAAGCAATGGCTTCTGCACCGGGCAGGAAGCCATTGCGTCTTCAATTTCGTGTTATTTCGTCGTAATGACCACGCGCCGATTAGGCTCCTCGCCCTTGCTGTATGTCTTAATCTGCGAGTGATTTTGCAATTTCGCATGAATGACTTTGCGTTCGAGTGGCGGCATTGGCTCCAGCACAACTTCCTTGCCAGTGCGAATGGCCTGTCCAGCCAAACGTTCAGCCAGATCCTCCAGCGTCTTGCGTCGACGTTGACGGAAATTCTCTGCATCAAGTACGATGCGAACGAAGCTTTCCGAATAACGATTTGCTACAATGTTCGTTAAATATTGAAGGGCATCCAGCGTCTGTCCACGTCTACCAATAATCATGCCCAGGTCTTCACCGGCAATATTGAAGATATGTCCATCCCGCTGTTTTTTGATATGCACTTCAACATCCAGTCCCATACCTGCTGCCACTTCTTTTAAGAAAGCAGCCGCTTCCTCATAGGGATTTTTAGCAGCCACACCCTCAATTGTTTCTTCAACCTGAGGTATATGTGCGGCCGGCTTGATCGGCTGTGAAACAGGTTCAGGCACAGGCAGAAGTTTCACTTCCACTTTAGCGGCCTTAACCCCGATCAAACCCAGGAATCCTTTTGACGGCTGCTCTAACACTTGTATCTCGACCTTGTCCCGGCTCACGCCAAGCTCAGCCAATCCTTGGTTTACAGCATCTTCAACGGTTTTTCCTGACGCAATGACTTTGGTCATTTCGATTTTTTGGCCCCTTTCGAACCTTTTCCAGAGACAGTTGCCTTGCCACCGTTTTTGCGTTTAGCTCCATTTCCATTTTTGGAAGAGCTGGTCTGCTTCACGTTGACCTCAGCCACGACTTTATCATTATTCCGGTAAAGGAAATAGTTTTGCACGATCGTGTAGATATTACTGTAGAACCAGTATAGTGGCAATGCAGCCGGGAACTGATACGACATAACGAAGATCAATATCGGGTACACCCACAGCATGAATTGCATCGGTCCGACTTGCTGTGCAGGATTCATACGCATCATCATCCACGTTTGGACAAATGTTGTGATGGCTGCCAGCACTGGCAAAATAAACAGGTGATCGGGTGATCCGAGTTGTAGCCACAAGAAATCATGTGTTCTCAGACTGGAGTTTCCGTAAATTGAGTTATAAAGTGCGATGTAAATCGGCATCTGAATGATAAGTGGCAGACAACCGGCCATCGGATTAACTTTGTTCTCCTGAAACAACTTCATTGTTTCTTGCTGAACTTTCTCAGGTGTATCTTTATACTTGGCTTGAATTTCTTTCAATTGCGGCTGAATAGCTTGCATCGCCTTGGAACTGCGAACCTGCTTCATTGTCAGCGGCAAGATTAACGTCCGTACAATTAACACCATCACAAGGACGGCCAGTCCATATTCACCGTTAAACCAGTTGGCAAATGTATCGAGCGCCAGTGAGAACCAATAAATAACATTGGCTTGCCAAAAAGAATCACTATTCTTCAGATCTTCCGTAGTAACCCCCGAACCTTGCGGAGTACACCCGGCTAGTACAGTGACCATTGCAATGACTGCAATGAGGAGAATCCACTTCCCCTTTGATGTCTTCAATCGCGACACTTCATAACCCCTCTCTTAACCATTCCATTCCACCGTAAATCATACCATAATTAGGAGGACAAATAAACCGAAGCTTACCGCTTGCCCGACTTCAAAAGAGAGCCCTTGCGCAACGCATGCAGCAGGCTTTTTTCCATATCCTTATAGGACATGTCCAAAGCACCTTTTCTGACGATAAAGATCAGATCCATCTGCGTGACAATCTCATTCTCATGATGACGTACAATTTCCTTAATCATGCGTCTCATCCGGTTGCGTACGACAGCGTTTCCGATTTTCTTGCTGCAGGATACACCCACTCGGAATTGTTCTGTATCTTTACGACGACAGCCATACACCACAAACTGATGATTGGCAAACGATTTCCCATACCGGTATACGCGGCTAAAGTCCGCCCGGTTTCGTAAACGCAGTCTTTTATACACGGCGCTTCTCCTTGCTGTTTTCCACCAACATTATTGACGAATGCCTAATTACTGATTTAGTATAGGCTTTCTTGAATAACGATAAACCGTCTTGGCGGCAACTTCATTATATAAGGAACGTTTTCGAAAAAACGGACATCTCATTCATTGAACATAAATGTGTACTTATGCTTTTGCGCAACCAATTCAGACCTGACCTTTACCAGCATCCAGTCTGAAATGACCTATTTAAGAAAAAAAAGACCACCTCGGTGGTCTTCACATGCATTTAAGCACTCAGGACTTTACGGCCTTTAAGGCGACGTGCAGCCAGAACTTTACGTCCGTTGCTCGTGCTCATTCTTTTCCGGAAACCATGAACTTTTTTACGTTTGCTAACGTTCGGTTTGAATGTAGGTCTCAATGTATTGCACCTCCTCACAAGGAAATACTTATGTGATGAATCACTTTCATCTTCACAGAAAACACCTTTATACATTTAACCACGAACACCTGGAAAAGTCAACTGCGAGCCACGTACCTCCCTTCTCCTTTTAATGCCTATTCCACCCTACCGAAACGGCCATGGATGCGTTCTCCTGTTTATCACCTTCATAAAGTATCATTTAGAGGCTCCAAAAGTTATCCCCAAGTCCCGGTTCATTCACTAAAAATCAAGTTTTACGGTTATCCACACCCCTCAAACCCCTTAATCTTATCTTTCATCACCTCTTCAAGTTATTCACATGTGGATAACGATTATTTAACGTTGATTTACTGTTTCATTGGCCCAGGTTTCGGTTAATACTCCTACGTTTCTGAAGAACTATAGTGAGGTAGTGATCCAATAGATGAGCAAATATTTTGGCTTTTGAATTGATATACTTTAAATTTAATGTATCCGCTTTATTCTTATGGTTTACAAGTTTTCGAGAAAGGTGTAGGATAAAAAAATCACATCTTGTATACAAGTATACTTATGGGAAGTGCAGTATAGATCCTGACACATTTAAAGGAAGACAATTATTCCTCCAGCTCTTTGATAAATCCATTTGAAGCAGTATAACGTTCCTAAATTCAGCAGGCGCACAGAGCATAGAACCACTTATTCTCATCATAAGGATTGATGTAAATCGCTCAATCTGCAAAATAGTTGTGCTATGATCAGTATTGAACTGATTACTTATAATAGGAGCGTTAGCCACTATGCTGTTTCCTTCATCCTGGCTTCAGGGAGCTTCCCGCGGGGAAGCCATTGCCTGCGAACTAAGACTGCGGATCATTAGCGGAACCCTTCGTCCTGGCGAAATTTTGTCAGAAAATCGGATTGCCGCTGATTTTGACAGCAGTCGCTCACCTGTACGTGAAGCGTTAAGAACATTGTCGAATGAAGGGCTCATTCGGCTGGAGCGTATGGGTGTCGTTGTTATTGGATTGAAAATTAAAGATGTCGAGGAATTGTACGATGTACGTTTCCTGATTGAAAGTTTTGTGCAGCAGCGGCTTGCGGGGGATGTGCCAGATCAATTGATTACCCAGCTACGTAATGTAATAGACAAAATGGACTTGGCTGGACGCCATCAAGATGCGGTTGAATTCGCATATCAGGATCTCGTTTTTCACGAGACTATTATTGAAGCTGCCCAGCATTCCCGTATTTTACATCTATGGAGAAGTATTCGTTATGTTGTCATGACGGTTATGCTGCTCACCACCCGTAGGGTCTTTGTTCAAGGCGAGCAGAAAGTAAGCGCTGTAATCGGCAAACATCGTTTGCTGATCGAGGCTCTTGAATCAGGTGATAAAACACGCATTCAAGCTGGAGTTCGCACGTATTTTCAGGATTCAGGCAAGACGCTGCACGAAAGCTTTGATTCTTAATGACTTGTAATGAAATTCCATTCGTCAATTCATGGAATATCTGTGCAGAGGGTTCGCAATCATATCCGTTGTGAATGATTGCCCTCCAACTTGTCGACAAGTATACAAAATGCGATTTGTTTCAATTTTTTGGGGCATATTAAGAGGGATTCAAGCCGCCCGTGCTACATGATCGTAAAAGTGTCTTCCCTCCACCTGGTCATGGAACCGTTGTAAGCGTTATATATCAGAAAAAAAGGAGCATACCTCATGAGCACTCTTTTTGGGCTATCCCATAATGCAACGTTATTGGTCTGGACATTAATTGCGATTGTCTTCCTGATCGTGTTGATCTCCAAATATAAATGGAATCCTTTCATTACCCTTTTGTTGTCCGCACTAATGCTTGGTTTGCTTACAGGTATGAAGCCTGCGGATGTCATTTCCTCCATTACGGGAGGACTTGGTGGAACACTTGGAACGATCGCCATCGTTATCGGTCTGGGGACCATGCTTGGTAAAATGATGGCTGAATCCGGCGGAGCCGAGCGTATTGCTACCACACTGGTGGATCGTTTTGGTGTAAAACGTGTGCACTGGGCGATGATGATTGTTGGTTTTATCGTCGGTATTCCTGTATTCTTCGAAGTCGGCGTCATTCTGCTGATTCCGATCATTTTCACCGTTGCACGTAAAACCAATATGTCGCTGCTGCAAATCGGTATTCCGATTTTGGCAGGTCTCTCTACTGTACATGGTCTCGTTCCACCTCACCCGGCTCCCATGATTGCCATCGAAGCGTTCAGCGCCGATTTGGGTAAAACGATCTTGTACTCCCTTATTGTAGGTATCCCGACTGCTATTATCGCTGGACCTCTGTTTGGTAAATTTATCGGTAAAAGAATACATACCGAACCGCCTGCAGAGCTGGCTGAACAATTCGCTACGAAAAAAAGTAACAACTTGCCCGGTTTTGGCATAACCCTGTTTACCATCTTGCTACCGGTCATTTTGATGCTGATTGGCTCCATCGCCAATATCGTAGACCCAGACGCTACAAGCGGATTTACCGTTTTCTGTGAATTTATCGGCCATGAAATTATAGCCCTGCTGATCTCCGTCGTGTTCGCCCTCTTTTCGCTCGGTTTCTCACGGGGGTTCAACAAACATGACATCTCCCGCTTCACCAGTGAATGTCTGGCGCCTACGGCGACCATCATTCTCATCATTGGCGGTGGCGGTGCGTTCAAACAGGTGTTGATCAATAGTGGTGTAGGTAATGCCATTGCTGAGGTCGCCACACATGCCAATATTAATGTGATCCTGTTCGCCTGGCTTGTAGCCGCACTCATTCGGGTTGCTACCGGTTCTGCAACTGTGGCTATGACCACAGCAGCTGGTATTGTAGCTCCGGTCCTTGCACTAACGCCTGGTGCCAATATTGAACTTGTCGTACTCGCTACCGGTGCAGGTTCACTTGTACTATCTCATGTGAACGACGCAGGCTTCTGGATGATCAAAGAATTCTTCAACATGAGTGTCTCTCAGACGCTGAAGACGTGGACCGTTATGGAAACACTATTATCTGTTGTTGGACTGATCTTTATTTTGCTGCTGAGTACAGTCGTATAAATTGACTACCTATATAGAAGAAGAAAATAAATTCACACCATTAGAGTTTTATTTTATGGGTTCAAAAGAAAGAAGGTTTATGTAAAGTGAACAACTATATGATTGGTATGGATATCGGTACAACCAGTACCAAATCCGTACTCTTTACGGAACAGGGCGAAGTTGTAAGCACCTCGACTCAGGAATATCCTTTATACACCCCAGCTCTCGATGTCGCTGAGCAGGATCCAGAACAAATTGTGCAAGCCGCCCTTCGCTCCGTACGCGGCGTGATGGATCAAAGCGGCGTAGCTGCCGAACAAATTATGTTCGTATCCTGCAGCTCTGCCATGCACAGTGTTATTGCGATGGGACAAGATGGTATGCCCCTCACTCGCTGTATCACTTGGGCTGACAACCGGAGTGCTGCCTGGGCCGCCAAACTGCAAGAGGATGGAATCGGGCATTCTATCTATTTGCGAACAGGTACACCGATCCACCCCATGTCGCCACTGACCAAATTAATGTGGCTGCGTCATGATGAACCTGAACTATTTCAACGTACCGCCAAATTTATCTCTATTAAAGAATATTTGTTCTTCCGTCTGTTCGGCCAATATGTCGTGGATCACTCCATCGCCTCATGTACCGGCCTGCTCAATCTGGAACAACTGGATTGGGATGCAGAAGCACTTGAGGTTGCAGGCATTACACCTGACCATCTATCGCAGCTCGTCCCGACCACACATATTATAGAGGGAATGGATCGCACATGGGCTGAAAAAATGGCTCTCTCCCCCTCTACTCCCTTCGTCATCGGTGCAAGTGACGGGGTATTGTCCAATCTGGGCGTAAACGCCATTGAACCTGGCGTTGTTGCAGCTACGATCGGCACCAGCGGCGCGATTCGCACCGTCGTTGACCGTCCGGTTACCGATCCAAAAGGTAGAACGTTCTGTTACGCCCTCACCGAGAATCTTTGGGTTATCGGCGGACCTGTGAATAACGGTGGCATGCTGTTCCGCTGGGTACGGGACGAATTCGCTGCCTCGGAAGTCGAAACAGCCAAACGGCTCGGCATCAATTCCTATGATGTACTCACTAAGATTGCGGAACGCGTCAGCCCCGGTTCGGAAGGACTTCTATTCCATCCGTACCTTTCAGGGGAACGCGCCCCTTTATGGAATCCGGACGCCCGGGGTTCCTTCTTTGGTTTGACCCTTCACCACCAGAAAGAGCATATGATTCGTTCCGTTTTGGAAGGGGTTATTTTCAACCTGTATACGGTACTGCTGGCCATGGAAGAACAGATCGGACAACCTACCTCCATTCAGGCAACGGGTGGTTTCGCTCGTTCCCCACTCTGGCGTCAGATGATGTCCGATATATTCAACCAGGAAGTCATTGTGCCCGAGAGCTTCGAAAGTTCCTGTCTGGGGGCCGTCGTGCTCGGTCTTTTTGCTACAGGGCGAATTAAGTCGCTTCATGCCGTTTCATCGATGGTTGGTACTACACACAAGCATACCCCTATTAAAGAACATGCATCGATCTACCAGGAGCTGCTCCCCATCTTTATTCGCATTTCGCGAAAATTGGAAGAAGAATATGCAGATATCGCGGATTTCCAACGTAAATTTTCTGCTCATAACGAGTAAATCATGCTTTTATAACCACCAAAAAGAGGTTGTTCTCTTAGACCACCATTCCGGTCTTCAGGAACAACCTCTTTTTGGCATACGCAAAACTGCTGCAATGGGGACACATCCATCTCCAAGGTTTGCACGCTTATCCATCCTACCTCTTTTAGGAATAAATCCTACGTTCAATTCATACAAATCAGTAAACGTTCCTTAGTACCAACAGGCCCTCTTCTTGATCTCCTCTGCCTTTGATTTTGTCGTTTCCTCAATTCCTCTCTTCAAAAAAGGAAAAAGGGTATGAAGAGTCACTCCCCTGTAAATCCCCAAAACGGCCATTATCACTTTACGGTTATCCACAGAGAGGTTATTCACAAACAGAGAATACTTTTACACACAATTCAGCATCATTTGACGAATAACCTGTGTATAAAATAATTTGGGTTTTTGGGTCATCTTGTCGAAAGTTAAACAATTTATAAACAATATATTGTGTTGTGATTAAAAATTATACACAAGTTATTGAATTTGTGGATAAAATCACGCGATACATTGAAATGCCGGGCTTCTTTTGCTATGATTGTATTACTTTTGGATGTGAATATGTGATCTGACCCATAATATTATCAACAGCCTGTGGATAAAGTTGTGAACAATTTTCCGTTGTTCATTCTTTTTTTGTTTTCGACCTGCGGGGGTTTGGGGATAAATTCAACAATATATCTCGTATTTCGACACTGCATCATGGCTTAAGCCACACTTGGAACATGTAAAAGGAGTGACAGTCTGTGGACAGCCATACTTCTGATTTATGGCAGCAAATTTTATCAATCATACAAAACAAGCTCAGCAAACCCAGCTTTGACACTTGGTTCAAAGCAACCAAAGCTACCAAGCTGAATGATCGTTCGATCGTCATATCCGCACCAACCACGTTTGCCGTCGAATGGCTGGAGAGCCGTTACACCAAACTGGTCGGATCGACGGTATATGAGCTGCTTGGCAAACAGGTCGATGTGAAATTTGTCATCGAGGAGAACAAGCCTGCTGAACCGGACCCTCAACTGCCAGCGCCAACGCCTACAGTTGTTCAGGAAGAAGCGGTACTCAGCATGCTGAATCCAAAATATACATTCGATACATTTGTCATTGGGCCGGGCAACCGTTTTGCCCACGCCGCATCGCTGGCGGTCGCTGAAGCGCCCGCCAAAGCATACAATCCTCTGTTTCTCTATGGAGGGGTAGGTCTCGGCAAAACTCACTTGATGCATGCGATCGGACATTACGTCTTGGAGCATGATCCGGGCAGCAAAGTTGTTTATTTGTCATCTGAGAAATTCACGAACGAATTCATTAACTCGATCCGTGATAACCGCGGGGAGAGCTTCCGTAACAAATACCGTAGTGTCGACATTCTGCTCATTGATGATATTCAGTTCTTGGCTGGAAAAGAATCGACGCAAGAGGAATTTTTCCATACGTTTAATGCGCTGCATGAGGAACGGAAACAGATCATCATCTCCAGCGACAGACCGCCGAAGGAAATTCCGACCCTGGAAGAACGGCTTCGTTCCCGTTTTGAATGGGGGTTAATTACGGATATCCAGCCTCCAGATCTGGAGACACGGATTGCTATTTTACGTAAAAAAGCTCGTGCGGAAAACCTGGATATTCCGAATGAGGCGATGATGTACATCGCCAACCAGATTGATACCAATATTCGTGAACTGGAAGGGGCACTGATTCGGGTTGTTGCCTATTCTTCGCTGACTAATCAAGATGTAACCACTCATCTAGCAGCTGAAGCACTGAAGGATATTATTCCTTCCAGTCGTCCAAAAATGATCACTATTCACGACATCCAACAAAAGGTCGGCGAGTATTACAGCCTTAAGCTTGAAGATTTCAAAGCACGGAAACGGACCAAGGCCGTTGCGTTCCCAAGACAGATTGCTATGTATCTCTCTCGTGAACTTACAGACTTTTCTTTGCCCAAAATCGGTGAAGCATTTGGAGGGCGAGATCATACCACCGTCATCCACGCGCACGAAAAGATCTCCCAGGCGATTAAAGTCGATCAGGATCTCTATAAAGTTATCAACAACTTAACCGAAAAAATTAAGAATCCAACCTGAATAAGTCCCAAGCCTGTGCACAACGTATACACATGTGGATAGGCTTGGGCTTATGGGTTTATACCCACTTATCCACATATTCAGTGCCCCTATTACTATTATTACTATAAAGATCTAAAAGATATCATCTCCAAATAAGCGATTTCGAAGCTTAGCCTTCGGCCTTTGAAAAACACCTTTCAACACCCAAACACCCAAAAAATCAGCTAGGAGTGAAACCATGAAAATCAGCATAATGAAAAACTATTTAAACGATTCCATACAGCAAGTATCCAAAGCGATCTCGAGCCGTACGACGATCCCAATTCTGAGCGGTATCAAATTCGACGTTAATCATCAAGGTGTGACGTTGACAGCAAGCGACACCGATATTTCAATTCAATCCTTCATCCCGCTTGAAGATGGTGATAAAAGTGTTGTTCAGGTAGATCAACCCGGTAGTGTAGTTTTGCCAGCCAAGTTTTTCGTGGAGATCATCAAGAAGCTGCCATCGCAGGAAGTGCACATGGAAGTCAAAGATAACTTCAACACCTTTATTTCCGCAGGAGCTACAGAAATTCAACTGGTTGGTCTTGATCCGGAAGAATTCCCAGTATTGCCAAGCATCGAAGAAAACCAAACGGTCTCCATTCCAGGAGATTTGCTCAAAAACATGATCAAACAAACCGTATTCTCCATTTCCACTCATGAAACTACGCCGATTCTAACAGGTGTACTCTGGAGTTTGGGTGACAATGAACTGAAATTTGTGGCAACTGACCGTCACCGTCTTGCTACTCGTTCAGCAATGCTGGATAATGCAGAAGGTGTGAGATTCAACAATGTGGTGATCTCGGGCAAAACGCTGAACGAACTCAGCAAAATTGTGCCGGATCAAAATACACTTGTGGATATCGTTGTCGCTGACAACCAGGTTTTGTTCAAAATCGACCGTGTTCTGTTCTATTCGCGTATTTTGGACGGAACTTATCCGGATACTTCTAGAATTATTCCGACTTCGTACAAAACAGAACTCGTTTTGGATACAAAAAAATTAAGTGAATCTATTGACCGGGCTTATTTGCTGTCGCGTGAAGAAAAAACAAATATTGTGCGGATGCAGACAATGGATTCCGGATCGATCGAAATTTCATCAAGCTCTTCCGAGCTGGGGAAAGTAAGAGAAGAGATCGAACCTGCCGACTTTAACGGCGAACCGCTGAAAATCTCGTTCAACTCCAAATATATGCTGGATGTGCTGAAAGTGGTGGAGAGTGAGCAGCTGATGATCGCTTTCACTGGCGTCATGAGTCCTATCATCCTGAAACCGCTGGACGACAGTCACAGCTTGTACGTCATATTGCCTTACCGGACGACCAACTAACGAGAGGAAGATCATAGTGAACCAAGTAGCGATTCGTACGGAATATATTAAGCTTGACCAATTTTTGAAACTGGCCGATTGCATACCAACTGGAGGTATGGCCAAAGCACTGCTTCAGGACGGACTTGTACGTGTGAATAAAGAGCCTGAGGAACGCCGGGGACGCAAGTTATACCCTGGGGATATCGTTGAGGTGGACGGAGAAGGTTCGTTCGAAGTTGTCGCACAATAAGAAGACCAGTTAGATCCTGCTGCCTCCTGACGGACGGGATAAAAGGGAGGTTACCGCGTGTTTGTAAACAGCATAGATCTGCAGCAATTCCGCAATTATGAACATCTGAGACTGGATTCATTTGGTCCTGTAAATCTTTTGATCGGGCAAAATGCCCAAGGTAAGACCAATCTTGCAGAAGCCATCTTTGTGCTTGCACTCACTAAGAGCCACCGTACATCCCGTGACAAGGAACTGATTCGTTTCGGTGAAGAACGTGCAAGGCTTGCAGCAGAGGTCGACAAAAAGTACGGATCGGTCAAGCTCGAGCTATCTTTGTCGCAACAAGGCAAAAAAGCAAAGATCAACGGTTTGGAACAGCGCAAGCTGAGTGATTTTGTCGGAGCGCTTAATGTGGTGATGTTTGCACCGGAAGATCTTGAGATTGTCAAAGGCACACCGGGGGTCCGCCGCCGGTTTCTTGACATGGAGATTGGACAGGTGGCTCCAGGTTACCTGTATCATCTGCAGCAATATCAAAAAGTGCTCGTTCAGCGTAACAATCTGCTCAAGCAATTATGGGGGCAGAACGCTTCAGCGCAGACCATGCTTGAGGTGTGGAATGAACAACTGGTGGAGCATGGTGTTAAAATCGTCAAAAAAAGGAAACAATTCATAAAGAAACTGCAAAAGTGGGCTGAAACGATTCATCAGGGCATCACCGGAGGCGGAGAAGTCCTGCGTCTGGCCTACCTTCCTTCCTTCAGCGAAGCCGCTGAGGAAGATGAAGCTGTCTTAATGGACCAATTTATGATAAAATTATCACAAATGAAAGAGCAGGAGATTCGCCGAGGCACAACGCTTAGTGGGCCGCATCGGGATGACCTGTCCTTTTTCATTAACGATCGGGAAGTACAAACGTATGGCTCGCAGGGGCAGCAGCGCACAACGGCGTTGTCCCTTAAACTTGCGGAAATTGAACTGATTCATGAAGAAATCGGAGAATATCCGGTCCTGCTGCTAGACGATGTACTGTCTGAACTGGATCCTTTTCGTCAAACGCAGCTGATCGAAACGTTCCAGAGCAAGGTGCAAACCTTTATTACGGCTACCGGCATCGAGAGTCTGAACGTTGACAAACTCAAAGATGCCAGTATTTATCACGTTCATGCCGGACAGGTTGAACGCTAAGGAGTGAGGGCTTATGTACATTCATCTGGGCGGCGAGAAGATTATCCGATCTTCCGAATTGGTCGCTATTTTTGATATATCGATTGAAAAATCCTCAAAAATTTCCAAGCAGTATGTCACGCATGCCGAGCAGGAAAAAACAGTGGAGCATATTGGTGAAGAGGAAGCCAAGTCCATTGTCGTGACCAAAAACATTGTGTACTACTCGCCTATTTCCTCAGCTACGCTCAAGAAGCGAGCTCACATTTTTCCTGATCTCTAGCCTATCGGCGGTACGAGTTATTGTACCTTTTGCTGCTTGTCTTTATTTAGATTGCTTACTGGAATTAAGGGAATATGTTCATTTCAGCATGCATTCTTAGTTAACGCATATTTACGATATTGAATCTATAGAAGTAGGTGAAAGGCATGTCTATGAATCAACCGTCATATGGTGCAGATGAAATTCAGGTACTTGAAGGGCTGGAAGCCGTACGTAAACGACCGGGGATGTATATTGGTTCCACCAGTGCCAAAGGTCTGCATCATCTCGTTTGGGAAGTAGTGGACAATAGTATTGACGAAGCACTCGCAGGTTATTGTGATCATATCGAAGTTACTATTCATGAAGATAACAGCGTCACTGTAGTCGATAACGGGCGGGGGATTCCTGTCGGTGAACATGCCAAAATGAAACGTCCTGCACTTGAGGTTGTAATGACTGTTCTGCATGCAGGCGGTAAATTTGGCGGTGGCGGGTACAAAGTATCCGGTGGTCTTCATGGTGTAGGTGTATCTGTCGTCAATGCTCTATCAGCGAAAGTAGTTGTTACAGTTAAGGTTGACGGCCATGTGTATCAACAGGAATACCGTCGCGGTGCTCCGCAGTATGATCTGAAAACGATCGGAACAACGGAGGAAACGGGAACAACGGTTACGTTCCATCCGGATCCGGAGATTTTCACGGAAACAAGAGTTTATGACTATGAAACTTTGCTGACTCGTATTCGTGAGCTCGCGTTTCTGAACAAGGGAATTGGTATGACTTTAACCGATGAACGTACAGGTGTAACCAACTCTTTCCTGTATGAGGGCGGTATTATCGAGTATGTCTCCTTCCTGAACCAGAAGCGTGAAGTACTGCACGAAAACCCGATTTATGTAGAAGGATCAAGAGACAACATTCAGGTTGAAGTTGCATTGCAATACAATGACAGCTACACCGAGAATATTTACTCTTTTGCCAACAACATCAACACACATGAGGGTGGGACGCACGAATCCGGATTCAAAAGTGCTCTTACCCGGATTATCAATGATTATGCGCGTAAAGCCGGTGTAATCAAAGACAGCACGGGTAACCTGTCCGGGGATGATGTACGTGAAGGTCTAACAGCGATTATCTCAGTCAAGATCCCTGAACCGCAATTTGAGGGACAGACGAAGACCAAGCTGGGTAACAGTGAAGTTCGCGGAATTGTGGAATCCCTGTTTGCTGAGAAGCTGCAGGAATTCCTGGAAGAGAATCCTTCCGTATCCCGTCGCATTTTGGAAAAAGGACTGCAAGCTGCCCGTGCACGTGAAGCAGCTCGTAAAGCACGTGAACTCACGCGTCGTAAAGGTGCACTCGAAGTCAGCTCTTTGCCAGGTAAATTGGCCGACTGTTCATCCAAGGATGCTTCAATCAGCGAATTGTACATCGTCGAAGGTGACTCTGCCGGTGGATCGGCGAAGCAAGGACGAGATCGTCATTTCCAAGCGATTTTGCCACTGCGTGGTAAGATTCTGAACGTGGAAAAAGCACGTCTTGACCGGATTTTGGGTAATGCGGAGATCAGAGCAATTATTACTGCAATGGGTACCGGAATTGGTGATGATTTCGATATTGCCAAAGCACGTTATCACAAAATCATTTTGATGACGGATGCCGACGTCGATGGCGCCCACATTCGGACATTGCTTCTGACATTCCTTTATCGCTATATGCGCAAAATCATTGAGGCTGGTTATGTATATATTGCCCAACCGCCATTGTTCAAGATTGAGCGCAATAAAGTGATTCGTTATGCTGGTTCCGAGAAGGAACGTGATGAAATTATCGCAACTCTCGGTGAGAATGCGAAATTCAATATCCAGCGTTATAAAGGTCTTGGCGAGATGAATGCCGGACAATTATGGGAAACGACGATGGACCCTGAAAGCCGGACCATGCTTCAAGTATCGATCAGCGATGCGATGCTGGCCGATGCCATGTTCGACACCTTGATGGGGGATAATGTTGAACCTCGTCGTGACTTTATTCAGGAAAATGCAAAATACGTGAAAAACCTCGACATCTAACGATATTCGAAGAGGCGCCTGCGAGGGCGCCTCTTTTACATTATGGGGTTAAGCTATAGAGATTTTAGGTTGGTCTCTGGAGTGCCTGTTATCGGTGTGTGCGGCTTTTGGCAGTGGAGGCCTGGGCTTTGGGGGAGGTGCGAGATGTCTTCCCTTTTTTGGAGGGTAATCTGCCGTACGCTCTCGCATAACGCTTGATCTTTCGATACGTTTCCTTATCAGGCAATAGGCCAAAAGCATAGATACCTGGTAATGTGTTGACTTCAATAATCCATGGCCGTCCATCTTCATCCAGTGCGATATCGATACCAATCTCTTTGAGCCTTGGAAATGACCTCTGCAGCTGTACCGCCGTATGAATGCCTAAACGATATAGCTCACTGCGTAGTTGCTGGAACCGATCCTGATCAAAATGAGGGCGTACCAACTCATTAAAGGTGGCCAGTCGTCCGCCGCCATGAATGTTGGTAATGATCTTGCCTGGTGCAGCAATTCTTCCCAGGATACCTGTCGTTTCCCAGTTGCGTTCTAGATTCTTCTGGGTCAGTACCCGCAGGTCAAAAGGTAATCCATCATGTTTCATCAGCGGAATACCTTGCTGAATGATGTATTCGCGATTCTGGATACGTTCAGTGAGCGCCAGATCCAGCTCATCGAGGGATTGGAAGTATTTTTCCTCCGTCCCATATCGAAGTTCATACGTGGTCAGAGGGACTTCAGCAGAGATCTCGGCACTGACTTCAGCTTCGGATGGGGAGAGTGAATCAACGGCGTTTTCCGATGTGTTTGAATCGGTAATCGGGTGTGGTTTTATACGGATGGTTTTTACCCGCATGACGCCATTGCCATAAGTTCCCCGATCCGGTTTGATATAGTTTGACTCGAATAATTCAGTCATCCGTTCCAGGGTCTGGCGATTATATTGTCGTGTTACTGGTATATATTCATTCACATTACGGCTGAGTTGTAACACAGCTGTCTTGGTCCATTTGCTGGAGACACGCTGGATGCCCAAGAGCCATCAGTCCTTTCGTGTTTTAATGGGGTTTATAAGAGTGGCAGACGCGGAGAAATCAAAGGACAAGAGATGATTTCAGTGGTATAATAGAGAAATATGGCGTTTTGTGCGGTTTTGTTGCACAGATGTAGTTTGATCGTAGAACGGGAACGGTCTAAGCCTGAATATACACAGTACAATTGCCGCTTTTTCTAGCATTGTATGTGCAAATGGGGAGGAAGGCAGGGCGAACCCCCAGACTCTCTAAAGTTCCCGGAAGAAAGGCTATTGCCCAGCGGACGTTTAATTGTTTACCTTTTGTGAAAGTAATATAATAAAGAGTAGCGTCCTTGTGCGGTTTTAGCCTTGTTAGGCTCTTCACATATAATTAATTTTGAATGATTGAATGGAATGTTTGTTGAAGGACAAGAAGGAGGTCCAGCATGGCGGAAGAAATGAACTCGCAGATTAAAGATCGGGATATTGGCGTCGAGATGCGTGAATCGTTTATGGATTATGCGATGAGCATTATTGTGAGCCGTGCCTTACCTGACGTGCGTGACGGATTGAAGCCGGTTCACCGGCGTATTCTGTACGCAATGTCCGAGCTAGGCATGACACCCGATAAACCACATAAAAAATCAGCCAGAATCGTCGGCGAAGTTATCGGTAAGTATCACCCACACGGTGACTCTGCCGTATACGAAACGATGGTACGGATGGCACAGGACTTCTCCCTGCGCTACATGCACGTAGATGGACATGGTAACTTTGGATCGGTGGATGGCGATATGGCAGCAGCCATGCGTTATACGGAAGCCCGGTTGTCCAAGATTGCGATGGAAATGCTCAGAGACATCAACAAGGATACGATTGACTTCCAGCCGAACTATGACGGTGAAGAAAGTGAACCTATCGTTCTGCCAGCTCGTTTCCCTAACTTGCTTGTCAATGGTGTCGGCGGGATTGCGGTAGGTATGGCGACCAATATTCCTCCTCATAACCTGGGAGAGGTCATTGACGGCGTACAGGCTATGATCAAAAATCCAGACATCACTTCCATGGAATTGATGGATTATATCCACGGGCCAGACTTCCCAACTTCCGGTTATATTTTGGGACGCTCCGGAATTCGCCAGGCGTATCAAACCGGACGTGGTTCAGTAACGATGCGGGCCAAAACCAACATCGAAGAAAACAACAACAAAGCACGGATTATCGTTACGGAACTTCCTTATCAGGTGAACAAGGCAAGACTCGTTGAGAAAATTGCTGAGTTGGTACGTGATAAAAAGATTGATGGTATTACGGATCTCCGTGATGAGTCTGACCGTAACGGTATGCGGATCGTAATTGAGCTTCGCAGAGACGTGAACCCGGGTGTAGTGCTGAACAACCTGTACAAGCATACAGCGATGCAGTCCACCTTTGGGATTAACATGCTCGCGATTGTAAATAAAGAACCTAAGATTCTGAATCTGCGTGAAGTGTTGTATCACTACTTGCAGCATCAGATTGAGGTTATACGTAGACGTACACAGTTCGAATTGAAAAAAGCGGAAGCACGCGCACACATTCTGGAAGGCTTGCGTATCGCGCTGGATCATATCGACGAAATTATTGCGTTGATTCGTTCATCCAGCAATACGGATGCAGCCAGAGAAGGTCTGATTGAGCGTTTCTCACTCAGTCATGATCAGGCTCAAGCTATCCTCGATATGCGTCTGCAACGCCTGACAGGTCTGGAACGTGAGCGCATCGAAAATGAGTATAACGAACTGATGGTCAAAATTAAGGAATATCGTGAAATTTTGGCCAACGAGCACCTGGTGCTCGAAATTATCAGCACGGAGCTGCAAGAAATCCGTGATCGCTTCAGCGATGATCGTCGTACCGAAATCACTGTAGGTGAAGAGAGCATTCTGGACGAGGATCTGATTCCGCGTGAAGAAGTTATCATCACTATTACCCATACAGGCTATGTGAAACGTCTGCCGGTATCCACATACCGCAGTCAGAAGCGTGGGGGACGTGGGGTTGTGGGAATGGACACCAAAGATACCGACTTTGTTGAGCATCTGTTTGTGACCAACTCTCACAATTACCTCATGTTCTTTACCGACAAAGGTAAAGTGTACCGTCTCAAAGCTTATGAGATTCCAGAGCTTGGCCGTACAGCAAGGGGGACGCCGATTATCAACCTGATTCAGATCGAACAGGGCGAATCGGTCAATGCCGTGATTCCAGTTCAGGAATTCGAGAGTGACAAGTATCTGTTCTTTGCTACCCGCCAAGGGGTTGTGAAGAAGACACCGCTTGAGGATTACACCAATATTCGTAAAGGCGGTCTAATCGGGATCTCCCTGCGTGATGATGATGCCCTTATTGATGTTAAGCTGACAGACGGACAGCAAGAGATCATTATGGGTACAGCTCACGGGATGTCCATCCGATTCTCGGAAGGAAATGTTCGTTCCATGGGACGGAGTGCAACCGGGGTTAAAGGGATCACACTGGATGAGCAGGATGTTGTAATCGGTATGGACGTTGTAGATCAGGAACTGGATGTTCTGATTGTTACAGCCAAAGGTTACGGTAAACGTACGCCTGTCAGCGATTATCGGATGCAGACTCGTGGCGGTAAAGGGATTAAAACCATTAACGTCACAGATAAGAACGGTGCGGTAGTCAGTCTGAAAATGGTTAAGACGGAAGAAGATCTAATGATCATCACTTCCAGTGGTACGTTAATTCGAATGAGTATGGAAGGCATATCCACGATGGGTCGATACACGCAAGGCGTGAAGCTGATTCATATTCGCGATGAGGATGCCGTAGCTACAGTCAGCCGAATTGATAAGAATGAGGAAGAACCAGATGACGAAGAATTGCTTGAAGGTGCAGAAGCCGCTGATTCTGAAGGTCTAGAGTCAACTCTTGATGAGGGTGCGGTTTCCGATGCTGAAGTTGAGGGCGATGATTCAGGTTCGGAAGTATAGAATCAATTTTCTATAACGAAAATCATTTCATGATTTCAATGAAATTGGAGGGCTCCCATATGGGGGCCCTTTGTTATTTTCACGGCTCCAGGACCATTCTCCTCGAAATCTGGGATGTACAGCCTGATTTTTGAGTAATATAATGGGAATTAACGTGAAAAACCGGGACTATGGTCTTGATATCATTATAGAAGAACGATGAGTGAGGGGAATAAACATGGGATTAATCACCCTGTCTGAAGTCAAACCAGGACTTAAACTGGGAAATGACGTACAAACACTTCGTGGCAATGTTCTGTTTCAGAAGGGCAAAGTCATTCTGCCTAAAGATGTGGAAGTACTCAGAGCCTTTATGATTCATCAAGTGGACATCGAGCAAGAAAGAACAGGGACAAGCAGCTCAGGTTCTAAAGCTTCATCCGCCTCTTCAGTCCATGCAGCTAATGAGAAGAACGGAGAACGGGCAGGGAAAGGCAGCAGCGCAGTCTCAGCACCCGCAGTACCGTCTCTGCATGAAGAGTATGAAAAGATGGTGGGACTGACCAAAAATGCTTTCCTATCCTCCTTGGCGGCTGAATTACCTGTATATGAGTTGCGTACACAGTTGGAAGCTTTGTTTGTTCATCTTAAACAGTATAATGTGCTTACCTTCAGTCCACGAGTGATGCAGGAACATGATTATGTGTATCATCATGCCGTCTTGAGTGCCATTACGTCTTATCAGTTGGCCCAGTGGATTGATCTTCCGTCCAAAGACTGGATGCAGGTAGCTTTTGCAGGATTGTTCCATGATATTGGTAATAACAAAGTAGATCCACAGATTCTCCATAAACCCTCTACGTTAACTGCGTCAGAGCAGGCTGAGATCCGACAGCATACGAAATATGGCTACCAGGTACTGAAACAGGCGAAGGCCATCAATGAGGGAGCTAGACTTGCAGCATTGCAGCATCATGAAAAAGTGGATGGGTCGGGTTACCCGCTGCAGCTCAGCGGCACGCAGATTCATATCTATGCCAAAATTGTAGCTATCGCTGATATCTTCCACGCTATGACTCTGGAAAAGATCTATCGTAAGGCACAGTCACCGTACCTGGTACTTGAACAAATTCAGAGTGAGGCTTTTGGCAAATTGGATCCTGCTATCGTGAATGTATTCGTCCAGCGTTCCACACAGATCCATAACGGTATCCGAGTGAAGCTCAGCAATAATCAAATTGGTGAGATTATATTCTCAGATCGGGATCATCCTACACGGCCGATGGTATCAGTAGAAGGAACAATCATCAATCTGAGGCAGCAAAGGCAGCTACATATCCAGGAAGTCATTGGGTAACTAAATTTTCAATTCATATATAAGAACAGGGCCTTTCCAATATGGAAAGGCTTTTTTATTAAACTTAAAGTAGAGTATGAGATTAGCATGTATAGGTGGAGAGATATTCTTACGAAATTAAGCAGAGTAATGTATACAGGATCAGGCTTATATGGGAGCCATATTAGAGGGAGTGTAGAAAGAAATAACTTTATTGAAAATAAAGCTTGCAATCGAAATCTGTACATGGTATATTATAATTCCGGCCAAGAAAACACGAGAAACACGGTGCGGCAAGCGAAACAAATAAGCTTCGAAAGAAACTTAAAAAAAAGAGCTTGCAAAGTTGGTTCGGATATGATAAGATATAAAAGTTGCTGAGGTGAACAACACACAGCGATGAAACAAGCTTGATCTTTGAAAACTGAACAACGAGTGAGTAAACATTCTGCTTGCAGAATGAACGCGAAAGTTTGAGACAAGCCTTGGCTTGGGTCGACTGGAGCATAAAAAGAGATTTTTAATCTCGTCAGTTTCAAAATGAGCTTATCGCTCTTTTCAATACTTTATTGGAGAGTTTGATCCTGGCTCAGGACGAACGCTGGCGGCATGCCTAATACATGCAAGTCGAGCGGACTTGATGAGAAGCTTGCTTCTCTGATGGTTAGCGGCGGACGGGTGAGTAACACGTAGGCAACCTGCCCTCAAGCTTGGGACAACTACCGGAAACGGTAGCTAATACCGAATAGTTGTTTTCTTCTCCTGAAGAGAACTGGAAAGACGGAGCAATCTGTCACTTGGGGATGGGCCTGCGGCGCATTAGCTAGTTGGTGGGGTAACGGCTCACCAAGGCGACGATGCGTAGCCGACCTGAGAGGGTGATCGGCCACACTGGGACTGAGACACGGCCCAGACTCCTACGGGAGGCAGCAGTAGGGAATCTTCCGCAATGGGCGAAAGCCTGACGGAGCAATGCCGCGTGAGTGATGAAGGTTTTCGGATCGTAAAGCTCTGTTGCCAGGGAAGAACGCTTGGGAGAGTAACTGCTCTCAAGGTGACGGTACCTGAGAAGAAAGCCCCGGCTAACTACGTGCCAGCAGCCGCGGTAATACGTAGGGGGCAAGCGTTGTCCGGAATTATTGGGCGTAAAGCGCGCGCAGGCGGTCATTTAAGTCTGGTGTTTAATCCCGGGGCTCAACCCCGGATCGCACTGGAAACTGGGTGACTTGAGTGCAGAAGAGGAGAGTGGAATTCCACGTGTAGCGGTGAAATGCGTAGATATGTGGAGGAACACCAGTGGCGAAGGCGACTCTCTGGGCTGTAACTGACGCTGAGGCGCGAAAGCGTGGGGAGCAAACAGGATTAGATACCCTGGTAGTCCACGCCGTAAACGATGAGTGCTAGGTGTTAGGGGTTTCGATACCCTTGGTGCCGAAGTTAACACATTAAGCACTCCGCCTGGGGAGTACGGTCGCAAGACTGAAACTCAAAGGAATTGACGGGGACCCGCACAAGCAGTGGAGTATGTGGTTTAATTCGAAGCAACGCGAAGAACCTTACCAGGTCTTGACATCCCTCTGATCGGTACAGAGATGTATCTTTCCTTCGGGACAGAGGAGACAGGTGGTGCATGGTTGTCGTCAGCTCGTGTCGTGAGATGTTGGGTTAAGTCCCGCAACGAGCGCAACCCTTGATCTTAGTTGCCAGCATTTCGGATGGGCACTCTAAGGTGACTGCCGGTGACAAACCGGAGGAAGGTGGGGATGACGTCAAATCATCATGCCCCTTATGACCTGGGCTACACACGTACTACAATGGCCGGTACAACGGGCTGTGAAGCCGCGAGGTGGAACGAATCCTAAAAAGCCGGTCTCAGTTCGGATTGCAGGCTGCAACTCGCCTGCATGAAGTCGGAATTGCTAGTAATCGCGGATCAGCATGCCGCGGTGAATACGTTCCCGGGTCTTGTACACACCGCCCGTCACACCACGAGAGTTTATAACACCCGAAGTCGGTGGGGTAACCGCAAGGAGCCAGCCGCCGAAGGTGGGATAGATGATTGGGGTGAAGTCGTAACAAGGTAGCCGTATCGGAAGGTGCGGCTGGATCACCTCCTTTCTATGGAGAATCGTTTCCCGAGTGGAAACATTCAAATACAAAATCTAGCCAGGTCGGCTAGTTACTCACTCGTTGCTCAGTTTTGAGAGCTCAAACTCTCAAACAGCTTGCTTTTGCATGGAGCTTGTTCTTTGAAAACTAGATATCGAAACGAAATTTTGCGAATTAGAACATTCCTTTTTAAGCTGAACTTGTGTAAACAAGTTTCAATAAAAACGGTAGATTGCATTTGCTCATCTGAGCAATTGGTTAAGCTACTAAGAGCACACGGAGGATGCCTAGGCGCTAGGAGCCGATGAAGGACGTGGCGAACAACGAAACTGCCTCGGGGAGCTGTAAGCAAGCTTTGATCCGGGGGTGTCCGAATGGGGAAACCCAGCTGGGGTAATTTCCAGTTACTCATAACTGAATACATAGGTTATGTAGAGGCATACCAGGGGAACTGAAACATCTAAGTACCTTGAGGAAGAGAAAACAATAGTGATTCCGTCAGTAGCGGCGAGCGAACGCGGAGAAGCCCAAACCAGAGAGCTTGCTCTTTGGGGTTGTGGGACATCTCACATGGAGTTACAAAGGAACCGGTTAAACGAAGAGGTCTGGAAAGGCCCGCCAAAGAAGGTAAAAGCCCTGTACTTGAAAGTTGGTTCTCTCCGAGATGTATCCCGAGTAGTGCGGGGCACGTGAAACCCCGTATGAATCCGGCAGGACCATCTGCCAAGGCTAAATACTTCCTAGCGACCGATAGTGAAGCAGTACCGTGAGGGAAAGGTGAAAAGCACCCCGGAAGGGGAGTGAAATAGAACCTGAAACCGTGTGCTTACAAAAAGTCAGAGCCCGTTTTAGGGGTGATGGCGTGCCTTTTGTAGAATGAACCGGCGAGTTACGTTCCCGTGCAAGGTTAAGGTGAAGAGCCGGAGCCGCAGCGAAAGCGAGTCTGAATAGGGCGATGTAGTACGTGGACGTAGACCCGAAACCGGGTGATCTACCCCTGTCCAGGGTGAAGGTGCGGTAACACGCACTGGAGGCCCGAACCCACGCACGTTGAAAAGTGCGGGGATGAGGTGGGGGTAGCGGAGAAATTCCAATCGAACTCGGAGATAGCTGGTTCTCCCCGAAATAGCTTTAGGGCTAGCCTCGGAAAACAGAGTCGTGGAGGTAGAGCACTGATTGGGTGCGGGGCCCGCAAGGGTTACCAAGCTCAGTCAAACTCCGAATGCCATAGACTTACTTCCGGGAGTCAGACAGTGAGTGCTAAGATCCATTGTCAAAAGGGAAACAGCCCAGACCATCAGCTAAGGTCCCCAAGTGTGTGTTAAGTGGGAAAGGATGTGGAGTTGCACAGACAACCAGGATGTTGGCTTAGAAGCAGCCACCATTGAAAGAGTGCGTAATAGCTCACTGGTCGAGTGACTCTGCGCCGAAAATGTAACGGGGCTAAACACACCACCGAAGCTATGGCTTGATGCTTGCATCAGGGGTAGGGGAGCGTTGTATAAGGGTTGAAGGTGTACCGTAAGGAGCGCTGGACATTATACAAGTGAGAATGCCGGTATGAGTAACGAAAAGATCAGTGAGAATCTGATCCGCCGAAAGCCTAAGGGTTCCTGAGGAAGGCTCGTCCGCTCAGGGTAAGTCGGGACCTAAGGCGAGGCCGAAAGGCGTAGTCGAAGGACAACAGGTCGAAATTCCTGTACCACCGTAAGCCGTTATGAGCAATGGGGGGACGCAGCAGGGTAGTGACGCGGACTGATGGATGTCCGTCTAAGCAGTGAGGCTGATGTGTAGGCAAATCCGCACATCGTAAGGCTGGGCTGTGATGGGGAGCGAAAATTATAGTAGCGAAGGTCATGATCTCACACTGCCAAGAAAAGCCTCTAGCCAGGTGATGGTGCCCGTACCGCAAACCGACACAGGTAGGCGAGAAGAGAATTCTAAGGCGCGCGGAAGAACTCTCGTTAAGGAACTCGGCAAAATGACCCCGTAACTTCGGGAGAAGGGGTGCCCCGGTAGTGTGAATAGCACGAGGGGGCCGCAGTGAAAAGGCCCAAGCGACTGTTTAGCAAAAACACAGGTCTGTGCGAAGCCGTAAGGCGAAGTATACGGGCTGACGCCTGCCCGGTGCTGGAAGGTTAAGGGGAGCGGTTAGGAGCAATCCGAAGCTGTGAACCGAAGCCCCAGTAAACGGCGGCCGTAACTATAACGGTCCTAAGGTAGCGAAATTCCTTGTCAGGTAAATTCTGACCCGCACGAATGGCGTAACGACTTGGGCGCTGTCTCAACGAGAGATCCGGTGAAATTTTAATACCTGTGAAGATGCAGGTTACCCGCGACAAGACGGAAAGACCCCATGGAGCTTTACTGCAGCTTGATATTGAATTTGGGTACGATCTGTACAGGATAGGTGGGAGCCTTTGAAGCATGAGCGCCAGCTTGTGTGGAGGCACCGTTGGGATACCACCCTGATCGTATCTAGGTTCTAACCTGGTACCGTAATCCGGTGCGGGGACAGTGTCAGGTGGGCAGTTTGACTGGGGCGGTCGCCTCCTAAAGAGTAACGGAGGCGCCCAAAGGTTCCCTCAGAATGGTTGGAAATCATTCGAAGAGTGCAAAGGCATAAGGGAGCTTGACTGCGAGACCTACAAGTCGAGCAGGGACGAAAGTCGGGCTTAGTGATCCGGTGGTACCGCATGGAAGGGCCATCGCTCAACGGATAAAAGCTACCCTGGGGATAACAGGCTTATCTCCCCCAAGAGTCCACATCGACGGGGAGGTTTGGCACCTCGATGTCGGCTCATCGCATCCTGGGGCTGAAGTAGGTCCCAAGGGTTGGGCTGTTCGCCCATTAAAGCGGTACGCGAGCTGGGTTCAGAACGTCGTGAGACAGTTCGGTCCCTATCTGTCGTGGGCGTAGGAAATTTGAGAGGAGCTGTCCTTAGTACGAGAGGACCGGGATGGACGTACCGCTGGTGTACCAGTTGTTCCGCCAGGAGCACCGCTGGGTAGCTATGTACGGACGGGATAAGCGCTGAAAGCATCTAAGCGTGAAGCCCCCCTCAAGATGAGATTTCCCAGTATGTAAGACCCCTTGAAGACGACGAGGTAGATAGGCTGGGGGTGGAAGTGCAGCAATGCATGGAGCTGACCAGTACTAATCGGTCGAGGGCTTATCCAATATGCAAGTTGTAAATCGCGAATTTCGTTTCGGATCTAGTTTTCAGAGAATGATCTCTGAATGTAAGCTAAGCTATGCGTTTGGTGGCGATGGCGGAGGGGTTCCACACGTACCCATCCCGAACACGACCGTTAAGCCCTCTAGCGCCGATGGTACTTGGACCGCAGGGTCCTGGGAGAGTAGGACGCCGCCAAGCAAAGAACCACTGCCGATGTTATTCGGTGGTGGTTTTTATTTGTTTATAAGCAAAAATAGAGGATTAGCTTTTTGAAGATGGACTGAAATTTGGCGTTGGAAGCTGATATAAATAGAGGTTGAATTGACTTTCAAAAGAGGGTAAATGAATGCTTTAAAAAGTCTTGAAATGAAGGTAACATTTTTGTTACGGAAAACGCATTCGAAACCAGTATAATAGGACTATGTTAAATATGCTAAAAGTACCTGACCACAGAGCTGGAATGTGCAGCTGTGAAAAGGAGGGTGTGTGTGACAAGTTGGCGAAGACTAGTTCTTCATTCGTTTCTCTTGCTCGGCCTGGTAGGCGTGCTTGTAGGATGTGGTGAAGCAGGATCTGCATGGACTTCTTATGAAGGAGCGGTAAACGAGAAGGGTTTCCCGGTTCCTAAAGTGGCGAATAAATCTGACCAGTCTGAAAACAATTCGGATATGGATTATGTTCGATATACGCTATCTGGTATTAGTGAGAGCACTAGTATTCCTGAGGTGTATCTAGACGAGATTAAGAGCTGGGGTTGGACAGAAAAGCAAGCCAAGAGTACATCCAATGACTCAAGTTCCCTACGTGTATTTGCTAAAGAAGGGCATACTGTACATCTAGCTGTACATGATGGCTTCTTCACAGTAATGGTTCCGAAAAGTGAAGCTGCTCAGACGACAGTAAAATCACTTGATGATGATGACTGAATGAGTTGTGCTTTGATGTAATGGTTCGACAATTAACGGTGTAATGGTCCGTATGATAGTAAAGCTCCCGATTACTGATCGGGGGCTTTTTATATTTATTTTTGTCTGTCATGAACCATATTAGATGAGCAATGGATCGTTCGGAGTTTTTCTTTTGGCGGTGACTTAACCAGGAGCTGTAGAGAGGCAGGCTTACAGCACTCACACAGGAGACATGAGGCATAGATAGCAAAGATAGTAGGTGCCTGTAGAGGCTGGTTTCAGTCGTCTGTAGAGCAACTAAACATAGAAAAGGGGAGAAGATACCGAAGGAGCGATTATGAGCCTAATACATACTCAATATCAGAAACGGTATTCAATAAGCTAGGGAGTGACGGAACGGAAATGAATGAACTCTATTGGGGATAACCATTTTAACTATACCCATGCTGTGGATAAGGGAGAAAGGGAGGGGAAATGAATAAAGGTTATCCACTGTGGATAACCTTTAAGATTTGGAAGCATGACGCAGTAATCAAAGAAGCGTGTCGTAGGGGTGGTTGCGTCAGTTTGAATAGAAGGTATGGATGAACTTTAGCGATTATGTATTACTGGGTTCTACTATATATTGCGTGTAGGCAAGGTTATAGATAACGGTTAGAAGAACAATTATTGCAGGTAGTAGGAGACATCTTGTTCATTTAATTTGATAAGCCCGTCCTTACGTTCGCGTGACAGAACAAGTACAACATATAGACGCGGTACAAGCAGCCACAGATGCCAGAAAATCAACGATAGGGTGAAGGACAAGGGTGACCATATTAAACAGACGGTAATGATGCATAATCCAATCCAGCTCATATTGAGGTGGACCCGGACGAACATACGGTAGCTGAAATGTTGGTCTGGAATATAGCCAAACCAAGGCATTTTGAGATTCCATCGCCAACGACGTGCATAGGAGGTACGGACTAGCAGTAATATGGTTCTGGCGATGACATAATGAATCCATAGTGTGATCGGGCCTGCCAGGATAAAGTAGAAGAGGCCGGTCCAGGAGAATGCTAACAGATTAAACAAAAGCATAATTACAGGTAAAGACAGATAGCTGAAGATTACGCTGCGGGCAATGGCCTTTTTTTTCAGAAGCCGGTATTGATAAAAGGTTGCTTTATTCTCCGGTTCGGCGATCATACGATTACAAATCCTCCTTCTGGGATCACGTTCATTCATAAAAGGTATTCGTTTTCATAAATAAGGAAATGGATGACGCTGAGTTGCACATTTGAACCTTGTATGTACTCCAGATTGATGTACAAGATATGGAAGTAGAATCATTCTATACAAGTATACCTTTGAAACGACCTGGCTGTCAGGTTCTGAATGGTGATGTATTATATATCGGCTGAAAATCCAAGTTTTTTTAAGATTATAGAATATAAGTTTTTCGTAGCTGTAGAAGGAGGAGATAATTACATAAGAAATACAATGAAGTGCGGGAATGTTTCTTGTAATGGCTGTCCAAAATGATTTTCATATAATAGAAGAAATTGCAGGTCTGCGAGGTTTTAGAGACGTTATAAGGTTAAGGAGAAGGGGTAACAAATGCAGGCTGTCTCGCTGAAGTATAGAACGAATGGCCTTTTTCTTATGTTTGTTTTCGGTACAGACACCCACAGAGGGGTAAGCGAATATATATATTTTATAGAAAGAAAGCACTATGAAAAGGTTTAAAATAATAGAAACTGTGCAATACTGATAGTAATACGTAAAACAAGGTGGGATGGTTGATGGAAGGACACGCCGAACACACATGCATTATCTGCGAACAGACCAAAAGAGAAGGCATTTTTATTGTATCCGAATTTATATGTGACGCTTGCGAAGCAGAAATGGTTCATACGGATGCACAAGATGCCAAGTACAATTATTTTATTCATCAAATGAAGCAGATTTGGGTGCAAAAGAACGCATAAAGAGCGTTAAATCATATTAGTGAACATCACATTGATTTGTATCGATGTGCATAGAGGCCCTAGGGGCCTTTTTCTGTTTCTATTAGGTAAATAAGGAGGGGAAAATGGAGATGATAAGCACCCATGGGGTGACTGGATATGATGCTGCTGCATCGGTAAAAACGGTGGTTTGCACGGGTGCTGGACAATTCCTGATATAATGAAAGGAGAAGTACTTTGCCTACACGTTTTGAATACAGCAGATCGTAGGAGAGAAACAAGCGTGGAGAGGTCTAGGTAGTTAGAGAGAGAGCATTGGTACGGACCGTATCAAAATTTATGAATGTACAGGATGATTATTCAATGAAGCATAAATCAAATACCGCACCTTTATATGAAGCGTTGCTTGCGTATCGTGATTCAGGGCAGCGTTCTTTTCATGTACCTGGGCATAAGAATGGACAAGTCTATCGAAGGTTACTGGAGCAAGCGGACCAGCAGCAGTTAGATGGGGGAGCTGTTGAAATTCACCGTAATGAGGGTGAGGCAAAGGGAAAACAAAGTTCGGGACGGTCAGTACCTGTTGGGGAGGATTGCTTCAGACAAGCTGAGGAAGAGAGGTATGGCAATAAAATTCACGGGCTGACGGTTCATGCTGAGAATGAAACTGACGCATCTGCAGCAGATGTTGTACCGGTGAGTGCGTTTCTGGAGATGATGCGGCTGGATGTAACGGAAATCTCGGGGACGGACGATTTGCATCATCCAGAAGGGGTTATATTGGAGGCACAGCAGCTGGCAGCGGATTGTTTTGGAGCAGAGGAGAGCTTCTTTCTTGTCGGAGGCAGTACGTCTGGTAATTTGTCTTTGCTGCTGACCGTATGTAATGAACCTAATAGTCTTGTACTGGTACAGCGTAATGTGCATAAGTCCATCATTCATGGGTTGATGCTGGCAGGCGCAAGGGCTGTATTCCTGGAGCCATGGGTTGATCCAACGAGTGGACTTGCGGTGATGCCGTCGCTTGAGACGGTGCAGGCCGCTGTCCAAGCACATCCTGAGGCAAAGGGAGTACTTGTGACTTTGCCCAATTATTATGGCATGGGTGCTGATCTGAAGCCCATTGCTGAGGTGTGCCATGAGGCAGGCATGCCGCTGCTCGTGGATGAAGCGCACGGCGCGCATTATGGGCAGCATCCGGAGCTGCCAGCCTCCGCACTGTCATGCGGAGCAGACGGTGTGGTGCAGTCGACCCACAAGATGCTGTCTGCTTTCACCATGGGAGCCATGCTGCACGTTCAAGGACCACGGTTAAACCGGTCCTTGCTGCGTCAGCGTTTGGCCATGGTGCAAAGCTCAAGCCCATCGTACCCGGTGATGGCTTCGCTTGATCTGGCGCGCCGCCTGCTGCATACGCAGGGCGCGAATGCCTTCACGGCGGGACTTGCCGCCGTGGATGCCTTTAAGCGCGGCCTCGCGGAGCTGCCGCGCTTTCGGTTGCTGCAGCCGTGGCAGCAGCTGCAGCAAGAGCCGCCAGCCGGGACGAAGCCGGTAGCTGGCGGTAATGCCGAGGCCGCCGGTGCACCGGGGCGGCTTGAAGCTCTGCCCGCGGCGGCGTTGCCTTCAGCCGCGGGGTACACCGCTCAGGACCCGTTCAAGGCCGTCATCTATGACGGCACAGGGGTGCTGAGCGGTTATGGGCTGCAGCAGCAGCTGGAAGTGCGCGGCTGCGTGCCCGAAATGAGCGACGAACGATACGTCGTCCTGCTCTTTAGCCTGGGCTCGACGCTGCGCGATGCCGAGCACCTGTTGCAGGCTTTACAGCAAATTAGCCTTGAACAGGAGCAGAGCCAATCTCTTGGTGAGCAATCACAGCGTTTAACAAAAGAGGCTATAAATTTTATTTCCACGTGGAACAATTTTCAAGAAAGCACTCCTTTTTCGGAGCCTATCCCGTTTACGTTGCAGCCGATTATGGAGGAGGATACGACAGAGGTATCCATTGATAATTGTGTAGGTCTTCGCTCTGCGGAGATGGTCACTCCGTATCCTCCCGGTATACCCCTTGTATACGCTGGTGAACGAATAAGTGCAGCCATGATAACACGTATTAAGCTGCTGAGAGATGAAGGAGCAAGGTTTCATGGTGTATCGGATACTTCGCTGCAATCATTGAAAATCATCAGGGAATAATTGAGTTTAGAAGACACGCTTTGAATTCATGCAAAATGCTCAAACAAGTTAGGACATCATTGTTGTCTGGACATAAGAAAGAAGGGAACAAACTTTGGATATTCCGCTAAAAAAATATACGGGAATAGTCCTGCAAGTCATACTGATGTACGGTTTTTATTGGATAGGAAACCTGGTTCAGGCTGTACTGCATCTGCCGTTAACAGGAAGTATTGTCGGGATGCTGCTTCTATTCATCGTCATTCAACTGGGATGGATCAGAATAAGCTGGGGTGAAGAAGGATCATCTTGGCTTCAATCGAACTTGCAATTATTATTTATCCCTCCCACGGTGGGCATAATCAATCATTTTGATTTTTTTAGAGCCAATACCGTGCTGCTTGTTCTGGGGTTAGTCGTTAGTACATTGGTTACCTGTCTGTTGTCTGCGAAAATTAGTGAATGGCTCATGGCGTGGAGATCGACGCATCAAGGCAAGAAGGAGGCGATCTCATGCTCGCATTCATCCTCGGAATCGGAATGATTGCCTTGACCGTGGCTATATATATTCCGGCGACTCATCTATATAGAAGGTTGAAGTGGCCGATCCTTATGCCCGTCTTGACGGCAACGACTGTAATCGTACTGATTCTGGTCCTTTCCGGTATTAATCTCGATACGTACATGCTTGGTGGCAAATGGATACAGGAGTTATTGGGGCCGGCTGTAGTTTCTCTGGCATTTCCTTTGGCGAAACACCTTGATGTACTGAAACGGAATATTATCCCGATATTAGGGGGGACCTTGGGTGGAAGCATCGTTGGTATGTCCACAGGGGCCGCCATATCGCTGCTGCTCGGTTATCCGCAAGATATCGTTATCGCTTTATTGCCCAAATCCATTACGACACCTGTTGCCATTCAACTGGCTGATCAGGTGGGAGGAAATTCATCCTTCACTTCGTTATTTGTGATGATAGCCGGATTTTCGGGGATATTATTGGGACCCTTGATATTGAAATGGGCCAGAGTAAGTAGCAAAAATGCGTATGGGATCGGACTCGGCTCGGCTTCCCACGCACTGGGCATGGCAAGATCCTTTGAGTATGGAGAAAATGCGGTAGCACTGAGTTCCGTATCCATGATTGTCAGTGCTATTGCCGGCTCTGTCATGCTCCCTCTATGGGTATGGTTGATTTACGGCTGATCAGGCTATGTGCCTTAACGGAAATATTGGAGAATAGCTGACCGTTAACGCGGGATCATGTATAGTAGTTATAATAAGAAAGCTTGTACCAAACTCGAAATACTTTCAAACCAATCTATGGAGTAATTCATGAACATACACCTCTGGGCGGGTTCATTCATAGTCTGGAGTATGAGAGGATCGAGATTGTAGTTATCGCAGCACAATTAGGAGCAATTATCGATATAGAAAGCAGGGAAGCATATGCAGGGCAGAGGTAAATTCATTACGTTGGAAGGGGGAGAAGGGTCCGGCAAAACAACGATGATCAGTAAGCTAGGTTCTTATTTTGAAGAACAGGGTATACCATATGTAGTTACTCGGGAACCTGGCGGGATTGAAATTGCGGAGAAAATACGTGCCATCATTCTCAATCCTCTTCATACGGCAATGGATGCAAGAACCGAAGCGCTGCTCTATGCAGCTGCACGCAGCCAGCATCTGGCAGAGAAGGTGGAGCCTGCATTGAAGGCAGGGAAGACCGTTATCTGTGACCGATTTGTCGACAGCAGTCTGGCCTATCAAGGATACGCTCGTGGTCTTGGCATAGAAAATGTTTGGGCCATCAATCGATTTGCAATAGGTGAACTGATGCCAGATGTCACACTCTATCTGGATATCGAGCCTGAAGCAGGGCTCGCCCGCATTGATGCCCACGATGGACGTGAAGTTAACCGCCTGGATCTCGAAAGTCTGGAGTTCCACCGCAAAGTGCGTGAAGGCTATTTTCTGCTGAAGGAACAGTTTCCTGACAGGATCAAAGTCATCGATGCTTCTCAAAAGCAAGAAGAGGTCTTGGCAGCAATGATTTTGTCGCTTGAGACAGGGATTTTGAAGGATTTTGACGAGTAATTGTCTAATATATAGACAGGGCATTTCACAAGGTGCTTATTATCTGAAGGAGGTTATGCAGGATGAAACTGATTGTTGCGATTATACAGGATAAAGACAGCAACCGATTATCCAGCGCATTGGTCAAAGCAAATTTTCGGGCTACGAAATTGGCCAGTACCGGTGGATTTTTGAAGGCAGGCAACACGACGTTTATGATCGGTGTCGATGATGGTCAGGTCGAGTCCGTAATGAACGTCATTCGCAGCAGCTGTAAGGTTCGTGAACAGCTCGTGACTCCCGTCACTCCGATGAGCGGAACAACCGACTCTTACCTGCCGCTACCTGTCGAAGTTCAAGTAGGTGGAGCTACCGTGTTTGTTCTTCCGGTAGATCGATTCGAACACTTTTAATGATGCATTTCGCATAAATCCTATTGAGCGTCCTTCTTGTTATCAAGATATCGCGTTCTCTGTCCGGAAAAACTTTTCAATCAGGGAAGATTTTATTTCGGACAGAGGTTGACTAACCAACGAATAGATCCATGTGGTGATATTTAACTACTATTATATATAGAGTATGATGTAGCACATATAATAAGGTCTCCTCCATGCACAGGCGCAGCGCGCACTGTGCTGATGGTCGATTGGCCTACTAAGGTAGAAAGCAGGCGTTTCCATGAAAATCAATCCTGGATTCCGACCGATGCAGAGTGGACTCAGTTCTTCCGATTCCGGCTCCAAACCGGTTCAATCCAAAAATTTCTCTGATATGATGAATCACCAGGGTGAACGGGCATCACAGGCTGAACTTACCCGCCGATTAAGTGAAATTCAGATGCAGGGTGATCGTTTGTCACGTTCCATGACCATTCGAGAATTAAAAGCATACAAGCAGCTTGTAAAAAGATTTCTGGAGGAAACGGTCCGTCGTGGTGTGTCTATGAAAGAGACTCGAGGATGGGATCGTCGGGGAAGAGGGAAACGTTACAAGTTAATTGATGAGATTGACTCTGCCTTATTATCCATGGCTGATGAGCTTTTGGAAACAGAAGAGGGCAAGATTACGTTATTACAGCAAGTAGGAGAAATTCGGGGAATGCTTATTAATTTAAGCTTCTGAGGAGGAAGTATGTCCTTTCAACAAATTATGGGTCAGCAGGCAGCCAAGCAGATGTTACAGAGCAGTTTGAGACGTCATGCCATAAGTCATGCCTATTTGTTTAGCGGACCATCCGGCAGTGGACAGTTGCAGACGGCGATCACATTTGCCAAAGCAATATTCTGTACAGAGCTTGAAGATGATGCCTGCGGACAGTGTCTTGAATGTCGTAAGGTGGAACATGGAAATCATCCGGATCTAACCATGCTTGCACCGGATGGAAATAACATTAAAATTGATCAAATTCGGGATCTGCAGCGTATCTTTTCGTACCGTTCAGAGGCGGGGCATCCCAAAGTATATATTATTGAACAGGCTGAGAAAATGACTGTCCAAGCGGCCAACAGCTTGCTGAAGTTTCTGGAAGAACCTCAGGTACCCGCAGTAGGCATTTTGATTACGGATAATGGACAGGCTATGCTGCCCACCATTCGTTCACGCTCTCAATTGGTTCCTTTCAGTGCATTGAATCCGGAAGAGATGCTGCAATCGCTGATTGCGGAAGGGCACCCTGCCAATCTGGCTCGCTCTGCCGTCCATTTAGCGTCAGGATTGGAAGCATGTAGAGAAATTCTCCAGCAGAATTGGTTTGCAGAAATTAGAAACGTAATGTTACAATTAGGGAAGGAGTCCCTGGGTAGAGGAAGTACATCATTGATCTCTGCACAGCAGAAGCTTTTTAAAACCGGACTCTCAGAACACCTGGATACGATGCTTAGCCTGTTCCATTTATGGTTCAGGGATATGCTGTATGTCCAGTATGGTAGGCATGAACATATCGTTTTTATAGATCAGTTGGACATGCTGTCTCAGTTGGCCCATACCCGCAGCACCGAGCAGTGGGTTTCCTACATGGATATGGCCGCAGCATGCAGAAAAAAATTGCGTTTCAATGTCAATGGCCAGCTTTGTCTGGAGCAATTTTTGATCGGTTTGGCATAAGACTGGGAGAGGAAGATTTTGTTCCAATCATATGCAAACGGTTATAACTTCGGCGGGTTCCCTAAGAAGACAGGGCTTCAGACGAAGTGGGATTGGCTTACGAGGGGGTTAATTTTTTGTACAGTGTAGTGGGTGTCCGTTTCAAAAAAGCGGGCAAAATTTATTACTTCGATCCCCTGGACCTTCCCATTGAAAAAGAAAACTGCGTTATCGTGGAGACAGCGCGGGGGGTAGAGTACGGTAAGGTTGTCGTTGGCAAGAAAGAAGTAGGCGAGTCTGATGTGGTGTTGCCGCTCAAAAAGGTCATCCGGGTGGCGGGCGAGACAGATGCCCGTGTCGTAGATGAGAACAAGCGCGCAGCAAAAGAAGCATTCGGTACTTGTTTAAATAAAATCAAAGACCACGGCCTCAAAATGAAGTTGGTCGATGTGGAATTTACGTTTGATCGCAATAAAATTATTTTTTATTTTACAGCTGAAGGAAGAGTAGATTTCCGGGAGCTGGTCAAGGATCTGGCAAGCATTTTCCGGACACGGATCGAACTGAGACAGATTGGTGTACGTGATGAAGCAAAGATGCTTGGAGGAATCGGACCTTGCGGCCGAGTATTATGTTGTTCTTCCTGGCTGGGAGACTTTGAGCCGGTATCAATCAAGATGGCTAAAGATCAGAGCCTGTCACTGAATCCGACGAAAATTTCCGGGTTGTGCGGAAGACTCATGTGTTGTCTGAAATTTGAGCATGATAACTATGAAAGTGTGAGAGAAGAATTGCCGGCTGTAGGCAAGTTGGTCGTCACCTCATTGGGTGAAGGAAAAGTTGTCGGCATTAATGCCGGTAATCGCACAGTCCATGTTCAACTGTTCGACATCAGTAAAGTCAAAGAACTTCCGCTGGATGACGTCGTTATCAAGTAAACCATAAAGGTTGCTTCGGGGTGGAAACTTGGAAAAGAAAAATCTGTTTACGCACATTCATGAAATGGAAACCCAATTGGGTCAGTTGCACAGTGATTTAGGAGAGTTAAAAATGATTGTTAAAGAGCTGCTTGAAGATAATCAGCGGCTTACCATCGAGAATGAGCAGTTACGCAAACTGCTGAAGCGTGAGGCCCCGGCAGATTTGCCCATCGCATCTGCACTCGCTCCGGTAGCAAGGCCTGCGGGTCCTGCTACTGGTGAAGATGTTGTAGGTGAAGGGTATGATAATCTTGCTCGGTTGTATCACGAAGGATTCCACATCTGCAATGTCTATTATGGACATTTGCGCACGGAAGGCGATTGTCTGTTCTGCCTGTCTTTTTTGAATAAATGAAGTGGCCGTAGGGATCCCCTACGGTTTTTTTTCAAGGTTAAGAACCTTGTCTGAGATATAGAGTACCGGAGGATGAGTGTATCATATGACAGAAATATCAGTAAAACTGCAAGATTCGGAGCGAATCGACGATTTGCTCTCTCATGATTTGAAGATTATTCAAAGTGATGAAGTGTTTAGTTTTTCAATGGATGCCGTATTGTTGGCCCGATTTGCTTCAGTACCGAAACGTGGTCGTGTGCTTGATTTGTGTACAGGCAATGGGGTTGTTCCCATTCTGTTGACCACACGGACTCAGGCGAGTCTGGAAGGCATTGAAATTCAGCCGCGATTGGCAGATATGGCACGCCGTAGCATTCAACTGAATGCATTGGAAGAATCCATTACGATCCATGAAGGTGATTTACGTGAACTCGTGAAAGAAACGGGCCATGCTGTATACGATGCTATAACGGTTAACCCTCCGTATATGCCCTTGAATGGAAGTGACCTCAAGATGAACACTCATCAGGCCATGGCACGTCATGAAATCGGATGTACGCTGGAGGAAGTCATTCAGGCCTGCAATCGACTGGTGCGCAATGGCGGTAAAGTATCCATGGTTCATCGTCCGCAGCGTTTAGGTGAGATCATCTCTCTGATGCGTGAGTATAAACTTGAACCGAAGCGAATTCGGATGGTACATCCCCGTGCTCATTTGGAAGCCAATATGGTGTTGATTGAAGCACTCAAGGATGGGAAACCGGAGGTACGCATGCTTCCACCACTGATTGTCTACAATGAAGAGGGGAAATACTGCGAAGAAATTATGGACATATATTACGGTGCACAGCATGCACAACGTACAACGGAAGGAGGGTTATAGATGACATTGCATATTCAGAAGAGCTACGCAGAGCGGTCAGATGATGCCGGTAAACTATATTTAGTAGGAACACCAATCGGTAATCTGGACGATATGACATTTCGAGCAATTAAAACATTGCAGAGCTGTGACATCATTGCAGCGGAAGACACACGTCAGACCCGAAAGCTGCTTACCCATTTTGAGATTACACCATCGATGTTGTTCAGTTACCATGAGCATAATAAGGGAGCCAGTGGGCCTGAACTAATACGCTATATAATAGAAGGAAAAAATTTGGCACTCGTCAGTGATGCCGGTCTGCCGGCCATTTCGGACCCTGGTTCCGATCTTGTAAAACTTGCGCTTGAAGCTGGAATTACGGTCATTCCCATCCCTGGAGCCAATGCCGCGTTATCAGCTCTGATCGTATCCGGTTTACCGACGGAGCGTTTCACATTCGGCGGTTTTTTGCCGCGGGAGAAAAAAGACATGCGAAAAGTGATGGAAGCTTTTAATGAGTCCAACGGTACGTTGTTATTTTATGAGTCCCCTCACCGTATTCGCAAAACGTTAGCCTATCTCGAAGAGATTTTGGGTGATCGCTCGATCGTACTGGCACGTGAGCTGACGAAACGTCATGAGGAGTTCGCAAGAGGCAGTATCCAAGAATGCATAGAATGGCTTGAGGAACATCCGCCCCTTGGAGAATATTGTTTGCTTGTAGAAGGTATCAGGGAAGAGGAGCGTAAGGCGGAGCGGGAAGCCTGGTGGCAGCTGCTGTCTTTGGAGGATCATGTGAGCCATTATGAGAATGAAGGACTTAGTCGAAAAGATGCGATGAAGAAAACGGCAACAGATCGGGGTTTGACGAAACGAGATGTATATAACGCGTTAATCTAATAACGAATCAATAAATAGAGAACATACACTTAAAGGAACCTTAGGTCCAACCTTAATGGAATATGAAAACGAGTAGAGCGGAGAAAAAATATATTACGAACGTCACCGCTCTTCTTTTTGGAGTTGTATAGACTCGTAGCTCTATTTTTGGGGTAATGAAAACCAATAATAAAGCAAAAAAATACCTTCCAGCGGTGGGTTCACACCGGGAAGGCGATCAAGGAATATAAAAAGGTTAGAAATAACAATTTAATAAGACTATTATAGCGGATATTTCTTATTTTGTCACAGGTGCAGGGATTTCGGAAATACATTCGTTACAAACAATTTTACCTTTGAAATAAGTAACGTTCTCTGCATTGCCACAGAAGATACAAGCTGGTTCGTATTTTTTCAACATGATGCGCTCGCCGTCAACATAGATCTCAAGAGCATCTTTTTCACCAATACCGAGCGTACGGCGCAATTCGATTGGAATAACTACCCGTCCCAGTTCATCCACTTTTCTTACAATACCTGTTGATTTCATCATTATAATCAGTGCTCCTCTCAGCTAACGATCATTGTCATTATTCGACATTATTTTATGTTTTATGATACTCATCATACCAACGATTCCCAAAACAGTCAACCTTAAAATTAGCTTAAAATAAAGGCTGTTTTTGATAAGATTACGAGTGGTAAGGGATTGGAAGCCATTTTTCGTATTTAAACATCAATGTCAGCTTTGTCGATTTGGAAAACGGCAAAACTACCTTATTCGACAAGATTCGTCAAAGCGTGTCGAATCCTTGGTGGTATTATACTGAAAAGCGACAAATACAAACGATACTTAAAGGAGTGAATAGACATGGAACAGCGTTTAACGGAAGAAAAGGTGTTTAAAGATCCGGTACATAATTATATCCATGTGCAAGATCCGATTATATGGCAGTTAATCAACACGCCCGAGTTTCAACGTTTACGCCGAATCCGTCAGTTGGGAACATCGTTTCTTACTTTCCATGGTGCAGAGCACAGCCGCTTCTCACATTCCTTGGGCGTTTACGAAATTACGCGTAAGATTATTTCCCAATTCGAAAGAAGTCACTATTCAGATTGGCCAAAGGAGGAAAAGACGGTAGCCCTTTGCGCAGCATTGCTCCATGATCTTGGACATGGGCCATTCTCTCACTCTATAGAAGAAGCTTTCAATATGAATCATGAGGATTGGACTTGTCGGATCATTACAGGTGATACCGAAGTAGGGGCGATCTTAAGACGGTATGCTCCTGATTTTCCCGAGAAGGTGGCTTCTGTTATTCAAAAAACGTATGAGCAACCTATTGTTGTTAATTTGGTTACCAGCCCGCTCGATGCGGACCGCATGGATTACTTGCTTCGGGATGCCTACTTTACAGGTGTAAATTATGGGACGATTGACCTTGACCGTATCCTGCGTATGCTTCGTCCATATCACGGACGAATTGTGGTCAAGGAGTCTGGCATGCACGCCGTGGAGGATTACTTGATGTCCAGGTACCAGATGTACTGGCAAATTTACTTTCATCCGGTTACCCGGAGTTCAGAAATTATATTGCGGCAAATATTTAAGCGGGCAAAAAGTCTCATACAGCAAGGTTTTCAATTCCGCTTCATGATTGATCCACTGCCCCAGCTATTTGATGGAGATCTATCAGTGGATGAATATTTGCAACTGGACGAAGCTTTGATTCAGACGGCATTTATGCAGTGGCGCAAAGAGGACGATACTGTTCTAAGTGAGTTATGCGAACGATTTATAGATCGCAAATTATATAAGTATGTAGAGATTGAACAGATCGACGTAAACATGATTGAAGAGATTCGGGAAGCCTTCACTGTAGCCGGTCTCAATCCCGAGTATGATCTAGAAATTGATTTTCCAACGGATAATCCGTATGATGTGTTTCGTCCGGATGAATCCACGGACAAGCAGATTTTGCTGCTTGATCGGCAAGACAAGTTACATGAGTTGTCAGAGGTGTCCGACATTGTCCGTTCAATCAGTGGTCTTCATCGCGGAAAACATCATTTGTATTATCCGCAGAATAAGGTGGATGCGATTGTTCATGAATTACCGTCCCATATTCGCCCCTATTTCTCACATTAAATGATGTGCAATGCTGTTCAAGAATCATGATGCAAAAAAGCTTTCGAAAAGAGCTATTTTTCATGATACAGTAATCTGCTTTAATGGAGAGTACATGTAGATCGACATAATTTTGTAATCTGAGCAATTAGAATACAACCCGAGTTGCTAAAAATAAGCACATATAGATATGAAGGAACTTGTTCGTTCTACATGTTGTGTTCAATAAACTAATGGAATGAAATATAAAAAAACATGATCCAATTTAGTAATATTTATGTTCTGGTTAAGATGTACAGGATACATTAAAAAGAGATAGTCGTTTATTCGACATGAAGGGAGAAATACAGCATGATGTTGTTCGACACACACACACACCTGGATGCACCACAATTCGACGAGGACCGCGAGGAAATGATTCAGCGTGCCGTGGATGCAGGCGTTGGTCGCATGATTAACGTGGGCTTTAATCGGGAGACCATTCCGTCCACGATGAAGCTGGCTGAAACCTATGATTTTATCTATGCTGCGGTAGGTTGGCACCCAGTGGATGCAATCATGATGCAGGAGGGTGATCTGGAATGGATTGCATCTTTATGCAAGCATGAAAAAGTGGTAGCCATTGGTGAAATTGGTCTAGATTATTACTGGGACACTTCACCGAAAGAGGTTCAACATCGCGTATTACGACAACAGATTGGTCTTGCCCGTGAGTTAAATATGCCAATTGTCATTCACAACCGGGATGCGCATGAGGATATTGTAAAGATTCTGCGTGAAGAGAAGGCCGGGGAAGTAGGCGGTGTTATGCATTCCTTCTCTGGCAGCTGGGAAACAGCGAAGATGTGCCTGGATTTGGGCTTTCATCTTTCCTTCGGAGGGCCAATCACGTTCAAAAATGCGAAGCAGCCCAAAGAGGTTCTTGAGAAGGTTCCTATGGACCGATTTTTCATCGAAACGGACGCCCCTTATTTGACACCGCACCCTTATCGTGGAAAACGAAATGAGACAGCGCATGTACGTCTGGTTGCAGAAGCAGCTGCGGAAATTAAAGGCATTTCGGTAGAGGAAATTGCAGCAATAACGACCAAAAATGCCATGGAACGATTTGGGATTCGTTAAAATATCGAGCAAAACAGGTGAAAAAGTGAGTTAGGCGGAGTTAATTTGCTTTTTGATCCAAATAAATCAAGAATATTACAATATTTTAACCAAATATTTAGAAAAACGTACTTGAACAACGCTTTACAACATGCATAGAAACAGGATATCATCTTTTCAGTGAATTGTTGTGCGGAAAATTGGACAGATGTTCGGGGGATGAACAAAGGGACACTTTCCGATGAAACAACATTACTTTCATGAATCAGTCTCGCTGAGTCTCCGTTAACGGAGAGCGGGGGAACCAATAGGGCTTAAACATCGGTGTTTGCAGCCGATGCGCAACATGCGCTGACCCAAAAGCAGCGTATGAATCTGCGAAGCCGTATTTGATTTCTTCTTTGGGTCTCGGGGTGAATTCAAGGGCGTCCGCCATGAGCGGATGACCGGAGATAGGGCGGCTCTCTTTCGCCCGAACCCGACAGCTAACCTCGCAAGCGGAAAAAGAGAGGCAACCTCGTGCATGAATTTCCGATATTCAGAATCATTCGGAAGCCACGAAAGAGTTCCTCTTAAACTCTTTCTTTGGCTTTTTTTGTTTTTGAATAAAAGAAATACTGTCATCATACGGTAAGTATTCAGGAAGATGACATCATGTTGCGAAGATTGATTCATGGTGCAGAACCGGATTATGTTGGTCCGATCTGTGTTCTGTAGAAAATTTGGTATAGTCGCGTCAAAGACATCATGCATTACTTTAGACGGCGAGGCTATGAAGGAGGACGGAGAAGTGGGCACATTCCAACCAGAAGAGACCCATGAGTCACGATCATCCAGTAAGTCTTTCGCGTTGCGGTGGAAGCATGAGAACATGCGTCAAATGGCATTGATCGCGATTTTCTCAATTGCGCTTACAATCATGATCTTGTTAGTCGTTTACGGTCAGGCCGGGAAACAAATTTCACTGGTTATTGATGGCAAGGCTCAAGCGGTAGAGACTCGTACAGGAATGCTTCAGGAAATGCTGGAGGAGCAGTCAATCACAGTCAGCCCTCACGATCAGGTATCCATGCCCTTGAATGGGGCGATTACAGATGGAGACCGCATCGTTATTGAGCGGGCCGTTCCAGTTAAGATTACGGCAGACGGAGACACCAAGACTCTGTATACAACCGATTCATCGGTAAAAGATGCGATTAAAAAATCAGGTATTCAGATTGCAAGTGAAGACAAAGTGTATCCGGCGCTTGGAACCACTATCGAAGCGGATATGAAAATTCGTGTAGTGCGGGTAACAAAGCGTACGGTGGAAGTGGAACAGCCGATTGCTTATAAAGTGATCAAAACGGCTGACCCTAGCTTGTACAAAGGCGACAATCGTGTCATTGTGAGCGGTAAAGAAGGCACGCTTGTACAGCATATTGAAAAGGTGTTCCAGGATGGAGAATTGGTCTCCAAAAAAATGGTGGGTAAATCGGTTGCAACGAATCGCGTTGATAAAGTGATCGCCGTTGGTACCAAAGCCAAACCTGTTGTGAAAGAGCCAGTGATTCAGACGGTATCAGCGCAGACTTCCACGACAAAAACAGCAACAACCACGAACTCGAAGAAAACCGCTGCCTCGGGCAGCAAAGTAATTACCGTCTCAGGAAGTTCTTTTAAATATTCTAAAGTGTTAAAAAATGTATCCATGACGGCTTACTCTTCTGAAGAGCCCGGTATCGGCACAAAAACAGCATCAGGTACTCGGGTAACCGAGGGACGTACCATTGCAGTTGATCCCAAAGTCATTCCAATTGGCTGGTGGGTGTATATCGAGGGCCTTGGCTTCCGTCGTGCGGAAGACACAGGTGGTGCCATTAAAGGCAACAAAATTGATGTGTATTATGATAGTGTGAAGCATGCCCTGAACTTCGGACGGAAGAAAGGCAAGACGGTATATGTGATTGGTCCGGTGAAGCCGGAAGCGAACTAAAATCGTTTTACTTTGAAATGGGAATGCTATAAAATATAAGCATGAATGATTCATGCGGAATATGCGGCGGAGGGGTCTGAATTCAGTCTCCCCCGCCGTTTGGCAGAGAAGAGGATATTCCTCTTCTTTTTGCGTTAGAAAGGAAGAAATGGAACATGATAAAAGAAGTGATCGTGGTAGAAGGTCGTGATGACACCGTAGCCATTCGACGTGCGGTTCAGGCAGATACGATCGAGACTGGTGGATCTGCCATCAACCAGCGCATTCTAAAGCGTATTGCACTTGCTCAAGAGAGACGTGGTGTCATTGTACTGACAGATCCGGATCATGCTGGTGAACGTATTCGTAAAATCATCGCCAATAAGGTACCTGGTTGCAAGCATGCTTTCATTCCGGAGGCAGATGCTACGCGCAAGGGCGATATCGGAGTGGAGAACGCCTCACCGGAGGCGATTCGTCATGCACTGGCTCGTATACACACGTCATATGAAGGCGCCCCAAGTCTGATCGATTGGGAGGATCTGATTGCGGCGGGACTGATTGTGCACCCACAGGCTGCTGCACGTCGTATGGAGATGGGCAATCTTCTGGGTATAGGTTATTGCAACGGCAAGCAGTTCCACAAGCGGTTGAGTGTATTCCAGATTACCCGGGAAGAATTCTCCGAAGCATTATCGCAAATTGAACGTGAAGGATTGTGAGCGTATGAAAGGCATGGAAGAAACCGTAGAGATTGCAACACCCAAACGAACCAAAGAAATTATTCAAAGACACGGATTTTCATTCAAGAAGAGCCTGGGTCAGAACTTTCTGATCGATCAAAATATATTAAACAAAATTGTAAATGCAGCTGATCTGGACGAGTCTAAGGGCGCACTTGAGATCGGACCAGGTATTGGCGCACTCACAGAACGTCTGGCTCGTGTAGCTGGTCCTGTAACGGCTGTAGAGATTGATCAGAGATTGATTCCGATTCTGGGTGAAGTGATGCAGCCTTATCCGAACGTTCGTGTGCATCACGGGGATGTGCTGAAGCTGGATCTAGCCGAGTTGTTCCGCACCGATTTTGGAACGGTAGATAAAGTGAGTGTTGTGGCCAATCTGCCTTACTATGTAACGACACCAATCATGATGAAGCTGCTCGAAGAGAAGCTGCCTGTAGACAGCATTGTAGTCATGATCCAGAAGGAAGTGGCTGAACGTATGGCTGCTGCACCGGGATCAAAGGACTATGGCAGTCTGAGCATTGCGGTTCAGTACTACAGTATGCCGGAATTGGTCTGTATTGTTCCGCCCACGGTTTTCATTCCGCAACCTAATGTGGAATCGGCAGTAATCAAGTTAAAGGTGCGTGAGCAACCACCGGTTGAAGTTCCCGACGAAGCACATTTCTTCGAAGTGGTACAGGCTTCCTTCGCGCAGCGTAGAAAAACAATCTCAAATAATTTGAAAGCTCGTTTCTTCACAAAGGAGAACAGAGAACAGGCTGATCAGCTGTTGGAGCAGGCCGGTATTCAACCTTCAAGACGGGGAGAAACATTGAGCCTGCAGGAGTATGCAACACTCTGTACCGTAATGTGGGAAGCTGGAGTACGCGCAGCTCTGTAAAATTCGGATGAACCAATCCGGGTTTCTGCCCATACGATGGGGTAGAGGTGATTATGTTGATGAATATCGGAGACTTGGTCGTTCGAAAGTCATACGGTGGAGATGTGACTTTTCGGGTGCAAGGCCTCCAGTCGGACGGTGCCATCATTAAAGGGACCGAGTTCCGGCTGTTAGCCGATTCCCCTGTGGACGATTTGATACAGGTTCCTTATGAACCGCAGAGTGCGAAGACGAGGCAGGCTCACGTGAAGGCACATCAGACGCTCTCACGCCTGCAGCAGAATCGAATGGAACAGGCTGAGCGCAATCGTGAAGGAATAGTTCAGGAATGGTCTGTGCAACAAGAACCGGCTTATTTCGAGATGCCTGGCAAAGTGCTGCACTTGGATGGTGACCCCAATTATCTAAAAAAAAGCATGAACCTTTATGAGCAGCTTCGTGTTCCCGCAGAGGGCCAATATGTACATGAGTCTGCCATGGCTGACACGTTATATCGTCTGCTGCCGAAAGTGCGTCCGGATATTGTTGTGATTACTGGCCATGACGGCGTACTCAAGACTCGTCAGCCCTACGACTTATATAGTCTGGGCAGCTACAAGAATTCGCAGAACTTCGTGTCCGCTATTCAAGTGGCTAGGCAGTATGAACGTCATCTCGATGCGCTCACGATTGTAGCTGGCGCGTGTCAGTCCCACTTTGAGGCCTTGCTGCGGGCTGGAGCGAACTTTGCCAGTTCACCAGGCCGAATTCTCATTCATGCTCTGGATCCAGTCTATGTGGCAGCCAAGGCAGCCTTCACGTCGGTGCGGGAAACCGTGAACATGAATGACATTTTGCATAACACGATTAGTGGTAGCCAGGGTGTGGGCGGCGTAGAGACAAGGGGAAGTTATCGCGTAGGTCTGCCCGGATTGAATGATTTATCCACGTTAAAAGTGAATCCATCAGCCGTCTGAAGATGGCGGAAAAAAGTCCCATTTAGGGGCTTTTTTTGTTTGCAAAAAAATTCATTGACAACAACTTTTTGATACTGATATAATAATTAGTTTTGATTTGACAATGACTGTAAAATCCGGTATAATGGACAAGAAAAGAGGTGGTCGTCGACAATGGCTAAAAATACGCTATTGGATATCAAACGCAATCTCGATGCACATATCGGTCAGAAAATTATGCTGCGGGCTAATGGTGGCCGCCGTAAGACCATTGAGCGTACGGGTGTATTGGAAGAAACGTACCCTTCTGTTTTTATTGTCAAGCTTGATGAGGAGCAAGAAACTTTCAAGCGAGTATCCTACAGTTATGCTGATATACTTACGGAATCGGTGGAAGTCATGGTATTTGATCCAGGCAGCCAGACGCATAGCTCCTACATGGAGACGTAAGTATCGATTTACGGCGATTCTGCCCCCTTGGGCAGGTCGCTTTTTTTATTTTTGCAATAAGCCCGCTCGATTCATCGGAGAGGCATAGTTGATCAGGAATGAGTCTGGAGAAGAAGCGGCATACTATTTGGACAGGTTCAAGGCATTTTTCTTGGCCTGAGGGCAAATAGTCCCGGATACGAATGGACTTATTATGAATGAACTATTTCGAGGAGGATGACCCATGAGCCGGAGAAGAAGAAGTGTAATGTCGGATGAACTCAAGAATGAACTGGCAAAAGACCTAGGGTTCTATGATACCGTCCAGCAGGAAGGTTGGGGCGGGATCAAAGCGAAGGATGCGGGCAATATGGTGAAACGGGCCATTCAACTTGCGGAAGAAGCGGCACGCAAATCGTAATCCGGTTCAATCGGTTTGGAGAGCGGGGCAATCCGGCAGGAATGACCTCGCTTTTTCCCCATGGATGCGGAATAGAAATGACTTGACAGCCCCATTTTGATATAATATGTTAAGTTGTCTTAGGGAAAAGGTGAGGACGGGTGAACGCCTTGAAAATTTACGAAAAAGCGCCTGCTAAAATCAATTTGATGCTAGACGTTCTACATAAAAGAAGAGATGGATTTCACGAAGTTGAGATGATTATGACGATGGTGGATCTTGCCGATCGACTGGAAATGTCTGAGCTTCCTCGTGACACGATCTTTATCTCCAGTCAGGCGGGATATATCCCCCTGGATGAGAAGAACCTGGCATTTCAGGCAGCCAGGCTTATCAAAGAGCGTTATGATGTGAAAACTGGAGTTCATATTCATCTAGACAAAAAAATACCGGTGGCCGCCGGACTTGCTGGTGGCAGCAGTGATGCAGCAGCAACGCTGCGTGGACTGAATCGCCTCTGGCGTCTTAACATTCCGGATCAAGAGCTTCAGGAGCTCGGAGCCGAACTGGGGTCTGATGTGCCTTTCTGCATTACAGGTGGAACAGCACTCGCTACAGGCCGTGGTGAGAAGCTGACACCGATGCCGAATCCCCCGCAATGTTGGGTGATCTTGGCTAAGCCGCCGATTAATGTGTCCACAGCCGACGTCTATGGACGTTTCCGCAGCGACAAGATTGTTCGTCATCCAAGTGCTGCCAAAATGGAGCAGGCCATTCGCAATCAATCCTTTGCCGAAGTGTGCGGGCAGATGGGGAATGTGCTTGAGGACGTAACGTTGAAGCTGTATCCGGAAGTTCAGCATCTGAAAGATGCCATGATTCGGCTTGGAGCAGACGGAGTATTAATGTCAGGCAGTGGTCCAACCGTGTTTGGGCTTGTCTCCAAAGAGTCCAAGGTTGCCCGAGTCTACAATGGACTGCGAGGCTTCTGTAAAGAAGTGTATGCCGTACGTATGCTAACTTAATATTCGCTTTTATAATGTACAAACACGTATAAAGGTGGTATATTTTTAAATAATTATTCGGATTTGGATGTTTTCCGTGATCGTGAGGATGGATCTCTGTGAAGAAATTAAAACGAAGCGCAAGGCTGGTTGAAATGACGCAGTACTTATTGTCTAGACCGCATACGGTTATTCCGTTGACCACATTTGCCGAACGCTATGGAGCTGCGAAGTCGTCAATCAGTGAAGATTTGGCGATTATCAAGGAAGTGTTCGAAGAAGGTGGTTCGGGAGAACTGCATACACTGGCTGGAGCAGCCGGGGGAGTGAAGTGGATTCCAAAGGTGTCCAGAGAACTGGCACTGGCTTTTGCAGAACGACTTTCTACCCAGCTCGCGCAGCCGGATCGGATACTCCCTGGTGAATATCTGTACATGTCCGACCTGCTTGGACAGCCCGCATTGATGAATGAAGCCGGCAAGATTTTTGCAACGGCCTTTGGCAACATGGATATTGATGTGGTGATGACGGTCGAGACTAAAGGGATTCCGCTAGCTTATGCTACCGGAGCCCAGCTCAATCTGCCTGTAGTGCTCGTGCGCAGGGACCATCAGGCTACGGAAGGATCGGCCGTAAGTATCAATTATGTATCCGGGTCCCATAAAAGCCTACATACCATGTCCCTATCTCGCAGGGCAATGCGTGAGCACTCCAGAGTGCTCATTGTAGATGATTTTATGAAAGCCGGGGGAACCGTCCAAGGGATGATCGACCTATTGGCCGAGTTTAATGCCACGGTAGCCGGGGTAGGCGTATTAGTAGAATCTGGATCGGTTGATTCAGAAGAACGACTGCTGACGGACTACATATCTCTGGCGAAGCTGACGGCGGTTGATGCGAAGAGCAGACACATTTCCGTCAAGCCTGGCAACTATTTTGACCTGTAGAATCATGACGAATTACATGTCGGGAAAGGTTCTTTTCCATCGACCTGGCACTAACATTGTCGAATTGTGTATTAAATAAAAAAATTCCTGAAATTAGGACATTTTTGTGGTTATAAAAAGAAGGAGTTCGCATGTGCTGTGTGGAATTATACACCAAGTTCTGATGGAAAAAGGTGGTGAACACACACATGCAAATTACGGATGTCAGACTCCGCCGTGTTAACTCTGAGGGGAGAATGAAGGCTATCGCATCCATTACCATCGATAACGAATTCGTCGTTCATGACATTCGCGTCATCGATGGCAATAACGGAATGTTTGTTGCTATGCCGAGCAAGCGGACTCCTGACGGAGAATTCCGTGATATCGCCCACCCGATCTCTTCCGGTACTCGCGAGAAGATTCAAGCAGCTGTTTTGACTGAGTATGATCGCGCAGCAACTGAGGAAGAAGTCATTGAAGAAGGTGCCTGAGAACATTATTGGGGTTCGAAGGAAAAGAGAGCCATGTCTTATGGCTCTCTTTTCTTTTTGACCGGAATAAGATATATTCAGTATTGAGTTTATTCACAGAAGAGCATTTTCGCAGCTTAAATGTTGCAAAATGTTGAAAGAACAAAAAGCGCAGCGTGCGCTTGGTAACAGGGCGGCATCTTAGGAATCATGGGAATCGGTTAAGCTCGCAGGTACACGGCGTATACATATAGGTCACGATTTGTTGGTGTCCGCGTTGTTACGCGTGATTACAGAGACAGCAGGCGATGAACAAGACCGGCGCAGGGCCGGCTGAACGTTACTCATCGGATATATACAGGTAAGGTCAAACGATGGGTTTTTCAGAACAGGAGGTCGTAAATTTTGAAAAGAATGGCAATCGTTCTTGCGGCAGGGCAAGGAAAACGGATGAAATCGAAATTGTACAAGGTACTGCATCCCGTATGCGGTAAACCGATGGTGGGTCACGTGCTGGATGCAGCTCTTCGCGCAGGCGTTGAACGCAGCGTCGTTGTGGTCGGTCATGGTGCCGAAGCGGTGCAGTCATTTTTGGGTTCCAGAGCAGAGTACGTGCTTCAGGCTGAACAATTGGGAACAGGACATGCGGTGAAGCAGGTTAAATCTCTGCTCGGCAGTGAAGCAGGGTCAACCATTGTTGTCTGTGGAGACACACCACTTGTGACCAGCGAGACGCTGGAAGGACTAATGAAGCTTCATGAGAGCCGTGGAGCAGCAGCAACGGTTCTCACAGCTGAACTGGACAATCCTAAAGGGTACGGCCGCGTTATTCGCGGAGAAGATGGTTCTGTACAACGTATTGTGGAACAGAAAGATTGCACGGAGCAGGAAGATGCTGTGAACGAAATCAACACAGGCACGTACTGCTTCGATAATGCCAAGTTGTTTGCTGCGTTGGAGAAAGTGACGAACCAGAATGCTCAGGGAGAGTATTATCTCACTGACGTGGTTGGCATATTCCGTAATGATGGAGAAGTGGTAGAAGCTTACATGTCAGATGACATCGCGGAATCCATCGGAGTTAATGATCGACTTGCCCTTTCACAAGCAGAAGCGTTCATGCGTGAACGTTTGGCGGTAAAACATATGTTGAACGGTGTTACGATCATCGATCCGGCATCGACATATATCGGGGCGGATGTTACCATTGGATCAGATACAGTATTGTATCCGGGTACCATACTCAAAGGTACAACTACCATTGGCGAAGCATGCCATATTGGTCCTCAGGCAGATGTGGAAGACAGTATCATTCAGGATGGGGTTACAATCAAGCATTCTGTATTGTCACAAGCCGAGGTTGGATCAGAAGCAACTGTAGGTCCATTTGCTTATTTGCGTCCAGGCACCAAACTGGGCCGCAAAGTAAAAATTGGTGACTTTGTTGAAGTGAAAAATGCTACAATTGATGAAGGCTCCAAAGTATCTCATCTCAGTTATATTGGGGATGCTAAAGTAGGGAAAAACGTAAATGTTGGATGTGGGGCAATAACGGTGAATTATGATGGATATAATAAAGCTGTAACGACGATTGAAGATGATGCGTTCGTAGGCAGCAATGTCAATCTGATTGCACCTGTCACGGTAGGAAAAGGCGCATATGTTGTTGCGGGCTCTACCGTTACCCATTCTGTTCCCGAAAACGATCTTGCGATTGCCCGCCCACGCCAGGAGAACAAACCTGGATATGCGGAGAAAATTCGTGGTCGTGCCAAAGCTAAGAAACAAAATGCAAAACCCGAATAAGGGGTATTGATATTAAGAATTGCCTCCCGAACATCGGGGGGTGCCGACATGTCGCAGACGCTTATAGATTCCAATGAACCAGCACGGAGGGTTTTTATTTTATGACTTATTTTGATTCGAAATTAAAAATATTTACTTGCAATTCTAACCCCAAGCTTGCCCATCAAATTGCTGATTATATCGGAATTCCTATGGGTGAATCTCACACAACCAGCTTCAGTGATGGTGAGATCCAAGTGAAACTCTCTGAGAGTGTTCGGGGCTGCCACGTTTATATTGTGCAGTCTACTTGCTTGCCGGTTAATGACAACCTGATGGAAATGCTCGTTATGATTGATGCACTTAAACGGGCATCTGCCAAGACGATTAACGTCGTTATTCCGTACTATGGCTATGCTAGACAGGACCGTAAGGCCCGTTCGCGTGACCCGATTACAGCCAAACTGGTTGCCAATCTGATCGAAAAAGCGGGTGCAACCCGTGTAATTGCGATGGACTTGCATGCAATGCAGATTCAAGGATTCTTCGATATTCCGGTCGATCATCTACTCGGCGTGCCGATTTTGGCTCAATATTTCCGCTCGAAACAGATCGAAAATCCGGTTGTTGTATCGCCTGACCACGGCGGCGTAGTGCGCGCTCGGAAACTGGCGGACTTCCTGAATGCACCTCTCGCAATTATCGACAAACGTCGTCCAGAGCCGAACGTCAGCGAAGTGATGAACATTATCGGTAACATCGAAGGTAAAACAGCAATTCTGATCGATGACATCATTGATACAGCGGGAACGATTGTACTGGGAGCGAATGCTCTGATGGAAGGTGGCGTGAAGGAAGTATACGCTTGCTGTACTCATCCAGTATTGTCCGGACCTGCGATGGAACGCTTGGAGAATGCACCACTGAAGGAAGTCATCGTAACGGATACCATTCCGATTACGCATGCTAACCCGACAAGCAAACTTAAAGTGTTGTCTGTAGCACCTTTGCTCGGAGAAGCCATTATCCGGGTTCATGAGGAATTGTCAATCAGCAAGCTGTTTGAAATTGAATAAGGATGTCTGCATAAAGTAGTAGAGGGGTTACGTTTTCCGGATCAATGGAAAATGTAACCCCTGTCGGCGTGCCGTTATATTGGAAGTGAAACAGTGCCTGCCGAATTTCTAGTATCCGGGGCGGGAGATAAAACGGAACCGGCGCCGATGAAAAAGAGTGTCGGCAATTTCGACAAATTGATTATCGAAACGAGTGATTAGTCCGATCTCAATATGGGTGTCGCGGTCATATACCTGTACAGGTACGTGATATTCCAGATGATAGATAAAATCGCTATGTTGAGTCAGTTGTCCGTTGTCTTCGCGCAAAACCCGCTCACCTTCCTGGGTTGATGAAATAATAAATGTAAACACTATATAAGATCAACTAAACATTTACACGATAACGGAGAGGACAGAAAAAACTTGAAAGAAGCGAAGCGTGCGCCTGAAAGCTTTCTGCAAGAAAGCTACATCGGAAGCATAAGCTATCCCCGGATTTTCACCTTTTCATAAAGAAATCAAAAAAATCTGGGGATAACAGCGATCGGAAAGTTGTTCTGTCATCGGAGTGCCAGTGTAAATACTCTTTAGTTCAAATTATATAACCAATTCGAATCTCACTTTGTTGATATTATATGAAATATAACATTCGAAGTCTATGCTTCACCTTAGGCTGATCCGAAGGAGGGAACAAGATGAAGTGGATTGTCGGCCTCGGAAATCCAGGCCCGAACTACGCTAAAACCCGTCATAATATCGGTTTTATGGCACTTGATCGACTTGCAGAGCGGCATAATATCTCCATAACGCAGAGCAAATGCAAGGCGCTGATTGGAGAAGGTGTAATTGGTGGCGTCAAAACGGTGCTGATTAAACCAATGACGTTTATGAACCTGTCCGGTGAGTCGGTAAGGGCTTATATGGATTTTTATAAAGTTAGTCTGGAAGACCTGATTGTCGTCTATGACGACATGGACACGGAAACAGGCAAAGTCAGATTGCGTTACCAGGGCAGTGCAGGTGGTCACAATGGAATCAAATCCATTATCCAGCATACCGGTACACAGCAGTTTAACCGGGTGCGGATGGGAATATCCCGACCAGAACCGGGACATGCCATTGTAGACTACGTACTGTCCAAGTTTATGAAGAACGAAAAGGAAGCCCTCGATCAAACGATCGAACAGACCTGTGATGCATTGGAGTATAGTCTGGATCATACGTTTGAGCAGACAATGGCCAAGTTCAACGGGTGAACCGCTGCAACTGACACTGGAAAAATGATCAAGATTCGGGTTCGATTCAGTCTTAATGGGCATACTGGACGTATAAACCATGTTCAGGAGGCATAAACATGTCAGTGAATTATGTGTGTAGGCATTGCCGTACTTTTATTGGACGAATCGATTCTGCCCGGATAACGGAAGCGCAATTGGGCTTTCATTTCTTGACCCCCGACGAGCGGAGGGATATAATAGCGTATAATTCCGGTGGCGATATAACCGTTCGGATTACATGTGATTATTGCAAAGAAGCTCTGGAATTCAATCCTGAGCTGAGCCTGCTTGCGAGTCCGCTTCAGTAATTAACTCGCCCGCAGCTAGAACTTATGACAGATGATGGTGGCTGAGGAATACCGCTCCACCTTTATAGCCTTGGCAGCCTGCTGAGGCTTCTTTTCAGTTGGGATGAAACCAGACTATATGTGAAATTACCCTTCAGCTACATCAAACGGATGTGGCAAAGAAGCGACTTATCCTTTATGATGAAACAGGACAAAAAGGAATTTGTATCCAATTTCTAATGTGGTGAACCTGCGCGTAGGCGTGAGATACTCAAGTAAGTTATAAGAGAGGTGCCCCTTTTGTTACAAGCACTTATACAGGCTTTTTCCAAAGATCCGGACTTCGGATCCATTACGGCCGGGATTACATCCGGTATGAAGGAGCAATTGGTTTCGGGCTTATCCGGTTCGGCACGTCAGATTATGCTGGCTGCCTTACATCAGGAAATGAACAGACCCCTGCTCGTTGTGACACACAATATGTTTTCCGCTCAAAAAATCGCAGAAGATTTACAGGAAGCGCTTTCACCGGATCAGGTGCTGCTCTATCCTGCCAACGAACTTGTTGCCGCTGAAGCTGCTGTTTCCAGTCCGGAAACATTGGGTCAGCGTATTGACGTGTTGGTCCGTTGCGCCCAGGGATTCAGGGGCGTTGTTGTTATCCCGTTTTCCGGGGTACGGCGCTATGTTCCACTTCCAGAAGTGATGGCTAATGCTCAGATTACAATTAAACAAGGTAATACACTGGAGCTGGATTCATTCCTGCTGGAGATGGTGAAGCTCGGATATGAACGTGTAGAGCGTGTAGAATCACGTGGCGAGATGAGCGTGCGTGGTGGAATTATTGACTTCTACCCAGTCACATCGTCCATTGCGTATCGTGTGGAATTATTCGATGATGAGATCGATTCCATTCGTACATTTGATCCTGCAGACCAGCGTTCCATTGAACGAATTGATGAAGTGACGGTTCTGCCGTGCAAAGAGTTAATTGCAGATCGTGAACGTATGGAGAAGGCTGCCGATGCAGCCGTTATTTTGCTTGACCAACAGTTGGAGAAAATGACGGATCGGCAGGCTAAGCTGCGTCTGCGAGAAGAAATTCATCGCGAGATCGAACTTCTACGGGAGCATGTGTATTTCTCCGAAATGTATAAATATATTTCACCGCTCTATCCGGAAAACAAGACGATCTACGACTACATGCCAGAAGATACGTTACTTGTACTCGACGAGCCAGCAAGGCTCGCTGAGACGTCGAAACAGCTTGACCGGGATGAGTCGGAGTGGAATCTTCATTTGATGCAAAACGGGAAGACTCTTCCGGACCTGCATCTGTCGGCAGATGGGGATGATCTGATCTATGAACGTCCATTCCAGACGCTGTTTATGTCCATCTTTTTGCGTCAGGTTCCTCATACCCAACCGCAGAATATCCTTAACTTTATCAGCCGTGGAATGCAGGACTTCCATGGTCAGATGAATGTGCTCAAAGCAGAAATGGAGCGCTGGCAGAAAGCCGGAGTTCAAGTACTCATGCTGGCTAACGGTGAGGAAAGACTTGATCGGATGCGCCGGGTACTCATGGACTATGATATCCCTGAGCCGGAGATGCTTATTGGCAACTTGCAAACCGGATTTGAAATGCCTTCTATTCATCTGGCTGTCGTTACCGAAGGTGAGATGTTCTCACAGAAGCAGCGCAAAGTGCGCAAACCGATTCGCAATGTGGACAACGCTGAACGCATTAAATCCTATAGTGAGCTGAAAGTGGGCGATTATGTCGTTCACCAGAATCACGGGATTGGTAAGTATCTCGGGATCGGCACACTTGAGGTTGGCGGTATTCACAAGGATTACATGCATATTCTATATGCAGGTGGAGACAAACTGTCTGTACCGATTGAGCAGATTGATCTGATTCAGAAATATGTCGGTTCGGAAGAGAAAGAGCCGAAAATATATAAGCTGGGCGGTAATGAGTGGACACGGGTTAAGAACAAAGTCCGCACATCTGTACAGGATATTGCTGATGATCTAATCAAGCTTTATGCGGAACGCCAGACGTCAAAAGGCTTCGGCTTCGACAAAGACTCTGCGGAACAGCAGGAGTTCGAGGACATGTTCCCTTATGATGAGACACGTGATCAGGTGCGTGCAATTGAAGAAATCAAGAAGGATATGGAACAAAATCGTCCGATGGACCGTTTATTGTGTGGGGATGTCGGTTACGGCAAAACCGAGGTTGCGATCCGTGCTGCATTTAAGGCTGCCATTGAGGGGAAACAAGTTGCTGTATTGGTACCTACAACCATTTTGGCACAGCAGCATTATGAAACGTTCCGTGAGCGTTTCTCGGGTTATCCATTCAACATTCATGTACTTAGTCGATTCCGTTCACGTAAAGAACAGAATGAGACGGCCAAAGGCATCAAGGCAGGCACCGTCGATATCGTCATTGGTACTCATCGGTTATTGTCACAGGATCTAGTCTTCAAGGATCTTGGCCTGTTAATTGTAGATGAAGAGCAGCGCTTTGGTGTAACTCACAAGGAAAAACTGAAAAAGCTGAAAACAAACGTGGACGTGCTGACACTGACAGCGACGCCGATTCCGCGTACCCTTCACATGTCCATGCTGGGCGTTCGGGATCTGTCGGTTATCGAGACACCGCCGGAAAACCGTTTTCCGGTACAGACATATGTCGTTGAACACAGTCAGGCGCTTGTTCGTGAAGCGATTGAACGTGAGTTAGCTCGTGGTGGTCAGGTCTACTACTTGTATAACCGTGTGCAGGGAATTCAGGAGATGGCTGCCGAAATTTCCGAATTGGTCCCTGAAGCCAAGGTGGGTGTGGGGCATGGCCAGATGTCGGAAACGGAGCTGGAGAAAACTATTCTGGACTTCCTGGATGGTGAATATGACGTGCTCGTCAGCACAAGCATCATTGAGACCGGGGTGGATATTCCTAACGTAAATACGCTGATCGTGCATGACGCGGACAAAATGGGTCTCTCACAGCTTTACCAGCTGCGTGGACGGGTGGGACGTTCCAATCGGATTGCGTATGCCTATTTCACGTACCAACGGGACAAAGTGCTGACCGAAGTTGCTGAGAAACGTCTGCAATCGATCAAGGAATTCACCGAACTGGGTTCGGGATTCAAGATCGCGATGCGTGATTTGTCGATCCGCGGCGCGGGTAATCTGCTCGGAGCTGAACAGCACGGCTTTATTGCGTCTGTCGGATTCGATCTGTATTCTCAGATGCTGGCAGAGGAAATTAACAAACGCAAAGTTACGATGCTTGGCGAAGAGCCGGTGCCATCCGATCAGTGGAACACAACGCTGGATCTCAGTATCGATGCGTACTTGCCGTCGGATTATATTTATGACAGTATTCAGAAGATTGAAATTTATAAAAAAGTGGCGGTTATTGCCTCCTTCGACGATGCAATGGAACTGGAAGACGAATTGGTTGACCGATTCGGAGATCTGCCGGAAGCCGTGATCAATCTGCTGGCGGTGGCTAGAATGAAAGTCTATGGCAAGATCTACGGTATTGAATCCATCTCCCAACGCGGAGATGATCTTACAGTGAAGTTCTATGAAGGCCGAGAACATGCATTTGAGCTCTCAAAAATCGCACACATTGGAAATCAGTTCGAAAGACGTGTACAATTTGAACAAGGACCCCATATGCTTATTCATGTCAAGGGCAAAGGGCTTGGGGACAAGCAACTGATGGAGCTGGTAGAGAAATTTCTGGAGTCCATGAAAAGTGCTTTTAAATCAAAGGGGGAACTAAAGGATGTTAGCAAAGTATAAAAAAGTAGGGAAAGTACTGTCTGTGAGTATGGTAGCAGTACTGTCCCTATCACTGCTTGCTGCTTGTGGCAAGAAGGAAGAAGCGACAACGGAACCAAAGGATACAAGTGCAGTAGTCGCTACGTATGATGGCGGTACAATTACAGCCAATGAATTCGACATGGAGCAACGGGTCATGAAATTCCTCTATCCGGAATATGCACAAATGATGGATATGGATGATTTCAAGGAGTACCTGGTAAAACAGGAAGTTGCATATGAATATTTGAGTGGAAAAGCAAGTGATGCAGCCAAAACCGAAGGTGAAAAAACAGCGACAGAGCAATTCGACAAAATGAAAGCTTCTGTTCAAGCTGACCAATGGACTGAGATGCTGAAAGCTCAGAATCTGACAGACCAGAACATTAAGGATTACATGACTCGCATTATGACGGTAATTAAGGACAAAGAAACTGGCGTTACTGAAGATGCGATTAAAGCTGAATTTGAGAAAAATAAAGATCAGTTCACAACGGCGTCTGTTCGTCATGTACTGATTAACTTTACTGATCCAAAAACGCAAAAAGAGCGTAAAAAGGAAGATGCTCTGAAACTTGCAAAAGAAGTGAAAGCCAAATTGGACGGCGGAGCAGACTTTGCTGAAATTGCGAAGAAATACTCTGAAGACACAGGTTCTGCAGAAAAAGGCGGATTGTATGAAGATACACCTGTAGCTAGCTGGGTAGATGCGTTCAAGGAAGCAGCAAAAACGCTGCCATTGAACAAAATCAGTGATCCTGTAGAGACTGAATATGGTTATCACATCATGAAAGTAGAAAAACGTACAGAAGCGGACTACGCGAAATTGACTGCTGAACAAAAAGAAACACTCAAAAGCCAATTGGCCGCTGCTGAGATCGATACATTCATGACCAGCGAACTGGACAAAATCGTAAAAGAAGTAAAACTGCCGAAAACAGACAAGGCTGAAGAAGGTACGACTGAAGGTACTACCGAAGGCACAACCGGTACAGGAACTGGTACTGAGGGTGAAAAAACCGATGCGGGTACCGATACCAAAACGGATCAAGGAACAACTGGAACCGACAAGGATACAAAAACAGATGAAAGTACAGATACAAGCGGTAAGTAAGATAGCGAATGCGTACATCCAGCTAGTACGTTTGTCTGGGTGATACACTGAACGCTTCAAATATGGACAATCATACAGAAAAGCAAGAGGGGGACTTAAGGCCTCCCTCTTGCTTTTGCTTGTATCTATGGAGCAAAGTGGGTACATGGTCGCCTTCTGTGGAAGTTTACACAACTATATTCTCCAAAGTATGTATAAGGAAATGGGAACAGATGAATACTATGGTCAAGATATCACACTAAACGTTCTGGGACTTTCCTCTACCCATTAAGGAACAGTAGTTGAAAAATCTTCTCGAGAAAGTGGGGCAACATGTGAAATGAAAGCTACTGGTATTGTCCGCCGTATAGATGACCTCGGTCGAGTGGTCATTCCGAAAGAAATCCGCCGTACGTTACGTATCCGTGAAGGCGATCCACTTGAGATTTTTGTGGACCGCGATGGAGAAGTTATTCTTAAAAAATACTCGCCGATTGGCGAACTTGGTGATTTTGCCAAAGAATATGCAGAATCGCTGTATGAAAGTACAGGCCATGTAACGATGATCTCTGACCGCGATACGATTATTACGGTCGCAGGCGGTTCCAAGAAAGAGTATTTGGACAAGCAGGTAGGTCAACTGGTGGAGAGTTGTATGGAAAACCGGAAGACGATTTTGGAGACCAACAATGGTTCTTATGAGCTTAGCAAAGATCATGACGAGACGTTATCGTCTTTTGTTATCGCCCCAATCATTTCGGGTGGTGACCCCATCGGAACGGTTATCCTTTTCAACAAGGATGAGTCGGTGAAGATGTCTCAGATGGAAATCAAAATGTCTGAAACGGCTGCCGGGTTCCTTGGCAAACAGATGGAGCAATAAAAAAAGCAGATTAACTCCTGGTGCCCTGAGGGCAACCAGGAGTTTTTGCATTTTAGGGAAGCTGTAGACCGTGTGGATGATGTCCTGAAGGACAGGATACCTGGAAGGGTTAGTCTGTGCGCCTTTGGACAGGTATAATAACTAGGTATACTTTGGAGAAAGAACGCATGGACATACGCAGGAGGGACATATGAAACAGTTGTCTACAGGCTCAAGATTGCTTCAGGGCGCATTTGTACTTGGGCTTGCCGCCATTATATCCAAAATCATTGGTGCTTTTCAGAAGATTCCGCTACAGAATCTGGGGGGAGACGGTGTTTTTGGCATCTACAACACGGTGTACCCGTTCTATATGCTCATCATTACCATTGCTGCTGCAGGGCTGCCTGTGGCTGTATCCAAATTCGTAGCCGAGCAGAATGCACTTGGTCGACCGGAAGAAGGCAGGAGGGTTATACGCTTGTCCTCGATGCTGCTCGGTGGAATTGGACTGGCGCTGGCTTTGTTAATGTATATCGGTGCACCGCTTATTGGAGACCTGATTGGTAACGGAAGTGTCGTAGCGTCCATTCGGGCAGCTTCGATGGCATTGTTGTTTGTACCGGTGATGACAGGCTTGCGCGGATATTTCCAGGGGTTGCAGCAAATGGTGCCTACAGCGGTATCCCAGGTGGTAGAGCAGACTGTACGGGTCACGGTGATGATTGTTCTGTTGTTGTGGCTCATGGGACGGGACGCTTCATTGGAGACTATAGCAGCTGGAGCTATGATTGGCTCAGTGGCAGGAGGGCTTGCCGGGTTAGTTACGATGCTTGGATATGTGTACCATCATCGACGGAAAAATGGGGAAAGGCTCGCTGTTATGAAAAGTACTGAGGCAGCTGGGCAAATGGAGAAAAACAAAGAACACCGAAGCGTGGGGAGCAGCCTTCTGCCTGAGGAGCGGCGATCCAACGGTGAGTGGATGCGGACGCTACTGATCTATGCCATTCCGGTCTGTCTTGGATCATTGGCTGTGCCATTGATGAATCTGGTGGATACCTTTACGGTACCCCGCTTGTTAAGACGAGAAGGGCTGGATGAGCTTCAATCCATGGTGTCCTTCGGAATTTACAACCGGGGATTGCCGCTGGTTCAGTTAGTCACGATGCTTGCCACGTCACTGTCTGTGCTCTTTATTCCGGCGATGGCCGAAGCCCGACTGAAAGGCGGGCCAGAAGCCGTGAGGCAGCAAGCAGGCCTTGCGCTGCGCTGGTTCTGGTTAATTGGCCTGGCGGCATCCGCAGGTTTGGCGGTGCTGGCAGAGCCGATTAACCGCATGCTGTACGGGGATGCCGCAGGCACCGAAGCCCTGCGGTACATGGCGCTGACGGCTGCGGGCAGCACCGTCAGCATTATCGCGGCGGCGCTGCTGCAAGGCCTCGGCGCCGTGCGCGCTCCTGCGTTCAGCATGCTGGCCGCCGCAGGCGTCAAGGCGCTGCTGAACGTCATGCTTGTGCCGGCGCTGGGCATCAGCGGCGCGGCCCTGGCAGGCGCAGTCGCCTACATGCTGGCGGCTGGCCTGAATGTGGCGCTGCTGGCGCGACTTGTCGCCCTGCGCCCCGCTCCCGGCGCCGTCTTGGCGAAGCCGGCGCTGGTGATCGCCGCCATGAGCGTGGCGGCGGCAGGCACGGCCTGGGCCGCCGAAGCTCTGCTCGGCGGCATCGGTATCGCGGCCGACCGCAGGCTGGCCGCGATGGGCGTGAGCCTGCTTGGCATAGCTGCAGGCTCGGCCGTGTTCTTGCTGGCAGCGGCCCGAACGGGACTGCTGACCGCCGCAGAGCTGGCGGCCGTGCCCAAGCTGGGGCCGCTGCTAGCCAAGCTGCTGCGCAGACTGCGTGTGCTGCGCTAACCCTCACGTTGCGCTGCTACACTTAGCGCCACACCGTCCATTCACCCCGGCTCTCGCATTCTAAAGCGGAGCAGCGGATGTTGAATGAGTCACACCGTGTCATATGCAAATGCAATTATAGGATAACGTCTAATTCTGGTATAATACGTGTAATTATAGAGCCCTGTCCTGTACTATTATGACCCATCCTCGAGTTGGTTTTGATCAAGGATGGAAAGTCGGGACAGGATAGTTCGGATGGAGGCTTATAAAGATGAGTGCAGCTTTGACAGTAGTCGGTCTTGGATCTGGAGATGCAGATCAGCTGACGGTAGGAATCATCAAAAAAATGAAGCATGCAGCGATGCTGTATGTACGCACACTGGATCATCCCGTATTGAATGATCTCAAGCAGGAAGGATTGGAGATGACATCCTTTGATGCCATCTATGAGGCGAAGGATTCTTTTCCGGAAGTGTACGACGAAATTGCAGACCGGCTGATTGAGGCCGCACGTAAGGGCGAGCCGGGTACCGAGATCGTTTATGCCGTGCCAGGGCATCCCATGGTCGCTGAAGCGAGTGTACGCCTGTTGAAGGAGCGCTGCCCACAAATGGGCATTTCGCTGCGCGTTATGGGCGGGGAAAGCTTTCTGGATGAGGCGTTTATTCGTCTTGGATTCGATCCTATTGAAGGGTTTCAGCTTCTCGATGCCAGCAGTCTGAATACGGAACTGGTGCAGCCGCAGCTTCATACCTTGATTGGACAAGTATATGATGTGTTTACCGCTTCCGACGTTAAACTGTGCCTGATGGACGTTTATCCTGACGATTATCCGGTATTTGTCGGACATGCCTTGGGTGTACAGGGACAGGAAATCATACACAAGGTACCGCTGCATGATCTGGACCGGATTGAAGGGTACGGTAATCTCTCATTGATATATGTGCCCAAAAATACGGATGACGCGCTTCGTCGGCGCTCCTTCGCACGACTTCATGAAATCGTGAATATTCTTCGCAGTCCAGGCGGCTGTCCATGGGATCAGGAGCAGACCCACCAGTCGATCCGCAAAAACCTGATTGAGGAAACCTATGAAGTTATTGAAACGATTGATGAAGATGATCCTGATCACATGAAGGAAGAGCTAGGTGATCTCCTGTTGCAGATTTTGCTGCACTCCCAGATGGAAGAAGAGGTTGGCACGTTTAACGTGTACGATGTTATTGAAGGATTGAACGACAAGCTAATTTTCCGTCATCCGCACGTATTCGGTGAACAACAGGCAGGGAATGCGAATGAAGCGTTGCAAAACTGGGAACAGATGAAGGCAGAGGAGAAAAAGCGCAAGGGACAGGATCTACAGCAGACTTCTGTGCTGGAAGGCATTCCCCGTGACTTGCCCGCCTTGATGAAAGGGTACAAATTACAGAAAAAAGCGGCCAAAGTTGGCTTCGATTGGGATGACGTGGAAGGTGTCTTTGCCAAGATCGAGGAAGAACTGGCAGAGCTAAAAGAAGCGGTACAGCATAACCAATCTGCGGAAGAGCGGAAGTTGGAACTGGGCGATTTATTGTTTGCAGCGGCCAATGTTGCGAGATTTATTGATACAGATCCGGAGGAGGCGCTTGCCGCCACCAATCGGAAATTCATTCAGCGTTTCCAGTATATCGAGGAGCGTCTACGTGAACAGGGAAGAACTCCTTCAGACAGCAATGTCGATGAAATGGAGAAATACTGGCAGGCAGCGAAAAAGGCTGGATTGTAAAGGGTTCTGGCATTTTGGGCGCTGATCCGATATCATTAGTTGCATCATGCGTATCGTTGTCGAAGCATCTCGAGCGAATTGCACAAGAAAGCGTGTGATTAACGGAGAGGTGTTTCGGGTACTGGACTTAGACTGTTCTTGGGCAGGACCGACAAAAAGTGAAAAAAAGTCGAAGACCGAGGCAGGATTTCAGATGCCAAGCCAGAATACATGTGTAGTAACCTTGCGCGGAGCCAGCAGCAGCAGATCTGTTGTCACGGATTCGCAGATACTTTTTTTTCAATTTGGGAGGCTTTTAAAAATGAACAAAACAGATCTGATTAACAACATTTCCACCAAAAGCGGTTTGACTAAAAAAGACGTTGAGTCCGTATTGAACGGCTTTTTGGGAGAAATTACAGATGCACTTGCCAGCGGAGACAAAGTACAACTGATCGGCTTTGGCACTTTTGAGACCCGCAAACGTTCCGGTCGTACCGGACGTAACCCACAAACAGGGAATGAAATCGTGATTCCTGAGTCCACCGTTCCTGCGTTCAAAGCAGGCAACAAACTTAAAGAAGCCGTAAAATAATGCGTCTTGATAAATTCCTGAAGGTCTCTCGGCTGATCAAACGCCGCACCGTAGCCAAGGACGTTTCCGAACAGGGACGTGTGCTGGTGAACGGACGTGAAGCGAAGCCAAGCGCCGCTGTCAAAGTGGGCGATGAGCTTACGGTTCAGTTCGGTCAAAAGCTGGTCACCGTGAAGGTGGAGCGTCTTGCAGAGAGTACCAAGAAGGATGAGGCGAGCAGCCTCTACACCTTGGTTAAGGAAGAGCCGATCGCCAAGGATAACGGTCTGAACTGGTAACAGGGATGCCTGATATACTTTTCTACAACATTCATTGCAAAATGAAGAGAAACGCCTTTCCCGTGCAGGGAAGGGCGTTTTTGTGTTCCACTGTTATCCGGACAATTGCTTTCATCCAACCTTGGTTCTATTCTGCACTTCTGATCCATAAGCTAGGGTTAAGAAGGAGGGGTACATGCCATGGTTGAGCAAAGTAAGACGAAACAGCATCATCTGAGCATGCAGAATCGGAAACTGCTGGATCTGACGGGTGTCTCCAATGTGGAGAGCTTCGACAGTGAGGAATTTTTGCTGCAAACTGAACTTGGGCATCTGACCATCCGGGGGCACAATTTACATATCAAAAACCTGAGCCTGGAGGACGGTTTGTTATCCATCGAGGGCACTGTCAGTTCTCTTCAATATCTGGACCCCGGTTCTCAGTCCAAAAACGGTAAAGGCCTGTTCGGCAAGATGTTCCGATGAGTCCGGATACTCAATGGATCACATTGATGTGGATGCTGATGTCGGGAGCCGTGATGGGGATGGCCTACGACAGTTACCGGGTACTGTCCGGTCAGCTGCGGTTCCCGAGATGGAGCGTCCACACGCTAGATCTGTTGTATTGGGTCGCTTCCGCGCTGTTCGTCTTCCGGATGCTGTACGCCGGGAACCACGGACAGCTGCGGTTTTATGTCTTTTTGGGGCTGATTATAGGGGTTTGCTTCTATTTTTGGCTTTTAAGTGTTACAACCCAGCGTTTTGTGGTAATGTTAATTAAACTCGCAAGAACGCTGATTCATTGGTGTGGACATATCCTTAACATCCTGATCGTTATGCCCGCTAAAGGACTATACAAGCTAGTGCGCGTATTATTTGGTTTCGTACTCGCCATACTGTTATTCCTGGGTAAGCTGGTGCTGCAATGTTTGGTACCTTTCGGCAAGTTGTTCCGCTGGATGTTTAGGCCAATCCTGAAACATTGGGTTACGCCACGCTTCCTGATCCGTGCGGGTTCAAGTATCGCAGCGATGTGGAAACGCTGGTTTTAAGGAGGTCCGATAATGGGTAAAACACCTATGAACAAATCAAAAGCTCCAGCAGGCCAAGGAAAATCTGCAGGTGCCAAAAGGCGTCTCATGCTATGGATGACCTTTATGGTTGTGTTTATCATTTGGGCAGGATATACGTTCCTTGTGCAGACTGCGCAAATTTCGGACAAGAGTTCTCATCTGGCTGCCCAGCAATCTTCAAAGGAAGAGACGTTGAAGAAGCTGGCTCAATTGAAGTACGAAGTCAGTCGGTTGAAGGATCCCGAATACATAGGACAGCTGGCTCGGAAAAAAGGATACTATCTGCCTGAGGAAACACCAATTCAGGTTGAAGAGTCAGGGAACTGATGTAATTTGGCTCATTATTGAGCAAGGATTGTTATCTATATGTCTGAAGCCGTTATACCGGAAAAAATAGGCTACCTTAAGGGGTAGTGCTCAGTTGACCTTGGTTTGCGGCATAAGGTATAATTAAATTAGCACAGCATTGATTTTGGCATTCAAAAAATCGGGTTGTATATTTTTAAGGGAGGATCATTTTATTCTATGGCAATTGAAGTGGGCACCAAGTTAGAGGGCAAGGTGACAGGCATCACGCATTTTGGAGCATTTGTGGATCTGTCAGGAGGTGTCACGGGTCTCGTTCACATCTCGGAAATCGCCGACAATTATGTCAAAGATGTCAACGACCACCTGAAGCTTAATGACCTCGTTACCGTTAAGGTCATCAACGTTGACAAGGATGGCAAGATTGGGCTTTCCATTAAGCAAGCTGTTGACAAACCGGTTGAGCAACAAACACAGTCCAGACCCCCGAGAGCTCCTAGACCGGAACGCAGTGGAGGAGATCGCGAACGATTCAGCGGCGGAGGCCCAAGTGGTGGCCAAGGTCGTGGTGGCGGCGGTGGATTTAACCGTGGTGACCGCGGAGGCCGTTCTTTCAAGCCCGCAGCAGGCAAACCTTCATTTGAGGATAAAATGTCACGCTTCCTGAAAGATAGTGAAGAGCGGATCTCTTCGCTGAAAAAGAACACAGAAGGCAAACGTGGTGGCCGTGGAGCCAAACGCGTGTAATCTGGTTCAACCTGATTTAAAATATAAGAAGAACCGTTAGCCTTGGGGCTGACGGTTTTTTTGCGTTTGTTTTTAATGTTGGGGTTTAACTGTTCAGATATAGACATTTAACCGGATTCATAGCCGTTTTTGTAAAGTGAAGCTCCATATCCCCAGTTTTTCTGCGCAGGAAAAAAAGTACATAAGAACATTTGTCGTCTACCATTTTTTACCGACAGGTTTCCGTGGCATTCCACAGGTATCCTGCTCAAATCGTGGCGATGACGAACCGCGTCCGGTTCAAAATCAGACAAGTGCCTTGTCGGCAAGGGTCTGGGCAAATGGATGAAACCACAATAAGGCCGGGGGTTTCGCACCACCGCGCCGCGTCTGTTTCTTTTGTCGTAAAGTTTTTGGACCCTACCCACCAATTGTGACAAACTACGTCTTCTATTCTATCTATAATCAGAACCATCGAGAACGAAACACGAAAATTAAATTAATCGAATGGGGTGCCTTGAGGATGATGGAAAAGTGGAATGTCATTCAATTTCCGGGAATGAAAGCTGGTAAAGGAGGTACAGAAGCTCGGGAGGAGCTTTCGGTACGCCTAAAACAGTGGATTAGCTCCCGCAAGGCCGTCCAGATCGTTGCTGCACGTAAATGGGTGCTGCTTCTTACCTTTATGGGATTTTTGCTGGGCAAGGCCATGATTCTGAATGAATTATCGCCCTTTGCGATTGCTTACTTTGCGGTTATCGCCTTCATGCGTAGGGATTACATTATTCCGGTAGGGGCTGCGTTGCTGGCAGGAAGTCTCTTCGCTCCGTTTCCGGTACCTCTGATTGTTGCTTCGGAGCTCGCCATCTTCTATCTGTTGTTCAGAGGACTGGAGTCTTATGACCGCGCTGAATTATCTTATGCGCCAACGATGGTGTTTACGACTACTTTTATGGTCAAGTTATTCGCCGTCGTTATTGGGCCGTCTTTCAGCTGGTACGCCATGTTAATGCTCACGATGGATTCCGTACTCAGCTTTGTGCTTACCCTGGTTTTCATACAGGCCATACCGATCTTCACGTATCGCAAAAAAAAATTCAACCTAAAGAACGAGGAGATCCTCTGTCTGATCATCTTGCTGGCTTCCGTGATGACAGGGGCGGTGGGCTGGACGATCCAGTCCCTGTCTGTAGAGCATATGCTCTCCCGGTATCTCATTCTGATCTTCGCGCTGGTGGGCGGAGCCCCCCTCGGAGCCTCGGTTGGGGTTATTACTGGCCTCATTCTGAGTTTGGCCGATATGTCGGCGGTATATCAGATGAGTCTGCTTGCTTTTGCTGGCATGCTGGCAGGTATGCTCCGGGAAGGAAAACGTGCGGCTGTTGCTCTGGGCATGCTACTGGGTTCCTCTATTCTATCCATATATCTGGGTGGACCGGGAGATGTCATGAATTCTTTATGGGAGACATGTGCAGCTATTGTTCTGTTTATGTTAACGCCAAAAAGTATGCTGACGGCCATATCCAAATATGTTCCTGGCACGCAGGATCATACGAAGTCGCAGCATGAATATGCGAAGAGAATACGGGATGTCACCGCAGAACGGGTTACCCGCTTCTCGCAGGTATTCCGTCAGTTGTCACGCAGCTTCGATCAGATGTCTGGCGCGGGGGAGCCGGTACAGAACGAAGGCGGGATGGAGCACTTCATGAATGCCGTAGCCGAAGGCACATGTTCGGGTTGCTTTAAGAAGGCCCAATGCTGGGATGCGAAGTTTATTCAGACCTATAAATATATGACAGATGTGATGAGTTCCATTGAAGCCAACCCGGAGATGTCAGGCAAGCAAATTCCGGTGGAATGGAACAGGGTATGTGCGAAACCGGAGGAGGTACTTGAAGTGATGCGCGCCCAGTATGGTCTGCATCAACATAACATGCAATGGAAACGTCAGATTATAGATAGTCGACAGCTGGTTGCAGAGCAATTATCAGGGGTATCCCAGGTAATGGAGGACCTGGCGAAAGAAATTCAACGGGAAAGTGAGGAGATGGTACAACAAGAGGAGCAGATTCGAGATGCGCTTGAGTCGTTAGGTCTGTCCATACATTCTATTGAAATCATTAATCTGGAAGCGGGGAATGTGGAAATTGAGATTGTTCATGCCTATACACGCGGATTTGACGAGTGCCGGAAAATGATCGCTCCGCTGATCTCAGATGTACTGGACGAGCATATTGCCGTCTTGAATGAGACGATGCTTGACCCTCGCCAAGGGCTGGCGACAGTTACCTTTGGCTCTGCCAAAACTTTTGAGATAACAACGGGTGTTGCCGCCGCCGCCAAAGGGGGAGATGTGATGTCCGGGGACAGTTTCAGTACAGTTGAACTGGGTAACGGGACCTTTGCAGTTGCGCTTAGCGATGGCATGGGCAATGGGGAACGGGCACGCATGGAGAGCAGTGCAGCACTAAATATACTGGAGCAGTTGTTACAGTCGGGTATGGATGAGAAGTTGGCGATCAAATCGGTGAATTCCGTTCTGATGCTGCGTTCTCCTGAAGAAATGTATGCAACGGTGGATATGGCTCTGATCGATGAATATACGGCAGAGACCACGTTTATGAAAATCGGATCGACTCCAAGTTTTATTAAACGAGGGCAGGAGGTTATTCAGGTTTCGGCAAGCAATCTGCCGATTGGTATTATCAAAGATATTGAGGTGGATCTGGTAACCGTACAGCTTCAGCCAGGGGACGTTTTAATTATGATGACAGATGGTATCTATGATGCACCGGGGTATGCCGTCAACAAAGAACTATGGATGAAGCGGCTCATTCAGGAAATTGATAGTGACGATCCTCAGGAATTAGCAGATTGTCTGCTTGAAAGTGTTATTCGTTATCAGCAACATGAGATCTATGATGACATGACTGTAATTGTAGGCAAAATAGAACATTATCGCCCGGAGTGGGCGACATTAAGAGTCCCCGGAATAAGCCGGATGGAACGTCCACGTACCGTTAGTTAATTGCATATTCCTCTGTTTGAAGTCTCTTCATTCTGGCAATGCTAGTCATAGAGTTGGAGAGTAACCCAAAACGGAGGGATATCGGATGAAACAAATCTTGTTGATCACCGACGGTTGTTCCAATGTAGGTGCAAGCCCGGTGCTGGCTGCGGCGGAAGCACGGGAAGAGGGAATTACGGTCAACGTGGTCGGTGTTATTGATTATGGAACCATTGGTGAGTTAGGTAGTCGAGAGATCGAGGATATTGCCAAAGCCGGGGGTGGAATCAGTCAGATCGTAGGTACTAGGCAGCTTGCCCATACGATGCAAATGATGACAAGAAAAACAGTGGTTCAGACCATTCAACAGGCGGTTAATAGAGAGTTAACACAAATTTTGGGAGAGCAAGAGCCCAAAACGGTAACAGACCTTGAACCGGCTAAACGTGCACAGGTGGTTGAAGTGATGGAGGATATGGCGGAGACAACACCGCTTCAAGTCGTTCTTCTCATTGATGTAAGTGCCAGTATGAAGCCGAAGCTTGCTGCTGTGGAGGAAGGGATTCGGGATTTAATGCTTAGCTTGCAGGCACGTATGGGTCAGAGCCATCTTTCCGTCTTTCATTTTCCTGGACGACATAGCGGAGAAGAAGCTGTGATGGACATCGATTGGACAGTTGACCCGAGCCGTGTTCGTTCGCTGTTTGGACGTTTGCAAATGAAGGGAGCGACGCCGACAGGTCCTGCGATTCAAAGGGTGATTGATTTTTACCGTTATGGTACACTGGAGGGACAGCAGGAAATAGAAGGGAACTATCGCATTGAAAGAGAAGGGATGCTCGGTGACAACGTTGTCTGACGCCTCTTTCCCGCCAGGAACAGTCATCACAGGGAAATGGAATCGCAGCCGCTATACGATTCGGAAGCTGCTGGGCAAAGGAGCCAACGGCATCGTTTTTCTTGTCCAGCGGGGTGAGAATGGCAAACATTATGCGCTTAAAATGGGATTTGACCCTGTAGATCTGCAATCGGAAATTAATGTGCTCAAATCTTTTCAATTACAGCGTAATCATGAGGCCCTTCGGCAGAGTGGCATTCCTTCATATCTGAAAGATGTGGATGACTACGCCATTCGTGGTCGTGATATTCCCTTTTATGTGATGCGTTACGTTCGGGGGGAGTCTCTGCACCACTTCATTCGGCGACAGGGAACGGACTGGACACTTCTGGTTGGACTCAGACTATTGCAGAAGCTGGCTCAATTGCATCAGGCTGGATGGGTGTTTGGCGATCTCAAACCCCAAAATGTACTGGTATCGGATTATGGGCAGGTAGAACTTATCGACTATGGCGGAGTGACTTCTATCGGCCGGAGCGTCAAGCAGTTTACTGAATGGTATGATCGCGGATTCTGGAATGCGGGTAGCCGAACAGCAGATGGTACCTATGATGTGTTTGCTTTTGCGCTATTATTGATTCATGTACTTGAAGCTGATGCACTCAAAGCGCTGGCTGCAGAAGGATTACCCCAACTGCGAAGTGTAAACCAGCTTACAGCCCTTGTGGAGCGCAGCGAACGTCTTCGCCCCTTTCGAAACTGGACTATTCAGGCATTACGAGGTCAGTTTCAGGATGCCGGACACGCGGCTAAGGTCTGGAAAGAGATGATGGCACGCCCCTCTCCCCTTCGTCGTCGTTCCAAAAGTACAACACCGCGTTGGCTCAAAAATGCATTTGCTGTATCCGTTATATTACTTATTGGGGTACTCATCTATGCACTGCGATTCTGACCTGTGAGAGTGCATATACATAACGTAAGGAATGAGGAACAGGTATGGAGGCTTTACGCTGGAACGAGCTGGTGAATAATGTGCTGGATGCAGCGGAAGAGCATCAGTTATGGGTTCCCGGGGATCGGATTGTCGTCGCAGTATCGGGCGGACCGGACTCGGTAGCTTTTTTGCATATCATGCATGAGATCAGTACCAGGCATGTCCCGCTGGAGTTGATCTGTGCCCATGTACATCATGGTTTTCGGATTGAATCCGATCATGAAGCCGAGATGATGAAAGAACTTGCGTACCGGCTTGGCATAGCATTTGAATGGGTAAAGGCCGATGTACCTTCTTATATGAAGCTTACCGGTCAAGGTCCTCAGGAGGCGGCGCGCAACAAACGATATGAATTTCTGCATGAAGTGGCTGCCAAATACGATGCGGCGAGCATTGCACTGGCCCATCATGCCGACGATCAAGCAGAGACGGTTATGCTCCATTTGTTGCGTGGGAGTGGTCTTTCCGGACTCGCAGGAATGAAGTTTAAAAGACGAGAAAAAAATGTGGAACTTATTCGTCCATGCCTTCGTATAAACAAGACAGACCTTGTAGAAGCTTGTAATACCCAGGGTTTTCTGTATTTTAATGATGAAAGCAATTCCCTGCGTAAATATCGGCGTAATGCCATTCGCTTGGATGTGCTCCCATTTTTGGGGCAATATAATGGACAGTTGACGCCGTCTTTGAATCGACTTGCCGAAATCGTGGGCGATGAAGACGATTTCATGGAACAAGGTGCATATGACGCATACAGGTGTCTAGTGCAGGCGAACGGCGGAAGGCAAACCTTTGAGGTGCCTTCCTTTTTGAAGTTACATGTCGCTTTACAACGAAGGTTGATTAAACTAATATTGAATTATCTGCCTTTGGACAGTGATTTTGTCGACTTTACCCGTATTGAGACCATTCGCCGCAAGGTTATTCAGCCTGAAGCGACGACCTGGAGCCTGGATATAGGACAGACACTCGCCTGCACCCGGGAGTATGATCTGATCTCTTTCGGCGTACGGACTGACGTACAGGGTCAATCTTACGAATATCGTCTTGCTCAATCGAGCGGAACCTATGAGCTTTCTCTCACGGAAATTGACCGGCATGTTCAGATCGTTCCGATGAGTCCCGAGGACTATCATGTACCAGAATCGGCGGATCATGCCGCATTTGATGCAGATCAACTGCTTATGCCGCTGGTTGTGCGTTCACGGTTACCTGGAGATACCATGAAAGTGATGGGATTAAACGGAAGCAAAAAGGTGAAAAATATTTTCATCGATGAGAAAATTCCCCCTTCTGTCCGTTCACGGGTTCCCGTGGTATGTGATGGAGCAGGCAATATCATCTGGTTACCGGGTGTTCGCCGGTCTAGTGTAGCTCCTGTCAGGGAGGATACTTCCGCAATCCTGTACATGACTGTAGGCGATTCAGCGATTCAGGGGTAGTGGTTATGGTTCAGGTAAGGCTTTCATATGTATAACTTAGGAGGTTCGCACAGTTGCAGAACGACATTCAGGAAGTATTGATCAGTGAAGAAGAGATTCAGAGTAAAATCAAGGAATTAGGCGCAACAATAAGTGCCGAATATGCAAATCGCAATCCTTTGGTCATTTGTGTGCTTAAGGGTGCGTTTATATTTATGGCTGATTTGGTTAAGAACATTACGGTACCTGTTGAGATGGATTTCATGGCAGTATCGAGTTATGGCGCTTCCACCAAATCATCCGGCGTGGTTAAAATCATTAAGGATCTGGATGAATCCGTTGAGGGACGCGAGGTTCTGATTGTAGAGGACATTATTGATAGTGGACTCACGCTCAGTTATCTGATCGAACTCTTGCAGAACCGCGGTGCTGAATCCGTCCGCGTGGTTACGCTATTTGACAAGCCTTCAGGTCGCAAAGTCGAACTTGAAGCCCATTACACTGGCTTTGACATTCCGGACGCATTCATCGTTGGCTATGGCCTGGATTATGCCGAGAAGTACCGGAACCTCCCTTACATCGGGATTCTGAAACCGGAAGTTTACAGCAACTAATGCTTAAGCTAGTTCCAAGCCCATATCTGTTGGTGGCTTCTGTTGAGAAGCCATGTTGGGCTATGTTAAAATAATTAAAGTGTCTCGAGAGGAGGTAGGGGATGAATCGGTTCATCCGGAATTCTGCTTTTTATTTGATTCTTTTTTTAGTTGTGGTGGGGATAGTCCAGTTCGTCAGCAATGGCGGCGAAGCCACCGATAATCCTAGATATGATCAGTTGCGCGCGGCGATCAAGACCAATAATGTCTCTGAATTGACGGTTCAATTCAACGGTCAGACGTACCTCGTGACCGGTCAATACAGGAAGACGCCTGACGGAGCCAAATCAGAAAATTTCTCAACGTATATTCCTCCTACGGATGAGGCAATTAGTGAGCTTGTAGCTGCAAGCGAAACGAACAATTTCGAATATCATCAGGAACCTATGAAAGGTGACAGCATCTGGTTGACGTTGCTGACTTCCTTTATTCCTTTGATCATTATGTTCCTGCTGTTCTTCTTCCTGTTTAATCAGGCTCAAGGCGGCGGCGGTAAAGTAATGAACTTTGGTAAAAGCCGTGCTCGTCTCTACAACGAAGAGAAGAAACGGGTTACGTTTGAAGATGTTGCGGGTGCTGACGAAGAGAAACAGGAGCTTGTTGAAGTCGTGGACTTCCTCAAAGACCCTCGTAAATTCGCAGCAGTAGGTGCACGGATTCCTAAAGGCGTACTGCTTGTAGGTCCTCCGGGTACAGGTAAAACCTTGCTCGCTCGTGCTGTTGCCGGTGAAGCGGGTGTGCCATTCTTCAGTATTTCCGGTTCTGACTTCGTTGAAATGTTCGTCGGTGTCGGTGCATCTCGTGTACGTGACTTGTTTGAAAATGCGAAGAAAAACGCCCCATGTATCATCTTTATCGATGAGATTGATGCTGTAGGACGTCAGCGTGGTGCTGGTCTTGGTGGTGGTCACGACGAACGTGAACAAACACTCAACCAGTTGCTCGTTGAAATGGACGGATTCGGAGCCAATGAAGGTATTATCATCGTTGCTGCAACGAACCGTGCTGATATTCTGGACCCTGCCTTGCTGCGTCCAGGACGTTTTGACCGTCAAATCACGGTTGATCGCCCTGACGTGAGAGGTCGTGAAGCGGTTCTGAAAGTACACTCACGCAACAAACCACTCACCAAAGATGTGAAGCTGGACATTATTGCGAAGCGTACTACCGGATTCTCTGGTGCAGATTTGGAAAATCTCTTGAATGAAGCGGCATTGCTTGCGGCACGTCGTAATCGCAGAGATATCTCCATGCGTGAAGTAGACGAAGCGATTGACCGTGTCATTGTTGGTACGGAGAAGAAAAGCCGTGTTATCAGTGACCGTGAAAAACGTATTGTTGCTTATCACGAAGCAGGTCATACCATTGTAGGCTACTTCCTGGAACATGCCGATATGGTACATAAAGTTACCATTATTCCGCGCGGACGTGCGGGTGGATATGTAATCATGTTGCCAAAAGAAGATCGTATGCTTGTTACCAAGCAAGAATTGCTGGACAAAATTACTGGACTCCTTGGTGGCCGCGTTTCCGAAGAACTGTTTATCGGTGAAATCGGTACGGGTGCATACAGTGACTTCCAACAAGCGACGGGTATCGTCCGTAGCATGGTTATGGAGTACGGTATGAGCGAGAAGCTGGGACCTATGCAGTTCGGTAGTTCGCAGGGACAGGTATTCCTGGGTCGTGATATCGGTCACGAACAGAATTACTCAGATTCCATTGCTTACGAGATCGATCAGGAGATGCAACGCTTCATCAACGAATGCTATGAGAAGTGTAAAGACTTACTCGTTAAACATTCTAAAGAAGTGCATCTGATTGCGAACACGTTGCTGGAAGTGGAGACATTGGAAATGGATCAGATCAAGCAATTGATCGAGACAGGTGCCCTGACTCCAAAAGATGAGAACAGCAACGATGGAGAAGGTACGCCTAGCGAAGGCGGAGAAGCGATCATCGACAACATCGGTGATGTACGCGTCCGTATCCAAGGCAAAGATGAAACGCCTGAACCACCAGCCGGAGATATTCCTAACGAAGCTCCGAATCTGGACAAAGGAAACAGCAATGACCCGGATGATGGTGGAACGAAGCCAACGTCTTAATTTATAACACCATCTGTCTTATAGTGGCAGATGACAAGGAGAGCCTTCGGGCTCTCTTTTTTTATGTATTCCTTCAAATTGTATAGATAATGATAACCGGGAGCTATAGGGCGAACTACGTAGGAAATGGGTGGTTATGCCCTTGTTCTGGGGCGATTTCATTTATTGACAGAGTCGTGAACGTTGTGTACATTAGGTGTTAAACCGCTTGTGATTCGTTTCTCAAGCGAAAATAACGACTTGGATTTGCCATATGAAACAGCGTATAAGGCTGTCCCGATAAGGAGAGGATCACAGGTGGAAGCTCTGGCTTTAGAGCGCAAGGCTGAGATGAACCGGGAGCTGCGCGAGCGGCTGATGGAGTTGAAGAAGGAACGGAATGCCATTATTCTTGCCCATTATTATCAACGTGACGAGGTACAGGAAGTCGCTGATTTCCGGGGAGATTCGTTTTTGCTGGCTCAGAAGGCGGCACAAACCGATGCGGATGTTATCGTTTTCTGCGGAGTTCATTTTATGGGTGAAAGCGCTAAAATTCTTGCCCCTAACAAAACGGTTATCATCCCCGACGAGCGTGCAGGCTGCCCAATGGCGGACATGGTGAACGTTGAAGGCTTACGTAAATTGAAAGCACAGCACCCGAATGCCAAAGTTGTAACGTACATCAATTCCTCAGCTGAGATCAAGGCAGAGACCGACATCTGTTGTACATCGGCCAATGCTGTCAGAGTCATTCAATCTGTTGATTCCGATGAAATCATCTGGGTACCGGATAAAAATCTGGGACATTATGTGCAACAACATACAGACAAGAAAATGATTATCTGGGAAGGTTACTGCAATACCCATGATATGCTGACTGTCAAAGACGTGGTAGAGATGAGAGCGAAGCATCCAAATGCCGAGTTCGTTGTTCACCCGGAATGTCGTCCTGAGGTTGTAGAGATGGGTGATTTCGTAGGTAGCACAACCGCCATTCTGGAATATTGTAAGAATTCGTCCGCTAAAGAATTTATCGTAGGTACCGAGGACGGTACAGGATACCAACTGCGTCTCGATAGCCCGGACAAACAATTCCACTTTGCTACCAAGTTCCTCGTATGTCCGAACATGAAAGTCAATAACTTGAAAAAGCTGGTTAAATGCTTGGAAACGATGAAGCCGCAAATTTACGTGCCTCCAGCCGTTGCCGACAAAGCCAGAGAATCACTAGAGCGCATGTTACTGGTGAAGTAGCATGCGTTACTCTTGCTCCAAGACAGGTGAAATAACATGATACCGCAATATTTAGTGGATTTTGATCTGTCCGCGCTGCCGATGGTGGAGACGGATGTGCTGGTTATTGGTTCGGGCATTGCTGGTTTGTTTACTGCGATCAAGGCGAGTGAACAACGCAGTGTGTTGATGATCACGAAGAAGTCGTTACTGGAAAGTAACACCCGGTATGCGCAGGGGGGAATCGCTGCGGTTATCGCTGAGGATGATTCACCTGCCTACCATTTGCAGGATACACTTGTTGCAGGAGCGGGATTATGCCGCTCCGAAGCAGTAGAAGCATTGGTGAACGAGGGCCCGGATGGAGTAAAAGAACTGATTCGACTGGGTACTTTGTTTGATCTGGAGAACGGCGAGTTGGCGTTGACGCAGGAAGGTGCGCACAGCCACCGCCGTATTTTGCATGCCAATGGGGATGCAACGGGATATGAGATTGTGCGTGCACTGGCTGTACAGGCGAATGAACATCCGGGGATTAAAGTGTGGGATGAGCATTTTGTCATTGACCTGATTACAGAGCAGGGAGAATGTGTAGGTGCGCTAGTACAGAAGGCTGACGGTTCGCAAGTATTTGTGAAGGCAGAGGCAACCGTTCTCTGCTCTGGTGGGGCTGGACAGTTGTATCGATATACGACCAATCCGGAAGTGGCTACAGCAGATGGCGTGGCGATGGCCTATCGTGCCGGAGCAGTTGTCCGGGACATGGAGTTTATCCAATTCCACCCGACCTCCCTTTGTTATCCGGGAGCACCACGTTTCCTGGTGTCCGAGGCTGTACGTGGCGAAGGAGCTTATTTGCGCAATGTGAAAGGCGAGCGCTTCATGGAACGGTATCATGCACAACTTGAACTGGCACCACGGGATATCGTTGCGCGGGCCATTGTCAGTGAGATGGAATCGACAAACAGTACCTTTGTATATTTGGATATCACTCATGAACCAGCAGAGATGATTAAACATCGGTTTCCTACCATTTATGAGACCTGTATGCGATACGGACTGGATATGACCACAGACTGGATTCCAGTTGCTCCTGCTGCACATTACATGATGGGCGGAGTGAAGACGGATCTCAGTGGGGAGAGCAGCATTAGCCGGTTATTTGCCTGTGGTGAGGTATCTTCTACTGGAGTACACGGAGCCAATCGTCTGGCGAGCAACTCTCTGTCTGAAGCAATCGTATTTGGCCGGAGAATCGTGGATCGAATTCAATCCCTTCCTCCGCTTGCTTCACTCCAGACAAAGGTTTCCACATTAACAAGTATTCGCAGGATCATAAAGGAAGAGCAGAAGCCGGTGTCCGAAAGACGTTTGCGTCTGCAAAAAATGATGGTGCGTCAAGTGGGGCTGCGCCGGAATGGCGCTAACCTGCAAGCAGCAATAGAGAAACTGCAACATGAACTGCAATTTTTTGATCAGAAGTTTACTCACAAAGAAGAGATGGAATATGCCAACCTTTTGACCTGTGCCTGGTTGGTTACCACTGGAGCATTACACCGCGAGGAAAGTCGGGGAGCACACTACCGTGAGGATTTCCCGCAGCGTGACGATGCCGTATGGCAGAAGCATAGTCTGCAGCAGCGAGAACAAGCGATTGTGGAGGAATTGATGTCATGATACTGAACGGATATAATGAAGGACTCATCGAATCAATTAAAAACTGGCTTCGTGAGGATGTTGGTGCAGGGGATGTCACAACAACTGTGACGATTCCCGCCGGCAGTCAGTCCAAGGCCGTGATACATGCCAAAGACAATGGAATCATTGCAGGAATTACGGTAGCAGAACTCGTGTTTCAGGTAGTGGATCCTGGCCTTGCGTTCACACCGATGGTAAAAGACGGTGATGCAGTTACGCATGGTACGATTCTGGCTGAGGTAGAAGGAAGCACACATAGCTTGCTGACAGGAGAGCGTCTGGCCCTTAACCTGCTTCAGCGCATGTCTGGTATCGCTACCCGCACACGTACTTATGTTGATGCGTTGGAAGGCCTTTCTACACGTCTGGTCGATACTCGTAAAACAACACCGGGACACCGCTTGCTTGAAAAATATGCAGTGCGGGTTGGTGGCGGAGCAAATCATCGGTTCGGCCTCTATGATGCCGTCATGATTAAGGATAACCACATCAAGGGCGCAGGCGGGATTACTGAAGCTGTACAGCGTGCGCGATCTGTCATTCCGCATACAATGACCATTGAAGTAGAGACCGAAAACATGGAACAGGTCAGAGAAGCCTTGCAGGCTGGGGCAGATATCATTATGCTGGATAACATGCACCCAGACCGGATGCGTGAGGCCGTTGCTCTTATTCGTGAGCAGGCTCCGCATGTGAAGGTTGAGGCATCGGGCAACGTCTCGCTAAATACCATTCGTGGTATTGCAGAGAGCGGAGTGGATGTAATTTCAGTTGGCAGGTTAACCTACTCTTTTGAGAGCCTGGATATCAGCCTGGATTTAAACGAAAAGAAAGAGGGGTGAACCTCTTTGATTCTTGTGGTAGACGTGGGCAACAGTAATATCGTACTCGGCGTGTATCAAGGCCGGGAGTTGCTCCACCATTTTCGCCTGAGTACATCCCGGCAGTCGACAGTGGATGAATACGGCGTATTGATTTATAATTTATTTCATATGTCGGGTATTTCAACACGCGACATTGAAGGTGTGATCATCTCATCCGTGGTTCCACCGCTGGTGAATGTGATTGAAGCCATGTGTGAGAAATACGTAGGCAAAAAACCGTTACTTGTTGGGCCTGGTATCCGAACCGGCCTGAACCTGCGGTATGAGAATCCTCGTGAAGTTGGCGCGGATCGCATTGTTAATGCAGTAGCAGCCGTTGAGAAGTATGGCGGCCCTCTCGTTGTGGTCGATTTCGGTACAGCGACTACATTTGACTGTATTGACGAGAAAGGAAATTATCTGGGCGGGGCTATCGTACCCGGCATCCATATTGCAACCGAAGCACTCTATGAACGAGCGTCCAAGCTACCTCGTATTGAATTGGAGAAGCCCAAGAAAGTCATTGGTCGCAACACCATTCATGCGATGCAGGCCGGCATTATTTATGGTTATGCAGGACAGGTGGACGGTATCGTGGAGCGTATTCGCGAGGAAATGGGAGCCAAGCCTAGAGTTATTGCAACCGGAGGTCTTGCCAAGCTGATTGCAGAAGAAACACGCAGCATCGATGAAGTGGATCCGCTGCTTACGCTTGAAGGGCTGCGTATCGTTTATGAGCGGAACCGGGAAAGGTAAGAACAGAGACGGCAAACAGCGGGCTGAGATTACAGTCTTATATGTTATGCCGTTTTTTCTATAACTGGCGATTACGCCAAAGGAGGCTGAATGACTTGGAAAACAACAACAAACAAGACCGGTTAATTCGCGGTACAGCAATGAACGGACGGGTTAGGGCCTTTGCTGTTCAAACGACAGAACTGGTTGAGGAACTGCGCAGAAGACATGATACGTTTCCCACGGCTACAGCAGCTATGGGGCGTACGGTTACAGCAGCATCCATTATGGGTGCTATGCTTAAAGGAGAAGAGAAGCTCACAATTCAAGTCAAAGGTGACGGTCCCATTGGACAGATTGTTGCCGATGCTAATGCGAAGGGTGAAGTTCGTGGTTATGTAAGCAATCCGCATGTACATCTGCCGAGCAACAGTATGGGTAAACTGGACGTTGCTGGCGCAGTTGGAACCGAAGGATTCGTGAACGTAACGAAGGATTTGGGGCTGAAAGAGCCTTACCGCGGCAGTGTGCCAATTATTTCGGGAGAACTTGGTGAAGACTTTACGTACTATTTTGCCAAATCGGAGCAGACGCCTTCTGCTGTAGGCGTTGGTGTACTGGTGGATACCGACAATTCGGTTATTGTAGCCGGTGGATTCATTGTACAGTTGCTTCCAGGTTTGACGGATGATGAAATTACTGTGATTGAAAATGCCATTGGTACAATGCCGCCAGTGACATCACTGCTGGCTGAGGGGCTTGAACTAGAAGCGCTGCTTCGTCGTGTACTGCCTGATGTACAGGTCATGGACGAAATGGATATTCATTTCCACTGTGAGTGTTCACGTGAGCGGGTAGAGAAAACGTTGATCAGTCTGGGTCAATCCGAAATGGAACAATTGATTGAGGAAGAAGGCCAGGCTGAAGTGGTCTGCCAATTTTGCAATGAGGCTTACGATTTCAACAAGGAACAACTTGAGACCATCCTAGAGCAAGCCAAGAACTGATTTTATGCGGGGACGGGACGCGGAATGACAAGACAGGAAAAAGGGTTATGGACGGCTGTAATTGTCTTGACGCTTGGAATGCTGGTGATGGGTTCAGTTATGGTTGTGCAAGGCTTACGAAATGGACGTGAAGGAACAGATTCGCCTCAGGATACCAATCAGGAAGAGGGAAATGCCGTAGCAACGATCAATGGGGAGGTCATCACCAACAAGGAATGGACCGAGGCATTGAAACGGCGCTATGGCAGTGAATTGCTGCTCCAGATGCTCAATCGCAAAGCCGTATATGCGGAAGCACTCGATCGTAATCTGACGGTGACTCCCAAAGAAATTGCGAAGGAACTTGCCGCGGCCATGGATGGATATGATTCGGAGAAGGCTTATTTTGACGAAATGCAGTCTCAACTGGGTTTATCCAGGCAGGACCTTGAGTTGGAGGCGGGATACCGACTTCTGCTTGAGAAAATCGCAACGAGCGGTATACAGATCAAGGATGCAGATATCGAGCATTATTGGAACGAACACCATGAAGACTATGTATCCCCAGAGAAATATGATCTGTCTATTATTGTATTGAAGGAAGAGGACCAGGCAAAATCAGTTCTGGATGCGCTCGACAAGGGAGCAGACTTTGAAGAAACCGCACGTAATGAATCGACGGACAGTTACTCCCGTGATTCGGGCGGTCGTCTGGGATGGATTGAGCAGAACGATCCGTTTCAGTCCGAAGCAATTCTCAAACTTGCAGCTCAACTGGACGTTGGTGATATTGCGGGGCCAGTGAAGATGGAAGAAGGTTACGCCATCATTAAAATGAATGACAAACAAGAGCGTAAAGTGCAATCGGCAGAAGAGGTTCGTGAAGAAATTCGGATGCAGCTTGCTCTCAGCCAGGCTGATCCCCTGCCCCAGGTGGAGGAAAGGTTACGCAACAAGTATGAAGCTGTCATCATCGCTGAAATTCCGGCATCCTGATTATCCTGCAAACGAATGTCCTACTGCATCTTGATAAAAATACTCTGTCTACGGCCTTAGGGCCCAAGGCGGAGTATTTTTTTGAGTACTCATATTGACAATAGGGTGTAACGTTGATAAGATAAAAATAATCAAAAACCTACTCATTTACTCGGAATAAAACCATTTATATGAACAAAGAAATCTTCGGAAACCCAGTTTCTGTCCGGTTTATTGCAGACGGAATGAACTCAGACGGATTTCCGTAGTTCTTCTATAACATCTAGAGGCTGCTCGGCCACACATGTATATGGCAACAGGACTTAAGTAGTATTCATCCCACTAAGGAGGGCATTCATATGGCTAAAGTAGTTAATAACGTAACAGAACTTATCGGAGGTACTCCGCTTGTTCGTCTGAACCGTATCGTACCTGAAGGCAGTGCTGAAGTATTCGTGAAACTGGAATACCAGAATCCAGGTTCAAGCGTCAAAGACCGTATCGCGATTAGCATCGTGGAAGAAGCGGAAAAAGAAGGCAAGCTGAAACCGGGTGATACCATCATCGAAGCAACAAGTGGTAACACAGGAATTGGACTGGCTATGGTGGCTGCAGCCAAAGGCTATAAGTCTGTTATTGTTATGCCGGAAACGATGAGTATGGAGCGTCGTAACCTGCTTCGCGCCTACGGAGCTGAGCTTGTGCTCACACCGGGAGCCGAAGGTATGAATGGTGCAGTTAAAAAAGCTGAGGAATTGCTTAAGGAAAATCCATCTTATTTCATGGCTGAGCAATTTAAAAATAAAGCCAACGTGAAGATCCACCGTGAAACGACTGGCCCTGAGATTGTTGAAGCTATTCAATCTGTAGGCGGTACGTTGGATGCTTTCGTTGCAGGAATCGGTACAGGCGGAACGATTACAGGTACAGGCGAAGTGTTGAAGGAATCCTACCCTGGGATTAAAATCGTTGCCGTTGAACCAGCAGCTTCGCCAATCTTGGCAGGTGGCAAACCGGGTCCTCACAAAATTCAGGGGATCGGTGCTAACTTTATTCCTGAGATTCTTGATCAGGAAATCTATGACGAGATCATTCACATCGAGAACGATGATGCGTTCGAGACGGCTCGTCAGGTAGCGAAGGAAGAGGGCATTTTGTCCGGTATTTCTTCTGGTGCAGCCATCCGTGCAGGTCTGCAAGTGGCTAAACAGTTGGGTGCAGGCAAACGCGTTGTCGTGATCGTACCAAGTAACGGCGAACGTTACCTCAGTACGCCACTTTACAACTTCGAAGCTTAAGCCTAACAAGTGATGAAACAAATCCTCCTTGCCCGTATGCCGGGTGTGGAGGATTTTTTGCTGAATGCTTTTAAAAGCAGCGGCGCTTTAGTATACTATCAGACAATAGAACTAGCGACAGATGGAGGGCGGCAAACCGCAATGACACACCTGATGACAACATACGCCGACTGGACAGAGTGGGCCGGAGAAGGTTGGACCATGATGCCGTATATGATCAAGTCGGATAAGGGACCGTATCATGGCGGTTTACCGTTAACGTGGGAAGCAGCCTGGCAGCAGGCGTCACCCTATGCAATGGTGTTGGAGAATGGTAAAGGCGGAAGGTATACCTTTCTGGGATTAAACCCAGTATCCGTTATCTCCGGCAAGGGCAATGAAGCTGTTATTCATGATCTTATTCAAGGCAGTACCCGGACAGACTGTGGTAAACCGCTTGAAGTATTAAAAAGATGGGCTGCGCCGTACAGCGCACCAAAGGTGAGCGGGGCTCCAGACTTTGGTGGTGGATGTGCAGGTTATCTAAGCTATGACGTAGCCAGATCTTTGGAAAAGCTGCCAACCTTGGCAGAAGACAACCCGGCTCTCCCGGATTATTGGTGGATGCGGTTTGAAGAAATATGGGCGTATGACCATGAGCAGCAGGCACTGTTCTGCATGGTTCATCTGGCTGTACGGCCGAATCAGGATGAAGCTCAGCTCCGTATGCTGTACGCAGAAGCAGAAGAGCGGGCAGCAGCCATGCAGCAGCGATGGTTGCATATTCTGGGATTTGCCCAGGCGGAAGAGCAGCAGCAGGCATTGGAGCATCGCCATAGCCACATTCATCTCACTGCGCAATCAGCGGATGCGGAGCGGGAAACGGAAGGGTGGCATACCTCCTTTCCTCAAGAGGACTTTGAGCAGGCGGTACGCACAGTGCAGGAATATATCCGGCAAGGGGATGTGTTTCAAGTGAACCTATCCCTACGGCAAGAAAAACGTCTGAAGTCCAGTGCAGAGCACATCTACGAATGGCTTCGTCTCGTGAATCCCTCTCCTTACATGGGGATGCTGCGTAGTCCTGATTTCCAACTGGTGAGCGGATCACCTGAATTGCTCGTCAAAGTGGATCATGGCAAGGTGAGCGCTCGTCCGATCGCAGGAACACGGAGAAGAGGACGGGATGAAGCAGAAGATGAGTTGATGGCCGCTGAGCTGCTGAACAGTGAGAAGGAACGGGCAGAGCATATAATGCTGGTCGATCTGGAGCGGAATGATATCGGGCGAATTGCAGCTTATGGATCAGTGCATGTGCCTGAACTGATGACGATCGAGAAGTATTCGCATGTCATGCATCTGGTGTCTCAAGTCGAGGGGACGCTGGCAGACGGACTATCCGCATTTGATGTGATTGCAGCGACGTTCCCAGGTGGAACGATTACAGGTGCACCCAAAGTTCGCACCATGGAAATCATTGAAGAACTGGAGCCTGTGCGTCGTGGACCGTATACAGGTTCGATTGGGTGGATGGACTACAGTGGCAATATGGAGTTGAACATCGTCATTCGTACACTTTCCATTAAAGATGGAGTGGGATATGTGCAGGCAGGAGCGGGCATCGTAATCGACTCCGATCCATATCGGGAATACAAGGAGTGCCGCAACAAGGCAAGAGCCATGATGAGGGCTGTCAATTACAGTGAGGAAGCAGAAACCGTTAAATTAAAATAATTAAGCAGCCGTCCCTGTGTGGACGGAAGAATAGGAGGAACAGAGACATGATACTGGTTATCGACAATTATGATTCCTTCACATACAACCTGGTTCAATATCTGGGTGAACTGGGGGAGACGGTGGAAGTTCGCCGTAATGATGAAATTGATCTGGCAGGCATTGAGGCGTTGGCACCTGATCATATTTTGATCTCACCGGGTCCTTGTACTCCAAATGAGGCAGGTATTAGTCTGGCGGTCATTGATCACTTCAAGGGCAGTATTCCGATCTTCGGCGTTTGTCTGGGACATCAGGCGATTGGACAGGCTTTTGGAGGCAATGTTATTCGCGCGGACCGTATGATGCATGGCAAAACATCGGAGATGCATCATAACGGAACGTCCGTATTTACCGGATTGCCATCTCCCTTTACGGCAACGCGATATCACTCTTTGATCGTGGAGCGCAGCAGTCTGCCAGATTGTCTGGAGATTACGGCCGAGACGGCGGAAGGCGAGATTATGGGCTTGCGTCACAAGGAATATGCGATTGAAGGTGTTCAGTTCCATCCCGAATCCATCATTACGGATCACGGTCATCAAATGCTGCGTAACTTCCTGTCTCAGCAGGTAAAGGTATAGAGATGAAATATGCCGCGATAAACGGAGAATTGGTCAATATGGCGGCAGCCGTGGTTCCGGTGAGGGATCACGGCTTTTTGTACGGACTTGGATTGTTCGAGACGTTTCGGACGTATCAAGGAGTTCCTTTTCTGTTGGAGCGTCATTTGGAGCGGATGGCTTCAGGGTGTCGTGAACTAGGCATTCCTTTCACAGCAACAGCAGCGGAGGTAACGGGCTGGATCAAAAACCTGTTGCTTGCTAACGAACTTCAGGATGCCTATGTACGCTATACGGTATCCGCGGGCGAGGCTCCCCTCGGGCTACCTTCAGGAGATTATGTGAAACCCAATCATATCGTATTGGCAAAAGCACTACCTGAATCCTCTCCCTCACTATACGAAAATGGAAAAATGCTTCAACGACTGTCGACGCCCCGTAACACGCCTGAAGGAGAAGTGCGGTTCAAATCGCTGCATTACATGAACAGCATTCTGGCGAAACGTGAACTGAACGGATACGGGCAGCATGTACAAGGAGCGGAAGGTCTGCAACTCACCCGAGAGGGCTACATAGCTGAGGGAATTGTCAGCAATGTGTTCTGGGTGAGACAAGGCGTAGTCTATACGCCAGCACTTGCGACTGGCATCTTACCGGGAATCACCAGAGCCGTTGTACTGGAGCTTGCAGCTCACCGAGGAATACCTTGCGAGGAAGGATTCTTCCCTTGGGAGGAGCTGTTACAGGCAGATGAGATCTTTTTGACAGGCTCTGTTGCTGAACTTGCTCCAGTTACTACGTTGAGGGATCAGGATGGAACAGAAACAGTAATCAGCAGCGGACATATCGGCCCGGTTACAGAAGCGCTTCTGGGTATGTACCGGCAGAAAGCGGGGTATACTTCATGACACTTACACCAGTCATTTATGAACGGAATTATGCGTGGGGGCCAGCAGAGCTAAAACTTGGCACACGTACACTTATTATGGGCATTCTGAATGTCACACCGGACTCCTTCTCGGACGGGGGACGTTATACCAGTGTGGAGCGAGCGGTGGCTCACGCCATTCAGATGATGGAAGACGGCGCGGATCTCATTGATATTGGCGGGGAATCCACACGTCCGGGTTCAGATATCGTTGGCGCTGATGAAGAACTCAGCCGAATCATTCCGGTCATTGAAGCACTGCGGCAGCAGGCTCCGCATATTCCGATATCGGTAGATACCTATAAAGCGGATGTTGCTCGACAGGCCATTCAGGCTGGAGCGCACATCATCAATGATGTGTGGGGTGCCAAGGCTGACCCGGAAATGGCACGTACTGCGGCAGAACTGGGATGTCCTCTGATTCTAATGCACAACCGGCAAGAACGAGACTACACCAACTATTTGGTTGATGTAGTCAGTGATCTTCAAGAGAGTATACAGATTGCGTTAGAGGCTGGAGTACATCCCGATCAAATTATTCTGGACCCGGGCATTGGCTTTGTGAAGGATCTGAATGAAAATCTGGCGCTCATGTCATCGCTTGGGTTGCTCAATGAGATGGGGTATCCCGTTCTGCTTGCCACCTCGCGTAAAAGGTTTATTCAGAACACCTTACAGGTACAGGCGGATGATGCGCTGGAGGGTACAGCCGCTACGGTTGCTTTCGGCATAGCCCAAGGATGCCAGATGGTCCGGGTCCATGATGTGAAGCCGATTCGGCGCACAGTGGATATGTGTGATGCCATGTTCTATGCATCTTCAGGCTTGCGGAGGAAATGATACTTGCGGGTCCGGTGACCCGTTCAGTGGAAGCGTAGCGTTTGGCAATAGGAACAAACATCGAACCGTGAATTCATTATATATAGAGGGCAGGCGGAACTTATGGATAGAATGGTAATGCATCGAATGGAGTATTACGGATATCACGGCGTATTTGCCGAGGAGCGGAAGCTAGGGGCGCGTTATTATATTGATCTGGAGATCGATATGGATCTGGGTGAAGCTGGGCGTAACGATGATTTGACCAAAACTATCAATTATGCGGAGATCCATGAGCTGGTAAAACAGATCGTTGAAAATAAATCATTCCAGTTAATTGAAGCTTTGGGCGAACATATTGCATCTTCTTTACTAGACACTTATACTATTATCAATGCATTGACAGTCAAGGTGACGAAGCCACATCCGCCTTTCGATATTCATTTTGGGGGCGTAACTGTAGAGCTTCGCCGCACAAGAAAGTGAGAACCGATCATGATTGCACATTCGACCTCTGAATCTTCAGAGGCTTATATTGCTTTAGGGGCTAATTTGGGTGACCGGGAACAGACCCTGCTTGAAGCGTTAACGTTACTGGATGCACATCCTCATATATCCGTCCTGCGCTGTTCTGCGCTGTATGAGACGGAGCCGGTAGGTTATGTGGACCAGCCAGCGTTTCTGAATATGGCTACTGCGGTACAGACTACACTTTTGCCGGAGCAGCTGCTCACGGAACTGCTGGATATTGAAACACGGCTTGGGCGGGTTCGTGATATCCGTTGGGGCCCTCGTACAGTCGATTTGGATCTGCTTTGGATGGATGGAGAGACGAGTGATACCGAACGGCTGCAACTGCCGCATCCACGGATGGGTGAACGGGCGTTTGTATTGGTGCCACTGGCTGACATCGTAACCGAAGATGAGCATTCAGGTTTGTATACCTTTGTACAATCATCGTTGTCTGTACTGGATGGAAAGGATGGAATACAGCTTTGGAAAACGTGCAATTGGCCAATCGAATCCGGGCTTTCCGGAAGCTGAAAGGTTTAACACAACAGGAACTCGCTGCTGAGACGGGCATATCGCTGGCCATTCTGGGTATGATTGAACGAGGCAACCGCAAAGTCGCTGAACGGGAGCTGAATCTAATTGCCGGGGTACTTTCGATCAGCATTGAGGAGTTACAGGGGAACTAAGGTCGCTTTTTACTAACAAGAAGATATCGTCATTATTCGTTTATTTTATACAAACTAGAACACATCCAGGATTCATGCAAGAGTCGGATTTAAAAAGGAGTGGAACGACTACCATGCTTAAAATTGGTGACATTGAAATGAAAAACCAGGTTGTACTTGCGCCGATGGCTGGCGTGTGTAATCCGGCTTTTCGTCTGATCGCAAAAGAATTCGGAACAGGCCTCGTATGTGCGGAGATGGTGAGTGGCAAAGCCATCGTGCATGGTAATAAGCGCACACGTGAAATGTTGTTTGTAGATGAGCGTGAGAAACCGCTGAGCCTGCAAATTTGGGGGGGAGACCGTCAAGCCCTCGTAGAAGCAGCCAAAATTGTGGACAAAGAAACCAATGCTGACATCATCGACATCAACATGGGATGCCCTGTGCCAAAAGTAACGAGCTGTGATGCAGGTGCACGCTGGTTGCTTGATCCGAACAAAATTTATGAAATGGTATCCGCTGTTGTGGATGCGGTAGATAAGCCAGTTACAGTCAAGATGCGGATCGGTTGGGATAACGAGCATATCTACGTGGTTGAGAATGCACTTGCGGTTGAACGCGCTGGCGGACAGGCGGTAAGTGTACACGGTCGTACACGTGAGCAGCTCTACACAGGTACAGCGGACTGGTCACACATCAAAAATGTAAAAGAGGCTGTCTCCATCCCAGTTATCGGGAACGGAGATGTATCTTCACCAGAAGATGCCCGTCGCATGTTGGATGAAACGGGTTGTGACGGAGTTATGATTGGTCGTGCCGCCCTGGGTAACCCATGGATGTTGTATCGGACCATTCAATACTTGAGTTCTGGCGAACTGCTTCCTGACCCGAATGGGGAAGAGAAGATTCGGGTTGCCATTTTGCATATGGACCGTCTGATTGCACTGAAGGGTGAAGCTGTTGCTGTTCGCGAGATGCGTAAACACCTGGCTTGGTATCTGAAAGGTCTCAAAGGATCTGCCCGCATCAAGGACGTTATTATGGAAGAAACCAAACGTGATGAGATGGTGCACATTCTGGAGAACTTTGTAGGCCAGCTGCATATTGAAGGCAATCTGGAGTCAGAACCGGCAGTAGCCGAAAATGCATCCTGATCTGCTGCTGTAAAACGTTTACAGCTATAGGGGGCGTAACATTGACTTTTCGAGACCGTTACCCTATAATTTCACAGTATAAATTCGCCATGTGCGTCATAAGGCTAGTGCATCAGGAGGAACGTTCTGTTTCTCTGGAGAACTTCATATAGTTTTGAAGATGTATGCGGGCGGAGCTCTGTAAACAGCACTGGTTCCGTTGCCGTGCAATCAAATTATTCCCATGACAGGAGAATCGGTTGAGATGAGCGATAAGGAAGTTATCCTTACACCAGAGGGACTTAAGAAGCTTGAAGAAGAACTGGAAATGCTGAAATCAGTGAAGCGCCGCGAAGTGGCTGAACGGATTAAGGTAGCCATCGGGTATGGAGATATTAGTGAAAACTCCGAATACGAAGACGCGAAGAACGAACAGGCTTTCATTGAAGGCCGCGTTATTACCTTGGAGAAATTGCTTCGGAACGCACGGATTATCAACAGCGACGAGATCGATACCGAAGCTGTAAGTGTGGGTGCAACAGTCACTGTAGAAGATCTGGAATTCGGTGATATCACGGAATATACGATTGTAGGTACTGCGGAGTCCAATCCGCTGCAAAACAAAATATCGAACGAAAGCCCTGTTGGTAAAGCCATCCTGGGTAAGAAAAAAGGTACGGTTGTTGATGTAAGTGTGCCTGCTGGCGTAATTCAATATAAAATTGTAGACATCAAAAAGTAATTAAGCAATGAAGCAGTCGGGTACGGAGACAAAAGCTTCCTTAGGGAAGCTTTTTTCAACATTTGAGGCAGAACACCTCTGAAGATGCCTGCAATGTAAATAAGGAGATGAATATAGATCATGACGGATGAAGTCTTGAATCAGGAAACCGAAACCGAACTAAGTGAGCTTTTACAAATTCGCCGCGACAAATTGGACGAGCTCCGCAAATTGGGGATCGACCCTTTTGGCCAAAAATACGTACGTACGGAAGAAGCCGGCTCCATTCTGAAGAAGTATGAAGAACTGACCAAGGAAGAGCTGGAAGAGAAGCACATCGAAGTCAGTATTGCCGGACGGATTATGGCGAAGCGGGGAATGGGTAAAGCGAGCTTTGCACATATTCAGGACCTGAGCGGCAGAATCCAGATCTATGTTCGTCAGGATACTGTACCGGAAGACAAATATGCCGCGTTCAGCCTGCTCGATCTCGGCGATATTGTAGGTGTATCTGGAGTAATCTTCAAAACCAAGACAGGCGAAACTTCGGTTAAGGTTCAGAATCTCGAAGTATTGTCCAAGTCACTTTACCCACTTCCAGATAAATATCATGGACTCGCGGATGTAGAGCTGCGTTACCGCCAGCGCTATGTTGACCTGATTATGAATCGTGAAGTGCAACAGACCTTCATTACTCGTTCCAAAATCATTCAATCCATGCGTCGTTACCTGGATTCATTGGGTTATCTGGAAGTGGAAACACCGACGCTGCACACCATCGCTGGTGGAGCTGCTGCGCGTCCATTCATCACGCATCATAATGCGCTTGATATGGAATTGTACATGCGGATTGCGATCGAGCTTCACTTGAAACGTCTAATTGTAGGCGGTCTGGAGAAGGTATATGAGATCGGCCGTGTATACCGTAATGAAGGGATGTCGACACGTCATAACCCTGAGTTCACGATGATTGAACTTTATGAGGCATATGCCGATTATCAGGATATTATGCGTTTGACTGAGAATCTTGTTGCTCACATCGCACAGGAAGTGCTTGGTACGCAAGTTATCCAATATGCAGACTATCAAGTGGATCTTACACCACAATGGCGCCGTGTAACGATGGTAGACGCGGTTAAGGAAGTTGTAGGCGTGGACTTCTCCGTGCATATGACGGACGAGGAAGCTCATCGTTTGGCGAAAGAACATAAGGTTCCGGTTGAAAAGCATATGACATTTGGTCATATTCTGAATGCATTCTTCGAACATTTTGTAGAAGAGACGTTGATTCAACCAACCTTTATCATGGGGCATCCGGTTGAGATTTCTCCGTTAGCGAAGAAGAGCGATGTAGATCCACGTTTCACGGACCGCTTCGAGCTGTTTATCGTTGGACGTGAGCATGCAAATGCATTTACGGAGCTGAATGATCCAATTGATCAACGTCAGCGTTTTGAGGCACAATTGCTGGAGAAAGAACACGGGAACGACGAAGCGCACGAAATGGATGATGATTTCATCCGTGCGCTCGAATATGGTATGCCACCAACAGGTGGACTGGGGATCGGTATCGACCGTCTGATCATGTTGTTGACCAACTCGCCGTCCATTCGTGACGTACTTCTCTTCCCGCATATGCGTCCTCGTACACAGGATTAAATAAGGAACGTTTAACTCGTTCATAATAGAAGAGGAACCTGCCGTTCAGTATGATGCTGGTGGCAAGTTCCTCTTTAGGTTTACATAGGCATCGAAGTGACAAATTACTCGAAACAACATGCCTGCCATGAATATATGACAGATCTTCTTCGCCTACCTGTATGTATTATGTTAAAAGAGGTGCCCTTCATGAAGTTTAGGCTTCACATTGCTAAATTCCTATCACCCCCACTGATTCTGGTTGGTGGTTTTATGCTTATTATCACGATCGGTACGATTCTGCTCATGCTACCTATCTCCAATCAAAGCGGTGAACATTTGGCGTTCATTGATGCGCTATTTACGTCTACCTCTGCCGCATGTGTGACCGGGCTGGTTGTTGTGGATGTAGGGACGACCTTCAACCTGTTTGGTCAAATCGTGATTATGGTGCTTATGCAGCTAGGTGGACTTGGCTTCATGACCATCGCAACGTTGTTTGCGTTAGTATTGGGTAAGAGAATCTCGCTTAAGGACAGGCTGCTGCTGAAAGAGGCTATCAACGCTGACAGTATGGAAGGCATTGTTCGCATTATCCGCAAGGTGCTAATTTTTTCGTTTACCATTGAAGGAGTGGCTGCTGTTATATTGGCACTACGCTGGGCAACGGAGATGCCTTTTTGGCAGGCGGTATACTATGGTGCTTTTCACTCGGTTTCATTATTTAACAATGGTGGTTTCGATCTGTTCGGCAACAGTTTTCAGTATTATACAGGGGACTGGTTGTTTAACCTGACAGCTTCCGTGCTGGTTGTATCGGGTGGACTCGGCTTTGTGGTGCTGAATGATTTATTTGAGTTCCGCAAGCGCCGTCGCTTGTCGTTGCAGTCCAAACTGGTGTTGTCCGTATCGGGTGCACTGATTGGTATCGGTGCAATTGTACTGTTTGTATTTGAGTTCACCAATGGGCACACACTGGCGTCTCTCAGTTGGAGCGAAAAGATCTACGCCTCGTTCTTCCAATCGGTCTCTACACGTTCGTCGGGTACGAGCACCATTGATATCACCCAGATGAGGCAGGCTACCCAGTTCTTCTTCATTCTGTTGATGTTCATTGGGGCATCTCCGGGATCAACTGGGGGTGGGATCAAGACGACAACGTTCCTGATCATGATTGGAGCGGTGTATGCCATGATTCGTGGCAATAAAGATATTGTATTTTTCCGTCAGCGTGTTCCGAAAGATTTGCTGATGAGAGCATTGACGATTATTATGGTTTCCTTGATCATATTCATGGTTGTGGTAATGCTATTACTTACAACAGAGGATGCGCCGTTCCTTTCACTTATGTTTGAAGCGGCCTCGGCGATTGGGACAGTAGGTCTGTCGGTGGGAGTAACGCATGAATTAACGGTATGGGGAAAAGTGATTATCGCCTTCACGATGTTTATCGGACGTATTGGACCACTCACCATTGCATATGCGCTTCGTCCTCGTAAAGAGAAGAAGCTGTATCGCCATCCGGAGGGCCGGATTATTATTGGATAAAAAGAAAAACCGTCACGTATCTAGGATTAACCCTATTATGGAATAGGTTAGTCCCAATTGATGCATGACGGTTTTTTTGTTTCATAGAAGCAATTACTCGTCTCCTTCTGGTACGAAGGATAGAGCTGTATTTAATTTTGTGACCGAATGTTATTCTGCATCCCGGCATAACGTTGCAAGATGCGTGGTAAGGATATTCTCCATAATCTTGGTGTTCATCTGGTCAGGACGAAGAATCGCATGAATTCCCAAACCGTCGACCAGTGCGTATAGGCGTTCAATTTCCAACTCCTTATCGAGGTCTGTACGGGAGAGATTGAGCTCCATCAGATAGGTGATAACTGTAGCCATCGCGTGTCTGAGTTCATCATAGACTTTGTCGGCATGCACTTTGAGAACGGGCTCATTCTTGGACTTGGCTGTAAAAGCGTACCACACCTCCATTTCGGCCCTTTTTTCATCCGTACTTGGCAAGAGTTCTAACAACAGAAGCTTCATATTCTCCAAAGGGGACGCATCAAACGACATCTGTGTGATTCGATTCGATACCCGTTCGGACACCAGATTCATTGCGTATAGGAGTAGTTCTGATTGGGTTGAAAAGTAGTGGCGCATAGACCCGGCCGATATTCCTGCTTCTAACGCAATATTTCGAACGGAGGCCTGCTCCATGCCATCTCTTCGGATGACACGCCAAGCCGCTTCGGCTACGAGCAGACGTTGTTTATCATGATCAACTATTTTAGGCATAAAAGGATTATATCATTGTTGATTATTATAATACAAACGTGTTAAATTGAATTTAATACATTTGTGTTATAAAAGGAGTGGATCATTTGATTGCCTATTTTATTATTGGATGTGAGATTGCCTTTTGGGTATTTGTCGCTGCAGGTCTGAGTGTGCGTTATCTGCTTGGCATGAAACGGACAGGGATCGCGCTGTTAATGGCAACGCCCATTGTGGATGTTCTTCTTATGGTAGCGACGGTGATGGATCTTCAACGGGGTGCTACGGCAAGTATGGTTCATGGCATTGCAGCTATATATATAGGTGTAAGTATTGCCTATGGTCATCAGATGATCGCTTGGGCTGATCGTTATTTTCTGTATTGGTTTAAGGGTGGCGATAATCCTCGGAGCAGCAAGGTTTACGGCAGTGAGCATGCAAGTCGTGAAAGAGTGGGATGGCTTAGACATCTATTGGCTTGGGGCATAGGTAGCTTGTTCTTGCTCGCGATGATCTGGTGGATTGGGGATGCGGAGCGTACTGCGGCATTTTCTAATCTCATAAGAGTATGGGGAATCATACTGGGGATCGATTTTATAATCAGCTTCAGTTATAGCTTATGGCCGCGAAAGATGCCTGTGGAGAAAGTGAAGTAACATATAGTGGATAGGGCGGGAGGATCATGCGGATTATCTATGGAGGACAGGTGATCCGCATGTTCTGGGAAGAGAGTGGATAATAATTGATGCAACCTTAAATAAGCCAGGCTTTAGGTGAATAGCTATACGAGAGACAAAATATATATTATTGAAAATAAAGCTTGCAATCGAAATCTGTACATGGTATATTCTAATTCCGGCCAAGAAAACACGAGAAACACGGTGCGGCAAGCGAAACAAATAAGCTTCGAAAGAAACTTAAAAAAAGAGCTTGCAAAGTTGGTTCGGATGTGATAAGATATAAAAGTTGCTGAGGTGAACAACACGCGGCAATGAAACAAGTTTGATCTTTGAAAACTGAACAACGAGTGAGTAAACATTCTGCTTGCAGAATGAACGTGAAAGTTAGAGACAAGTCTTGGCTTGGATCGACTGGAGCAACAATGAGATTTTTAATCTCGTCAGTTTCAAAATGAGCTTATCGCTCTTTTCAATACTTTATTGGAGAGTTTGATCCTGGCTCAGGACGAACGCTGGCGGCATGCCTAATACATGCAAGTCGAGCGGACTTGAAGAGAAGCTTGCTTCTCTGATGGTTAGCGGCGGACGGGTGAGTAACACGTAGGCAACCTGCCCTCAAGCTTGGGACAACTACCGGAAACGGTAGCTAATACCGAATAGTTGTTTTCTTCTCCTGAAGAGAACTGGAAAGACGGAGCAATCTGTCACTTGGGGATGGGCCTGCGGCGCATTAGCTAGTTGGTGGGGTAACGGCTCACCAAGGCGACGATGCGTAGCCGACCTGAGAGGGTGATCGGCCACACTGGGACTGAGACACGGCCCAGACTCCTACGGGAGGCAGCAGTAGGGAATCTTCCGCAATGGGCGAAAGCCTGACGGAGCAATGCCGCGTGAGTGATGAAGGTTTTCGGATCGTAAAGCTCTGTTGCCAGGGAAGAACGCTTGGGAGAGTAACTGCTCTCAAGGTGACGGTACCTGAGAAGAAAGCCCCGGCTAACTACGTGCCAGCAGCCGCGGTAATACGTAGGGGGCAAGCGTTGTCCGGAATTATTGGGCGTAAAGCGCGCGCAGGCGGTCATTTAAGTCTGGTGTTTAATCCCGGGGCTCAACCCCGGATCGCACTGGAAACTGGGTGACTTGAGTGCAGAAGAGGAGAGTGGAATTCCACGTGTAGCGGTGAAATGCGTAGATATGTGGAGGAACACCAGTGGCGAAGGCGACTCTCTGGGCTGTAACTGACGCTGAGGCGCGAAAGCGTGGGGAGCAAACAGGATTAGATACCCTGGTAGTCCGCGCCGTAAACGATGAGTGCTAGGTGTTAGGGGTTTCGATACCCTTGGTGCCGAAGTTAACACATTAAGCACTCCGCCTGGGGAGTACGGTCGCAAGACTGAAACTCAAAGGAATTGACGGGGACCCGCACAAGCAGTGGAGTATGTGGTTTAATTCGAAGCAACGCGAAGAACCTTACCAGGTCTTGACATCCCTCTGATCGGTACAGAGATGTATCTTTCCTTCGGGACAGAGGAGACAGGTGGTGCATGGTTGTCGTCAGCTCGTGTCGTGAGATGTTGGGTTAAGTCCCGCAACGAGCGCAACCCTTGATCTTAGTTGCCAGCATTTCGGATGGGCACTCTAAGGTGACTGCCGGTGACAAACCGGAGGAAGGTGGGGATGACGTCAAATCATCATGCCCCTTATGACCTGGGCTACACACGTACTACAATGGCCGGTACAACGGGCTGTGAAGCCGCGAGGTGGAACGAATCCTAAAAAGCCGGTCTCAGTTCGGATTGCAGGCTGCAACTCGCCTGCATGAAGTCGGAATTGCTAGTAATCGCGGATCAGCATGCCGCGGTGAATACGTTCCCGGGTCTTGTACACACCGCCCGTCACACCACGAGAGTTTATAACACCCGAAGTCGGTGGGGTAACCGCAAGGAGCCAGCCGCCGAAGGTGGGATAGATGATTGGGGTGAAGTCGTAACAAGGTAGCCGTATCGGAAGGTGCGGCTGGATCACCTCCTTTCTATGGAGAATCGTTTCCCGAGTGGAAACATTCAAATACGCAGCTTAGCTGCAAAAACTACTCACTCGTTGCTCAGTTTTGAGAGCTCAAACTCTCAAAACAGCTTGCTTTTGCATGGAGCTTGTTCTTTGAAAACTAGATATCGAAACGAAAATTGCGAATTAGAACATTCCTTTTTAAGCTGAACTTGTGTAAACAAGTTTCAATAAAACGGTAGATTGCATTTGCTCCTTGGAGCAATTGGTTAAGCTACTAAGAGCACACGGAGGATGCCTAGGCGCTAGGAGCCGATGAAGGACGTGGCGAACAACGAAACTGCCTCGGGGAGCTGTAAGCAAGCTTTGATCCGGGGGTGTCCGAATGGGGAAACCCAGCTGGGGTAATTTCCAGTTACTCATAACTGAATACATAGGTTATGTAGAGGCATACCAGGGGAACTGAAACATCTAAGTACCTTGAGGAAGAGAAAACAATAGTGATTCCGTCAGTAGCGGCGAGCGAACGCGGAGAAGCCCAAACCAGAGAGCTTGCTCTTTGGGGTTGTGGGACATCTCACATGGAGTTACAAAGGAGCCGGTTAAACGAAGAGGTCTGGAAAGGCCCGCCAAAGAAGGTAAAAGCCCTGTACTTGAAAGTCTGCTCTCTCCGAGATGTATCCCGAGTAGTGCGGGGCACGTGAAACCCCGTATGAATCCGGCAGGACCATCTGCCAAGGCTAAATACTTCCTAGCGACCGATAGTGAAGCAGTACCGTGAGGGAAAGGTGAAAAGCACCCCGGAAGGGGAGTGAAATAGAACCTGAAACCGTGTGCTTACAAAAAGTCAGAGCCCGTTTTAGGGGTGATGGCGTGCCTTTTGTAGAATGAACCGGCGAGTTACGTTCCCGTGCAAGGTTAAGGTGAAGAGCCGGAGCCGCAGCGAAAGCGAGTCTGAATAGGGCGAATTAGTACGTGGACGTAGACCCGAAACCGGGTGATCTACCCCTGTCCAGGGTGAAGGTGCGGTAACACGCACTGGAGGCCCGAACCCACGCACGTTGAAAAGTGCGGGGATGAGGTGGGGGTAGCGGAGAAATTCCAATCGAACTCGGAGATAGCTGGTTCTCCCCGAAATAGCTTTAGGGCTAGCCTCGGAAAACAGAGTCGTGGAGGTAGAGCACTGATTGGGTGCGGGGCCCGCAAGGGTTACCAAGCTCAGTCAAACTCCGAATGCCATAGACTTACTTCCGGGAGTCAGACAGTGAGTGCTAAGATCCATTGTCAAAAGGGAAACAGCCCAGACCATCAGCTAAGGTCCCCAAGTGTGTGTTAAGTGGGAAAGGATGTGGAGTTGCACAGACAACCAGGATGTTGGCTTAGAAGCAGCCACCATTGAAAGAGTGCGTAATAGCTCACTGGTCGAGTGACTCTGCGCCGAAAATGTAACGGGGCTAAACACACCACCGAAGCTATGGCTTGATGCTTTGCATCAGGGGTAGGGGAGCGTTGTATAAGGGTTGAAGGTGTACCGTAAGGAGCGCTGGACATTATACAAGTGAGAATGCCGGTATGAGTAACGAAAAGATCAGTGAGAATCTGATCCGCCGAAAGCCTAAGGGTTCCTGAGGAAGGCTCGTCCGCTCAGGGTAAGTCGGGACCTAAGGCGAGGCCGAAAGGCGTAGTCGAAGGACAACAGGTCGAAATTCCTGTACCACCGTAAGCCGTTATGAGCAATGGGGGGACGCAGCAGGGTAGTGACGCGGACTGATGGATGTCCGTCTAAGCAGTGAGGCTGATGTGTAGGCAAATCCGCACATCGTAAGGCTGGACTGTGATGGGGAGCGAAAATTATAGTAGCGAAGGTCATGATCTCACACTGCCAAGAAAAGCCTCTAGCCAGGTGATGGTGCCCGTACCGCAAACCGACACAGGTAGGCGAGAAGAGAATTCTAAGGCGCGCGGAAGAACTCTCGTTAAGGAACTCGGCAAAATGACCCCGTAACTTCGGGAGAAGGGGTGCCCCGGTAGTGTGAATAGCACGAGGGGGCCGCAGTGAAAAGGCCCAAGCGACTGTTTAGCAAAAACACAGGTCTGTGCGAAGCCGTAAGGCGAAGTATACGGGCTGACGCCTGCCCGGTGCTGGAAGGTTAAGGGGAGCGGTTAGGAGCAATCCGAAGCTGTGAACCGAAGCCCCAGTAAACGGCGGCCGTAACTATAACGGTCCTAAGGTAGCGAAATTCCTTGTCAGGTAAATTCTGACCCGCACGAATGGCGTAACGACTTGGGCGCTGTCTCAACGAGAGATCCGGTGAAATTTTAATACCTGTGAAGATGCAGGTTACCCGCGACAAGACGGAAAGACCCCATGGAGCTTTACTGCAGCTTGATATTGAATTTGGGTACGATCTGTACAGGATAGGTGGGAGCCTTTGAAGCATGAGCGCCAGCTTGTGTGGAGGCACCGTTGGGATACCACCCTGATCGTATCTAGGTTCTAACCTGGTACCGTAATCCGGTGCGGGGACAGTGTCAGGTGGGCAGTTTGACTGGGGCGGTCGCCTCCTAAAGAGTAACGGAGGCGCCCAAAGGTTCCCTCAGAATGGTTGGAAATCATTCGAAGAGTGCAAAGGCATAAGGGAGCTTGACTGCGAGACCTACAAGTCGAGCAGGGACGAAAGTCGGGCTTAGTGATCCGGTGGTACCGCATGGAAGGGCCATCGCTCAACGGATAAAAGCTACCCTGGGGATAACAGGCTTATCTCCCCCAAGAGTCCACATCGACGGGGAGGTTTGGCACCTCGATGTCGGCTCATCGCATCCTGGGGCTGAAGTAGGTCCCAAGGGTTGGGCTGTTCGCCCATTAAAGCGGTACGCGAGCTGGGTTCAGAACGTCGTGAGACAGTTCGGTCCCTATCTGTCGTGGGCGTAGGAAATTTGAGAGGAGCTGTCCTTAGTACGAGAGGACCGGGATGGACGTACCGCTGGTGTACCAGTTGTTCCGCCAGGAGCACCGCTGGGTAGCTATGTACGGAAGGGATAAGCGCTGAAAGCATCTAAGCGTGAAGCCCCCCTCAAGATGAGATTTCCCAGTATGTAAGACCCCTTGAAGACGACGAGGTAGATAGGCTGGGGGTGGAAGTGCAGCAATGCATGGAGCTGACCAGTACTAATCGGTCGAGGGCTTATCCAATATGCACGTTGTAAATCGCACATTTCGTTTCGGATCTAGTTTTCAGAGAATAAACTCTGAATGTAAGCTAAGCTATGCGTTTGGTGGCGATGGCGGAGGGGTTCCACACGTACCCATCCCGAACACGACCGTTAAGCCCTCTAGCGCCGATGGTACTTGGACCGCAGGGTCCTGGGAGAGTAGGACGCCGCCAAGCAAAGAACCACTGCCGATGTTATTCGGTGGTGGTTTTTATTTGTTTATAAGCAAAAATGCAGGATTAGCTATTAGTTTAGAGACATTGCACTAAATGATTTAACATAGATAAGCGCCACTTGATATGAGTGGCGTTTTATATAAATAAAATGAACCTGTCCGTATGACAAATACAGTTGTATGCATCAGGCAATACACCTAATATAACCAGGGAGTTTCCCTTGACAGTCTAAATAACGCTTTGCTAAGATGGCAATAATAAATTTTTCAGAAAACGTATTTTCGGCATTAAATACAGCCTGAGATCTTCGGGTTTTGGACCGTAAAGCTGAGCAAACATAAGGAGGAACGCCCGCGTGTGGGAAGATAAATTTGGTAAGGAAGGTTTCACCTTCGACGATGTACTGCTGGTGCCACGGAAATCCGAGACACTGCCTAAAGAAGTGGACGTATCTGTTCGTTTGAGTGACAGCGTAAAACTGAATATTCCTTTGATTAGTGCTGGTATGGATACTGTTACTGAAGCGACATTGGCTATTGCCATTGCCCGTGAAGGTGGTATTGGTATCATCCATAAAAATATGTCTGTTGAGCAGCAAGCGGAGGAAGTGGATCGGGTTAAGCGCTCGGAGAGTGGTGTTATTACCAACCCGTTCTCACTGACAGCGGAACATCTGGTTTCTGATGCAGAGTCGGTTATGGCGAAATATCGCATTTCCGGTGTACCGATTGTTGAAGGAGATCAAAAGCTTGTTGGTATTCTGACAAACCGTGACTTGCGTTTCATCCACGACTTCTCCATTAAAATTAGCGAAGTTATGACTCGTGAGAATTTGGTTACTGCGCCTGTAGGTACTACGCTGCAAGAAGCAGAAGGCATTCTCCAGAAGCATAAAATTGAGAAACTTCCATTAGTAGATGAGTCCAACACACTGAAAGGTCTCATTACTATTAAAGATATCGAAAAAGCAATCCAATTCCCTAACGCAGCTAAAGATGCACAAGGACGTTTGCTGGTTGGAGCAGCGATTGGGATTTCCAAAGACACCTTTGAACGTGCTGATGCATTGGTTCAAGCTGGTGTGGATCTGATTACGGTAGACTCGGCACACGGACATCACATTAACATCATTGATGCGGTTCGTCAGCTGCGCGAACGTTTCCCGAATCTGACCATTGTTGCAGGTAACGTTGCTACTGGCGATGCGACCCGTGAATTGATCGAAGCTGGGGCGTCCGTTGTCAAAGTGGGAATTGGTCCAGGTTCCATCTGTACAACTCGTGTAATTGCTGGTATTGGTGTTCCTCAAGTTACAGCAGTATACGATTGTGCAAATGTAGCACGTGAATATGGCGTACCAATCATTGCTGACGGTGGTATCAAGTACTCTGGTGAGATTACTAAGGCTCTTGCTGCAGGTGCTCATGCAGTCATGCTGGGAAGCTTGTTTGCAGGTACGGCAGAAAGCCCGGGAGAAACGGAAATCTTCCAAGGACGTAGCTACAAAGTTTACCGCGGTATGGGTTCAATGGCTGCGATGAAACAAGGAAGTAAAGATCGTTACTTCCAGGATGATGACAAGAAACTGGTTCCGGAAGGAATTGAGGGACGTGTTGCTTACAAAGGTCCTTTGTCTGATACGATTCATCAGTTGATTGGTGGTCTACGCTCAGGTATGGGATACTGTGGTACAAGCAGTTTGGAGCAGCTTCGTAACAACACTCAGTTTATTCGTATTACAGGCGCGGGGCTTCGTGAAAGCCATCCGCATGATGTACAGATTACGAAAGAAGCTCCTAACTACTCGTTGTAATCTGAATTGTGTTAATTATTTCCAGGGCAGGCTTGGCGATTTTCGCCGGGCCTGTCTTTTTTTGCGGATACCCCTGTGATAGAATAGAACAAGCGGTGATGATCCTTTAATGGATTAGGGCGTTGCGGCGGTTTTTTGACGTGAGTCTATGAAACTGTTTCCGACAATGAATTTTAAGTGATAAAAAAGGTTGAAGGTTGCCCAGCGAAAAAGAAGCGCGGACGTCCTTTTACATAAGCATTTCATTTAATGCTAACTAAGTGACAATCGATTCGAACTTTAGGAGCAATGACATTGCTCTTTCGATACAGCGCATATACGACACACCTCACACATCATCTCCACTTGTTAGGGACTAAGAAAATATTGCAGCTCAAGCTGTACTGAAGCACACAATAGAAAGCTTCGGACCGAAGGGAGTATTCATAATTGAAAGCCAAACAAATGAATAAGAAAAAACGTCAAATGCTCAAAAAAAGCGTAGCCTCGGTTATGCTGATTAATATGCTCTGCATGTCTGCGGTAATGCCTGTTATGGCTGCTGCAAACGATTCAGGGCAGGTGTTGACCGCGGCAGCTACAACAACGAAGACAGAAAAAGCTGTGGACATTCCTTCGGCAGACTCACTGGGACTCGATGTTAAATCAGCCATACTGATGGAGGCTTCAACGGGTCAGATTCTACTCAATGTTAATGCAGATAAAGCTATGCCGCCTGCTAGTATGACTAAAATGATGACCGAGTACATTGTGGCTGAGCAGGTTAAACAAGGGAATTTTAGCTGGGATGATGTCGTTACAGTCAAAAAGAACGCAGCGCAAAGTGTTGGCTCTCGCATTTTCCTTGCAGAGGGTGATCAGCATACTATTAAGGAACTATACATCGCCATGGCTGTAGGATCAGCCAATGATGCTACAGTGGCTTTGGCTGAACACATCGCTGGTTCCGAGCAAGCTTTTGTGAAAATGATGAATGATGAAGCGAAGCGTATGGGAATGAAAGATAGCTATTTCATCAACTCCACAGGACTTGATCGTGCAGATATGCCTAAGGATTTCCGCCCAACCAAGGATGAAGAAATCGTTATGTCGGCGCGAGATGCGGCCATTTTGTGCAGATATATCATCATGGATCACCCGGACTACACAGATTTTACAACCATTCAGTCCTATAAATTCCGTCCCAATGACAAAGCTCCTATTGTTAACTATAACTGGATGCTGGAAGCGAATAAAAATATAACCAACTTCAAAAGCTATGCCTATGAGGGTCTGGACGGTATGAAAACGGGCCATACCACGAACGCAGGCAATAATTTTACAGGCACTGCTGAACGCAATGGCATGCGTCTGATCAGTGTAGTTATGGGTACCGATTCGGAGCCAGCGCGTTTCAGAGAAACGAAGAAAGTATTGGACTTCGGATTCAACAATTTTGAAGTGAAACAGGCGGTTGCTGCCAAAACTAAAGTCACAGGCTGGGAAGCTGTACCTTTAAAAAAAGGGAAGGAAACAACTGTACCTGTTGTGACAGATAATGCAGTAAGTTTCGTTGTACCTAAAGGTACTCAAAACCTGGACGTGACATTTAAAGCGAATGTAACTGAAGCTGATAAGCTGGTTGCTCCAATTAAGGCCGGAACCAAGGTTGGTACGGTTACTTATACGTACAAAGCAGAGGGAATTGAACCTCAAGAGAAGACAGTTAACCTCATCACCGCAGAAGAAGCGGAAAAAGGCGGTTGGTTCCGTCTCTTCTTCCGTGCAGTGAAAGATTTCTTCGTTGATCTGTTTGATGGCATCAAAAACCTGTTCTAATAGACATGGTGAAGGAAGACGGGATAATATGACATTTTCAATATAGTGTCGTTAGACCATTGACAAAATACAATTAATTCCGACTGGATGGATTGTATATTTACAATTTTTCCGGTAAAATATCAAGTTAGAATTCTACGTATAATTCAGTTGAAAAGTCTATTGTTCTTCTAACTGACATTGCATATTCCACATCCTTTTCATGGACAAGAACGATACATCCATAATGGTAGGGTTGGGGTATGGAAACGGGAATAGCACGCGTTAAAAGAGGGGCCAAAGTGCGGATCGGACATTGTGACGCCAAGGACTTGGGTGAAGCGTTGCGCCGGATTGGCGAAGGTGCTTCTATGATCGGTACCAATTCCAAACTTGCACCTTCCGAGCCCATGCAGGATAGCGGCTGGTAAGAGAAAGGTGGGTTTTAAATGAAGATCGGCGTTTTAGCACTTCAAGGGGCAGTCACCGAGCATATTCGTAGTGTTGAACGGGCCGGAGCAGAAGGATTGGCAATTAAACAGGTTCAGCAACTCGAGGAGCTGGATGGGTTGATTCTTCCTGGCGGTGAGAGTACCACGATTGGCAAACTGATGCGCAAATATGGTTTCATGGAGGCCATTCGGGCATTCGCTGCTGAGGGTAAACCGGTGTTCGGCACCTGTGCTGGTTTGATTGTTATGGCCAAACATATTGAAGGACAAGAGGAAGCTCATCTGGAGCTAATGGATATGACCGTTTCGAGAAATGCATTTGGACGGCAGAGGGAAAGCTTCGAAACGGATCTCCCGGTAAAAGGCATTGAGGAGACGGTAAGAGCTGTGTTTATACGGGCACCTCTAATTGAGAGTGTGGGGGAAGAGGTAGAAGTTCTCTCCACTTACAAGGATGAGATTGTTACTGCCCGCCAGGGGCATCTGCTGGCTTGCTCCTATCACCCTGAGCTGACAGATGATTATCGACTGCATGCTTACTTTGTGGACATGGCTAGGTCGTATAAACAGCCTGTACAGAACCAATAGTGATTGATATACAACCTATGACTGCCGGTGAACCGGATCAGTCCTCCAGAGGCTCACAAGGCTTGCTGGCAAGGTGCTGTCTGGTCAGATGCCTGATGTTGCCCGTATCTGCTTTCAAAGCGGGAATCGCAGCGTAGGGCAGCACCGGAGGCCATAGGTTGTTTTTACCATTAAGAAATGATGAAGTTATAAGGCTGCAAAGTTTTTACAGGAGTTAATATGGAAGATTTCTACTTTGTGGTGTTATTTAGGAGGGGTATTTAGTGCTTGATGTGAAAATATTGCGGAATGAGTACGCACGTGTTGAAGAAGCATTGACGAAACGTGGCAAATCACTGGATCTAATCGCCGGGTTTACGGACATGGATGCCAAGCGTCGTGAGTTGCTGCAAGAGAGTGAAAACCTGAAAAGTCGCCGGAATACAGTATCCGGAGAAGTGGCCAAGCTTAAAAAGAGTGGCGAAAATGCGGATGAGTTGATCCTTGAGATGCGCGAAGTCTCCGATCGAATCAAAGCAATGGATGAAGAAGTGCGTGAGTTGGAAGTGAAAATCAACGATCTGACTATGGCGATTCCAAACATCCCTAACGAGAGTGTACCTGTTGGTGCGTCCGAAGATGATAATGTGGAGATTCGTCGTTGGGAAGAGCCTAAGTCCTTTTCATTTACACCAAAAGCACACTGGGAAATTGCTCAGGATCTCGACATTCTTGATTTTGAAGCTGCTGCCAAAGTAACAGGCTCCCGTTTTACCTTTTATAAAGGATTGGGTGCACGTTTGGAACGTGCTTTGATCAACTTCATGATGGATCTGCACAGCGATCAGCATGGGTATGAAGAGATTCTGCCTCCATACATCGTTAACCGTGACAGCTTGTTTGGAACTGGCCAACTGCCGAAATTCGAGGAAGACCTGTTTAAGCTGAAAGATACCGAGTATTATTTGATCCCTACTGCTGAAGTTCCGGTAACGAACTATCATCGCGAAGAGATTTTGAATGCTGACCAGTTGCCTAAACACTTTGTAGCATACAGTTCGTGTTTCCGATCTGAAGCAGGTTCTGCTGGACGGGATACACGTGGCTTGATTCGTCAGCATCAGTTCAATAAAGTTGAGTTGTTGAAACTGTCTTCTCCTGAGACCTCTTATGAGGAATTGGAGAATATGACTCTAAATGCGGAACGTGTGCTTCAATTATTGGGGCTGCCTTACCGTGTTCTGACGTTGTGTACAGCAGATATGGGCTTTACGTCCGCCAAAACATATGACATTGAGGTTTGGTTACCGGAAAGCAATACGTATCGTGAAATCTCGTCTTGCTCCAACTGTGAAGACTTCCAAGCACGTCGAGCCAATATCCGTTTCCGCAGAGAGCCAAAAGCGAAACCGGAATTTGTCCATACTTTAAATGGTTCAGGACTGGCAGTGGGGCGTACTGTAGCTGCTATTCTGGAGAACTACCAACAAGAAGATGGAACAGTAGTTATTCCTGAAGCACTGCGTTCTTATATGGGCGGAGTCAGCGTAATTGCTCGTCGTTCCTAGGATGTTCAACTAAATGAATGAAATAAAAAACCGTCTCCTGACAAATGGAAGTTTAGAATGTTCCATTTTCACAGGGCGACGGTTTTTTGTAGTTTATTGTTTAAGAAGACGATACGTTAGCTATGATTATCACCTAAGCGAAAGCGTAATATTAGTTCACATACTCAATGGAGCGCAGGGTGCGCACCAAGATCATAAGAGCTTCATCTGTGGTTGCTGCTTTTTTCGGCTCGAAGGATGTCCCGAATGTATCTTGAAGCAAATTGAGTGATGTCAGGGCCTGGACTTGGGCTGTGGCCCAAGGAGAGATAGAGTCTTGGTCCGGATAGGATATCGCGGCAGGTGTATCAGTGCTGGAATCTCCTCCTGCATACTGAATTGCCCGATAGATCATGCTAGCCAGCTCTTCCCGGGTGATATGAGAATTAGCACGAAATGTTCCATCGGCATAGCCTTTAACAAGTCCAAGGTGTGCAGCAGTGGCCACATACGATTGTTCATCGGTTACATCCCGGAAAGGGGTATCCTTAGCTGAGATTCCATTTGCCCCTAAGGCAGAAACTAAAAATTGGGCGATCTCTCCCCGTGTGATGGGTTCACCGATCTCGAATTGATTCGAAGCAAGCAATTGTTTGTTCTGCAAGTATTCGATGTTGTTTATCGATGAATCATTGTCTGAAGTATCTCTCTGTTCATTCAAAGCGATCACATAAGTGCTGTGCTGCATGTCTCTTATTTTTGCCTCCCATTGCCCGTTATTTTGGACGAAATAGGCTGGCACGTAGGAATATGTCCGCGTTTCTTCATTAAAGCCGAGAACGGTTGCTGTTTGTGGGTCAAAATCGATAGTACCAAGGTGGATGACACGAGTCACATTTTTTAATTCTTCTTGATCCAACTTGAGCGTTTGGTCGCCAGCCACCCATAGTACATTGAAACGTAAAGGCTGTACCAACCATTTTAGGCCGGAGGGTAGTGATTCTTTTAAGTCAGACAATTCATCGTTGGACAGGACATCAATATTGATCTGGAGATCCAGCAGATCGGTTGGCACATGCATTAGAGAAGATGCGCGTTGAATATTTAATTTGTTCAAAGCTAACGCCATTTTGGACTGATTGCTGTACAAAGTGAATGAAGAAACTTTTTCCTGTGAGCGCAGGAAAGAAAGAACTTCCTTCGGTAGTGTCAAATGAATGTGTGAAGCTCTTGGCAATATAGTTACAGACAAGTCATCCAGATGATCAAGAGTAGATAATTTACGCACGACACTCGAATCCACGGATACGGAAACAGTGTCATTCTCCAATTTCCCATGTACCCATTGGTTTAGGCTATTGGCCGCAGAGCCCGTAGATGCGGAAGAATCAATAATCGAGTTGCTAACCGTGGTGGAATTGCTAGTTTGCGATGACGAGCTGCTTCTCTCAGGTGCGCTTCCTCCAGTCTGTGGCTCACTGCCGCCAGACTCAGGCTCACTGCCGCCAGACTCAGGGTCACCCCCGCCAGACTCAGGCTCACTGCCGCCAGACTCAGGGTCACCCCCGCCAGACTCGGGCTCGCCGCCGCCAGATTCAGGCTCGCTACTCCCCTCATCATCTCCATCAGGATCGGCTGATGCTTTTTCCATTCCGAAAAAATGCTGAAAATAGCTGATCGAATCTCCTTTGTATACGTCGTCAGTTTTATAATCAATGGAGTTACCCGCCAATACATGTGTCATTAGCCCGGCAGCCAATACGGTTGTCTTAACGGCACGTTTTCTAGCGTTTCCGGCTTTAAGCATTTGCTGATGAACATTCTTTCTTTTCTTTTTCATCTTCTTCACTCCTTATTAAATGTAAAACTAACGCAAAGAAAGAGTAAAAGGAATCATATGTTGTGCGACTTCAAACTCTCTATGCGTAGACCCGATTTTGTTCATATTAATTTCGAAAATCCAAATCTTATCCGACGAATCAATGCCTACATCAATGCCCAACTCGCAGATCCGCTCCTTCACATGGTCAGCTATATGATTGGCAGTCATTATCGCCATCTGTTCCAGTCTCTTCAGCATGACTTCTTCCTTTTGGGGAAACTCATACCGAGACAGCCAGTCCCATGTCGTGAATGCACGGAGCGAACCAGCGTTAACTACCTTATGCTCGCTTTGGGTAGAGAGAAAAGGAAATGCGGAAATGAAAGACCATTTCCCACTTCCGTTCCGGACCAAATGTAGTCTAATATGATAGGGAAGTCCGTTCCGAGTTTCGCTTCGGATAAACTTTTGAATAATAAACCCCTTTTTGGCCACAAGCATGGAGATCAATTGCCCGAATTCCTCATCTTTCATTATGTGAACATGCTCATCAGACTTTACGATGAAGCCTTCCTGTTCACGCTGAACAACGATGATTCCGATGCCGAACGAGCCTATAGAGGGCTTGATGATGGAAGTTCCGTAAGTATCGATGAAGGCTAAAATCTCTTGAACGCTCTCAACGGCAGCATACGGGATTAAATGGGAGGCAAGCTTTGCATTGTCCTTAAGCATTTCATAACTTTTTTTCTTGCTAAAGGAACCTCCGTTTCGTTCATCGCTGAAAGGCACATGTCTTAAAGCCTCGTACACATAACTGTAATTCGCATTACCACGTGCTTTCAATCGGTCATAGACCACATCGGGGAATGGACAATACCGTGCCTCCCACTGCCCGTCCTCCAGGACATATCCTTTGATATAGCGCAATTCCGCATGAACATCGTGTGGAGCAAAATAATAAAACGCTGCATCATTCCATTTTGCTGAGTAAGCACAGGCTGATGCGAGTTGTTTATCACTGGGGTCGTTGGTCAGCATGGCAATAACGGGATGGGGCACTATTTGCCCGGCTTTGGCTACATATTGTGCATATTCAATCGCACGTGCTGCCCGGGCCTGCTCATGAAACCGCGTTTGGGGGCTTATGTTGGCCTCCAGGAACAGGATTTGGCCTGACGGAGTCACAATAAAGTCCATGCCAAGCTCATCAATAAGAAAGGAATACGAACGGTTAATTGCCTCTGCCATACGAATAGCCAGCTGCTCCATTTCACTTCTGAGCTGGTCGGCCTGAGTCGGAAATAGACGATAGAGCATTTCAGCCGCATCCTCAATGTGACCACCTTTACTTATATTGCTGATGATGGAATCCGTAATCCCAGTGCGGGCATACATTTTGGTCAGGGCCCATCGTCCCGTTCCGTCGCGCTGAATATGTATTCGGAAATCAACAACTTCTCCCATCTCAGTAAGGCATGGAAGGTAGGGCTGAATAATATAGGAGCCTTGTGCGAGCTTTTCCTGCAAAACTTCCTGTAAACTAGAATAATCAAGCCAGATCGCTTCACTCTGCTGCCGCCATATATAGCGATCGTGTATCTTTGATACTGTGAAAATGGAATTGCCTCGGCGCCCTTGATCAGGTTTAACTAAAACTTCTTCATGAACATCCAAATAAGCAAGAAATTGATCCAAATCCTGCAAGCGTACCGTCGGAATGAGGTGATCTTTGAAGAGGGGGGCCAGCTTCTTCTGAATGTCGTATTTTCCGTGAATCAGAAATGTCGTAAAGGGAACCCTGCGGCGCAGCCAATTCTCACATTCCGGCCTGTTACTTACAGGCTCAGGCGCTTCATTAATTACCACGTCAGGGAGAGGTACTTTCCGTTGCACCCATACGTTATTCTCCTGGAAGATACCATGGATTAATTCCTGTTCCATATCGATGCTACTGGCATCAAAAAAGAATACATTCGCGCCTTTTTTCATTCCCTCCGAAATCAATTCGCTGATTCGTTCCTCAGGCAACGTGTTCAAAGGGTCATTTTTACGATACACACCTATAAACAATCAACCACCCCATAATGAAAAAGTCTAAATTCGATTATACAGAGCAGGGCTGAACCGATTCTGAACAATCATATCAATCGTTAGGTAGCGCTGGTTACGGTTACTTAGTAGGTGGAATTTCCCTTTTTGATGCATCGAATAATAAATCTTATAAAAAGGTTGCTTTCTGCTATACGATTATGGTATGATCTATTTCGTGGCAAGTTTATAAAAGTTAATGTCCTGGAGAGGTACCGAAGCGGTCATAACGGGGCGGTCTTGAAAACCGTTAGGGGGCAACTCCACGTGGGTTCGAATCCCACCCTCTCCGCCATACTACAATTATGATAAGGATTTGAGCGATAAGCTCAGGTCCTTTTTTTGCATTTATTTATACATTTAGCGCAGCCGCATACATGCTGTTTTTATAAAGAATTTTTACGACAAGAAATCAGTTTGTTTCAATATCTGTGTGATGCATAAAAACATCCGAATCGCCGCACTTTATATAAGAGTGGAGGTGGTTAGATGAACCGCGAATTAAACATAGATCAGACTGAGCTTGTAGGTGCTTGGCAGGAAAGATTGCCTGAGGTCCTAAATGTCGGAGATCGCGCTCAGGTTATGGCTGACGAGGCTGATCAACAGGCTATTCGAATTCACATCGCAACAGCGGGACACCAGATGTACTCTTTTGATTTCAAGTGTGCCTATGTGGATTCTCGTGAAGTCAGTGTGCAGCTAATTGATGTGGAGCGCGATGGAAGGACGACGGATGAGCGTACAGAACCCATTCAGGAATTGGCTCAGGATTACACGCGTCATATTCATGAATGTGCCCAGTCGTTGCAACCCAAAACCAGACATTAGGCAGACGTCAAAGGAGTGGTAATACGTGAGCAAAGCCAAAGCTGGAACAGATAAAAACCTGCAAAATGTAGTCGCAGATCTGGATCAGACACCTGTGAATAGTCACCATGCCCAACAAATTCAACAGGACTCGAATGACCGTCGGCATCAGGATTCCATGAATCATGACAAAACGGAAGATATGGACCCATCCCATTCCTAATCCAATGAAGAGGGGGGAACAACATGAGTAAACCCAAAACAACACCTGTGCCCGAAGCTCAGGCTAATGTGCAGCACCGAAAACCTGAAAAGCATTCTTCCATGCAGGAACCGTTGTCAGGCTCCAAAAAAGTGAAAAACCAGAATCATGTAGATCATCACAATCCCCAAGGCTAAGGTAAAGGAACATTCATTCCTTTCTATAGCACATATCAATGCATAACTATAACCTATAACTCCGGTTAACAAACCGGGGTTTTTGCGCGTTCATACATGATTTAGAGGAGGACATCATTGATATCTAAAGCTTACATAGGTCTTTGTAGCCAATTTAGAGAGTAAAGCTCACAAATTTCCCAAATCGTGTTTCCGTTTCAGAATAAATGGTATATCATTGATATTGAATTATTTTTTTTGGGGTTATCACGAGAGGAGAGAAACAAATGACTAAACGTATGGGGGCGCTTCTTCTTACGTTGCTGTTAACCGTATCCATGGCACTGACAGCATGTAGTAGCAAGCAAGAGCCAAAAGAGGCATTGAAGACGGCGGCAGCCAATGCTTCCAAATTGACTTCGTATGAGATGAGTTCTAACTTCACTATTAATGAATTGAGCTATAAAGCTGCAGACGAGTCACAACAGGATCCAACGATGTCTCAGTTTATGAGTATGCTGAAGGATGCTCAGTTGAATGTAACTGGCGTATACCAAAGCGAGCCAATGCAGACCGAAATGACGGTAGGTATTGAGCTTAAAGGCGATATGGGTATGACATTTACCATTCCAATGGTTATGACCGCTGAGAAGTTATATGTTAAGGTACCAAGTATTCCGTTCTTCCCGATTCCGGAAACGGTTGTTGGTAAATTCCTGGAGCTGGATCTGAAAGAACTGGCTGAGCAAGAAGGAACGGAATGGAATCCAAATGCTATGGATGCAGCGAAAACACAAAAGCTGAGCAATGAAGTTATGGATGCGGTCCTGAGCGAGTACGATCAGGATAAATTCTTTAAAAACCTGGACGTGAAGGATGCGCAGCTTCCAGAAGGTTTGGATGCCAAGCAAGTCGTTCAATTTTCAGTCAACAATGACAATGTGAAGGAAGCTGTTACTGTTCTGGTCACCAAAGCATTGCCAAAAGTATTGGATATCATTTCTAAAGAAGAGTATCGTGACATGTTGCAAATGAGTCAGGAAGATATCAACAAAGCTAAAGAGGATCTGAAAATTACTGAAGCAGATCAAGCTGAAATGGCTAAAGATCTGGATCAGTTGAAAGATACACTGACCATTAACCAGTTCCACATTGATTTTGCTTTGGACAAAAAAGATTTCCCGGTATATCAAAAATTGGTTGCTGATCTGTTGATTAAACAACCTGATACCAAGGATGAAGTTAAACTTGCTTTCACGGGTTCGAACACGTACACCAAAATTAACGAGAAGCCAGCATTCAAAATCAATATTCCTACTGGCGAAGACGTCATTACAATGGATCAGTTTGAAGAACTAATGAACGCATCTTACGGATACTAAGTTCTTAGATCCATTAGTTAAAGCAAAGAGCCGCTCGACCTTAGGGTCGAGCGGCTCTTTGTATGTTGTTCCATGTTTGTTCAATTACTGTAAAGATTCACCCAAGTCCTCGGCCAGCACAGCATAGATCTGATGATCCTGATACTCTCCGTTAATTTTGAGATATTTACGAGCAATGCCCTCAGCTTGAAAGCCATTCTTCTCCAAAACACGTTTTGAACCCGTATTGGATAATAGAATGGCCGCTTGAACACGATTTAACTTCAGAGCACGGAAAGCATAGGATACAGCGAGTTTCACGGCTGCGGTCATTCGTCCTCCGCCTTGGTAATCTGGATGGATGAAGTATCCCATGTCTGCATAATTGGCAACGCCCTGAACGACATTGTTCAAGCTAACCTGACCGATCAGAATACCATCGTCGATTGTAAAAATTCCGAATTGATAACCTGTTCCTTCCTCAGCCGCCTGCATTCTGTCCTGAATGCGTCTGGTTTGTGCATGCAGCGTATAGAACTCATCATCCCGGATAGGCTCTACAGCTTGGTAGGGTAGACGTGTGATTTGAATAAGAGCAAGATACGCCTCTGTATCTTGTGGAGTAAGTAAACGGAGACTTATTCCCTTTGGTGTGTCGTATAGTGTAAGCGGCATGGAATGCACTTCCTTTCCAGATGGATGTAAGATTCTATTTTTTGCGTAAACGCCGGAAAAATTGAGTCAGCATGGTGGAACACTCTGGTTGCAAGATGTCAGCTACTACTTCAGTTCGATGATTAAAACGAGGTTCCTGCAGCAGATTCATCAGCGTTCCTGCGCATCCGGCCTTGGGGTCTGCGGTACCATATATCACTCGAGGCACCCTGGATTGCACAATGGCACCTGCACACATGGGGCATGGCTCCAGTGTGACGTACAGACTGCAATCCAGCAGTCGCCATGCACCGATGGCTTCACTGGCCTGCCGGATGGCTACCATCTCCGCATGTGCTGTGGAATCAAGTGTCGTCTCACGCAAGTTATATCCACGACCGATAATGCGATTATGTTGAACAATTACAGCTCCGATCGGTACTTCCCCGAGTGCTTCTGCTTTGTACGCTTCAGCGATGGCTTCACGCATCCAGTGCTCATGCTGAGCCTCCTCCGAGAGATGTGTAAGATCAGATTGGAGAACGTCATCCTTCATTAAAATGTAAAACTCCTTCCAAAGAGCATTTTGTGCGGCGAACAAACATTCGTTTGTTAACATGTTGTGTATAAGTCTGTGGATAACCAACGAGTTGCTCACATAGTTATGAACATACTATCCACATGCCTGTGGATTTGTGTATAATTTTTAGAGGTTATTCCCATTGTAGGCATGGAAATGACAAAATACAATTGATTTCGCGTTTTTCAGCCAAGCGGTAACTTTTGGACAAGGGTCAATTATCCTTTTCAAATAGACATACAACAGTTATGATGGATATAGGTTTTGCCATATATCGCCAGAGGGTACAAGCCGAGAGGTGAACGAAAAAGTTGTCTATTAAAACGAAATTATCCATGATTATGTCGTGCTCAGTGCTCGTCATTTTAGTTTTAAATATAGCACTGAGTTATTATACTACAGAAGAGAATCTAAGGCAGGACAGCGAAACCAAGATGGTGCTTACTGCCAAACAGATTGCAATCGCTGTCGAACAGAGTCAGTCCAGTTCAGAATATGTAAAACGACAAATTGGGAACAATCTATGGCTGGCCTCAGTAATGGCAGCGGAAGAACTAGACCCGAATATTAATAATATCACAAATGAAGACCTGGTTCGCATGAGCGAAAAAGTTGGTGTTTCCCACATTTCATTGATGGAGCAAACGGCTGATGATATTGTGGTTACCCGATCTTCCGATCCCAAGGAGATTGGATTATCTACCAAATCCATGACGTACTGGTATCAGGCATTTAAACAGCTATTCGAAAACCATCAGGTTACGATTTCACAAGGACAGAAATTAGACCATTTTTGGTCGGATGGATTCGAATATTCTACATCCAATCCGTCAGATGTTGATATCTGGGGTTACTATCATGATGGGAAGAGGAATTACATAATCAATCCCTTCTATAATAATGCCGCTGTTGACGACTATGTGAAGATCTCTGGTCCAGACGAGATTTTGAATAAGATTCGTGAAGTGAATCCTTCAATTCTGGAGATTACAGGCATCAATCCATTGACCTTCGGTAGCTCGAGCATGAGCAATGACGGAAGGGATACGAACCACAACAAGTTGAATAACAGGCCAATTCGTTTCGGTACCTATCAATATGGTGCCGCAGAAGAGGATCACAAGGCAGTCGTACGGGCCATTCGTACTGGGCAGAATGTATCCTTTGTCAGTGAAACTCATGAACAGAAGGTGCTCAAAAGTTTCATTCCGATATTCACCCCCAATGAATCATCTTATGTGATTAGTATTGTCATGGACTATAAGCAAATATCCTCCATGGTATCGGAACAACTGGTTAGCCATGCCTCCATTTCACTTGTGTTGCTGGAGATTGTGATCTTTGGCAGCTATTTGCTCGCAGGTTACATTACACGTCCAATTCAATCTATTCTGGGCAAAGTGAATGATGTGGCAGATGGCCATTTTGATTTCCGTCTAAAAGTGAGAAGGAAAGACGAACTGGGCCAATTAGCGAATCGCATTAATGCCATGATTCGTAATTTGGGCCATTATACGAATCGTCTGAAACAGATGTATGAAGAAAATCGTGCGGTAAAAGAGCATTTGGAATCGATCATTAACCAAACCGCAGATGCGATTCATATTACGGATCTGGATGGAAATGTTCTGCGGGTAAACCGTGCCTTTGAGCAGTTGTACGGCTGGCGCAGTCGTGAAGTAGAAGGCCGTAAGTTGAAAATTATCCCTCCTGGTACTGAAGAGGAGATGGAAGAGCAGCATGCCCAGTTGATTGAGGGTATGTCAATTACGTCCAATGAAACGACATGGATGAAGAAGGATGGTAGCCGTGTCGAAGTCAGCGTGAGTACAGCACCAGTCCGGGATGAAGCAGGCGAGATCACAGCACTAATCAGCGTATCAAGAGATATTACCAGCCGTAACCGTATGGAGGAACTGCTCAGACGTTCCGAGAAACTGACGACGGTTGGTCAACTGGCAGCAGGGGTTGCGCATGAGATACGTAATCCGCTTACGACCCTACGTGGGTTTCTTCAGCTCCAACAAGAGACGAACAAGCTTAACCACCGGCACTTGGACTTGATGCTGTCCGAGTTGGATAGAATTAATCTTATTGTGGGTGAGTTTCTGATACTGGCCAAACCACAGGCGGTTCATTTTCAAGAACGGGATATTCGCTTCATTCTGGGAGATGTTATATCATTACTGGACAGTCAGGCGCATCTGCATGGTGTTGAATTTGTATTGAATGCTTCATCCGATTCAGCTATGGTACACTGTGAAGAGAACCAGTTGAAGCAGGTCTTCATTAACTTGCTGAAGAACGGCATGGAGGCCATGCCAGACGGAGGTAATATTCGAATTAAACTCAATCATGACGAAGAGAATAGTCGGGTTCGGATTGAAATTAAGGATGAAGGCACTGGAATTCCAGAAGAATTGATGCCTAAGCTGGGGGAACCATTCTTTACAAGCAAGGAATCGGGAACAGGGCTTGGCCTGATGGTCAGCCAGCGCATTATTCAATCACATAAGGGCATGATGGATATCAAAAGTGTCATGAACAAGGGAACGACCGTCATTATCGAGCTACCTGCTTCCCAACAGCAACCGGAGAGTATGGAGGAAGAGCATAAGACGGACAATGAACCTACAGACGAAGAGAACTAGATGAGGTGAGATTACCTTTTGCGTATTAATAAATTTATCAGTGAAACGGGTTTTTGTTCCCGTCGAGAAGCCGACAGATTGGTGGAAAGCGGGAAAGTAACGATTAATGGAGTCAAGGCCGAGCTGGGCAGTCAAGCAGAAGATGGCGATGATGTAAGAATTAATGGTCAACCTATTAAGGAAAAACGGAAACACGTATATATTGCACTCAATAAACCTGTCGGAATAACGAGTACAACCGAACAGCACATTCAAGGGAATATCGTTGATTTTGTAGGGCACAAAGAGCGTATTTTCCCCATTGGACGCCTGGATAAGGATTCGGAAGGTTTGATTCTGATGACCAATGACGGTGATATCGTCAATCGAATTTTGAGGGCAGAAGGACGTCATGAGAAAGAATATATTGTCACCGTGGATCGTGCGGTAACGCCGAGTTTCTTAAGAGGCATGAGCACAGGAGTCAAGATCCTTGGCGAAATGACGCTGCCTTGTACGGTGACTCGTATATCAGAGCGGGTGTTCCGCATTATTCTGACAGAGGGAAAAAACCGTCAAATTCGCCGGATGTGCAGCGCATTTGGCTATGAGGTTCGGAAGTTGAAGCGGATTCGTATTATGAACATTCATCTCGGTGAACAGGCCACAGGGACCTGGAGAGAACTAACGCCCGCTGAAAAGTCGGAACTAAGCAGTTTGCTAGATTATAATATGGAATAAATGATGATATCCAAAGCGCTGCTTTCCCTCAAGGGAAGCAGCGCTTTTTCATATCAGTGGATAGAAAAAAGTCACTCCCCTGTAATGAAGGAGAGTGACTTAAGCATTACTTTGCTACAACGAACAACTCTTTAGTTATCTTTTCCGACTGCTTTCACGGCCGTGTTGTTACTCTGATATTTCCGGATAATCGAAACTTCTACCCGACGGTTTTGAGCTCGTCCAGCATCTGTTTGGTTGCTAGCGACTGGGTGATACTCTCCATAACCGCTAGGTGTGAACTTCGAAGGGTCCAGCGCCTCATTCAATAACAGAATTTTGAGGAAATTCAGTGCTCGATCGGCACTCAAATCCCAGTTATCCTTATATTGGCTGTTCGAAATGGGAACATTATCAGTATGGCCAGACACTACGACTTCATATTCCGGAAACTCCTGCAGCATGCTTGAGATGGCTTTGGCCAGCGAGCGTGACTCTGGTTTAACATCAGCCCGGCCTGAGGAGAACAGGGCGTTATCACTGATCGTGATTTTGAGTTCAGACTGATTCAGCTTCGTATTCAGCTGATCGGAGAGACCGTTTTTCTGAATATATTGATCAAGCCGTTTCTTGAGTTTCTCCAGATCTTCCTGTTCTTTCTGAGCCATCTGCGCATCTGTAATCTGAGCGGCTGTCTTCTTGATATCTTCAGGCTGCTGTTTGTTCTTACCCAAATCTATAGTAGATTCTGTAGGGTTCATGGAGGTATGATCCAGTACACCCGAACCACCATTCAATGCGCTGCTCAGTGCGGAAGCCATCTGTTCAAACTTCGTTGCATCTATAGAGCTCATAGAGAATAATGTGATAAACAGAGCGAGCAGCAACGTCATCAAGTCAGAGTAGGGAAGCAACCAACTCTCGTCTATATGTTCTTCATGCGGTTCGTGTTTTTTAGCCTTTTTCACCTGATGAGCCCTCCTTCTCTTCCAACTGTCTACGTTCGGAAGGTGTCAGGAATACAGATAATTTTTGATTAATGGCAATGGTGGATACACCAGATTGTATGGATAACAAGCCTTCAACCATCATCAGCTTGATTTCCATCTCTTTTTTGGACATCCGCTTCAGTTTATTGGACATTGGATGCCACAACACGTAACCACTAAAGATACCGAGAAGTGTCGCGATAAACGCCGCTGCAATCGCATGCGAGAGCTTTTCCATATCACTGAGATCGGCAAGCGCTGCAATGAGACCTACAACGGCCCCGAGTACCCCGAGCGTTGGTGCATACATCCCCGCTTGGGCGAAGATCAAGGCACCGCCACGATGGCGCTCTTCTGTAGCATGAATATCTTCCATGAGTACATCACTTACAAATTCCTGATCATTTCCGTCAATAATCATACGCATACCGCCGCGCAGGAACTGATCATCAATATCTTCGACTTTCGATTCAAGTGCAAGCAAACCTTCACGACGGGTGGTGGAAGCCCAGTCCATAAATGTGCCGATTAGAGAAACACGGTCGATCAGTTGTTGCTTTTTGAACAGTACCCCAAATAGCTTGGGGATTTTTTTAACTTCAGACATGGGAAATGCCATGAAAATAGTTGCTGCCGTACCAACAAAAATAATAACGTAGGCTGCCGGGTTGTTAACCAGGTTGATAAGGGGCGCACCCTTCAGGAACATACCCACTACAAGTGAAACCAGCCCTAAAACTAGTCCGATAATCGTTGAAATTTCCATCATACACCTCATCCATGAGATAAAATTGAATCCTTTCAAGCGGCTTTATTCGGGCTTCCGGACGAACGTTACACCGCAATCCGTTTAATGTTAGGCATCCTTTAGGGTTGCAGAAACAGTTAAAACGGTCATGTATAGTATTTATCGACCAGATGGCCTTTTTTTTTAAGGGTTATTTTCAGGTATAATAAGATCAAATCTGCTCCTTAGGGGCTAAATAGGAGTGAAAAGCCAATGGGCGTAAAGCATGGACGAGATTATGAAGGAATATTGACAGATTTGACAGAGGCTATAGGACGAATACCGGACCGCTATGTTTTCTTTGAGATGGATGAGGAAGAATGGTCACGCCTTGGTGTAACAGAGCAACTTGAAGTAGATGAGGCGCTCGCTGAAGATCTGTTCTATGCACTGGGTGAGGAGTCGGTCATTCCGGTAGGAAGTGGAGTGGTCATTCATGACAAGGATCAGCACCGAATTCATATCTTAATTGGGGAAGAAGAGCTGACTTTTGTACCGCTCATTTAGTATGTACCCATAAGATATTTGGCATGGAAACCTGAGTTGGAGAATCTCCCTAAAGCCTTATGGTTAGTGGATCTAGCGCCATTTGTACTATTGGAATTTGAGGCTTGTCCGTGGTAAGATGATAGTCATGAAACGGGCGAACCGCAGGGCGGTGGACCTATGCGTTTGGGTTGCTATAGGTAGCACCAAAGGTTTCGGTGGCAGTATGGACAGTTGTCTATGATGAGCCATCATATGGGGAGGAAGATAACGTATGGTTTTTACGCAAGAGGAAGTCGAAGCTCATCTGGGAAGGCTGGAAGGCTGGGAACTGGAAGAGGGACGATGGATTGTCCGCAAGTTCGTATTTTCCAACTACATGAAAGGGATTGCATTTGTGGATGAGGTCGCAGCGATTTCGGAAGCATTCAATCATCATCCTTTCATTACAATTGACTATACAACGGTCACACTGCGTCTCACGTCATGGGATGAAGGTGGCATCACATCTGTAGATATTAAAGAAGCGCAACAATATAATGAGGCTTTTGAGAAAATGAGGTCGGAATAACCTGGGTCGGTTATTATCGCACTACCGGAAATGAGTGAAACATACATGTCAGACGATAATCAGAACAAACCTCTTATTGCTGTCGTAGGCAGCCTTAATATGGATCTGGTGGTAAAGACGGACATCATTCCTGAGGAAGGCGAGACGGTGAGCGGGGAGGAACTGCACTATTTGGCCGGGGGCAAAGGCGCCAATCAGGCGGTTGCTGCTGCACGACTGGGCGGACAGACAACGATGATTGGTGCGGTAGGTTCGGATGGTTTTGGTGAACGCCTGCTGCACAGTCTAATGGAAAGCGGGGCGGATGCCTCGCAAGTTCGCATTCTGGATGATACCGTTACAGGTACGGCCTCCATCTGGCTCTCCAAAGGAGATAACCGGATTATTGTCATTCCTGGAGCAAATGGGCAGGTTGTGCCTGCGATGCTGGAAGAGGCGGATACGTTAAAAAGCCTGACTGCAGCCGCAGCGGTGCTGCTGCAGCTAGAGATCCCGCTGCCCGCGGTCACCCGCGCCGCCCAACTGGCGGCTGAAGGCAGCGCATTGGTGGTGCTCAACCCGGCGCCTGCGGTGCCGGGTCTGCCCCAGGAGCTGCTGCGGTGCGTCGACGTTGTCACGCCGAACCGCAGCGAGCTCGCCGTGCTCACCGGCCGGGATGATCTCCGGCCGGAAGACGTGGATGCGGCGGTCGCAGAGCTCGCCGCATCCCTCGGGGCCGCTGTCGTCACGACGCTCGGCCCCGAGGGGGCTGTGTACGCGGCAGCGCCTGGCGGCCGCGTACAGGCAGGGCGTGCCGGCGCGTGCCGTGCGCTCGGCTACGCCGTAAGCGCCGTCGACACGACCGGCGCTGGCGATTGCTTCAACGGCGCGCTGGCAGTAGCCCTCGCGCGCGGAGAGACGCTGGACGCGGCGGTAAGCTTCGCCATGGGCGCAGCCGCGTTGTCCGTGACGAAGCTCGGCGCCCAGTCCGGGATGCCGTCCGCACGTGAAGTGCAGGCTTTCCTTGCCGAGCAGAAGGCAAAGAGCCAGTAATCGATGCTTGCTTTAGCTGAATCAGAGGCCGGAGGGCAGGCAGGATACGCTAATGTATCTAGATAGTCACAGCATGGTGGATATTATCATCGGAGCATCCCTGAAATGAGCAAGAGGCTCTTACTTCCCTGTACGGGAGAGTAAGAGCCTCTTCTCTGTATAACCATTGATAAATCCAGCAACCCTGCAATACGAATACGGGTTGCCTACGTTGTGCGTCTAGCGTCAGCATGGTTTAGAGCATGCATAAAGAGCAAGAGGTGACTAAGGCCACCCACACTCAATATACATGAACCGCCACAAACTAATCGCCTTGAAAGACTTCTTCGATTACTTCTTCTCCGCCAGCCACATCGCAATATTCGCGATTTCTTCATCCTTCAGCTTGTCTTTGAACGAAGGCATACCGCCACTTTTACCTTTGACAATCGTGGTATAAATCTTCTCCACATCGTCCTGGCTACCAATCTTCTGCAGACTAGGGCCCATACCCCCTTGAAGCTGATCACCGTGGCAGGTAATACAGTTTGCTTTGACCAGTGCCTCAGCCTGTCCTGCATCCATTGTAACTTGCGGCATCGTCGGTTTCGCTTCTTCTGCAACTTCCTCTTTCCCTGGAAGCGTAAACATTAGTACAATAGCTAAAGCGCACGCTGCAAAAAATACCCCGCTCATGATCCATTTGTGCATCCCTTATGTCCCCTCCAGAATGAAAGATCATCTAACTTGAAACTATCCATATCATTATAACGGAACCTGTAGTGACATCATAGCATTTTGTGGTAATTTTTTGAACTAATCACATAACCGGGGACTTTCTAGGGTGATTTTAAGCTCTTTTTATCCGCGTGGACCTTCATAGACCATACAGTAGAAGGGCTTCAAACCGCTTGGTGTCTGTCGTTCGTATGTATCCTGCGTAACAAATCCGGCTTTGAGATAGACGCGAATGGCCCGGTCATTCCAGGTCAGAACTTCCAGATCGATTTCGTTTGCAGGGTTCCGGCGAATGGCTTCCTGCACAATGGCGGAGACAAAAGCCGTTCCTTGACCATGACCACATCGTTCCGGATGCATGCCAAGCCCAATGCGGGTGACACCTTCAAGTGGGAAGTATTGAGCGAAGCCGCAAATTTGTTGATTCTCTCCCAGCACCACCACATATTGTTCCTTCCGTAGCTGGGGATCGCCGAATTCTACTTCGAGTGCTTTCATCTGCTCCCAGGGTAGCCAGCTATAAATATTATAAGGCGGGTCATACTGCCAATCGCAGATGAGCTCCGCATGTTCTTCTTGCATGGGCACAACGTGAAACGTCACAGGGGCTTCATCCATACAACTGCACGCTCCTCTCATTGTGAACAAGCTATAATGATTCTGATTTGTCCATATACATATGTCATTCCATATCTAAGCTTGTTTCCACTCTACAAAAGAGGCGTTCATTTGGCAAGTCCTCGTTTTTGAAAAAAAAGTGAAACAAAAGTTCCGGTAATTTCGTTTATATTATAGTGGGATGGGTAAAAACATTATAAGAGCACGGACAAAGCAACGAAAATTAGCTTTTTAAAAAAAAGTTAAAGTTAGGTTTGATAGCTGTCCCGAATACGTTAAAGGAAACGAAGCACAAAAAAACCGCCGGATACATTCCTGCGGAGAATGTACCAGACGGTTCTATTATGCTTCGTTACAGTAGTTTTATTGTTACAGCATGACGTTGCTCAGCTTGTCCCTAGTCGATGGCCAATGTCTCATATGCGTCCGTGCTCATAATGCGTTTAGCGCCAACATAGCGGTTAGCCCAGTAGCTTTCGCTTAATGCACTGATTGTAACTCCTTTGGAAGAAGAGGAGTGTGCAAACTTTCCATCCCCTACAAAGATCCCTACGTGTGAGACCCCTTTGCCCGTTGTATTGAAGAATACCAGATCACCTGGTCTCATTTCCATACGGGATACTGAATCACCCATGTCGAATTGCGAGCTCGATTGGCGAGCCAGATCAATACCCAGCTTGTCGAATACATAACTTGTGAACCCAGAGCAGTCAAAGCCGTTAAGCGTTGTTCCTCCGCTTTTGTATGTAGTTCCCATTGCTGAATCAATGACTTGGTCCATTTTTGAATCTGCGAATGCGCTGCCTGCTCCAAGCGATAATGCGAATGTGATGCTGAGTACAGCTGCGGTTAATTTCTTCTTAAACAAGAGATATACCCCTTCCAATGCCTGCGAGGTTAGCTTAAGGATTCGGTTGAAGGTCCCCTATGATCCCTCTGTTGCAAGATCAATTCACCCATAACTGGTTCCCCCGCTTCCCAGGTGCTAGGAATTTGGCTATGCTAGTTATGCACCTGCGAAATCAAGAAATGACGATTAAATTTTAAGTAGTTACAAATATGAAGGTAAAGATTACAAAGTTGTTACTAAAAACTCACTGCGATTATTGTAACAGAGGTATATCACTTTGGCAACGTTTAACAGCAAAATTAGCAAAAAAAACCTCGACCTTTGACGGGGAAAGGTCGAGGTTTGCTTGTTTAAAGGTGTTTGATGAAAACAACTTTACATATAGATGGTAACCATTTTTAACTGTGCACGTTAATCCTTGACCGAGTTGGACTGCCATAACCGGAAATGGGCGCATATCTTCCATAAGCTCAGCAAGCACCGGGCAAGTGGATACGTCTGTTGTAGTATAAGACCAGTTAAGCCCGTTAGTAACCATGAAGCTGAAGTGAAGGCGCCAAAGACCAGGAGATGAAGGCCACCCAGCAGTACGGCAATGCCAATTAGAGTGATGACCTGGCGTAGTGCAATCCATAGAGCTTGAAACGTACCACGTGCTCCGCCTTCCCCATCAGGAGCCGAGATACCAAACTGCATGTACAGCAGGACATGATGGATAACCCACCCGTATACAATCCAACCAGCAACATAGGGAATACCAGGCAGGAGCAGATGGAGGGAATGAAAACCTTCCATAAGGATGGAATAAAGTTTTGGTGCGATCCAATAAGCCGGTAGCAGCAGCAATAGGGTGCGAATAGTGTGGAGCAGAAGCATTGGTTTCCACAAATTTTTGATGCCGCGAATGAATGGAATGCGCTCTTCCGAATGATTATAATGCTGGAGCGAGTAGAGCAGCCCTGCCTGAATGAGAGGGCTAATTAGCATCCGTAGCAGCAGCATAGCCCCTAAAATCCATAAATAGCGATGGACCTCTGGATTAATTGTCAGGCCGAGTTGGCTCTCCATTTTGAATAAAATTGTACTGAGTTCCCCTGCATCAGGGTCGGGATAACGCAGGAGTAGCGGAACCACAGCTGATTGAACCATTCGATAAAGAAAGTATCCCCATACTAATTGATAGAGAAATAAGAGTGCTGCAATGAACATATGCTGACGGACGAGAAACCAGCCTTCACGTATTTTCGCTTTCACTGTATCCACCTCACCATGACAGACTTCCGAATATGGCTTCTATAAGTTTGGTTGCACTCATGCTCCAGCGGGATTTGGTTGGCTCATCCAGTCCGGCTTTCAGAAAATTGTTCATATGATGGTTCTCCAGCACAATCGTGTACAGCGGATCAGTCATGGCCCAGGAAACAGGGGAAGTATAGGTCAGTTTGTAGGTAATGCGCTCCTCGCTGCCATCCCATTCTTTCATCATGGTTTTCCCATCTTCGAACATAATTCGAACAGGCACCTTCTTATATTCACTGCCTTTTTTCTGGACTGTAATGGATGACTCGTACAACGTTTGACCGTCTTTCAGGATAGGATTGATTGTGATCTTCTCCACTGCAAAGTCAGCCATGCCGTCACCGTATACATATTGATTAAAATAATCGGTCCAGGAGGAACGGGTTACTTGCTCCACGACCTTTTGAAAATCAGACGAAGTAGGGTGTTTGAAACGGTATTTCTTTACATAGGTCGAGAGAATACGCTCCATCGTTTTGGCACCAACTTGTTGTTCTATCCCGAGTAATACAAGCTTGCCTCGTGTGTATACGTTGGCGGCATATTGATTCTGGGAATCGAACTTCCAGGAGTCCTGTGTCAGAGAAGCCGGAGAAGTAATGAGACCTGATTGTACAGGCAGATTCGGGATAAGTCCGTATTCCTGTTCCATCACTTTGTCTTCTGCATAGGAGGTGAACCCTTCGTCCAGCCAAGCCTCCTCAAATTCATTACTGGCGACCATGCCGTAAAAATACTGATGCCCAATCTCGTGCACAACCGTGCGTTCCAGATCGTAACCAGGTGTAGAATCATCCGCACCGAAAGCGGTGACCAAGGTAGGGTATTCCATTCCCCCTGCGCCATTCCCCGATTTGGGCGGGACAACGATGGACAGTGTGGAATACGGATAAGGGCCAAACCACTTGCTATAATTGGATAGCGCTGCTTTGGCGGCGTAGAAATAACGTTCCTTCAGGTCCTCATGAGCAGGGTCGAGATACAGCTTGATTCGGACGCCTGGCACATTGGGAGCAGAGAAGGGTTCTTCCGCATAAACAAAATCAGGAGAGGCTGACCAGGCAAAATCATGCACATCATCGGCATAGAACTGATATACTTTTTCGCCGTTCTTCACAACAGCTTGTTGGGTTGGGAATCCAGTAGCAGCTACTTTGTATGTTTCCGGTACCCGAATACGCACACTATAGATACCGAAATCGGCATAAAACTCTGAATTGCCGTGATACTGATGCAGATTCCAGCCTTCGGTCGTCCGACCTCGTGTGCCTACTGGCTCATATACGCTAAGTTTAGGGAACCATTGACCTGCCATAACAAAATGATCTGCCGTTCCCATGCGGGCAAAAATCTTCGGTAGCTTGACCTCAAATTGGGTGTGAAGCGTTATGCTTTCACCGCCTTTAACGGGTTTGGGCAGCCGTACCTTAATGAGGGTAGTATCTTTCATGTTTCCGTCATCCGGTTGCACATATTGCATCCGATGCAAGAGAGAAAGCCCGTCCTCTGTTTTCATTTCTGTAATATGCATAGAACCATAACCGTTCGTGGGCATGACATCACCGCGAAGTTTCCCCCCGGATTCTTTCATAAAAGTGGTGTCAGCAGAAGAGAAGGCATTGGGATACATGTGAAAATAAAGCTCGCTGACGGTTTTCTTACCTGGATGTGTCCAGGTTATCGTCTGAGTCCCTTGCAATACATTCCCGTCTACCAGCTTCACATCCATGTGATATTCCACTACGCGGTTGCTGAACACTTCAGCTGTAGGTGTCTGTATACTTTCCGGAGATGTTTGGGTTTTGACGGGTGCCGTAGGCTTGCCCGATTCCGGGGCGAGCGCAGGCAAGTCAGAATGAATGGAACGTGTGGAGCCCAGACCAAGCCATATCCCCCCGGCAACTACACACAGGGCTATAATTGCGGTGAGCCAGCTCTTGGCGCGTCGTGGAATCATCGTTAAATACCTCCCGTTGACAAGCATCTACAGCATGTATATGTTTGCATTGGAGCGATTATTAGTTAAAATATTTGTATCAACCCTTGGAGGCTATAAACATGGACCAAAACGAGCAAAACGGCAAAAAACAGATTGCCTTGAATATCGTTAGTGCAAAGAGCAAACACAAAGGCTTCGGTGCAGGTTCCATAGATCTGAACAACCTTTCTCCAGTTATTATTGATAACGGAGAAGCCAAGATCGATATTGGTGCGATGCATGCAAAGAGCAAAGTGGAGCGCAACATCAAGTTCTCAACCAACCGTGAGGACGTACCCAATGGACGCCAGGTATGGCTGGTATGGGTAGCTGTGGACCGTAATGAACAGGGGCAGTTCTATGGTGGAGCAACAGCGTGTGAGATGTGGATTGATACAGAAGCGCGTCGTGGATGGAAACTGCTGGCCGAACATGTGAACCGCATGGATTATGCCATGAAGCGCCGGTTCATGCTGGATGACCTTGGTCCTGAGGATCGCGCGGCACTCAAGACGTTATTGACTACGCATAACGAAGAATGGTGGAACGCTTCTCCGGATGAATTGAAAGAAGCGCTCGCCTAATTAATGAATGTTCAAAGTTGTTCAAAAAAAAGAAGCAAAAGCCCCGGAACCGAGATGATCGGTTCGGGGTTTTTGCTTCTATGCTAAAATTAAATTTTATAGAAGCTGACGCAATTACGTCATTACGCATTTGCGTCACTTTGGTTACTCCACCCACCAGCGTTTGAAATCCTTCCACCAAGAATGTTTCTCTTCCTGTATTCCCTGCTGGTTTTGCACTTCGCGACTATCTTTATCATTCTCTGAACCCGAGTCGTCTGAAGCGCTGCGACAGACCTCGGTCGGTTCCGTGCCATCAATAAAAACTTCCAGCCGTTTCTCGGCGCAGCCATTGCCAGCCAGTTTGCCGGATTCGGGATCGATATATACACTGACGACATTATCCGGTACGGTGAAAATCTTCGGTGGAACACTGGCGAGGGCCTGTTCCGTAAACTGGGCGAACATGGGTGCCGCCCGACGCCCGTCAGATGTGGAAATGGCTTTGCCTTGATCGTAACCGACCCAGACAGCCGTTGAGAGCTCTGGAGTAAAACCGACTAGCCAAGCATCCGTATTGGTTGTCCCCGTTTTGCCGGCGACAGGTCGCTTAATGGTTGCTGATACTCGATTACCCGTTCCACCATTTTCGAACACACTTTCCATCAACCGTGTTAATACATAAGCGGCAGCCGGTTCAACAACCCTCTCGGCCTTGGTCTGAGGTGCTTCATAGATGACTCGTCCTGCGGCATCCGTCACTTGCAGAATGGCTACAGGAGGTGTTCTTTGCCCACCTGCGGCGATAGCGGAGAATGCTGAAGCCATCTCCAGTGGACTAACGGGTGAGGTGCCAAGTGCAAGGGAAGGTACCGGGCTCATGTTGCTCGTAATCCCTAGGTTTTTGGCCATTTTCACCACTTGTTCAGGTCCAATCTGCATAATCGTATTTACCGCGTAGATGTTGTCCGAAGCGGCGATAGCCTGTCTCAGATCAATCTCACCTAAATACTTGTCTCCGAAGTTACCAGGCTTATAGGTCTTGCGATCATTGTCATAATGAAACAGGGTCGGCTCGCTTTTAAACATGGACGCACTGGTGAGCTGTTTCGATTCCAGGGCAGCCAGATACATAATTGGTTTAAAAGCAGATCCCGGCTGGCGTGTAGTCGCCAGTACATGGTTAATCTGATTGGTGCGGTAGTTTTTGCCGCCCACCATCGCTTTGATATAACCGGTTCGGGGATCGATTGATACCAGCGCGGTTTCGAGCTCGCTTTTGGCGTCCATACCTTTGGCTACGGCGTCTTCCGCCGCTTTTTGCACACGCAAATCCAGCGTGGTGTATATATTCAATCCTCCATGATCCAGCATCGCTTCGCTGATTCCCAACTCCTTGATGGCCAGATTACGGATATAATCGCGGAAATAAGGTGCACTTTCCACAGTTTTGCGTTCACTTTCCGGTTTAAACGAAAGCATTTCCTCATAAGCCTTGTCTGCTTCCGCTTGCGTAATTTTGCCGACGTCAGCCATGGCATTCAATACAACCTTCTGTCGGTCTTTGGCGTTCTTCATATGATTATATGGAGAATAGTAGGTCGGCCCCTTTGGAATCCCTGCAAGCATGGCACTTTCGGCAAGCGTCAACTGTTTGGCGGATTTGCCAAAATACATCCGTGAGGCTGCTTCGATCCCGTAGGCGCCGTGACCGTAATAAATTTCGTTCAGGTACATCTGCAGAATTTCATCCTTGCTGTATTTCATCTCCAATTGTGCCGTGTACATGGCTTCCTTGGCTTTGCGGGTCCATGTCTTTTCATGAGATAAATACAAGTTGCGTGCGAGCTGTTGGGTCAGTGTGCTTGCTCCTTGGGACATCTGCATATGTTCCAGGTTGACGAGTACAGCCCGTCCCATCCCTCGGATGTCGAAGCCGATATGATCATAGAACTTGCGGTCCTCTACAGCAAGTGTAGCGTTAACCAAATCAGGTGAAATATCTCCCAACTGTACGGGTACCGAGTCTTTGCCGCCTGCCGAGAAAGTGGCAATGACTTCCCCCTGGCTGTCCAGCAGCCTGGAATTGCGGTCGGAGTCGGCCAGTGGCAGGCTGGTGGCGTATAGATAGACCAATGCTGCTGCCGTGGCGATTAGGCCGAGAATAGCGAGCAAAGCTAGGCTTTTGATGACTTTCCATGTGCGGAACCCGCGTTTGCGGGTCTTTTGGCTTGATTGGGTCATGGAACGGGCTCCTTTCTTTTCTTTCCAGTATGGGAATTCAGTGACACGGATATTCAATTCGCCCGTTCAACGGTTTAAAATATAGCTTTTTTGCAGAAAAAAACCGTTTTGCAGTATAAACGTCAATCGCGTATAATGCAAAAGGGTAATGAAAAGTAACAGTTCGGCACAACATACAATAGGCAAGGAAGGTCGAACAGTACCCATTGTCAGCGCTTGGATTCTTTGATTAGTCAGACGCTATGTACGCTCTGGTCAATATAATCTATATAAACTTTACGGAAAGAAGGTAGAGATTATGGAATTGTGGTTTACGGAGAAACAGACCCCCGCATTCGGAATCACCGCGAAGATTAAACAGACCTATGTAAGCGAAAAGACGGATTTTCAAGATCTGGCTATGGTAGAGACCGAAGAATTCGGCAATATGTTGCTGCTTGACGGCATGGTGATGACGACGGTGAAAGACGAGTTTGTTTATCACGAAATGGCGGCTCACCCTGCGCTGAATACACATCCGAACCCGAAAAAGGTGCTGGTTGTCGGTGGCGGTGACGGCGGAGTTATCCGTGAAGTCATTAAGCATGCTGCTGTAGAAAAAGCAGTTCTCGTCGAAATCGATGGGAAAGTGATTGAATATTCCAAAAAGTATCTGCCTGAAATCGCCGGTAAGTTGGACGAGCCTAACGTTGAAGTGCTGGTGAACGACGGCTACATGCATATTATAGAGCATAAAAATGAATACGATGTAATCATCGTTGACTCCACAGAGCCTGTAGGTCCGGCTGCTCCGCTGTTTGAACGCGGTTTCTACCAAGGTATCTATGAAGCGCTGAGAGAAGACGGGATCTTCGTTGCTCAAACGGACAACCCGTGGTTTAAAGCGGATCTGATCCAAAAGGTAAACAAAGACGTTAAAGAAATCTTCCCGATCGTACATGTGTACGGCTGTAATATCCCTACGTATCCAAGTGGTCTGTGGACTTTTACAATGGGTAGCAAAAAACATAATCCGCTCGAGGTGGACGAGACGCAGATTCCAGAGATGGATACGAAATATTACTCTCCACGTCTGCACAAAGCGGCGTTCGTTCTTCCTAAATTCGTGGAAGACCTTACGAAATAAGGAGGAATAATTAGATGAAATTGGATCAAGCTTATTCAGGTAACGTGTTTATTTGCAGTTCAGAGGATTATGAGAACTCCAAAGCGGTCATTTATGGTATGCCGATGGATTACACCGTCAGCTTCCGTCCAGGGTCCCGTTTTGGTCCTTCTCATATCCGTCAGGCGTCGGTTGGACTTGAAGAGTACAGCCCTTACCTGGATAAAAGCATTGTGGATATGACTTACTTTGACGCTGGGGATCTGCTTTTGCCTTTCGGTAACGCAGGACGCAGTCTCGAAGTCATTGGAGAATACATCGGTGGCCTGCTGGCTGACGATAAATTCCCGATTGGTCTCGGCGGGGAACACCTCGTCACTTGGCCTGTCATTCAGCAAATGTACAAAAAATATCCCGACCTTATCCTGATCCATATTGATGCACATGCCGACCTTCGTGAAAACTATGAAGGCGAGCCATTGTCTCACTCAACGCCAGTGCGTAAAGCAGCTGAACTGATGGGTGGCAAAAATATTTATCAGTTCGGGATTCGTTCCGGCTCCCGTGAAGAGTTCCAATTCGGACGGGAGAACATCAACTTCTATCCGTTTGAAGTGGCAGCTCCGATGAAGGAAGCTCTTCCGAAAATGGGTAACCGTCCGGTGTACGTTACAATCGATATCGATGTACTTGATCCATCTGCGGCTCCGGGTACAGGAACGGCAGAAGCGGGCGGTATTACGTCCAAGGAACTGCTTGAAGCGATTCACATGATCGCAGGATCAGATGTAAATGTGGTTGGTTGTGACCTGGTTGAAGTAGCGCCGATTTACGATCCTACAGAACAGACACAAATTGTGGCTGCGAAGATGATCCGTGAAATGCTGCTTGGATTCGTGAAGTAATCGCAAAATAACAGCGTCCTCTGTCTGCGTCAGGTTGAAGCCTGCGTAGGAGAGGGCGTTTTTTTGTGATTGCCTCCTGATCTCATTCGTGAAGTATAGGGTGATTGGGTTCGACCATATACTAAAAAAGAGCCTTCACCGCGCCAACGGTAAAGACTCTTAGGACCGCGAAAGACTGTGGATTGCCCCGGCGTGCAAGAATTAAATATGGATATTCAAGCGAAACCCACGTCAGGCTTCTGACCCTATGAGGTGGGTTTTCGCTTGCAATTCAAAGTCCATAATATTAATTATAGCACGTACGTTCCCGTCTCTCTACCATTTGTGTTTATATGATTCCGTCCGGGTGTTAAGCGAAAACACGTATTTGGGATGACTCTATCTTAATATTTATGTATAATATGGAAATAGAGGAAAGGGGTTTTTGTTATGCATGCAATCCGGGCTCAATTGAGCATGTATCCCAAATGGTTCATAGCGGTACTTATGATATTTACCATCAATCTTATAATAACAATGACTTTGTTCATCAATTTAACGTTCATACTGGCTAATCTCACCATGTTATATGCTGCCTTTAGTATCAAGACACTTAAATACAATAAACTGCATTTTGTCCTGTGTCTTATTTTAAGTATCACTTTTGTGATCATTGCTTTTAAGGCATATCCCATTTAATTCAGCTCTTATCAGAGATTAATGATGAACCACTCATGCCCATGAGATAAAAAATGTGGGCATGAGTGGTTTTTTTTATTGCAATAATGTCATGCGCGATAAACAAATTGTTACGTTAAATCCTGCGAAATGGGGTAAAAACATAGAAGGAGGTGTCACAATGACAACAAAGAGCAGAACGACATGGAAACGGATTGGCGCACTCGCACTATCGGTAACATTGGCTTGGGGACTGGGACCGGTACATACTCTACCCGGCGCTAATGCTGCATCCTCCCCAACATGTGGAAGTGGAGATTACGGATTAACAGCTACGTTGAAAAAAGGCAGTGGTGTGGAAGACCAACGACTGCAATTTACGGATATCGATTTTCTAAACAGTACAACCGGACGGGCCGCTGGTGAGGGATTCCTCATTGGTACATCGAATTCAGGTTGTACTTGGCAGTCCATCTATACAGGCCAATGGCAGTTCACACAACTTGATTTCCCGAATAATGTGAATGGATTTGCTTTGGCACAGGTAAAGGATACTCCAACGACATATCTCATCCGCTCAACGGATGGTGGCGCGCACTGGACACGGATGGATACTAAAGGGGTACAATTTAAACGTATTGATTTTCGCAATAAAAACGAAGGCTTTGGATACACCTATAACGGAGCTTATTTGACGAAGGATGGCGGTGAAACATGGAATCGAATCTCCACACCAGCCAATACACGCGGAGCTGTGTTCACGACAGAGAAGCAAGGTTATGCCATTATAGTGGCTCCTGGTGCGGGTTACCGTATCATGCAGACAAGTAACGGCGGTAAGAACTGGACGCAATCGCTGAAGGTAGCCTCAACAACTTGGAGCGGTGGAGATTTATACGCAAGTGGTAACCAGGTATGGGCTCTTCTGTATGGCGACGCAGGGATGTCCCAGCAGTCGTATTCCCTCTACGCGAGCGGAAATGAGGGCAAGAATTGGAGACAGGTCTTTGCTCAATCGACAGCAGGTGGTGGCCCGGCTCCAGGTGCAAGCAGCACAGGGAATGGAAAAGGCCCCGCAGACCCAGGGGGTCACCCAGGGAACATGTCGTTGATCGGTAATCAGACGGCCTATCTCTCTGCAGGATCACCTGCAGCAGGCAAAGTGGGGATTGGGCGTTCTTATGATGCAGGTTCCACGTGGAAAAATATTGACCTGAAAGATCCAGGTTATAGCTCTCGCATTTCGTTTCCTTCTGCCAAAATAGGTTGGCTCGTCGTAACAAGCGACAATTCACCTGCGATTTATGAGACGACAGATGGTGGAACAACATGGAAGCAAAAAATGTTGTTGCCCGCTGAAAACGAGTAAATGGCGTCATGCCATGGAATAATTTTAAGGCGATTTCAATCTAAAAGAGTATAAATCTTAACTAATTTGGCCTGATGAGGCCAGAGCATACAAACAAGCCTTTTCCGGACGAATGAAGCTGGAATGGGCTTGTTTTTGTTTAAATAAAAACGGTTGAATCCTGTTCGGAAACACGTTATTGTAAGCGGTAACAATACTTTTGAGGAGGTTGAAATAATGGTTGATGTTATTCTAAAGGCGAATTCAGAACAAGGATTAATAAATCGCAATATATACGGTCATTTCTCAGAGCATCTGGGACGCTGTATCTATGAAGGCATTTGGGTGGGAGAGGACTCTCCTATCCCCAATACGGAAGGTATCCGAAATGATGTGCTTACTGCACTGCAAAAACTCCATATTCCCGTACTTCGTTGGCCTGGAGGTTGTTTTGCCGACGAATATCACTGGAAAGATGGTGTAGGTCCAAAAAGTGAGCGCGCCCGGATGATCAATACGCACTGGGGCGGGGTAGAAGAGAACAATCATTTTGGTACCCATGAATTCTTGAGACTATGTGAGCTACTTGATACGCAGCCATATATAAGTGGCAATCTGGGGAGCGGTACAGTGCAGGAGATGCAGGAATGGGTGGAGTACATCACGTTTGATGGGGAATCACCGATGGCGAACTGGCGGAAGAGCAACGGCCGAGAAGAGCCATGGAAGCTGAAATACTTTGGTGTGGGGAACGAGAACTGGGGTTGCGGCGGTAATATGCGTCCGGAATACTACGCAGATGAATATCGTCGTTATGCTACATATGTACGCAATTATTCTGGAAATGAAATTTATAAAATCGCCTGCGGGCCCAATGACAACAACTATCACTGGATGGAGGTGTTAATGCGGGAAGCCGGTCGTTTTATGGATGGAATCAGCCTGCATTATTATACCATTCCAACAGGTGAGTGGGCAGATAAAGGCCAGGCTACAGGTTTCGGAGAAGCTGAATGGTTCACCACCTTGAAAAAGACGCTATATATGGAAGAGTTACTTGTGAAGCACTCCGAGATTATGGACAAATATGATCCTGAGGGCAGAGTTGGTATTATCGTGGATGAGTGGGGAACGTGGTATAACGTTGAGCCAGGTACGAATCCAGGGTTCCTGTATCAACAAAATACGATGCGTGATGCCGTACTTGCCGGGATCAATCTGAATATTTTTAACCAACATAATAAAAGAGTGCATATGGCCAATCTTGCGCAGATCGTCAATGTTCTCCAGGCGTTGGTTTTGACAGAAGGAGAGAAGATGCTGCTTACGCCTACATATCATGTGTTTGATATGTATCAGGTGCACATGGACGCGCAGAGGTTGGAACTGAATTACGAGAGCCCTGGATACACTTTCGGAGAAGAGACCATTCCTCAACTGAGTTTGTCGGCTTCTCGCAGCAATGAAGGCGTTATTCATGTGACGGCGTGTAACCTTAGTCATACGGATGAGCTTGAAGTGGTTTGTCAGATTGAATCAACGGACGCTTCTGCTGTATCGGGAAGAATTCTGCATCAATCAGATTATAGTGCATTCAACACATTTGAACAGCCGGATCAGGTTCAACCTGCGGAATGGAAGGGTATTACACTCGAAAATAACAAAATGCGTTTTGTACTGCCTCCGGCCTCGGTTGGTGTGGTCGCTATAAAGGGATAATCAGATGGATTCATCTGTGCAGAGTAGAAGTGCTGGGAAACGGGAACCATGCAAGGGATGTAATGATCAATATGATGTGAAGATTAGTGAAGCCAAGATGGACCGGCTCGTGGAGCTGGCCTCACGCTCACGTCCGGCCGTTGATGATGCTGAATATGATCGTCGGTTATCCACCTGCTCTAATTGTCCAGGGTTACAATACGGTACAACCTGCCGTTATTGTGGTTGTCTCGTACAGGTGCGCGCCAAGCTGGTAGAGTCGACCTGTCCGTTTCCATATGAGCCGCGATGGACCTGATCCAGAATGTATTTCTTTATTAATGAAGCAAGGCAGAGCTGCACTTTACAGGTGTAGCTCTGCTTTTTTTGGTGCCGATGGGCAAAAACTCTGAATTTGGATTTGAATTGAGCGGGTGAACTGGATATAGTTATACAGTAGAGTGTAGGATAGCGAGCTATCCGGGAATATGAGCGCGTATAGCGGCACAACAATACAGGAAGGGCTGTTCTCACCGGCCGTGCCTGATTTTGCGTCGCCTCGAATATAATGGAGGTTAACATTCATGTCGAACATGCGACCGGTTCAGATCCGGCTGCACAGCCGTTATGAAGGTGAAGATGTACTGCAGGAAATGCAGGGTGAAGCCGTATTGAAGGGATCTGTGCTCTATGTTCGTTATGAAGAGCCACAGGCTGGCCCCGAGGGCGGAATTACCCGAACAACATTGAAGCTAGGCGGACAATCCATCAAGATTATACGTCACGGTGAGGTGGAATCGGAGCAAACATTTGAGTTAAACCGCAAGCTCCCTGGTTTTTACCGCTCGCCGTATATGTCGTTTGCCTTGTCTACGCATACACAGGAGCTGGAACTTTCCATTCAGGGATTGAGCGCACGCGCAGCGTGGAGCTACGACTTTTACCGCTTTGACGAAGAATCCGGACATTTCGCGATTAGTTTGCATATACAGGAGGAACCAATTTCATGACACGTAATCCATTAGATACGATTAACGAACGGGTAAGTACAGCCATCGGCAATGCCATTGTGACTGCTGGCATTGTTGCGCAGGAGGATCTACCAACCATCACCCTTGAAGTACCACGCGAGAAAACACACGGCGATTTGGCGACCAATGCCGCTATGCAACTGACCAAGATTGCCAAGCGCAATCCACGCCAGATTGCAGAAGAGATTATTGCCAATCTCAACCTGGCTGAAGCTGGAATCGAGAAAGCGGAAATTGCTGGACCGGGATTCATTAACTTTAAGTTGGACAAGAGTTATCTCTATCCTGTGCTAGGGCTTGTGCATGAGCAGGGTGAAAATTATGGAAGAATCAATGTTGGTGAAGGGCGCAAGGTCGAGATGGAGTTTGTCAGTGCCAACCCGACAGGCAGTCTGCATCTGGGCCATGCGCGTGGAGCGGCTGTGGGTGATGCGCTTTGCAACATCCTCGACTATGCCGGATATGATGTAACACGTGAATACTACATTAATGACGCGGGTAATCAGGTATTTAATCTGTCTCGTTCCATTGAAGCTCGCTATTTGCAAGAACTGGGCCAAGACGCAGAGATGCCGGAAGACGGTTATCACGGGGAGGATATCAAAGGGTTTGCCAAGGAGCTAGTGGCTGAGAAAGGCGATTCTTTGCTGTCCATGCATCCAGGTGACCGTGCAGCTTACTTCCGCGACTTCGGTTTGGAGAAAGAACTGGACAAGATCAAACGTGACTTGAATCGCTTCCGTGTCAATTTCGACATCTGGTTCAGCGAAACTTCACTGTATGATAACGGAGAAGTGTTGCGTGTACTTGACGAATTGCGTGATCGTAATGAAATCTATGAGCAAGACGGAGCAACTTGGTTGAAAACGATGCAGTATGGTGACGATAAAGAGCGTGTATTGATTAAGAACGATGGAACGTACACGTACCTGACGCCGGATATTGCTTATCACCGTGATAAATATGCGCGTGGATACGACACGATGATTAACATCTGGGGAGCAGACCACCATGGTTACATTCCACGGATGAAAGCGGCCATGCAAGCACTGGGCAACGATCCTGAGAAATTGGTCGTGCTGATTGCACAGATGGTGAGCTTGTTCCAGAACGGCGAGAAAGTGAAAATGTCCAAGCGTACCGGCAAGGCGGTAACGATGGAGGATCTGATGGACGAAGTAGGCATTGACGCCATTCGTTACTTCTTTACCATGCGCAGCATGGATTCTCATCTGGACTTCGACATGGACCTTGCGATTTCGACGTCCAATGAAAACCCTGTATTCTATGTACAATACGCTCACGCTCGGGTATGTAGCGTATACCGTCAGGCAGAAGAACAAGGCATTGAACTGTTGCCATTGTCACAGATCGACTTTTCGAAGCTGACCACGGAACATGAATATGACCTTCTTCGCAAAATGGGTGAACTGCCTGAAGAAATCGCGACTGCCGCTACGGGATATGCGCCGCATCGTATTGTTCGTTATGTATATGAACTGGCATCCCTGTTCCACAGTTACTATCGTGCAGAGCGCGTCATTACGGAAGACGCGGGACAAACCCAGGCGCGTCTGGCGCTGATCGGTGCTGTACGCACCGTCATCGCAACAGCGCTTCGTCTGGTGGGCGTATCCGCACCGGACAAAATGTAATTCAAGCCCTGGCGGTGTGCAACCGCCCTGTGGCTTTGACAAAAAGTCTCCATGCACCACGCTTGCAATGCAGCGTGGACATGGAGACTTTTTTGCTGTGCCCGCGGCCGAGTTCATACGGCCCCGAGGCACCTAGAGACAGCGCCGCCTGCCGCCGTGGGCAACCACCGTGAAGCATCACACCGCGCAGCAGTGCTGCGCTTAGCGATGCTTCACGGAACGGCTCCCCCGGCAGGTGGCGCACTTTACCCTCCGCCCTCCTGCATTAGCTTGAGGGCGTCAATCTCGCCACCGCGTATTTTGCTCTTCGCGGTGGTGGTCTTGCGTGCGCGCAGCGGAACGGTTGCGCGCTTCACGAGCGTTTTGATCTCGGCTGGCGACAGGCCGGGATGCTTTGCAAGCAAGAGCGCTATGGCGCCACTGACGTGCGATGTCGCCATGGAGGTGCCGCTCATCTCATGGTGCTTGCCGTGCACCCAGGATGAAACAATTTTGTCCCCTGGCGCATATACATCGACGTATGCACCTCGGTTACTGAACGAGGCAATACGCCGGTTTTTGTCAGTTGCCCCAACCGATATCGTTTGCGGATAACGTGCCGGATAATCAATGCTGCGGCGTTTGCCGTCATTTCCTGACGATGCAACTATGACAATCCCGGCCTGATAGGCACGGTTCACGACATCAAGCAATGCTTTGCTACGCGTTTTCATGCCAAAGCTCATATTGATAATATCGACCCGATTGCGAACACACCAATCGATGCCAAGCACAATGTCTGACACGAAAGCCGAACCATTATGGTCGAATGCCTTCACCGGATAGATCAGGGAGCGAGGAGCTACGCCAATCATACCTGCCGTACTATTGGCAGCGGCAATGGTTCCGGCAATATGAGTGCCATGACCGTTATCATCATGAGGAAGCAGACTGCGGTTTAACAGATTGATTCCGCGTGCCAGCGAATAGCGAAGATCGGGGTGTTGATAATCGGCACCTGTGTCGATCACGCCGATTTTGATTCGATGTCCTGTGGATACGGACCATACTTTGGGAGCATGAATCTGTTTAACGCCCCAAGGTATGCCTTGAGCACTGCTCGGTTTACTGTGAAGCGCGGTGGCATGCAGTGAGATGGATACATCTTCTTCTACCGTAATCTCATCGCTGTAGCGAGATAATTCTTCTGGGTCATGCACCGGGGCGATAATGGAGCGCGCCAGCCGGGAGGAGCGTACCATACCAAGATCCGTAAATTCATTCCTCATCCGCGACAGTTCCACGAGGCAGGCTTCATATTGCTTCGGTTTGGCGAACCGGATCAAGTACCGCCGCCCCTGTTCTGGTTCGGGACGTTGCATTCCTTCAACCAATTGATGTAGAAAACCAGTATAGTCCATAATGGGCAGCCCCCTTCGGGATGAACATGCTGAGGTATTCTATGAATGCATTGATCCCGCCGCATGGGGAACCTGCCCTTTTTTTACAAAAACACATTCTCTTCGTGTCAAAACGGGCGCAGGGACATATGATGGATGGAGGGCTAGAGGGCTCTTGCGGGGACCCTGGTGAGGAGCGATCCTTCAAGGGTATACAGTCAGAAGGCGGAGGGGACTCCGTCTTTTTTATATGATGATGCTTTTTTTGCACAAAGGACGATATGCCCGCGAGTTAGATGTCTCTTACGGATCTGTACATTGCTCGTTTGGAGTTGCTTCTTGGAATTATGAGACATCCATACATAAAAACTTGCTTTTTGAGGCTAAATAGGTTTTACTTAGGTTTGTTAATGGATATGTTATACGTAACGTTCCAGTTCGTAGGGATATAAAGTGAATTTTGTGTGAGAGGAAGTGTCTGTCAGTGAGTACCTCGCTCAATTTGAAAATTGATAAAGAAAAGGTCAGAGAGATTCCTTTGGTGGACCTCGCCTTTATGGTGCTGAAAGCGGCCAATACGCCGTATTACTACCGTGATTTGATGAATGAGGTAGCTAAACAGCGCGGAATGACTGATGAAGAAATCAACGAGTTTATCGCCCAGCTATATACCGAGATTAATATCGATGGCCGTTTTGCTTGCGTCGGTACAAGTCTGTGGGGCTTGAAGCGCTGGTATCCGGTAGCTGGATCGGAAGATACCATGACGGGTGCGAAGCGTCCGCGCATCATCAACGATGAAGACGATGATCTGGAAGATGAGGACTTCGGGGAAGAGGAAGACAGCTATAACAGCGACGAAGACTTTGATAATTCTGACGATGATCAGGACGAAGATGATGATGACGATGATGATGACGAAGACGACATCTTTGACGAAGAAGATGGCGATGAAGAAGTTCTAGTTGAAGATGACGATTTGGAAGAGGAAGACCTCGATGAAGACGATGAAGAAGAGTCCGAAGACGAGGGTGAATTTGACGACGATTCCGATAAGTAGCAGTCATTTTTGATGTCGATAGTTTACCCGTTTTCCCCGCATAGTCAGCCTTGACAGCAGACGGGGTAACGGGTAAACTATTGCATGGGCTTATGAATGAGCGACAAAATATTTATGTTTTTTATAAAAAGTGCCCCGTCCTGCGGGAGTACTTTTTTTGTATTTTTAGAGGCAGAATTTTGCAAAATGATTTGAATTCCGCATGCTCCCGGCCAACAATCCGTGGTCTATTTTTGTATATCCAAAACACCAAATGGATCGATGCAATGATATCTATTTAGGGACAGGCACGGTAGTTGGCTTCCGGAAGGTTTGCACCATTCTACGCTGTAGAACAACGTTGTTTACACACGGTCTTCGCATGAAAGAGCAGTTCGCAGATGCAGGGAATTTCTGCCATTGCTCTTTTTAACGATGATTACCTGGGAAACGGGTTACGATAATACCATATATCGCCTGAATTTCTGTACTTATATTAGGAGGGTAATAATAGTGACAAAGTATATTTTCGTGACGGGCGGAGTTGTGTCCTCCCTGGGCAAAGGGATAACGGCTGCCTCGCTGGGCAGATTGCTGAAAAACAGAGGGTTGAAGGTAACCATTCAAAAATTTGATCCATACATCAATATCGACCCGGGAACAATGAGTCCTTATCAGCATGGTGAGGTTTTTGTAACGGATGATGGCGCGGAAACGGATCTTGACCTTGGCCACTACGAACGTTTTATTGACATCAACCTCTCCAAAAACAGCAACGTCACGACTGGTAAAGTATACTCCTCCGTCATCAGCAAAGAGCGGCGCGGGGAATATCTGGGCGGAACGGTACAAGTCATTCCACACATTACGAACGAGATCAAAGAGCGCGTATTCCGCGCAGGACGTGAAGCGGGTTCGGATGTTGTTATTACGGAGATCGGCGGTACGGTGGGTGACATCGAGAGCTTGCCGTTCCTGGAAGCTATTCGTCAAATCAAGAGTGATGTAGGTCGTGACAACGTCATGTACATCCATGTAACACTTATTCCTTACATTAAGGCTGCCGGCGAAGTGAAAACTAAACCAACGCAGCACAGTGTGAAGGAATTGCGCAGTATCGGAATTCAACCGAACGTCATTGTATGTCGTACAGAGTATGAGTTGTCCAAAGACATGAAAGCTAAAATCGCTCTCTTCTGTGACATTGATGAAAATGCCGTGGTGGAATGCCGTGATGCAGACACATTGTATCAAGTGCCTTTGAACCTGCGTGAAGAAGGTTTGGATGAGATCGTGGTAAACCACCTCAAGCTGACTACTCCTGCACCGGATATGAGCGAGTGGGAAGGGCTGGTTGACCGTATCAACAAGCTGAAGCATACAGTGGAGATTGCCATTGTAGGTAAATATGTAGCTTTGCATGATGCTTATTTGAGTGTTGTTGAATCCTTGTCTCATGCAGGATTTGCATCCAATGCTGATGTGAAGATCCGCTGGATTCATTCCGAAGATATCACGGATGAGAATGTGGGCGATCTGCTGAACGGCGTAGGCGGAATCCTCGTACCAGGCGGATTTGGTGATCGGGGTATTGAAGGTAAAGTATCGGCGATTCGTTATGCCCGTGAGAAACAAATTCCGTTCTTCGGTATTTGCTTGGGTATGCAGGTTTCCGTTATTGAGTATGCACGTTCCATCGTTGGTTTGACTGGAGCGAACAGCTCCGAGATTAATCCAGCTACAGAGTTCCCGGTAATCGACCTGTTGCCTGAACAAAAAGATATTGAAAACCTGGGTGGTACAATGCGTCTGGGTCTGTATCCTTGTAAGCTTCAGGAAGGTTCCCTGGCAATGTCTTGTTATGATGATGAACTGGTCTATGAGAGACACCGTCACCGGTACGAGTTCAACAATGAATACCGTGAAGCAATTGAAAAAGCCGGTTTGGTTATCTCGGGTACATCCCCGGATGGACGTCTGGTTGAGATCGTGGAGCTTCCAGGACACCCATGGTTCTTGGCAGTACAATTCCACCCGGAATTCACTTCCCGTCCGAACCGTCCGCAGCCGTTGTTCCGTGAGTTTGTAAAAGCTTCTCTGGAGAGCGCTGGAAAATAAGTATTATCATTAAGTTATAAATAAATGGATGTTCTTGGCAGCCGATAAGGGTGCCGGGGGCATCCTTTTTTAGTGGGTAAAGTTAAGCGAAAATGGTTTTTGGCATTTTGGGATGTAAGCAGGATTTCAATGGGTAAGGTAGAATACTTATCATGACGACTATGGGATTGTTATCCAGATTCAGACGTACATGCTTTCCTAATTCTAGGAGGTTACTCAGTGGAAAATAAAAAAGTGTTGATTGTTGATGATCAAAACGGTATTCGAATCCTGTTAATGGAAGTGTTCAGCAGCGAAGGATATAATACGTTCCAAGCGCCTAATGGGAAGATCGCCCTGGAGATAGTAAATAATGACAAACCTGATCTTGTGCTGCTTGATATGAAGATTCCTGGCATGGATGGCCTGGAAATTCTGAAACATATTAAGGAAATTGATCCGGATATCAAAGTCATCATGATGACGGCCTATGGTGAACTGGACATGATCAAAGAAGCTACGGATCTTGGAGCGCTCATGCACTTTACGAAACCGTTTGATATCGATGAAATGCGTGTGGCAGTCAATATGCAGCTTCGAAATGATACCGCGAATAAGTGCAGCTGAATCCTGTAGATACAGGATTTTTTTGCGTGTGAAGCTGTGAGAGTTAACGGGTGGGTATGCAGGGTATTTCGGTCAAGCATCCGGGGAATATTGGAAATGGGGACGTCGTCATGCTGTGTCTATGAAAACTGTGCTGCAAAGCACAGCATTTTTGCAAATGCTTGTTTAGTATTTGACATGGGATGTGGTATAATAAGCCCGTATGTGATTTCGGCTAAAAACCATAGACACAACCCAACACCCCTAGGAGGATTGAAACCATGCCATTAGTATCTATGACAGACATGTTGAACAAAGCACTCGAAGGAAAATATGCAGTTGGTCAATACAACATCAATAACCTTGAGTGGACTCAAGCGATTCTTGCTGCTGCTGAAGAAGAGAAATCCCCAGTAATCTTGGGCGTATCCGAAGGCGCAGCGCGTCACATGAGCGGTTTCTACACAGTAGTTAAAATGGTAGAAGGACTCATTCACGACATGAAAATCACTGTTCCAGTTGCTATTCACCTGGATCACGGTTCCAGCTTTGATAAGTGTAAAGAAGCGATCGATGCTGGATTTACATCCGTAATGATCGACGGTTCCCACCACTCCATCGATGAAAACATCGAAATGACTAAAAAAGTTGTTGAATATGCACACGCTAAAGGCGTTTCTGTAGAAGCCGAAGTAGGTACTGTTGGTGGACAAGAAGACGACGTTATCGGTGGTATCATGTACGCTGACCTGAACGAGTGTGTACGTATCGTTAAAGAAACAGGTATCGACACATTGGCTCCAGCTCTTGGTTCCGTACATGGTCCTTACCATGGCGAGCCTAACTTGGGCTTCAAAGAAATGGAAGAAGTTCGCGATGCAGTTAACGTTCCATTGGTATTGCATGGTGGTACAGGTATCCCTAAACATGATATCGACAAAGCGATTTCTCTGGGAACTTCCAAAATCAACGTGAACACTGAGAACCAAATTTCGTTCTCCAAAGTGGTTCGCGAAGTGCTTGCAGCTAAACCAGATGCTTACGATCCACGTACATTCATCGTACCAGGCCGTGATGCAATCAAAGAAACCGTTAAAGGTAAAATTCGCGAGTTTGGTTCCAACAACAAAGCGTAATTTTTCTTTACCAGTTCCATACAGTGTAAGTGGAAAGAACACCGCCTAGCCGGTGTCTTTCCATTTTCACGCCTTATTTCTACATCGAAAGCCAACAGCACGTATTGCCGTTAACCGGCTGCAAAACACGTAGGGGGACATTAAGCTTTATGGAAAAATTGATGATTAGTGGCGGACGTCCGTTACAGGGAACTGTAACTATAAGCGGCGCCAAGAACAGCGCCATCGCGCTTATTCCTGCAGCATTGCTTGCCGAGTCAGAAGTCGTGCTGGACAACCTGCCGCTTTTGAGTGACGTGGCGGTTTATGCAGAAATTTTGGAGGAACTCGGAGCTCGTGTACACTGGGAAGGCAGTCAGATGAAGATCGATCCTTCCGATATTAAATCCATTCCCATGCCGAATGGTCCCGTGAAGAAGCTTCGGGCTTCGTATTATATGATGGGGGCACTGCTTGGGCGTTTTAAAGAAGCAACCATTGGTTTACCCGGGGGCTGCAACTTTGAGCCTCGTCCGATTGATCAACATATCAAAGGGTTTGAAGCGCTTGGCGCAACCGTAACGAACGAACATGGCTCCATTCATTTGCATGCCAAAGAGCTGCGCGGAGCAAAGATTTATCTTGATGTAAGCAGTGTAGGTGCAACCATTAACATCATGCTGGCGGCTACTCGTGCCAAAGGCTCTACAATTATCGAAAACGCGGCTAAAGAGCCTGAGATTATAGATGTAGCAACACTTTTGAACTCAATGGGTGCCAGCATTAAAGGTGCCGGTACCGAAACGATCCGTATTGAAGGTGTGTCGGAGCTTAAGGGTTGCCGTCATTCCATCATTCCTGACCGTATACAAGCAGGTACGTATATGATCGCTGCGGCGGCGACGCGTGGCGACGTTCTGATTGACAATGTCATTCCCAAACATCTGGAGGCTTTGACGGCAAAGTTACTGGAGATGGGCGTGGGCATTGAAGAACTGGATGAAAGTATTCGTGTCATTGGCAAACCAAGCTACAATCATGTAGACGTTAAGGCACTCGTATATCCCGGTTTTCCGACGGATTTGCAGTCCCCGATGACCAGTGTGTTGACACAGGCAACGGGTGTGAGTGTCCTGAGCGACTTTGTATATAGCAATCGATTCAAGCACGTTCCTGAGTTGGTACGCATGGGCGCAAAAATCCGTGTGGAAGGGCGTTCAGCTATTATTGAAGGCAGTGCATTGAATGCGGCCAAGGTAAAAGCATCCGATCTTCGCGCAGGTGCAGCCCTGGTGATCGCAGGTCTCACCGTCAGTGAAGGTGTGACCGAAGTGACAGGCGTGGAGTTTATCGATCGTGGGTACGATCATCTAGTAACCAATCTGCGTCTGCTAGGTGCAGATGTGTGGCGTGAAACCGATTAATTCTGTATTGTATGACCAGTTTTACGGTATTCAAGTGATTATTTTTACAGAATTGCATATCCTTTCAGTAATTGGGTAAACCTGTTTTAATAGAGTTCTCAGTCTCTCCGGGATAAGACGAAATGTTCCTGTTTCCTTTACCGGAGGGTCTTTTTTTGAGTCAGACTTCATATGGCTTTAAGAACATCATTTCCTTTTCCCCGAACCCCGGTTTTGTTTGAACTGCGCTCCATAGCCGGTCTGCCCGGATCGAACGCCTCACGTATTCGTGTTCACTCACTAGCGGATCTTGCCGAAAGTTGGCTATCCCGCCCGGAAACTTACACTCAAAGACAAGTATTTGCATTATAACGGTTACATTCCGTACAATGGACAGAAGAGAAATGCAGAACGATGCTGCTCTTATAGCCGGAACATCAAGCGAAACTATCCATTTCACGGACTTATTAATTGAATAGGTGGTTATTATATGGATCTACAAATTTCCGATTTGGAAGAAATGAAACTAACGGACCTTTACAAACTGGCCAAAAAATATCAAATTCCCTACTACGGCACTTTAAAAAAGAAAGAATTGATCTTCGCTATATTACGTGCACAAGCTGAACAGAGTGGATTGATGTTCATGCAGGGTGTGCTCGAAATTCTACCTGAAGGTTACGGATTCCTTCGTCCGATCAATTACCTGCCAAGTACGGAAGACATCTACATCTCAGCCTCACAGATTCGCAAGTTTGACCTAAGAACAGGTGACCTCGTATCAGGTAAGTGTAGAACACCTAAAGAAAACGAGCGATACTTCGGTTTGCTGCAAGTCAACGCTGTAAATGGTGAGAATCCATCGGCAGCTGCGGAAAGACTTCACTTCCCGGCATTAACCCCATTGTACCCGCAGAAGAAACTGGTTCTCGAAACATCCCCCAACCATTTGTCCACACGCATTATGGATGTGCTCGCCCCGGTAGGACTGGGACAGCGCGGATTGATCGTAGCACCTCCCAAAGCGGGTAAAACACTTCTCCTCAAAGAAATTGCCAACAGCATCTCAACCAACAACCCAGAAATTGAACTATTTGTCCTGTTGATTGATGAACGTCCGGAAGAAGTTACGGATATGTCGCGTTCGGTTAAAGGGGAAGTTGTGGCTTCTACGTTCGATGAGCTGCCAGAAAACCATATCAAAGTTGCGGAATTGGTGCTGGAACGTGCGCTCCGTCTGGTTGAGGCGAAAAAAGATGTTGTTATTTTGCTGGATAGCATTACGCGTCTTGCTCGTGCATACAACCTGGTCATCCCACCGTCCGGACGGACACTTAGTGGTGGTATTGACCCTGCAGCATTCCATCGTCCGAAACGTTTCTTCGGTTCTGCACGGAATGTAGAAGAGGGTGGAAGCCTGACGATCCTGGCTACAGCATTGATTGATACGGGATCACGTATGGATGATATCATTTATGAAGAGTTTAAAGGTACGGGCAATATGGAGCTTCATCTGGATCGTAAGCTGGCAGAGCGTCGTATTTTCCCAGCTATCGACATTCGTCGTTCCGGTACACGTCGCGAAGAAGTGTTGCTGAGCAAGGAAGAACTTGATACAATCTGGGCGATTCGTAAAAACATGAACGATTCCCACGACTTTGTCGAAGGTTTCTTGAAGAAGCTGCGTAATAGCAAAACGAATGCTGAGTTCCTAGCGGCGTTTGATACAGCTGGCAGCAGTCCGACCAGCAACTCCGGATCGACTACGACTCGGCGCTCGCCAAGACAGACTGCGGCGTCCGGTACAACCACCTAGATTTACGTCTTTGATTTAACTCAAATTTTGCAGCGTTGCTGCTGGATTAACAATATACTCGTCGTTTGGCTTTAACCCATTAGATGTGAGGAGAACATCATGTATTTAGTATACGCAGATGAAAAAGGTAATGTATTTGATCACCCATCCCTGTACGGGCTTGCCCGCAGTGGAGATATGATTGTTGAAATTATGGAGGATGAGCTGATTCCTTTACCGGAAGGTGCAACGCTGGTTGGACTGCCGAGTACACGTCCGATTGGTATGGACCCGGAGACTGGCGAAATGCTGCCAATGCCTAGTGATACACAGGCGGTTGGGGCTTTGCTTCCACAAGGATTCACTCGGTTGTGTCTGCCGGGGTATGTAAAAACCGATAAAGAGTACAAACTGCCTTTGTTCGGTTACTCGGCTGTTGTGTGGAAAGATGGTCAGTTTTACGTCACTGCCCGGATGTCGGATCATCCAGATCAATGGAATCCGCTGAACTGTGATCGGGATGACGTACGTGCGGGTGTTAAACGTTTAACGAAGCAATATCCCGAAAATCGTCTCTATACCCATTTGTCCAATTGTGCGCTCGGATATGAATGTCTGACTTCATCCAACACCTTCCTGAATCGTTGGGAAGGCGGAGTTCCAGTATCCTATTCCTGCAACGCAGGCTGTTTCGGATGTATTTCCGAGCAACCAGATGATAGTGGCTTCGTTTCCCCGCAGACCCGGATGAATTTCCGTCCACGTGTGGACGAAATCGTTGAAGTAATGCTGGAGCACTTGAAAACGCCGGAATCGATTATCAGCTTTGGCCAAGGTTGTGAAGGGGAGCCTTCCACACAGGCCAAATTGATTATTGAAGCTATCCGTGAAGTGCGTTCTATTACCGACATGGGATATATCAATATTAATACCAATGCCGGTTTGAATGATCACATGAGAGGTATTGTTGATGCAGGGCTTGATCTAATGCGTGTAAGTACAATCAGCGCACTGGATGACCACTATAATGCATACTACAAACCTCGCGGATATACACTGGCCAATGTAGAAAAATCGATGAAATACGCTGCTTCCCAGGGTGTGTATACATCAATTAACTATTTGATCTTCCCGGGAGTAACGGATCGTGAGGAAGAGATTGAAGCGATGATTGAGTTTGCTCGCAGAACCGATTTGCGTCTTATTCAAATGCGTAACCTTAATATAGACCCGGAGAGCTATCTGGAATTGATTCCTCCAGCTCAAGGTGATATTTTGGGTATGAAACAAATGATTGAGATCTTTGAGGAAGAGCTGCCAGATGTCGTTATAGGCTCCTATACGCACGTTCCCCCAGCTGGAATGGCACGTCCCAAACGTCTGATCACCTCATGACAATAATGGATTGCAACCGGCATTAGGCCGTGTTATAATCTTCGATGTTGTGCCATTTACTCTGGGTCCGCTTGAGGCTCAGGGCGGAAAGAGGTGAAAGGTAATGAAAGCAGCAATTCATCCTAAATACACGATTGGTCAAGTATCTTGCGCTTGCGGGAATACTTTTGAAACTGGTTCGGTTAAAGACGGACTTCGTGTAGAGATTTGCTCCGCGTGCCACCCGTTCTTCACAGGTAAACAGAAGTTTATCGATGCTGGCGGCCGTGTTGATCGTTTCAAGAAAAAATACGGAATCTAATTCAGCAATTCCTTGGGGATTGTCTGACTATTACATCCAAATCACCTCTGCCGTTCCGGCAGGGGTTTTTATATGTTTTTATATGATTATATTGCTGCTCATTTCGCTCTGGTTGCAATTTAGACAACCTTAAGTTATACTATTTCTTACCGTGCTAGATGGGGAGGTAGCGGTGCCCTGTAACTCGCAATCCGCTACAGCGAGGTTGAATTCCTGCTAGAGGTTTTGTCGATGTGAGGTTTGGTCCCTTAACGTGGTGTTGACGGTTGGGTCCTCCGCAATGAGTACTCATGAACCTGGTCAGGTCCGGAAGGAAGCAGCCATAAGTGAGATCACTCTTGTGCCGGAGGGTCGCCTAGCCCGAGCTGTTGTTAAGGGGTGCCGCTTGGATCGCAAATATCGATAGCAGGTGCACGGCTTACCATTTAAATGTAGAGACCTTTGCAGTTGTATGTATGCAGAGGTCTTTTTGATATGTCTAAAAAAACCACGTATGATGAGTCAGATAAAGTTTGGATTCACCCCGGAATATAGTATAATGGGGGAACGACAAAGGACTCGAATGCGAAGTGGAAGGAAGGTAACGCATCATGGAGCATATCGCGTTATACCGGGCTTGGCGTCCCCAGTCGTTTCAAGATATGGTGGGACAACAGCATATTATTCAGACCTTGCAGAACGCGATTCGTGAACAGCGGACTTCCCATGCCTACTTGTTTAGCGGGCCCAGAGGAACAGGGAAGACGAGTGCCGCCAAGATTTTGGCCAAAGCTGTAAACTGCGAGCGTGGGCCTGCGCCTGAGCCTTGTAACGAATGTGAAGCTTGCCGCAGGATTACGACTGGCGCTGTGATGGATGTGCAGGAAATTGATGCCGCATCCAACCGTGGCGTTGAAGAAATCCGCGATCTTCGGGAAAAGGTGAAATACGCCCCGACTGAAGTCCGGCAGAAAGTGTATATTATTGACGAAGTGCACATGCTGACGACAGAGGCATTTAATGCGCTGCTCAAAACATTGGAAGAGCCTCCGCCACATGTGATGTTTATTTTGGCAACAACAGAACCCCATCGTCTTCCGGCAACGATTATTTCTCGCTGTCAGCGATTTGATTTTCGCCGGGTGTCCCTGGAAGAACAGACAGCACGACTTACGCTGATTTGTGAACAGGAAGGCATGGAAGCCGATCAGGATGCGCTCCAGTATATCGCCCGCTTGTCTGACGGAGGGATGAGGGACGCACTTAGTGTCCTGGATCAGATCTCTTCCTTTACAGATGGAAAGGTAACCTATCAGAAGGTTATGGATATGACCGGAGGCATTCCTTCCGAACAGTTTGCAAAGTTGGCTGCTTCTCTGCTCAAAGGCGATGTAGGTCATATTTTGCAAATGATCGAAGGGTTCATGCATGAAGGTAAGAGTGCGGACAAGTGCATGGAAAATTTACTTTATTATTTCCGTGATTTGCTTATGATTAAGATGGTGCCGGATGCAGATAAACTGACGGATCGGGTGCTTAATCCCGAGTCTTTCCGTGATATGGCAGAATCATTCACCAAGGAACAGCTATTCCAGATGATTGATACTCTTAATCGGTACCAGAGTGAGATGAAATATGCGGTACAGCCGCAGACGCTATTTGAAGTAGCACTTCTTAAACTGTGCAGTATTCCTGCTCAAGGGGCGTCATCAGGTCAGATGGCGGGTTCGGTCGGTGCGGCTCCTGCTGTAACCACACCAGCGGATGGTGGGGAGATCAACCGACTGAAGCAACAGCTTGCTGAACTGGAGAAAAAGCTGGATCGCGCGCTTAAGGGCGGTTTGTCTGGTGGGGAGGCTGCATCAAGTGCTCCTTCACGCCCGGCAACACGAGCTCCGGTGTCGAGAGGCAATTCGCCAGCGAAGCTGCCTGCACAGCTTGATCAGTACGTTGCACGTAAGGGATCGCCTGAGTTTGCGGAGGTTAGCAAGAAGTGGGGGCAGATCCTGCAGCGCGTCAAAGAAGAGAAAGTAACTGTTCACGCCTGGTTTATGGATGGTGAACCGGTATCGCTGCTGGAAGACAATGTTCTGGTGGCGTTTAAGAACAACATCCACCGTGAAACTACGGAGAAGCAGGCTAATCGCGAAGTAATTGAACGGGTGCTGTCTGAACAGCTTGGACGTTCAGCACGTCTTGTGACGATGATGCTCAAAGATTGGACTGGAGCGATGGAAGGAGCTACTGAAACGCCAAAGGAGGACTTTAAGCTTGAACCTGAGCATGAAGACGGCAGTTCAGGCAACAAGCAGCCTTGGATTGATGAAGCCATCCAGCTCTTTGGTGAGGACCTTGTAGTGATCAAAGAATAGATATACATGCGCTTGGCGCGATAACTATACCAAAGGAGATGAATAATCATGAACAACATGAACCAAATGATGAAACAAGTGAAGAAAATGCAGGAGCAAATGCTGAAGGCACAGGAGGAACTGGCGGACAAAACAGTCCAAGGTACTTCCGGTGGCGGTGTTGTAACTGCTGAAGTTAACGGACATAAGAAATTGCTGGCTATCACTATCAAGCCAGAAGCGGTTGATCCAGAAGATGTAGAAATGCTGCAGGATCTGGTTATGACAGCAGTCAATGACGCAATGACCAAAGCTGATGAAATTGCGAACCAAGATATGGGTAAATTCACAGGCGGCATGAAAATTCCGGGATTATTTTAATTAAAATTGATCCTATCAAAGGAGACGCAATCGATTGTATTATCCCGAACCGATAGCGAAGCTGATTGACGCCTTCACCCGTTTGCCGGGTGTTGGCCCCAAGACTGCAGCGCGACTAGCTTTTCATGTGCTTAACATGAAGGAAGATGACGTTATTGATTTTGCCAAAGCACTTGTCAGTGTGAAGCGGAATCTTCATTACTGTTCGGTGTGTTGTAATATTACGGATACTGACCCGTGTCGGATCTGTCAGGATAAATCCAGGGATGTTTCGGTAATCTGTGTAGTTCAGGATTCCAAAGATTTGGTGGCTATGGAGCGTACCAAGGAATTTGATGGATACTATCATGTGCTGCAGGGTGCAATCTCTCCTATGGAGGGGATAGGTCCGGATGATATCCGTCTGAAGGAACTTTTGACCCGTTTGAGCGATGAGCGCGTTAAAGAACTGATTCTGGCTACAAATCCGAATATCGAAGGTGAGGCCACGGCAATGTATATTTCCCGTCTGGTCCGTCCGTTTGAGATCTCGGTGACTCGGATTGCCCATGGATTGCCTGTTGGAGGCGACCTAGAGTATGCGGATGAAGTGACTCTTTCCAAGGCGCTGGAAGGGCGCAGGGAGATGAGATAGCAATGCGTGTTTCTTAATAAGAACATGCGTTTATAATGATTGTTATCCTAAAAAGAAAAGAATAGATGAGTTTGGATTACTTAGAGAGCCTACTAGGCTCTCTTTTTTTTGTTTTAATTCCCTTTCTAACGTTGCTTAATGTGAAGTCTCTCGTTTCTACTGATGTATGGTAATAAATTCATAGAATGTCGTTGAGATTAAAATAACGATTCAATAAATTATTTAGCTCAGTTCTAAGTTTGTCCTTTCCCTGATATGTATGAGAATATGCTGTGCTGATCAGGAAGGGGATGGCTTATGTTTACATGGCGAAATGTAGGAAGATCGGTGGAGAGACGTGAAAGAATGCTCAAGGAGATGGAAGAGGACCAGATTTATTCAGATATACAGAAAGCCAAGGCAGAGTGGGAACGGGCTGTTAGACAGTTTGAAGAGGCACAGGGGCAGGATGAGATCGATTATGCGATCTATGTACTGGAGGCCGCGGAGCGTAAATATCAGATTCATTTGAAGCGCGCTAAACGTGTAGGGATTAATAAGGCAGTTATAGGTGATCGGGGAGTGAGTATGTAGGTGGGGGTGTGACATTCAATTATGGAGGTGTTGAGAGTATGAAGAGTCTTATATTAGGCAGTGTGCTTGTTGTGTCGTTACTAGGACTGATAATCATCTTATTTAGAAAAAGAATTGGGCTATCTTTTTTTACATCATTCGGGATTCATCTCGTACTGGCTGCAGTGGGGATATATGTTGTTAATTATTCAGGTTGGATCACCGGAACTTACATTCCGCTGAACCCTGCTACAATAGGTACTGTAAGCATTCTGGGATTGCCGGGTGTTGGTTTATTATTGGGTTTGAAAATTTCTTTGTTTGGGTAGTTGACTCCTTCAATGTTTATATGGTACATTATATCTCGTTGCTTTGCTTGCTTGGTTAAATGCTTTTGACGAAATGATTGAGTTCGATAAGAACTCGAAAAAAGAATTTCAAAAAAAGCTTGACTGAAACAAACGAAGTATGGTATATTATAAAAGTCGCCGCTGAGAGAAAATGGTGACGAAAAAGCAAGAAAATTATCAAGTTTGATCTTTGAAAACTGAACAACGAGTGAGTAAACATTCTGCTTGCAGAATGAACGCGAAAGTTTGAGACAAGCCTTGGCTTGGATCGACTGGAGCACAAATGAGATTTTTAATCTCGTCAGTTTCAAAATGAGCTTATCGCTCTTTTCAATACTTTATTGGAGAGTTTGATCCTGGCTCAGGACGAACGCTGGCGGCATGCCTAATACATGCAAGTCGAGCGGACTTGATGAGAAGCTTGCTTCTCTGATAGTTAGCGGCGGACGGGTGAGTAACACGTAGGCAACCTGCCCTCAAGCTTGGGACAACTACCGGAAACGGTAGCTAATACCGAATAGTTGTTTTCTTCTCCTGAAGAGAACTGGAAAGACGGAGCAATCTGTCACTTGGGGATGGGCCTGCGGCGCATTAGCTAGTTGGTGGGGTAACGGCTCACCAAGGCGACGATGCGTAGCCGACCTGAGAGGGTGATCGGCCACACTGGGACTGAGACACGGCCCAGACTCCTACGGGAGGCAGCAGTAGGGAATCTTCCGCAATGGGCGAAAGCCTGACGGAGCAATGCCGCGTGAGTGATGAAGGTTTTCGGATCGTAAAGCTCTGTTGCCAGGGAAGAACGCTTGGGAGAGTAACTGCTCTCAAGGTGACGGTACCTGAGAAGAAAGCCCCGGCTAACTACGTGCCAGCAGCCGCGGTAATACGTAGGGGGCAAGCGTTGTCCGGAATTATTGGGCGTAAAGCGCGCGCAGGCGGTCATTTAAGTCTGGTGTTTAATCCCGGGGCTCAACCCCGGATCGCACTGGAAACTGGGTGACTTGAGTGCAGAAGAGGAGAGTGGAATTCCACGTGTAGCGGTGAAATGCGTAGATATGTGGAGGAACACCAGTGGCGAAGGCGACTCTCTGGGCTGTAACTGACGCTGAGGCGCGAAAGCGTGGGGAGCAAACAGGATTAGATACCCTGGTAGTCCACGCCGTAAACGATGAGTGCTAGGTGTTAGGGGTTTCGATACCCTTGGTGCCGAAGTTAACACATTAAGCACTCCGCCTGGGGAGTACGGTCGCAAGACTGAAACTCAAAGGAATTGACGGGGACCCGCACAAGCAGTGGAGTATGTGGTTTAATTCGAAGCAACGCGAAGAACCTTACCAGGTCTTGACATCCCTCTGATCGGTACAGAGATGTATCTTTCCTTCGGGACAGAGGAGACAGGTGGTGCATGGTTGTCGTCAGCTCGTGTCGTGAGATGTTGGGTTAAGTCCCGCAACGAGCGCAACCCTTGATCTTAGTTGCCAGCATTTCGGATGGGCACTCTAAGGTGACTGCCGGTGACAAACCGGAGGAAGGTGGGGATGACGTCAAATCATCATGCCCCTTATGACCTGGGCTACACACGTACTACAATGGCCGGTACAACGGGCTGTGAAGCCGCGAGGTGGAACGAATCCTAAAAAGCCGGTCTCAGTTCGGATTGCAGGCTGCAACTCGCCTGCATGAAGTCGGAATTGCTAGTAATCGCGGATCAGCATGCCGCGGTGAATACGTTCCCGGGTCTTGTACACACCGCCCGTCACACCACGAGAGTTTATAACACCCGAAGTCGGTGGGGTAACCGCAAGGAGCCAGCCGCCGAAGGTGGGATAGATGATTGGGGTGAAGTCGTAACAAGGTAGCCGTATCGGAAGGTGCGGCTGGATCACCTCCTTTCTATGGAGAATCGTTTCCCGAGTGGAAACATTCAAATACAAAATCTAGCCAGGTCGGCTAGTTACTCACTCGTTGCTCAGTTTTGAGAGCTCAAACTCTCAAACAGCTTGCTTTTGCATGGAGCTTGTTCTTTGAAAACTAGATATCGAAACGAAAATTGCGAATTAGAACATTCCTTTTTAAGCTGAACTTGTGTAAACAAGTTTCAATAAAAACGGTAGATTGCATTTGCTCATCTGAGCAATTGGTTAAGCTACTAAGAGCACACGGAGGATGCCTAGGCGCTAGGAGCCGATGAAGGACGTGGCGAACAACGAAACTGCCTCGGGGAGCTGTAAGCAAGCTTTGATCCGGGGGTGTCCGAATGGGGAAACCCAGCTGGGGTAATTTCCAGTTACTCATAACTGAATACATAGGTTATGTAGAGGCATACCAGGGGAACTGAAACATCTAAGTACCTTGAGGAAGAGAAAACAATAGTGATTCCGTCAGTAGCGGCGAGCGAACGCGGAGAAGCCCAAACCAGAGAGCTTGCTCTTTGGGGTTGTGGGACATCTCACATGGAGTTACAAAGGAGCCGGTTAAACGAAGAGGTCTGGAAAGGCCCGCCAAAGAAGGTAAAAGCCCTGTACTTGAAAGTCTGGCTCTCTCCGAGATGTATCCCGAGTAGTGCGGGGCACGTGAAACCCCGTATGAATCCGGCAGGACCATCTGCCAAGGCTAAATACTTCCTAGCGACCGATAGTGAAGCAGTACCGTGAGGGAAAGGTGAAAAGCACCCCGGAAGGGGAGTGAAATAGAACCTGAAACCGTGTGCTTACAAAAAGTCAGAGCCCGTTTTAGGGGTGATGGCGTGCCTTTTGTAGAATGAACCGGCGAGTTACGTTCCCGTGCAAGGTTAAGGTGAAGAGCCGGAGCCGCAGCGAAAGCGAGTCTGAATAGGGCGATGTAGTACGTGGACGTAGACCCGAAACCGGGTGATCTACCCCTGTCCAGGGTGAAGGTGCGGTAACACGCACTGGAGGCCCGAACCCACGCACGTTGAAAAGTGCGGGGATGAGGTGGGGGTAGCGGAGAAATTCCAATCGAACTCGGAGATAGCTGGTTCTCCCCGAAATAGCTTTAGGGCTAGCCTCGGAAAACAGAGTCGTGGAGGTAGAGCACTGATTGGGTGCGGGGCCCGCAAGGGTTACCAAGCTCAGTCAAACTCCGAATGCCATAGACTTACTTCCGGGAGTCAGACAGTGAGTGCTAAGATCCATTGTCAAAAGGGAAACAGCCCAGACCATCAGCTAAGGTCCCCAAGTGTGTGTTAAGTGGGAAAGGATGTGGAGTTGCACAGACAACCAGGATGTTGGCTTAGAAGCAGCCACCATTGAAAGAGTGCGTAATAGCTCACTGGTCGAGTGACTCTGCGCCGAAAATGTAACGGGGCTAAACACACCACCGAAGCTATGGCTTGATGCTTTGCATCAGGGGTAGGGGAGCGTTGTATAAGGGTTGAAGGTGTACCGTAAGGAGCGCTGGACATTATACAAGTGAGAATGCCGGTATGAGTAACGAAAAGATCAGTGAGAATCTGATCCGCCGAAAGCCTAAGGGTTCCTGAGGAAGGCTCGTCCGCTCAGGGTAAGTCGGGACCTAAGGCGAGGCCGAAAGGCGTAGTCGAAGGACAACAGGTCGAAATTCCTGTACCACCGTAAGCCGTTATGAGCAATGGGGGGACGCAGCAGGGTAGTGACGCGGACTGATGGATGTCCGTCTAAGCAGTGAGGCTGATGTGTAGGCAAATCCGCACATCGTAAGGCTGGGCTGTGATGGGGAGCGAAAATTATAGTAGCGAAGGTCATGATCTCACACTGCCAAGAAAAGCCTCTAGCCAGGTGATGGTGCCCGTACCGCAAACCGACACAGGTAGGCGAGAAGAGAATTCTAAGGCGCGCGGAAGAACTCTCGTTAAGGAACTCGGCAAAATGACCCCGTAACTTCGGGAGAAGGGGTGCCCCGGTAGTGTGAATAGCACGAGGGGGCCGCAGTGAAAAGGCCCAAGCGACTGTTTAGCAAAAACACAGGTCTGTGCGAAGCCGTAAGGCGAAGTATACGGGCTGACGCCTGCCCGGTGCTGGAAGGTTAAGGGGAGCGGTTAGGAGCAATCCGAAGCTGTGAACCGAAGCCCCAGTAAACGGCGGCCGTAACTATAACGGTCCTAAGGTAGCGAAATTCCTTGTCAGGTAAATTCTGACCCGCACGAATGGCGTAACGACTTGGGCGCTGTCTCAACGAGAGATCCGGTGAAATTTTAATACCTGTGAAGATGCAGGTTACCCGCGACAAGACGGAAAGACCCCATGGAGCTTTACTGCAGCTTGATATTGAATTTGGGTACGATCTGTACAGGATAGGTGGGAGCCTTTGAAGCATGAGCGCCAGCTTGTGTGGAGGCACCGTTGGGATACCACCCTGATCGTATCTAGGTTCTAACCTGGTACCGTAATCCGGTGCGGGGACAGTGTCAGGTGGGCAGTTTGACTGGGGCGGTCGCCTCCTAAAGAGTAACGGAGGCGCCCAAAGGTTCCCTCAGAATGGTTGGAAATCATTCGAAGAGTGCAAAGGCATAAGGGAGCTTGACTGCGAGACCTACAAGTCGAGCAGGGACGAAAGTCGGGCTTAGTGATCCGGTGGTACCGCATGGAAGGGCCATCGCTCAACGGATAAAAGCTACCCTGGGGATAACAGGCTTATCTCCCCCAAGAGTCCACATCGACGGGGAGGTTTGGCACCTCGATGTCGGCTCATCGCATCCTGGGGCTGAAGTAGGTCCCAAGGGTTGGGCTGTTCGCCCATTAAAGCGGTACGCGAGCTGGGTTCAGAACGTCGTGAGACAGTTCGGTCCCTATCTGTCGTGGGCGTAGGAAATTTGAGAGGAGCTGTCCTTAGTACGAGAGGACCGGGATGGACGTACCGCTGGTGTACCAGTTGTTCCGCCAGGAGCACCGCTGGGTAGCTATGTACGGACGGGATAAGCGCTGAAAGCATCTAAGCGTGAAGCCCCCCTCAAGATGAGATTTCCCAGTATGTAAGACCCCTTGAAGACGACGAGGTAGATAGGCTGGGGGTGGAAGTGCAGCAATGCATGGAGCTGACCAGTACTAATCGGTCGAGGGCTTATCCAATATGCAAGTTGTAAATCGCACATTTCGTTTCGGATCTAGTTTTCAGGGAGCAATCCTTGTAAGCATTGTTCATGATTGTCTATTTGGAGAGATACCCAAGTGGCTATAAGGGGACCCTCTGCTAAGGGGTTAGACTGCGTAAGCGGTGCGAGGGTTCGAATCCCTCTCTCTCCGCCATCTTTACCTTAAGATGGACAAGCAATCAAGATCAATATTATTAATATGGCGGTGTAGCTCAGCTGGCTAGAGCGTACGGTTCATACCCGTGAGGTCGGGGGTTCGATCCCCTCCGCCGCTACCATATTACCCAGGAGGCTTAGCTCAGCTGGGAGAGCATCTGCCTTACAAGCAGAGGGTCGGGGGTTCGATCCCCTCAGCCTCCACCATATACGCCGGTGTAGCTCAACTGGTAGAGCAACTGACTTGTAATCAGTAGGTTGGGGGTTCAAGTCCTCTCGCCGGCACCATTAATGCCTGGAACCGTGGTGTAGTTGGCCTAACATGCCTGCCTGTCACGCAGGAGATCGCGGGTTCGAATCCCGTCGGTTCCGCCATTAATCTAAAAATTTAATAAGGCTCGGTAGCTCAGTCGGTAGAGCAGAGGACTGAAAATCCTCGTGTCGGCGGTTCGATTCCGTCCCGAGCCACCATGTAATCCTGGAGGATTAGCGAAGTGGCCAAACGCATCAGACTGTAAATCTGCTCCCGTACGGGTTCGGTGGTTCGAATCCATCATCCTCCACCAGTTTTTCGAGTCATTAGCTCAGTTGGTAGAGCACCTGACTTTTAATCAGGGTGTCGAAGGTTCGAGCCCTTCATGACTCATCTTTTAAAAAAGAGTGATTGATCATTAATTTGATTAATCACTCTTTTTTGTTGTAGATAAATAAATTAATAATGTGGAAACTCTAATAAAGACTGAAAAAGGCGATGCTGCGCAAGATATGATAAAATAATAGAAAAAAGCAGAGTGGTGGCGTTCATTATATGAAGCTCATACCTGATCTAAAACAACAAATCGAAGCAATTATAGGTACTACATTGGACGAATCCGTGATAACTATAGAAGAATGGAATCAATATGGATTAAGCTCAGCTTATCGTAGAACTGTTCCAGTGGCTCATAATACTCTTACAAAAGAGGCCGAAGGTTTCATAGGTGATGATAAGAAGATGGTTGGTTTGGCTAAGGATGTAAGCAGTTGGCGTACACAAGACCTTATATATTTTAAAGTCGGGATGAACGAGGAAGAAGGTACTCTTTTATATTGGGCATGTTCTGTTGATGCCGTTACGCTGGAAGTTCAGCGTTTAATTGAACTTCTCATTAGTAGTCATAAGGAATCTTTAGATGAAGAACAGCCTGTGATATATGAAAATGATAGAGAACAACAGCTTGCTGAATTGGGACAATGGCTTCGCAAACAGATTGAGCAAACAGTCCAGCAGGAGCCTATTCCAGATCGTTTTTCACTGGATGGAGAATTGAATACAGAGAAAATCCCATTTCTACTTCAATGTGAGACACCTGATGCCCATCGCATACGTTCGAAGGAATTGAATAAGTTGCTCGAAAGTTATTTCGGTGAAGAGATTATACTGATTCCTGTGGGAGCGCAGGAGTGGGTGTTTCTAGGTGATGAACAGATTGTCACTGGCGAAGCTGAAGAGGATACGACGGAAGCCAGAAAGGATTTACTGAATGCCTTTTGTCAGGGGCTCTATGAATTGGTGGCCAGTGAATGGGCGGGCGTATTTCATTTGTCTGCATCCTTACCATGTACCCCTGCAAAGCAGCTATCTCCTGTCACGGCACTTCTTCAAGAGAGTGTACACTTGGGCAGGGCTTTCCATGTCGCACAACACATCCATCTCCCTTGGGATCTGCAACTCGAACGTTTGGTAGATAGCATTCCTGTGCAACAACGTCTTCGTTTTATACAGGAAACGGGCAAAGGTACTGTGTTATTTAGTGATAGTGAGACACTGGCTACGCTGGAGACCTTCTTCAATCTCGATTGTAATGTGAGTGAGACGGCAAAGCGACTCTTTATTCATCGTAATACTTTGGTATATCGTTTGGATAAGATCAAACAGGAGATCGGATATGATGTCAGAAACTTCGAAAGTGCTGTTCTGGTAAGGCTTTTACTGCTTATGTACAAAGTGACGAAAAAGCTTTGATATTTTTGTGCAGTTTGCGAATAGTCAAACATCATGCAAATGGGTTAATATAAAACTACAAAATGTATTCGATTACAAAATGATCTCTGAGGAGGCAACAATCATGGCTGGTGTACGTTTAGAGCATATTTTCAAAAAATACCCGGGTTCTGATAAAGCAACAGTAGTTGATATTAACCTGGACATTAAAGATAAAGAGTTTCTGGTACTGGTAGGTCCGTCCGGTTGTGGTAAATCAACAACACTGCGTATGATCGCAGGCCTTGAGGAAATTTCTGAAGGTAAACTCTATATCGGTGACCGTGTCGTTAATGACGTTGCTCCTAAAGACCGCGATATCGCGATGGTATTCCAATCCTATGCCTTGTATCCGCATATGAGCGTATACCAAAACATGGCGTTTGGTCTGAAATTGCGTAAAGTGAAAAAAGATGAGATCGACAAACGTGTACGTGAAGCAGCTAAAATCCTGGATATCGAGCATTTGCTTGAGCGTAAACCTAAGGCATTGTCCGGTGGTCAACGTCAGCGTGTCGCTTTGGGACGTGCGATCGTCCGTGATCCACAAGTGTTCTTGATGGATGAGCCTCTCTCCAACTTGGATGCTAAACTTCGTGGTCAAATGCGTGCTGAGATCACTAAACTTGCGAAACGTTTGGAAACAACCGTTATCTACGTAACGCATGACCAAATCGAAGCAATGACAATGGGTGATCGGATCGTTGTTATGAAGGATGGTATCATCCAACAAGCAGCTTCTCCAGAAGAGCTTTACAACCACCCTGCTAACCTGTTCGTAGCTGGTTTCATCGGTTCCCCGACAATGAACTTTATCTCGGGTAAATTGGCTGAGCAAGGTGCTAGCCTGCATTTCGTAGCTCCTGGTGTGGACGTTGAAATCCCACAAGGTAAAGCACAAGTGCTGAAATCTAGAGGATACATTGGTAAAGAAGTCATTCTGGGTGTTCGTCCAGAAGACATTCACGAAGAGCCAGTATTCCTGGAAGCATCCCCGAACTCTGTATTCTCTACACACGTAGACGTAACAGAGAACTTGGGTCACGAAATGCTCCTCTACTTGAGCGGTGTAGGTAACGACACTACAATCGCACGTGTAGATGGACGTTCCAACACTCGTGATGGTTCCACAGTTAAAATGGCAATTGACATGAACAAAGTTCATATCTTTGACAAAGAGACTGAAGCAAACGTTCTTCTTCAAGACTAATAGTACTGAGATTCATCGGTAACGATGGAATCTATCAGTTAACGCAATTATACATTGTAATCTGAGCCCCTTCCGTTATTGCTGGAAGGGGCTTTTTTGATTAATGGGCGGCCATGGTTCACGATTGCATTCAACACTGAATTCATTTAAGATTATTTGAAGGCTGGTTTTGTTTTGTAAAATCTGTAACCTGAAACAAACAAAATGAATGCGCTAATAATGGAATGGAATTGACGCAAAAATGCTGATGTACATAGAGAGGCAGCGAATGCTGAAAGGAAGAGACAAATGGCGAAAAAAGTGAAAGTATCTGAATTGGTACAGCAGTTCCAGCTTGAGGTCGTTTCCGGATCTCAAGGTTTGAAGAGAGTCATTACTGTAGACGACTTAAACCGTCCTGGCCTCGAAATGGCCGGTTATTTTGAATACCATCCACAAGAACGGGTACAGCTGCTTGGGAGAACAGAGCTGGCCTTTTTTTCCATGTTGCCTGAGGCCGAGCGTCGTGATCGGATGCAGCGCCTATGCACGGAAGAAACACCTTGTATCTTGGTGACTCGTGGACTGGAAGTACCACAGGAACTGATCGAAATCAGTGAGGAGCAGAATCTGGCCGTGCTTCGCAGCAACATGGCTACAACCATTTTATCGAGCCGTATTACCGGATTCCTGGAGCGTAAGCTTGCGCCAACGGCAACGATTCATGGCGTACTGTGTGATGTGAATGGAGTCGGTATGCTAATTACGGGCAGTAGTGGTATTGGTAAGAGTGAAACGGCACTTGAATTGGTGAAGCGTGGACACCGTTTGATTGCGGATGATGCAGTTGAAATCCGGCAAACATCAGACTTCCAGCTGCACGGAACAGCACCAGAGCTCATCCGTCACCTACTTGAGATTCGGGGAGTCGGGATTATCAATGTGATGACATTATTTGGTGCAGGGGCTGTGCGTAATAATAAACGGATCACCCTGGTAGTGCGTCTAGAGGCTTGGCAGCAGGATAAGCAGTATGATCGCCTCGGTCTGGATGAGGAGACAACACGTATCATCGATACAGATGTACCTCTGGTAACCATTCCTGTTCGTCCGGGACGGAACTTGGCTGTAATTATTGAAGTTGCGGCGATGAACTATCGTCTTAAGCAAATGGGACTTAACGCTGCGCTGCAATTTACGAACAAGCTGACAGCAACGATCTCTGAAGATATGGAAGACATGGACTAAGAAGAGAAGGCTCTATTATATCATTAAAGGCCAATTGTTGATGTGTTCTACTCCTGTATAGCGTGTTGGAGACATGCAGCAGTTGGTCCTGCTTGTGAATGAGTCAATTTATAGGAGTGTGAATGAATGGATACATTATTACTGTTGAACCCCATTGCGTTCTCCATCGGAGCGTTAAAGGTTCACTGGTACGGGCTTATTCTCGGTACAGCGGCACTTGTAGGTTTGCTGCTCGTCATCCGGGAAGGCAAACGGTATAACATTCCGCAGGAAGTGTTTATGGACATGGTCCTGCTTGGTGTGCCTTCTGCCATTATCGGTGCCCGCATATACTACGTGGCATTTCGATGGGACGATTATAAGGATAATTTCTGGGATGTCTTTAAAATATGGAATGGTGGAATCGCGATATATGGCGCACTGATTGGTGCGATCATATGTGCAGTCATTTTCTTCCGTCGTAAAGGGTATAACTTCTGGCGTATGGCCGACATCTGTGCGCCTGGACTGATCGTTGGACAAATGATCGGACGCTGGGGTAACTTTGTAAACCAAGAGGCTTATGGTGGTCCAGTAGAAGAATCATTTTTGAGAGACAAGCTTCATTTGCCAGACTTTATCGTTAATCAGATGAATGTGGAAGGTGTATTCCATCATCCTGCATTTTTGTATGAATCGATGTGGAGTCTTGTTGGTCTGGTCATCTTGCTGGTGCTTCGTCGTCAGAAGTTCCTGCGTGCTGGTGAGCTGTTTATGTCCTATTTTATCTGGTACTCGATCGGTCGTTTCTTTATCGAAGCGCTTCGTACCGACAGTCTGGGATTCCAGGCTCCGCAATGGGTTGCCTCCATGGTTAATGGGTTATGGTCACCGATGACAGCTATGGGATTCGAGCAAGGATATCTTGATCCTGCCTACGGTAACGTAAGAATTTCGCAGTTGCTGGCTATTGGGATCATTATTGTTGCGGTAGTCTTCATCGTTGTGAGAAGAATGACAGGCAAGGCAGATGTAAGGTATAGCGATCCAATTGTATCTTCCAAAGTTCCTTCAGAATCATCGGATGATATGGTGCACACAGACCCGGTTGCAGGCAAAGAGGACACGGTAACTCCAGTCTCGACCAAAGAGGATCTGAAGCAAGCTGAAGAGAAAAAGGAGTAATGCAACATGATTGACACGGTTTTGTTTGATCTGGATGGAACGATTATTGATACGAATGAACTAATTATCAACTCTTTCCTTCATGTGATGAAGGATTTGCAGTTATCTACCCCTTGGACACGCGAACAGATCATTCCTCATATGGGGGGGACACTGGAGAATCAGATGCGTACGTTCTCTGGGAAAGAGGATGTTGCGGAGTATGTCAAAGGATATCGGGCGTATAACGACGTTCATCATGAGGCGATGGTTCAGCCGTTTCCTCACGTGATTGAGGTCGTTGAAGCTCTTCATGAGGCAGGAATCGTGATGGGTGTTGTCACAACGAAGATTCGTCCATCTACTCTTAAGGTGCTGGAGCGTTTCGACCTGTTGAAGTATATGAAATCGATTGTGACAGTTACGGATGTAACCAATCCCAAACCGCATGCTGAACCAGTCCTGAAGGCGATCGAAGAGTTGGGTGCAGATCCTTCCAAAACATTGATGGTGGGTGACAGCCCGGTCGATATTCAATCGGCACAGAACGCGGGTGCGCTTTCGGCAGGCGTAGCCTGGTCCCTTAAGGGAGAGGCCGTATTGAGCGGCTATAACCCGGATTACATTTTGCACGACATGAAGGACTTGCTTAAGCTGATTGAAACGGAACGTTCATGAGAAAAGTAACCCGCTATCCCGTAGAAGGCCATAACGCACTTTGGCATATCTATAAGACTGTGAGTCCGTGGAAAGGCGTGCGCAATTTTATCTGGATTCAGTTGTCACGGTACTGCCCGATTTTATCGGTCAAGAACTGGATCTATCGTCGCATGCTCGGCATGAAGGTGGGTAAACATACGGCTTTTGGATTGATGGTGATGGTTGATGTTTTCTTTCCGGAGAAAATTACGGTAGGCGAAAATTCCGTGATTGGCTACAATACCACGATCCTGGCTCACGAGTATCTTATTAAAGAGTACAGACTCGGTGAGGTGATTATCGGGGAAAATGTACTGATCGGTGCAAATTCAACCATCCTGCCAGGTGTGACCATCGGAGACGGTGCGGTTGTAGCTGCAGGAGCAGTTGTTCATAAGGATGTAGCTCCGGGAGCTTTTGTTGGAGGGAATCCACTTCGTGATCTGTCTCGCTCGAATGCATCAGCGGAGGAGATTGTCATAAAGGCTGATGAGTAATGATTTTGGTTGACGGCCGAGACGGCCCACGGATATATCTGCAAAAGATCATCACAAAGAATACACGGACGAAAATTAACCTGAATGGGTTCAGTCAAGGGAAGTGCAATAAGTCGAATTGACTGGAGTAAGGAAGCTGCTGATGGCAGCTTTTTTCGTATACAAATAGTTAGACTCATGTTCAGCAATGGGATCAAAATGGAGGATATAGTACAAGCACCCCAAAGGGGCTGTATTGTTGACGATGGATAGTCATTCATGTTATCATATCCCATATCCTTTAGTTTGTTAGCACTTTACCATGTTAAAGAAAGAAGATTGAAGTAAGTATAATTAAGAATATATGAACACGTACTAAACGTTTTCTGAAGGCTGCCTGGCAGCAACAATAAAAATTAGGTTACAAGATAGAATGGGGATTTACACTACATAAATCCTGTTGAAATAGAACGTCTACCAATCTTAAATTACTGACTCGGGGTGAATAATACCAATGTCCAAACCAAAAGGCTTTGAAAAACCGACAGGTTTTCGTGACTATACACCACATGTGGTGACCAAGCTGCGAACCATTGAGCGGAATGTATTGGAATGCATGGAACGCTGGGGTTACCGTCAAATCATTACGCCAACGATTGAATACTACGATACCGTAGGTGTAGCGAGTTCCACATCGGATCGCAAGTTGTTTAAATTATTGAACAGCCGCGGGACTACGCTCGTACTAAGATCAGATCTGACAGCTCCGATTGCACGGGTGGTCTCTTCTCTATTAAAGGATGAGGAGCTTCCTCTGCGTTTGTCCTATCATGCGAATGTGTTTCGTTCCATTGAAGAGGAAGCGGGGCGTGAGGCGGAATTTTTCCAAACAGGTGTAGAGCTTGTCGGTGATGATTCGCCAGAGGCAGATGCAGAAGTTGTAGCACTTGCGATCGCTTCTTTGCAGGCAGCGGGTGTGTCTTCCTTTAAAATTGCGATGGGTCATATGGGATTTCTGAACGGGTTACTGGAAGAAGTCATTCCGGGCCAAACGGTACAACAGGAGCAGTTGAAAGAAGGATTGCTGGGACGTGATTATGTCGGTTATCGCCAATCCATTGAAGCATTGAATCTGGAACCGAAACTGAAGGAGCAGCTTGAAGCCATTTTGCGTCTGCGTGGCGGTAAAGAAGTATGTACACACGCAGCAGAGCTGAGTTCAAGTACTGAAGCAGCACAGTCCATTGCACATCTCTGTGCAGTATTCGAAGTGTTGGAAGCGTACGGTGTTTCTGAGCATGTGCTGATTGATCTGACGATGATTGGTGATTTCTCCTATTATACAGGCATGACGTTTGAAGGGTATGCGGCAGAGCTCGGATCCCCGGTATGCAGTGGCGGACGATATGATAATCTGTTACAGCAGTTTGGCCGTTCCTTACCGGCTACAGGATTTGCACTCAAAACAAACCGTATTATCGATGGTGTTCATGGAATTACGATGGAAGAGAAGAAGCCTGTACTTATTCAATATACTTCGGAACACCGGGCTGAGGCTCTAACAGAGGCGGCGAGACTGCGCAGCATTGGTCAGAATGTAGTAACATGCCTCCTTCCTAAAGATGGAGCAGAAGCTCTAACAGGAAACAAATCAATTCAGGCTGAGCAGGTTATCACGTACGGATCTGAAAATGGAGGGGAACGCTAAGATGTCGGATATTTTGAAGGTAGCTATGCCGAAGGGCCGAATCTATAAGAAGGCCTCCAAACTGTTCCGTGAAGCAGGGCTTGATATTCCGGTAGACGTGGACGATACGCGCAAGCTGGTCATCGAAGTGCCGGAAGCGGGGATGGAGTTCATCATGGCGAAGCCCGTAGACGTGCCAACGTATGTGGAGTATGGGGTAGCGGATATAGGGATTGTGGGTAAAGACGTTCTGCTTGAGGAAAATCGGGACGTGTACGAATTGTTGAACCTGGGTATCGCACAGTGCCGCATGTCTGTTATTGGACTACCGGACTGGACACCTGGCATTCAGCAGCGAGTGGCAACAAAGTACCCGAGAATCGCTTCCCAATATTTCCGCGAGCAAGGACAGCAGGTGGAAGTTATCAAACTGAACGGTTCCATCGAGCTGGCGCCGCTGATCGGTTTGGCTGATCGAATCGTCGATCTGGTAGAGACGGGTCAGACGTTGCGTGAGAACGGACTCGTGGAGATGACGGGCATTCTGGATATCACAAGCCGCCTTATTGCCAATCGGGTCAGCTATCGGATGAAGAACGCACGAATTCAGGCATTATGCGATGCTCTCCAACAGGTCATTCCAGCCTCGAATGAGGTGTCGGCGGGGATTTTTCGAGGATAAATCAAGCATGTAAGATGGAACAGAAGTAACTAATCGATGATTGATTATATAGCATAAACGGGTATTGGACGCATCACAGGCACTACAGGGATAGGGAGGATGTACGCATGAAAATTGTACCTGCACGGGAATTTGATCTGAAGCGGGAAGTGGAATACGGTACACCGGAGCAAAATGAAACGGTACGGCGCATTGTCAGCGACATTCGCCGGGAAGGGGATGCTGCACTGCTGCGTTACACAGAGCAGCTGGATCGCACGAAGCTGACGGCTGCGGAGCTGCGCGTGCCGCAGGAAGAGCTGCAGGCAGCTTATGCAGCTGTGGAGCCTTCCTTCGTGACGGCGATCCGTCAGGCCGCCGCGAACATTCGTGCTTTTCATGAGAAGCAGAAGCGCAACTCATGGATGGATTGGCAGCCGGACGGCAGTCTGCTGGGCCAGGTGATCCGACCGCTGAAGCGGGTCGGCGTGTATGTACCTGGCGGCAAAGCAGCGTACCCTTCGTCGGTGCTGATGAATGTGATTCCGGCACAGGTGGCTGGCGTGCCAGAGATTGTGTTGGTGACGCCGCCGTCAACGAACGGCGGCGAAGGCATTAACCCGTACATTCTCGTGGCCGCTGCGGAAGCAGGCGTGAGCGAGATGTATCGGGTTGGCGGCGCTCAGGCGATCGCCGCCCTCGCTTACGGCACGGAGAGCATTGCCCCGGTCGACAAGATCTGTGGACCGGGCAATATATACGTGGCGCTCGCGAAGCGCGAAGTGTACGGCGCAGTCGATATCGATAGTATCGCCGGGCCGAGTGAGATTGTGGTGCTCGCCGATGATACGGCGAATCCGGTATATGTCGCCGCCGACCTGTTGTCGCAGGCGGAGCATGACGAGATGGCATCGGCCATTCTCGTCACAACCTCGGCTGTGCTGGCGGAAGCCGTGCAGGCCGAAGTGCGGCAGCAGCTAGAAGTGCTGCCGCGGCGTGATATCGCTGCTGCTTCCGTGGAGCAGTATGGCGCAATTATTGTGGTCGATTCCATCGATGAGGGAATCGATGTGGTGAACCGGCTCGCACCGGAGCATCTGGAGATCATGGTGCAGGAGCCTATGGCTTACGCTGGCCGAATCGAGAATGCCGGAGCGATCTTCCTCGGCCCGTATAGCTCGGAGCCGGTAGGGGATTATTTTGCGGGACCGAATCACATTATTCCGACAAATGGAACAGCCCGATTCAGTTCACCTGTGGACGTGGATGATTTTATCAAAAAATCGAGTTTGATCTATTACAGCAAGGAAGCATTACTCCAAAATGGAGCGGCTATTATAGAGCTGGCCCGGCATGAAGGGCTCGAAGGACACGCCCGTGCGATCTCTGTACGGTTAGAACAGGAAGGAAAGGCGGAATCGGATAATGGATAAGCAGAATAATGGTTTGGACCTTCAGAACAAGGGTGCTGTACGTCAGGCAGAGGTAGACCGCAAAACAAATGAAACGAACATTCAGCTTTCTTTTGCCGTAGATGGAACCGGGCAATCCGAGATTGAAACGGACGTACCTTTCCTGAATCATATGCTCGATCTGTTCACAAAGCATGGACAATTCGATCTGAACGTACAGGCGCGTGGCGATGTTGATATTGATGACCACCACACGGTGGAGGATATCGGGATCTGTCTGGGACAGACCCTTCGTGAAGCATTGGGTGACAAGCGGGGCATCAAACGTTATGCGAGTGTATTTGTACCGATGGATGAGGCCCTTGCTCAGGTAGTCATCGATGTCAGCAACCGCCCTCACTTTGAGTACCGCGCACAATACCCGTCTCAGCAAGTGGGCAGCTTCTCAACCGAGCTGGTACATGAGTTCCTGTGGAAACTGGCGCTGGAAGCGCGCATTACATTGCACGTTATCGTGCACTACGGACAAAATACGCACCACATGATCGAAGCGATCTTCAAAGCACTGGGCCGTGCACTGGATGAGGCGACAACGATTGATCCACGTGTAACGGGTGTGCCTTCCACGAAGGGAGTGCTGTAGACGATGGCGATTGCAATTGTCGATTACGGTATGGGGAACCTGCACAGCGTCGGCAAAGCGGTCGAACGTCTTGGCTACGAAGCGCTGGTGACAGGTGATCGGGATGCGATTCTAGGTGCAGATGGTGTGATTTTGCCAGGTGTAGGTGCGTTTGGCGATGCCATGGTTCACTTGAGAGAGAGTGGCTTGGACGCAGTGGTGAAGGAAGGGTCAGCTGGACCAACACCGCTACTCGGCATCTGTCTGGGCATGCAGCTGTTGTTCAGCTCAAGCGAGGAGCATGGCGAGCATGAAGGATTGAATATTTTGCCGGGTAATGTTGTGCGATTCGCACCGGGAGAATTAAAGGTTCCGCATATGGGCTGGAATCGATTGCAGTTCCTGCACCCGGAAAATCCGCTATTCGCGGGGCTTGAGGCAAGTCATGTCTATTTTGTCCATTCATATCATGCACGTACGGACGTAGAGAGCGATCTATTGGCAGTAACGGATTACGGACATCCGGTTACGGCGATTGTTGGCAGAGGCTCCAATTTCGGCATGCAGTTCCACCCTGAGAAGAGCGGAGAGCTGGGTATGAAGCTGCTTGGAAACTTCCTGGCGTTGACTGGACGACCTAATGCGTAACCATAATTCGCGATCCTATGATTTTTTTTTTAATTTCATCCTTATAAAATAATACGTAGCTAAACTTATATAAAATCTAATCTATATAAATTGAACTAATCATTTACACGATAACGGAGAGGACAGAAATAATCTGAAGAAGCGAGGCGTTCGCCTTTATCCCCGGATTTTCCCCTTTAAATAAGGGATTCAAAAAAAATCTGGGGATAACAGCGATCGGGAGGTTGTTCTGTCATCGGAGTGGCAAGTGTAAATATTCTCTAGTTTCAATTTATATAGAGCACAAATATGAATATATTCAGGAGGCCTTGTATGTCATCTTTTATCATATATCCGGCAATTGATATCCGGGACGGCAAATGTGTAAGACTGGTGCAGGGAGATTACAATCAGGAAACGGTATATAACGATGACCCGGTTCAAGTTGCTCTTTCCTGGGAGAAGCAAGGTGGTACATACGTTCATCTGGTAGATCTGGACGGTGCAAAAGCAGGTCATCCCGTGAATGATGAGCTGATCGGGCGTATCGCTTCGGCCGTAAACGTGCCTGTTCAGGTCGGTGGAGGCCTTCGTACAGTGGCTGATGTAGAACGCCTGCTGGGTCTCGGCGTGAGTCGCCTTATTATCGGAACAGCTGCGATTGAGGATCGTGCTTTTACAGAAGAAGTACTGGGACGATATGGAGACAAAGTAGCTATTGGTATCGATGCACGCAATGGCTATGTGGCGACACGTGGATGGCTGGAGACATCGGAGGTCCAGGCTGAGGCACTGGCAAAGGAGTTGGCGGCATTCGGTGCCGAAACCTTCATCTTCACAGACATCTCTCGTGATGGTATGATGCAGGGCCCTAACGTGGAGGCGATCGTATCTCTTGCGAAGGCAAGTGGCCGTACGGTGATTGCTTCCGGTGGAGTTAGTGTTATGGATGATCTGCTTCGTTTAAGCAAACATGCGGAAGATGGTGTCGGAGGAGCAATCGTAGGAAAAGCGCTGTATACTGGCAGTATTGATCTGTCTGAAGCGGTACGTGCGGTAAATAAATAATAGCGATACTATATAGGCTCAAATAACATTTGCACGATAACGATCATCAGGAGAGAGGAAGAGGAGCATGCTGGCAAAAAGAATCATTCCTTGTCTGGACGTGAAGGACGGCCGGGTTGTCAAAGGCGTTAACTTCGTCAATCTCCGCGATGCGGGTGATCCGGTGGAGCTGGCGGCGCTATATGACCGCGAGGGTGCGGACGAACTGGTGTTTCTCGATATCTCCGCTTCGGTGGAAGGCCGCGAAACGATGGAAGAAGTGGTGCGGCAAACCGCAGGCGAGATCGCCATTCCTTTTACCGTAGGCGGAGGGATCTCCAAGGTGGAAGACATGAAGCGCATTCTGCGTGCAGGAGCGGACAAGATTGCGATAAATACGGCAGCTGTGCTTAATCCTCAGCTGATTGCAGACGGAGCACGCCGCTTTGGTTCCCAGTGTATCGTCGTTGCAATAGACGCCAAGTATAATGAGGCTTGGGGCGAATGGGAAGTGTACACGCATGGTGGACGTAAACCTTCAGGAATTAAGGCGCTGGACTGGGTTAAACACGCGGAGACCTTAGGCGCTGGCGAAATTCTGCTGACAAGCATGGACGCGGACGGAACGAAGGACGGATTCGATCTGAAGCTGACTGCAGCGGTATCCGAATCGGTACGTATTCCGGTCATCGCTTCAGGCGGTGCAGGCAAGGAATCCCATTTCTATGATGTGTTTACGACAGGCAAAGCGGATGCAGGTCTAGCAGCAACGATATTCCATTACAAAGAAATCGCCGTTCCGGCGTTAAAACAACAATTGAGAGAGCAAGGGGTGGAGATCCGTGACTAATGTAAGCAATGAGATTAAGGAGCAGTTATCCTTGGAGCAGGTTGTGGAACACATTCGTTGGAGCGATGGTTTGGTACCTGCCATTGTGCAGGATGCAGAGACACGCCAAGTTCTGATGATGGCTTATATGAATCGTGAATCCCTAAAATTGTCGCTTGAATCCGGTGAAACGTGGTTCTGGTCACGCTCGCGTCAAGAGCTGTGGCACAAGGGCGCAACTTCAGGCAACGTACAGACGATTACTTCATTGAAATACGATTGTGATGGTGACACCTTGCTAGTTGAAGTAAAACCGAATGGACCTGCTTGCCACACCGGAGCGGTGACGTGTTTCCATAATGAAATCGTGGGCTTGCCAGAGCAATCAGCAGATCAGGCTTCAGGCGATTTTAGTGCAACTACTGCAAGTGCTAGCTCCGAAAGTCGTTTTGAAGTACTGGCTGAACTGGAGTCGGTCATTGCAGAGCGTGAACGTGAGCGTCCGGAAGGTGCATATACGACGTACCTGTTCGATAAAGGCGTTGATAAAATTCTGAAAAAAATCGGTGAAGAAGCGTCCGAGACGATCATTGCCGCCAAAAATAAAGACAATGACGAGCTTCGTCTTGAGGTCAGTGACCTGATGTACCACTTGCTCGTTCTGTTGCAAGAGCGCAAGCTGCCGCTGGATGACATCATGTCTGAGCTGAGCCGTCGCCACGAGCGGCCACGCCGCGATTAGGAGGCGAGCCTGTGCGTATAGACTATCATACACACCATGAGCGGTGTGGTCATGCGGTTGGCAAGCTAGAGGCTTATGTACAGCGTGGGGTGGAGATTGGGCTGTCGCAGATCGGGCTGTCGGATCACATGCCTTTGCTGCATGTAGACCCCGCTCACTATTATCCTGAGATGGCAATGCCCATGGATGAGCTGCCGCGTTACGTGGAAGAGTGTTTTTCTCTGAAAGAGCGGTACCGTGGTCAGATCGATGTGCGTGTCGGCCTCGAAGGCGACTATATTGAAGGCTGGGAGACCGAAATCCGGGCCATTATTGAACGCTACCCATGGGACTATGTGATTGGATCGGTTCATTTTCTCGGGGAATGGGACATTACGGATTTTCGCCAGACCCATCATTGGGAAGGCAAAGACGTACTAGGAGTCTATCGTCAGTACTATGATGCTGTGAGCAAAGCGGCAGCGACGGGAATGTACGATATTATGGGTCATACAGATGTGATCAAGCGCTTTGGCTTCACTCCGGCACCAGAGCAGACTGAAGAGCGTATAGCCCTTGAAAACGCAGCACTACAAGCTATCGCAAAAAGTGGCTGTGCTATGGAGCTCAATGCATCAGGATTATCGAAGCCCTGCGCAGAGATGTTCCCTGGTCGCCGGATGTTAACGGAGGCCATTCGATTGGGAATTCCGCTGACCCTTGGCTCCGATGCACATGATCCGCTGAAGCTAGGGGATTATCTACCTGAGGCCGAGGCGCTCTTGCATGAGCTGGGCTGTACGGAGGTAGCCGTTTTTGAAGGCCGACAGCGCTCGTTCCTTTCTTTAAATGTATAAGGCAGTGGAGTATAATGAGGGTAGGAAATAACCTTTTTAGAGGTAGTTCAAAAATGTCCGCTTTTGATTACGAAGGATGCCTAATGGCATCATCAGCATCGAAGCTGGAATTCAGCCGAAATAAGTGGGAGGCTTACGAAGAATGTTTCCTTCGGAAACATTGTGGTTGCTCACGTAGTTTTGCCTACGCTCCGCTACTCCATTTCTAGCTTTATCCCATCTTCTCGGTACTGAAAACCGGCCTTTTTGAACATTCACTTTTAGACTGATAAAGGATTATATTGGGACTTCAACCCTCGGGAGGGCATTATGCAGCATTCGTTACGTATTTTTTCCGGTTCATCGAACCCTAAGCTGGCAGAACAGGTATGCGACAAGCTGGGTGTACAACTAGGCAAGATCAAACTGTCCCGGTTCAAGAGCGGAGAAATATACGTTCACTACGAAGAGACGATCCGCAACTGTGATGTGTTTCTAGTTCAATCATTATCTCATCCGATCAATGAGCTGTTCGTAGAACTGCTCGTCATGATTGATGCAGCCAAAAGGGCTTCTGCCCGTACGGTAAATATTATTGTTCCTTATTACGGATATGCCCGTCAGGAACGCAAGTCTGCTCCGCGTGAGCCGATCTCTGCCAAGATGGTTGCGGATGTGTTAACTACTGCTGGGGCAAACCGGGTAGTTACCATTGATCTGCATGCAGCGGCAATTCAAGGATTTTTCAATATTCCTGTGGATCACATGACATCATTGGATCTCATCAGTGATTATTTGCTGAGTAAAGGGATTGAAAATCCGGTGGTTGTTTCCCCTGATGCGGGACGAGCCTCGATGGCAGAGAAACTGGCGAATCGTCTGGATTCACCTTTTGCCATTATGATTAAGAAGCGGCCAAGCCACAATGAATCGATTATTACGCACGTTATTGGGGATGTTGAAGGTCGAACTCCAATTATTATTGAGGATCTGATCGATACCGGAACGACAATTCTCAATGTTGTTGAAGGGTTGAAGGAGCGAGGCTCCAAAAACGTATATGTATGCGCAACACATGGTCTGTTCTCGGACGGAGCACTAAGTAAGCTCAATCACCCGTCTATAGCCGAGGTGGTAGTCACAGACTCCATCGCACTGCCGGATGACCATCCCGAATGCTTCAAAGTGTTGCCCGTAGCTCCAATGCTTGCGCGTGCTGTTCGCATTATTGTGGATGGTGGCTCCATGGCGACATTGTTTAAAGATTCAGGGATTTAATCATGAGCACAGATTTGTGCGAATTCAGGTGTATTGTACCGTGTTTGAGTAGTTTGCTGCTCAGCACGGTTTTTATTTTTTTATGATGGATTAGGATAGAGATGCGGATGAGTTAAGGAGAAAGAGGGAATCGATTACTCATTTGCTGCCTGGGGGCTTGTGCTATAATAACTTAAAATTGATTTTATGGCTGCGTATATAGGGAATTCAATCCCAGAGATGTAACTGATGTGATGAACAGTAGAACCACGGCTATTATACAACGGTGTCGTGGAGTGAGGAGTGGGGTTTATTGTCCCGGACTTGGTATTATCGTTTACTGTTTTCTTATTTTCCTATTTTCTTTCTTACCATGACCGTACTCATTTTTATCGCTTTTGTTTTCATTAATGACATCTCCAGGGAAGAAACAAGGAAAGCAGACCGTATCTCCTCCAGCTATTTGGTGGACAGTCTGGATCGGACGATCCGGGATATTGAGTTGTCGGTTATGGAAGCGGTGCAGAGTGAACAGGCCTATAAGTACTATTTTAATAGCCAGAACCAGGTGGGCGAAGAGACCGTGTATAGCATTGCGCAAAGCTTGCGTGAGCTGACGAGTTCCAACCCTTGGATCCAATCCATTTATTTGTATGACAAGAAAAATGAAAGCGTTTTAACCTCAAGCGGCTCTAAGGATGTAGACAGCTTTTCAGACAAGGCGTGGATCGACCGGATCGACTCTGGTTCTCTTACTTCAGGCTGGCAGCCTGTCAGGGAATTCGATGCAGGAGTTAATCAGCGTACGCCTATTCGGGTGTTGACGGTGGATAAGGATATGCCCTTGCCATTTGGCTCCGATGGGGCGCTTGTCATTAATATCAAGATGAGCAGCATCGAGCAGAGCATTGATAGTATGGTTAATGGGCAGCTTTCATTCATGAGCATTCTTGACCGTGACGGTCAGATTGTTTACGATGCGCATTCAGATCGTGAAGGTGCTGTAGAAGGCCAAGAGCTGAACACCCTTTCGCTGGAAAGATTGGGTTGGACGATCTCCAGTGGGATCAAGGAGGGGAACTTATATGGTTGGGTCTCGGTGGTTTCCTATGTATGGGTGATTATTGCGGTTGTTACCGTCATTTGTGCGATTGTCTATATTATCTATATCACTCGTCGCAACTATAAACCCATCCAGATTATTATGAATCGGATTGAGGCGCATCAGATTCGGGTGCTAGAGCAATCGGGCTCACGGACCGATGAGATGAAATTGATTGATGGCGTGTTGGAAAACCTAATAAACCATATGATGGATTCGGACAAAAAGAGCAGGGAAAACGTGCTGCTGCAGCGCAGCAAACTATTTAACGATCTGCTGAATGGGGAGAATCTGGATCATGCGGTAGAGCGATTAAAGGATCTTTCCCCGTTAACTGGCGTGGATACTTCGTCATGCTTCGCTGTTGTGGTTGGCGAAATCAACCGATATGAGAAGGGATTCCAGGAACGGTTTACGAGAGGTGAGCAGAATACACTCAAATTTGCGTTAATGAATGTGCTGCAGGAGCTCTCACGCAATGCGGGTATGCAATGCTGGACAGAATGGGTCAGCTCGGATCAGATTGCGATTCTTTTCCTGTCCACAGACGGTAACCTGGATATGACGGAGCAAATTCGCTTAGTTGCGGAGGAATGCCGATCCTGGGTTGAGCAGAATCTGCGTATATCATTGAGTTTCGGTATCGGACCGATCGCGGAGGGCATCAAGGCTATTCGAGAATCATACGTGGCGGCTGAGACTGTGATGCACCGCAGATTGCTGAGAGACGGTGATGTTGCTCTGGCTGGATATGGAGAAACCCAGCAGCAGCTGCTTGATACCTATACCTATTTGCAGATGATTGCTGATTTTGTTAAACGGTTTCGGATGTCGAGTAGTCAGTGGCGTGATCAACTGGAGGAGATCTTTGCGGCTTTTGAACGTGATAAGCTGCCAGATGATGAGATTCACTCCTTGATTGAGGCGATGCTACAGATGCTCAGCCGGGAAGTAGCGGTCATGTCCGAACAGCTGCAGGAAAAATTATCGGAGGAAAACATAAACAAGTGGTTGATGCTGATGAAAGAAGCGGAGACACTTGAAGGTGTGAAAGACATTCTGTTTGATGATCTGACGGACTTGTTCAGAACTTATGTGTCGGTAACCGAAACCAAGAGCTACAAAGCGATGGTCAATGAAATGAAAAACTATATCGAGGAACAGTTTGCGAATCCTGATCTTTCTCTGAAACATCTGAGCGATCGATTCCAGATTACCGGCAAACATGCAAGTTATTTGTTCAAGACAGAGTTCAATATGAAGTTTGTAGACTTCCTTACAGAATTGCGGATGAAGGAAACGGAGCGTCTTCTGCGGAGTACGGATCTTTCCCTACAGGACGTTGCCTTGAAGGTGGGGTATGCCAATGGAATAACCTTGGGACGTGTATTCAAACGGGTTGAGGGTATTACACCCGGAGACTATCGCCGTATGAAACGTGGACAACACGATCCCGAATCGTAATTCAAAGGCTCATGCTACGCATTATACCGTGCTAAGCACAGGGTGGAATTCATGCAGGTTTTTCTCAGGAGAAGCCATGTAGGAGTCCGCCTTTTTTTGCTGCTAGTGTATGCCTGTATTCCGTCTTAGAAGCTTGCGCTTATGCAAGAAACCCTTGATTTACGCCAGTTTTCGGGTCCTTTACGAATATAGTCAGTCTGCGAAAATCGTCGCTCGGGATAAACCATTATCCTTATGTAAGCGTTTCCGAAACGAGTTTATTGCCAGAGCACGGAAAGATGTGGAATACTCTGGGCAAGCTTTAAACATTCACGCAATGCTAAGGAGATGACAAAATGACAGGAAAAGCAACCAAAGGGAGTCTAAAGAAATGGATGGGATTGGCGCTTACTATGGTAATGGGAGTTTCCTTGCTAGCCGGCTGTTCATCTGCATCGAATCAGGAATCAGAAGGCAGTGCATCAGGTAGCGGCGAGCGTGTCACTTTAAAAGTGGAGGTGTTTGACCGCGGGAATAGTCCTTCGCCTTATACCATTACGAATAACTATTTGTCCAAGCTGATCCAGGAACGGTTCGGCGACCCGAATAACATTGATATACAATTCGTACCGATTCAGCGCTCGGAGGAAGTAACCAAGCTGAATGTCCTAATGGCGAGTAATACGGATGTTCCGGATATTGTATTTGTTTATGACTCAAGTGTATTTTATCGTTACGCCGAACAAGGTGGTCTGACTGATGTGGGAGAGTTGATTGATCAATACGGACCGAACCTGAAAAAATTCCTTGGCGAGGACACCCTTAAGTTTGGTCAATTAGAGGGCCAGCAGTTCGCAGTTCCTGGCAAACGTGCCATCACAGGCAGATATAGCTCTTATATTCGTCAGGATTGGCTCGATAAACTGGGATTGCCAGTACCGAAGACGACGGATGAATTGTATACCACTTTGAAAGCATTTAAAGAGAAGGACCCTGGTGGACTTGGCAGCAAAAACATTCCAATGGGAATGGCACTGGCGCCAGCTCAGTTCGAAACATTAATTTACTCATTCATCAAGCCGATCAGCGGGGATCTGACTTATGCCCAACGTTATGAATTGCCTCTCCATGAAGGCTTCAAGGATGCGATGAAGTTCATGAACAAGCTATACAATGAAGGTTTGATCAGCAAGGACTTCAGTTTGGATGAAGATAAGGCTCAACTGGTGAAGGATGTACAGAACGGTAACATTGGCTATTGGTCTGAGGATGTCGACGCCATTTTCTATGCGGATGGCACTCTGGATAACTTGCTTAAAAATACGCAGGGCAGTAAAGTGCTTCCAGTCGATGCGTACACCAACGCAAACGTAGACAACAAACATATCAAATCCCGTTACGGTTCAAACGGCATGTACATCATGATTCCGAAGAGCAGCAAACGTTCGGTGGAAGCAATCAAATATTTGGATTGGATGGCATCAGAAAATAACCTGATTGATATATACAGCGGCGTGGAAGGAGAGAACTACGATCTGGTAGACGGAATTCCGGTTGTCAAAGAGGATGCTTCACAGGAAGCGAAAGATCGTCTGTTCAACGCAGGGGATACAGCTATTATTTCAAACGGTAAAAATATCGGTGATCAGGCTACCAACGAAAAAGCGTGGGTCATGGGCTTCCCGCAAAACAATCAGGAAATGCTCAAACAGTCGATTGATATTGCTAACACCGACACGGTAGGACCCATCATTTTTGACAAACCGATTCAGGCAGAGATGAAGTACAGTACAGCGCTCAAAGATAAGCTTAATGTCATTATCGTAAAAACAGCAATGGCTAAACCCGAAGAATTCGACGCAGTGTATGAACGGGAAATGAATGATTTCATGTCCCTGGGCGGCACAGAACTGAAAAAGGAACTGGATCAAGCGGTTCAGGAGCTTGCTGCGAAATAATAGTTGGAGATATGAATCTATGAACGTACGAATCCAAAGAACACAAGCTTGAAATTGCATCATTCATGAAGGGACTTGTGCCGTCGGATGAGGTTAAGGCGGCACAGTGTTTCTTCGTTGTTAGGAGGAGACCGACTTGACCGCATACTTGAAGAGGTATTGGCAATTATACGCGTTGATTTCACTGCCCCTCATCTATTTCGTGGTGTTTCGCTACGGACCGATGTATGGCGTTCAGATCGCATTTAAGGATTTTAATCTGTTTCAAGGTATTAACGGCAGTGAGTGGATCGGTTTTGATGCCTTTCGTGAGGTATTCGGGATGCGAGATTTCTACACCACGTTGCGCAACACCTTTATGCTGAATTTTCTTGATCTGATTGTTTCGTTTCCTGCTCCCATTATATTAGCCATCATGCTCTATGAAATCCGGTTTAAATGGTTTCAAAAAATATCGCAGACGATTCTGTATATCCCTCACTTTATTTCGTGGGTCATTATTGGGGGCATTGTGTACCAGTTATTCGGTAACCAATCCGGTATGGTAAACGGTGTACTTGAAAGTATCGGCTTAAATCCGATTCCATTTTTGACGGAGAAAAATCCATGGCTCGTGACTTACCTGTTCACAGGTGTCTGGCAAAGTGCAGGTTGGGGAACCATTCTGTATCTGGCTGCGCTGACGGGTGTTAATAAGGAATTGTTCGAAGCGGCAGAGATTGATGGAGCGACACGGCTGAAGAAAATCTGGCATATAACCCTGCCAAGCATCAAGCCTACCATCGTAACCCTACTCATTCTTAATTTGGGTCATATGGTCAGCATCGGCTTTGATCGTCCTTATATTATCGGGAACACGGCAGTACGTGAATACTCCGATGTGCTCAGTACCTTTGTATACCGGGTCGGGCTGGAATCGGGACAATATACGCTGGCAACCGTCGTTGGGCTGTTCCAGGCAGTCGTTGGACTTATATTTGTACTCGGCTCGAACTATATATCGAAAAAGACAACAGGTGAAGGAATTCTTTAAAAGAACAGAAGGTACGCTAAGCTGCTTTATATGTATACCATCAGTAAAGGAGTTGTGCGCATATGAGTGAACGCACCTCAAACCGGATTTTTGATACCGTTATCATCCTGTTTATTAGCTTGTTCGTCGTGTTCTGTCTCGCTCCGTTTCTGCACACGATTGCCATATCATTAAGCTCCAATCGTGCCATTACATCGGGTGAAGTCACCATTTTTCCTAAGGAGTTCAATTGGGATGCGTATGTTAAGGTGTTCTCCGATCATTCGATGCTGTATTCCTTGGGATATACGACCCTGTTAACGATTGTGACAACGGTGCTATGCATGGTATTCACAATCGCAGCTGCATACCCCTTGACCAAGAAAAAAATGAAGGGCCGCAAGCTTTTCATGTACGTGATCATCATTACGATGTTCTTTAGCGGGGGGATCATTCCCGAGTACTTGCTCATTCGTGACCTGCACTTGCTTAATTCGCCGTGGGCGCTAATTCTGCCAGGTCTGGTCAGTCCGTTTAACCTGATTATCCTGATCTCATTTTTCAATGGTATACCAGAAAGTCTAGAGGAGTCCGCTGAAATTGACGGCAGTTCACATCTGCATACACTGTTGAAAATCATATTACCGCTGTCAATGCCGGTCATGGCAACTTTGGCGTTGTTCTATGCTGTTGGCCGCTGGAATGGCTTTCAGGATTCCCTGATGTACATTAATGATCCTAAGCTGTATCCACTTCAGCTCAAACTGTTCCAAATGGTGCAAAACAACATGGTGAGTGAGCTCACACAGATGGAAGGGGCCAATCGCGCTCCATTAACCCCGGAAAGTCTCAAGGCGGCCACCGTTATTTTTGCAACCGTACCGATTCTGCTCGTCTATCCATGGCTGCAAAAATATTTTGTTAGCGGTGCCATGCTTGGAGCAGTTAAGGGCTGATCATAGGTTTTCTTAAGCCAATCGTGATTAACCGGATGACAAGAATTATTGCGCCGAATATTCCGTTCATCGGCATTTGTTTGGAGGGACTGGAAATGTACAGACAACTGGTGGAAAGCAATGACAGAGCAGTGCAAAAAGGGATATCGCGGCAAGTGCCTGATCCGGACAGCCGCTATTATGGAGGAACGATTGACCCCTCTACAGGTATCGCCTGGGTCAACCATACGACCGGAACACCTACGGACATGTGTTACTGGGGAGCTGCACTCGCAAATCCGGATTCGATCTATTATCGGGATGAAGATCTGTTAAATCGTCTTCAGCTTGCATCGGAGTACGTACTCCGGAATCAGCATGCAGACGGCTCCATCTCTCCTGGTTGGACCAATTCCCATTCTCCACCGGATACCGCATTTCTTGTCGTGGGATATGCCCAGTTATATCAACTTCTTCAGCAGCAGGACTGGGAGCCATTGCAACCTGTACTGGACAATATGCGCCTGTTTCTGGAACGAACTGTTCCAGTCTTGCTGACTGGAGGCTGTCATACGCCGAATCATCGCTGGGTGCTATGCGCGGCGCTCGGTTTCCTGCATCAATTGTTTGACCTGGAGGAAGCTGTGCAGCGTGCAGAGCAGTGGCTGGCTGAAGGTATGGATATTACGCCTGATGGGGAGTGGACTGAACGAAGCAACGGAATCTACAGCGCGGTTAGCGACATCATGCTGATTCATGCGGCACGCCTGTTGAACCGCCCTGAATTGCTGGACCCGGTGAGACTCAATCTTCGCATGATGGTGTATTTAGTACATCCAACAGGTGAGGTTGTTACGGATTACTCAGGTCGCCAGGATCTGGGGAGCGTGCATGATTTATCACCGTATTACTTGCCGTATGCCATTATGGCCCGGTTGGACGGTGATCCGATCTTTGCCGGCATGGCGGATTGGGCTGGAGAAATGTTAACAGATCCCGGCGTCTGCTCGGTCAATGCGCTCGTCCGGCTGCTGCTGGAGCCTGAGCTTCAGCAGCAGGCAGGTAAGACACGCGAACAGCTGCCTGAGCTGTACGAGATCATACTGAACGAACGATTTGTGCGAGAGGACTATTTACAGCGAATGGATTCGGCAGGTCATCATGGACACATCTCACACAGCCGGTTGCATACGGACTTCGGCGCACCTGTAGCACGTATTCGTTCCGGTAATACAAGTGCGACTGTAATGACGGAGGTGCCTTCATTCTTTGCCCTTCGTCATGGTGCCGTACGTCTACTGGCCGTTCAGTTGGCCTCCTATTTTAATCCAGGATATGTGCCGATGCAGCACATGTCTCGATTGCCAGCAGGTTACCTTCTAACGGGCGAACAGAAGAAAGGCTATTACGGTCCGATCCCGGTTAGTCAACTGCCTGAGACGGCGGGAACAGCTATCAGTCCGTGGTATTTGTTGCCCCATCAGAGTCGAGATCTCACCCATGAACAGACGTTCCTTGTACAGACGGAAGTGTTACGAACGGAAAATGGCTGGACCCTGAAACTGGCGGGAGAGCAGCCGGAGCAGCTTATGGTGCAGCTTTCTTTCGTGTTCGGAAGCGAGGGCGAGCTTTCCCATGGGGAATTGCTTGAGACAGGTGAAGGCCATTATCTGTGGAAGAGCGGCACGTTGCGTTATTCCTGTGGAGATGACTGGATTGAGCTGATCGGAGGCGAGGTAGGGCATTTGGCAGCAACCGTACGTGAGGCAAAGCTGCCTAACAAGTGTAAGGTTGTACTGGTTAACTTTATGACTCCTTTCCACAAGACAGTTCATATCTCTCTTTCGCCATCCATGGCTTTAAAGCTGTAATTCTGATGAATCTCTCCTTAAGGAAGAGTACATGAAGCAAAAAGATGACATTTCATTCGAAAGGGATGAGAAGTGTCATCTTTTTTGCGCATTTTTGGCATAAACGACATGAAACTACATATTGAGAAGTGGGCCTTAAGATGTGGTATACTGGAGAGTATGAATGAAAGCAAAGAGGAGGTGCCTTGGAAGATGAAGGGCAAGCTACTGCGGGCTGAGGGACACCTTGCCAATGTAATACCGATTCACTTGGATGCTTCTTTCTTTTTTGAGAGAGCTGTCCGCTCGCTGGACCGTAATCACGTCGACAAGGCATTAAAATATTTTCGTAAAGCTGTTGAATATGAGCCGGAAAATCCGGTGAATCATTGTAATATGGCGGGTATATTATCAGAGAAGGGGGATTACGAGGCTTCCAATGCCGTTCTTGCGCATGTGCTCGACGTGGTAGATCCGTCCATGACGGAATGTTATTTCTACATGGCGAACAATTATGCGAATATGGATCGGTTTGAAGAAGCTGAGCAAGCGCTTGTTACGTATTTGGAGGAGGATACCCAAGGTCAGTTTATGACGGAAGCCGAAGAGATGATGGAGCTTCTGTACTACGAGCTGGATCGACCAGCCAAACTGAACCGGATCAAATCACGTAAGGGTGTCGTTGAACACGATCAGGCGAGGGAATTGTTGGAACAAGGGAAGTTTGCACAGGCGGCTGAACTGCTGGAAGGCATGTCACCCGATTATCCTGATTATTTGGCTGCACGCAACAACTTGGCGCTTGCCTATTATTATATGGGGCTGTTTCCCAAGGCGAAAGAGACGATTGCCGAGGTACTTGAGCAGGAGCCTGGTAATTTGCATGCACTGTGTAATCTGGCGATCTTTCATCAGAACGAGAATCGAGCCGACCAAGTGCTGCTTCTGATCAAAAAATTGCGTGTCATCGTGCCTTTCCAGCACGAACAGGTCTACAAGCTGGCTACCACGATGGGTATCCTAGGTCAACATGATACGGCTTATGTACATTTCCGTCGGCTGTTGAAGGATGAAGAAACCGCTGCGGATCCGGCTCTCGCACATTATGCAGCAGTCGCAGCTTATAATACCGAACGTTACGATTCCGCTGAACGTCTGTGGCGTCATGTGGGCAAGCTGGATCCGGGTTCGGAAGTATCCCGGTACTATCTGTCGGGTCTTGAGGCAGTGAAACAGGGAGAAAAAGATCCGGAGAAACTAAGTTATCACTATCATCTGCCATTTGACGAGCAATTCAGACAATGGGAGAACTATGGCAATGGCATACCTGAAGAGATGAAAAATGATCCATTGATCCGTTCCTCTTTCTTCTGGGCGTTGCGACATGGGGATCGGGCTACCAAGCTCCAGGTCATTCATGCTCTTGGCATGATTGGTGATTATGAGGTGCAGCAGGCACTGCAATCCTTTATCGAGGAACCTGGTGAAGATCAGGAATTGGTGGAAGCCGCTCGTTCCGTGTTAAACGGTCTTGGTTCAGAAGGAGCTGAGCAGGATGATTCTCCTGTTCTGCGACCGTTAACTGCATTGAGCCAACGAACCATTCCGAAGATGGAATCGTTGACGGAACAAACGGAGGCGAAAGCTTCTTCGCATTGGCAGGCGGTCGTGGACCGTGCATTACAGATGTCTGAAGCCAAAGCCGAATTGCAGCAAGAAATGGAGCGGCTGTGGAAAGACTATGTATCTCGCGTGCACCCGGAAGTACCTGGCACGAAGCAAATTGAAGGTTTGGCTGCGGGATTGGAATATCTGGCTGCTAAGATTCATAGTCGTCCAGTGACCTACCAAAGCATAGCCGACCGGTATGGCATATCAGCTGCCACCGTCAGTAAATATGCACGGCAAATCAATAAAGTGTGCAATTCCAATCCACCGGTCCAGTAAATGTTCCTTGAAAATCTCGCTTTGGGATAGACTTCATTGCGTGAAGGATACATAAGCCTGGAAAACGGGTAAACTTAACGAATAGGTCTCGACATGCCTGTAGGATATCATCATAGCAAGTTAATCGCCACTCAACACACTCTCAACCTTATTAAGGAGGCTGTATCTATATGTCTAAATACAGAACGATTGTGATCGGAACCGGACCTGCGGGTCTGACAGCAGCGATATATCTGGCTCGTGCTAATCTAAACCCACTGGTTATCGAAGGTCTCCAGCCGGGTGGTCAGTTGACGACGACAACGGAAGTTGAGAATTTCCCTGGTTTTCCGCAAGGCATTATGGGTCCGGAACTGATGGACAATATGCGCAAGCAAGCGGAGCGTTTTGGAGCTGAGTTCAAAAATGGTTGGGTGGAAGAAGTGGATTTCAGCAAACCGCCCTTCAAGGTTAAAGTTGGAGGCATCGGTGAACTGGAAGCCGAATCGATCATTATCTCTACCGGCGCTTCGGCCCGTTATCTCGGCATTCCCGGAGAGCAGGAGAATGTGGGACGTGGGGTAAGTACATGTGCCACCTGTGACGGATTCTTTTTCCGTGGTAAAAAGATCGTCGTTGTTGGCGGTGGAGACTCCGCAATGGAGGAAGCCAGCTTCCTGACCCGTTTTGCAACAGACGTTACCTTGGTTCACCGCAGGGACGAATTACGTGCCTCGAAAATTATGCAGGATCGGGCTCGCAGCAATGAGAAGGTGAAATGGGCTTTGAACCGTACACCGCTCGAAGTTGTGCCTGAGGCTCTTGGTGTTAAAGGGCTTAAGGTACGCAATAACGAGACTGGACAGGAAGAATTGCTTGAAGCGGATGGCGTATTCATTGCCATTGGACATACACCAAATACGGGGTTCCTGAGCAACCAAATTACTTTGGATGAACACGGCTATGTTGTCGTTAAACCGGGTACAACCGAGACCAACATTCCGGGTGTGTTCGCCTGCGGTGATGTTCAGGATACGAAGTATCGTCAAGCCATTACAGCAGCAGGTTCAGGATGTATGGCTGCAATGGACTGCGAGAAATTCCTCGAAGGAAGCATTGTACATGACTGGAGCGAAACACTGGATAAGTAAGCATGAAAAGGGCATGGTTTGGCATAAATTAAGTAGAAGAGACAACGGGAAGTCTCATGATGTGAGAAGCCGGAAGGCTTCTCTTTTTTTGAAACCAAAGTGGGCATGAGATCGTATACATAATGGGCATATTAGCTGTGAGGTGAAGACTTTGGGGGAAATGATAAAAGATTGGTTACAAAATGCAACAGTGCGGCGTTTTCTCATTCTGCTGTTGTTTTGTTTGGTTCTATTCAGCATGGGGAGTATGCTGCACATGATTTTGCTGTTATTCCTGGTGACTTATGTCATGAACAGGTTGCAGCATTTTATCACAGAGAAGTTGAATCGTTTATTTCCGGTTAACTATAAAGTTGTAGTCATCCTGCTCTATCTTATCGTTATTGCAGCCATTGTACTGGGCATCTCCAGGTATTCACCACGGATTGTGGATCAGGTCGTTCAGTTGACGAATGAGATCATGAAGTTTCTTGATACTGCTGACGGAGATAATTTTGCTTCCAAAATTGCAGGTTATCTTCAATCGTTCGATATCAAAAACTATACCAACGATGCTTTAAAGTATATTTTTGCGTTAAGCAAATGGTTGGAGTTCATTCTGCTGGTCATCATTCTGAGTCTGTTCTTCTTGTTGCAGAAGCGGGAGATTTCCAAGTTCACCGCCAAGTTCAAAACAAGCAAGATCGGATGGTTCTATAATGAAGTGGCTTATCTTGGAGATAAGTTTGTATCTTCTTTTGGTAAAGTGATCGAGGCACAATTGTTGATTGCGGTCTTTAATACAGCTTTGACGATTCTGGGATTATGGATACTCGGTTTCCCATATTTGTTCGCTCTGACCATTCTGGTATTCATGCTGAGTCTGGTACCCGTTGCGGGGGTTATCATCTCACTGATTCCGCTGTGTCTAATCGGTTATCAACTGGGTGGGTTACAGCTCAGTGTGATCGTGATCATTATGATCGTCATCATTCATGCGTTGGAGACGTACTTCCTGAATCCGAAGCTGATGGCGCACAAAACCAAATTGCCGATGTTCTACACGTTTATCGTACTGATTCTGTCTCAACATTTTCTGGGGATCTGGGGGCTTATCATCGGTATTCCGATCTTTGTCTTCCTGCTCGATATTCTGGACGTCAACAAGATGGAAAAAACGGAAGAGCCTGTACGTGTGGAAACGAAGTTGTGACCAGTAGCTGAATAGCTGCTGAAGGATAGGTTTAGGTACAGGTAACGTTCATAAAAGTAGAGAAAAACGCCTCCCGTTCCCGGAAGGCGTTTTTTGCGCCGTTAGGGCTAAGGGTTGCAACAACTGAACCACGGGTGAGCTCATCTTGAATCACGTCCTTGTTCTGTTCTATAAGATATTTCCATCTTACCGAACTGCCTTAGACGTGATTAGTAAGGAATGTCATGAGATTCAGATGACAATTGTCATCTTTTACGCATGGAACGAGTGGATATGCAATATCATGAGTTGAGGCCTCCTTCTCTATGGAGGAAGGAATAAAGCCTGCGTTTTTAATAGAGACAAATGAGGTTGTATACGTATTCAAAGATAGCCTGTGATGTTGTTCACAATAGCGAGGAAGCTAATCAGAGCAAAGGTCTTATCGTCTTGACCCAGGCGTATCCTTCAATTATAGTTGGTACGTAGGATTAAACTATTATAGATAGATAAAGGTGGCTTGTAGCATGTCTGAGAAAATCTACGTTGGGGTCGATCTCGGCGGAACAGCAATCAAGGTCGGTATATGTGATGAACACGGTCAGCTTATGCATACGTATGAAGGACCGACTGAAGTGGATAAGGGCGTTGACACGGTCATTGCCAACATCGAAAAGTATGTCCGTCATATCGTTGCCGAATCGCCTTACAGCTGGGAACAGCTTGAAGGTGTAGGAGCAGGAGTGGCTGGGTTCACCAATGTACGCGAGGGAATTATCGTTCTTGCCCCTAACATTGGATTTCGGAATGTAGCCATTCGTTCGATTTTGGAAGAACGTCTGGGCAAGCCAGTCAAAATAGATAACGATGCAAACGTGGCTGCACTGGGTGAAGCTTGGGCAGGTGCTGGCAAGGGCGTGGACAACTGTGTATGCTATACGCTTGGTACAGGCGTTGGTGGTGGACTGATCTTGAACGGCAAGATCTATCAAGGTTTCTCCGGTATGGCTGGTGAGCTTGGTCATGTCAGTGTTGTTCCTGATCTGGAAGCAATTCAATGCGGATGCGGCAAAATGGGATGCGTGGAAACTGTATCTTCAGCAACCGGAATTATTCGTATGGCCAAAGACGCTGTAGAGCGTGGAGACCATACATCACTGGCACTCGTGGATAAGATTGCAGCTAAAGAAGTATTTGATGCTGCTAAAGCGGGCGATGAAGTTGCTCTTCGTATCGTCAATCGTGCAGCATTCTATCTGGGCAAATCGATGGCGGCTGTAGCGGCTGTGATTAACCCTGAGATGTTCATTATCGGTGGCGGTGTATCCAAAGCGGGTAATATTTTGTTTGATGAAGTACGGACTATGTTTGCGAAACTGACACCTGAACCGCTGCAAGAAGGGGTTAAAATTCTTGAAGCAACGCTTGGCAACAATGCAGGTATTGTTGGCGCGGCTGGTCTTCTCTTGCGTTCCTAGTAACCTCGTAACAGTATATTCCGACAGCAATATGATAAGGAGGGGACATTTATGCTTGAAGGTGAAGTTTCACCGGGCACAGGCGCCACGCTCATTATCATTACGGGCATGTCCGGAGCAGGCAAGACGATTGCAGTACAAAGCCTGGAGGATCTTGGTTTCTTCTGTGTGGATAATCTTCCGCCGGTATTGATTCCGAAATTCGCGGAGTTGATTGAGCAATCGAACGGCAAAATTGGCAAGGTCGCACTGGTTATCGACCTTCGCGGTCGTGAGTTCTTTACGGCTTTGTCCGAGTCACTGAACTATATTAAAGATCATTTTACCATTCATTGTGAAATACTATTCCTGGACGCGACAGACTCTGTATTGGTCCAGCGCTATAAGGAGAGCAGGCGCAGACATCCACTGGCTCCTGAGGGCATGCCGCTTGATGGCATCCGGCTGGAACGTAAGATGCTGGAGGAACTCAAAAATTCCGCCACTCAGGTACTGAATACCAGTACGATGAAGCCTGCCCAACTGAAAGAGCGCATCATATCCCGCTTTTCTCATCTGGAAAGCCATATGCTGTCGGTAAATATTACATCGTTTGGGTTCAAATACGGTATTCCGATCGATGCGGATCTGGTGTTTGACGTTCGTTTCTTGCCAAATCCGCATTATATTGAACATTTACGTCCGAATACGGGACAGAATAGTGATGTATACGAATATGTTATGAAATGGCCGGAGACGCAGGCGTTTCTGACCAAGCTGCTGGATATGCTGCATTTTCTGATTCCGCAATACCGGAAGGAAGGCAAAAGCCAGGTTATTATTGGAATCGGCTGTACCGGAGGCAAGCATCGTTCGGTAGCAATATCGGAATATTTGGGCAAAATGTTGGGAAGCAGCGAAACTGAGGCTGTTACCGTGAGCCATCGCGACGCCGACCGGGACCGTCATTGAAGAGGGTGAAGGGATGAAAGAAGCCGGACCACGAAGAGAACGTCCGAGAATTGTAGTCATGGGCGGCGGAACCGGATTATCCGTGATGCTGCGCGGTTTGAAGGAAAAGCCGCTGGACATCACGGCCATCGTGACGGTGGCGGATGACGGAGGAAGTTCGGGCATCCTGCGTAATGAGTTGCAAATGCCGCCTCCGGGCGACATTCGTAACGTACTTACAGCGCTGGCTGATGTAGAACCATTGTTGTCGGATATGCTGAATTATCGCTTCAATACAGGCGCGGGGCTTGCAGGCCACAGCCTGGGTAACTTGATTTTGGCTGCAATGACGGATATATCGGGCGACTTCGTGACCGCTGTGCGGGAACTTAGCCGCGTGTTTGCCGTTCGGGGTGAGGTATTGCCGGCAGCCGGGCAGGCCGTTATACTGCATGCAGAGATGGAGGATGGCTCAATTGTTACGGGCGAGTCCAAAATCCCTGAAGCTGGCTTACGGATCAAACGCGTTTTCCTTGAACCGGATCACGTGGAGCCGTTGCCAGAGGCTGTTGAGGCTATTCGTCAGGCAGACGCCATTCTGATTGGGCCAGGTAGTCTCTACACGAGCATTCTGCCCAATCTGCTTGTACCTAAGCTGGCTGAAGCTGTCGTTGAGGCTGACGCAGTAAAAATGTTTATTTGTAATGTGATGACACAGCCGGGAGAAACGGATAATTACACGGTGAGTGACCACCTCAAGGCGGTACATGAACATGTAGGACACCAAATTTTCGACTATGTCATTGTAAATAATGGTGATATTCCGCTGCAGGTGCAGAATAAGTATGCGGAAAAAGGAGCTAAACCGGTTGTGCTGGATATGAATGTGCTGAAGAGTGCCGGCTATCAAGTCGTTGCGGATACGTTGGTCCTATTCCGAACTTATCTGCGCCATGATGCCGACAAGCTGAGCCATCACATCTATCAACTTGTACAAAATTGGATGTTACGGAAGAGGTGAAGTCCCATGTCGTTTGCAGCACAGACCAAAAAAGAACTAACGATGATCGAAAGCGAACCGTGCTGCGAAAAGGCGGAACTTTCAGCCCTCATCCGTATGCTTGGTGCGGTGCAGTTATCGAATAAAAAAGTCATCTTGGATATTTCGACGGAGAATGCCGCCATTGCAAGACGGGCATACTCTCTGCTTAAAAAGCATTTTCAAGTGCATACGGAATTGCTTGTCCGCAAAAAAATGCGGCTGAAAAAGAACAATGTATATATTGTTCGGATTCCAACCATGGTACAGGAGATTCTAAAAGATCTGTACATTGTTTCCGAAGGATTTCTGTTTACTCCCGGGATCAGTGGAGAACTGTTCAATAATAACTGCTGTAAACGTGCTTATCTTCGAGGCGCATTTATGGCAGGAGGCTCAGTCAACAATCCCGAAGGTTCATCCTACCACCTGGAGATTGCGTCCATGTATGAGGAGCACTGTCAGGCCCTTGTGGACCTGGCGAATGAATTTCATCTCAATGCCCGGTGTATAGAACGCAAAAAAGGATTCATCCTATACATTAAGGAAGGCGAGAAAATCATTGAGCTGCTCAGTATCATTGGTGCACATCAGGCCCTTTTCAAGTTCGAGGATGTGCGTATTATGCGAGATATGCGTAATTCCGTCAACCGAATCGTCAATTGTGAGACAGCGAACTTGAACAAAACGATTGGAGCAGCCGTCAGACAGATCGATAACATCAGACTGTTGCAAAAGGAAGTTGGTCTGGAGTCGTTGCCCGAAAAGCTTCGTGAAGTGGCTGAAGTCAGACTCGCCCATCCGGATATCAACTTGAAGGAAGTAGGCGAACTGCTTAAAGGTACAGTCAGCAAGTCTGGAGTGAATCATCGGCTCCGCAAAATTGATGAGCTGGCAGAAAAGGTTCGTACCGAGCGTTACGGTTAAATTAAGAGTAGGGTAGTCTGGGAATTGATTGTTTTGGTTTTCGCCAAAAGGTCAGTATAAAGTCAGCCCATAAGGATCAGGAGAGCTGCTCAGGTGTAATGAGGTGATGTAAAAAGGCTAAAATGGGTCATAATAATGACATCCCAATCACCCTGAGTTTTTTCTTCTAGTGTCCTGCTCTGGTTATATGGTATAATGTTATAAATATAATTGTGTATTTAATGTCCAGATTTCATAATAGGGGGTAAGTTTCCATGACAAAGCACCCGGTAGTTGTCCGTTTGAAAACGGGTCTCCATGCCAGACCTGCGGCACTGTTCGTTCAAGAAGCGAATAAGTACTCATCTGAAGTGTTCGTCGAGAAGGACGACAAAAAAGTAAATGCAAAAAGTATCATGGGGATCATGAGCCTTGCAATCAGTACTGGTACGGAAATCCAGATTAGTGCAGAAGGCGCGGACGCCGAACAGGCTGTAAACGCTTTAGTTAGTCTGGTAAGCAAGGAAGAGCTTGAGAACCAATAAGATATGATTTGAACCCAATGAAGAAGTCCCGAAAGGGGCTTTTTTGCGTTTTAAGGCTGTCAAGTGCAACATTATGGAATTAAGCCCGTCTGTTAGGTATCAAATCGATTTGAGTTTGAGATGTTAAAACTTAAGGAGGCTAACGTAATGGGTAAATTATGGTTGAAACCGCTGGGCGCGGTGATGGTTGCAGGTACATTGCTTGTAGGAGGTACTGCGTGGGTAGCACCTAGTAATTATGCGTATGCTGCTGAGGTACAGGGGGTACAGCAAAACGTGATCAACGTTGTGGGTACAGGTGAGATTCAAGTGAAGCCGGACATCGCTTATCTTTCCATTGGAGTGAACAGTACAGCAGATACTGCAGCCTCCGCTCAAAAAGCGAATGCAGCGAAAATTCAAAAAGTTAGCAATCTGCTGAAAAGTACGTGGAAAATCAGTGCGGATGATATTCAAACCAGCCAGTTCTACGTACAGCCTAACTACACGTATAGTGAAAAAGACGGACAGAAGATCAAAGGGTACACAGCTCATCATACATTGACTGTAACGTACCGGGAGATGGACAAGATTGGTGAACTCCTGGATGCTGCATCCCAAGCTGGTGCCAATAATATTGAGAATGTGCGTTTTACGGTAGAAAAACCGGAGAGCTTTGAAGCTCAAGTGATTGAAAAAGCTGTTGCCAATGCTGATGTGAAAGCTGGAGCTATTGCAAAAGCAGTTAAACGTCAACTGGGTGCTGTTCTCTCCGTGAGCCAAGGTGACGCTAATGTACCTGTGTTCTATGCAAGTGAGGCTCTGATGTCCAAAGCAACAGCTGATTCTGCTGGTAGCACAGAAATTGAAACAGGACAGGTTAAAGTAAGCACAACGCTGAATATTACGTATGAAATGAAATAAGTAAAGTAAATGAAGGCTGGATGTCCGTTAAAGTTATGCTTGAGCGGGCGAAAGGCAATAATGACAAAGACGTTGTCCATCGGACAGCGTCTTTTTTGTTATAAAGGCGGACTTTGATGAAGTTTGGAAAGAAGAGGTGAAATATGACGAAATGAATTGCTGGTTTTTGGTATCTTTTTTGTCCATTTGTTCGTAACAAAACCTTCATTATAGGCATCTGGATCGAACAACATTGTAACTGGAGCTGTAAACCTTTCCGGAATTGGGTTAATTATAATAAAGAGGTGAGCGTATGAGGCATACGATCAAATCAGGATACATACGCAATGACACTCAATTTGAATTCGAGAGAGGAGTTTTATATATGACATCATGGAAAAAATGGACAAGTGCACTACTGGCGGCAGGAATTATTGTGGGGAGCGGGACTGTATGGCAGGATAGTTCTGTACAGGCAGCTTCAGTATCGACGAAAGTGACAACACCTACTGAGGTAACTCTGAAATCGGGAGGAAAAACGCTTACTCAAAAAGGACTGCTTCAAGGTGGCTCCACTTGGGTTTCGCTTACCGCAGTGAAAGATGTTGCAGGTGGAAGTTTGAAATATGATGCTAAGACTAAAGAATACTCCTTAACGGCAGCTAATAATACGATGACCATCAGCCTGATTGATGGGGCACCGAGTGTTAGAATTAATAACTACTATCCACAAGTGGAAGCGAAGCTGATTAATGGCCGATTGTATATTCCGTTTTCTGCAATGAGAGATTATTTGGGTGTTCAGGGCAGCTGGGATGGAAAATCCAAGACACTGACGCTGAGTAAAGTGAAGCAAAATAGCGTGACAGTCAAAGCGGCAACAGTGAAGGTCAGCATCAAGAACGCTGAAGTCGATATTCAATATCCTCAGGTGAGCGGACTGGCTAACGATAAAGCAGAAGCAGCTATCAACAAGGTGCTGAAAGATGAAGTCGATGCTTTTGTAGCGGATTTCAAAAAACAAACCAAGGAATTTGGTGACGCAGCAGCGAACCGTCCATATGCATTTGAGAGTTCTTATGTTGTGACGTATAACGAAAATGGTGTGCTTGGGCTCATTACGCAAAGTTATCAAGATTATGCGGGCGCACATGGCATGACGTTCCGTACAGGTCACACCTTTGCTCTGGATTCCGGTAAAGAATTGAGTCTGGATGATGTGATCCAAAATAACAAAACCGTACGTGAGACAGTAAGTAAAAAAGTGGGAGATCAGCTTAAAGCAAGTGGTGGTTACCTTGAAGGCTATAAAGGTCTGAATAAAGATCAGGATTTCTATGTAACACCAACAGGTGTAGTTGTATTCTTCCAGTTGTATGAATACACAGCTTATGCGGAAGGCTTCCCGGAATTCCCGTTCACATACAAAGAGCTGCTTCCTAAAGGCACAGAGCCGTTCAGTGGCTTAACAGCAGACAAGTAAAGTATTAGATTTTCTATGAAAGTTAAGTGAATCGATTGAATTTGTATCATGGACTCTTAAATTATCATCAAAAAAAGGACGCCCTCGTCATATTGACGAGAGCGTCCTTTCTTCATATAGCCAACTCAACTGAGCGTTGCCGCTTGAGTTGAGTTGGCTATATGGCATATTCGTTTAATTGGCAATTCGCCTTGGCTTAGATGCCTTGGGAACCAACGTTTTCGATAACTTTATCGATGATACCGTAATCAGCAGCTTCAGCAGCACTCATAAAGTAGTCACGATCTGTATCTTTCTCGATACGCTCCAGCGGTTGGCCTGAGCGCTCAGCGATGATGCGGTTCAACGTATCACGCATTTTCAGGATGCGGCGGGCACGAATTTCGATGTCCGAAGCTTGACCTTGCGCACCACCAAGTGGTTGGTGAATCATGATTTCGCTGTTAGGCAATGCAAAACGTTTACCTTTGGCACCTGCGTTCAACAGGAATGCACCCATCGAAGCCGCCATACCTACACAGATGGTAGATACATCCGGTTTGATGAATTGCATTGTATCGTAAATTGCCATACCGGCTGTAATGGATCCGCCTGGGCTATTGATGTATAAGTGAATGTCTTTCTCCGGATCTTCCGCAGCTAGGAACAACATCTGTGCCATGATGGCATTCGCCACAACGTCATTTACATCACTGCCAAGGAAGATGATACGATCCTTCAGCAATCTGGAATAGATGTCATAGGCGCGCTCACCGCGGTTGCTCTGTTCAACGACCATTGGAATATAACTCACGTGAAAAACCTCCTCGGAAATGTAAATGTTAAATTGGTGTTTATATATAAACTGTTACCGTATTACCCACATCATAAACAATTTCAAACAAAAAGTCAAAGAAAGTCAAACTAAGTTTTAAAAAAAAGAAACCTATTCGGTTTCATTGGTTAAGAGTGTTATGAGCTACTAATTAAGAATGGCGCGCCCGCCAAGAATCGAACTTGGATCTCAGGCTTCGGAGGCCTACGTCATATCCATTGGACCACGGGCGCACATTGAATATTGCTGCGAGCATAGTTGCTTAAAAGCAGTTTTGAAATAAAAGTTTCAAATATGTGACAGCAATAATGATTATAGCTCATGAACAATTGAATTGCAAGCAGATGTTCGCTATTTTGGTTTGGAATACCCTGAAAATGATCATGATGAAGATAAGTGGATAAAGAGCGCAAATAGGTAAATGCTAAAAGAGGTTTTGGACATGCCATATGAAAGACAATAGCAAGCAATATGTAGATGAGAATTTTACTTTGCTTCTATATATGGTATCGAACAGGTTGTTCTCGATCATGGGAGATTGACATTGTGAAAATAGGCGCGTACAAACGCTTGAAACGTGTCGAAATAACGCTTCGAAACACTTGCATGTCGCGTCAGTTTTAGGTAGAATAGACGTGGGACTTAAAAAGTTAACCCGGGACGTTTTAGGGCCATGAAAGAGAGCTTGGAACGAGAAGCTTGCGGGAGTGGAAAGCATGCGAACGATTTTAGAAGTGCAAAAGCAGCTTCTGCCTGATCTCATGGATGTCTTGAAAAAGAGGTATACGATTCTGCGCCAGATCATGTTATCGGATGTGATCGGACGAAGAACGTTAGCTAATTCCATGCAGATGACCGAGCGGGTTCTGAGGGCTGAGACCGATTTGTTAAAGGCTCAGGGACTTATTGAAATTGACAGTGCAGGGATGAAGATCAGTGAGGCAGGGCATGAATTGCTGCAGCAGTTGGAACCCGTCGCCAAAGAGCTGTTCGGATTATCCGAACTGGAAGAACGCATCAAGCAAGCCTACGGTCTGCAAAAGGTAGTTGTGGTTCCCGGCGATTCGGACATTTCTCCATTTGCCAAACGGGAGCTGGGCAGAGCCGGAGCGAAGGCTCTGGGTAATATTATGAGTGATAACGATGTTGTCGCCGTTACAGGCGGTTCAACAACGGCTGAAGTCGCTGAGCAATTGACTCCGCCAACATCGCTGAAAGGTGTCTGGTTTGTACCGGCACGCGGTGGGCTGGGAGAAAGCCTCGAAATTCAGGCCAACACGATAGCATCCACGATGGCAAAACGGGTAGGAGCCCAATACAAACTCCTGCATGTACCGGATTTGCTTAGTGATCATGCCTACGAATCACTAATCCAGGACCCGAGTGTTCAGGAGATTCTGCAGCTGATCCGAAAATCGCGGATTGTCATTCATGGAATCGGTGATGCCGTAGAGATGGCACGGCGCCGCAAACTTGCGACAGAGATCATAGATGAACTCCAGGAGCAAGGGGCCGTATCGGAATCCTTCGGTTATTACTTTAATGATCAGGGTGAGGTGGTACATACCATGCTTACGCTGGGCATGCGACTCCAGGATATTGAACGAACCGATGTCGTGATTGGGATTGCAGGTGGCAAGAGCAAGGCTGCTGCCATACATTCTGTTCTTCGATTTGGTCAGGAAGATATTCTGATTATTGATGAGGCTGCTGCTGAAGTCATCGTCGCTGAAATGGAATAAGGTTTTATTTGCACCACAACCATTGTTGTCTTGACGGACTTCACCGTCTGTCTTGAATATATAAGCTTCATAAAAAATTAATCAAAACTTGGGAGGAACTTACTCATGATTAAAGTAGGTATTAACGGTTTTGGACGTATTGGTCGTTTGGCATTCCGCCGTATTCAAAATGTAGAGGGCATTGAAGTTGTAGCAATCAACGACTTGACTGATGCTAAAATGCTGGCTCATTTGCTTAAATATGATACAACTCAAGGTCGCTTCGATGGCGATGTTGAAGTACACGATGGCTTCTTCAAAGTGAACGGCAAAGAAGTTAAAGTATTGGCTAACCGTAACCCAGAAGAACTTCCTTGGGGCGACCTGGGCGTAGATATCGTTCTGGAATGTACTGGTTTCTTCACAACTAAAGAAGCAGCTGAGAAACACTTGAAAGGTGGAGCTAAGAAAGTTGTTATCTCCGCACCAGCTACTGGCGACATGAAAACCATCGTTTACAACGTAAACCATGAAATCCTCGACGGTACTGAAACTGTAATCTCCGGCGCATCTTGCACAACTAACTGCCTGGCACCTATGGCAAAAACACTGCAAGACAAATTCGGAATCGTTCAAGGTTTGATGACTACAATTCACGCTTACACTGGCGACCAAAACACATTGGATGCTCCACACCCTAAAGGTGACTTCCGTCGTGCTCGCGCAGCAGCTGAAAACATCATCCCTAACACAACTGGTGCTGCTAAAGCAATCGGTTTGGTTATTCCAGAACTGCAAGGCAAACTCGACGGTGCAGCTCAACGTGTACCAGTAGCTACTGGTTCCCTGACTGAGCTCGTGACTGTATTGGGTAAAAAAGTTACTGCTGAAGAAGTTAACGCAGTAATGAAAGAAGCTTCCGATCCACAAACTTTCGGATACACAGAAGACGAAATCGTATCTTCCGATATCCAAGGTATCACTTTCGGTTCCCTGTTTGATGCAACTCAAACTAAAGTTCTGACTGTTGGCGACCAACAATTGGTTAAAACTGTAGCTTGGTATGACAATGAAATGTCCTACACTGCTCAACTGGTTCGCACTTTGGAGCACTTTGCAAAAATGATCAAGTAATATCTGCAATAACATAGAGCGGAAACAGATGCTATTGTTTCCGCTCTTTATATATCAACATTTTGCAAATTTCTCAAAAACACCAAGATTGACAAGGGATTTGGGCCCTTGATTGATCCACCAAATACATGGGTGCGGAGGAAATACAGATGAACAAAAAAAGTGTACGTGATATCGAATTGACAGGAAAACGGGCTTTTGTCCGTGTAGATTTTAATGTGCCGCTCGAAGATGGTAAAATTACAGATGACAAACGTATTCGTGCCACGCTTCCTACGATTAACTACTTGATCGAAAAAGGCGCTAAAGTTATTTTGGCAAGCCACATGGGTCGTCCAAAAGGCGAAGTGGTTGAATCCATGCGTTTGACTCCAGCTGCTGAGCGTTTGTCCGAATTGCTCGGTAAAAAAGTCGTTAAAGCGGATGATTCCGTTGGCGAAACAGTAAAAGCTCAAATCGCTGAACTGAACAACGGCGACGTTTTGTTGCTTGAGAACGTTCGTTTCCACGCAGGCGAAGAGAAAAACGATCCGGAACTCGCTAAACAATTTGCAGAACTGGCTGACGTATTCGTTAACGATGCATTCGGCGCAGCTCACAGAGCACACGCTTCGACAGAAGGTATCGCTCACCTGTTGCCAGCAGTATCCGGTCTGTTGATGGAGAAAGAACTTGAAGTGTTGGGCAAAGCAATCTCCAACCCTGAGCGTCCTTTCACAGCAATTATCGGTGGTTCCAAAGTTAAAGACAAAATCGATGTGATCGACAACCTGTTGAACATTGCAGACAACGTAATCATCGGTGGCGGTCTTTCCTACACATTCATGAAGGCTCAAGGTTATGAAGTAGGTCAATCCCTGCTGGATGAGTCCAAACTGGATGTAGCTCTGGGCTTTATCGAAAAAGCGAAAAAACTGGGTAAAAACTTCTATCTGCCAGTTGATATCGTTATCTCCGACGACTTCAGTGCGAACGCAAACACGAAGATTGTTGAAGTTGGCGACATTCCTGCAGATTGGGAAGGTATCGACATCGGTCCTAAAACACGTGAGATCTATGCTGACGTTGTTAAAAACTCCAAACTCGTTGTATGGAACGGACCAATGGGCGTATTCGAAATCGAGCCTTTCTCCCACGGTACTCGTGCAGTAGCGGAAGCTTGTGCTGAGACATCGGCATACACCATCATTGGTGGCGGTGACTCTGCAGCAGCAGCTGAGAAGTTTAAATTGGCTGACAAAATGGACCACATCTCTACAGGTGGCGGTGCATCGCTCGAGTTCATGGAAGGCAAAGTGCTTCCTGGCGTAGTTGCATTGAACGACAAGTAAGCTTTAAGCTATAGCATGAAGGAGTTGAAAACCATGAGAACACCGATTATCGCAGGTAACTGGAAAATGTTCAAAACGGTTTCCGAATCCAATGACTTCATTCAGGAAGTTAAAGGAAAAGCGGAAGTTGAAGGCGTAGAGACTGTTATCTGCGCACCGTTTACGAATCTGCCATCTCTGGTAGAAGCCGTTAAAGGCACAAACATCAAAATTGGTGCACAAAATCTTCATTTTGAAGACAACGGTGCATTCACAGGTGAAATCAGCGGCGTTATGCTGAAAGACCTGGGTGTGGATTATGTCATTATTGGTCACTCGGAGCGCCGTCAATATTTTGCGGAAACCGATGAGACTGTCAATAAAAAGTTGCATGCAGCATTCCGTCACGGATTGACTCCAATCTTCTGTCTTGGTGAGACGCTTGAAGAGCGCGAAGCGAACCAAACAAAAGACGTATGCAAAGTGCAAACAGAAGCTGCTTTGGCAGGTCTGTCTGCAGAGCAAGCGGCACAAGTGGTTATCGCTTATGAGCCAATCTGGGCGATTGGTACAGGCAAATCCTCCACTTCCCAAGATGCGAATGAAGTTATTGCTTACATCCGTACACTGGTGAAGGATCTGTACAACGAGACGGTTGCGAGTGCAGTTCGTATTCAATACGGCGGCAGTGTTAAACCTGAGAACGTAACAGAATACCTCGGACAAAGCGACATCGACGGCGCGCTTGTTGGCGGTGCCAGCTTGCAGCCGGCTTCGTTCATCGCGCTTGTTGAGGGGGCGAAGTAATGACAGCTCCAAAACCTGTAGCACTGATCATTATGGACGGCTTTGGTCTTCGTAACACGGAGGAAGGCAACGCGGTAGCGCAAGCCAAGAAACCGAACTATGACCGTTTTATGAGCCAATTCCCACATACAACTCTCACTGCTTGCGGTGAAGCTGTAGGTTTGCCGGAAGGGCAAATGGGGAACTCCGAGGTAGGTCACCTGAACATTGGTGCCGGCCGGATCGTATACCAGGATTTGACTCGTATCTCCAAATCGATTCGTGACGGTGAATTTTACGATAATGAGACACTCGTTAAAGCTGTTCGCGAAGCGAAACAAAACGGTAAAAAGCTTCACTTGTATGGTTTGTTGTCCGATGGCGGCGTACATAGTCACATCGACCACTTGTTCGCTATGCTGGATCTCGCCAAGAAAGAAGAAATGAATGACGTATACATTCATGCCTTTATGGATGGCCGTGATGTTATGCCAGATAGCGGTAAAGAGTTCATGCAGAAGCTGATTGCCAAAATCGAGGAAGTCGGTGTAGGACAAATCGCAACGGTTCAAGGTCGCTACTATGCGATGGACCGTGACAAACGTTGGGAACGTGTTGAGAAATCATATCGTGCCATCGTTTATGGTGATGGACCGAAATACACTGATCCACTCAAAGCGGTTGAAGAATCGTATGAAAAATCCGTATTTGACGAATTCGTTGAACCAACGGTTATCGTTAAAGCAGATGGCCAGCCGGTAGGTTTGGTGGAGAGCGGCGATTCCGTCATTTTCCTCAACTTCCGTCCTGACCGTGCGATCCAACTGTCGCAAGTATTCACGAACCAGGATTTCCGTGGTTTCGACCGTGGTCCGAAGTTCCCTGTGGGCTTGCACTTCGTGTGCCTGACCTTGTTCAGTGAGACCGTTGAAGGCTATGTGGCGTACTCGCCTAAAAACCTCGACAACACGCTGGGTGAAGTTCTGGTACAGAATAACAAGAAACAATTGCGTATTGCAGAAACCGAGAAATACCCGCACGTAACCTTCTTCTTCAGCGGCGGCCGTGATGTTGAGCTTCCGGGCGAAACACGCGTGCTGATCAACTCACCAAAAGTTGCAACGTACGACTTGCAACCGGAGATGAGCGCGTATGAAGTAGCTGACGCATGTGTTCGCGAGATTGAAGCAGACAAACATGATGCCATCATTCTGAACTTTGCTAACCCTGATATGGTTGGACACTCCGGCATGCTGGAGCCTACGATTAAGGCAGTAGAAGTAACAGATGAATGTATGGGCCGTGTTGTAGATGCAGTACTCGCTAAAGGCGGCGTTGTGTTGATTACTGCGGATCATGGTAACGCGGATATGGTGTTCGATGAGCAAGGACGTCCGTTCACGGCTCACACAACGAACCCAGTTCCATTCATCGTTACAGATGCTAACGTTACCCTGCGTGAAGGCGGAATCCTCGCAGATATCGCTCCAACGATTCTTGACTTGATGCAATTGCCTAAACCGGAAGAAATGACAGGTACATCCGTCATCGCTACCCGTAAATAATATAATTTTAATAGGTTATTGAATAAGACCTAAGTTGTACCTTAACGAAGCGGGCAGAACCGATCTGTAGAAGCGAAGCGTTCGCCTTTATCACATGATTTCAACTTATAAAAATAAGTTCAAAGAAATCAGGGGATAACAGCGATCGGAAGACGGTACTGCATGCGGAGTGGCCTGGTGCAACTCAACTATTCTGAACGTATTAAAATAAAATTCCACATTTAAAGGAGATTATCACTCATGACTATTATTTCTGACGTGTACGCTCGCGAAGTCCTCGACTCCCGCGGTAACCCTACAGTTGAAGTTGAAGTATACCTGGAGTCCGGCGCAATCGGACGCGCTATCGTTCCATCCGGTGCATCTACTGGTGCCCACGAAGCTGTTGAGCTTCGCGATGGCGACAAATCCCGTTACCTGGGTAAAGGCGTTCTGCAAGCTGTTAAAAACGTAAACGAAACAATCGCTCCAGAAGTAATCGGTATGGATGCATTGGATCAACTGGGTATCGACAAATTGATGATCACTTTGGATGGTACGCCAAACAAAGGTAAACTGGGTGCTAACGCAATCTTGGCTGTATCCATGGCAGTAGCTCGCGCAGCTGCTGACGCTCTGGACCTGCCATTGTACGTTTACCTGGGCGGATTCAACGCTAAAGCACTGCCAGTACCAATGATGAACATCATCAACGGTGGTGAGCATGCTGACAACAACATCGACGTTCAAGAGTTCATGGTTCTTCCAGTTGGAGCTCCAAGCTTCAAAGAAGCTCTTCGCGTAGGCGCGGAAATCTTCCACAACCTGAAATCCGTACTGAGCTCCAAAGGTTTGAACACAGCTGTAGGTGACGAAGGTGGTTTCGCACCGAACCTTGGTTCTAACGAAGAAGCAATCACTACAATCATCGAAGCTATTGAAAAAGCTGGTTACAAACCAGGCGTTGACGTATTCCTGGGTATGGACGTTGCTTCCACTGAGTTCTACAAAGATGGTAAGTACACACTTGCTGGCGAAGGTAAATCTTACACTTCTGCTGAGTATGTTGACCTTCTGGCTTCATGGGTTGAGAAATACCCAATCATCACAATCGAAGACGGTATGTCCGAAGATGACTGGGATGGTTGGAAATTGCTCACTGAGAAATTGGGAGACAAAGTACAACTCGTTGGTGATGACCTGTTCGTAACGAACACAGAGCGTCTGGGTAGAGGTATCGAAGAAGGTATTGGTAACTCCATCCTGATCAAAGTTAACCAAATCGGTACATTGACTGAAACATTCGATGCAATCGAAATGGCTAAACGTGCAGGATACACTGCTGTAATCTCCCACCGTTCCGGTGAGTCCGAAGACAGCACAATCGCTGACATCGCTGTTGCAACTAACGCAGGTCAAATCAAAACGGGTGCTCCTTCCCGTACAGACCGTATCGCTAAGTACAATCAATTGCTCCGCATCGAGGATCAACTGGGCGAACTGGCTCAATACAATGGTCTCAAAGGTTTCTACAACCTCAAAAAATAAGTTGTCTTACGACAACTCACGGGCAAGCCGGGTAACCGGCTTGTCTTTTTTATTAAGTTGATTTTATTTACTTAAGAAGATTAAAAGGTTGAGAAGGGTGGCGATATCTCAGTAATTGAGGAAATGCCACTACTTGTATCACGTTAATAGCTGTGTTACAATTAAAGTAACTGTTTTTATGGTGAGATGTTATGCCCACATGGGTAGGAGGTGGAAAGAATGGATATTGCTTTGAAATTGCTGCTCGTGGTGTTTTCGATCGGTCTAATCACTGTAGTATTGCTGCAGCACGGGAAAAGCGCTGGTTTGGCGGGTGCCATCTCCGGTGGTGCGGAACATCTTTTCGGTAAAACGAAAGCGCGCGGACTGGATCTTTTCCTGCAACGTGCAACAGTTGTACTGGGTGCAGGATTCTTCATTTTGTCTATCATCGTTACGGTTGTCTCCAAGTAAGAGCTGGAGTGCCTGATGTAACGCGATAGTTTCGAGCAGGAACGCTTGAATGATTAACCTTCGTTTCGAGAAGAAACGGAGGTTTTTTAATAAATTCATCCATGACCAGTCTTTTCCAATGAACCACATGATTCTGATCTTCGATATCTTCTCACTTCCGTTCGGTTACCTTCCTACATATTCGCCCTGTTCTGGGCCGATTCTTTTCTGTCTTTTCGAGAGCAAAACACATGTAGCATAAATGCTGTTATGATGCATGAAAGCGCGGTTATGCAAGGGGCCATGAATGCTTGGTTTATTTTGCAGGGTACGGATGCGCCGGATTGAATTCGTGTATACTAGGGTATGAGATAGTGAGGCCTGTGTTAAATGGCTTTTCTATTTGTAAGGTTTCCGATACATAGAGAGATGAGACAAGATTACACTTTTATGTTTCCCGAGGTGAATATTAATGATAACAGAACAACAATTGCTCGACTTTATGCGGGAAACCGCTTATAAACCGATGACTTATCAGGAACTGGAACAGCACTTCGAGATTGAAGATGCGGCTGATTTCAAAGCCTTTTTAATTATGCTTAATACGCTGGAGGAATCCGGCAAAGTTTTGTTGACCCGCAATAACCGCTACGGTATGCCAGAACGTATGGATTTGGTGCGCGGACGTTTGCAGGCTCATGCAAAGGGGTTTGCTTTCCTCATCCCTGAGGATCGGGAACATCCGGATGTGTACATCCACGCCAATGACATGAAAAGCGCGATGAACGGAGATACGGTGTTTGTTAAGGTTACTTCTCAAGGGCCTTCTGGTGGGCGTTTGGAGGGTGAGATTGTCCGTATTGTTACCCGTGCGGTCACGCAAGTGGTCGGTGTATTCCAAAGCCACGAGGTTTATGGTTTCGTCATTCCGGACGATAAGCGGATTAACCGAGATATCTTCATCCCACGTACGAACTTTAATGGAGCTGTAGATGGGCAAAAAGTTGTTGCAAAAATTATCAGCTATCCAGAGGGCCGGGCAGCAGCAGAAGGTGAAGTAATCGAGATCCTCGGTCATAAGGATGAACCGGGTATTGATATTTTGTCCGTAATCCGTAAACATCAGCTGCCTGAAGCCTTCCCCGATGAAGTGGTGGAAGAAGCGGAAAAAGCACCGGATGCCATTACGGAAGAAGAAATTATCCAGCAAGGTCGCCGTGATCTGCGTGGACTTAATATCGTTACGATTGATGGCGAAGACGCGAAGGATCTGGATGACGCTGTCAACGTGGAGAAACTGCCTAACGGTAACTACCGTCTGGGTGTTCATATTGCCGATGTAGGCTATTACGTGCAGGAAAACTCCAAGTTGGACCAGGAAGCTTACAACCGTGGATGCAGCGTGTATCTGGTGGACCGTGTTATTCCGATGCTTCCGCAACGGTTGTCCAACGGGATCTGTAGTTTGAACCCACAAGTAGATCGCTTGACCCTTTCTTGTGAGATGGAATTCAACGACCAGATGAAGGTTGTGAAACACGACATTTTCACAAGTGTGATCAAGACCAAAGAGCGTATGACGTATTCCAATGTTCGTAAAATTCTTGAAGGTGAAGAGCCTGAATTGTTGGAGCGTTACAAGGACCTGGTGGATGATTTCCACTTGATGAAAGAGATTGCCTTGAAGCTTCGTGCGATGCGTATGCGCCGCGGTGCGGTTGACTTTGATTTTGAAGAATCCAAAATCATCGTGGATGAAGAATGCAAACCAGTGGATATCGTGAAACGGGAGCGTTCGATTGCGGAGCAAATCATTGAGGAATTCATGCTGGCAGCCAATGAAACAGTAGCGGAGCATTTCCACTGGTTGAAGGTTCCGTTCATCTATCGTGTGCATGAAGATCCAGATCAGGAAAAACTGCAAAATTTTCTCGCCTTTGCGGCGAATTTCGGACACCACGTCAAGGGACGTGGCAACGCGATTCATCCACGGGCGCTTCAATCCCTTCTTGAGGATATCAAAGAAACGAAAGAACAGACGGTTATCAGTACAATGATGCTTCGTTCCATGAAACAGGCCAAGTATGATTCTGAGATGTCCGGTCACTTTGGCTTGGCGGCAGAGTTCTACAGTCACTTCACATCACCAATCCGTCGTTATCCCGACCTCGTCATTCACCGTGTTATACGGGAAGTGATTGAGAACAATGGGGCATTGCCTGAGAACCGTCAAGAGTATCTGGCTGCACGTATGGCCGATATTGCACAGCAATCTTCGGAACGTGAGCGTGTGGCGGTTGAAGCTGAACGGGATACAGAGAAAATGAAGAAAGCCGAGTACATGCTCGATAAAGTCGGCGAAGAGTTCGAAGGCATGATCAGCAGTGTTACCAGCTTCGGTATGTTCATTGAACTGGAGAATACGGTAGAAGGTCTGATTCGCCTGAGTGCGCTCACAGACGACTATTACCATTTTGACGATCAACATATGGCTCTGATTGGCGAACGAACCTCCAAGGTCTTCCGCATCGGTGATGAGGTGAAGATTCGTGTGGCGCGTGTGAGCATGGAAGAGTACACGATTGACTTTGAAATGGTCGACATGAAACCTCGCGGCGAACGTCCTGGTGGCTTCACTGGTGGACGTGGAGGTAAAGGTGGACGTCCTGCTGGTGGCGGAGGACGCGGTGGCGCGAAGAGTGGTTCCGGTGGATTCAGTGGCTCACGTGGTGGTAAAAATGCCCCAACTGGTACTGGAGGCAGCCGTGGTGGCAGATCTGCCGATGAAAGCAGCAAAGGCGGCCGTGGCGGTCGTAGCGGAGCTTCGAACACAGCCGGAAGCGCGGGTGGCAAAGGTGGCGGCAAACCGAGAGGAGAGCGTCGTGCTGGAGATACTGGCGGATCAGCTGGCCGGAGCAAGGGAGCGGTAAGCTTTGGTTTCGGCTCGGGCAAAGGTGGTTATAGCTCTACCGCAGGTGGCCAGGAAGGCACTTCAGCTGGTGGACAAGGGAATGTTCTGAACGGCGGCAGCAGTCGCGGTGAAGGTAGCTTCAAATCCGGTAAAGGCGGAGGTAAAGGTGGCAAAGGCGGTAGTGGACGCAAAAACACCTCACCTAGCGGTGTGTTTATCGGAGAAGGAGCTACACCAGGCGGTGTTCAGGAAGGCGGAGCGCCACGTCGTAAACGCAAAAAGAATAAAGGTGCATCTGCCAACGGAACGGCGGCTTTTGTACGGAAGAAGAAAAAGTAATTGCGTTTCGCTGTGTATGAAATGAGTGTAATAAGAAGGGGCGGCGCAGACCGCCTCTTTCTTGATTTTAACAGCGGTCCTTGCTACAATTAAGGTCTGGCATGTCGCACCTGAGGAAATTTGTGGTGCGCTGCTGTAGAGCATAGGTACCGGCTTATTTTACGGAGAAGGAGTGAGGACATGGGCAAGAATGATGGACAGAGTAAAGTGCTTGCACAGAATAAAAAGGCTTCCCATGACTACTTCATTGAAGATACGTATGAAGCGGGCATGGTGCTTACCGGAACGGAGATTAAATCGCTTCGTAACGGCCGTGCGAATATTGGCGATGCATTTGCCACGATTCGAAACGGTGAGATTCATATTCACAATATGCATATAAGTCCTTTTGAACAAGGGAACCGTCATAATCCAATTGATCCAACCCGTACGCGCAAGTTGTTGATGCATAAAGTGCAGATTCACAAGCTGCTTGGGCTGTCGAAGCAGGACGGATACAGTATTGTACCGCTGAAAATCTATATTCGTAACGGGTATGCGAAACTGTTGCTCGGACTGGGTAAAGGTAAGAAGCAGTACGATAAACGGGAAACTGCAGCCAAGCGGGATGCACAACGTGATATTCAACGGGTACTGCGCGAAAAGCAGAAGGTTGCTCGTTAATTGGGATTTGCGGGTTGCTATGTGTTGAATGGCATGTGTTTACTTAATTAGTTAGTGATAAGTGCATTATGTTAGAAATAAGGAATCTCAGGTTTTACCCGTAGTTGGGTAGAACTTGGGATTTTTTTGATCTGATTAGAGGTTCCATGTTAAGGGGAAGCGGGGTAATGAGTTTAACGCATCGTACTGGCCTGAAGTGCGGTCAAGCCTGTCAGATTATTGTGCCGGTTATGATATGAGATGAGATGAGATACACCAGTTTGCCAAGTATCCAGTCTATTAAGATGGCTGAGCGGTACCGGGTATGCTTTTTTTATGATGCTGGAAAGAATCGTTGCAGTATGTTTGCTGATGGCTGCGTAGTTTGTTGGGATAGTGGGTAAAATAGTTAAGAAAAGTTTGTTCATGCACATGAATTGTCTGAGCTTCCGTACTCAACTTTACTTCCCTTGAGGGACGCGGTATAATATGTAGACGCTTGAGCATTATATGTGTGTTGGTTAAACTTGCACAGTTGCTCAGCCTGCTGGAACGTCTTCCAGCAATCTGTACTATATCGGTGATTTGTCCTGTGTTATGATGTTCTTGTAGCAAGCAGGAATGCGAGTTTGAAAGAAGCATCTTTTTACCTTGGAGGAAAAAGATGTGCAGCACCTTTGCTCCGTATTCACGGATTAATCCTGGAGCCCTTCTTATATGAGGGGGCGTTTATGGATTCGACGGGGATAGTTCGAGCATGGGTAGCGGGTAGTGGGGACGCGTCCACTTCATCAACGCTAAAGCCTATTAAACGGCAAACAACAAACAAACTACGCTTTCGCAGCCTAAGAAACTGTGTGCGTGCTTCTAACCTGCATCGCCCATGTGACAGGATTAGGGGCTAACAAGTAGTGGGATACGCTGTCACATCTCCGCCTGGGGTGTGCTGAAGAAGACAATCAGGCTGACCCAACGTATAGCCGGTTACGGGGCGATACTCGGGTGACATCAAAACTGTGACTACACCCGTAGAAGCTTATGTGTCGTTATCTTCGGACAGGGGTTCGACTCCCCTCGCCTCCATTAGTAGTATCAGTGACAGCCACCATTTGGTGGCTGTTTTTGCTTGCCCGTATTCGAAGGGGTGGGGTAAACCGCTCTGGCTCTAAGGCTTCGGGCTTCTCTGAGGTCGAATACGACATATCTCTGATGATGTACATGGCGGTACCTCTGTACGTATCAGTTTTGATTGTCACCCGAGTATCGCCCCATAATCGGCTTTACATTGGATCAACCAGTTTGTCTTCTTCCGCTCGACGCAGGCGGAGATGTGACAGCGTGTATCCACGTTATAGATCTCTTCGATCTCTTCTTTCTGTAGTTCGACGCACACAGTGTATTTAGAAAATCAAACTCACAAAGAAAAATTAGTGTAAAACGCAAAAAAACCAACTCTGCTAACGAAGCGGAGAAGGTTCTTTTTTTGAGTATAGTCAGCTCTAGCTAACGAAGCGGAGAAGACTATACTCATCCGTATTATTTCTATATAATCATGATATTATGTATAAGAATGAAAGTCAAGTCTTACATTATCATTTTGGCTAATTAGGATGTGTACAATGATCTATAATATATATTTCGATGAAGCGAATAAAATTGATCAGCCCGGAAAAGAAAATTCATATTACGGTGCTTATGGCGGCAGTGAACAGACAATGACGGACATAACGCAGACGATACAAGGTATGTATGAAGAATTGGGTACTAAGAGCGAACTACATTTTAGGGAATACAATCATGACCAATATCTGAAGAAATACTTCAAGGTTCTTCACTACATCATCAATCAGGATGTGAATATCAATATTTTAATTGTCGATAATACAAAAGCTCACAGCATTGCTCAAGAACTAAATCTTACGATGATGGAGCTGCGAAATCTGTTTTACATCAAAATTCCCGAGAGATTGTTCTACGGGGTGACACGGCACTTGAGCGGTCAGGTAGATGTGAATATTAAAATTGACCGGAACGATGAGTACGATTCATTACGACTTCATTCCAAAATTAAAGAGCAGATGAATGCTCATTCCGTATATCGGAGCAAAAGGTATAAGATTGCATCCGTTGAGTCGGAAGAGTCTCATGAATCTATTCCTCTTCAAATTATTGATACGTTTATGGGGATTGTAGTATTTCTGATGGAACAAAGTTACATAGGAAATTCAAATACAACGCTGATTAAGAGTGATCTGGTATATCGCTTCTTGTCTGAAGGTAGTAACGTAGATCGGTTCATAAAACAGATCAAATTGTATTCATGGAACGGCAATGAAAATCTGTCAGAATTGTCTGTAGGCGATTACGTATCTCAATTTATGGTATACAAGGCTCGTTACGATGTTTCAGAAATAGCCAAGCTTCAAGCAATCATGTTGAGAAACCCAGATCTACCAGCAAAGGAGTATCGTAAGTTAATGGAGTATCCCAATACGTTGGTTCGCATGTTACTGGGGTACAAGGATGAAGTCGAAGGAAAAGGGCGGAATTATTCACTAATGAATTGAGGGATGTTAGATTTGAAGTTAAGTTGGTAGTAGGTTCGTATTTTTCCACTCATTTTATCCGTGTACCCGGTTGAGGAGTCCATAATGGTGATCTAACACGCTTTTATAGTATTGTGTGGCTGTGGATAATAACTAGTGGGTGAGGCTTCTAATCTATATATTATTAAATCTGCGATTTTGTAACGTAGCTATAGAGAAATAATGAATTTGAATACCAAACCTTGCGGCGAAGATGTTCTAAACATCGAATAGCGGATAGGAATACCTACATCCCATCCGCTATTTCATCAACATCAACGAACTTGAACTAATCTACATCGCACTGGATTAAACGATGTACCTACAAAAATACTGTTAAAAGCCATAATTGCAACTTGTTAACCCACATTGAACATTAAGTGATTCATTCTTTCTAAATACATTCTATATATTGTCTCAAGTCTGATTTTGTAACTTGATACATAAAAAATATATTCAATGTTCCTGTTCTTTGAGCAATTGATAGATTTCCGTATGTCCTAATTCCTCAGCAATCTGAAGTATACTCTTCTCTCCTTCGATAAATCTGTTACTGTCAGCTCCGTGTTTTAGCAATAGCTGCACCATGTTAATTGAGCCTAATTCTACTGCAATTTGGAGCGGTGAGGATAAAGGCATATGATGCGACTACAGAATCTGAAATAATAACTCTTCATGACAAGGATAGATTAAAGTTGCTAGGAATGAAGCTAAGCACTCCCCTATTTGCTGCCAAAATAAGCGAAGAAGAAGCGATAATAATTGCTTCAGCTAAAAGTCTAAAGTTTGGGTTTTTGCTAAACAACCTGTATACATTGTCACATTTTTTGATATAAAAGGTACGGGGCACGCAATGAAAGGGAAGGAAGCTCCGACGTATAGCCAGTTTAATGTAGTCATTGACGCTAATTCTGGTAAATCACTATTGTCATTCACTTATAGGTAATGAAAACCCCACTATATTCCTGGTGGGATTTTCTACGTTGAAGTTTAATCAAAAGCATATCTTATCTTTAGAATCTAATGAATTTATCTTTTGGGCTAGCCTCAACTGAAACTGAAGCCAAAAGCTATTGACTGAGCTTAAATACAACCAGCAGCGGAATCTTGTCCAGAAACAAAATGTCTTTTGGGGAATTCCTAGAGCACCGGCTGGCTTCCCCTCCAGCGATCGAATCCACCACTCCTTTAGCTCGTATAAAACATTTGTCTGGTCTTTATTCATAGCTTTGAGGTTACTCTGCTATATAAATTGAACGGTAAGCGTCAAAATCTACATATGCCTTATTATTGAATCTAAACTTGGCCGTGATACAAAATACAAATAAGTTGAATCGGTTGTTTGTATATAAGCCGCACCGTTCCATTTTTCATCTATAGGAAAAAGGATAGATTTGAATTTTATGCTTTCGGATTTGCCATCTCCGTTATTGATCTGTATCGAGATCGGTTTATTATAGAAATATTCTACTGCAGATTTTCTCATCTCATTGACTTCTTCTTCTGATAATGGAGCATTTCCTCCTGACATCATATCTCCTTTTTCAAATACAATTAAACGAAGGACTTGATCGAAGAATTGCGGATCCTCTACTTTTGTAACCTGGCTTTGTTCTTCATTATAGTAAAGATTAATTTTGTCTGGAGTCCACTTCTCCTGTTCACTATTTGGCATTAAATACCATCCAAGAATGAAACCTACAGCAATTGCAATGAGCAGCATAATGGATATTTTTATATTCATTTTCATACATTAATTCACCTCTCTCCCACTTAGATTAACGAACCGGTCACGATAAATGTTTCAAGCCAAAAGCCGGGAATAATATCCCCGGCCCTTTTAGTATATTCGACAATGAAAACAAAAGAACAGAATATTATGGTTTTGCTGTGTAAGAAAGAGAGAAATCTTTGGAGATTGGGGTGGTTGTGTATGTCTCGGCGTTCCATACATCAAATTTCAATTGTAGATTGCCGGTTGTACTTTTTGAGGATCCATTTCCCTCATAATTAAGCACGACATGATAAGTAAAGTAATGACCGTTATCAGTTTGCCCGCTATGATCGGTACACTCCTCTAACTTATATTTACTAGTGAGCTTTTCGCCTGCCGCGGAAACAGGACTACCTGATAAGTTCACACCTGTACTACCAAGTCTCACATCTCCTACCACAGACGTTGCGGTGTTAATATATCCAATGACATCATTAATTGTGCTTCCATAAGGAACTTTGCTTATTGTTTTCTTGATAAGGTTAGCAGAGATATTATCGCCGGTTTTTTTCAAGCCGCTTGTAGTATCATAAACTCTTCCTTGTTGGAACGTCCTGATCATGGTTGAATAATCGCCTGATCCAAACGCAATTTTTACATTCTTATATTCAAAAACGTTATTGCCGTAATAGGTGTAGTTGCCGACTTTTGTATGCTCAGCAATTTTAAATTGAGCAATCCATGTCGAGTCTGATGAGCTTACATTTACGTGTTTGTAGCTAAGATAAGGCAACGAGTAGCATTGTGTATAATCGGATCCTACGTAAAATGAAGTGTAATAAGTGGTAGGGTTAGTCCAGGTAGAAAACTCGTTTAACGCCGTTGGGGAGATACTGGTATTGGTATTACCTGAAACCTCAGCAATCGACGTTTCGCTTGTAGGTATCTCCTTAACAGATAAAGGCTCTGCCAATCCACTAAACCAGAACATTTCCTTTTTGTTATCTTCAACTTCAGCAAAAGACTTCGCTTCCAATGTGTTCAATGTTTCAGGTACATCCATCTCGAAAATAAGGATATTATTATTGCTGTCGAGCAAATACAGCTTCAAATGCGGCTTTCCATTCAGGTCGTGATTAATCAAAAGATTATCATTTTGGGTATCATTGAAGATTTCGAACAGCAATACTTTAAAATTGCCCGTTGCATCCGTTAAATCTCCTACGATACTGTTCATGTCATTTTGAATTTTATAACTCGCATGCAACGGTCCGGACAACGAAATAGCGGTTTCACCAACATTCGCATTAAATGAAACACTTTCATCCTTTAACGTGAAATCCCCGAGCTTCAAATCAAGTTTAGGTAAAGATTTTTGGCTCATAAGCGATTTTCTATTTTCTTTTCTACCCACCAACGTTTCATTAAAACCTTCAACCGTCAGTGAAATCCCTTGGTCCTCAATAACTGTGTTTAAAATTTTGGGCGTGTTATCAGCAGCAAACACGCTCGCTTGAAACAGTGATCCAGCGAGAACGGCGACAGCTAGCAATGAAATTTTGAATCTTTTCATATTTTTTTACCCACCTCATCCGTTGAATTAGTTATTGTGTGAATATTGCTACAATATTCACAAAGTGCTTAAACAAAAGAAATACATTCATGATCTTACGACAAGATTCTAAAGATTTAGTTTGGTTAAACAGGAAACTGAAGCGCGATAACATCAACTCCTTTCATTTTATATTAAATTTATCAATGAAGGGTAATTTTGTAAATAGTAACAAATACTCATTCATACATGATGTGTTGTGTCGAATTTTGAGGTTAATTTGGACCGTGTATTAAAGTGTTTTTTCTTTCTCAAAAAGCTTGCTTTATTAAACCAAAATTCATTAGGGAGGTTGATCAATTTGAAATTGCTTTCTCACATACGATACCATTTCAAAAAACTTACAAAAAGTGATGATCGTTGGCTTTGTTGGTATTATCCCCTCACGGTAGACAGTGAAAAAAGAGTACATGTTACAATGAACTCAATCACTGCCGGAGGGGATTTTTGTTATGCCAGCGAAGAAGGGTCAAACATTTAATCGATATAGTGAAGAAACGAAGAAAGAAGCGGTTCGTTTGCGAATGGAGGAAGGCTGGCCGTACAGCCGAATTATGGAGAAGTTCGGAATCAAGAGTGAAAGTCAAATCATCACATGGGTCCGTAAAAACCAAAACGGAGATGGTTTTGAGGATTACCGGGGACGGTGGACAAAGGAGCATTTTAGTAGTGCTGAAGAAGAAAATGCATTATCTGAAAGCGCAGGTAGAATATCTAAAAAAGCTCAATCCAAACTTACACGGGGAGGGAAGCTGGATTTCGAAGCCCGGTGCCAGTTCATTAAAGAAATAAGCAAATGGGCCCCCACCGCTTCCAAAACAAACTTGGCGACCTTTCCCCAATTGAATTCCGGGAAAAAAGTCGCCGCTTAAATGGAAGTTCTCTTTTTTTATTATCTACTTGACGGGGCTATGAACAGATCAATCTTTTTTATTTAATTGTTAAGTACCATATGGGGGGCGATGCCCCTCGCCTCCATTAGAGTATGTGGAAACCATCAACCGGTTGTTCTGGTTGGTGGTTTTTCTGTTTATGATATAATGAACATAAATTTAGATTGGGGGACTCAAGGTGTTTAATAATCGAGAACAGCTCCAAGAAATTTTAAAAAAAGCAAATCAACATGCACGGAAGCAAGCCAAAGAATCGGGTGCTTCTATTTATTATATAAAAAATAACAAACGCGTTCGTGAAGATGCTGAAGGTAATAAATTTGAAATTATTTTTGATGCTGCTGGAAAGCGGCAGGAATTTGAGTACCATGAGTAAAAGCAAACCAGTCATGACCGTGTTTGCTGGGACCAATGGGGCAGGCAAGAGTACACTCAGCATGCAAATGAGAGAGTTGCTGGGTGAACTGGTTGATCCTGATCAGATTGCGAGGCGGTTAAAGCCAGAGGATCCGCGTAGTGCTGACCTTTCTGCTGGTAGGGAAGCTGTGAAAAGAATCCGATCACTCATTAAAAGTGGTGAAAACTTTGCTATTGAAACAACATTATCTGGATCCATTTGTTTTGAAACATATGCAAATTGCTAAAGAAAATCGTTATGAAATTGTTGTATATTATATCGGCCTTCAAGATGTCCAAATGCATATAGACCGTGTAGCTTCTCGTGTCGAGCAGGGGGGACACTGGATTGCTGAAGAAGATATTCGCTTTCGATATGGTCAGTCACTGCAGAACCTTACACCTGCTCTGGCCATTGCAGACCAGGTTATCATCATTGATAATACATACGAGCCTCTAATTGTTGCGGAAATCACGCAGGATAAATTGATCTATTGCATCGACTCGATACCTGCTTGGTGTAAACCTACTCTTGTTAGGTACTGATGAAAGTGTGACATCAAAATTGTGATCACACTCAAATCGTTTGGACTCATCTTGACGTCATACATTTCTCAAGAGCGATTCTCACAGCAACTGTGAGAATCGCTTTCTTCATTTATCCAATTTAGCGAGAGTTTGCGGTTGGGTTTGAGCAAGTGATAAAAGTGGGTTGACCAGACTGGACCTAAGGCTCTCGACATGGAATAATAAGGATATCGTAGCCGAGCTGTAATGGAGAGGAGTTTGTTGCTACATGGTCAATATATCGTTAATAGAGCAGGTTTCTGTCCGGGAGAAGGCTGTGGCCTTCACGTTTGATGATGGCCCGCATCCGGTATACACGCATCAATTACTCGAAACTTTCCGTAATGTGGGTGGAAGGGCGACCTTTTTCATGATAGGCAGGGAGATGGAGGTGTATCCTGAGATTGCGAATACGGTGCACCACGAAGGGCATGAGATTGCCAACCATACATACACACATCCGGATCTAACCAAGCTGACGCTGGAGCAAGCCGGAGAGGAACTGCAACGTGCGGAAATCCTCATCCGGGAGGTGACGGGGAAAACTGTGAAGTGTTTCAGACCACCGTATTTTGGCGTGAATGATGACATTCTATCTCTGGCTGCAGAGCGGGGATATCAATCAATTGGTGCGGTCAATGGCGGTGCGAAAGATTGGGACAACCCCGGTGTCGATCACATTTTGGAACATACCCGGTCTACCGTGAAGCCAGGCAGCGTTTTCCTGTTCCATGACGGGTACGGGGATCGTTCCCAGACCGTGGAGGCGGTTCGTGTGCTGGTCGAGGAAATGGCCGCAGCGGGGTACCGTTTCGTAACGGTAAGCGAAATGTTGGCAAACTCTAGTGATGTTTGACGAAACGAATCTGAACGTACTGGCCCTTCATTCTTTAGAATGATAGGGCCCTTTTTCTTTTTTGGTAGAGTAAAGGACGTACTTTCGAGCGGAAGTACCTTCTGAATTTTACGGATTTGAATTTATCGGGAGGGCTACGTCACTACACGATTCAAGCGGCAAGGTCATCGGTGGTGTTTTTTTAAATGAACGGGGCTTAGGATAAAAAATTGTGAAGAGTAGCTCATTTGATTTTCTTAGCCAGAGCCCTGCATAATGGATAACCATCATCCTCCCTTGCATACCAATTAAGGCCAGACGATTTTACGAATCGCAATAACGCATCAGGTGGGGGGAACGGGGAAAACGAGATATAATTTATATGCTAGATCAAGCAGAGTGAAAGCAGCCAAACTTCAAAATATTCATGAGCAAAATAAACGAGCAAGGCAAGAGTTAGAAAAGAGACCGTTAAGGTCTCTTTTTTGGTATCTATGAGTTCAATAAAGGATAAACCCGGAGTTCAGCCCTCGTACAGTGAATGAGGCGGACAAGCACGTCATTGCAATATCGCAAAGAACACATCACCAGTGGCAGTGAATCTTTTAATTCATATTAATTATTGAACAGAGGCTCCGTGCGAAGCAAATAGTTACCCCGTACTTCCGCTGTCCAATTGGCAAAGACCTCTCTCCATTGAACACTGTTAAAGAAATCGTCTACGGATTGATTGTCGGAATCCCAGTCTACAAATATGTTAAGAGGTGTGATTCCTCCGGCCCAGATGCCATTGCTGACGTCCGTTCCCTTTTCTCTCACCAATAAGATTGGAATGCCGAATTGAAAAGCCATAGCAGGCTCAATTTGAGAAAAGGTCGATCCTTCCCAGAACGGAGTGGTCGTTGGAGGCTCCCCTACATTGGATTTAAGAATTTGAACAAAAAATCGTTGGAAGTTGATTGCGAGCAAACCATAGCTTGAAAAAACCAGGCGTCGTATATTCGTCAGGATGTTTTCCGGGTATTGTTCACTAACGGGCAAAGTGCGGGGAAAGAGCAATGCACCCTCAATTTCCGCAATGAGACGGTTCAAAAATTGCTCTTGCAGGTCATTTACCGTGTTGGTTGTACTCAAAAATATAGGAATACGAAAAGCTCGGTCCACGCAGGCATCGATAGCCGATGATGTGCCCTTTTCATTATGGATGGCTTATTCGCATTTGAGGCGGAAGTTTTCAAATGGACACGGACGGGTGGAAGCTCGGTTACCATGCTTACGGGAGAAAGCTTTTTCATGGTAATTTGCTGAGTCTTCGTCTATGCACATTAGCCCATTTGTGTGAAGTGATACTCATGAAGGGGGGCATGTATCCTTTACTCATTAACCGATAGCTGTATTATTTTGAAATTTTACTTCGTACTAGAATGTAATTTATAATAATAAGTTAATATAAACCGCGTCAGGAGGATACAATGGACTTTATCAAAAATCAACTAGATGGAACTGGCATGAGTGAACAAACCATTGGATATCTTTCGAATTTGATCATGGTGGTATTTATAGCTGTGGTCTCCATACTGGCCAATTTTATAGCCAAAAAAATCGTGCTGAAGATTATTATCCAGATCATCAACAACAATCGGTACACGTGGGATAAAATTATTGTGGAGAAAAAAGTGTTCCACAACCTCTCGCATCTGGTACCGGCGATTATCATTTATTATTCTGCGTATGTCTTCCCGTCTTATCAGGCTTTGATTGAAAAAGCAGCTTTAACGTATATGATCATCATAACCATCACGGTATTAAATGCGTTACTTAATGCCTTTGATACCATCTATCGTTCCTATGAAGTCTCCAAGATTAGACCGATTAAGGGATACATTCAGGTAGCCAAAATCGTTCTTTTCATCATTGGAGGCATTATCGTCATCTCGAGCCTGATTGGTCAGAATCCGTTGATTATTCTCAGTGGACTTGGCGCTTTATCAGCTGTTCTGATGCTCGTCTTCAAGGATTCCATATTGGGACTGGTGGCAGGTGTGCAATTATCATCGAATGACATGGTGCGTGTGGGTGACTGGATTGAAATGCCTAAATATAATGCCGACGGCGACGTCATCGATATTACATTAAACACGGTAAAGGTCATGAATTTCGATAAAACGATTACGATGATTCCGAGCTACGCGCTCATCTCGGACTCGTTTAAAAACTGGAGAGGTATGCAGGTATCCGGTGGCAGAAGGATCAAGCGAAGCGTCTATATCGATACAAGCAGCATAAGCTTCTGCACGAAGGAAATGATTGGGGAATTTCAGAAGATCCACTATTTGACGAATTATCTCGAGACCAAATTAAATGAAATTAACGAATACAACATGGAACATCACATTAATACGGAAAGTATTGTAAATGGTAGACAGCTTACGAATGTGGGTGTATTCAGAGAATATATTCATCAATATCTGAGGAATCATCCAAAAATTCATAAGGATATGACGTTGATCGTGAGACAGTTAGCGCCGGGAGATAACGGACTACCACTTGAAATTTATGCATTCAGCAATGATATCACCTGGGGTGTATATGAATCGGTTCAAGCGGATATTTTTGACCACATCTTCGCCGTTGCGCCGACCTTTGGCCTTCGTGCCTTCCAGAATCCAACGGGTCATGATATCGTGCAATTAAAAGAAAGTCCCCAATATTCGAGAGGATATTGAGACATGTTATTTACCTAATCCAATATGAATATGAACAGAGGAAGCACCGAAGCACCGTAAAGGTGCTTTTTTTATTGTTCAAAAAGTGACATATACACTATTTACAAAAATGGAAATAATTAATAGTATATTTATATGGGCACAATTTCCAGTTTCTATTTTACACCTATTATCTTGAGGCTAGAAATAAAATGTCCCGTTTGAAGATTGGAAAATTTAATGGAGGTGTATTTCGTGGCACGTGTATTAGTTGTAATGATGCCTGCAGAAGGGCATATCAATCCGACGCTCGGAATAATCAGGGAACTGGTAGAGAACGGCGATGAGGTCGTCTACTGTTGTACGGAAAAATACCGGACGAAGATTGAAGCGTTAGGCGCACAATTTAAAGCATACTCCTTCAACGAGGCTACTCTGCTTAACAACCCGGATATGAAGCCTTTTGAAATCAAGCACCCTTACCAATTTTTATATATGGTTTTGAAAAAAGTGATTCAACGGTTTATTCCGGATGTTCTGAATCTGATCGAAAATGAAACCTATGATTATTTAATTTTTGACTCCTTAATAGGCTGGGGAGGACAAATTTTAGGCGAAAAGCTGGGTATCCCAGCAATATGCTCAACCACCACTTTTGTTTTTGTAGAACCTCTTGGAACAGGTAATCAAAATCAACTGAAGGATGACGATGAGGAGGTCAAGGAGCTATATAACGCTATCATCGAGATATCCCGGCAATTAGCTTCACAGTTCAATGTGGCTGTGCCTTCTCTGGCGGATCTTTCAGGGCATCCCGGACAACTAAAGCTGGTCTATACAAGCCGTTATTTTCAGCCCATGGGGGACAAGCTGGACGAGAGCTATGTGTTCACCGGCCCATCTATTACACCTCGCAAGGATGCACCATCCTTTGCAAAGGAATCTCTGCATGCCGTTTATAAACAGGCTGTATATATTTCGATGGGAACCATTTTAAATAAGGATCTTGATTTTTATAAGCTGTGCTTTACGGCTTTCGGTGATTTGCCTGTGCAGTTTATACTGTCTTCAGGGAAGGATACTGATTTGGAGCCGATTGCTGATCTCATTCCTGACAATTTCATCATCAGACCCTATCTCCCACAATTGGAAGTGCTGCAGGGTGTAGATGCTTTTCTGACACATGCGGGCATGAACAGTACAAGCGAAGCTTTGTATTATAATGTACCCTTGGTCATGCTCCCGTTAACCTCGGATCAGCCGCGTGTAGCAGGCCGGGTACAGGAGCTCGGAGCAGGGGTTATCGTGGATAAAAATAACCTTACACCCGACGTGCTTAGAACCGCGGTATTAGAGGTGCTCGGCAATGCCTCCTATAAGGAACATGCTGAGGTTATTGGGAAAACGCTACGCGATGCTGGCGGGTACAAGCAGGCTGCTATGGCCATTCAGAACTTTATGGGTAATCGGTCGTTATCGGCTACGCCGATCTCTTCGCATGAATAAAGAGGCAACTTGCCTCTATTAAAATTAGAAGAGAAAGCCACCACCCCATATAACGGGGTGGTGGCTTATATTTGATTCATCCGCGTATGGAGGGGTAGAATAAACGGAGAGGGCATATCACCTTTTCCATATCGTTTTAGTATATCTTTCGCAAAGGAGAGTTTACCAGATGAATCATACAATTCCGGAATATACGTTGAATGATGGCTTAAAAGTACCTGCCATTGGCTTCGGTACCTATAGCTTAAAAGGCGAAAAAGGCGTTAAATCCATAGCTTCGGCGATGGATGCAGGTTATCGACTGATTGACACAGCGTATAACTATGAGAACGAGGCGACTGTCGGGAAGGCTATTAAGCAGAGCTCCGTTTCCAGAGAAGACCTGCTCATTTCATCTAAACTGCCAGGGCGTTACCATGCTTTTGAAAAGGCGATTGTAGCCGTCCAAGAATCTCTATACAGAGCAGATCTGGATTATTATGATCTATATCTGATTCACTGGCCGAATCCCAAGCAGGATATGTATGTGGAAGCGTGGCAGGCACTCATTGAGGCGAAAAAACGCGGATATATCCGTTCCATCGGAGTTAGCAATTTCCTTCCGGAACACAATGAACGCCTGATTAAGGAGACGGGAATAGCGCCAAGTCTGAATCAGATTGAGCTGCATCCATTCTTTGACCAAGCGGATCAGCGGGAGAAGGATTCGAAGCATGGCATTATTAACGAATCGTGGAGTCCGATTGGTCGTGGTAATGATGCTGTACAAGATATCGTAAAAGATGAGCAGATCCTTCGTATTGCCGAAGCTCATGGCAAAACGGGTACGCAGGTTATTTTGCGCTGGCATACCCAGCTTGGGTCAATTCCTATTCCTAAAGCTGGCTCGCTTCAACACCAGCAAGAAAATATCGATATTTTCGATTTCGAGCTGAGCGAGAAAGAGATGGAAGTCATTTCTTCATATAATCGTAAAGATGGACGACTGTGGAATCAGGACCCGAGTGAATACGAAGAATTTTAAATTGCTGAATTTGAAAACGTGCCATACACCGTAAGGTGGGGAAAATGAGTATAAAGGAAACATAGCCTCCTATTCTACAAAGATGTAGATAGGAGGCTTTTTGTTGTTTTAAAAAAAAGTGAATGCAATTGGAGCAGGAGTAATATGGGCGAAGTTAGTGATACAGCTAACTACTCAACCAATTCCTTAGATCTCTGCGCCATATCCTGTAAAACGCGAGCCACCCGACTTTTTCTGCCTTTTGCTTTTCTCTGTATTCTTGCGAGAGATTTTTTGTACGCTTCCACATCTGTTTGAAGCGCGAAGTGTTTGGCAGCAATCCGTAATGTTTTCTTTAATAGTCGTGCGGAAGAGCGTGTTGTTCTGGACCGGAAGCCTCTGCGCAGGATTCGCAGCGTTTTTTTGTAGGTTTGAAGGTCAGCTGATGGTGGTACTACGCAGAATAAATTGAGTGCCGAATCATTGAATCCATAGGTTTCGAGCATGATTTTCAGATTTTCTGTATTGAGCACTTCCCCTCGGAAATGGGTAGGATGTTCTTGATGATAACCTACGACCTCCTTCATACAGTAGAAGGGCACTTTCAAACGATGCAGTCTGTAGCCCAGATCCCAGTCTTCAAGCCCATACAGTACAAACCGTTCATTGAAACCTCCAACTCGATTCAGAAGGCTTCGGCGGATGGATACACACCGCGTGACGAGCAGCATCCATGGAGCCACATCGGTGCTGGCAAATTGTTTGATGACACTAGGCGGTATTTTGGTTGGGAAAATCACTTTGGACAATGTATCTGTCTGATGAATGATATCATCCGGTGTGACCAGTGGGACGATTTCATTCGCTGCATCAAATTCAGGACGCCATAAGTTTGAAGGGGTAAGGATTGAACGGCAATGATCTTTTTCCGAGGGCGAGAAGTCTGGATAGTAGTGGGTATAAGCATCGGCAAAGGAATGTGGAAAACCCGAAACGACGGCTCTGGGATTTTTACGATGATATTGACGCACGGTTCGAATAAATTCGGGTAATGCCAGAAAGTCAGCATCACAGAAGATAACATATAGCCCTTTGGCATGCTGAAGTCCCAAATTCCGGATCGCTGATCTGCCACGTTGCTCCGTCTGCGATACGTAGGTCAAAGGATATGAAGACTGGAATGCCTGGATCTGTTCTTTCGTTCCATCAGTGGAACCGTCATCAGCTACGATGACTTCGAAAAGGTGCTTCGGGTAGGTTTGTGTCTCTAAGGCTGCCAGAGTAAGCGATAACTGATGGGCCCGATTATAGGTTGGGATAATGATGCTGTAGCGGATCGCCATTCCTGTTTCCTCCTTCACGTTGTTGGACGCTCCTTATGAAAAAACGAACACGCTCAATTAAGAAGTGATATTAGTTTATTCCATATATGTGGCAGCGACTGGTCAAACACCTTATGATTTTGGAAACGGGCTTGATCGATCTCCTTCTTGTGCTCACGCTCACCGTTCAATCTGGAAATATGATATTGATCTCTTGCATTCGTGTGCAAATCCTGCGCTGCGCAAGGAAATATCAAATTTTGGATATGTCGGCAAGAATGGACGATAGCCAATATAGCGGGCAAACGGTAACTTTATGGAGAGCGATGACAGAGCTGCTTATCCACGATACACATTCAATGGGGGGACGTGAAGTGATGAAAAGGTCATGGAGAAAACGACTGACAATTGGTATCTGCCTAATGATGAGTATTGCTGCTCTTGGGGGCTGTTCAGGGGGGAATGGAAGTACAGGTGAAGCAGGAGGAGATGGACCTACCCCCATTTCAATCTGGATGTCGATGAATACCAATGCTTCCATCACACTCAAGAGCATGAATGAAATTACGGCGATTAAGGAATGGGAGAAGAAAACCAATACCAAAATCGAATTCCAGCATCCCGCTGTGGGTGCCGAGACCGAACAGTTCAATGTCATGATAGCCTCAAATCAGCTGCCTGATGCCATGTTTGTCAATGGAGATTACGCCAAGCTATTCAATGATGGTATCATCATTCGACTTAACGAACTCATTGATGAATACGCTCCCAATTTGAAAAAGATCCTGGAAGAGAATCCTGAGGTTGCCAAACAGTTAAAAGCCGACAACGGAGATATCTATGCAATACCGCATCTGCGTCTAGGGGAATACAAAACCTTCGGCGGTACGTTCATCCGTCAGGATTGGTTGGATGAGCTAAAGCTGGAGAAACCGGAAACGCTGGAGGAGTGGGAGACGGTACTCAAGGCCTTCAAGGAGAAAAAAGGCGTAGCAGCGCCGCTATTGTTTGGCGCACCACCCAAAATGAGCACGATGGGACCAGCCGCACCGACATATCTGGAGGCTTACGGCATCACTAATAGTACGTTCATGAAAGATGGCAAGGTGGTCTATGGGCCAATCGAGCCGGAATATAAGGAATTCCTCACGATGTTCCATCGCTGGTATCAGGAGGGATTGGTTGATCCCGATTTTGCTACTAATGACCAGAAAACATACGACGCCAAAATTTTGAGCAGTCAAGCTGGTGCATTTTTCACCTTTATTGGTGGAGGTGTAGGCCGCTACCTGCCCGCTCTGCAGGAAACGGATCCGAACGCCAACCTGACTGCCACACAATATCCGGTGCTGAATAAGGGCGATGAACCACTGTTTACCGGACGTTCCTGGGAGTGGAGCAGTAGCGGTGTTGTGCTCACCAATAGCAACAAACATCCGGAGGAAACGGTCAAAGCACTCGATTATTTCTTCAGTGAAGAAGGACATATGCTGAAAAATTTCGGTGTGGAGGGCCTCACCTACACGATGAAGGACGGTTACCCGACCTATACTGATGAGATTTTGAAAAATCCGGACGGCCTGTCGGTTGCTCAAGCCATGGCCAAACATTTTATTGCGAACTATCCCTTCGTTGGGGAGGATGACGATCGGTACAACGAGCAATATTACCAGCTCCAACAGCAGAAGGATGCGGCAGTTCTGTTCTCCAAATACAGCGAGAATACATTGAAGGTGGGCCTTCCTCCGACAAGTCTGACAACAGAAGAATCTACGGAGTACAGCAAGATTATGAGTGATATTGGAACCTACCGGGACGAGATGTTCGTCAAGTTTGTCATTGGGGTTGAGCCGATTGAGAACTTTGACAAGTTTGTAGATCAGATCAACAAGTTTAACGTGAAACGGGCTATTGAAATTCAGCAAGCTGCCCTGGATCGGTATAACGCCAGATAAGGAAGAGATGTCTAAGGGTAATGAAGCCTTTTTACGGCTTTGCTGCCCTGGACGCCCTCTTTGGAATGAAAAAGGAAGGGGATGAAGGAGTTGTCGCACAAGTTTTCCTTGTTATGGCTCAATTACAAAAAGAATAAAGCCATCTATTGGATGGCTCTCCCCGTCGTTTTATATTTTCTCGTCTTCAAATACCTGCCGATGTACGGAGCCATCATTGCGTTCAAAGACTACTCGGTGGGCAAAGGCATATGGGGCAGTGATTGGGTCGGATTGCAGCATTTTCGTGATTTCTTTCAGAGCTATTATTTCTGGCGAATTCTGAAGAATACTCTTTTGCTAAGCTTTTATCAGCTGTTGTTCGGTTTTCCGGCTCCCATTCTTCTTGCTCTTCTGCTTAATGAGCTCAGACATGAAATCTTCAAACGTACGGTGCAGACGATCTCTTACATTCCTCACTTTATTTCCATTGTTGTCATCTGCGGCATGATTGTGGACTTTTCTTCCCGAGATGGACTGTTTAACACTATCATTGGTTATTTTGGCGGTCAGAGCAGTGCGCTTCTCAGTGATCCGGCCAATTTTCGTACCATATATACTGCCTCATCGATCTGGCAGGAGCTTGGTTTCTCCAGCATCATTTATTTGGCTGCGCTTAGCGGCATTAACCCCGAGCTCTACGATGCTGCCAACGTGGACGGAGCGAGTCGGCTTCGCCAGGTGTGGCATATCACGCTTCCCGGCATCATTCCGATGATTATGATTCTCCTCATACTCCGCATTGGAGGATTGATGGAGATTGGGTTCGAGAAAATTATTCTGCTCTATAATCCGAATGTGTATGATACAGCAGATGTAATCTCGACGTTTGTCTACCGCAAAGGGATTAGTGAAAGTGCTGAATTCAGCTATACAACCGCGGTGGGTCTCTTCCAGTCGGTCATTAACTTTGCGCTGCTAATCGGTGCCAACCGTCTGTCCAAGGTGATATCCAATACGAAACTGTTCTAGCCAAGAACGAGGTGAAAGGAGGGATTTCTTTTGCGAATGAAAAGGTCCATTGGAGAGCGGTTGTTTGGCGGTGCGAACGCGATTCTGATGACAGGGCTGATTATCGTAACCTTGTATCCGCTGCTGCATGTGCTGAATGCATCGCTTAGCGATTCAGGTCAACTCATGGCCCATAGAGGCCTGCTGCTTTTCCCCAAAGGAATTACAATGGAGAGCTACAAGCTGGTGCTAAGCAACCCCAATATTCTGTCCGGATACCGGAATACTATATTCATTGTGGTGGTGGGCACGGCGCTTAATCTGCTGTTCACCATTCTGGGGGCGTACACGTTATCCCGCAAAAGCTTTATGCTCCGCAATCCGATTATGCTGGCGATTGTGTTTACGATGTTTTTCAACGGCGGAATCATACCATCTTATCTGTTGATCAATAACACGCTCCATATGGGGAACAGCCTCTGGGCTCTGATAGTACCCGGTCTGATCAGCAGCTATAATCTGATTATTATGCGAACTTCCTTTGCGGAAATCTCGGAAAGTCTACTGGAGTCGGCCCGTATAGACGGGGCAGGAGAGATGCTCATTCTGTGGCGGATCGTCGTACCATTGTCCATGCCCGTCATTGCGGTGATGATTCTCTTTTATGGCGTCGGTCACTGGAATTCATGGTTCAGTGCGATCCTGTATATTCGGGACCGGAACCTGTTTCCACTTCAACTGGTGCTGCGAGAGATTCTGATTCAGAACAGTACAGACTCGATGACCACAGGAGCGACCGCTATGGACAAAGAGGCCATCGGGGAAAGTGTAAAATACGCAACCGTCATGGTAGCGACCCTGCCTATATTGTTCATCTATCCGTTTCTGCAGAAATACTTTGTTAAAGGTGTTATGATCGGAGCAATCAAAGAATAGAGTTGCCTTATCAAGCCATACCAAATAACAAACGGTGAGGAGGAGACGCATGAAGAGAAAAAGCATCCTGTTATCATGGGGCATTTCTTACATGGTCATTCTGCTCATACCGATTGTGATCGGTGCTGCTGTTTTTGCCGAGTCTCGCATGTTGCTTGAGGAAGAAGTTAATCGTTCCAACATGGTGCTGTTATCTCAGGTACAGGAAACCATTGATAACCAGATTGGTGATATTGGCAGCATTAGCAATCAATTAATGGCTGACTCTCAACTCATGAGCTTCATTAATCATGCATCTGAACAGGATGCCCGCTGGAGAGTCATGGGGATTGATCTGATCAAAAACCTGAAATCTACACGCGTCGGAAACGGCTTGATTAGTGAACTATACATTTATATCAAACAACCCGATATCGCGTTGTCCTCGTCTTCACTTATTCAAAAAAATTATCTATACGACATGTTCTATCAGGGCACCAATGTAACCGAGGAAGCATGGACCCGGCTTATGCATGATTCCGGTAAGAGCATGTACCGAAAGATGGAGGTTCGGAGTGAAGATCGACGGATTGAAGACACGCTGGTCTATATTCAGCCGTTTCCTATTCAGAATGGCGCTGACAGCCCTGCGACCTTCGTTGTTAACCTGGACCCCAACCGATTCCAGCAAGCCATTGATAACGTACGTTTGGAAAAAGAGAGCACCGTGTTCATTCTGGATCACGACGGTCAAACGTTATTTTCTACCGGATCACTTGAAACCCCTTACATGAATGGGGAGGACCTTAATCTTTTCGATGATGCTGGGAAAAGAACGGAAACGATCGATTGGAACGGAGAATCCGTGACCATATCGCAGATTTCTTCCAAGATCCAGGACTGGAAGTATGTATCCATCATACCTACCCGAATCTATGCCAAGAAGCTGACGGTAATCCGCGATATTACGCTTGGAGGCGTTGCCGCAGGACTTATCCTTGGCGGGGTGGCAGCCTGGTGGTTCACCAGACGGAATTACCGTCCGCTGGGACGGATCATGAACATTATCTCGGATAAGGTCAAATGGAAACTGGAGCAGCCAGACGATGAATATGGCATTTTGCAATCTGTTCTGATCCAAGCCTGGGAAGAGCAGGATCAATTTGCGAACAGGCTTAAGGATCAGCAAAGCGTTATACGGAGCAGTCTGCTCTCCAAATTGATGAAGGGAAGGGTACAGGTGGGTGAGGAGTTTGCATCGACCTTAGAACGTTCAGGTATTCGATTTGAGTCGGAGTCGTTTGCTGTATTGCTCCTGCATATTGAGGATGTTGAAGGGTTGTTCCGTTCCAGAGTACGTGAGCAGGACCAGGAGGAGAAGCACCAATTTGTGCACCTGATTCTGACCAATGTACTGGAGGAGATGATCGGCTCAATCGGTCATGTGTATTCTGCGGATATTGATGGAAGAATTGCATTCCTGATCAATATTCGGGAATGTGAGGAGGATACCAGTCATCGGTTAATTCGTGCAGTCGAAGAAGCTCAGCGTTTCATCGGCTCCCGATTCTGCGTGTATTTCTCTGTTGGCGTTAGCCATGTTCATCACCGTATTGCGGAGATCGCAGATTGTTTCCGGGAATCGGAAGAAGCGCTGGAATACAGGCTGATTCTGGGGATCGGTCAAATTATTGACCCGAACCGAATTCGTCGGCCCAAGGAGGAGCTGTATTACCCTCTTGATCTGGAGAGACAGCTCATCAATTATATCGCTACAGGCAATTATGCCCGTTCCACGGAAGTGATGAACGAAATTCTCATGACTAATTTTGCGGGAGAGCCCTTGTCTGTTGAACTGGCTCGCTGTCTAATGTTTGAGTTGATTGGTACCTTTCTGAAAGCTACCGAACAGATCAAGACGGATGACCAGAACGAGATGACACAGCGCAACGATCTGATTCGGCAATTGTTTGCATGTGAGACCTTTGAGGAGATCGAGTCCGAATTGCTGCGGATACTGGAGACGGTATGCCAGACGGTGCATGAGCGCAAGCGTTCCCGCAGTGAGGAATTGAGGGATCAACTGGTGGAATTCATTCATGAGAGTTATGCAGATGTCAATTTGGGCTTGACCCATTTATCCGAGCGGTTTCGTTTTCATCCAACCTATGTCTCCAAGTACTTCAAGGAACAGACAGGCGTCAACGTAATCGATTACATCAACCAATATCGAATTGAGCAATCCAAGAAAATTCTACAGGCAGAGGAACTGACGATCCAGGACGTATCCGAGCGGGTGGGTTTCTTGAACAGCAATTCGTTCATTCGTGTCTTTAAGAAATATGAGGGAATTACACCCGGCCAATATAAGCAAAATAGCAGACTTGTCCAGCAAGAGGGTTGAAGAATATGACTTGCCTAGAGGAGGAACTGTTCCATGTGGAAAAAAGCTATTGAAGATGCACTTCATGTCACCCGACGTAATATAGATCGATTTGATGGGCGCTTTCCCCATGTTAGTAATGGGGATGAGCATTATGTGCTTAACGATAATACGGAGTGGACGGCAGGGTTCTGGTCAGGCATCCTGTGGTTATGCACGGAGTATACTCAGGACCAGAGGTTTCGTGAGGCTGCCGTGGATAGCGTCGATAACTTCCGTCGGCGAATGGAGCAGAAAATCATTTTCGATCATCATGATATTGGCTTCCTTTATTCGTTGTCTTCTAAGGCACAATGGATTGTGGAGCATGACGCCGCTGCAAGGAAACTTACGCTGGAAGCAGCTGATATGCTGATGAAACGCTGGCGGGAGGATGCTGGACTGATTCAGGCTTGGGGGCGGAAAGGTGATGTGAATAACGGAGGGCGAATTATTATCGATTGCCTGCTCAATCTTCCGCTGCTGTTCTGGGCGTATGAGCAGACCAATAACGAGGAGTATCGCCGCGTCGCCGAGCTGCATGCGCTGAAAAGCCGCCGTTTCCTCGTTCGTGGAGACGACTCTAGTTATCATACCTTTTATTTTGATCAGGCTACCGGAGAGGCCATTCGAGGGGGGACGCATCAAGGCTACAATGATGGTTCTACCTGGACTCGCGGACAGGCATGGGGGATATATGGTTTTGCACTGTGCAGCCGCTATCTGCAAAGTGCAGAGATGCTGGAGACAGCCAAACGTCTTGCCCGTTATTTCATTGCTCATCTTCCGGAGGATGAAGTAGCGTATTGGGATTTTGATGCCCCGCAAACGTCAGATACGAAACGGGACAGTTCTGCATCGGCTATTGTTGCCTGTGGTCTGCTGGAAATTGCCGGGCGGCTTGATGAAGCCGATCCTGAGCGGGAGGTTTTTCAGAACGCAGCGGAATCGTCCATGAAATCCTTAATTAATCACTACTCCACGCAGGGCTCGGATACAGCCGAGGGTCTGCTGAAGCATGGTTCATACTCCGTAAGAGGTGGAGATTCACCTGATGATTACACGATCTGGGGCGATTATTTTTATCTTGAAGCGTTGATGCGTCTGGAAAGAGGTATTCCTGGCTATTGGTACGATCGTCCATAAAGTGATTATGAACAAGTTCCTTGCCGATGAATCAAAATATTCTGGCCCAAAAGAAAAAGCAGCGATTCTTCCGTGACGACAGAATCGCTGCTTTTTAATCTTTATATGTGAATACGTGCTGTTAAATTTGTGCTTTGGGCGCAAGCTCAATGGCGGAACGGATGGCGGCCAACATGCTTTTGTCATCGGCAATGTTTTTGCCTGCGATGTCAAAGGCTGTTCCATGGTCTACAGAAGTACGGATAATGCCGCCTTTGAGACCTACCGTAATGTTCACACCTTCTTCAATGCCCATGACCTTAATTGGTGCATGTCCCTGATCGTGATAACAAGCCACAACGATATCAAAATCACCACGGCCAGCGCGGAAGAATAACGTGTCCGCTGGAAGTGGACCAACGACGTTAATGCCTTCCTGTTGCGCACGTTCGATGCCGGGCTGCAGTTTTTCTTCCTCTTCACCATTACCGAACAGTCCGTTCTCACCTGCATGCGGGTTGATACCACAAACAGCTACACGCGGATTTTCGAAGCCGGCTTTTTTCAACGTATCATGAGCAAGTTTAACCACAGTGTATGTTCTTTCCGGGTTGATGCTCGCAATGGCATCAATCAGGCCCATATGTGTCGTAAGGTGAATTACTCGCAGATTGGGTGTAGTCAGCATCATGGAGAAATCTTCTGTATCGGTCAGATCGGCCAAAATCTCGGTGTGACCTGGATACAAGTGCCCACCTAGGTGCAGGGCTTCCTTGTTCAGAGGCGCCGTGCAGATGGAGTGAATGTGCTGTTTTTTGGCTAGATCAATGGCTTTCGCCAGATACTGAAATGCTGCATCTCCCGCAACGGCAGATACTTTTCCATACTCCAGATCGGCAGGAATGAGATCCAAATCAATAACGTCCACAGTACCGAATTCATACTTGGCTTCGGATGGCTCATGAATAGCATGTACCTTCAGGCTCGATCCGATGACAGGCAGGACACGCTCCAATATTTTTGCATCGCCAATGACGAGTGGATTGCAATTGTTGTAGACCTCCTGATGGCCCAATGCTTTCATAATGATCTCGGGCCCAATACCTGCTGCATCGCCCATTGTAATTCCTACGGTTGGTTTCATACGGTAACTCCTCCTTTTAATTTCTCAATCGCATGGATGAAGACGTCGGGCTTGCCGAACCCGCCCGCTTTGGTGATCACGTGCAGATCCTCAATTCCAATAAATTTCGATATCGGTACACCAATTTCAAGCTCATCAAGCAGCTCAAAACCGCTGATATTCCACTTCATACAGATTTGCTTAGCTGTATCTCCGCCCGTCATGGATACACCTTTGAAGTACCCATTCTCCAGCAGCTTGGCACAGATTTCACCTATGGCCCGTACAATTTCATTGCTGACCTCGGTGTGATTAAGTCCTCTGACTTCACCCGTAGCACGTGCTAGTTCAATATCTACCTGTTCGGCGGTTGAATAGAGGACAACGTCATTACCTTCCACGGCTTTGGCCATCACTTCCTCATACACACGATCGATTTCTTGCTCACGATCTGCCGATCCCGATACGGCTTTGAACGAGTGGAACGGGATGGATGATACGTTGGTTTTCTGTAGCAACTGCTTGAGCTGCTCACGAGAGTTTTTGTTCACACTCCCTACAACAGTGAGGATCGGACCTGGATTTGCCGGAATGTTTAATTCCGCTGACTTGGCTCCCAAACCGTAATGAGTGGGAAGGTAGTTCGCGATCCCTGCTGAGCCTGCCCAGGCAAATGAATAATCCAGCTCACTGGTGATACTCAGAACCTGCTCCAAATGCTGCTCATCCGTCGAGTCGACGAGGATATAGGGAATGCCGTTTGCCTTAAAGGTTTCCAATTGCGTCTTCATATGATCTGTACCCGATTCAAGATCACTCACCGTAATCTCGCCCACTTCATACTTGGTCTGGAGCTTGAGCAAATCCGGAAGATATGAAAGAGTCACAGGTGTCTTCGGATCATTCGCAATCTCGGTATCGGCCAGTGGAACCCCGTTCAGATAATGTGTGCCATTAAGAATGGTGCGGTTGTTCTTGGGATAGCCCGGGGCAATCATCATGAAGTCCGGTTTGACCACATCGTACAAAGCGTCGATCTCGATCCCGATGTTTCCGCGCATGGTTGAATCCATTTTTTTGAAAATGGTGCCAAAGCCGTTCCTTAACAGCAGTTCGGCTGCTCGACTAACCCGCTGATACGCATCCTCCGGTGTGATGGAACGGCTATCGGTATCAAACACGACCGCATCGTAATTACGAATGTTATCTTCGTCCATGTTGAATAGTACGCTTGTCTTTAATCCATGACGGGCAAGCTGCACCCCGCTGTCATTGGCGCCGGTCAAATCATCTGCAATAATGGCTAATTTCATGCAGTCATCCCTCCTTGAAAATCCAAATTAAATATAAGTCCGGTCAGCTAAATTCAATGCATTTATGTGGATGGTCTTTGATTGTATTTCTCGACACCGCCTGATTTCTCCAGCCTTTTGGAAAGGAATCCGATGAAGATCGGCAGTAGAATGGCAGTCGTCACAACACTTGCAGCAATTTGTACTGTAGCAATCTCGGCAATAGGGGCAAAAGAAGCATTTGCCGCCACGATGGCAGCAGGTGTACCTACAGCGTTACCGGCTGTGGAACCTTCCGAAGCTCCGACAATGGGATTCCAGCCAATGGCTTTGAAGAGCAGGTAACCGACGCCGCCAGTAATCAATACAGTAATTACACCCAGCATAATGCCGCTAAGTCCGCCTTGAATGATGGACGAGAAGTTGATTCCCATACCCAGTGAAAAGGCGAAGAATGGAACGAGCTTGTCGCTGCCTTTGTGCAGCCATTCAGCAAGGTTGCGATCCAGGTTACCGATAACAACACCGACGATCAGTGGAAGCAGTACGGCTACAAAAGCCATCGGGGAGAACATGCCGTTGGCGAAGCCCATCGCACCGAAAATAGAGAGTGCAACCATGGTGAGGAAAGGTCCATCGCTGAGTGCGAGGAATGGATAAGCAGCCTTGTCATCCTCTTTGCCGTATTGTCCGGCCAGCGCGATGTACAATCCACCATTGGAATTCGTCATTGCAGCGATAATAGCAAGCGGTGCCAAACCAAGGAATAAACCATTGGAATCCGCAAAATAGATGGCGATCAAACCTAATATTGCACCAACTGCCCACTTGAACACAAGCAATGTAACGCCTTTACCAACCGAAGAACCGGCTGTCTTGAACGTAATTTGTGTACCAGCAATCAACAGGAACAGGGCGATCAATGTACTTGAGCTATTCACGAACAGGGCTTCCGTGAAACCCCCGATTCGCAAAGCATTCGGAAAGAATGTGTTAATGGTTGCACCGAGCAACAGGGGAACAACCATCATACCGCCAGGAATACGATCTAATGTTGCTTTAATGTTCATAGTAGTGGCTCCTTATGAAGTAATCGTTTTTATAAAGCGTTTGCAGGGACTATGTTATCCCATATTGTTTATTTTAGCAACACTTAATTATTGTAAATTTTAAGCAATAGTTATAAGTGTTTAAATATGCAACACATATAATCGTAAAAAAAGCGTAAACCTAAAGTTACTCTTTAAGTTTACGCCATAACGTGGCACGGTTAATCCCTAAGCGTTCGGCCGCCTTGGATTGATTATTGTTTTCCTCATGTAGAACGAGTTGAATAATCTCTTTTTCGATTTCTTTCAGCGTACCACTGAGTTTCATCGTATTGGATGAGGGTTGTTCACCGAGCAGATGTGATAAGGTCTCAGCTGAGATCACGTAGTCCTGTTCGTTCAGTGCAGCCTGTTTGATAAGATGCCTCAACTGGTTCACTGTCATATACGGAACTTGATTTCTAATTAGCTGCAACGCATCCTCTTTCATCTTCACCGCAACCGTTCCATACTTCTGGTAGTAATCACTGAGGAAATGCTGGATTAGTGGCGCAAGATCCTCCTGCCTGTCTACAAGGCTCGGCATAATGATCGTATTCAGCTCGACATCCAGCGTTCTGTTTGGATTCAATCCCTTCTCCCCCAGGATGAATACCCCGATCTGCCTCTGTAGACAGGTCTGAATGAATGAGATCAATTCCTCATCCTTCGAGCCATCTTCCAAATGATTAATTTCCACGTTGCGAACTTTGGAGAGGGGGATTTTGTGCAAATGGCCTGGAGGAACCTGAGCAAGCTCGATTTGGAGCATCAGCCCACCGCTGGAGTACATCTGATGAATATGTTTTACCAGAAAAGACTTGCCCGAATCCGCTTCACCTAGTAGATAAATGGGTTCATGGTTCTCGTAAACCGCCCGGATATTTTTCAATACGGCCTGCATGGCAGGGGATTCGGCAACGATCGGCTCCATGGATATATCGGTATATGCCGTTATGCCGAATTGTGCAAAAGCATAGGGCTGTCCTTTTTCAAGGGAGTATACTTTATAGGTTTTGTTATTTAACGTTGTTTCATAGGCCGTTACCGTAAGTTGGTAATCATCCACGATGAACACATTTTGAACTTGGGATTGATGGAAATCCAGGTTGGTATTGGTGAGATAAATGTGATTATCGGTGAGTGGATTCTGCTCAAAATCGGTCAAATTCTCAAATACAACCTCGCTCTGCTCGTTTAAAACAAGAAGATTAGGATGCTCTTGGGTAACCAGATTGTTCAGTATGACGGATATCGCGTGATTTTTACTTAAGTACCGATATACTAACTGTGCATCTTCAAGCGCTCTGAGGATGGATTCCTTGCCAGACTGGATCAGCAATCCTTCCATTCCATAGGTTTTGGCTGTATTCACGGTGATAACATCGCCAACAATCTGACGGTACCCTGACGCTTTCAGCTCCAGTAACAGCCGTGCCACATCTTCGGAACTGCGTATAGTATACACCTTTAAAGGCAGTTCCATTAGATCGATAATCGACTGTGCCCCTGAAGTAATGTTGGCAAAGCCAACGATAGCGGTTTGGCCGTTGAACTGGCTTGCGAGCGTTAGCGAACGAATCATGTCATATCCAGACAGCTGCACATCAATGACGGGAATGGTTACGGCTTCCTTGATTAGTTGGGCAGTACCGCCGCGGCTAATCATAATCTCCGCTCCGTTTCGTTCAGCCTGTGCCGCCAATTCGGCGCCTTTCATCAGGTCGCCCACCTCATATTGAATGGCCAACTGGGGGAATAGCGGAATACATTCTTCTATAATAGTAGTCATGGATTCGTAAGGGGCGATAATATGAACTCGTGTACGCATAATTTTCCTGCCTTTTATAAAAATCATTCATAGTTCCTGCTGGTACATCAGACCATAGGGCTTTCCTTATTATAGCCAACTTGCAGAGGAATGGCATCCCTGGCTCCTGACGGATTCAGTTATGCTGACAAGCAAACAGATTATCTGGATGTATTCTCCTCTTTGGAAGTGTGATAAAGATCACGGAATACCACATTCGAATTTTTCAAAATTAATGATTATGTGCACCTGATAATTATGAAGGAAAGGGGCGACATGTATTGGCAGGAAGTCGCGAAGCAGTAGAATCGGATTATATCATTCAGCGTGTTGTCAGTGAATTCTCATGCAGAGTTTTGTGGAGTGAAGGGCGTCCATGTTTAGAGTTTCAACAGGAGGCACAACTGGTGCAGATTGCTGCATACGTTCATGCTAATTTTGACGTCGATCTGCTGGATGTCTTCTTCACTGCGGTGGAGAGCCTTCCTGTGGAATCCTAGTAAAGTATACGTCTATGAACACATGCTATAATAATTGGAAATGGGACAGAATGTTGGTGGAATGTAATGAAAATTGTACTCAAACGAATGAGTTATGGTTCATTGGCTTTATTGGGTATCCTGCTTTTGTTCATAGCGATTAGTTTCACGAATCATACAATTAAATTAAAGAAAGAATCGGCCATACTATCACCCCCAGGTGTATTGGTTGATGTTAATAATCACCCAATGCATGTCTACACAGAAGGTTCCGGAAAACATACACTGGTCTTTATGGCAGGTGGGGGCACATCTTCTCCTGTATTGGATTTCAAGGCGCTCTATTCCAGATTGTCGGATCAATACAAGATTGCTGTTGTAGAGAAGGCAGGCTACGGCTTCAGTGCAACGGCAAAGGTCCCTCGTGATATCGATACTATGTTGGAAGAAACCAGAATAGCTCTGACGTTAGCGGGAGAAACACCGCCCTATGTATTATTTCCGCATTCTATGTCGGGCATAGAAGCACTATATTGGGCACAAATGTATCCAAATGAAATTGAGGCTATCATTGGTCTTGATCCTGCTATTCCACAAGTTTATGAAGAGTATCCTCTACCTTCATTTGGAATGAGGAGTCTTACTGGCCTAGGAGCTCGTGTCGGAATAACCCGTTTTTTTCCGGACATTGTTAACTCGTCCGCCGCAATTGAAGAGAAGAGGTTGTCCTCCCAAGAGGAGGAGATCTATAGGGCATTATTTTATAAGAAAACGCAGACAATGAACATGAATGAAGAAGTTAAAATGATTAGGAATAATGCAGCGCAAGTTTTAGAACGAGGTATTCCGGATGTGCCCATGTATTTTTTTATATCTAATGGAGAGGAATTACCTGTCGAGAACTGGAAAAATTACTTAGTAAACTACGTTGAGTCTGTGAAAATTGGGCGCTATCTGTTATTACATAATGGTCATTACGTTCATGATGCTGATCCCGGTCTAATTGCAGAGGAAAGTATCAAATTTATAGAAGAACTGTGAATAAGGAAAAGGAAAACAATGATTTCGGAAAAGTTTTAGAATAATGAGACGACACCATAGGTGCTCGTCTTTTCTTTTATAACGTAAGGGGATTATGTCACGCTTGGATTACTTCAGATTTATTGTTGCAGTGGCAGTAAATGAAACCTTCAACCTCATATTCATGTATTATAGTACATATGAACTGATCGAAGGAGGAACGAATGATGGGAATCTTATCGAGGTTTAGGGACGTGATGAAAGCGAATGTGAACCATATGCTGGCTCGGACGCAAGATCCGGAGAAGACGGTGAATGAATATATGCGGAGCTTGAGCAGTGATCTGGGTCAGGTGAAGGCAGAGACGGCTGCGGTTCTCTCGGATGAGAGCCGGGCGAAGAGGGCTTTGGACGAATGCAGTGCAGAGATTAAGAAATTACAGCGATATGCAGAGAAATCTGCGGAGTCCGGTGATGAAGACAAGGCACGTAGTTTTCTGGAAAAGAAGGCAGAGCAGGCTGAGAAACGGAATGAATTACAAGCTGCCTATGATCGGGCTTCTGCCAAAGCCAAAATGATGAAGCATATGCACGAGAAGCTGGTTGCGGATATGGGGCAATTGGAAGCTCGGCATACGGAGCTGAAGGGCAGAATGGCGGCTGCCAATGCGCAACAACAGGCCAATGAACGGAACGCTTCGGCTGCCAATGCGAGTGCTGCTCTAAAGGCGATGGAAGACAAGGCGAATCAGGCACTTAACGAAGCTGAGGCTTTGGCTGAACTTCGTGCTGGGGCACAGGAAGATGATTTGGATGTACTAATTGCGCAGTTGGAGCAGCAAATGAATGCCGAAGCGGGTAATAATGCACAGGTGACGCCGACTCCAGAGGAAGAGCTTGCAGCAATTCAGAAGAAATTGGAAGATAAATAAAGATATATTAAGGTAATACATTTCGTTTAACATTGAGGTGAGCAAATGCCGGTAATCGAGTACAAGTGTCCCAACTGCGGCAGTGGAATGCTTTTTGATAGTGCAACTGGAGCGTTGTCCTGCCCCAGCTGCGGACGCCAGGATAACATCGAACAGATCCCCGATCCGCTGAAGAAACAGGTGTTCACGGAGAATGAGGTCAAGGAGTATCACTGTAACAGCTGCGGCGCGGATATTGTGACTGAGCCGGAGACAAGTGCAACGACATGCAGCTTCTGTGGAGCCGCCGTTGTTCTGAGTGATCGACTGACGGGAGATCTGGCACCGGCCATGGTCTTACCCTTTTCGATCAGTAAGGATGAGGCCAAGCAGGCGTTCAAAAAATGGTGCAGAAACGGCTTGCTGACACCTAGCGGATTCATGACAGCTGACCGGGTCAAGAGCATTACCGGGATATACGTGCCCTTCTGGTTATATGAGTTACATAACAAAATCGAGGTTCATGGCCGTGGCACAAAAATCAGAACCTACACGCAGGGTGATTATCATTACACGGAAACGCAGCATTTTGATATTTACCGGAGAATCCGGCTGAACTATGTGAATCTGCCCATTGATGCTTCGGAGAAAATGAAAGATGAACTGATGGATAAGCTGGAGCCATTTCCGTATAACCAGTTAAAGCTTTTCAAAACCCCGTATCTCGCCGGGTATATTGCGGAAAAATATAGTTATACCGATGATGAACTATACCCGCGCGCCAAGGAAAAAACGAGCTCTTATATTGATTCTTATATTGCATCAACGGTTTCAGGTTATAACAGTGTCAGTTACACAGATAAACAGATTGATACTACGTTAAAAAATGCAGACTATGTGCTGCTCCCGGTATGGATGGTTTACTATGACTACAATCGTTCGCAGTATACCTTTGCCATGAATGGTCAGACAGGTAAAGTGGTGGGTAAACCGCCTATTAGCAAAGCTAAAGTTGCCGGATGGTTTGCAGGGATTTCAGCCGTTTCTTTGTTGTCATTGAAACTGGTCTCCTGGATGATGGGAGGTGGATTCCTGTGAGAAAAGGAAAACATTTGGCATGGATGGCAACACTCATTTTATTTGTGATTACCCTCGCTTCTCCATTGATTCCAATGTCAGTAGCATCGGCAGCAGATAGCAAAAATCTGATTTACGATGAAGCTAATCTGCTGAACGAGCAGGAGAAAAGTGAACTGAACGCATTGGCGAATGAGTATGGGGCGGAGAGGCAGACGGATTTTGTTATTCTGACAACGAATAATACACAGAATCAGGATGTACAGCTGCTGACCGAGGATTTCTATGATGAGCACGCTTTTGGGTATGACAAAGCGAATGGAAATGCGGTCATTCTGACGATGGACATGAATAATCGGGAAGTGTATTTGGCTGGATTCTATAAAGCTGAAGATTATCTGGACAACGGTCGGCTGCAATCAATCCGAAGCAGGATTACCTCTGAATTATCTAGTGGGGATTACAAACTCGCCTTTGAGAAATATATTAAGCTTTCCTACAAATATATGGGGTATGAACCTGGTGTGAACCCGAACAATATTTTATTTAACGGTTGGTTCCAATTAGGAGTATCTGTATTAATCGGAGGCGTTGTTGTTGGTATTATGACTTACCGTTCTGGCGGACGTGTGACGGTCAACCGGGCGACCTACGAGGATTCGAATACTTCCAGTGTAATCGATCGTCAGGATCGGTATATCCGTACTACCGTAACCAAACGCAAAATTGAGAAGAACAACAATAATGGTGGCGGAGGTGGCGGCGGGGGCGGAGGTACCAGCCGAGGCGGTCATTCGCACAGTGGTAGTAGAGGATCTTTCTAGCAGGAAAAACAACAATTCAACTTATGTCATGATGATGCAATATGCTTACTATAGAAGGGATGGGAACGAGTATGGGATTTTTCAAAAATCAATTTTCAAATGTGGTGGAATGGGAAGAGTTCAGAGATGATATGATTTTCTGGAAGTGGAGTAACCGTGAGATCAAGAAGGGAAGTAAATTGATTATCCGTTCGGGGCAAGATGCGATCTTCCTGAATAACGGCAAGGTGGAAGGGATTTTTGAGGACGAAGGGTCGTTTAATATCGATTCCGAGATCATTCCGTTTCTGTCTACCTTAAAAGGATTCAAGTTCGGATTCAACAGCGGCATGCGGGTCGAAGTGCTATTTGTGAATACGAAGGAGTTTACGGTTCGGTGGGGTACGCAAAGTCCGGTATTGATTCCAACTCCTCAACTTCCAGGTGGAATGCCGGTTCGTGCGAATGGTACGTTTAATTTTAAAGTGAGTGACTATGTTACATTGATCGATAAAATTGCGGGTATCAAGCAGAGCTATCTGGTCGAGGATGTTAAGATCCGGATCACGTCTGTGCTGGATCAGTTGCTAATGAAATGGATTAGCCGTGAGGGTAAGGACATGTTCAACCTGCAGGCGAATGCTTCGGATATTGCCAAAGGAATTCAGGAAGATCTGGATATGCAAATGATGGACATCGGGATCGGAATTACTGGCTTCCAGGTGATGAGCTTCAATTACCCGCAGGAGATCCAGGATATGATTACGAAGACCGCTTCACATGAAATGATCGGCAATTTGCAAAAATATCAGCAGGTCAGCATGACTGATGGCATCTCATCCGGTAAAGTTAAAGGCGGCGGCGCTGCTTCGGATATGGCGGGCATGATGATGGGAATGAACATGGCGAATGAAATGATGAAGAACATGAATCAGAACCAGAACAACCAGAATCAGAATTCGGATCAAAAACCTGCGGCTAATCAAAACAGCGATGCAGGTGCATCTTCTTCGTCTGGAGACAATAAAAAGCCGAACTTCTGTCCAAACTGTGGCGCCAAGAATGAAGGTGCAAACTTCTGTCCAAACTGTGGTCAGAAGTTGGGTTAACCTATATCTAAATATAAGAAGGGCTTACTCTAAGATCATACTTTGGAGTAGGCCCTTTTTTTCATTCTATTTTAAATGGTAGAAAACGGTTGACAACGGAGCATAAATCATTTACCTTTAAATTAAGATATTTAATTTGGATATAAATTACACACAAAAAACAAATATCTTAATTCCGATTACGAGGAGAGATCAAGATGATGATTCCAACATTGACCAGAATAAATGAACTTTCAAGAAAAGCTAACGCGGCAGGGTTGACGGAGATGGAGAAAGCAGAACAAATTCGTCTGCGCCAGGAATATCTGCAAACCTTTCGCGGTTCGATCAACGATATTCTGCTGAATGTAACCATCTATGATCCGAACGGCGATGACGTCACTCCGGATAAACTGAAACAGGAACAGGCCCAACAAAATAATAACTGAATCAGTTCGGTATATTATCTTAATATTAAGATAATATACGTCTATAAATATAAATAAAACACCTATAAGACGATCTACAAATAACCCTTCCCATACAAAAATGATCTATAAACCTAGGAGGAAATGATGATGACCATTCAAACTGCAGGTATTCACCATATTACAGCTTTTGCGGGAGATCCGCAGGCTAATGTCGACTTTTATGCTGGTGTCTTGGGACTTCGGCTTGTGAAAAAAACAATCAACTTCGATGCACCAGACGTTTACCATCTGTACTTTGGGGATGAGAACGGAAGTCCAGGTACCATTATCACATTCTTCCCATCAGCCGGATCACCGCGAGGCAAAATTGGTGGCGGTCAAGTTGGCATCACCTCATATGTGATTCCACCTGGGACTATTGGCTTCTGGCAGGATCGGCTGGAGCAGTATAACATTGAGGTAACCAAAACAAGTCGTTTTAACGAAGAGCTGCTGCAATTCGAAGACAGCGAGGGCTTGCGTCTGGAACTGGTTGAACGTGAAGAGGGCCCAGCCAGCACCTGGGTGCATGAAGGCATTCCAGTGGATAAAGCCATCAAAGGATTTGGAGGTGCCGTGCTGTTCAGCGTCAATCCGCAGAGAACGATGGATGCGCTGAACAAAATACTCGGATTCACCAAAGTAGACGAAAATGAGGAGTATGTACGATTCCGTTCCGTCGGAGATATCGGTAATGTCGTGGATGTACCTGTCACCCGGATGGCTTTGGGGGCAGGCGGAGCAGGGACGGTCCACCATATTGCGTGGCGTGCCAAAGATTTTACAGAGCACGAGCAGTGGAGAGAAGCTGTACAACAGTACGGCTATCAACCAACCCCAGTTCGGGACCGTCAATATTTTAACGCAATCTACTTCAGAGAAGCGGGCGGAATCCTGTTCGAAATTGCTACCGATCCTCCTGGATTCGCGAAAGATGAGCCTGCGGAGTCGCTTGGACAGAAACTCATGCTGCCTGAGTGGTTTGAGCCATATCGCGCCCAAATTGAAGGCAATTTGCAGCCCATCCAGGTAAGAACGGTAGAGCCTTCGCATTCTATGATGGCACGTTAAACAAGAGGCAAAAACAAGCAATCTTTTTGATAAGAGTTTAACCAAAAGGAGCATTGAAGGATGATGGAGAAAAAGGTTACCTGGCTGGAGCTGTTCTATGATTTGCTTTTTGTAGCAGCGGTCTCCAAAGCGGGACATGTCCTGCTGCATGCCGAACACGGCGTGATTTCGTTTGAATATCTGATGAAATTTGTTTTAATTTTTATTCCTGTCTGGTGGGCATGGGTCGGTCAGACCCTATTTATTAACCGTTATGGTCAGGATATCTTCATTCATCGAGTATTCCTCATCCTTCAACTCCTGTCTGTTCTAGTGATGACGGCGAGTCTCTCGGTTGATTTTGATCAATACTATCTTCCCTTCTTTGCGGGTTATATCGGTTCGAGGGCATTGACAGCCATTCAATATTTTATGATTCACAATTCCAAAAGCGAACATCAACAAAAAGCCGCCCGTTATCTGGGTGTATGCTTCATCATCGGCATCTTGATCTCAACAGGTTCCCTGTTCTTTGATTCGTGGCTGCGATATGCGATTTTGTACGTGGGAATTGCCGTGGATATCATTCTCCCGCTCATTGGGCGCAAAAATCTGGTGAAGGTGCCGATACATACCCATCATTTATTGGAACGTTTCGCTCTGTTTACGCTTATCCTGCTCGGTGAGTCGGTTGTCAGTATCATTGCCGTGCTGCAAATGGATCACTGGGATGTACGATCTGTTCTGTTCGCGGCATTTACATCCATATTTGTGATTGCGATATGGTGGCAGTATTTTGATAATGTTGAGAAAAAGGTCAGCAAAGAGATCCAGACCGCCGGGCAAGCAATCATCTACGGCCATTTGTTCATCTATATATCCATGAGCATGATTGCCGCCTCCATTCAGTTGTTATACCTGGATGAACTTAATTATGGTTTCATGTTAGCCTTTGTATTTGGTTCAGTTCTGCTGTATTTTCTGTCCACCTCGCTGGTGTTCCACCGATACAGGCATGCTCATCTGCGGCTGCGTCCACGTCACTTGGTGTTTATGCTGGGGATAATGGCTGCGTTTATCGTTGTGGATCTGATCTATCGGGTGCCTAATTATGCAATCGTGGGAGAGAACATGGTGTTCTTCCTTGTCTACGCCAAATTAACGACCTAATGCATAGGTCACACAAGATTAAAAGTCACGGACGAATAACGTTCGTGGCTTTTTTAGTTGGATAATTACAAAATCATGTCCACTGTGAGAAAAAACGTTTAACCTGATTTATTTTCTACTATAGAATCTGTTAATATGAGACTAGATACAAGTGAATCTACCAGATTAACGAATATACATAGTGATTCGTGGAGATGGAGATGACAATCAGGAGGGAAATCATTGAGCACACATCAAATCGGAGTTCCATTGGAAGGGTTTGCAGAGTTTAGCCGCACGGTTGCCGCTGAAGGCGCAGTGCTTTTGAAGAATGAAGGACAGGCTCTTCCAATCCAAAAAGACGAAAACGTTTCAGTGTTTGGACGGATTCAAGTCAACTATTATCGCAGTGGTACAGGCTCAGGCGGCAGCGTTCATGTGGCGTATACAACCAATTTGCTGGATGGTCTGCGTAGCAAAAAAGGACTTACAGTTAATGAAGAATTGGCAGCTGTCTATGAAAAATGGATTGAAGAAAACCCGTTTGATGACGGTGGAAAAGTATGGGCGGCAGAGCCTTGGAATCAGAAGGAAATGCCTTTAACGGACGAAGTGGTATCCCAAGCCAGAAGTAAATCCAGCAAAGCAATTGTGGTGATTGGACGAACAGCAGGCGAAGATCAGGATAATGTGGATGCACCAGGCAGCTACCGGTTGACGGAAGATGAGAAAGCGATGCTGAAGCAGGTCACGAATCATTTTGAACAAACGATCGTCGTGCTGAATGTTTCGAACATCATGGACATGAGCTGGTTGAATGATGAAAGCTACGTTCATCCGATCCAAAGTGTCATTTACTCGTGGCATGGCGGTATGGAGGGTGGTAATGCGATCGCCGATGTACTGGCCGGAGACGTTACACCAAGTGGTAAATTGACTGATACGATTGCATATTCCATTGAAGATTATCCTTCCACAAGCAATTACGGGAATGAGTTTAAGAACCTTTATCAAGAAGATATCTACGTAGGCTATCGTTATTTCGAAACGTTTCGACCTGAAAAAGTACAATTTGAATTTGGATACGGCTTGTCCTATACCACATTCACAACCAAGGCTGAAGACGCAAAATTGATCTCTCAAGACGGAGAAAATAGCATTAAGGTGAATGTAACCGTAACCAATACGGGCATGACCTATGCCGGTAAAGAAGTAGTGCAGATCTATTATGAAGCCCCACAAGGTCAATTGGGGAAACCTGCAAAAGCTTTGGTGGCATTCGGCAAAACGAATCTGCTTCAGCCGGGTGAGTCTCAGCGTCTGACTGTGAGCTTCCCTGTAGATTCCATGGCTTCCTATGATGATGCTGGCGTAACAGGACATGCATCGGCGTATGTACTTGAGGCAGGAACATATCGTTTGTACGTGGGAACCAGTGTCAAAAATGTGGAGCATGTCAGCATTGATGGCCAAGATGGCTACGTCGTAGAAACGATTCAACTCGTGGAACAGCTCCAGGAGGCAATGGCACCGACTGAAGGCTTTACGAGAATGAAGCCGGGAGCGCGCAAAGATGATGGTTCTTACGAGTTGATCTTTGCAGATGTACCTACACGTCAAGTATCCATGGCTGAACGAATTGAACAAAGCTTGCCACAAACGCTGGAGCAAACCGGCAATCAGGGCTACAAGCTGAGAGATGTAAAGGATGGCAAGGTTAGCCTGGAAGCGTTTATCGCCCAATTAAGTGATCAGGATCTGGCAGCGATCGTAAGAGGCGAAGGTATGAGCAGCCCACTAGTTACATCGGGTACAGCTTCCGCATTTGGCGGCGTGAGTGACAGTCTGTTCAATTACGGAATCCCTGTTGCATGTACTGCGGATGGCCCATCCGGTATTCGTATGGATAGCGGGGAGAAGGCTACACAAGTTTCCATTGGAACTTTGCTGGCCGCAACATGGAATGCAGAACTCGTTGAAGAGCTGTATGTGATGGAAGGCCAGGAATTGCTGAGAAATCAGGTGGATGCACTGCTCGGGCCTGGATTGAATATTCGTCGTAGTCCGATGAACGGACGTAACTTTGAGTATTTCTCAGAAGATCCGCTGATTTCCGGTGTATTTGCTGCTGCTTGCACAAGAGGAATCATGAAGGGTGGCTCTAATGCTACGCTGAAGCATTTCGCCTGCAATAATCAGGAGAAACATCGCAGTAAAGTGGATGCCGTTGTATCTGAACGTGCATTGCGTGAGATCTATCTGAAAGGGTTCGAGATTGCCGTGAAAGAAGGCGGTGCGAACTCGATCATGACTTCCTACAATCCGATTAATGGACATTGGGCGGCTTCGAACTATGATCTGAACACGACCATTCTTCGTGGGGAGTGGGGCTTCCAAGGTATCGTGATGACCGACTGGTGGGCTATTATGAACGATGGCGTTGAAGGTGGACCAGCAGATCGGAAAAACACCAACTGGATGGTTCGCGCTCAAAACGATTTGTACATGGTTGTACCTAACTATGGCGCAGAAATCAACGGCTGGGATGATAACACGATCGAATCTCTGGAAAATGGGACGTTGACACGTGGCGAGCTTCAGCGCTCGGCTATGAATATTTGTGAGTTTATCATGAATGCACCTGTCTTCTCCAGAAAACATGAGATTGTAGAGAATGTCGCTTCATTCCAAGCGAATGCTTCACTTTCCTCAGAGCAGGCACAAGCGCTGGCTGATAATACACAGGTCAAACCTGTTGTGGGCGAACCTGTTTACATGAAAGTGGATGAAGCAGGTCAATACCGGATTATTGTACAGATCATGTCTCCTGAGCCGGAACTGGCTCAAAGTGCATGTAATGTCATTCTCAATGATCAATTGATGACGACCATTCAAACCAATGGTACTGAAGGTAAATGGATCAGACAAAAACTTGTTAAAGTGGATTTGGAAGCAGGCTTGTACGAATTGAAGCTGGACTTCACCAAACCAGGTCTGCAGATCGACTGGATCGAATTCAAACAAGTGTAACGCAGGATCGTCTGATCTGTTGTAACTGAACATGACGACTGTTATGATTGTGTTATGAGATCCGGAATTTCTGAACAATCTGGTCAGGAGTGTTGCGAAGGATGAGAAGGTATAATTTTTGGAGCCCTATTCTGCTGATTGCGGTTGCGCTGATTGTCAGAGGCCTGGTTACGAATCTGGGCGTTCTGTTCGGCATGTCGCATGATGCAGCAAGTAATATCGCAATTGTTGCCATGTTGATTGCTGCACTGATCATGTTTAATCGAATGACAAAGGCAAAGCGAAAGTGAACTTATAATATTCGATATCGATCAAGAGAGAGGCACCCTTAGGGGTGTCTTTTTTGTGTATTGACGTTTCATTCATAACGTCTTAGACTGTTTATGAATAAAAACAATAACATTTTTATGATAACGAAAATAACAAATGTGATTACTTCAATGGCTAACCCATCATTTTCCGAAAGGAGACCCATTCATGAAGGTTATGGCGGCATGGTTTGTAGGCAAGCATGAAAAGGCAATGGATGTGTTGAGCAGGATGTGGGGAAAGCAGGAGGGTTCGTGGATCGTTCCGCTGAGATTGGTGAAGTCTTCGTGGAACAGGGATCGAATTGCAATCAGAAAGCTGACTTTCAACGACAGATGAACATAATTAAGGACCGCTGGAGATGCTGTGCTCTGTCGGTCCTTTATGGCATTTGACGGAAAGCGGACAGAGAACCAGCATGAGAGGAGAGGAATCCAGTAAATACAACCGATTGGGTGAAGGCAGCAGCACAGGTCGTGCCATCAGAACGTCAGCTGAAATGGCAGGAGATGGGGTTCTATGCATTTATTCATTTTACCATGAATACGTTTACAGATCAGGAGTGGGGAACCGGGAATGAAGATCCCGATATCTTTAACCCTTCTCATCTGAGTGCCCGGCAATGGGTTCAGGCGTGCAAATCTGCCGGTATGACCGGATTAATCCTCACATGCAAGCATCATGACGGGTTTTGTTTATGGCCAAGCCAGTACACGAATCATTCGGTAGCCGTCAGCCCTTGGCGAGATGGTGCGGGTGATCTGGTGAAAGAGGTTGCCGATGCCTGCCGTGAAGGCGGGTTGAAGTTCGGTATCTATCTATCTCCTTGGGACCGTCATGAAGCATCCTACGGAGATTCAGAGCGATACAACGAATTTTTCAATAATCAGTTGCGTGAGCTGTTAACCCAATATGGTGAACTTTTCTGCGTATGGTTCGACGGAGCATGCGGAGAGGGGCCAAATGGGAAAAGGCAGATCTACGATTGGGATTCCTATTATGCACTGATCCGTGAGTTGCAGCCAGAGGCTGTAATCTCGGTATGTGGACCGGATGTTCGCTGGTGCGGCAATGAGGCAGGTCATACCCGGACTTCGGAATGGAGCGTCGTACCTGCCTACTTGCAAGATAATGAGAAGATCCAGGAGCAATCGCAGCGGGTGGATGATGGTGAGTTTGCCAGCAGAATTAATACACAGGATGCCGATTTGGGGAGTCGGGAAGTGATCCGGCAGCACGAGGGCAAGCTCATCTGGTATCCCGCAGAAGTGAACACATCCATCCGTCCGGGTTGGTTCTATCATGCGAGCGAGGACGATCAAGTCAAATCGCTGGAGGAACTGCTTAGCATCTATGATGGAGCGGTTGGGGGCAACGCTAATTTTCTACTAAACCTTCCACCAGATCGAAGCGGCCTTATTCACGAACAGGATGTTGAGCGGCTGCAGCAACTCGGAGACTTTTTGCGCAGTACTTATCGGCAAAGTTTGGCTGTTGGGGCGAGCATTCGCGCATCGGATACCATGGGTCAAGAACATGCCGCTACCCAGGTATTGCGTGAGGAATCGGATACTTTTTGGTGCCCATCTGAAGGAACTGAACTGGCTTGGCTGGAGGTAGAACTGCCGGAGGAAACGCGGTTCGACCGAGTCGTTCTCATGGAGCATATCCGTTTAGGTCAGCGAATTGAACGCTTTACGCTGGAGGCAAAGGAAGAGAGGGGTGATTGGCAGGAGCTGTATCGCGGTACGATTGTTGGTCACAAACGAATCTGTAGTTTCGAACCTTTTACCGCCAGAACCATTCGTCTGACCATTCATGAATCCAGATGGTATCCAACGTTGTCCTGGCTGGGTGTATATCTGAGCAAACAAGAGGTGCATGAAGCTGGCAATTGAGCCGTAACATTTGTAGATAAGCCGATTTTGGTTCATCCCATGGAAAATAGAGTAGCAAACGATTATTGGTAATTGTATGATCTTATGGAAAAAGGTATATGTAAGGTAGAGCCACACACCAGCAGGAGAGGATGAGAGGATATGAAAGTAGGACTCAGCACATACAGTCTGCAACAGGCACTGGATGCCAAGGAACTGACTGTACCCGACGCCATCCGTTACATCGCCGAGCAGGGCGGAGAACATGTGGAGATTGTTCCGATCGGGTACAGCCTGATCGACCAGCCGGAATTAATTGACCAGATTCGAGAGGCTGCGCAAGACGTGGGAATTGATATTTCCAATTACGCAATAGGTGCTAACTTCGTTACAGGAGAAGGCCCGGATGCACTTGAAAATGAGATTGCTACTGTTATGAAGCATGTAGATGTCGCTGCGGCACTTGGCGTTACGAGAATGCGCCATGATGTTGCGTTTCGTCCTGCACAGGAAGGTACTGTCGCCCAGTTTGAGGCCGATCTGCCTGTTCTGGTGAAGGCCTGTCAGCGAATTGCTGATTACGCTGCGAGTCACGGCATTACCACAAGTGTGGAGAATCATGGTTACTATGTGCAGTCCAGTGAGCGTGTCCGGCGGTTGGTGCATGAGACGGCACGTGAAAACTTCAGGACAACGCTGGATATCGGCAATTTCCTGTGTGTGGATGAAGACCCGGTTAGCGCTGTGAAAAACAACATTCCTTATGCATCCATGGTGCACGCCAAAGATTTCTATCGGAGACCTTCCTATCGCAATCCCGGAGAGGGCTGGTTCCAGACCGCACACGGCAATTACCTGCGCGGAGCGATTGTGGGCCATGGGGATATCGACATGCCGGAAGTATTCCGTGTGTTGAAGCAGTCCGGTTACGACGGATATATCTCTGTAGAGTTTGAAGGTATGGAAAATTGCAAAACAGCATCCCGAATCGCGATGGATAACGTCCGCCGCTTCTGGGAGGAAGCATAAGCAGCTACTTACTACTATATAAGTGGAATCAATTTTTATATGTAAGGCTGAAGTAACAGAGGTGAAGTTTGGAACTGTAGGAGCGGTAGCGTCCGCCTTTGTCTGCGGATTTCAACTGCTGAGAGCAGTTGATACAAGAAATCTGTAGACAACAGCGGCCGAAAGTCCAAACATTCACCGTAGTTACGTTAAGCCGATTATCATATGTTCTGACTCAACTGATATGACCATCATTCAACAGATTATGGAGGGAAAATCCATGTCCAAACTTAAAATTGCCGTTATCGGTGCAGGATCAATTTCCGATTTTCATTTACAAGCGTATGACAGTAATCCTGAAGTTGAAATATACGCCATATGCGACCTGAACGAGGCACGTGCCCAGGAAGCGGCGAAAAAATATAACGCTACTCATGTATTCACGGATTATAAGGAGCTCCTGGCACTACCTGAAATCCATTCGGTCAGCATCTGTACCTGGAATGATACACATGCCGAGATCAGCATTGCAGCTCTGGATGCGGGGAAAAACGTACTTTGCGAGAAGCCGCTCTGTCAGACGGTAGAAGATGCGTTAGAGGTAGAGAAGGCTGTTCACCGCAGTGGAAAGCTGCTTCAGGTTGGCTTTGTACGCCGCTATAGCGACAATGCGCAGATTCTGAAGAAGTTCATTGATGAAGGCGAGCTTGGAGAGATCTATTATGCCAAGGCATCCTGTCTGCGGCGTTTGGGCAATCCGGGCGGATGGTTTGCAGATGTGGAACGTTCTGGCGGCGGTCCGTTGATCGATATTGGCGTTCATATTATTGATATCTCCTGGTATCTGATGGGCAAACCGAAAGTGAAAACCGTGTCTGCGAATGTCTCCAATCGATTGGGTAACCGTGCCAATATCCGTAATCTATCGTTCTACCAGGCTGCGGATTATGATGCGAACAAAAACACCGTGGAGGATATGGCCAACGCACTGATTCGTTTCGAGAACGGGGCAAGCCTGCTGGTGGATGTAAGCTTCACACTGCACGCGAAGCAGGATGAAACTTCGGTCAGACTCTATGGCGATAAAGGTGGCGCTGAACTGGAACCGGAAATTTCACTGATCGGTGAGAAATTCGATACCATTTTGAACATGACGCCACAGGTGGATTTCAAATCCCTTGATTTCGCAGGTTCTTTCCGTAATGAAGTCAATCATTTTATCGACAGTGCCCAAGGGCGCAAAGAGACGCTAAGCCCCGTTGAGGATGGCGTTGAAATCATGAAAATCCTCTGTGCCATCTACGAGTCCGCACGAGAAGGACGCGAGATTTCACTGTAGATATGCTGTTGCGATCCGAAAATGGCAACACCGCTCGAAGTAGTGAGGTCTAACAAGTCTATACTTGTTGAACCAAACATTTCGCCAAAACGGACTTAGAACCATTCTGAAGAATGCACTGCTATCGAAATGACTGGGCTTAATATGTCTTTCTTAGTTGAACGAAACATTTACACAATAACGGAGAGGGCAGAACGAATCTGAAGAAGCGAAGCGCTCGCCTTTATCCCCGGATTTTCCCCTTAGGAAAGGAATCAAAAAAATCTGGGGATAACAGCGATCGGAAGATTGTTTTGACCGCGCAGTGACCTGTGTAAAGCTACCTTTTCAACGTATGACATCCAATCCGAAGGAGATGAACGGGATGAGCGAAACCAAAGATACGGTGCTGGAACAGGAAGAGCAGGTGGTCGAAGCCGGGGTGCACAACTTTAGCAAAGAAGAGGAATGGGTGAAGCCTGAAGATCCATTGCTGAATGAACGCCTGGAGTGGTTCAAGGATCAGAAGCTGGGGCTGATGATGCATTGGGGTCCCTATTCTCAGCTTGGACTCGTGGAGTCCTGGGCGTTAAGTGACGAGGATGGCGATTGGTCACGCGATGATATCGACTGGACTGACGACATGGAGCATTTCAAGCAAGAATACTTTGATCTCAACAAAACCTTCAATCCGATTCGCTTTCAGCCTGAAGAGTGGGCACAGATGGCCGCTGATAATGGGTTCAAATATTTCCTGTTCACCACCAAACATCATGATGGTTTCTGCATGTGGGATACACATACCACCGATTATCGCATCACGGGCAAGGATACTCCTTTTCATACCCATAAGTATGCGGATATTTGTCGGGCACTTTTTGACGCTTTTCGTGCCAAGGGGCTCGGCATCTCGGCTTACTTCTCCAAAGCGGACTGGCATACGCCATATTACTGGACACCTGGCATGGAGCGGGGAAGCCATATGTGGCGTGGACCATCCTATGATCCGAAAGCGTATCCATGGCTGTGGGAGAAATTCGTGGAGTTTACGCACGAGCAAATTATGGAGCTGCTGACCAACTATGGACGAATCGAATGTCTATGGCTGGATGCAGGCTGGGTACGTGAAGGCCGTCACGGTCAGGATATCCGATTGGGCGAAGTGGTGGAGCGGGCACGTCAGACAACTCAGCCGTGGCTCCTTGCAGCAGATCGCACAGTAGGCGGACCGTATGAGAATATCGTAACTCCGGAACAGACCATCCCTGAGCATCCAATGAATATTCCTTGGGAGAGCTGTATCACGGTGGGCAATTCCTTTGCGTTTGGATATGATGATCAGTACAAGTCAGCAAGACAGCTGGCACATATACTGCTTGAGGTAGTATCCAAGGGTGGTAACCTAGCGCTGAATGTGGGACCACAACCGGACGGGCGTCTTCCAAAAGGGGCGGTACGAAGTATTAAAGCCCTCGGAGAATGGATCGGTACTCACGGTGAGGGCATCTATGGCACGCGAATTTGCGGACCATACTTCACAGGAGATTGGGCCTTTACACGTAAGGAAGATCTCAACGTATCGTATGCCTTCCGTTTGTATAGAAACGAGAACGAAGCAGTACAATCACAGGTAGTCATTCCATATGTGGAAAAGGTGGAGCGAGTTGAACTCGTCGGCACAGACGATGTGCTGTCATTCCAACGGACGGAAGATGGACTTGTTGTAGAGTTGCCACAAGCGGCAGTTACGGAAGTAGCACCTATCACGCTGACGTTCAGATTGTTCACAAACCAATAAACCTACACTTCAAATCCCGAGGGGCTTTTACAGCCCTTCGGGATTTTTTGAGTTGATGATTTTTGCGATATACCTGTGCTAAAGGATGATTTCCCCTTGCCCAGCAAGGGTTTTGGGAATAAGGAGAGGTGGGAGAAAATTGCAAATTGATAAAAGAACACTGCTCAAGGTACTATCGATTTAAGAAAGCGTTACCTGACATTATTACTCACACAGATGACGCTAATACAGAAAAATGAGTCAAAGAAAAGGATGTTTAAGGGATGTAAATGTAATGTATTATTACACTTAAGGTGTAGAAGGAGTGACGCGAATGAGTCGAGCTACGGAAAGCATACCTGCACCGGTGGAGCTCCAGCAAGGAAGGAATTACGCAGAACCCAAGCGACAGCATCCATTTATCAGAAGCCTCAAGAAGCATTGGGAGCTGTATCTACTGGTGCTTCCTCCCGTATTGTATCTGTTGATCTTCAAGTACATTCCAATGGTTGGTGTACAGATTGCCTTCAAAGACTTCAGTGTCGTCAAAGGAATCTGGGGCAGCCCTTGGGTTGGATTGAAACACTTTGAAGCCTTTTTCGAATCCCCGAACTTCTGGCTGCTGATCAAAAATACGATTGGGATCAGTTTCTACTCGTTACTCGCCGGATTTCCCATTCCGATCCTGCTGGCGCTTGCGCTGAATGAGATCCGAACAGGATACTTTAAAAAGACCGTCCAGATGGTCACGTACGCTCCGCATTTTATCTCCACAGTCGTCATGGTATCCATTATCATTCTGATGCTGTCACCGCATGTGGGTGTTGTAGACAAGCTATTTACCTTCCTGGGTTTCCCGATGACCAACTTTATGGGCATTCCCGAATACTTCAAATCCATCTATGTGTGGTCGGGTGTATGGCAGGGCATGGGCTATTCATCGATCATTTATATCGCGGCTCTCGCTGGCGTTGATCCATCCCTCTATGAGGCAGCGAAGATGGACGGCGCTTCAAGGCTTCGTAAAATCTGGCATATCGACCTTCCAACGCTCGTACCAGTCACCGTCATCATGCTGATTCTTAGCTTGGGCAGCATTATGGGCGTGGGCTTTGAAAAAATATATCTAATGCAGAATCCGCTTAACACGAGCGCTTCAGAAGTCATCTCGACGTATGTGTACAAGGTCGGTCTGATTGGGGCCAACTTCAGCTTCTCCTCGGCGGTAGGATTGTTCAACTCCGTGATCAACCTGATCCTGCTGGTTATTGTCAACGGCATTTCCCGCAAAGTATCCCAGAACAGCTTGTGGTAAAGGAGGAGCTCATCCATGTTCAACCTGATGAATCGTAACCGGATCAAGGACCCGCTCGGTGACCGTATCTTCATGACATTCAACTATATCTTTCTGTTCGCTATACTTCTAACGGTGTTTTACCCGCTCTTGTATATCATCAGTTCTTCGTTCAGTTCCTCACGTGCCGTTACATCCGGTCAGGTGTGGCTGTTCCCGGTAGACTTTAACATTAAGGCCTACATCTCTATTTTCAAAAGCCAACAGCTCATGCTCGGTTTCTACAACACGATCATCTATACCGTTGTAGGCACATTTATCAATGTGGCGCTAACGGTCATGCTCGCCTATCCGCTATCGCGCAAGTCGTTTTACGGACGAGGTGCCATTATTATTTTCATGATGATCACGATGTTCTTTGATGGCGGTCTGATTCCAACGTATCTCTTGATGAAAGACCTTCATCTGCTGGATACACGCTGGGCGATGTGGCTGCCAGGGGCGCTCGCAGTGTTCCAGGTTATCGTAGCGAGAACCTTCTTCCAGTCTTCCATCCCGGAAGAGCTGGGGGAGGCGGCGGAAATGGACGGATGCCGGGACATCCGGTATTTGATCAGCGTAGTTCTTCCGTTATCAAAACCGATTCTGGCGGTCATGACCCTGATGTATGCGGTGGGCCACTGGAATGCGTACTTTGATGCCCTGATTTATCTTCGTTCCGAGAAGTTGTTCCCGCTCCAATATGTGCTGCGCAATCTGCTAATTCTAAACGCGGCAGACCCAGCAATGTTGGCCAATACGAGCCAGCAGCTAAGAGATCAGGGGTTCGAACAGGTCCTGAAATACGCACTGATCGTAGTTGCCAGCATTCCTATTCTCATCATGTACCCGTTTGTGCAGAAGCATTTTGTTAAAGGGGTTATGGTTGGCTCGCTCAAAGGATGATCTTTGTCATCTGCTTCCGTTACGCCACTTGAAAGGAGGTGGGGGAACACTCCGGCTTCCGGGATAAGGTTTAACACGAGTACGTAATCAGAATGTTATGCCGTTTTCAACAAAAAGGAGGAGTCAGATTGAAAAAATCTTGGATTTCGATGTTGTTTCTGGTCTTTGCTTCGATGGCTTTGTTGTCCGCATGTGGTTCATCCGAGGATGCGGGTACAGGGAGCGACGGTAGCGGGGAGAGCGGTGGCCCGGTAACGATGACCTTCTTTGCCCCACAAGGTAAAGCGTCCATGGAAGAAAATGAGTTCACCAAATTTATCGAAGACAAGTTCGATGTTACCCTGAAATGGGATCTGGCCCCGACGGACGCTCTGCAAGACCGCAGACAGTTGCTGCTGGCGAGTGGGGATTATCCTGAAGTGTTCCTCCATGGCAAGTTCACGACCTCAGACCTTCAAACGTACGGAAAACAGGGCGTGTTCCTCCCGCTGCAGGATCTGATCAAGCAGTACGGTCCGAATCTGACCAAGATGATGGAGGAGAAGCCGTACTTCAAAGAAGCGGTAACTGCGCCGGATGGCAACATCTACGCTCTGCCGATTTTCAATGAATGTTACCACTGTACGTATGCTCAGAAATACTGGATTAACACCGAGTGGCTGGACAATCTGGGTCTCAAAATGCCTACCACGACCGATGAACTTTACACGGTTCTGAAGACATTCAAGGAACAAGACCCGAATGGCAACGGCAAAGCCGATGAGATTCCACTCACCGGTGCACCCAACAAGTACGTATGGAATGGCAACATCGATGCCTATTTGATGAACAGCTTTATCTATAATGACAACGATAAATATCTGATTGTGAATGATGGAAAGGTTGACTTTGCAGCGAACAAGGAAGAGTGGAAAAAAGGGCTGGAGTACATGCATAAGCTGTATTCAGAAGGCCTGATTGATCCGGCTTCCTTCACACAGAACGATCAGGCAATCGGGCAGTTGGGTAACAAGGAAGGGGATGAGGTGGTCGGCTCTATAACGACAGCGCTGGTCAGCTACCTCGTGAACACGTATGACAAAGATATCACCCGCCACCAGCACTGGGACATCGTGCCTCCACTGAAAGGGCCGGATGGTGTGCAGACGACAGGCGCTACGCAAAGCGTAGGTGAGTTCGAGTTCGCCATCACCAATAAAGCGACCGAAGCACAACAGATCGCAGCGATCAAAATTGTAGATTACATGTTCAGTGAAGAAGGTGCCCTGTATGCAGAGTACGGTCCGACAGAAGGAAAGGGCTGGAAGAAGGCGGATGCCGATGAGAAAAACATCAATGGTGAGCCTGCCAAATACAGCTACTATAACCTGCCTGAGCGTGACCCAAATGTTGTAGTCAACGAGAGTTGGTCACAGATCGGAGCACATGACTTGTCCAATACGTTCCGCAATCTGTTTGCAGAAGGTCAGAATCCACTGGAAGCGGAGGGTTACGGTACACGTCTGGCGCAAGCAACCAATGTATATGAACCTTATGCGCCAAAAGAAGTCTATCCTGCGAACGTATTTATCCGTCCTGAAGATACAGAAACCGCTGCGCAGCTCACGACGGCCGTTAAGGATTACGTGATGACCAATATGGCTCAATTCATTATCGGCAGCAAGAGCATCGATAAGGAATGGGACGCGTACGTAAAAGGTTTTGATGGTCTGGGACTCAGCAATTACCTTGAGATTTACCAGCGTGCGATTGAGAAGAATCAATAAAGATTAATGGTTTCATGAATGAGGCTGTCCCGATGTCAACACAGAAATCGGGATGGTCTTCTCCTTTTGACAACCCCACTTCATCCGATATAATTTACTGAATATTTATGGAAAATTAGCGACCAGATTGGCGCGGTTGTCATTCCAGCTTATGCAAAATGCTTATACGTATAAACAGTGGTGGGGGGCCTCGGAGATGAACAACAGTTGGTTTAGACGTTTGCTGCTATCGTATTTGCCTGTTTTTTTTATCGTGACCACAATCCTGTTTATCATTTTCTTTCAGGTATTCAATGAACAGAACCGGAGAGAAGCACTCAAGGCCAATGAATTTCTGGCTTCACAGGTAACGCAATATTTGGACAATTCACTACGTTCCATCGACTTCAAGGTGCTGCGTGATATTTTGACCAATCCCAACCTGAAAAATTATTATTCGGTAACCGGAAGCGAGGATGTGTATGCCGGAATTCAAGCAGTCCAGGTTATTGATGAATTAAAAATAGAGTATCCGCTGATTGATTCCATATATCTGGTGAGATACAACGACGATACGGTATTCAGCAACGGCAAGGCGGTGCCGATTGAGGAATTCCCGGATGCAGCGTTTATTAAAGACAGTCGTGCTGCGGCAACGCAAAAGTGGGTGGGGGCGAGATCCTTTAAGGCATTTCCAACCGAGGAAGGAAAACAGGTCATTACACTCATTCGCGGTGTCGGAAACGGCACGGGCCTTGTCGTTGTTAACGTCGATCTGCCGACCTTGCAGAAATCCATCATGCAGATGTATGACCCTGAGTTCACCTTCGTGAATATCTTCAATCGCTCGGGTGGCAATCTGTGGGACGGAGCAATGCAGGGTGGAATTACAGCAGTTTCTCCCAAAACAGACTCAGGTGAAGTGTTCTCCGAGTTTACATCCAGCTACAGTGGCTGGAAGGTACAGACGGGGCTGAACAATGGCAAGATCGTCAAATTTGCCCTGAAGTTTTATAATATCTGGTTTGTTTTTGCTGTTGCCGTTGTCCTGATTGGTGTGGTGTGGGTGATCTATGTGACACGTAGAAATTACAAGCCCATCCAGCAGATTGTCACGTTGATTGAGACGGTGGCTTCGCAGAAACAGCCAGGGGCGGGTTATACGAAGGATAACGAGTTTCGTTTTATCCAGACTACGCTGGAGCGAATGATTGATCAAACCAAGCAATATCAGGAGGAGCATGAAGAGAACCTGATTTTGCAGAAGAAATACTTCTTTCAGGAGCTGCTGGAGGGTACGCGGGACTTTACCGGCAATGAACTGACAGCGGAGATGAGCAGGTTCAAGCTCCCGCAGTTAGAGGATCGATGGGCTGTAATGGTGGTGGAGATCGATCAGTATTCCCGATTCATGGAGGAGTACCACAATCAGGATCAATCCCTTCTGAAATTCGTGTTATCCAGCATTCTACAGGAGAGTGCAAGGCACGAGGGCACCGAAGTGTGGGCTGAGTGGATATCGGATCAGCGTCTGTATGCCATACTCTGGATTCCCGAAATGGAGAAAGGTGAGGAGACCGAGCAGAGACTGCTCTCCGGTTATCTTGACAGGGTTGGGCAGTATTTGAACTTCACCGTAACCATCGGTATTGGAAGAGTCGCAGTAGATGTCCGTGGTCTGAGAGCTTCGCTGAAGGAGGCGGTGCATGCCTTGGAATACAAGGCTGTGCTCGGCATGAATCGTATCATTCCATGTGGGGAGGTACCGAACTCAACGAATGATGTGTATGAATTCCTGAAGACGATCTCTTTGCTGGTACAGGCGATGCGACTCTCGGAAGATGTGTGGGAGAAGCATTTTGACCGCTTATTCGAACAGATCCATGAATCCGTGCTCTCCCGCCAGGAGATTATGAATACGGTCCAATTGCTGTTCCAGCACTATAACCGGGAGTTCGCAGAACTTCCACGAGAGTATCAGGAGCGATGGGCATCTGTATTTACACCACTTCTTCCTAGGTTGGAAGGTTGGGAGACGTTGGATGATTTACGCGCGCTGTGCTGGGAAGGCTTCCGTGAGCTGGCTGATGAGATGCAGACGCTTCATTGCTCCAGAAAACATCGATCTCATATTCTTGAAATTCGCAAGTATATTGAACAGAACTACAACAACCCCGACCTGTCACTAAATTATCTAAGTGATCTATTTGATATCAATCCGAAATATTTAAGCAAGCTATTTAAGGACGAGATTGGTGAGAAGTTCGTGGATCTTCTGATTAGTCACCGTATTGAGAAGGCGAAACAGCTCATGCTGGAGACGGATAAGGCCATTCAGGAGATCAGTGAGGAAGTTGGGTATACGAATTACAATTCCTTCAATCGGGCGTTCAAGAATGTGGTGGGTGTTGCGCCTAGCGACTACCGAAAAGCCATGTGAGCCCATGCACCAGACTAAGCCGAACTCATAAGGAGAATATGCATATGGACTATAAAGATGCTTCGCTTTCCGTTCAGGAGCGGACCCAAGATCTGCTCGGGCGGATGACCACGGAGGAGAAGATAGGGCAGCTGATCCAGCCGATGGGGTGGAAGACTTATGTTAAGGAAGCAGATGGTACGGTTCAGGTTACGGATGAGTTTAAAAAGGACATCGTAGAGGGCGGGATTGGGTCTTTATATGGAACACTTCGTGCTGATCCCTGGACGGAAGTGACGCTGGAGACTGGCCTGACGCCTAGGCAGGGAGCTGTTGCCATCAATGAAATTCAGCGGTATGCCATGGAGAACTCTCGGCTGGGCATTCCCATTTTGTTCGGGGAAGAGTGTTCTCACGGGCATATGGCCATTGGGGCAACTGTATTCCCGGTGCCGTTAGCAGTAGGAAGTGCTTGGAACACGGAATTGTACCGCAAGATGTGTGAAGCGATTGCTGTGGAGACTCGGAGCCAGGGAGGAGCGGCAACATATTCGCCTGTGCTTGATGTAGTACGGGACCCGAGATGGGGACGGACGGAAGAATGTTTTGCCGAAGATCCATACCTGATCGGTGAATTGGCGGTTGAAGCGATAAAAGGTTTACAGGGTGACCGGCTCGATTCTAATCGGACGATTGTGGCGACACTCAAACATTTTGCAGCCTATGGCAGCTCGGAGGGTGGGCGCAATGCTGCTCCGGTGCATATGGGACTGCGAGAGCTGCACGAGGTGGATCTGCTGCCGTTCAAGAAAGCAGTGAGAGCCGGAGCGTGTTCTGTCATGACAGCGTATAACGAGATCGATGGTGTGCCTTGTACGTCGAGTTCGTATCTGCTGAATGATCTCCTGCGCGAGCAATGGGGGTTTAACGGATTTGTCATTACTGACTTTGGTGCAATTCAGATGCTTGTCAATGGACACAACACCGCGGAGAACGGGGAGCAGGCCGTCGCTCAGTCGCTTAAGGCAGGGGTGGACATGGAAATGTCCGGGTACATGTACCGCAAGCATCTCGGGCAGGCCCTGTCGCAAGGATTGATTGAACAGAAGGATCTGGATACGGCGGTAATGCGGGTGCTGGATATGAAGTTCAGACTGGGCTTATTCGAACAACCTTTCGTTGATCCTGACTTTGCTGAGCGGGTGATCGGATGTGAAGAACATATTCAGCTGGCGAGAAAAGTCGCGCAGGAGGGAATCATTTTACTCAAAAATGAAGACAACACCCTTCCGCTCGGTAAAACAGGTACAAAACTGGCGGTCATTGGACCGAATGCGAACCACGTCTACAACCAGCTTGGCGACTACACCTCGCCGCAGCCGAGAGGACAGATCGTTACGGTGCTGGATGGAATTACGAGCAAGCTTGGTGCTGACACCGGAAAGGTGCTGTACGCACCGGGCTGCCGGATCAAAGGGGATTCCAGAGAGGGCTTTGCGCAAGCGCTCGCCTGTGCTGAAGAAGCAGATACTATCATTATGGTGATGGGAGGGTCAAGTAGCCGGGATTTTGGCGAGGGGACCATTGATCTGCGGACGGGTGCATCCGTTGTTACGGATGATCCATGGAACGATATGGAATGCGGTGAGGGGATAGACCGATCGTCTCTGAACCTGATGGGTGTTCAACTGGAACTGGTGCAAGAAGTACATAAGCTGGGGAAACCGGTTATTGTCGTATATATTAACGGACGGCCCATTGCCGAACCATGGATTGATGAGCATGCCCATGCCATTGTGGAAGCGTGGTACCCTGGGCAGGAGGGGGGCAACGCCATTGCAGATATTCTGTTCGGTGATGTGAATCCATCTGGTCGTCTTACCATCTCCATTCCCAAGCATGTAGGTCAGCTTCCGGTCAACTACAATGGCAAACGTACCCGCGGCAAGCGATATTTGGAGACCGATTTGGTACCACAATATCCATTCGGTTTTGGGCTTAGTTATACAGAATTCAAGTACGAGAATGTAAGAGTTGTACCCGAAGTGATTGGGCCAGACGATGAAGCAGAGGTGCAGGTGGAGGTCACAAATAAGGGAGCGGTTGCGGGAAATGAGGTTGTACAGCTGTATATTACGGACGTATCGGCTTCGGTCACCCGTTCCGAAATTTCACTGAAGGGATTTCGTAAAATCCATCTAGAGCCGGGACAGACCCAGACGGTGACGTTCCCTGTGCAAAAAGAACATCTAGAGCTGATCGATTCCCGTCTTCAGCCTGTTGTGGAGCCGGGTGAATTCAGACTAATGGTTGGCAGCAGTTCCAGAGACTGTACTGCTTGTAGTTTACACATCCAGAAGGTGGGGGTGGAGGTATGATTCGAATTCAGAGATTCATTCAGGATCTGACTCAGCAGCAATGGAGGGATACTATTGAACTTCCAGAGTGGCAGATGCAGAAAGCCAAGTATGTCCGGCCAGGGGAATATGAGTATGAACAGAAGAATGCGGCTGTTCAAAGCTTGAATCCACTCCATAGTAACCATGGAACGACTTATTTTCTGAGCAAAACCGTAGAGATTCCGGCCAATTGGGAGGAAGATGTGGTCGGATTGATCTTCGAGGCCAGGGGTGAGGGGCTGCTGAAGGTGAATGGCGTGCCTTATCACGGACTGGACCGCAATCATGGGTATGTACCGTTACCGAAGAGCCGTGTGGGAACTACGCCATTGCTGGAGATTGAGCTATTTGATCCCATACCAGAACCACATGACCCCTTGAATCGACAGGCGGTCATCCAGCCGCCAATTCAGGGCATTCGAGCCGCTTTGGTTCGTGTTAATTCGCCTTTACAGAGTCTAATGTATAGCATTACGGTACTTTTAGAATCACTCCGAGCATTACCGGAGAAAGACTTAAAGCGCACCCGTCTTATCCGGGATATTCATCAGGTGATGGATAAGATGTACAACGAGCCGGAGCGCTGGAGTGAAGCGGCGTGGGTGCAGCATTGGGAAGAATGGCTCGCACAGTCGGTGCAGGAGGAAGACCCGGAAGAGTATCGAGACGGATTCATGCATTTGGTTGGGCAATCCCATATCGACATTGCCTGGCTGTGGCCTGTGCGTGAGACTGTGCGCAAGTCCAGCCGCACCTTCTCCACGATGTGTACTTTGATGGATGAGTATCCGGAGTTCGTGTATTCGCAGAGTCAACCACAGCTGTATGCATTCGTGAGAGAGCACTATCCTGAGCTGTACGAACGAATCAAAACCCGAATTGCCGAAGGCCGCTGGGAACTGGTTGGTGGCATGTGGGTCGAGCCGGATCTGAATATTCCGAGTGGCGAGTCGCTTGTGCGTCAGATCCTGTACGGGCAGAACTTTTATCAGGAGGAATTCGGCAAGCGTTCAAACATCGAGTGGCTTCCTGACACGTTTGGCTACTGTGCTTCGCTGCCTCAACTGCTCAAGCTGGCTGACATTCCTTATTTTATGACCACCAAGCTCAATTGGAATGATACCAACGTTTTCCCGTATGATCTGTTCCATTGGGTAGGCATTGACGGCACCTCGGTGCTTGCGTATCTCAATCACGGAGTGAATGAGCATACCCGGCCCAAAGATGTCGATGAGCACTGGCAATCCTACAAGCAGAAGGATGTACACCCCGAGCAAATGCTGCTATATGGGCATGGCGATGGTGGAGGCGGGGTAACGAACGAGATGGTTGTGTTCGCAGAACGATCTCATTTCATGGTTGGGCAGCCCATTAGCAATTTCAGTACAGCAGGCGCGTTTTTCGAAGAGATTTCGAACAACAATCCTAAGCTGCCCAAATGGCATGGCGACTTATATCTGGAACTGCATCGTGGAACCTTTACAACTCATGCGCGCAACAAACGGAGCAATCGCAAAGCAGAGGTGTTGTATCGGGAAGCGGAAATTTGGGGGCAGTTTGCCGGAGTTGAAGCAGCACAGGCGAAAAGTGATCTGGATGAAGGCTGGAAGCTGATCATGCTGAATCAATTCCATGATATTATCCCGGGCACGTCCATTCCCGAAGTATACGTAACATCAATGGAAGAGTATAAGAAAGTATTCGCTCTGGGGACATCGGCTATGAATGGTACCCTTAGTAGTATTGAGGACCGCATTGCGACAGATGGCTTCGACGGTCTGCCCTATGTTGTATTTAATAGCCTAGGCTGGGAGAGGGGAGAAGTTGTTACGATTACAGGCGACGAGAAACTGAGCGGTATAGCAGCGTTTGACCATCGGGGTAATCGTCTGCCGAGTGACATGGAGGCAAATGGAGACGTGCTGACCTTGTCAGTCTATGTCCCATCCATTCCGGCCTTTGGATATGCCACGATATGGCTACGCCAGGCACCGGATGCCAATCTTCCTGCATTGAAACAGGATGAATCTTTTCCTTCTGTCTGGGAAACGGACTTTTACACGCTTGAATTTAACGATGTAGGAGAGATCATCAGATGGTATGACAAAACCAACCAACGGGAGTGGCTGAAACCGAGCGATAAAGCGAATGAGTTACAGTTTTTCCATGACAGGCCAACGTATTGGGATGCTTGGGATATGGATCCGCGGTTTGAATCGCAGCGTGCAGGAGTGGCAGAGCTGATTTCCAGAGAAGTAGTACAGCATGGAGTAACGCAGGATATCCTTCGGTTTCACTGGAAGTTAAACGAGTCGGAGATTCACCAGGATATTATCCTGTATCGTCATCAGCGACGTGTTGATTTCAAGACAAAGGTGAAATGGGCGGAGAGCCATAAGCTGCTTAAAGTGGCTTTTCCCGTTGATTTGGTATCAGCGAAAGTTGCCTATGAAATCCCGTTTGGTGCGCTGGAGCGCCCTACTCATAACAACACCAGTTGGGAGCAAGCCCAGTTTGAAGTGTGTGGTCACCGCTGGGCGGATATCTCCGAGGGTAACAGTGGTGTAAGCCTGCTGAACGATTGTAAATACGGATATGACATCAAGGATCAGATGATCCGTCTTTCCCTGCTCCGTGCTCCTAAATGGCCGGATGAACATGCTGACCAGGGTGAGCATGAATTCACGTATTCCCTGCTGCCGCATCAGGGAGATTGGCGGGAAGCGGGTGTGGTACGACGTGCGATGGAACTGAACCACCCGGTTCGGGTTGTTGCAAGTGAACGACACTCTGGCACATTGCCAGCAGAGCACAGCTGGGTTCAATTCCATAGTGAACATGTCATTCTGGATACAATCAAGGCTTCCGAGGATGGCACGGGAACGGTACTTCGTTTCTATGAATCATCTGGTGGAAGAGAAACAGTTCAGGTTCAATGGGCTGACGCGCGTATACAGACGTCTGTAGTCAATCTGTTGGAGGATGAAATCATGCCACTAGCTTGTCATGAAGGGAAGTTTGAGCTGACGTTCAAACCATATGAAATTCAAACGGTGAAGCTGGTTTCAAATGATTAGTCTCAGGAAACCGGATAAGAAATGATCGGAGAAAAAGGAGTGACCGGGTAGGGGTCGAAAATTGTATAGAGCATTCCGTTCATCATGAAGGCTCACCAGGAATGAAAAATCAAATACCGATTTAACGGGAGGGTATGGCATGAAATTAACAAACAAGATTGGCGTTATCGTGGATAGCTTCGGTGTAGGTGTACGTGAAGGATTAAGCAAAGCGAAGGATGTAGGTGCAGAAGGCGTACAGATCTATGCAGTCCATGGAGAGATGGACCCCGAAAACCTTTCTCCGACAGCTCGCAAGGAGTTAAGAAGTTATATCGATTCTCTTGGTCTTGAAATTTCTGCCCTGGTTGGCGATTTGGGCGGTCACGGGTTCCAGGTCAAGGAAGATAATCCGTGGAAAGTAGAGAAGTCCAAGCGCATCGTGGATCTTGCTCTGGATCTAGGTACAAATATCGTCACAACACATATCGGTATTGTTCCGCACGATCCCTCCTCCGAAGTGTATGCCACACTGCATGCCGCATGTGAGGAACTGGGCCAATATGCCAAAAGCGCAGGAGCCTACTTCGCGATTGAGACGGGACCGGAAACGGCAGCAGACCTGAAAGGGTTTCTGGATACCCTGTCGACTAACGGGGTTTCGGTGAATTTTGACCCGGCAAACATGGTGATGGTTACCGGAGATGACCCTGCACGAGGTGTTCATCTGCTCAAGGATTATATTGTGCATACCCATGTGAAAGATGGTCTGCGCCTGAAGGAAGTAGACCCGAGGGACGTATACGGTGCAGTGGGATATGCCCCTATGGATCATGAGAAAATTGCCGAAATGGTCTCTTCCGGAACGTTCTTCCGTGAGGTACCGCTGGGCGAGGGCAGTGTGGATTTTGACGCATACTTTGCAGCCCTCCGGGATATTGGCTATAAAGGTTATCTGACGATTGAACGCGAGGTAGGCGACCAGCCAGAACAGGACATTCGCAAAGCGGTTAAATTTATCCAACAATACCGATAGGGAGCTGAGCAGATGAAAGTGGGCCTGAGTACGTATAGCTTGTTGAACGATCTGAATTCGGGTGAAATGACGGTTCTGGATATCATCGACTGGATTGCTGCAAATGGTGGAGAGCATATGGAGATGGTTCCGTATGGCTACACCGTGGAGGATAATCCTGATCTCGCCGACGCCATTCGGGAGCGAGCTGCTTCTGCGGGTATTGAGCTGTCCAACTATTCGATGCCTGCGAATTTCGTGCAGGAGACGGAAGAAGCTTTTGAAGAAGAGATAGCTCGGGTCAAAAGACATGTCGATGTTGTACACCGGATGGGTGTAAAGCATATGCGTCATGACGTAACGGCGTTTACTTTGCCTAAAGAGAAAATGACCATTGCCTGGTTTGAGGAACATTTGCCGCTGATGGTGAAGGGAAGCCAGATCATTGCTGATTATGCTGCACAGTTTGGCATTACAACAACCATTGAGAATCACGGCTTCAGTGTGCAGGCCAGTGACCGTGTGCAGCGTGTGCTTCATGCCGTAGATCGTCCCAACTTCAAAACGACACTCGATATCGGCAACTTCATGTGCGTGGATGAGAATCCGATTATCGGGGTCATGAAAAATCTGCCGTACGCTTCTCTGGTTCACTTCAAGGACTTTTATTTCCGCCCTTATGATGAGCATCCGGGTGAAGGGGAATGGTTCACAACCGCTTACGGCAACTTCCTGCGCGGTGCCATTGTGGGGCAAGGGGATATTCCAATCCGCAAAATTGTTAGGCTGATTAAAGACTCCGGTTATGATGGTAACATTACGATTGAGTTTGAGGGCATGGAGGAATGTAAATCTGCATCCAAAATCGCCATGAGCAACCTGCGCCGCTTCTGGGAAGAGGCTTAAGACAATCATTTAGTTTTACATCGTGGGGCCACTTTAAGGAAGTGGCTCTTTTTGCACTTCTTATGTTGGGAAATATACTCGTCTTGTATTAAATAAGTCATTATTTAGGGGTGCTGAGTCCCGTGATTATGATAAAGTATAATAAAGAGAAGCGCTTTCATATTTTCGGATCAAGAAATTTTTAAATAATATCAATAGAAATGGAGCATGTAGATGACGAACTTATCGCTCGAAATTCAAAATGTGGACGGTGTGGTGCTCGAAACGCGGACGGACAGTGAACAAGTAAATCTTGTGTACAGACAGGCCTATGAATCAGGGGACAGCATCATTCTAAGAAGCTCTGATGTAAACGTATATCTGATCCTCCAGCTGGAGGATTCCATGAATCCGGCTTTCGTTTATTTAACAGGTGAGGAGTATCGTTATGCCATTCCTTTTGAAGAGAAACGAGTGTCTTATTCACCAAAGTCATTTACGGGTGACAGGCATGTTCTAAGTGCTCGGTTGGCTAAACGGGAAGAGATTGAGGCATATAAAAATGTAGCGCTGAATCCGTATGATCAGCATGGAAACGAAAGCTGTTTTCCCCATGCTTCCGCCAACGTGGAGACCCGTGGAGAGTCTGTATTTGCAGCACGTAACGCCATCAATGGCAACAGCGCCAATGATTCACATGGCGAGTGGCCATACGAATCTTGGGGGATCAACCAGCGGGCTGATGCTGCCATTACAGTCAACTTTGGACGTACGGTGTCTATCGACAAAGTAGTCCTGACCTTGCGTGCAGATTTTCCCCACGATAATTTCTGGGAGCGGGTTACTCTTACCTTTTCCGATGGCAGCTCCGAGCAGGCCAGTTTGATCCAAACTCATAAACCACAAACGATCGAAATTCAGTCGAAGGACGTGGAATGGGTAACGTTAAGCGAACTGATCAAGTCGTCAGATCCCTCTCCATTCCCAGCATTAAGTCAGTTCGAGGTGTTTGGTCGTGAAGCCTAATTTACTAACATTAATTGGTTCTCCATAAGGATTAAGTTACGATCATCACAAGTATGATATAATGGATCTATTCAGCCTGGAAAATGACTGGCTATGGATAGGGGAGATCACTGATCTATGCAGGTATTTGAGGACTGGAACCAGAAAGTGAAAAAAACGTTTAATGCTACGAATCCCGAGGTTGTATTGACGGTATCTGAAGCAGGGAGTTTGCTCGGTCTGACCAAAGATCAGATGAAACTTTATGTAGACAAGAATAAACTAACTAAGGTCCCGATCATGAGAAGTGTTCACCGATACCTCTTGTTGAAAAGTGAAATAGATAGCATCGTAAAAACGCGCTAACCTCATAGGATCGACCGCAGCCATTTTACCGACAGGATTCGGGAGAGTGGTTTTTTTTTGCGAAGACACCGAGGATAAAATAAGGATTACAGGACAATCCTACCAATGGATGAACTTTGGGAACCCGTACCACTGGGAGTTAAATGAAGAGTGGTCAGAGCCTCTTTGGAGAGGGGAGCTTGTTCTTAGAGGAGCTTGTGGAAATACCTTCTTGTCAATGGACAACCTATTCGTATATACTCATGTCGCAAGTGACAGGAATGGTTCAATTACATGATATCAAGGAGATGAAGCACGAATGGCGATTAGCTTGAATGTGTATCTTGTAACGGATGGTAACGGACGTGAAGCAGTGGAATTTTATAAAAAGGCATTTGGAGCGGAAGTGCTGGCTCTCCAGACATTTGGCGATGGTCCTTCCAACCCTGACCACCCCGTACCACCCGAAGCGAAAGACCGTATCATGCATGCTTCCTTGCAGATTGGAAGTTCTGTATTGATGTTATCCGATACATTCCCTGGTATGCCTTATATTGTGGGTAATCATGTGAATGTCACGGTGAACACAGATACTGCCGATGAAGCCAAAGCGATTTTCAATCAGCTGCAAGACGGTGGCGAAGTGAAAATGCCGATCCAGGAAACATTTTGGAGTCCAGCCTACGGTATGGTTATCGATAAATTTGGCGTTCAGTTCCAGATCAGCTGTGTCGCAGCTAACCATCAGTAAATTGAGAGTAGTGTCTCTGCCATATAGGTAAAGCAAAAAAACCTCCAAGACATGAGCAACGTGTCTGGAGGTTTTTTGTGACTCCTGCAAGGAGTATATACTTGCTAATCTGAAAATTAGACCTCTTTCTGAATTTTGGATGGGTTATTGATCTTGTAAGGAACAGGATTTCTGGTCAGTTTCTTCTTGATAATCTTTGCTTCAAAAGTAAGCACATCACCAACCTCAAGCTCCTGCTTCTTGATCGTGGCACTGTGACTGGACCAGGCTTCGCCAACGTCGATAACTTCGGGCTCGGTGATCGTAACGGCTTCATAGATAATGACTTCATCATCATTGTCGGAGAAGTGGTTCGGCACGGTCGTAAATTCCTTTACAACAGCGGACATTTTCACTTTACCCTCCGGCAGATCAATCTTGATCGATTTGGCTTTACCTGCGGTTTTTGCCTTTGGTTTAGCAGCGCTGCTTGTGGCCCCGTTTGCGGGTCCAACATACTCTTCCACCAGACCATCAGGGTCGCCTTTTAGTTCGGAGGAGGTATCATCGTCATCCGTGTCCACATCCAGTTCGGAATCAAAGTCACTCATACCGGATGGAATCTTATCCGAATAGGCAGCAACAGGATCTTGTGCAGCATCAGAGCTAGGGATCTCTTCTAAGTTGGTTGTAACGACTGGTTCATTAGATTTGTCTTTTGCCGTGCCTGCTCCAACCGAACTTTTTACATTATAGCTGGACGCCTGCATTTCTTTCAGATAAGAAGGATGAATACAGTGTTTCTGATCATTGTCCAATTGAATGACTGCTGCCATATGATCGACAAAGCCAATGATGGTGCAAGGCATATTCAGCCCATTCCCTTTATAATAGAACGTTTTGACCTTCGTTGCTTTTTCCGAAAGTAAGCCCCATTCCTGGCACTTCTCAATCAACTCGTCTTCGTTCTCCAAAGCGGTATAATACTGCGGTTCGATCATAAAAGCATATGCCATAACGAATTTCCGCCTTTCCCATCAGTTCTTCATGTTCATCGTTGCCAAATTACACTCAGTGTATCACAAAAGTGGACCCTTCGATGAGGAATATAAAAGCGCCTGAATAGGCGCCTATGGTATAATTTTCGGTAGACAACGGGTGGGCATTACCACAATGAAGTCATAAACAAAAACCCACCGTTAAACCAGGTTGAACGCCTGTGGTGGGATTTGCTCTGCATCTGAACAGACGCGCGCCGTGAGAGGATTTTACCTCTCCATATTGTCTATTCTTATGTTACCATAGGCATTTTATACAGGCAAATGAGTGACTGTTCCTACATTAAAAGTTAATATTTTTTTATAAATATCTTCAAGGAGGATGATCTCCATGGGCACAAAAGTGAATCCTCAAACTCTATGGCTTGGGGTAGGTATTGCCATTGGAACGAGTATTGGTGTGGCAACAAACCAGATCGCCCTGGGGGTTGCCTTTGGTGTGGCATTGGGCGTCGTGGTTGGATCTGTCGTTAGCAAACGTGCAGGCTCGGGGCTGGATGATATGCTGAGTGAACATGTCAAGGAATTGTATAAGCAGGAGGAATGGGAAGAGGTACTTGAGCGGTCCCAGGATCATCCGGTGCTACTTCTGAAACACAGTACGACTTGTCCAGTCAGTGCGAGAGCATACAGGGAGTTTATGGCCTTTGTGGGCTCGAATGCATCAGATCCCGCACAAAAGATGGAGTACCGGATCGTCAAAGTCATCGAAAGCCGCTCGCTTTCCCGCCGCATTGCGGAAGATACCGAGGTTCACCATGAATCGCCTCAAGTCCTGCTGCTGGACGGTGGCCAAGTTATTCAACATACGTCACACGGGAAAATTACCCGGAAGAGACTGCTGCAATGGGCCCAGAATCCGTTTGGATAAAGGGCACCCAACATACATAGACCCGTTTCCTTCAGCTGATCGCTGAGGGGAACGGGTCTTTTTTACGCTTTTTTTACACCCTGGCGTGGATTTCTTTACCCCCTTTTTACAGCGTTTCGTATTACGATTTCATATGTAGAAGGTTGCAAGAACGGTAGAGAGAGGGAGGGGAGCACATGGTGAATGATGCCACGATAATTGGGCTGGTTGTGCTGTTGTTTGTGGTGTTCTGGGGATTTGTGAAATTTTGTGAGAAAGCATGAATGTATAGGGCGTGAAAGGGGAGAAGCCGTATGATCGTCATCGGCATGATTGTGCTCGCACTGGTAGTCTATCTTGGTTACGTGCTAGTGAGGCCGGAGAAATTCTGATGGTTGCTTGGGGCACGAAACCAGAAGCACTCGGATCGTCGATTTTAGGGAGGAAATGCGGATATGAGTAGCGGTTTATTACAAGTGGCGGTGACGCTGCTGATCATCATACTACTGGTGAAGCCAGTGGGGAGTTATCTGGTGAAGGTGTTTGACGGCAAACGAACAGGACTGGATCGGATATTTGGTGGGCCTGAGCGATTGCTGTATCGATTGATGGGGGTGAAGGAGAACGAGTCGATGGGTTGGAAAAAGTACCTGTCAGCCGTACTCATCTCAAACTTCGTCATGCTGTTATTGATGTTTCTGGTGCTGCGGCTGCAAAAGTATTTGCCGCTCAACCCGGATGGCATTGGCAATATGCCTGCGGCACAGGCCTTTAATACAGCTGCATCGTTCATGACCAACACGAACTGGCAGTCTTACACGGGCGAGAACGCACTGTCGTATCTATCACAGATGCTGGCCGTGACGTTTCCGATGTTCACCTCAGCGGCTACAGGCTTCGCGGTCGCTATTGCCTTCATTCGCGGCCTGGTAGGCCGCCGGGATGAACTGGGGAACTTCTACGTCGACGTGGTACGGTCGATTACGAGAATCTTTTTGCCGCTGAGCTTCATTGTGGCGTTGTTCCTCGTATTCCAGGGTGTGCCGCAGACACTGGCGGGAGCGGTGAATGCAACCACACTGGACGGGGCACAGCAGACGATTAGCCGCGGGTTGGTCGCTTCGCTGGAGTCGATCAAACACTTGGGTACCAATGGTGGAGGCTGGTTCGGAACCAATGCCGCGCATCCATTTGAGAACCCCACAGCGTTGTCAAACCTGGTGCATATCGTCTGCATGATGCTGCTTCCTACTGCGCTGGTTTACGCCTTCGGCATCATGGTGAACAACCGGAAGCAGGGCTGGACGCTGTTTGCGGCCATGAGTTTACTTTTCCTCGTAATGCTGACCACGGTATTTGTTTCGGAATATCGCGGTGTGCCGGCGCTGGATGTGGTGGGAATCCAAGGTAATATGGAAGGCAAGGAAGTCAGGTTTGGAGTATCCGAATCGGCGCTTTTCACAGCGGTGACTACAGCAGCTACAACCGGGTCAGTGAACAATATGCATGAGTCGCTCACCCCGCTTGGTGGCATGGTTGCACTGGCTGAGATGATGCTCAACAACGTATTCGGCGGTAAAGGAGTAGGTTTGCTCAACGGATTGCTCTATGTGATTCTGGCTGTGTTTATCTGTGGATTGATGGTTGGGCGAACTCCTGAATTTCTTGGTAAAAAAATTGAGGCTAAGGAAGTGAAGCTCGCATCTATCGCGCTGCTCGTTCATCCTTTGATTATTCTGGCTCCGACCGCGCTGGCGCTTATGCGCCCTGAATCTGTCGCTTCAATTTCGAATTCAGGCATGCATGGTCTGACCGAGGTGTTATATGCCTTTGCATCCGGGGCTGCCAATAATGGATCGGCGTTTGCCGGGCTGAATGCTAACACGGACTTTTACAACATCGCCATTGGTGTGGTAATGCTGCTTGGAAGATACATTTCCATGATCGCGATGCTCGCCATTGCCGGATCACTGGCCACCAAACGGGTTGCTCCCGTAACAACGGGTACACTGCGTACACACACGCCTCTTTTTGCAGGCATTCTGGTGATGATGATTGTGGTAGTTGGAGCGTTGACGTTCTTCCCATCACTGGCGCTTGGACCGATTGCAGAACATTTGGCGATGATCCGATGATGGACGGTACGGTGATCGGATATGGGAATAGGAGCAAGGACGTAAAGTACGGAGGTGGATTATCACAATGAATGTTGTAGAACGAAAGAAGGAGCAGACAGTGGAAGGATTAGACAGAGGCATCATCAGAACCCAGGTTAAAGGAACGAGAGGTTCGGGGACGGATCCCGGTACGCCCAAAAGAACCAAAACATTAAGTCGGGACATTCTGCTCCAGGCATCTCTGGATGCCTTCAAGAAGCTGAACCCGGTCGTCATGATCAAAAATCCGGTGATGTTTATCGTCGAAGTCGGCACACTCATCACATTGCTGTTATGTATCAATCCGGATTTCTTTGTTGCATCCGAAGCAGGGCGAGGGTACAACATCGCGGTATTTCTCATCCTGTTGTTCACGTTGCTGTTTGCTAACTTTGCTGAAGCACTGGCAGAGGGACGGGGTAAAGCTCAGGCAGATACGCTGCGCAAGACGAAATCGGACACCACTGCGAAGCTGGTACAGAAAGACGGAACCATCAAGCAAGTGTCTTCGACCCAGTTGAAAAAAGGAGATATCGTCCGTATAGAAGCAGGCGAACTGATTCCCACGGACGGTGAGATTATTGAAGGGCTGGCCTCTATCGACGAGTCCGCCATTACCGGGGAATCGGCTCCCGTAATCAAAGAGGCGGGCGGTGACTTTTCCTCCGTTACAGGAGGCACGCGGGTTACTTCCGACTATATCGTGATGCGTGTGCAGACTGATCCGGGGGAGTCATTCCTCGACCGGATGATCTCACTCGTTGAAGGTGCACAGCGCCAGAAAACGCCGAATGAAATTGCGCTGACCACACTGCTCGCCGTGTTGACGCTGATATTCCTGATCGTCATCATGACCATGGTGCCAATGGCGAATTATTTGGGCATCCGGCTTGATCTGGCTACCCTTATCGCGTTGCTTGTCTGTCTGATTCCGACGACGATCGGCGGGTTGTTATCCGCGATTGGTATTGCCGGGATGGACCGTGTCACGCAGTTCAACGTACTCGCCATGTCGGGTAAAGCGGTGGAAGCGGCAGGGGATATTGATACGCTGATTCTGGACAAAACCGGAACAATTACGTACGGCAACCGCATGGCCTCGGAGTTTATTCCCGTTCAGGGCGTATCTGCACAAGAGATGACCCGGGCTGCGCTGCAAGCTTCCGTAGTGGATGAGACACCAGAGGGACGCTCGGTCGTCGAATTGGCTGTTAAGCAGGGGGAGAACTGGGCGGAGACAGAATATGCAGATGCAGAACATGTGAACTTCACCGCAGAGACCCGCATGTCGGGTCTGAATCTAAGCGGTGGGAAGCAGATTCGCAAAGGTGCGGTGGATGCAATCAAACGCCATATTTCCTCCCGTGGAGGACGGATACCCGGCGATTTGGACGATATAGCTAACCGAATTGCAAAGGCTGGGGGTACACCGCTTGCTGTTGCGATTGATGACCAGATTTATGGTGTGATCTATCTGAAAGATACAGTGAAACCAGGGCTGAAAGAGAAGTTTGCGGAGATGCGAGCCATGGGTATCAAGACGATCATGTGTACAGGGGATAATCCCCTGACGGCGGCGACCATTGCGCTGGAAGCGGGCGTAGATGATTTTATTGCCGAGGCCAAGCCGGAAGACAAGATTACCGCGATCAAAAAAGAGCAGCAGGAGGGTAAGCTCGTCGCCATGACCGGCGACGGCACCAACGATGCTCCTGCTCTGGCGCAGGCCGATGTCGGCCTGGCGATGAATTCGGGCACCATGGCGGCCAAGGAAGCGGCCAACATGATCGATCTGGATTCTGACCCGACCAAGCTGTTGTCGGTGGTCTCCATTGGCAAGCAATTGCTCATTACCCGCGGTGCACTGACGACATTTTCGATATCCAATGATATTGCCAAGTATTTCGCCATCATTCCGGCCATGTTTATTCTGGCCATGCCGCAGCTTCAGGCACTCAATATTATGAATCTCGCTTCACCGCAGTCCGCGATTCTGTCAGCGCTGATCTTCAACGCCATCATTATTCCACTGCTAATCCCAATCGCCATGCGGGGTGTAAAGTATCGGGCCATGTCCGCGGAGCGGCTGCTTGGACGGAATGTGTTCATCTATGGCGTGGGCGGTGTAATCGTACCGTTTATCGGAATTAAGCTGATTGATCTAGTACTGTCGGGGCTTCATCTGGTATGAGGTTTTAACTCTAGTTTTGAATAATATTTACACGAAAACGTAGAGGGCAGAACAAAACTGGAGAAGCGTAGCGTTCGCCTTTATCCCCGGATTTTATCCCTTGGGAAAGGGAATCAAAAAAAATCTGGGGATAACAGCGATCGTAGGATGGTGCTGCAATCGGAGTGAACCAGTGTAACACGTATAGGTTGAGTTTTTACAATAACAAATCAGGATGTGATTCATATGAAACAGGTACTGCCCGCCATTCGGTTGTCTATCGTGCTTATGCTGATTTGCGGTATTATCTACCCGCTGGCTACAACTGGAGTGGCACAGCTGCTCTTCTCAAATCAGGCGAACGGCAGTCTGATCACACAAGGCGGGAAAACCATCGGTTCGTCGCTGCTGGCGCAGGAAGTAAAATCGCCGGGGCTGTTCCAGCCCCGGGCATCGAATGCCAATTATGATGGAACTGCTTCGGCAGGTTCCAATCGCGCTGTGGCCTCGGAGGCGTATATAGTTGAAATGAAGGAAAAGGTTGCTCAGCTCAAGCAAGAGAATCCGGGCTTGCAGCAAATTCCTGCAGATCTCGTGACAGGTTCCGGTTCCGGTCTTGACCCCGATCTGTCACCGGAAGCGGCAAAAGCACAGATTCCCCGGATTAGCCAGGCAACGGGCCTTGGTGAGCAAGAGCTTGCCAAGATCGTCGAGGAACATACACAAGGACGACAGCTGGGCATATTCGGCGAGCTGCGTGTGAATGTGACCGCTCTGAATCAAGCGTTGACGGCTGAGCTAAAATAACAGGCATTTTATTAGCTAATTCCACGGGGAATGTAGCTTTCCTTGGTTGTTCGTATCAGGCCTTCTTCCGAGCTTCGGAAGGGGCTTTCTCCATTTTAAGTAAAGGTTATGTTGGGGGAGTGAACAGGATGGAAGACAGCTTCAAGCGGAAGTCCCCGGAAGACATCTTGAAGATGATCACGAAGCTGCAGCAGGGCACCTTGAAGATATATATCGGTCCGGTCAGCGGTTCGGGCAAAACGTATCATATGCTTAGGGAAGGAAACACATTACGCCATCAGGGGATCGATGTGGTTATCTGCGCTGTGTCGACCATGCAAAGACCGGAGACCGTGGAGCAGCTGGGCGAGTTGGAGCGGATTCCAAGCATTCACTGGTCTCGCTGGAAGGATGGCATGGAAATGAAGGATTTGAATCTGGATGCCTTGCTGGCACGTAATCCGGAGGTTGTGCTCGTTGATGGGCTTGCTCATAGAAACCGAAAAGGGGCGCGTCATGCAACCCGACTGGAAGACATTCAGTATTTGCTGCGACACAACATCAGTGTCATTACAACGGTGAATGTGTATGAGCTGGAGGGATATACGGAGCTTGCACGCCAGCTAACGGGAATTGCAGCAGAGCATACCGTGCCTGCCGATACCCTTGAACTGGCCGATGAAGTGAAGCTGATCGATGTAACTCCTGAAACCGTATTAAGCCGCCTTGCCGAGGGACATCTTCGGGGACATGAAGGTGAAGCGGTGTTCCGACATGGCAATTTAGGCATTTTGCGTGAACTGGCTCTCCGACTTGTCGCGGAAGGGGTCAACGAATCACTGCGTGAGCACCGGGAAGAGATGGGAATTACGGTTACGACAGGCATCATGGAACGCATTTTGGTATCCACCCAATATCACTGGAACGGGTCCATCTATATTCGGCGGGGACAGCAGATTGCGAAGAGATTAAACGGAGATCTGCATGCCGTGACCTTTCGCAATATGAAGCAGCCACTAACCAAGGAAGCCACTGTTTTTCGTCGCAACATGATCAAACTGGTGGAGAAATTCGGAGGGCAGTTTGAGGAATTGCCTGTGTTACACCGCCGTAACATCCCATCTACACTTGCACGCTACGCAGTCCAGCATCAGATTACCCGCATTGTTATGGGACACTCACGACACAGTCGCTGGCAGGAGCTGTGGCGGGGATCATTTGTTAACTCCTTACTGCGCAGGATGCGGGGTGTCGATCTGTTTCTGCTCGCGGATCGGGCACAGCATGAGGGCGAGCGGGTACTTCCGACCCGATTGCCAGATACAGAGACGCCAACATATCGCAGGTTGAGTGAGCAGGAGATGAAGGCACAGATTGGTCAGATTCGGCGTGGCAAGTTCAAGGTATACATCGGTGCTGCGCCAGGTGTGGGAAAAACGTATATGATGCTCCGGGAAGGCAATGATCTGCTCCGTAAAGGCATCGATGTACGGATTGGTCTGCTGGAGACGCATAATCGGGTGGAGACGGTGGAACAGATCGGCCAATTATCCATCATTCCACGAGAGCAGCGGATGTACCAAGGGGTGCAGCTCGAGGAAATGGACACTGATGCCATTCTTCGTCTATGTCCTGAAGTGGTATTGGTGGATGAGCTCGCGCATACGAATGTCCCGGGAAGCACGCGGCAAAAGCGTTACGAAGATGTGCAGATCCTGTTGGATGCGGGCATCTCTGTCATCACTACCGTGAATGTACAGCATCTGGAAAGTCTGAACGATGCGGTGGAACATATTACGGGAATTAGAGTCCGAGAGACCGTGCCGGATCAGATTTTGCAAACGGCAGATGAGGTCCAGCTTATCGATGTGGCCCCCCAAGCCTTGCGGCAACGCATGCGGGAGGGTAAAATCTATGCAGCAGCCAAGGTGGAACAAGCGCTTGGTCATTTTTTTCGCATTGGTAATCTGATTGCCTTACGGGAACTTGCCCTGCGGGAATTGGCCGATGATGTGGATGAACGCCTTGAATCACAGGAGCGCAAAAGTGCACTTCGCGGTCCCTGGCGCAGACAGGAGGCGGTCTTTGTCTGCGTAAGCAGTGATGAGCATGCGGAGCGGCTGATTCGCCGCGGATTTCGTACAGCCTACCGGTTAAAGGCGGTCTGGCATGTGCACCATGTTCATGTAGGTCAAGTTATGAATAACGAAGTGAAATGCCAGTTGGAGGAGCTGGAGCAGCTGACCGTTCGACTGGGCGGCAAATTTCATATTCATCATAGCCAGAGGCTGCGAGATGTACCTGGTATTTTGGCGGGTAAAGCTTCTGAGGAAAAAGCAACGCAGTTGGTGGTTGGTCAAGCGAAACGGGTCTGGTGGCTGAACGGCTATCGTGGAAAGGGAACGGTGGTCAGCAGGCTGGTGCGGTTATCCAGACATATGGACGTATTGATCGTTGCGGACTACGATTATGATCTGAGCGGGATGTGAGATGTGCTGTGTCTGAACGAAATAAAGGGGAAGACGTCTGGCTGAAGCTGAACCGTGTTCCCAAATATATATGGGTAACCATTGGAATCACATTGCTAACCATTCTGCTACATGCGATAGGGATTAGCGATGACCTGGTTAACGTGGGGTTAATTTATCTTTTTCCGGTATTGGTCAGCGCTGTGTACTGGGGAATGGGGCCGGCTATATATGCAGCAAGTCTTAGCGTCGTTGCCTTTGACTTCTTTTTTGTTCCTCCGTATCTCAGTTTTACGGTTGAAGATTTGCGATATATTTTTTCCTTTATTGTGTATTTGGCAGTGGCGGTATTAACGGCGAGTCTGGCGGGACGCCTGCGGCAGCAGCTGGAGGTGGTAAAACAACGCGAGATTACGACGAATTCGCTATATGCTTTAAGTCGTCAGATGACGGCTGTTACGGATTTGCACACTCTACTCGGCAACATTGCGAGACAAGTGTCACTGACACTTGGAACTCCGGCGGCAATATATCTTCCCAATGTTCAAGGCGAACTTCAGGTTACATCCTCTTCGGAGGATTCGGATTCAATAGCCTGGGGTGAAGGAGAAGCTGAAGTCGCTATTGCCAAATGGGTGTATAAACATGGCGAAATCGCTGGACGAGGCTCCTCCAGCCTGCGGGAATCGTCTGGTCTGTATGTGCCGTTGCGTACAGAAGACCAGATCCATGGGGTGCTCGCTGTGAATCTGGAATCCAGCGATCTTCAGGAGCAGCGGGAAGAGCTGCGTTTGCTGGAGGCGTGTGGCGGGCTGGCAGCAAGTGCCATTGCTCGTGTCAAGCTGGCCGAAGAAGCGAGACTCGCGCAGGTGACGGCTGAATCGGAGCGAATTCGCACCGCTTTGCTAGACTCGGTGTCCCATGAGCTGCGTACACCCCTTACGGCCATCATTGGTTCAGCGACAGGTTTGCTGGAGAATGATTCTCTTTTTACCCGGGAGGATCGAAAAGAGCTGACAGGCAATATCCGAGATGGAGCACTGCGTATGAACAGACTGGTAACCAATTTGCTAGGCATGGTGAAGCTGGAGAGTGGCATGTTGCAGCTGCGTAGAAAATGGTGCGATGTGGGCGACATGATCGGCATTGTGCTAACTCAGGTTCAGCAATTTATCCAGCACCGTCGCATTCGGGTGGAATTGCCGGATCAGCCGCCGTTTGTATCCGGGGATGAGGTTTTGCTGGAGCAGGTTCTGGTTAACGTGATCAGCAATGCCATCAAATATTCACCAGAAGACAGTGAAATCGTCATTACGGTGAAGGTGGATGAGCGGAATGGACGAATGACCATTGTGGTGGCTGATTCGGGTGTCGGGATTCCGGAAGCAGAGCGAGAGCGGGTGTTTGAGAAATTTTATCGATCTGAATCGTCACGGCATGTGACAGGTACGGGACTTGGGCTTGCCATCTGTAGAGGAATCGTCGAAGTTCACGGAGGTACGATTACCGCAGAATCGAATCCGGGAGGCGGCACGCGGGTATGCATTGGTTTGCCCATTGAGGAACCTGAAGCATCATTCCCGTATATGGGACAAGGAGAGGAAGAATGACATGACGGGATCGCAAGGCGCGCGCATATTAATTGTGGATGATGAACCACAAATCCGTAAACTGCTGAAGGTTACGCTTCAGGCACACCAATTTGAGATTCACGAATGCGCCGACGGCGAAGAAGCGGTCATTCAGGCGAGCATTGTGCATCCTGATCTGATTGTGCTTGATCTGGGCTTGCCCGGTATGTCCGGAATGGATGTACTTCAGCGGATTCGGGAATGGTCGCAGGTACCAGTCATCGTGCTGACTGCAAAGGATCGCGAAGAGGATAAAATTGCTGCACTTGATGGCGGGGCGGATGATTATGTCACCAAACCGTTTGGCATGGGAGAGTTGGTTGCACGTATTCGGGTTGCCCTTCGCCACGTGGCCAAAACTAAGGATGAGCCGGTATTGCGTTTTGGCCCACTCACCATTGATTTGGCCCAGAGACTGGTCGATTTGGATGGGTCATCAGTAAAGTTAACACCAACCGAGTATGAAATGCTGAAAGTGCTCGCAACCCATGCAGGCAAAATTATTACCCAACGCCAGCTGCTGCAACAAGTGTGGGGAGGACATCATCATGAGTCGGACAGTCATTACTTGCGGGTATATGTCGGACATCTGCGCAAAAAATTGCAGGAAGATCCCACGCGTCCACGTTTTATTCAGACCGAGCCAGGAATCGGCTATCGTTTTCTGCTTCAAGATTAGGCTGGGAAACAAGATGAAAGCTCAAAAAAGCACCAGCCTCTCCCTGTTGAGGAGGAGACTAGTGCTTTTAGAATTGCAAACGATGGACTTCTTATGACGTGTACTTCGGCAACCAGTCGCCATGAGCTTCGATCAGTTCATCACACATGGAGACGATATCATCAATGGACAGCTCGGCAGCTGTATGCGGGTCAAGCATCGCGGCATGATAGATGTGTTCTCTTTTGCCTGTAATCGCCGCTTCAATGGTCAACAGTTGGGTGTTAATATTCGTACGGTTCAATGCTGCAAGTTGCGGAGGCAGATCCCCGATATACGTCGGGCTGATGCCTGATCCATCAACAAGACAAGGCACCTCAACACAGGCTTCACGAGGCAGGTTGGTGATCAGTCCGTTATTCATGACATTACCGCCGATTTTGTAAGGGCGATCCGTCTCCATGGCCTCCATAATATGTGAAGCGTATTCCCGGCTGCGCGTATGTTCGATATTTTCGCTGGATAACAGCTTCTCACGCATTTCTTTCCAGCCTTCAATCTGGTTCACGCAGCGGCGCGGATACTCATCCAGCGGAATATTGAAGCGTTCGATCAACTCCGGATAGTTTCGTTTGATAAAATAAGGATGGTACTCGGCATTATGCTCGGAGGACTCGGTTACATAGTATCCAAAGCGCTGCATCAGCTCATAACGCACCATGTCATCATGCTGCTCTTTCTGCTTTTCTTTCGCCAGACGTTTAATCTCTGGATACAGATCCTGGCCATCCCGAGTTACTTCAAGCAGCCAGGCCATATGGTTGATACCTGCAACTTTCGCCACCACACCCGTCTGATCAATCCCCAGTGCATCAAACAGATGCGGCACACACACCTGTACACTGTGACACAGACCTACGGTTTTAATTCCGCCATGCACGTTCATGACATTTGTCAGTACTGCCATCGGGTTGGTGTAGTTCAGGAACCACGCATCAGGACACACTTCCTGCATATCCCGTGCAAAATCGAGCATCACCGGAATTGTCCGCAAATTACGGAATATCCCGCCAATCCCGAGCGTATCGGCAATCGTCTGACGCAATCCATATTTCTTCGGAATCTCAAAATCCGTAATGGTACATGGATCATATCCGCCCACCTGAATGGCATTGATCACATATTTGGCCCCGCGTAGTGCTTCCTTGCGGTCAGTATAAGCTTTAATGGCACATTGGCTTCCGAGCGAGCGGGCCATACTAGTAAGCAAACGCTCCGAGTCGTTTAGGCGTTCAGCATCAATATCGAACAACGCCAGCTCAAAATCCTGAAGTGCTTCGGTCATCATGACGTCACCCAATACATTTTTGACAAAAACGGTGCTTCCCGCACCGAGGAACGTAATTTTGTTCATCTCAAGTTCAGCCTCCCTGAATAAATGGTGTACCTCCAATATAGGCGGATCGGACTTATATAACTATGGCTCAACCTCTCTGAAACATGTCATAATCCCATTTTTGGATTCGCTTACAGCTAATAATTGAATGAATTACCTGTTATAATTTTAGTAGAGATAATTACCGTGGTGATGAACAGAGGGAGTGTGGAATGTTGAAATTAATCGAAACAAACGTGGTTCCTATGGATTTGACTCAGATGGAATTGGTACTGTTGTTTTTCGGTTGGCAGGCATGTGATCCATCGCATTATTGGGGTCCGGGTGTTCGGGATGCTTATATTGTTCATTACATTCATGAAGGACGGGGCACGGTGTTTATGGCGGATCAGCAATATGAGCTTACACAGGGTCAGGGCTTTGTCATTCTTCCGGATACGCTGATTCATTATGAAGCGGATGCGAAGCAGCCATGGACTTACTCCTGGTTCGGGTTCAAAGGTGTTCACGCCAAATCATTCATGCAGCGGGCTCATATCAGTCCGGAACATCCTGTATTTGAGGCCAGAGATCCAGACATATTCGATCGTCTCTATACGGAGATGGTTCAAGCATCAACACGTACCGGGGGAGATGTGTTCAACCAGAGCCTGCTATACAGGCTGATCGCCGAGCTGATTGCATCTTCTCCCGCAGGAGAGCAGCTGCAACGGCCTCTGTCCACTAAAGAGGAATACATCAGGCAAGCCGTTCAATTTATCGAGAACAGGTATAGTCAGAGAACTTCAATTCTAGATATTGCCCGAGCGGTAGGTTTGGATCGCACATATCTATCAGGGCTTTTTAAGGAGAGGTATGGCAAGTCATTACGGGCTTTCTTTCTCGAATATCGGATGAATCGTGCAGCTGAACTGCTGCAGCATTCAGCCCTGTCGGTTAGTGAAGTGGCCCACTCTGTGGGGTACACAGATCCATTACTATTTTCTAAGATGTTTAAGCGAGTGACGGGTGTTTCTCCGAAAGGGTCGAGAAGCATGGAACAGGGTGAGTAGGCTTCATTATGCTGGGAACCTCGAAAAACGCAAAAAAAGGCTGCGAATCCGAAGATTCATAGCCTAATGCTTTAAGGTGCAAAGACAGGAATAGCGATATGATGAAAATCAGGCAATCGGTGTTCCGTTCGGTAATATCTGGTCCGGGGTTAACAATACAACGTCACCTTCACCGGGCACGCCGCCAAGCACCAGTACTTCGGATACAAAACCGGCAATTCGGCGCGGCGGAAAGTTGATTACTGCAATAACCTGCTTGCCGATCATCATATCGGGGGTGTAACGTTTCGTAATTTGGGCACTCGAACGTTTAAGGCCAAGTGGGCCAAAATCGATGGTCATTTTAATGGCGGGGATGCGTGCCTTTGGAAAAGCTTCGGCCTCTACCACAGTACCAACGCGGATATCATGCTGTATAAACTCTTCAAAAGTAGCCATGTTATGATGTCTCCTTTCAGCTATGGAGTCCATTATAAAATAGAAATAACCAAAAAATCCAGATTGCGCTAATCGCAACCTGGATTTTAGTGGTGATATGGTATGAGCGATACCCGTTTTTGTCTCACTCAGATGTGAGCAGAGCAAAACGCCTGATACAGCAACATCATGTTAAAGTTATGCGCCATTCCAATTTTCACCGGTCAGATATTTCTCAGTCAGGATGGATAACATCTGAATGCCGACTTCATTATGTCCACCTTCGGGAATGATGATGTCTGCATACTTTTTGGAAGGCTCGATAAAAGCATCATGCATCGGTTTGACGGTTTCGAGATATTGTTTGTACACGGATTGAATCGTACGGCCACGTTCTTCCATATCCCGCAGTACTCTGCGCAGAATACGCACATCGGAATCGGTATCAACAAAGACCTTGATATCCAGAAGAGCGCGCAGATGTTCATCAATCAGGACATGCAGTCCTTCCACAATTACGATATGGTTCGGTGCCAGTTCAACCGTTTCATCAGCGGCACGGTTATCTATGGTGAAGTCATATACGGGAGCATATGCCGTTTGTCCTTGTTTTAACAGGGTAAGATGCTCAATTAACAGATCATTATCGAATGCAAACGGATGATCGTAATTGGTGAGTCGACGTTGCTCAGGGGTGAGCTGCGACTGGTCTTTGTAATAGTTGTCTTGGGATATGAAAGTCACTTTGCCTGATCCAAGACGGTCTATGACGGAGCGAGCTACCGTCGTTTTACCGGAGCCGGTTCCTCCGGCGATACCAATAATGAGCATGATTGTTCCATAAACCTCCCTAGAATGGCAGCATGGTCATGGATAAATAATGGATGAATCGGGATAGATTCAAGTCTTTACCCACATGTCTGTCTGTGAATGCACAATTCCTCTATTGTAGCACAGCAAATCACTTTTTTCACCTTAGGGAATTACCACATTTTTCTGTTGAAGCAACCATCAATCTGTATCAATTTAGTCTCAACTTCGTTAGTTTAGGTTGTAGGATCTAGGACCTTCGATATATGATGTCGAAAGATGCCAGTTACTGGCGGGTATCTACATATATAAAAGGAGGTGTACGTTATGAAAAAATCAAGCAAAGTCATTTCTTCCACAGTTATTGCTGCCATCGCAGCTGTATCCGTTGTAACTTCTGCTTCTGCAGCAAGTGTATCTACGATAACTCCGGTGGGGTCTTCTCTCTCAGCTATTGATCTGAGCAGCATGGACATCGAAACAGCTTTGATGATGGTTCAGCAAGAACGCACGAAATTGCTGGATAGCCAATTGCAGGCACAGATTCAACAAGTTCAAAATCGCAATCAAGCGATTGCAGAGCTGAACGAACAATTGCAGGTAGCTAATCAGAATGGGGATACTGCCCAAGCTCAAAAACTGAAAGGCCAAATCGATGCGTTGAGCAACTCACAACAAATGGATATGCTGCGTTTGCAGTCTATGACTAATAAACGCAATGAAGCTTTTGATGTGATGACCAACTTCATCAAGAAAATGCAGGATTCCAGATCGTCCATCATCGGAAACATGCGTTAGGAATGTAAAAAAAGAGCGAAGACGGAATGCATTTCCGACACTTCGCTCTTTTTGTATTCTACTATTTACCAGGTTACATATGTTGCAACAATTTAGTCTGGAGTTAACCCGACCAGTCGCGGCGCCGGGTGAATAGATCCTTCAGCTCATCCGTCGACAGCTCGGTAATCCAGTTTTCAGAGCTGGTGATAATATTGTCGCTGAGCTGCTGTTTGCTTTCCAGCATCTCGTCAATGCGTTCTTCGAGTGTGCCCAGCGAGATAAACTTGTGTACCTGAACATCCTTCGTCTGTCCCATCCGATAGGCGCGGTCTGTAGCCTGATTTTCCACGGCAGGGTTCCACCAGCGGTCAAAGTGGAATACATGATTCGCTGCGGTCAGGTTCAAGCCCACGCCGCCTGCTTTGATGGACAGAATAAAGACCGACGGCTGCTCTGCCGCAGGCAACGTCCGGGACTGGAACTCGTCAATCATGCGATCCCTGGCTGTCTTGGACGTACCCCCATGCAGATACAGCACAGGTTCCTGCAACTCCTGTCTCAATACCTGTTGCAGCATCTGCCCCATGCCGATGTATTGTGTGAAAATCAGGCAACGTTCGCCCTCGTCCCGTAGTTCGCGCACCAGTTCCATCAGTCGTTCCAGTTTCGCGGAGCGGCTGATCAGCATGGCCATGTCCTGCGGACTGTACAGGTCATGCTCTGTTACAGAGCCTTCCGAGGAGATCGTTTCCGGCAAGGCTTCTTTGGTCAGCAGCAGGGGATGATCACACAACTGCTTGAGCTGGGTTAAGGCAGAGAGAATCGCACCTTTGCGCTTAATGCCTTCCAGCTCTTTCATTTTGTCCATCAGTTCCTGAACGGACTGATCATACAGTGCACTTTGTTCACCCGTAAGGTGAATATACGTTTTCATCTCATTTTTGTCCGGCAGATCGAGTTGAATATTCGGATCTTTTTTCTTGCGGCGCAGCATGAATGGCTTCACTAACTGCTGCAAATCCTGCATGCGCTGCTCGTCCTTATCCTTCTCGATCGCACTGATAAAGCGAGTCTGGAATGCTCGTGCGCTGCCCAGATAGCCTGGATTAATAAAATCATAGATGGACCACAGTTCGGACAGCCGATTTTCAATCGGCGTACCAGTCAGTGCAATACGATGTTTTGCCGGGAAGCTGCGTACCGCCATGGACTGCTTCGTTTGGGCATTTTTAATATTTTGCGCCTCATCCAGACAGATCGATGCCCATGTATATGACTGCAACATCTCCTGATCCAGAGTAGCTGTTGCATATGAGGTAATGATGATATCTACCTGTTCAGTCTGTTCCCGGAACTCTTCTCCGGTCAGTCTTCGTGCTCCGTAATGCAAACTGACGTTAATTGAAGGCGCGAAGCGACTGATCTCCTTCTGCCAGTTCCCTAATACGGAAGTGGGGCAGACGAGAAGGGCAGGGGCTTGCCCAGGCAAGCGCTGCTCATGCTCTTTGAGATGAAGTAAATACGTAATGAACTGTATCGTTTTTCCCAGTCCCATGTCATCCGCAAGACAAGCACCGAGACCGAATCTCCGCAGGAATCCAAGCCATGCGAAACCTTCCTTTTGATAAGAACGCAGCTCAGCATGCAACCCTGCAGGAATAGGCAGGGAAGGAGCGCCGCCTTGCCCACCGCCAAGCTGTGCAATGACCCGGTTCAGGTGTTCGTTCAGTTCCACCTCAAGTCGAATGTTCTCGTTGGACTGTGGCTGTTCTTCGTCCTCTTCCTGTCCTTCCTTGCGTTTCTGGTTGCGATATTCTCGCTGCTCATTATGCAGCAGATGCAGGTGCAGAATATCCTGAAACGACAGTCCTTGCTCCTGATCCACACCGCCCATGGCCCGGCGGATCTGCTCAAGCAAGGCCGGATCAAGGGGAACCCATTCTCCACGGAAGCGGACTAGCCGTTCATTACGGGCCACGAGATCAGCGAATTCTTCCTCGCTGAGATCCGTATCCCCAATTGCAATACGCCAGTCAAAATGAATGATCGAATCCAGTCCAAAGAAAGACTGTCCCCGCTCACTGCCTTCCTCCGGTTTCACCTTGGCACGTAGCTTGGGTTTCTTCTTGCGTGCAGCTTCCCACCAACCCGGAAGCAGCACTTGCCAGCCAGCTTCAAGCAGTCGCCCGCTGTCTTGCGTCAGGAACAGCCAAGCATCCTGATCTCCCAATGGATCACTGAGCACATCCCGACTGCCGCTGATAGCGCGGCGAATTCGGGGCAGATGTGCACGCAGCTGCTCAAGCCATCCTGCCGAACGATCAAGGATGAACGGTGTCCATACGTCTGGCCATTCACCTTCCAGCCGGCCACGTGAATCAAGTCGCACCGGAACCAGAACAGCTGCATCCAGTTTGTTCTGCAATACCAGCCGCAGCCGCCATGCCGGTTCATCTTCTTCTGGCTCTAGCAATTGCAGGAGTGGACGGAATGGGGCTGCATCTGCTTTCCAGCCGATGGACACGAGCCAGGATTGGGCATCCATTCCGGCCGTTTGTGGAGCTGTTCCGCTTTGTGGAAACAACTGCGGGAACTCGCGCCGCAGATCGGTGGCCGCTTCTTCTGTGCTGTACCATCGCTGGAATACGGAAGCCGAATAGGCAGCACTCAGTCCTTCGGCGTAGCTCTCATCCGTTTGTTCCAGAGCTTTGCCAAGAGCGGTTCGATCCTGCTTTTTCAAGCTGTCCGGGTCCCAGGTCCATTGCAGTTGTCCGGTACGAAATGCGGTGAAGCTAGGGATGTATTTACGATTCTCAATCGATGCTGCAAGTACCGGGGCCAGCCGGATCAAATGCTCAGCCTGCTCGTCCCATTTCCATTCAATGTGCAGAAGGGTGTGCATTTCGCTGAAGAAAGGAATAACTTCTTCCGCAGGCATGACGACCAGTTCAATCTCTTCGATCTGTCTTGTTTCCAGTTCTGTTCCGTAGAAGGAAGGGGCATGCCAAGCAAATAATCGCTGCTTAAGCGATTGTCCCGTTACAAAGTGATGGGTGTTCAGCGCTCCATAGAACAAGGCATCCCCGTATCCTGTCAATGCAACATGGACCTCAATTGTTTCGGTGTAAGGGTGCATTAGGCTCATGAGATCAACTTACCTTTCCGAAGCTCTTCCTGCAGGGCGCGCAGTCGGCTGTTGCGAACAGCCAAAGTGGTGATAAACTGCTCCCAGTGTTCTTCCTGCTTCAATTTTTTATAAATTTTGGACAGACGCTTCAACAGTTTCACTGCTGCTTTGTATCCGTCCCTGTTTTTGTGTCCGATATAACGATCCACTGCTTGATGGTAGAAAGGCAAAAGCAGTTCGGGTGCATCCTTTTCAATCGGCTGTAGCACCGCTACCCGGAATTCAAGCGGCTCCGTCTCTGTGCTCAGTTGAAAATCAATCCACCGTCGCCAGTGTCCACGGGAATGCATTGCTTCTTCATAAGCTGGCCGGGAATGAGGCAGCATGCTGACCAGTGTATCCCACATGCGGTGCTCTACATCAGGCAGATGATGAATGGCTGTGTCCCATAACTGCATGTAATCATTCAGAGGGGAGTTCCGTCGGTTCGCCAGCAGTGGTCCGAGCTGCACTAACCACTCGCCCAGCCGTTTCCAGTCGGAAGAATCTGCAAGCACATGAAGAAAATGCAGCAGATGCTCCGGCGGGATGCCGTATGCCGAGCTTCCGCTAATTAATCGCTGCCAAGCCTGTTCATCTTGTCTCAAATGGAAATATATCCAGCTCTGCGCCAATACCAGCGGCAAGGGCAGAGTGACAGACTTAATCGGCGCTCCGCTCCCGTTTTCCGTCAGATTCGCTACACTCAGCACGCTCTCACCAGGTTTGGTGGGTTTGGAAGCAGTAGTCAGGCCATTCTCCATTTCCTGTAGAAACGCCAGCTCTGACTCCAGCGTTTCCCGGTTTTCCTGAAGATTTGGCACGATCCAGTTTAACCAAAGCTGCCGATAAATAGGGGTAAAAAACATCATGCTGGACGTCTCGGATATCATCTGCGTACGCAGGTAAGCCGAGGTTTCCTCAAGCCTTGTCCACTGCTGTTCAAGCTTCGTGCCCTTCAGACCAGAGAGATCCAACGGACGGCTAAAGATCTGTTCCAACCCTTTTTGGAGCGCATCCACGGCAAGTTGAGCAGGATAGCTCAGATACACAGGTGTATGTGTGATTGAATTGCGGCCAGGCACGCAGAAGCGAATCAGGTATAGCTGAACATGCAGCTCAAATAACTGGTCCATGCCAGCAGAAAGCTTAGGTTTAATGGAATAGAGCTCGTCCGCTGCGGCCTGCACATATGATGTACTTGGCGTACCTATCCCGAGTCGTTGCAGGCATGCCCGATACAGCTCATGCCATTCTGTGATTTCAAGTTCTGCAAGTTCCGTTGCACGTTCCTTGATCTGGCTATACTGATTATCAGGGATGGTCAGTTCCTCTTCGTGCACTGCGTAATCTGAACGTCCAGAAGTCCCTATAGCAGCAGGTTTTGGAGTCTGTTTTAGTGCCGTACTGGAGTGGGCGTTCACAATGCCGTGTACAGGTCGTCCCAGTTGCTCTGCATAACTCATTAGAACGGCTATCATATGTTTGCAATGAGAACCAACCGGACAGGTGCAGTGGCTGGTATTCAACGATTGTAAGCTCAGGGTTACCTCATAATCATCGGAGCCCTGCACTTCAGCCAAAATTCCGTTTTGTTCAGTGTAGGTTAATGGTCCGACGCGTTTCTGTTTATAATATTGGAATCCGCGCATAATCGTCAGGTTGTTAAAATGTTCAGCGACCTGCCTGATCAGCTGTTGCCACTGCGCGTCATCCATGTTCATGTCATTAGGTATGTTCATCATTCCATCTCCTGGGAAATCATAGGTTCAGTAATCACCACGTCTTGACGTAATGGTGTACATTTCATGTATCCATCATATCAGTTATCATGTGCTCCGTGCATCGGTTCTGAGAACTTGGATGAGACTTTTTGATAGGTGAAACCCAAGAGTATCGATCTCTATTTTTTACCATAAACCATGCATAATAGGCTCGTCTTGTGTATGCTTATCGTATGTATTCCTTTCAGGAACAATGCAGGCCGGGATTCGGCTTAATTTCAAACAACAGGAGAGAGCATATGAAAATACTTACGTTAAATACGCACGCTTGGGCAGAAGAAGACCAACTAAACAAGATCAGTCACCTGGCTGATTTTATTAATACACACCAGTTCGATGTGATCTCCATGCAGGAGGTTAATCAATCGATGCAAGAAGCAGCGCTATCTGCGGAGGAACTGAAACATTACTTTGCCACGGAATCGGATGCTGTGATCAAAAAAGATAACTACGCCTACGTGCTGCTTACGCAACTGACCGAGACCTATTACTGGACATGGATTCCGGCCCATGTTGGTTTCCGCAAATACGATGAAGGGCTGGCCATCCTGAGCCGGACGCCGATCATCCAGGCTTTTGGTGAATATGTATCCCACATGCGGGATTACGACAACTACCGGACACGCAAAATTGTAGGTGTTCAGACTGAAGTACAAGGCGAAGCAACCTGGTTTGTGAATGGACACTATAACTGGTGGGATGATGAACAAGAGCCTTTCAAGGGGCAGTGGGAACTGACCGAGAGCAAGCTCACTCCATATATGGACCAGCCGCTGTATATTATGGGTGATTTCAATAATGTCGCAGAAGTACGTGGAGAAGGCTACGATTATATGATGAGCAAGGGCTGGAATGACCTGTACACGACGGCTGTGAAAAAGGATGACGGTGCAACCGTGGTCAAAGCCATTGCCGGATGGGCGGATAACAAACGCGATCTGCGTATTGATTATATTTTCTCGAATCGTCCGGTACAAGCGAAGTCTTCAACGGTAGTTCTCAACGGAAAGAACGGCCCTGTGGTCTCAGACCATTACGGCGTAGCTGTGGAGATTTAATAACAGTAAGTCAGTCTAGTACACGATTCATTATCAAATAAAACGAAAGCCTCCGCTTACTTCCTTATAAGGAAAGTACAGTCAGAGGCTTTTTATTATCAACCTTTGCCATATTGATGTTAGAAAGGCCATTTTAAACTATGTACATGTCATTCCTGTTTAACCTATTCCTTAGACCACAAGCTAGCTTTATTCCAGAGCCAGCATCTTTTGCACAAACGTTTTCAGATTCGCACTAGTTTCACTAAGCTGTTCAATACTTTCCATAAACTCGTTTACCAGCCCAGCCTGATCCACCGTTGCTGTGGTGATCTGACCAATCTCCTGTTCCATATGTTTAATGGAATCTTGAACGCTGCCAAGGGAAGATTCGATATCGGCTGCTGCTTGTTTGGTGTGATCGGACAGCTTGCGAACCTCGCTGGCAACGACACCGAAGCCGCTTCCCAGATCCCCGACACGAGCCGCTTCAATCATGGCATTTAAGCCAAGCAGGTTGGTTTGTTCGGATACTTCACGGATGACGTTCGTCACTTTAGTCACATTGATGGAGTTCTCCGAGGCTTTTTTGGAATTGCGCAAGATCTCTTCCGAAGTCGCGGATAGTTCTTCCGAATGTGCCGCAATTTGCTGAATCCCACCAACTAGTGCATGAATGGTCGCTTCATTTTCGCTAATCAGCGTTTCCAGTGTGATGTGGTTGTCCAGTGCGTAGTTCACACCGAGTATGCCCACAACCTGATCGTTTTCCTTAATTGGAATCAGGATGGCATCGAAGGGTCTGCCTTGCAGATCACCGGGCATGCGGGCCACGGTACGTGTGTCCTTGTTAATCAGCATTTTAAAATCCTTATAATCCTCATGTAACTCGTCCCCGACGTTTACACCGATCTCCAGACTTTTGGCTTCGGCAAAATACAATACTTTCTCATGATCATTAATAGATATGGATACATCATCACGAAACATCTGTCTTACAAAAGGCATAGCATTAACCAGAGTTTCAAGAATACTCAAGGTACATCGTTCCTTTCTCATACAAAAAGTGGAATTTTCAGCCTACTACCTATATCGGAAACATTTTTCAATTTTTAAACCAATGCTCAACACGTTGTCGAATAAGGCGATTTGTTCAGAATCGGTTCAGAACCTCTCTATATAATGGAAATATCGTACATGTCCATATTATTTAAGTTGGATTTTGCGTTGGAATGACACGAATATACTTCATATTGGAGGAGCATTCTTTTGAAAAAAAATCATTTCATCAGCTCGATTCTCGCGGCATCCTTGTTGACAACACCTTTGTGGACGACACAGGCTAACGCTGCAGTATCATTTACGGATATTGATAAATCCTACGCCAAGGATGCCATAGTAGAGTTGCAAAACGAAGGGATTGTAACTGGATTCAGTCATGGCCAATTTAATCCGTCCGGTATGATCACCAGACAGGATTTTGCCATCCTGATTGCCAGGACGTTGAAGCTGGATGTAACCAATAACGTCCCATCCAATCCGACATTTACAGATATTCCTGTGACCAGCTATGCCTATGCTTCTGTTGAAGCGGTATATCAAGCAGGTATATTTAAAGGTATGGGAAGCGGGGAATTCGGGAGTGGTAAGACATTATCCAGACAGGATATGGTCGTAACCCTAATGAGAGCAATGGGAACAGACATAACGGGCAAAGCTGCTTCGTTAACGTTCAAGGACAGCGCAAGCATCTCGGAGTATGCGAAAGATGCAGTTGGAGCGGCGCTGGAAGCCGGATTCATCATCGGTGATCAAAACAACATGTTCAAACCGGCTTTGCAAGCGGATCGTCAAGCTGCAGCATTGACGGCTTCCCGATTACTCCAAACAATAAAGGAAACGCCTGCTCCACAACCTGAACCAGTGCCGACCCCAACACCAACACCAAAACCAGAGGTAACACCAACGCCCGTGCCTACGCCGGTTCCATCTACCAGTTCGAATAATGGCGGGACCTCATCAGGTGGAAGTAGCGATAGCGGGAACATGAATCCATCTGTACCTGTGGATAGAACAGCACCGACGGTGGATGTAGGCAAATTTAGCATTATCGATAATTACAGCGGAACCTGGGATCAAGTTCAGGGGGATCCTGGAGCAGTAAGTGAAGAAGGAGCCGTTGTAACTTTCTATAGTTGGACTGATGCAAATACGAATGGAGTCGTGGATGAAGGAGAGTTGGACGAAGGAATTCCCCTTGCCAAAAGCAAATCGGATGGCTCACTTGCGCTTGCCAAGTTGGATAATTTGAGTCCAGGAGACTACAAATATGTGATTACCGCCAAGGATTCAGTAGGTAATGAGTCCCCTAAAGATGCGGCGCATGTATTTACTTTTACGCTGGTGAACGGAGAGATGCCAGAAGACGTGCCGACTATAGGTTCCAGTAAGTTTGGATTCGACTCAAGCAACTCCAAAACAAAGTATCTTCAAATTCAATATGGGAATAATCCATTTTCTCTAAACTACGATGTAGGAGAAGAATTTGTGGATGGCACCATCGAGTATTGGACCGATGCGTTCCAGTTTAGCATAGATGATTTTTACCAAATTGATGGTGAGAATTATACGATAGATAGTAGTCAGATCAGTACTGATGGTCATACGCTTAAGCTTAAAGTAAATGTAGAACCCGGCACACCTATTATTTTGCAATTGGGAAATAAGATGAATGAGACAAGAGGCCAATATGATTTGATCATTCGCGTAGATGCTGACGGCGAAGGATTAGCCAAATCTGTATATGAAGAAACAGAGAAGCTATTCGTTAAATATGACATTTTCGGATAAGTGTAATCTACATGATACGGACTACAACGATGTAGTCCGTTGTTTTGTCTTATCGTCAGACTGACAATACAATTATTTGTTTGTAAGCGTAATCAAAAATCTGTAGCCACCGGAAAGCAGGTCAGTTATACTTGGATTATTATTTGGCTATTCCAAAGATAAACGAGGATCATCACCGTTCGGTAAAAGGGATTTTCTCACAAGGGTTAAGCGCTATACCTAAGTATTCCATCTGGAGAGGAATGTGGGCATTCAATGACAACGTATTTCAGTGAACCGCAGAGCATGCATTATCGATTCGGAGAAGATCAGGATCAGGTGCTGAAGGTGCTGGCAGAGAGATATATAGGTGCCAACGCGCAGGCCGATTTTGTATATCGCGTATTTCAGAAGTCTGGTATTTTGCAAAATGAGAAGGGTCTGTATGATCTGAATTTGAGTAAACGTTTCCCTGATGCACAGAAAGGTCAGATTTCCTATGCCGCAGCGTTGGTATGGGGGGATGAAGATCGAAATCTGGATGTGCTAATCCGCTGTTATGGACCGGTTCGTTTCTATTTTAATGAGCAATTGGTATATCGCTCCACGGTCATGGATGAGATCAACCTGGACGCGACTGTGAAGCTGGGAATCGACATTAAGCCGGGATGGAATACGTTGTTGCTGGAGATGAAGTATACACCTGCGGGCTTTGGATGCCAGTTTGGCTCGGACGAGGGGAAAGTGCGCATTCTGAATGTGCTCGCTCCTTTCCAGGAGAGACAGGGACAGGCCGGATGGGTGTATTCCAAACTGATAAGTTCGGAGGAGAATCATTCGGAATGGAATCTGCTCGGGTCAGAAGAGGATCACAGACTGGAGTGGCTGCCTGACGCGCAATGGTCAGAGGAAAAACAGATGCAACCGTCCCTGGAAAGAATATACGGACATCTTCCTGGTCAGCAAGTTTATGCGTGGACACGGTTGGTCAACAGGGATTCATGCGATTGCCCCATCCGTTTGTCTGGTCAATCTTCCGGGCCACTGAATATATGGCTGAACGGCGTATCGGCGGTGCAATTGAAGGAAGCGGGTCCGTTCGAGGTGAACATAGCCACAGCTTTTGGACGGAATGACCTGTTGATTCGCAAAGAATGTAGCGATACGGCCGAGTCATGGGATTTTGTAATAAATGCAACAGTGAATGAAGAGCAATTGGAACTGGAGCTTCCCCAGCGTGTGCACGGAGCTTCTGGAGAATCATGGTTATTTCTAGGCCCTTTTGAATCGGAGGACGTCGAACCAGATTTGCAGGATCTAATGCGCACTGATCGGGTGTTCAAAGGAAATGTATTGAACGATAACCCAGAGGAAACGGGAAGCCAACAGGTACGTAAGGAACGCATATATTGGCGACTGGACAGACCAGATGCGTGGATACGTCCCTATTATGAAAATGCAATGCTCAGTAACAAATGGACAGTAGGTAGTGTGACCAACTATGGTCGCTGGGATTATCCATTAGGTGTCACCGTATATGGCCTGTTGCAGACCGGACGTTATTTGCAGCGGCCCGACATTTCCCGTTATGCGTCAGAACATGTGCAGTCGTGTACCCGTATGGATGAGTACTCATTATGGGATCGGGAGCAGTATGGTTTCCCAGCGGTTAACCAGCAACTGGTTATGATGAAAATGCTGGATAACTGTGGCTCTTTTGGCTCCGCAATGCTGGAGTCCTACTCCGAATGTCAGGAGCCGACGTTCTTACCGATTGCCGAACGGATTGCAGATTTTATGCTGACTCGGTTGGAACGACAGGAGGACGGTGCATTTTACCGCGAGTGTATTGGTGAATTTGCCGAGAATACGATGTGGGCAGACGACCTTTATATGAGCACTCCGTTTCTTGTGCGGTATGCCCGACTGACGGAAAATAATTCAGCACTGGATGAAGCCGCCAGACAATTTTTATTGTATCGGAAGTATCTGTTCATGCCTGAATTCAAGATCATGTCCCACGTATACGATTTCAAATATGGACAGTCGACACAGATTCCGTGGGGACGGGGGAATGGATGGACGCTCTTTTCACTGTCTGAGGTATTAGAAGCTATGCCAGCAGAGCATTCGGAGCGCCCGGCTTTAATTGCCTTCTTTAATGAATTATGTGAAGGATATGCAGCTCTGCAAGGAGAGGGTGGATTGTGGCATCAGGTATTGAATGATTCGGAAACCTACCAGGAAGCCTCCTGTACAGCGATGTTTGCTTATGGTTTTGCACGGGGAGTACGGTTTGGTTGGTTATATCAACCTGCACGTTACATTGAAGCGGCTGAGCGGGCATGGAACGGATTAACCCGTAAAGCGATTGACCGTCAGGGTAATGTACATGGTGTGTGCAGTGGCTCGAGATATGCCTTTACCGCAGAATATTACAATAAGGACCTGCTCACGGTAACGAATGACAATCACGGTATTGGCATTATGATGCTGGCAGGAACTGAAGTGGCGAAGATGAAGAAACATCTGGCCCAGCCTAAGGTGTCATCAACTGCTGTGACGCAATCCTGAAAGTGTCAGTAAAACTACAGGATACCTTGATCGAAATCTTACATGATATCTACTCTAACGTTTCATTGCAAACGGCTGGATGACCACTGCTGAGATGGAGCGAGGTAGAGTACGCCGCACGAAGAATGCTGTATATATGAATAACCACCGGGAGTATCATTCCTGGTGGTTATTTAATCACTAAGAATATTGAAGACAATTGAATGGACATTTGTCCCAACCCCTTACTTTTTTGACAGGAAAGCTTACTTTTGTTTATGTCATGAGCAGCCATAGGCCGTTACAATAGTTTTTGTAAGCGATTCCATAAAGCAAAAGGGGAGGAAATTCATTCATGTTGAATACCAAAAAGTGGGTAACCCTGTTCTGCCTATCCCTGTTAATGTTCGCTACAGCCTGTTCCGGAGGATCATCAGCACCTTCTGCCTCATCCAATGAAGGTGAAGAAGGGGACACTTCCGACAAAATTGAACTTCGTATGACCTGGTGGGGATCACAGACTCGCCATGATCTCACGACCAAAGTGATTAAGCTGTTTGAAGAGAAGCACCCTGGCATTACCATCAAGCCGGAATATTCCGGTTGGGACGGATACTTTGACAAGCTGACCACACAGGTAGCCGGTTCAAATGCACCGGATATCATACAGATGGATTACGCTTTTCTAACCGACTTTGCCCGGCGTGGTGCATTGCTTGACCTGACCCCATACGCAGAGAGCAAAGAGCTGCGCACAGAGGACCATGACAAGAGCATGCTCAAAGCCGGATCGATTGACGATAAATTATACGCGATTACATTGGGTGTAAATGCGCCAGGTGTCATCTATGATGCGACCGTATTCCAGGAGCTTGGGATCGAGGAGCCGCAGGAAAGCTGGACTTGGAAGGATTTTAGCGGCGTAGCGGCCAAGATTGCAGAGGAGAAGGGTGACGGTTTCTACGGTTCTGCGGATGTATCGGGAACGACCAACATGTTTGAGGTATTTATCCGGCAAACAGGCAAGGGACTATTTGATGGCGGGACGTTGACAGCGACCAGCGAGGAGCTTCAGCAATGGTTTGACATGTGGGGGGCGCTTCGTGAGAACGGGGGTGCTACCTCTGCAGAAGTGACGGCATCCACTACGAATGCACTGGAGACACGCCCGATCTCGCTTGGTACAGCCGCCATGGACTTTGCCTGGTCTAACCAATTGCTGACGTTCCAGCAGGTGAACAAAAACCAGGATCATAAGCTTGGGATACAAGTACTTCCGCACGGTGTGGGTGAAAAGCAAATCGGTGAATACCTGAAAGCAGGTCAGTTCCTGTCCGGTTATGCCAAAACGAAACATCCGAAGGAAGTGGCGATGTTTATCGACTTCATGGTCAATGATCCCGAAGCAACCGCCATACTCGGCTCGGAGCGCGGAGTACCCGTCAATGCCAGCATCCGTGAGAAGATGCAGCCTACGCTGCCAGAAGCGGAGCAAGCCATCTTCCAATTTATCGATGTGGTATCGAAAAACTCCAGTGAAATTGATCCGCCATACCCGCAAGGATTTTCCGAAGTGGATACCAGCTTCAAGAGTGCAAGCGAGCAGATCGCCTTTGGTCAAGACAACACACCGGATGTGATTGCCCAGTTCATTGAAGGGGCCAAGGCGACACTTGCATCAAGTCAATAACACTTGAACGGTTCCAGACTTCTTATTCCGCGGGGAGGTTGCGAAGATGAGTACAACACAGGTCAGTCAAGCACGAGCCGAGCGTGTAACAGCCCGGCGGGTGAAACGGAGATATGCCCATAATGGAGCAGCGCTTCTGTTTCTGGCCCCATGGCTGGTTGGTTTATTGTTTCTGACACTTGGGCCGATGCTCGTTTCCTTATACATTTCGTTCACCGACTACAGTATCCTGGCCGCCCCTTCCTGGGTCGGTCTGGATAACTACACCACGATGTTTACATCGGATAAACTGTTTATCCAATCGCTCAAAGTCACATTTACGTATGTCGCTGTCTCCGTACCGATCAAGCTAGTTTTTGCCCTGCTGGTGGCGATGTTGTTGAACAAGGGCATTCGTGGGCTTGGCATTTACCGTACGGTGTATTACATCCCAACCCTGCTCGGGGGCAGTGTCGCGATTGCAATGCTGTGGCGCAAAATGCTGGGCGGTGACGGTCTGCTCAATGGGGTGCTTGCCATGGTCGGCATTAAGGCACCCGATTGGGTCGCCAACCCGAAATATGCCCTGTATTCAATCGTACTGTTGTCGGTATGGCAGTTCGGATCGTCGATGATTATTTTCCTGGCAGGATTAAAGCAGATTCCACCTGAGTATGACGAAGCTTCCGCCGTAGATGGAGCAGGCCCACTCCGGAGATTCTTTTATATCACACTACCGATTCTGTCACCGGTTATCTTTTTTAATCTCGTAATGCAGCTGATTACCTCCTTCCAGTCATTTACTCAGGCTTTTGTCATCAGTAACGGCAGCGGGGGGCCAGTCAATTCAACATTAATGTACTCTCTATACCTGTACAAAAAAGGGTTCTCGTTCTTCCAGATGGGTTATGCATCCGCCATGGCCTGGGTGCTGGTGATCCTGATCGGTGTCTTTACATTGCTGGTATTCCGCAGCAGCAAGCTGTGGGTGCACTATGAGGATGGTGGAAAATCATGATTGGACAACGAAACTCTGCTGCGTGGGTAGTCGCCAAACATATACTTATCTCGGTCATTGCCTTTGTCATGCTGTACCCGGTGCTCTGGATGCTGGGCAGTTCATTCAAACCGGGACATATGATTTTCACCGAAACTTGGTTTTGGCCGCAAGAATGGAACTGGCAAAACTACATCAATGGCTGGACAGGAATTCAGGGCAATCCCTTCTCTCGTTTTCTGACCAACTCGGTCGTCCTGTCGCTGGGCGCTGTGCTTGGCAATGTCGTCTCTTGCTCGATGGCGGCGTATGCCTTTGCCAGATTGAATTTTCGGTTCAAAGCGATTTGCTTTGGCTTAATGCTGATGACGATCATGCTGCCACACCATGTGACGCTGATCCCTCAATATATTTTGTTTAACCATTTGGAATGGGTGAATACGTATCTGCCGCTGGTAGTGCCAAAATGGCTGGCGACCGATGCCTTCTTTATTTTCCTGATGGTCCAGTTCTTCCGGGGATTGCCCAAAGAGCTGGATGAAGCGGCGACGATTGATGGATGTGGTCCTGTACGAATTTATACCAAAATTATCATTCCGCTTGCCTTTCCTGCGCTGGTGACGACGATGATCTTTACCTTTTTGTGGACATGGGATGACTTCTTCAGCCAGTTGATTTATCTGAGTGATGTCAGCAAATATACGGTGCCGCTGGGCTTACGTCTATTCCTCGATTCCAGTTCCCAATCCGATTGGGGGCCGATGTTTGCGATGTCAGTGCTGTCACTGGCACCTTGTTTTATCGTATTTATCGTGTGTCAAAAGTATTTCGTGGAAGGAATCGCGACCTCTGGGCTCAAAGGGTAATTCCAAGACGAAACGAGTTGATTCCATGCGGAAACGAAGATTGTCGTTATTCCTAAATCATAAGCTGCAACAAAGCAAGCTCTCCACGTTGATGGTGACTTGCTTTATTGCGTTTAACTTGCTGCTCGTCTCGGTTATTGTTTGGCTGGCATACCAGTCGTTCTCTGCCGTCACGTTTACCGAGATCAGCAAAGCACGACTTGCTCTTCTGAATGAGAGTACACGCCGAGGGTTTGATTTTATTACAGGTGTTACAGGAACGGCTTACTCCTTGGCGAGCAACCGTGAGCTGTCGAATCTGCTTGAAACGAAGGGAACGGGAAGGCTGACACAGATCCACCAACGGCGTGAGGTGTCCAAAATACTGGATCATACGGTAGTAGTCAGTGAAGGTATTACCTCGATCGAGCTGTATACGGATGCCTTCAACGGTGTCACAGTCACGATGGCCGATCGCATCTATTCAGTGGATAAGATTGCCGGTGCTTCATGGTTTGCTGCACTGGAGCATGCGGATGCGGCCTGGGTACCTCTGCGGGAAAACGAATCAGGCCAATCGCTAATCGGATACGCCCAACGAATCTTTGACAGCCGGGGTGGTACGGTAGCCTACGTGCTCATCCGCCTGAGTCGCGCCGATATTGTACGTAGATTTGCGGATATGCCGATGGTGCTGGATGGACAGGTGTTGTTGGTGGATACCGCAGGCAACGTCGTCATGCAGATGGGCGATGACAATTTAGAGGTGAATCCTAGTGAGGGTTCGAGCTCAATTCATGGAGCCTCGGAAATTTTTCCTTCTATTAATGTATCTACTAATGCAGCTGCTGCTGTGGAAAGCGAACCAGTCGTCGATCGTGCATGGATTCAGGAGCATGTTGAACATGGGGAGGACGGATTTGAAGTGGTTTCCGGCAAGCCTGGCGGAGCGCAGCTGGTTCTGTATTCAAGACCTGCCATGCTTCAGTGGCGATTGGTTCAGACCATCCCTGTTCACACACTATTATCTCCTGTGAGGCAGGCCGGATGGCAGGTCCTTGGAATAGCTGTGCTGGGATTACTATTTTCTGCGGTACTTGCTTATCTGTTCGTTTGGCGGATTGTTCGTCCTTTACGTCAGCTGATCAAGCGGATGAGGCAACTGGAGAAGGGGGATTTCAATACCCGGGTTCAGCTTTCGTTTACCGAGGAATATGCCCATTTGGCGTATGGATTCAACCATATGGCATCACAATTGACGGAGTTGATGGAGCAGGTCAAGGAAGAGAGCCGAGCGAAGCGTGAAGCACAGACCGGTTTACTGGAGGCGCAAATCAAACCGCATTTTCTTTACAACACACTCGACATGATCCACTGGCGTGCTCTCGATTATGAGGCCAAGGACATCAGCCGCATGATTGTACAACTCAGCAAACTGCTGCGTATTGGATTGAGCGGTGGCAGATTATTCATCCGGGTACGGGATGAGTTGGAGCATGCTCGTTGTTACGTCAGCATTCAGTCAGAGCGGCTGCCATTCTCCATTGATTATCAGGAACAGATTGATCCGAGAGTGCGAGGCTGTTACATTCCCAAAATCATTTTGCAGCCCTTTATCGAAAATGCGGTCATGCATGGGCAGCCGAAGGAAGGACAACTTCGCATACAGGTGGATATGCGGGAATCTGAGAGCAACGTTCCACCATCCAAAATCATCATTTGCTTAAAGGATAACGGACAGGGCTTGCCTGAGGGCTGGAAGTTGGAGGAGACGACTGGCATTGGTATACGAAATGTACATCAACGTATCCAACTGTATTGTGGCACTGGGTACGGCGTTGATATATGCGCAGGTGAATTAGGAGGGGTAGAAGTGACCGTTACGCTGCCGCGTATTGAGACGGAAGAACAATTAAACTTATGGCTGGGCGGTGAAAATGAATGAAGACCATTATGCTCGTAGACGATGACCCGCATATTGTAAAAGCATTGACCGACCATATTGATTGGCCATCCATTGGCCTCCGCATTGCAGGAACAGCTTCCAACGGTATGGACGCACTGGAGATGTTCCAACAGCTGCGCCCTGATCTTGTGATGACTGACGTCTATTTGCCAGGAATGACAGGACTTGAGGTCACGCAGGCGTTGCGACGGGACTATCCCCATCTGCCGATTATCATTCTTAGCGGATATGACGAATTCGAGAATGCCCGGGCGGCCATGCGCTGGGGCGTGAATCATTTTTTGCTAAAGCCTGCGGAAGTGGAGGAGATTGAGTCTGTTCTGCGTGAGGTGTTACTGGAAGAGGATGTGCGTGAGCGGCGTGAGCAGCTGGAGCAGACGTACAAACAGGAAATTGGGCGGGTGGTTCCCTATCTTCGCAAATTGTTTCTCCACGAGCTGTTAACCACGCGCTATCGGGAAGAGGAATTGCCTGCGGAACGTATGGATTATGTGGGCATTCGCATACCCTCTCAAGTGCGTGCCATCAGTCTGCAGTTGTATCGGCCTGCATTTCTGACAAGGATGAAAGAACGGGACTGGCAGCTGTTAAGGTATGGGGCAGCAGATATTATTCAGGAGACCGTCAAAGAGCAGGCTACGCAAATAAACGACTGCCAGGTGGAGATCGTGGATTACTCGGATCAGGTGTTTGTGCTGCTTCTATTTGACGAGAAGGACCCGCTAGAACAATTTGAGTCGATAGTTGAAAGGATGATTGATCAGATTTTTACGTATCTCAAGATCGAAATGAGCGCAGGTATTGGAACGTCCAAAGTTCAATTATGCGAAGTGATGGACTCCTATCTGGAGAGCAGAGAGGCGCTGGAGAAAGCAGAGTTTCAGGGCGGGAGCCGTGTATATCGATATGATTCATCCGATGCTTTAACGCCGAGCGCAACGGATTACTCGCTATTGCTGCGACAATGGAGTGAGTCATGGGCAGATATGAGAACTGATCTGGCAGAGGAGGTATGGGTTCAGCTTCGCAATCTGCTGGACGAAGGGGGTGGTACCAGTATTCAGGATGTGCAGGTTGTGGCCGTGAGCCTGTTCGACACGTTAATTCATAGTTGGAACCGACCTTATCCCATGCTGGTACCACCGCTCGCGATGAGCCATTTTTTGCGGGAAATTCAATCGAAATATGGGATGCAGGATCTGATATGCTGGATGGATGGTATTATTCGAAACTGGATGGAACACATACGTAAAGAAATGGGCGAGAAAAAAAGCAATAAACTAGTGGAGCAGGTGAAACAGTACGTTGAAATGCATTATGCTGAAGAAATCAGTTTTGAAGCTATTGCCAAGGGACTGTTTGTACACCCCAAATATTTGAGTCAGCTGTTCAAGAGAGTGACCGGAGAGAACTTTGTGAGTTATGTAAACGGGTATCGGATTCAACGTGCGTTGGAGCTACTACAGTCAGGGCATTACATGGTCTACGAAGTTAGCGAGATGACAGGGTTCCGCAACGCGACGTATTTCAGTCAGGTGTTCAAGATGCTTACGGGCAAGAGTCCGTCTGAGGTGGGGTAGAGCCATGAATAGGATATGCAAAATAAAATAGAATGGAGGGATTATGGCGTATGATCATCAATCAACAGGAGTTTAATGTAAAAGGATTGATCTATACGATTAGGTCTGCAATGGAAAAGGATGCTGAAGCATTGTCATCACTTCGTGTACAGATGGATGGAGAAACCGAGTATATGGATCGTGAGCAAGGTGAAGGCTTTATTGATCCAGCGGGGTTTGAACAAATAATTCGGTTGGACTCGGAGAAAGAGAGAAACTTGTTTCTCGTTACTATTGTAAAAGAACAAATCGTTGGGTATTCCAGATGTGAGGGAGTCGATCTAAAGCGATTTTCTCATAAGGTTGAATTTGGCGTTTGCATAACGAAAGAGTTCTGGGGTTACGGGATCGGCAAGAGATTACTCGAACTATCGATAGATTGGGCAGATACGAATGGAATTGAGAAGATGACCTTAAACGTGGTGGGGACGAACGATAAAGCGATGGAGCTTTACAGAAGAATGGGCTTCGAGATAGAGGGAACTTTGAAAAAGGATCGGCGACATGCGGACGGTCGGTATTACGATACAGTTATGATGGGAAGGTTCAGGGGCTGAGGAGAGAAGGGGTGGTGAGAAGTTGGCTAGCAAATATACGCTGATCCCTTTATTGTTTCAATATGTAAATATGAAAGAGTAGATACTAGAGTAACTCCTATCTATTATGGAGAGAGTTAATATCTAGTAGATGTAGGTTTCTTAAAATCTGAATTCATATATTACTATAGAGACTAATGGATATGTGCGGTACAAAACTAAGTATCCCATTAGCTGCTAGTTAGTGTTTCTTCAAGACGAAAAGAATGTCAGTTTACTATGAACAGTAACTATTATCCTCTATCTATACGTTAATGAAGTTTAACATTATCATATCTATATGAGTGTAGCAGATAGGGTCTGATTTCAAGACAATGATTCATTATAGATAGAAGGGGAATAAAATGGTTCTATTGTTCTCATCAAACGGAGATAGATAAATATTAAATAAGGGTTGCAATTTATTTTTGTACATGGTATATTCTAATTCCGGCCAAGAAAACACGAGAAACACGGTGCGGCAAGCGAAACAAATAAGCTTCGAAAGAAACTTAAAAAAAGAGCTTGCAAAGTTGGTTCGGATGTGATAAGATATAAAAGTTGCTGAGGTGAACAACACACGGCAATGAAAAAAGTTTGATCTTTGAAAACTGAACAACGAGTGAGTAAACATTCTGCTTGCAGAATGAACGCGAAAGTTTGAGACAAGCCTTGGCTTGGATCGACTGGAGCATAAAATGAGATTTTTAATCTCGTCAGTTTCAAAATGAGCTTATCGCTCTTTTCAATACTTTATTGGAGAGTTTGATCCTGGCTCAGGACGAACGCTGGCGGCATGCCTAATACATGCAAGTCGAGCGGACTTGAAGAGAAGCTTGCTTCTCTGATGGTTAGCGGCGGACGGGTGAGTAACACGTAGGCAACCTGCCCTCAAGCTTGGGACAACTACCGGAAACGGTAGCTAATACCGAATAGTTGTTTTCTTCTCCTGAAGAGAACTGGAAAGACGGAGCAATCTGTCACTTGGGGATGGGCCTGCGGCGCATTAGCTAGTTGGTGGGGTAACGGCTCACCAAGGCGACGATGCGTAGCCGACCTGAGAGGGTGATCGGCCACACTGGGACTGAGACACGGCCCAGACTCCTACGGGAGGCAGCAGTAGGGAATCTTCCGCAATGGGCGAAAGCCTGACGGAGCAATGCCGCGTGAGTGATGAAGGTTTTCGGATCGTAAAGCTCTGTTGCCAGGGAAGAACGCTTGGGAGAGTAACTGCTCTCAAGGTGACGGTACCTGAGAAGAAAGCCCCGGCTAACTACGTGCCAGCAGCCGCGGTAATACGTAGGGGGCAAGCGTTGTCCGGAATTATTGGGCGTAAAGCGCGCGCAGGCGGTCATTTAAGTCTGGTGTTTAATCCCGGGGCTCAACCCCGGATCGCACTGGAAACTGGGTGACTTGAGTGCAGAAGAGGAGAGTGGAATTCCACGTGTAGCGGTGAAATGCGTAGATATGTGGAGGAACACCAGTGGCGAAGGCGACTCTCTGGGCTGTAACTGACGCTGAGGCGCGAAAGCGTGGGGAGCAAACAGGATTAGATACCCTGGTAGTCCACGCCGTAAACGATGAGTGCTAGGTGTTAGGGGTTTCGATACCCTTGGTGCCGAAGTTAACACATTAAGCACTCCGCCTGGGGAGTACGGTCGCAAGACTGAAACTCAAAGGAATTGACGGGGACCCGCACAAGCAGTGGAGTATGTGGTTTAATTCGAAGCAACGCGAAGAACCTTACCAGGTCTTGACATCCCTCTGACCGGTACAGAGATGTATCTTTCCTTCGGGACAGAGGAGACAGGTGGTGCATGGTTGTCGTCAGCTCGTGTCGTGAGATGTTGGGTTAAGTCCCGCAACGAGCGCAACCCTTGATCTTAGTTGCCAGCATTTCGGATGGGCACTCTAAGGTGACTGCCGGTGACAAACCGGAGGAAGGTGGGGATGACGTCAAATCATCATGCCCCTTATGACCTGGGCTACACACGTACTACAATGGCCGGTACAACGGGCTGTGAAGCCGCGAGGTGGAACGAATCCTAAAAAGCCGGTCTCAGTTCGGATTGCAGGCTGCAACTCGCCTGCATGAAGTCGGAATTGCTAGTAATCGCGGATCAGCATGCCGCGGTGAATACGTTCCCGGGTCTTGTACACACCGCCCGTCACACCACGAGAGTTTATAACACCCGAAGTCGGTGGGGTAACCGCAAGGAGCCAGCCGCCGAAGGTGGGATAGATGATTGGGGTGAAGTCGTAACAAGGTAGCCGTATCGGAAGGTGCGGCTGGATCACCTCCTTTCTATGGAGAATCGTTTCCCGAGTGGAAACATTCAAATACAAAATCTAGCCAGGTTGGCTAGTTACTCACTCGTTGCTCAGTTTTGAGAGCTCAAACTCTCAAACAGCTTGCTTTTGCATGGAGCTTGTTCTTTGAAAACTAGATATCGAAACGAAAATTGCGAATTAGAACATTCCTTTTTAAGCTGAACTTGTGTAAACAAGTTTCAATAAAAACGGTAGATTGCATTTGCTCATCTGAGCAATTGGTTAAGCTACTAAGAGCACACGGAGGATGCCTAGGCGCTAGGAGCCGATGAAGGACGTGGCGAACAACGAAACTGCCTCGGGGAGCTGTAAGCAAGCTTTGATCCGGGGGTGTCCGAATGGGGAAACCCAGCTGGGGTAATTTCCAGTTACTCATAACTGAATACATAGGTTATGTAGAGGCATACCAGGGGAACTGAAACATCTAAGTACCTTGAGGAAGAGAAAACAATAGTGATTCCGTCAGTAGCGGCGAGCGAACGCGGAGAAGCCCAAACCAGAGAGCTTGCTCTTTGGGGTTGTGGGACATCTCACATGGAGTTACAAAGGAGCCGGTTAAACGAAGAGGTCTGGAAAGGCCCGCCAAAGAAGGTAAAAGCCCTGTAGTTGAAAGTTGGCTCTCTCCGAGATGTATCCCGAGTAGTGCGGGGCACGTGAAACCCCGTATGAATCCGGCAGGACCATCTGCCAAGGCTAAATACTTCCTAGCGACCGATAGTGAAGCAGTACCGTGAGGGAAAGGTGAAAAGCACCCCGGAAGGGGAGTGAAATAGAACCTGAAACCGTGTGCTTACAAAAAGTCAGAGCCCGTTTTAGGGGTGATGGCGTGCCTTTTGTAGAATGAACCGGCGAGTTACGTTCCCGTGCAAGGTTAAGGTGAAGAGCCGGAGCCGCAGCGAAAGCGAGTCTGAATAGGGCGATGTAGTACGTGGACGTAGACCCGAAACCGGGTGATCTACCCCTGTCCAGGGTGAAGGTGCGGTAACACGCACTGGAGGCCCGAACCCACGCACGTTGAAAAGTGCGGGGATGAGGTGGGGGTAGCGGAGAAATTCCAATCGAACTCGGAGATAGCTGGTTCTCCCCGAAATAGCTTTAGGGCTAGCCTCGGAAAACAGAGTCGTGGAGGTAGAGCACTGATTGGGTGCGGGGCCCGCAAGGGTTACCAAGCTCAGTCAAACTCCGAATGCCATAGACTTACTTCCGGGAGTCAGACAGTGAGTGCTAAGATCCATTGTCAAAAGGGAAACAGCCCAGACCATCAGCTAAGGTCCCCAAGTGTGTGTTAAGTGGGAAAGGATGTGGAGTTGCACAGACAACCAGGATGTTGGCTTAGAAGCAGCCACCATTGAAAGAGTGCGTAATAGCTCACTGGTCGAGTGACTCTGCGCCGAAAATGTAACGGGGCTAAACACACCACCGAAGCTATGGCTTGATGCTTTGCATCAGGGGTAGGGGAGCGTTGTATAAGGGTTGAAGGTGTACCGTAAGGAGCGCTGGACATTATACAAGTGAGAATGCCGGTATGAGTAACGAAAAGATCAGTGAGAATCTGATCCGCCGAAAGCCTAAGGGTTCCTGAGGAAGGCTCGTCCGCTCAGGGTAAGTCGGGACCTAAGGCGAGGCCGAAAGGCGTAGTCGAAGGACAACAGGTCGAAATTCCTGTACCACCGTAAGCCGTTATGAGCAATGGGGGGACGCAGCAGGGTAGTGACGCGGACTGATGGATGTCCGTCTAAGCAGTGAGGCTGATGTGTAGGCAAATCCGCACATCATTAAGGCTGGGCTGTAATGGGGAGCGAAAATTATAGTAGCGAAGGTCATGATCTCACACTGCCAAGAAAAGCCTCTAGCCAGGTGATGGTGCCCGTACCGCAAACCGACACAGGTAGGCGAGAAGAGAATTCTAAGGCGCGCGGAAGAACTCTCGTTAAGGAACTCGGCAAAATGACCCCGTAACTTCGGGAGAAGGGGTGCCCCGGTAGTGTGAATAGCACGAGGGGGCCGCAGTGAAAAGGCCCAAGCGACTGTTTAGCAAAAACACAGGTCTGTGCGAAGCCGTAAGGCGAAGTATACGGGCTGACGCCTGCCCGGTGCTGGAAGGTTAAGGGGAGCGGTTAGGAGCAATCCGAAGCTGTGAACCGAAGCCCCAGTAAACGGCGGCCGTAACTATAACGGTCCTAAGGTAGCGAAATTCCTTGTCAGGTAAATTCTGACCCGCACGAATGGCGTAACGACTTGGGCGCTGTCTCAACGAGAGATCCGGTGAAATTTTAATACCTGTGAAGATGCAGGTTACCCGCGACAAGACGGAAAGACCCCATGGAGCTTTACTGCAGCTTGATATTGAATTTGGGTACGATCTGTACAGGATAGGTGGGAGCCTTTGAAGCATGAGCGCCAGCTTGTGTGGAGGCACCGTTGGGATACCACCCTGATCGTATCTAGGTTCTAACCTGGTACCGTAATCCGGTGCGGGGACAGTGTCAGGTGGGCAGTTTGACTGGGGCGGTCGCCTCCTAAAGAGTAACGGAGGCGCCCAAAGGTTCCCTCAGAATGGTTGGAAATCATTCGAAGAGTGCAAAGGCATAAGGGAGCTTGACTGCGAGACCTACAAGTCGAGCAGGGACGAAAGTCGGGCTTAGTGATCCGGTGGTACCGCATGGAAGGGCCATCGCTCAACGGATAAAAGCTACCCTGGGGATAACAGGCTTATCTCCCCCAAGAGTCCACATCGACGGGGAGGTTTGGCACCTCGATGTCGGCTCATCGCATCCTGGGGCTGAAGTAGGTCCCAAGGGTTGGGCTGTTCGCCCATTAAAGCGGTACGCGAGCTGGGTTCAGAACGTCGTGAGACAGTTCGGTCCCTATCTGTCGTGGGCGTAGGAAATTTGAGAGGAGCTGTCCTTAGTACGAGAGGACCGGGATGGACGTACCGCTGGTGTACCAGTTGTTCCGCCAGGAGCACCGCTGGGTAGCTATGTACGGAAGGGATAAGCGCTGAAAGCATCTAAGCGTGAAGCCCCCCTCAAGATGAGATTTCCCAGTATGTAAGACCCCTTGAAGACGACGAGGTAGATAGGCTGGGGGTGGAAGTGCAGCAATGCATGGAGCTGACCAGTACTAATCGGTCGAGGGCTTATCCAATATGCAAGTTGTAAATCGCACATTTCGTTTCGGATCTAGTTTTCAGAGAATAAACTCTGAGATGTAAGCTAAGCTATGCGTTTGGTGGCGATGGCGGAGGGGTTCCACACGTACCCATCCCGAACACGACCGTTAAGCCCTCTAGCGCCGATGGTACTTGGACCGCAGGGTCCTGGGAGAGTAGGACGCCGCCAAGCGAAACCCCATTGGGGTATTTTTTTTCGATTTTTCATACGGGCCCTTAGCTCAGTTGGTTAGAGCGCACCTCTGATAAGGGTGAGGCCGGTGGTTCGAGTCCACCAGGGCCCATAGTAATACCAGATAGACTAAAGTGTATGGGGCCATAGCTCAGCTGGGAGAGCGCCTGCCTTGCAAGCAGGAGGTCAGCGGTTCGATCCCGCTTGGCTCCACCATTCCCTGATAGCTCAGTTGGTAGAGCACTCGACTGTTAATCGAGTTGTCACAGGTTCGAGTCCTGTTCGGGGAGCCATTAAGGCCCGTTGGTCAAGGGGTTAAGACACCTCCCTTTCACGGAGGTAACAGGGGTTCGAATCCCCTACGGGTCATTGCTATATTTATTAGCTTAAAAAAGGGATGAGAATCCCAAAGGTTCGTCGGAGGATAAGCCTCGTTAGCAATGGCTTCGCCGTCTCAAGCGAAGTTAGAGTATCCCCTACGGGTCATATATATGGAGGCTTAGCTCAGCTGGGAGAGCATCTGCCTTACAAGCAGAGGGTCGGGGGTTCGATCCCCTCAGCCTCCACCATATAACTTTTAATAACGACGCGGGGTGGAGCAGCCCGGTAGCTCGTCGGGCTCATAACCCGAAGGCCGCAGGTTCAAATCCTGCCCCCGCAATTATACTTTCTCTGAAGAAAGTGATCTGGAACCGTGGTGTAGTTGGCCTAACATGCCTGCCTGTCACGCAGGAGATCGCGGGTTCGAATCCCGTCGGTTCCGCCATTTTAATCTTTATATGAGGAATTTGTTCACACTTAATCTGCTATATGGCACCGAACGCCCTAGATAAAGTGTAACGTTCCAAGGTTAAACTTCATTAAGGCTCGGTAGCTCAGTCGGTAGAGCAGAGGACTGAAAATCCTCGTGTCGGCGGTTCGATTCCGTCCCGAGCCACCATTTATCACAACTTAATATGCCGGTGTAGCTCAACTGGTAGAGCAACTGACTTGTAATCAGTAGGTTGGGGGTTCAAGTCCTCTCGCCGGCACCATGTAATCCTGGAGGATTAGCGAAGCGGCCAAACGCATCAGACTGTAAATCTGCTCCCGTACGGGTTCGGTGGTTCGAATCCATCATCCTCCACCAGTTTTTCGAGTCATTAGCTCAGTTGGTAGAGCACCTGACTTTTAATCAGGGTGTCGAAGGTTCGAGCCCTTCATGACTCACCATTATATGCGCGTGTGGCGGAATTGGCAGACGCACTAGACTTAGGATCTAGCGTCTTTGACGTGGGGGTTCAAGTCCCTCCACGCGCATCCCTTATATGCGGAAGTGGCTCAGCGGTAGAGCATCGCCTTGCCAAGGCGAGGGTCGCGGGTTCGATTCCCGTCTTCCGCTCCAATATTTTGCGCCCTTAGCTCAGCTGGATAGAGCGTTTGACTACGAATCAAAAGGCCGGGAGTTCGAATCTCTCAGGGCGCGCCATTTATAACTTCATATGCCGGCGTGGCGGAATGGCAGACGCGCTCGACTCAAAATCGAGTGGGAAACCGTGGAGGTTCGAGTCCTCTCGCCGGTATAGATAACGGGATGTAGCTCAGCTTGGTAGAGCACCTGGTTTGGGACCAGGGGGTCGCATGTTCAAATCGTGTCATCCCGATTTTTACATGCGGGTGTAGTTCAATGGTAGAACTTTAGCCTTCCAAGCTAATAGCGTGGGTTCGATTCCCATCACCCGCTTTATAGAAATGCAAAAAAGAGATGGTTTCTGCCATCTCTTTTTTTTGTATTTTTTTACGTTTCCATCAGATTTCGAATACATAGTTCAATGTTAGTAACTTATCGGATCATAGCTTATGAACAGTAGGATAATACACAACACCCACAGTGATAAAGCTATGTTTATTTGCCATTTTGTAAAACGCTTACAAAAATATCTTGCCTAATCCTTCAGCCTGTAATACTATATCAATTAAGCGCTTAACCTATAGGGGTAAGGCGCTTAAACTTAACGTAGATTAAGCGCTTAACCCGTAAAGGGAAGGGAGATGATCATTCCATGACAACCATTAGACTGACGATGGCTCAGGCTCTGCTCCGATATCTGGATCAGCAATATATTTCCGTTGATGGGGTGGAAACCAAGTTTGTGAAAGGCGTTATTGGCATTTTCGGTCACGGCAACGTAACTGGTATTGGAGAGGCACTGGAACGTAGTTCTGGAAGTTTGACGTATATGCAGGGTAAAAATGAACAAGGCATGGTACATACTGCAGCAGCCTATGCCAAGCAGAAGAACCGTAGACAGATTTATGCCTGCACAACATCCATCGGACCAGGAGCACTGAACATGATTACCGCAGCGGCAACGGCAACGGTCAATCGTATTCCCGTTTTACTGCTTCCGGGTGATAACTTTGCCACGCGTGAACCAGATCCCGTGCTGCAACAACTGGAGGTAAGCGGCGATTATACGATTTCAGCCACTGATCCGTTCAAAGCGGTCAGCAAATACTGGGATCGCATCGTGCGTCCCGAACAGTTGATGATTGCTGCCACACAGGCGATGCGCGTGCTGATGGACCCAGCGGAAACGGGCGCGGTAACGCTGGCACTGCCGCAGGATGTGCAGGCAGAGGCGTACGATTACCCTGAATCGTTCTTTGCCCGCAAGGTGCATTACCTGGACCGTCGTCCCCCGGTCCAGGCGGCAATTGAACGGGCAGCGCAGCAGATTGCCCGTGGCAGGAAGCCGCTGATCGTAGCAGGCGGCGGCGTGTTGTATGCCGAGGCATCCACACAGCTGGCTGAATTCGCCGAGGCATTTGGCATTCCGGTTGCCGAGACGCAGGCTGGCAAGAGTGCCTTGGCATGGGACCACCCACTTAATGTGGGAGCCATCGGTGTTACCGGCTCGCTGGCTGCCAACAGGCTTGCTAGAGAAGCGGAAGTGGTAATCGGCGTCGGCACCCGTTTCTCGGATTTTACGACGGCGTCCCGGTCTGCTTTTCAGCATCCCGAAGCGGCTTTCATCAATATTAACCTGAACGGCATGGATGCCGCCAAATTGGGTGGGGAAGCGATTCTAGCTGATGCAAGGGAAGGTCTGCAAGCTCTGCAAACGGCTTTACAGGGACGGCAGTATCACAGTGGTTACGGAACATCTGAAATCGCCGACCTTCGGGATGAGTGGAACGCCGAGGTAGATCGACTCTACGGACTGCTACATGAGGCAGGACTCGCGCAGACGAGTGCGGTCGGTGTTATTAATCGGACCATTGATCCTTCTTCCGTCATTGTGTGTGCGGCGGGAAGTTTGCCTGGAGACTTGCACCGTCTGTGGCGCGCGTCTGCACCGAAAACATACCACATGGAGTACGGTTTCTCCTGTATGGGCTATGAGGTGAGCGGGGCATTCGGGGCAGCTCTTGCCGAACCGGATCGTGAAGTGTATGCCATGGTGGGTGACGGTAGTTACCTAATGCTGCATTCTGAACTGGTGACGAGCTTGCAGGAACAGAAGAAGATAACCATTTTACTATTCAACAACAACGGATTTCAGTGTATTCATAATTTGCAACGGGAGCATGGAAGTGACGGTTTCGGCAACGAGTTCCGCTATCGGGAATCGGAGAGCGGACGACTGACCGGGGATTACATGCCTATGGATTTTGCAGCCCATGCCCGCAGCCTTGGAGCCAAAGCCTATAAGGCAGAGACGACGGAACAATTGGAGCAGGCGATCAGAGATGCCCGGAATGAGACCGTGACTACACTGATCGAAATTCCAGTCGTGCCCGGAACCAATGCAGGCGGATACGAGTCCTGGTGGAATGTGGGCGTACCAGAAGTATCCAACGAGGAAAAGGTGGTAACGGCTCACCACGCGATGCAGGCAAACCGTGCCAAAGCTAGACTCATTTAATTGAGCATATCATCAATCCAAAGAGTAACTTTCAATCAGCATGATATATAGGAATGCGCGCGTTAAATCGAATGATGCAAAAATGTTGAACCACAAAAGGAGACGTGGAGCCATGAACAAGCTGCCATTTCAGCTCGGAATTCATCCGATCAACTGGGTCGGAGAGGATGTAAAGGAGCATGGTGATGCAACAACATGTGAACAGATTCTGGATGACATTCAGCGACTTGGCCTGACAGGTACGGAAATGGGACGCAAATATCCTACGGATCCAGACACATTGCGGGAGGAGTTGGGCAAGCGCAATATACGCCTCGTCTCCCAGTGGAAATCGGTATTGTTCTCCGACCTGGCGTATCGTCAGTCTGAGCTGGACAGCTATCGCAGACACGCGGAGTTTCTGCAATCGATGGGCAGCACGGTGATTAGCACGGCGGAAGTAGGTGGCTCCCTGCATTTTGATCCAAGGCGGACACCGCATGAAAAAGAAGTGCAAAGACTCCGTGAATCGGAATGGCACATCTTTGCTGAGGGGCTGAACGAAGCAGGTGCCATCGCCCGTGAGCACGGGTTGAAGCTGACGTACCATCACCATGGAGGTACCGTTGTTGAGCAACCGGATGAGATTAATAAATTGATGGAACTGACAGACCCATCTCTTGTTTATTTGCTCTATGACACAGGTCATGCTTACTACGGTGGAGCTGACCCGTTAGCTCTCCTACGCAAGCATTATGACAGGATTGCCTATATTCATCTAAAGGATATTCGTCCTCAAGTGCTGGAGGAAGCACGGGCGGAACAGTCTGATTTTGTGGGCTGTATTCGTAAAGGGGTATTTACGGTTCCCGGAGATGGATGTATTGATTTTGCACCGATTCTGCAGGAGTTGGTCACACGGGGGTATGATGGCTGGGCGATGCTTGAAGGGGAACAGGACCCTGCGATTCATAATCCGTATGAGTATGCGCGGCGATCGTTGCAATATATGGAGTCCTTATACCAGCACAGCTGATAAAGTCATGGCCATCAGGAGAGAGCCGTACCATGAGGTAAACCAGATTATAAGTGTGAGTTTGATAAATGTATCATTCAAAATCCCATCACAGAAAGGGGTTCAAATACAATGACTTACGTATCCTTTCCTGATTCCAGGAAGATGGATTTCACCGCGATTGGCCGTCTGTGCATCGACTTGAATGCCAATGAGATCAATCGCCCGATGGAAGAGACGATGACCTTTACGAAGTATGTGGGCGGATCTCCGGCTAATATCACGATTGGCATGTCCAGGCTCGGTATGGAAACGGCATTTATCGGCAAAATCGCGAATGACCAGATGGGCAGGTTCATCAACAATTATCTGGAGCGGAACGGGATCGATACGTCAAATGTGGTAACGGACGATACCGGAGCGGTGACAGGACTTGCTTTTACCGAGATCAAAAGTCCAACCGATTGCAGCATTCTAATGTACCGTGACCACGTGGCTGATCTGCTATTGCAGTCGAGAGAGGTGCAGGAACAGCTGATTGCCGACTCCAAAGTTTTGCTCATTTCAGGCACAGCCCTCGCCCAGAGTCCATCTCGTGAAGCGGTATTCCAGGCGCTGGCGTATGCGAAAAAGCATGGCACAATCATTGTGTTTGATCTGGACTATCGTCCTTACACATGGACATCAGCCGAAGAGACGGCGGTCTATTATAACCTCGCTGCCGAGAAATGCGATATCATCCTGGGCACACGTGAAGAGTTCGACATGATGGAGACGTTTGACCATAATCCAGACCATAGCGATCAGGTGACCGCGCAAAAATGGTTTGATTTCTCAGCTAAAATTGTCGTCATCAAACATGGCAAGGAAGGCTCTATTGCCTATACAGGTGAAGGGCTATCTCATCAAGCGGACAGCTACCCTGCGCGTGTGGTGAAGACGTTTGGAGCAGGTGATTCCTACGCGGCGGGATTCCTGTATGGGTTGATGCAGGGATGGACGATTGAACGCAGCATGGCGTTTGGCAGTGCGGCAGCATGTATCGTTATCTCCAGCCACAGCTGCTCGGATGCGATGCCAACGGTGGAACAAGTGAATGACTATATCGAACGCTGCAATCGGGGCGAAATTACGGTGTCTTGAAGCGTGTTGAAGTACTTGGAGTACATGGAGTGATTCGACGCAACGCACATATAAGCGAAGGGAGACAGGGCTATGGGAAAAGGAATTTCGGAAGCGTCAGTAACGGCGACAATGGTTCAAAACTGGATCGGGGGTGCCTGGGTGACCCCGGCGGCAACCCGTACGGAGCCGGTCGTAAATCCGGCTACGGAAGAGGTCATTGCACACGTACCGCTGTCTGAACAGGCGGATGTGGATTTGGCCGTCCAGACGGCACGGGAGGCGTTCCCGTCCTGGAGTGGCACACCGGTTCCCCGCCGTGCACGGATTCTGTTCCGCTACCAGCAGCTGCTGGTGGAGCACTGGGAAGAACTTGCCCGGCTGGTTACGCTGGAGAACGGTAAAAGCTACGCGGAAGCCTACGGCGAAGTGCAGCGTGGCATCGAATGCGTCGAATTCGCGGCAGGCGCCCCGAACCTGATGATGGGCAAACAGCTGCCCGACATCGCCACTGGGCTGGAGTCAGGCATGTATCGGTATCCGATCGGTGTAATTGGGGGAATAACCCCCTTCAACTTCCCGATGATGGTACCGTGCTGGATGTTCCCGCTGGCGATTGCGTGCGGCAACACCTTTGTCCTGAAACCGTCCGAGCGCACACCGCTGCTGGCAGGCCGTCTGGCTGAGCTGTTCAAGGAAGCAGGGCTCCCGGACGGCGTGCTCAATATCGTTCACGGTGCACATGACGTCGTGAATGGACTGCTTGAACACAAGGATGTTCAAGCCATCTCTTTTGTCGGATCACAGCCTGTGGCTGAATATGTTTACACTACCGCATCCGCACATGGCAAACGGGTACAGGCGCTTGCTGGTGCCAAAAATCACTCGATCGTTATGCCGGACGCCGATCTCGACCTGACAGTGAAAGAAATCACCAGTGCAGCCTTCGGCTCAGCCGGAGAACGCTGTATGGCCTGCTCGGTTGTTGTCGCAGTCGGCGATGTTGCAGACACGCTGGTGCAAAAGCTGGTGGAAGCAGCAGATCGTATCACGATTGGTAACGGCATGGATGAAGGGGTGTTCTTGGGTCCTGTCATTCGTGGTCCACATAAGGAACGTACACTTAGTTACATTGAATCCGGAGAACAGGAAGGCGCTGCTCTGATCCGGGATGGTCGCAAAGATGAAGCGACAGGTAAGTCTGGTTATTTCGTTGGTCCGACGGTATTTGATGAGGTGCAGAGCACTATGAAGATCTGGAAGGACGAGATTTTTGCACCGGTGCTCTCGGTAGCGAGGGTAGCTACGCTGGAGGAAGCAGTGGAATTGGCCAACCGTTCCGACTTTGCCAACGGAGCTTGCCTGTTCACCCGCGGTGGAGCAAGCATGCGCCAATTCCGTGAAACGATTGATGCAGGCATGCTGGGCATTAACCTGGGCGTACCTGCGCCAATGGCATTCTTCCCTTTTTCCGGCTGGAAGAAATCCTTCTACGGTGATCTGCATGCCAACGGTACAGACGGCGTTGAATTTTATACTCGCAAAAAGATGGTTACTGCACGCTGGTAGTCACTCAGGGCATACCAGCCACTGGAAGAACGTTGAGTCCACATGGACACATACAGGGAGGATAACGGAATGGGCAAGGATAAAGTGAGAATTGGCATTATCGGCGCTGGTCGTATCGGTAAAATTCATGCGGACAATCTCCTGCGCAACCCGCATGCCGAGATTGTTGGCATCAGTGATTTGTTTGCAGGACCCGAGCTGGAGGAGTGGGCTTCCAGCCGTGGCATCCCGGTGGTAACGACAGATAGCAGCCAGCTGATCGCCATGCCAAATGTGGATGCAGTGCTGATCTGTTCCTCAACAGATACGCATGTACCACTGATTGAACAGGCAGCCCAGGCGGGCAAACACATTTTTTGCGAGAAGCCGGTCAGTATGGATCTTCATCAGACTCAGGCAGCTGTTGCAGCCGTGCAGAAGGCTGGAGTAAAGCTGCAAATCGGATTCAATCGTCGCTTCGATCATAACTTCAAACGGGTACGTGCACATGTGCAGGAGGGAACGATTGGTGATCCGCATATTATCAAAATCACTTCTCGTGACCCGAGTCTGCCGCCAGCGGAGTACATTAGGGTGTCTGGCGGAATCTTCATGGATATGATGATCCATGATTTCGACATGGCCCGGTATTTGTCCGGGAGTGAGGTGGAGGAAGTCTATGCCCAGGGCAATGTGCTAATTCATCCTGTTTTTGCGGAACACAGCGATGTGGATACGGCTATTGTGACGTTGAGTTTTGAAAATGGAGCAATCGGCGTCATAGATAACAGCCGCCAAGCGGTATATGGATACGATCAGCGAGTCGAGGTATTTGGCTCATTGGGCAGCGCAACAGCTGCGAACGATCATCCGAATACGGCAGAAATTAGTACAGCAAATGGATTGATGCGCGACAAGCCCCTGCACTTTTTTCTGGAGAGATACAACGAAGCGTACGTGCAGGAGACTGCTCTTTTCATCGACGCGATTCGGAACGATACACCTGTCATCGTAAACGGGAATGATGCCGTTCAGGCAGAACGCATCGCACTCGCCGCACGCATGTCCATGGAACAAGGCAGACCTGTGAAGCTGCGTGAAGTCCCGGGGATATCGGTGGAATCCCAGACGGTTGCCCCGTAAGACCATTTTCATAATATACCGGAAGGAGTGGAAGAAAGCATGTCAGAACGTATAGTAAAACCTGTGTTGAATCCGAAAGCAGACGGAACGTTGTTGACGGTCACACCAGAGTCTGCGGGATGGCAATACGTTGGGTTTCAGGTGGTACAGCTTGCGGAGGGACAGACCCTAACTCGTGAGAGTGGAGATCAGGAACTCTGCCTTGTGCTTCTTAGCGGCTTGGCGAATGTAAGTACTCGTGAATATACGTGGGAGAAAATCGGGAAAAGAATGAGTGTTTTTGAGAAAATTCCTCCGTATTCGATTTACGTATCCAGTTCAGATCGAGTGGAGTTCACCGCTCTTACCGCATTGGAGATTGCCATATGTGCGGCACCAGGTAAAGGCACGTATCCAGCTCGTCTGATTGCCCCGGAAGATGTAGGTGTTGAGACGCGTGGTTACGGCAACCTGGAACGACAGATTCACAACATTTTGCCGGAACAAAAAGAAGCAGACAGTCTGCTCGTCGTTGAAGTGTTCACGCCTGATGGACATTGGTCGAGCTATCCGCCGCATAAACATGACCGGGACGCCCTGCCTGACGAGTCATTGCTGGAGGAGACATACTATTTCCGAGTGCAGCCTGAGCAGGGGTTTGCCATCCAACGGATATACACAGATGATCGAGCTGTAGATGAGACGCTTGCAGTGAACAACGGCGAAGTTGTGCTTGTTCCATGTGGATACCATCCGGTGGGTGCTCCTCCGGGATACGAGGTCTACTATCTGAATGTGATGGCAGGACCAACCCGGACCTGGAAGTTTCATAACGATCCGGACCATGATTGGCTAATGAATAAAAAGTAGTATCGGCTTCAAGTTGCGTATGCGGACTTCCCCCTGCATAATGAGAAGATAACGATTACCTATATATAAGGAATTTATATATAGCACAAATGGGGAAATAACAATGAAAGCAACCATATATGATATAGCACGCGAGGCGGGGGTATCCATTGCAACCGTCTCACAGGTCATTAACGGCAAAGGTAAAATTAGCGAGAAGCGGCGCGCCGAGATTATGGAGATCATGGAGCGGCTTCACTACCAGCCGAGCGCTATTGCTGCTGCACTTACGGGTAAGCAGACATACACGCTCGGGCTGCTCGTGCCCGATATCTCTAATCCGTATTTTGCCGAGCTGGCCAGAGCGGTAGAAGATCGCAGTCGGCAGTTGGGTTATAGCGTCGTGATTTGCAGCACAGACAATAAGGACGAGCGGGTAGAGCGGTATTTGAATCTGCTTCAGCAAAAAAGGGTCGACGGCATGATGATCGGAACAGGTATCGATAATGCCGAGATTCTATCTCCGCTCCTGCAACAGTCGATACCTGTTGCTCTAATTGCCCGTCATATGCCGTCGTTGTCGGTACATACCGTTGCTATCGATGACAGGCTTGGGGGCGCCTTGGCAGCACAGCATCTGCTTGATTTGGGTCATACTCATGTAGCGGTGCTGTCCGAATCGTTCAAAGTCAGCAGCAGTCAGGAACGTGTACGCGGATTTCGTGAAGCATTGGAGAAGGCGGGTTATTCTCTTAAAGCCGATCAGGTGAAAGAGTCATCTGCCGATCTGGGTTCAGCCAAAAAAGAGGCGCTCGTGCTGCTCACAGATAAGAATCGAGCCACAGGCATCTTCTGCTGTAACGACATGCAGGCCATTGGTGCGCTTCAAGCTGCCAAAGAACTAGGCCTGCGTGTGCCTGAAGAGGTATCAATTATCGGATTCGATAATACGATTCTGGCTTCGGTAACCAGTCCGCCTCTGACGACGGTTGCCCAACCTATTGAGGATCTGGGGCGTCGTGCCGTTGATTTATTAATTGATGAGCTAAAAAATGAAGAAAATTCACCGCAAAAAATTGTCCTGAAGCCTGAATTGGTCATTAGAGACTCAACAGGAAAGGTATCAGATCAATCTTAAGACTACAGCCCGGTCCTGAAACATATACGTCGTCCACATAAAACAAGCCGCGTGCACCTAAGGTGAACGCGGCTTGTTGCGTTAAATCTTGAACTTCTTCACTTCCTCGTACAGCGTGTTGGCATGCTGCGCCAGTTCATTGGAACGTTCCGAGATGCTTGTAATGTAATTGAACTGTTCCTGTGTGGAGGAAGCAACCTCTTCTGTAGAAGCCGCGCTCTGTTCCGACATGGCTGCAACACTGGAGATCACTTCGGCAATCTTACCAGAGCTATCATCCAACTCGGTCGTAGCAGAGGATACCAACTGAAGCTGGCTGTCGATGCCGTCAAGGGATTGTTTGATTCGGGTAAACGACTCGCGCATCTCATGCACAGCAGCTACCTGCTGCTCAATACCTTGTTCAGCCGAAGTTACTTCACTCACGCTTTGACGACTTGCCGCTTGAATCTCATCCAGCAGGATAATGATATCCTGTGCCGAGTCCGAAGACTGTTCTGCTAGTTTCCGCACTTCTTCGGCAACGACAGCGAAGCCTCGTCCGTGTTCACCCGCTCTGGCCGCTTCAATGGAAGCATTCAGGGCGAGCAGATTAGTCTGGGAGGCGATGCCCCGAATCATGCCGACAATATCCTCAATTTTCTGCGACTTATCCGCCAAAAGCGTGATCGACTCACCCACCCGATCAATGGAAATCCGATTGCCGTCCGCAAGTTCCACCTGTTGATCCACGGCTTGCAATCCGGCAAGCATCGCTTCCCCTGCTTCACGCATCATGGTTACTGATTGTTCAACACTACGGTTAATGCCGCCAACACTATTACTCATCTCGGACAGTCGACTGGAACCGTCGTAGACCGATTCCGCCTGTTTGCTTGACCCTTGCGCGAGTTCATCTGTGGCGATGGAGATCTGTTCGGCAATACGTTTGGTATTGTCCGTATGTTCTTCCATTTCGCCCGAGATGCTTTGCACCCGGTTAGCGGAGGAGGCGACCTGTTTCAGCAGCAGACTGAGTTGAGCGGACATCTGATTGAATGACGTACCTAACTCTGCGAACTCATCTTTTCCTTTGATCTGCACCTGACCGGTAAAGTCACCACTCGACATCAGTCTGGAGGTTGCCCCCAAGCTTTTCAGTGGTTTGATGAATAGTGTTGCAATCCAGTATGCTGCCGCCATAACAACGATTAGCGTAACAGCGATAATCAGAATGTAGTTATTTCGTAGTTCATAGTATTCTGAATAGGCTAATTTCTCGGAAATAACTGAACCGACCACCCAGCCCGTGCTGGGGATCTGATTGTAGAACAGTAGATAATTCTCACCATTGTATTTAAAATTCTTCTCTCCTGACGGGTTTGCCTGCATATCGGCCAGTAGTGGTTTTAATTCAGCATTTTCAGAGGCCGACGTATTCACCTGTTTCTCGTCAGGGTGAGCAAGAAGCATTCCTTTTTTATCGATTAAAAATGTATAACCTAGCCCGTCCAAATTGATTTTTTCCACCGTATCCGTAAGGGTAGAGAGCAGCAAATCCCCTGCTACTACGCCTTGTAGCTGTCCCTCTTTATTCAGGACCGGCATCGCCATGGACACCGCGTATTGCTTCGACATCATATCCAGATAGGGATCAGAGAATACCAGTTGATCAGCCTGCTTCGCTTCCTGGTACCAAGGACGCTGACGTGGATCATACCCGGCATCAGGTGTCCAGTCCGAACCATTCATGAAATGACCATCTTGTTCTGAACCATAGTAAAGATCCGAAAGACTCTCTTTGTTACTGCCCAGCTTCATGATGTCAAAATAATCTTCGTTCAGTTGTCCAGCCGGAATTCCTTCCTGAATCACAAACCCCAGTGTTTCCACAACTTTGGCATTGCTGCTGATCCAGCCATTCAGTTCGTTGGCCGCCGAGGACATTAATCCAGTTAATTTGGAATCAACATTACGAGTGGCTTGTTTCTCTGTTTGGTATAAGCCTAGTGTTGCCAGTGGAATCGCCGTAATCAGTACAGCGGCCAGAAACATCATCATTAATTTCGGTTTAAGTTTCATCCAATTCTCCCCCTTTGATGTCCCTGCTAGTATAGGCAAAGCCGAAAGCTTATGTAGTATATCGACATTTTTTTCAAAAAGATAATATAGATATTTATCAAGTTAGTTAGCAATTTATAATATTTAAAATTGAAGGATTATGAAGAGGTTTTTCTTTATAAAGTACTTGTATTTAGTGGGTTATTTTAATGATCTAGAACAATATTTGGATGAGATGGTATACTTATAATGGAATCTTTAATTTCCTGATTTATCCAACGTTGAAAGGAGATCTCAATGAAAAAAAGAACCAAAACGATTCTTGGTGTGGTCGTTGTACTCGTGATTGCAGCTATTACGATACCAATGTACATTTCGAGACAACATACCACCTTTCGAGCTGAAGTCACGGATCATATGAGTATGCTGGATACACTGGACATTCTGATTATCAAAAAAATACCGACCACCGATCCATACGATCAAGAAGAAGTGACTATTAAAGATCCCCAAGAGATTAGAAAGATGTTGAAGCTTGCGAAGGATATCGAATTAAGAAGAGTAAAGCAAATAGATATCTCCGAGCGATCCAAGGGGACCCCATATTACTATGACTGGCAGCTTTTGACGAAGAAAGAAGATCGATTTACAGAAGGCTTTGGAATTACGTTTTATAATGAACATGCCGTCTCTATCTATAGCGGATACAAAACGAGAGACAAGCTTGAAAATTATGAAATTACCAATGATTTTAATTTAAGTGAAGTGGAACGCCTATTTACTAATTTGAAGGAGGGGAAGAAATGACGGAGTATCAATTGCGTCCGATTGAAGAGCAGGATATCCCTTTTCTGTGGGAGATGTTGTATGCATCCATCTTCGAGCGGGAGGGGGAAGAGCCTTTTGAACCTGATATCATCCATAGCCCCGGCATGTCCAAGTACGTTGAAGGCTGGGGGAGAGAGGGAGATTTCGGATTTATCGCCGTGGATTCTCAAGGCAAGCGTATGGGATCGGTGACGTTGCGGTTTTTTAATGATCAGAATGCGGGATATGGTTATGTAAATGCGGCTACACCCGAGATGGGCATGGCTGTGGTTGAGACAGCGCGTGGCAAAGGAATAGGCACCCGTCTCATTCAGGCGGCATTAGAAGAGGCTCGAAAGCGGGGTATTGACGCCGTTTCGCTCAGTGTTGATCCCGATAACGAAGCAATTCGGCTTTATCGGCGTTTCGGATTCGTCGAACAGGGCATGTGTGGCACATCTGTAACGATGGTGTGTGCGATGAACCCATGACCTTACTGCAAGTATGGTGATCGCGTTCATATGAAGATTTGAAAAACAAAAAGGCGTTCCCCACATATGCTGGGAAACGCCTTATGATATGACTTCATATTAATCGCACCGTATTCCCTTTGTGCTCACAAACAGAAAAGAGGAGTCTTGACGGCTCTTAACGATGCCTAAAAACCAATCTTCAAACTGCTACCCTCTGTGGCTATTCCCTCCGAGCGGTTGATGGGCAGCTTTTGTTCTGCAGAGAAGCCGAGCGTCTCCCCGTCATGCAGGGTTACATCTTTTTCAACAACATAAGTCGCAGTCATATACATCATTTCAAATACTTCACTTAATGGCTTTGTGGATTGAGTGATTTCCATCTCCTCTTTCCCGAAGTTGCATAACCCATAAGTATAGGCTGATGTGCCTTCAGAGCTTTGGAATAGTCCGATGAAAATCCAGAGGGAGACGGGCAGCTCACCATCCTTGATTCCACGACTAATGTCCACGTACTGACCTGCTTCCACCACAAGTGGCGCCATATATATAGCCAACGCATGGTCAAGCTGGAGCAAGGCGCTCGCTGTTTGGGTGAACAGAATATGTGCCTGAATGGCGTCAGTTGCATTCAGTACAGAGACAATAATCTGAGATTGATGTCTTGAAGTGACTTGTACCGCGTCCCGCCATAGCACATTTAATTTAGCATTTTCCTCTACTTCGCGATCAGGGACAGGGGCATTAATGTGCGCACACACCACTTGCATTCCATCCACTTCGAAAAAAAGATTGCCTTCCTCCGGACGTTCCTCAATCTCAATATTCCACTCGTTTTTCATCGTGCTAATGAAGTGATCAAAATTACAATCTTCGTGCTCTAGCAAAACAAATCCAACGATGGTTTCGCTATATGGAGCAGTATGTACGGCTCCACCTGCGGTCGGGTGTTCCTTTTTGCGGCGTCGAAGCTTGTCAAACAGTCCCATGAAACGTTCTCCTTTCCAGACCAGTCACAGTGATCAGGCATAATCCGATGCCTTTATAACCATACCTTACCACATTGGAGCTTTTAATGAATCCCGGTATGGTAATGGCCATCAGGTGATCAGAGGAAAAGAACGAGAAGTAATGCAATGATCGCAGGCAGCCCTTGTTTGATAATGATGGACCGAGTAGCGGTTACACCTCCGTAGAGGGCGGCGATAATGACACATGCCAGGAAGAAGATCTGAATGTGCTGTCCGACGGATGTATCCGGATAAACGAGTCCCCAGATCAAACCAGCGGCCAAAAATCCATTGTACAGACCTTGATTGGCTGCCAGGGACTTGGTGGATTCCGCTAGTTCAGGGGTAAGACCGAACGTCTTCATCGTGCGTGGACGGGTCCACAGGAACATCTCCATCACCATGATGTAGAAGTGCTCAATGGCTACAATAGCCACGAAAATGATACTAATCAAAAGAAACACCTTGCTTTCTTATATGTCATTTATTTACTTGTCCTAATCAGTATAAATGTTTGCCATCCGAACTGAAAGTAAAAATTTAATTTTACACAAATTAATTGTGTGAATTATTAATGAATTCATGATTCTCTTTTATAATGACGCCCGCGGATTAAGTACAAAGATAAACATAAGCTGATTGTCGAAAATCCATTCATTGGGTAATAATGAACAATAAAGAAGTGAACTTACTCATGGAAAAGGGGGATTTGCGTGGGTGTGGGAACCGTTCAATTCGTCCTGCTGGCGGATGATCCATCAACGTTTGTTACACGAGTCGTACCTTTTATCGATATTGAACTTGCTGGAATTCCGAGTGATCGGCATTACGGTCTGTTGCGCCCGGCGGACTCCCGCCAGAAAATATACAAAGGGGGAACGCCGATTGCAAATCGCAGGCAAATCAGTATTGTCTCAGAAGAGGAATGTGCTCTCATAGCACAGAAGATGAATATTCCGGAAGTACGCCCGGAGTGGCTCGGCGCCAACCTATTGGTCCGTGGTGTTGAAAAATTGACGGAGCTTCCTGTCGGGACGCGACTTCTGTTCCCGGATGGAACGGGGCTGATCTGTGAAGGGGAGAATCTGCCTTGTGTGCACCCAGGGAAAATCATTGAGCAATTCTACGAACAGGATGGCTTGCGCAAAAAGTTCGTGCCAGCCGCCCGCAAAAAACGCGGAATCGTCTGCTCAGTTGAGCGTGAAGGCGTCATCCGTACAGGAGATAACATCGAAGTTATTCGCCTGTCCTGAGGCTTCAGGACAGGTTTTTGCATTACAGCTGAATCCGCTTGCTTCGCCTGTAGTTAATCTCAATTTATCCTCTGGAATGGACGTATTCTTCAGGTGTGCTGCCGATAATGGACTTGAAGTCTTTGATAAAATGCGACTGATCGTGATATCCAAGGTCTTGGGAAAGCTTAACCAGATCGCAATCTACACCCTGCTCCATCAGCTCAGCAGCATTTTGCAGGCGGTAGAGCTTGATCACTATTTTGGGGCTGATGCCCACATACTGATTGAACAGGCGCTGGAGCTTTCTTTTGTGCATATTCCAGGAGGCAGACAAATCATCGACTCTCAACATATCCCGATGCTGCTCAATATACAGCACAATCCGGCTGACCAGAATGGCTTGATCATCAGGAGGAGGGAGATGTTTACAGAGAAGCTGATCCATATAACTGACTTTGTCCGCATCACATCCATCTCCGAGCAGACGTTCTTCGAGCTGTGGAGCATCGACACCAAGCACACCAGAGACATCCAAGGGGGTCCCATACAATGTAGAAACGGGAGTACGAATGAATGGATAGAAGCCGCCAGGCTTAAACTTCACCCCAAACACGCTTCCTTTTCCACGCACGAGATAAGAAAATTTCTGTCCAGATGGACCGAAGAAAAAGGTGTTTCCCCGCTCTACCACCAGATTGACACAGGGGTTCGGGACCACATGCTGCGGATATGGACTATGCCCGGTAAGATCCCAGGAGACGATCCAGAAATGCTTGACCAAAGAACTCAATGCTTCGGAAGGGGCATACCGTGTCAGGCAATATCTTTTGTCGCCCTCATCCAGATTCAGAAGACCCATACTGGGTCTGATAGCTTGATCTGCATGTTTCATTTTGTCGATTCCTCCAGGTACCTCGTCAATTCTGCTTCGTTACGAACCATACACAATTTATGTTGGTGAGGCTGCAAAAACGCCATGATTAGTGCTTTTTCCTTACGGTCATGTTGATAGCTCCATTTATACATCTTCCAGAGCATAGTGAAAGTCTGTCGGTAATTCCCTTGTTCAAGCCCGAGCTTCTGTACTGTGAAACGTTTGAGAATGCGCACATTCCTTCTCCATACGGGGGTATTCAAATAGACGATAAGATCAGCCTGCTCGAAACTGCTTGCTACCCATTTATAGTGCACACCTTCGATAATCCACTGATTGGAATACACTGCTTTTTGCAGAAGTGTGTCCCGCGTCTCCGGACTATTGCGAATATCCTGTCCTTGAGGTACACGGTGCCACACAATATTGTCGAGCTCATAATAAGGAAGGTCTAACCTCGCGGATAAATGGCGGGCCAGTGTAGATTTACCGCTGCCGACTGAGCCGATAATATGTATTTTGTTTGGCCTTAGTTTGATCTTGGATTGTTCACCGACCATTCCGTAACCAGTCCCCCTTTATTTTACCTGTGCTCTCTGAACAACAACGCCCGGACAGCGAAACGTGGCAAAATAAGTTGTCTGCGCCATCTGGAAGGCTCGCTGAGCAGTCGATAAAGCCATTCCAAATTAAGCTTCTGCCATATTGCAGGTGCTCGTTTGGTTTTGCCGGCCAGAATATCCAGGCTTCCTCCGACTCCGATGGCTATACGAGCATTGAGTTGATGGCGATATTTGTTGATCCAGTGTTCAGCATTGGGTGCTCCTAGGGCCACAATAAGAAAATCAGGTTGTGCCTCTTGAATTTCTTCTACAATGCTTTGCTCCTCGTCCGTTGTGAAAAATCCATGATGTCTGCCACGAACAACAACTCCCGGATAGTTATGCGCAATAACTTCTACAGCCCGCTTACTAACACTTTCTTCTGCCCCGAGCATATAAAAGGACCAATTCTTCCTGCTTCCTTCCTCCAACAAACGAAAAAGCAGGTCACAACCAGTTACCCGTTCGGTCAATTGTCCACCCCGAAAGCGGGATACCATAACAATGCCCGCGCCGTCAGCGGTCACAATGCCTGCCTGATCCACGACCGAACGAAGCGCCTGATCCTTTTGGCAGGACATAACGATTTCCGGATTGCCTGTGATGACATGGAACAGCTCGGATTGTCTCTGATCGACTACATCACTAAGAATTGTAACCGTCTGATCCATAGTTATATTGGGAAAAGGGATTCCCATAATATTTGTTGTTTGGTTCATATTTTAGTTCCTTTCTGGATGCTAACTATCCGTCCCCAGCTTGTATACATTTCCTGTTATTTCATTCCATTTTAGTATATCTGATCTCCTGGAAAAGCACTATATTTGTTGAAGTTTAGCACCGGACGAAAAGTCCGAAACATTCAAGTTTTATGGCATCTAAAATCATTTATTTTCGCTGTTGTCGCGTTTTTACAATACACCGCTTGGGTATAACGATAGGATAGTGTTGCAAGCAAGTTTCAGTTGTACCTTCAATACAACACATAAAGGGAGTGAGTTCATGGAATTGAAATATGAGTTCTATATTAATGCCGGACAGGAAGATGTGTGGAATGCCCTGATCTCGCCGGACGGTACACGGAGCAGTTTTTTTGGCAGCGAACTTCGTTCCAATTTCCAACCGGGTCAGCCGTTCGCCTATGTGGGGCCTGGGAATGATGGTGCAGAGACGGTTCATGTGTACGGCGATATTCTGGAATTCGAACCTTTATCCCTGTTAAGTTATCTTGAGCATCCCGGACCTTCCTACCACGCCAATCACGCTGAGCTTCAATCCAGAGTAGTGTTCCAGCTGGAGAAGGTAGGGGAATGTACGAAGTTAATATTGATCAATGACCAATTTACGGACAACCATCCATCCTTTGCAAACGCACAGAGTAGCTGGTGGATGATATTGAGCAGTATCAAGACTTGGGCAGAGACGGGCGAAACGCTGAATTTTGGCTGGTAAAGGCCAGATAGCAAGAGAATATATGAATATAACATCATAACAACATGAAAAAAGCGCGGATAAGGCGTTTTTATAAACAAGTGTTGAATGATAAAATAATTGCATAAGAAAAATCCACCGAAGTGCATTTCTGCTGTCGGTGGATTTTTTTATGTTCAAAGATATATGCAATTCGATCTGTTGAGTTATACTTGTTGAACTTTGATCAAGTTGGTGTTACCGGATTGACCAATCGGTACGCCAGCGGACAATACGATGATGTCCCCTTTTTCGATATAACCAGTTTTGATTGCATTGCGTGTAGCGGACTCGAACATTTCATCGGTTGTCGTTACTTTGTCGCCCATAACCGGAATGACACCGGAGAGCAAGCAGATTTTAGCAAGTACTTCTTCATGCTGTGTAACCGCGATGATCGGTGCTTTCGGACGGTATTTGGAGATCATACGCGCCGTAAATCCACTCTCGGTAGAAGTGATGATCGCTTTGGCATTCAGGACGAGGGAAGAACTAACTGCTCCCTGACTGATAACTTCGGTAATATCAGCTACTTGTTGAGCGGATTTTTGGTTGAATTGTTCTTTGTAATCAATCATCGTTTCAGCACGGCGAGCAACAGCAGCCATCGTGCGCACGGATTGTACCGGATATTTACCTGCTGCCGATTCACCAGACAACATCACAACGTCTGCGCCTTGAAGAACAGCGTTAGCAACGTCACTAACTTCGGAACGAGTTGGACGCGGATTCACTTGCATGGATTCCAGCATGTGTGTTGCTACGATAACCGGTTTACCTGCACGGTTACATTTATCGATCATTTCTTTTTGCATCATAGGTACGTCTTCGATTGGTACTTCAACCCCTAGATCTCCACGCGCTACCATGATACCGTCAGATGCTTCAATGATATCGTCCAGGTTAGTCATACCTTCCTGGTTTTCAATTTTGGAGATAATTTGTACATGATCTACACCGCGTTCTTTCAGGATGCTGCGAATTTCACGAATGTCGTCGCCTTTACGAACAAAGGAAGCAGCGATGATTTCGATACCGTTTTCGATCCCGAATCCGATGTGCATAACGTCACGTTCCGTTACACCTGGTAAAGTCGTTTTGATTCCTGGCAAGTTAACCCCTTTACGTGGTTTCAGAATGCCACCGCTGATGATTTTACAGTGAATATCTGAACCTTCCACGGACAGTACAGTCAGATCTACCAAGCCATCATCAATAAGGATGCGATCTCCCGGTTTTACAACGAGGTTCAATTCAGGATAGTTTACCGAAATACGCTCAGCGTCACCAAGAATTTCTTCGGTAGTCAGGATAAGCTCTTTACCCGCTTGCAGATGGCAGGATGCTTCTTTCAGTTTGCCAATACGAACTTCCGGTCCTTTGATATCCATCATGATTGGTACATACGTATTCAATTCGGAAGCCGCTTTGCGGATATTGTTAATCCGTGCCACGTGATCTTCCAACTCGCCGTGAGCCATATTCAGACGGGCAACAGTCATCCCTTCCTGAATCATTACTTTTAACAATTCGATTGAGTCACAAGCAGGTCCCATAGTACAAATAATTTTTGTTTTCAACATGCTATTTTCCTCCTCATATGTTTGCTTATATGTGTATTGTAGCGTTTTCTGTCGAATCAGGGTATGAACTATAGTACAATGATTAGAATATAGTCCAATAATGAGGTGTGTTATGGTCACTCCATTAGAAGTACGACACATTAATGGTGTCGGTTGGTACGAAGAAGCGGTGCAGTCACAGGCAACTTGGCGGTTAAGTTTGGTTACTTATGGAAAATGTGTATATTGGGTGAACGGAGAGAAGCAGATCATGGAGAAAGGTGAGCTGCTGCTAATTCCCGCTGGCATTCCGTATTACGGCAAAAGTATTCCTACCGTAACTCACACGCAAATTGTTGTTCAATTACAGGGGGAGCATGCACAAGGTTTGCCCGCGCTGGAACGGAGTGAGGCCTTGCGACATAAGCCCGGATGTTATGAACTGATTCATGAACGCATGAAAGCCATCCAACAACAATGGCAGGAACGTCCGTCTTATTATGTCATGATGAGCCAAGCCTTATTGATGGAAGTGCTTATTTATATAAATAGGGAACTGGATCGCGGAGTTATTCCACCGGAGAGACATGTCCATGCGGAGCGGATGAAGCGATACATTGAGCGGCATTACCGGGAGAAAGTTACGAAAGAAGAGCTCGGGGATGAGATCGGTAAAACTCCTAATTACGCAGCCGCGTTATTTAAAAGCATGACGAATCAGACGATCAGCCAATATGTTCATGATCAACGGATGAAAAGGGCAGTGTATTTGCTTACCGAGTCACAGCTCTCCATTCAAGAAATTGCAGAATTTCTCGGTTACCGTGATCTGTCTTATTTTTACCGGATATTCAAGCGTTTAATGGGAAGTCCTCCATCTGATTTGCTCCATGAACGCCCACCTATTGTATGAAGGACAAGGTCCTCATGGTTGCGTCCTGAAAAGTTCTTACATTTAAACATCAACATAAATTACGCAAAAAAAAGAGGGCCTAGGCCCTCTTTTTGGTCTCATGACAGTCAAATTATTCCTGCCCTTTGCAATATAAATCATATACTAAGCGTTACTGCTTGAATTTGTAGCCGTGATTGGCTGCTTTGCTTTTTTGCTTGCCGGACCAACTCGAACCGCAACTACATGCACAGCCCAATATGCTGCTTCCGCGAATAGAATGCCGCCAGCTACATCCAGCAGCGAGTGCTGCTTCACAAACACTGTCGAGGCAATAATCAGCCACAGCCATATCGACCATGAGATCCGCGCCAGTGGTTTGAAGTTCAAGTGGCGATTAATGATGATGAAGAGCAGATAACTTGTGAGACAGTGGATGCTTGGAAAACAGTTGAATGGAGCATCATTGGTATAGATAAATTGTACAAGCGCACTGCTTAGACCAGTTCCGATAGCTTCCGGCCGCGGCACGTAAGTAGGGAAGACCGCAAAAACGATATTGGCTGCGATTACTCCTACATTATAGGTAATTATCATACGCCAGAATAACGATTTGTTCGTCAGACCCAAGTAGAGAAATCCAAGATACAGAATCGGCATCCAACTGACATAAGGATAAATAAATTCTTTGATAAAAGGAATCTGTGTATCAATCCAGGCATAATTGTAGAAGACATCACTTCCGGTGTTACTGCCCAATAAAACATAAATGGAACCTTGAAGCGGTATACATAAGATTGCCAGCAAATGTCCCCAGCGCAGAAATAATGCTTTCATAGTATCCCCCTGATTTCGTTCTTCATTTCACAGCTTTCATCTTAACTCTCCACATATATGACGTTGCAGAAGTGTTGCACCCCTGCACTAATTTATTCTTTTACTAATATAATAGACATTTTAGCACTTGAGCCATACCTGATTGTAAGGTAAAAGCTGTAAGAGGAATTCTCTTTTTTGTTACTTTTATAGTTTTATCCAGAAAAGGATACCGGAATATCTATAGATATGATACAACTAAATTGTCATATAAGTTCGTGTGACAACGAATTAAAAACGAAATGAGGCCGATACAATTTATGAAAACCCCGCAATCCAGGCAAAACCAATCCTTCTCCGTACGTAAACCGGTACTGACGGTAGTGATTATTGAATTACTCCTCTTGCTGGCGGTTTTCGTAGCAGGAGCGATTGCAACCGTGAAGCAACTGGACTACACATCACCCGTATTGATGTCATTTACTCCAATTGCCCTCGTGCTCATTATTTATCTCACCCTACGACGCAAATGGAGAGAGACTGGATTTCGCTCCTTAAGAACCATCCCGGCAAGTCATGCCAAGTATTATATTCCGCTACTCCTTGTACTGGGTACTCTTGCACTCAAAGGATTTACAGAGTTAACCTTGTCCAAGGTCGCCTTTTTTATCTTTTTCACCTTGCTTGTCGCTTTTGTGGAGGAAACCATTTATCGTGGACTGATCTTCAAAACTTTGCTTCGTAAGAGTGCGGTTGCGGCAGTTGTCACATCCAGTGTTTTATTTTCTATTACTCATATCATGAATGCATTATCCGGTCAGAGTATGGCAGATACCATTCTGCAATTGATCTATGCATTGCTGCTTGGAGCGGCACTCGCGCTGTTAATGTTGAAAAACGGAAATATCGTGCCGCTGATCCTGTTTCATTTCATACATAATTTGATTCAATTTCTTGGGAACGACCGGCAAGATACCGGGACTCTTTTCTACGATATCTTCATATTGGTTGTGTTGGTTGCTTATTGCGTATGGTTGACGTTTAGCGTTCGAACGAAATCATCTTCGTCAGAGAGTAGTACACCAGGGAGTTCAGTGGTTCATTAAACCGGTCTTTATTGGAAGCTACATAACTCTGTTTACCGCCAGCCTTGGGATCGTGGTATACTTCAGTCTGGCGGTATGACAGGCTTGTTACATAATCGGGGGCCCGTTCATCCGTACAATGGGTAGATAAATAGGTGATATTGTGGAAAAAACAGCACAGGCAGTGGCGGAATGGATGGTACAGGAGATTAAATTCACCGGTACGCTTCATCAGGAAGCTGCAATTGAATATGTAAAGTCCAATTTTGGAGAAGAATTTGTATTTGTGAATGAGAATGGAAATACTTCGTTATCAAAAGATGTGAAGAAAGCGTTCCGTAAGTTACATCGTGGGCAGATTGCATGGGATCGTGATGCTTTTATGTGGGCATGGACGTAGAGTGTAATTATGTAATTGATTGAGCTTTCATGGATGTGTTGGATATGCATGTCAAAATATTTTATAGAAAATGTATAAGTTGGTTCGGATCTGCATATCCTTTCATAAGACCGTACTGAGCGGTAGGCAAGCGACAAACCCTGTTCCAGTGCGTGCGAATACATGTATTTCCAAAGCTGTTTGAAAAGAAAATACAAAGATTTGCTTTTTGGTGGAAACGGAGTTATAATAAAAACAAGTTGTAGAGAGTGGAAAACCTAATTCACATATTGTAAAGGGCGATCACTTATAGGTTATGACTGGTACCTTTTTCAATGTGTGAATTTTTATTTGCTTGCTGCAAAGAACAAAGGAACATGTTAATCTTTATTTGGAGGTGTAATTCACATGCAAAACGGAACAGTAAAATGGTTCAACGCTGATAAAGGCTTCGGTTTCATCGAAGTTGAAGGCGGAGAAGATGTATTCGTACACTTCAGCGCTATTACAGGCGAAGGCTTCAAAACGCTGGACGAAGGTCAACGCGTGCAATTTAAAATTGTACAAGGAAACCGTGGTCCTCAAGCAGAAGAAGTTGTAAAACTGTAATTAAAGCATAGCTGCCTTTAACATGTTATAATGGTAAAGGCAGCTTCTTTTTTTTGAGCAGTTATAATGAAAGTCGGCCCAATAGTTGTCGAGACAGAAGTCCGGACGGGACAAAACTTCCGCTAAGTAGTGGCTTCTGTGAAATAACGTCGGATTAGATGTTTTTCCATAACAAAGGGGGTAGAAGTCATGTATAATCGCAAAAAACCGTTGGAAGAGATTCCACAAGCTGATGCGGCAATCTGGGAATGTACGAGTGATACGTGCAAAGGATGGATGCGGGACAATTTTGCGTTTGATAGCGTGCCTACTTGTCCGATATGTGCTTCTGAGATGGTTAGCACGACCAGGATGCTGCCATTGCTTGAAAATTCGAATAGTAATCTGAAAACGATGCCTAAAGGAAATCGGATTTAACATAGCTTACCCGCCTCTAACGAGGTGTTTTTTTTTAAGTTGAACCTGACATCTTGTATAAAGGTAAGGGTATTAAATATGAAGTTCCCGGCATTCGTTTTGGCGAATGCCTTTTTTTATACCTTTTTCCCAATTATGTTGAATATCTAAGTGGGAATATTTTTAATTTATAGCAATTTGTTTACTTGAATTTAGGGTTTGAAGTAACGATAAATCGAAAACAAAAAACCTTCTCGCATGAAGCGAGAAGGTTTTTTTGATTGTTTAGAAATTTTAGATGAACAGGAACGGCAGCAGAAACAGGGTTGCTACAAGAGCCAGATCGATCCCTGCTCCATAGCCGTAACCACCATAACCCCCGCCGTATCCTCCATAACCATATGGACCGTAGGCCGAGGATTTAACTTTCTTTGTTGCAACAGCGTTTTTCTTGCTGCTTTTTACAAGCTGCTGTTTGGATTTGACTGAACACAGCCGTGGTCCTTCGAAACATCCGTTCAAATAAATTTTACCATCGCGACATTGACTAAGCGTACCATACATATGCTTACCGTCGTTCATAACGAGACAAACGGAACGTCCAACGTGCGGAGAAACCGTTTCTTCACATACCGGATTAATTCTGTACATGCAAATCCTCCTCAATAGGTGCGGTTGCCGCTTGAATTCAACGGTTTGTATATCATAGTAAAAAGAAGACTGATTGGTATGGACGAGTACCCGGAAATTAGATGGGGAGGAGCCGTTTTTATATTTACTCCATACACTGAAGGGAGTAAAAGGGAGGGATCTCATGGATTATCATGATTTACTGGCCCGGCTTGGAGAAGGGAGCGCCCATCCGGGAGGGTTTACAGCAACGATGCAACTGTTGGATACGCTGTCTCTGCCTGCGCATAGTAAGGTGCTTGAAGTGGGATGCGGTACAGGAAGGACGGCTTGTTATCTGGCTCGAAACGGTTATCGGGTAACTGCGGTTGATCTTAATCGGCAGATGTTGGAGAAAGCGGTGCGACGCGCAAGACGGGAGCGCTTGGATATTCGTTTTATTCAAGCAGATGTGAAATCCTTACCTTTTCCGGATCATTATTTTGATGTGGTATTTGTAGAGTCTGTCACTATCTTCACCCAGTGGCGAAGTACCCTTACGGAATATAAGAGAGTATTGAAGCCAGGCGGTATATTCATTGATCGGGAGATGGTGTTATCCGGAAGGAAGACAGAGGTGATGAGCCGAAGACTGAAACAATTTTATGGAATAAGGACACTGGCAACCATGACTACATGGAAGAAACGTCTCAGACAGTGTGGATTTACTGAAGTCTTGATCAAGGAACAATCTCGTTCTATGGGCAAATGGGGCGTGGATCATGACCCTCATCGGGAGATGGATATGAGCTTGTTTGAGGATGAGCAAGTACAGCGTATGGGTCGTACCAATGATCGTCTGCTTGCGAGATATGGAAAAAGACTAGGTTATGCGGTTTTTGAAGCAAAGTCATCAATGGTTAACGATAACAAACAGAAAGAGTAGGATTACTTGTTGGCGAGAGGGTAGTCCAATAACGAATTTGAAAAAATTAGGCTGATGCCAAATCTGGCATCTAAAAAAGCAACCCACTCTAAAGTGGATTGCTTTTTCTTGGTTTTGGACTCTAAATCCAATCCAGTGAGTAATGAAAATAGTCCACGCCATATTATGGCTGAAAGCATTACAGCATATCGTTGTCGATAATGCGCCAGTGATGCTTCAACAGAGCTTCCAGTTGCGGTTTATCTTTGGCTCGAAAAGCGCTTACGATTTGGCGATGTTCTTCATTTACTTCATTAAGTACACTGGAGAGCTTCGGCTTGTTGTCGCTGACATATGATTGGCGAATAAAGCTGTTTTTTAACGTGTTTAACATCTCGATGACAGTGGCGTTGCCGCAGCGTTGGATGTATAGGTTATGAAATTGATATTGGTTTTTGCTGTAAGCGGCCAGATCTAGCTGGATAATATCTTCATCCATTCGTGCAACAAGGGCCTCCATCTCCAGGAGCTCAGACGGTTTGAGTTGGTCCGCTGCGAGTGTAGCAGCGAGTGCCTCAAGCGCACCAATGGCCTGCGAGAACTCAAGTTTTTTGCCAGCATCAAAAGGAGCGACGATAAATCCCCTACGTGGAATATATTGCAGAAGATTGTCAGAAGTGAGCTGAAATAAGGCTTCCCGAGTAGGGGTACGGCTGATGTCCAGCTTTTTGCAAATCTCCGCTTCATTAATCTTCTGATTGGGGAGCAATGTCCCGTCCTGAATTTTCTGCGCGATATAATCGTAAACGTGATCTTTCAAGGACCGGTATTTGGGTGCCTCCATACCGAATCCCCCCTTCTGTATATAGTGATGATTGAATGTGTGAGGGTGTAAGCCCTGTAATGGTGCGCCGTTCGGGAGTTTCAAGTTTTTATCATCTTAACACCGAGGGGGAAGTTGGGCAAGCAATCTTAATGATCTAAAGATATGTTGATTTAGGGTTGTGGAAAATTAAGTTTTATGGAATTTCAGCGTATAAATGTGTTGTTCCATTACAATGCAACTTATTTTTAGGTGATAGCGGAAAAAGTGAGCAGGAGTCGTAAATAGTCGTGGCGAAGCATACATTGATATTGTATTTTGTATACAATATAATTAAAAAGGGGTGCTGGGAGTATATGTCAGATTCAAAAATGTTAATGGATTGGTCGGAACGTTATGCTGCACCTAATTATCATCCGCTCCCGATCGTCATTGAGCAGGCGGAGGGAGTATGGGTCGAAGATCCCGAAGGTCGCCGTTATATGGATATGTTAAGTGCATATTCGGCACTAAATCATGGGCACAGACATCCAGCAATCATTCGGGCGCTGAAAGATCAGGCAGATCGGGTAACATTAACATCACGGGCATTTCACAGCAGTGCGGCATCACTTTTCTATCAGAAGCTCTCGCAATTTACAGGCAAACCCAAAATCCTGGCCATGAACACGGGAGCTGAAGCGGTTGAAACGGCCGTGAAAGCAGTTCGGAGATGGGCATATCGTTGCAAGGGCGTACAGGAAAATCAAGCTGAAATCATCGTATGCTCAGGAAATTTTCATGGAAGAACGCTGACGGTCACCTCTTTCTCATCTTCAGAAGAGTACAAAAAAGACTTTGGACCTTTTACACCCGGATTCAAAATTATTCCTTATGGTGACATTGAAGCGCTTAAACTTGCGATCACACCGAACACGGCCGCTTTCCTTGTGGAACCTATTCAGGGGGAAGCCGGTATTGTCATTCCGCCAGAAGGATATCTTGCTGAAGCCTTTGCGCTGTGCAAACAGCACCGGGTGTTGACAGTAGCGGATGAGATTCAGACCGGATTCGGACGAACGGGGCGCCGTTTTGCTTCTGACTGGGAGGGGGTTGAACCTGATATCTGGATTATGGGTAAAGCGCTGGGTGGAGGAGTGATGCCCATCTCGGCTATTGCTGCTAATTCAGAAATACTGGATTTGTTTGAACCAGGTTCTCATGGCTCCACATTCGGGGGTAACCCACTCGCTTGTGCCGTGGCTGTCGCAGCACTGGAAGTTCTGGAAGATGAGAAGCTTGCGGAGCGCTCGGAGCGTCTGGGGAATTATTTTATGAAACAGCTTCAGGGAATTCGCAGTTCAGCTGTGCGTGAGATTCGAGGTAGAGGATTGTTCATCGGTGTTGATCTGCATGTGCCTGCACGTCCTTATTGTGAGAAATTAATGTCTGTTGGACTGCTCTGTAAAGAAACTCATGAGACAACGATCCGTTTTGCGCCGCCACTTACCATTACGGAGGCTGAAATTGACTGGGCGTTGGAGCGGATTACTCAGGTGTTGGGTGACTGATATACCTTTCATTCCTTGATTACTTCATATAAGCTGCGAAGGAGCTGACCTACATGGAAAACATTGATATTGAATCTGCAGGAACGCTAAATGCTTCTAATGAAACGAGACAATTGCTTCTGCATCATAATGATGTTGCCATCATTAAGGTTCCTTTTGGATTAGGAGGAGCACGAGGTGGTGCTGAGTTAGGTCCGGATGAACTCATTACAGCAGGTTTGAAACGTGAAATTGCCAGCCTTGGGTTGAATGTATCAAAAGAGATCCGTGTAGATTGTCCCTCAGAGTCTGTTGCTCCAATTGAACGCAACCGTGTGAAATATTTATCCGAGGTTAAACAGGTGAGTGAGCGAGTGTGCAGTGAAGTGTCTGGCGCGATAGAGAGAGGTTCTTTTCCACTTGTTCTGGGTGGGGATCACAGTGTAGCGATAGGTTCTCTTGCTGGGTTGTCTGGGCACTATTCCAATCTGGGTGTAATCTGGTTTGATGCTCATGCCGATTTGAACACAGAAGAGCGTAGTCTATCTGGAAATATGCATGGGATGAGTGTTGCTGCCGCTTTGGGGCATTCAGCTTTTAACTTGTCTCATATTCCGGGAGCGGGGCCTTTCGTTGATGCCTCCAATCTGGTCTATATTGGCTTGCGTGATCTGGATGTGTATGAAAAGGAACAGATTCGAGCGCTTGGCATTAAGAGTTTTACAATGCATGATATTGATCGAATAGGGATACAACAGGTTGTTGAACAGGCGCTGGCTGTAGTCGGGGAAGGAACAGATGGTATTCATATTAGCTTTGATATGGATTGTCTTGATCCGCGTGAGGCTCCAGGTGTGGGTACGCCGGTACCAGGGGGATTGAATTATCGTGAAGCTCATTTCGCACTGGAGCTGCTCGCTTCTACCAACCGAGTTACGTCGATGGATCTGGTGGAGGTTAACCCGCTGTTTGATCAGAACAGGCATACGGCCCGCCTTGGAGTTGAACTGATTGCTTCATTGCTGGGTAAACGGATCTTATAACGAATGTATTACTATTTCTTGTTCGGATGAATCCATGTTTATATAGAAGATATAGAGGGTATGGTTAAAACATATAATGTAGTGTTATATAAGAGCCAGGGTCAGATTCATCCATACGATCTTCAACTGAGTGAAGATAGGTATGTGTGGCTTCCCTGGCTATAGTTGTTGGATGCACCTCTTGCTCTTGAATGGATGGGGTGTGAAGTGGGCCTTATAGAGTAAGAATGTTTGGTTATGTCTTGCCTCTTGGTTCCTTTAGAAGTGATGGGTATAATTACGAAGGATCTATTATAGAAGAAAGAGATTGAGATTATCTGATGGAGAATGTGGTTCTAAAGTTTTTTTGAAAATAAAACTTGCATTCCAAATCTGTACATGGTATATTCTAATTCCGGCCAAGAAAACACGAGAAACACGGTGCGGCAAGCGAAACAAATAAGCTTCGAAAGAAACTTAAAAAAAGAGCTTGCAAAGTTGGTTCGGATATGATAAGATATAAAAGTTGCTGAGGTGAACAACACGCGGCAATGAAACAAGTTTGATCTTTGAAAACTGAACAACGAGTGAGTAAACATTCTGCTTGCAGAATGAACGCGAAAGTTTGAGACAAGCCTTGGCTTGGATCGACTGGAGCATAAAATGAGATTTTTAATCTCGTCAGTTTCAAAATGAGCTTATCGCTCTTTTCAATACTTTATTGGAGAGTTTGATCCTGGCTCAGGACGAACGCTGGCGGCATGCCTAATACATGCAAGTCGAGCGGACTTGAAGAGAAGCTTGCTTCTCTGATAGTTAGCGGCGGACGGGTGAGTAACACGTAGGCAACCTGCCCTCAAGCTTGGGACAACTACCGGAAACGGTAGCTAATACCGAATAGTTGTTTTCTTCTCCTGAAGAGAACTGGAAAGACGGAGTAATCTGTCACTTGGGGATGGGCCTGCGGCGCATTAGCTAGTTGGTGGGGTAACGGCTCACCAAGGCGACGATGCGTAGCCGACCTGAGAGGGTGATCGGCCACACTGGGACTGAGACACGGCCCAGACTCCTACGGGAGGCAGCAGTAGGGAATCTTCCGCAATGGGCGAAAGCCTGACGGAGCAATGCCGCGTGAGTGATGAAGGTTTTCGGATCGTAAAGCTCTGTTGCCAGGGAAGAACGCTTGGGAGAGTAACTGCTCTCAAGGTGACGGTACCTGAGAAGAAAGCCCCGGCTAACTACGTGCCAGCAGCCGCGGTAATACGTAGGGGGCAAGCGTTGTCCGGAATTATTGGGCGTAAAGCGCGCGCAGGCGGTCATTTAAGTCTGGTGTTTAATCCCGGGGCTCAACCCCGGATCGCACTGGAAACTGGGTGACTTGAGTGCAGAAGAGGAGAGTGGAATTCCACGTGTAGCGGTGAAATGCGTAGATATGTGGAGGAACACCAGTGGCGAAGGCGACTCTCTGGGCTGTAACTGACGCTGAGGCGCGAAAGCGTGGGGAGCAAACAGGATTAGATACCCTGGTAGTCCACGCCGTAAACGATGAGTGCTAGGTGTTAGGGGTTTCGATACCCTTGGTGCCGAAGTTAACACATTAAGCACTCCGCCTGGGGAGTACGGTCGCAAGACTGAAACTCAAAGGAATTGACGGGGACCCGCACAAGCAGTGGAGTATGTGGTTTAATTCGAAGCAACGCGAAGAACCTTACCAGGTCTTGACATCCCTCTGATCGGTACAGAGATGTATCTTTCCTTCGGGACAGAGGAGACAGGTGGTGCATGGTTGTCGTCAGCTCGTGTCGTGAGATGTTGGGTTAAGTCCCGCAACGAGCGCAACCCTTGATCTTAGTTGCCAGCATTTCGGATGGGCACTCTAAGGTGACTGCCGGTGACAAACCGGAGGAAGGTGGGGATGACGTCAAATCATCATGCCCCTTATGACCTGGGCTACACACGTACTACAATGGCCGGTACAACGGGCTGTGAAGCCGCGAGGTGGAACGAATCCTAAAAAGCCGGTCTCAGTTCGGATTGCAGGCTGCAACTCGCCTGCATGAAGTCGGAATTGCTAGTAATCGCGGATCAGCATGCCGCGGTGAATACGTTCCCGGGTCTTGTACACACCGCCCGTCACACCACGAGAGTTTATAACACCCGAAGTCGGTGGGGTAACCGTAAGGAGCCAGCCGCCGAAGGTGGGATAGATGATTGGGGTGAAGTCGTAACAAGGTAGCCGTATCGGAAGGTGCGGCTGGATCACCTCCTTTCTATGGAGAATCGTTTCCCGAGTGGAAACATTCAAATACAAATCTAGCCAGGTCGGCTAGTTACTCACTCGTTGCTCAGTTTTGAGAGCTCAAACTCTCAAACAGCTTGCTTTTGCATGGAGCTTGTTCTTTGAAAACTAGATATCGAAACGAAAATTGCGAATTAGAACATTCCTTTTTAAGCTGAACTTGTGTAAACAAGTTTCAATAAAAACGGTAGATTGCATTTGCTCCTTGGAGCAATTGGTTAAGCTACTAAGAGCACACGGAGGATGCCTAGGCGCTAGGAGCCGATGAAGGACGTGGCGAACAACGAAACTGCCTCGGGGAGCTGTAAGCAAGCTTTGATCCGGGGGTGTCCGAATGGGGAAACCCAGCTGGGGTAATTTCCAGTTACTCACAACTGAATACATAGGTTGTGTAGAGGCATACCAGGGGAACTGAAACATCTAAGTACCTTGAGGAAGAGAAAACAATAGTGATTCCGTCAGTAGCGGCGAGCGAACGCGGAGAAGCCCAAACCAGAGAGCTTGCTCTTTGGGGTTGTGGGACATCTCACATGGAGTTACAAAGGAACCGGTTAAATGAAGAGGTCTGGAAAGGCCCGCCAAAGAAGGTAAAAGCCCTGTACTTGAAAGTTGGTTCTCTCCGAGATGTATCCCGAGTAGTGCGGGGCACGTGAAACCCCGTATGAATCCGGCAGGACCATCTGCCAAGGCTAAATACTTCCTAGCGACCGATAGTGAAGCAGTACCGTGAGGGAAAGGTGAAAAGCACCCCGGAAGGGGAGTGAAATAGAACCTGAAACCGTGTGCTTACAAAAAGTCAGAGCCCGTTTTAGGGGTGATGGCGTGCCTTTTGTAGAATGAACCGGCGAGTTACGTTCCCGTGCAAGGTTAAGGTGAAGAGCCGGAGCCGCAGCGAAAGCGAGTCTGAATAGGGCGATGTAGTACGTGGACGTAGACCCGAAACCGGGTGATCTACCCCTGTCCAGGGTGAAGGTGCGGTAACACGCACTGGAGGCCCGAACCCACGCACGTTGAAAAGTGCGGGGATGAGGTGGGGGTAGCGGAGAAATTCCAATCGAACTCGGAGATAGCTGGTTCTCCCCGAAATAGCTTTAGGGCTAGCCTCGGAAAACAGAGTCGTGGAGGTAGAGCACTGATTGGGTGCGGGGCCCGCAAGGGTTACCAAGCTCAGTCAAACTCCGAATGCCATAGACTTACTTCCGGGAGTCAGACAGTGAGTGCTAAGATCCATTGTCAAAAGGGAAACAGCCCAGACCATCAGCTAAGGTCCCCAAGTGTGTGTTAAGTGGGAAAGGATGTGGAGTTGCACAGACAACCAGGATGTTGGCTTAGAAGCAGCCACCATTGAAAGAGTGCGTAATAGCTCACTGGTCGAGTGACTCTGCGCCGAAAATGTAACGGGGCTAAACACACCACCGAAGCTATGGCTTGATGCTTTGCATCAGGGGTAGGGGAGCGTTGTATAAGGGTTGAAGGTGTACCGTAAGGAGCGCTGGACATTATACAAGTGAGAATGCCGGTATGAGTAACGAAAAGATCAGTGAGAATCTGATCCGCCGAAAGCCTAAGGGTTCCTGAGGAAGGCTCGTCCGCTCAGGGTAAGTCGGGACCTAAGGCGAGGCCGAAAGGCGTAGTCGAAGGACAACAGGTCGAAATTCCTGTACCACCGTAAGCCGTTATGAGCAATGGGGGGACGCAGCAGGGTAGTGACGCGGACTGATGGATGTCCGTCTAAGCAGTGAGGCTGATGTGTAGGCAAATCCGCACATCGTAAGGCTGGGCTGTAATGGGGAGCGAAAATTATAGTAGCGAAGGTCATGATCTCACACTGCCAAGAAAAGCCTCTAGCCAGGTGATGGTGCCCGTACCGCAAACCGACACAGGTAGGCGAGAAGAGAATTCTAAGGCGCGCGGAAGAACTCTCGTTAAGGAACTCGGCAAAATGACCCCGTAACTTCGGGAGAAGGGGTGCCCCGGTAGTGTGAATAGCACGAGGGGGCCGCAGTGAAAAGGCCCAAGCGACTGTTTAGCAAAAACACAGGTCTGTGCGAAGCCGTAAGGCGAAGTATACGGGCTGACGCCTGCCCGGTGCTGGAAGGTTAAGGGGAGCGGTTAGGAGCAATCCGAAGCTGTGAACCGAAGCCCCAGTAAACGGCGGCCGTAACTATAACGGTCCTAAGGTAGCGAAATTCCTTGTCAGGTAAATTCTGACCCGCACGAATGGCGTAACGACTTGGGCGCTGTCTCAACGAGAGATCCGGTGAAATTTTAATACCTGTGAAGATGCAGGTTACCCGCGACAAGACGGAAAGACCCCATGGAGCTTTACTGCAGCTTGATATTGAATTTGGGTACGATCTGTACAGGATAGGTGGGAGCCTTTGAAGCATGAGCGCCAGCTTGTGTGGAGGCACCGTTGGGATACCACCCTGATCGTATCTAGGTTCTAACCTGGTACCGTAATCCGGTGCGGGGACAGTGTCAGGTGGGCAGTTTGACTGGGGCGGTCGCCTCCTAAAGAGTAACGGAGGCGCCCAAAGGTTCCCTCAGAATGGTTGGAAATCATTCGAAGAGTGCAAAGGCATAAGGGAGCTTGACTGCGAGACCTACAAGTCGAGCAGGGACGAAAGTCGGGCTTAGTGATCCGGTGGTACCGCATGGAAGGGCCATCGCTCAACGGATAAAAGCTACCCTGGGGATAACAGGCTTATCTCCCCCAAGAGTCCACATCGACGGGGAGGTTTGGCACCTCGATGTCGGCTCATCGCATCCTGGGGCTGAAGTAGGTCCCAAGGGTTGGGCTGTTCGCCCATTAAAGCGGTACGCGAGCTGGGTTCAGAACGTCGTGAGACAGTTCGGTCCCTATCTGTCGTGGGCGTAGGAAATTTGAGAGGAGCTGTCCTTAGTACGAGAGGACCGGGATGGACGTACCGCTGGTGTACCAGTTGTTCCGCCAGGAGCACCGCTGGGTAGCTATGTACGGAAGGGATAAGCGCTGAAAGCATCTAAGCGTGAAGCCCCCCTCAAGATGAGATTTCCCAGTATGTAAGACCCCTTGAAGACGACGAGGTAGATAGGCTGGGGGTGGAAGTGCAGCAATGCATGGAGCTGACCAGTACTAATCGGTCGAGGGCTTATCCAAATATGCACGTTGTAAATCGCACATTTCGTTTCGGATCTAGTTTTCAGAGAATAAACTCTGAGATGTAAGCTAAGCTATGCGTTTGGTGGCGATGGCGGAGGGGTTCCACACGTACCCATCCCGAACACGACCGTTAAGCCCTCTAGCGCCGATGGTACTTGGACCGCAGGGTCCTGGGAGAGTAGGACGCCGCCAAGCGAATTCCCTTTGGGGTATTTTTTTTGCCCCCCTCGTAAGGAAAAGGGAAATATATTGGGGCCCTTAGCTCAGTTGGTTAGAGCGCACCTCTGATAAGGGTGAGGCCGGTGGTTCGAGTCCACCAGGGCCCACCATATAAGTTTTAAACCACAGTGTATGGGGCCATAGCTCAGCTGGGAGAGCGCCTGCCTTGCAAGCAGGAGGTCAGCGGTTCGATCCCGCTTGGCTCCACCATTCCCTGATAGCTCAGTTGGTAGAGCACTCGACTGTTAATCGAGTTGTCACAGGTTCGAGCCCTGTTCGGGGAGCCATTCAGGAGAGGTGTCCGAGTTGGTCGAAGGAGCACGATTGGAAATCGTGTAGGCGCCAAAAGCGTCTCGAGGGTTCGAATCCCTCTCTCTCCGCCAGATAGAATTTTGTTACTGTGGCCCGTTGGTCAAGGGGTTAAGACACCTCCCTTTCACGGAGGTAACAGGGGTTCGAATCCCCTACGGGTCATATATATGGAGGCTTAGCTCAGCTGGGAGAGCATCTGCCTTACAAGCAGAGGGTCGGGGGTTCGATCCCCTCAGCCTCCACCATATAACTTTTAAATAACGACGCGGGGTGGAGCAGCCCGGTAGCTCGTCGGGCTCATAACCCGAAGGCCGCAGGTTCAAATCCTGCCCCCGCAATTATACTTTCTATCAAGAAAGTGATCTGGAACCGTGGTGTAGTTGGCCTAACATGCCTGCCTGTCACGCAGGAGATCGCGGGTTCGAATCCCGTCGGTTCCGCCATTTTTACTCAAGTAACATTTTACACCGTGCCGGTGTAGCTCAACTGGTAGAGCAACTGACTTGTAATCAGTAGGTTGGGGGTTCAAGTCCTCTCGCCGGCACCATTTATTGCATTTACCTCTGAATTTATAATAGAATGTATATTGTAGTTTCAGATGGGAATACTGAGATACTCTCAGCGAATGTAAGGGATAGCTTATGGCGATCGTGGCGAAGTGGTTAACGCACCGGTTTGTGGATCCGGCATTCGGGGGTTCAATTCCCCTCGATCGCCCCATGTTTTCTTAATGGGGATTAGCCAAGCGGTAAGGCAACGGACTTTGACTCCGTCATGCATAGGTTCAAATCCTATATCCCCAGCCATTTTAGTTTGAGTCATTAGCTCAGTTGGTAGAGCACCTGACTTTTAATCAGGGTGTCGAAGGTTCGAGCCCTTCATGACTCACCATTATATTTTGCGGTCGTGGCGGAATTGGCAGACGCGCACGGTTCAGGTCCGTGTGGGCTAACCCCCGTGGAGGTTCGAGTCCTCTCGACCGCACCATATATTTTGCGGAAGTGGCTCAGCGGTAGAGCATCGCCTTGCCAAGGCGAGGGTCGCGGGTTCGATTCCCGTCTTCCGCTCCAATATTTGCGCCCTTAGCTCAGCTGGATAGAGCGTTTGACTACGAATCAAAAGGCCGGGAGTTCGAATCTCTCAGGGCGCGCCATTATTTTCATAAGTATCGGGATGTAGCTCAGCTTGGTAGAGCACCTGGTTTGGGACCAGGGGGTCGCATGTTCAAATCGTGTCATCCCGATTTTTATATGCGGGTGTAGTTCAATGGTAGAACTTTAGCCTTCCAAGCTAATAGCGTGGGTTCGATTCCCATCACCCGCTTCATGGTAACAACAAAGAGAGCTCTTGCTTATTGCAAGGGCTCTTTTTGATATAGTAAGGTCATATAAGAAAATAGTGGGAGGACTTATGAAAAATAAAATAGAAACGCCAAAGATTCCCCTGCAACTCGAAGACTTATCGTTAACTTTAGAAGCATGGGAGAGTAAAGAAGAAATCAAACATGGACGATTTACCAATATCTCTATTGAGAATCAGAGCGCCAGCCGGGTTTCATTCGATAAAGTGGTCTTTGAGAACGTGATCTTCAGCCAGTCCTCTCTCCCCGAAGTCGAGCTTACTGATGTGATTTTTGATAAATGTGATTTATCCAATATGGACTTTAACGGTTCTTTCCTCCACCGGATAGAATTTAGAAACTGTAAATTGCTTGGTACTAATTTTTCAAATAGCAGGCTCCAAAATGTAAGCTTTCAGGGCTGTGTAGCTGACCTTTCTTTATTTCGATTTTCCAAGTTTAAACAGGTGAAGTACACGGAATGTTCTCTGGTTAGTGGCGATTTCTTTCAAGCTACAGCTCAAAAACTGGAGTTTTCTGAATGCAATATAGATCAAGCTCTTTTGTCTGGGGTTAAGCTTAAGGGAGTGGACCTTAGTGACTGTAGCTTTGAAAGGTTACACGTGGATATTGAGGACCTGGACGGATGCATCATCTCTGATGCTCAGGCCGCCTCTTTTGTTGGATTATTAGGCTTAATTGTGAAGTAAGTTTGATTATGCGAGTGATCTTTGTTTAAATGAAGAGATCAATGAATGTACAATATCATGCTTTCACTGATAAAAAGGAGGCGGATTATGAAAAGGGCTCTGGTTATTGGAGGAAATGGAACATTAGGCAAGGCTGTTGTTGCGAAGCTTCAGGAATATTCCGTTGAGGTCATTACAGCTGGCAGGCAATCCGGGGATTACCATGTAGATATGACCTCGACTGAGAGTATTACATCCCTCTTTGAAACGGTAACTAATATTGATTATGTCATTGTTGCAGCAGGCCAGACCCATTATGCGAAGTTGGAGGAGCTGACTCCTGAGAACAACATGATTAGTGTGCAGGGAAAATTACTCGGTCAAGTGAACATCGTCTTGATTGGGCAGCACTACATCAACGATAAGGGAAGCTTTACGCTGGTCAGTGGCATTATACAGGACCATCCCATTCTGAAAGGCGCATCCAGTGCTATGGTCAACGGTGCAATTGATTCGTTTGCCAAAGCAGCAGCGTATGAGTTGCCCCGAGGTATACGTCTGAATTCGGTTAGTCCTAACCTGTTTGTTGAATCCGCAGAGAAATATAAGGGTGTGTTTATTGGATTTAATCCGGTTCCTGTGGAGCGGGTCGCCAATACATTTATTCAGAGTGCACTTGGGATCGAAACAGCCCAGACCTTTAAAATATATTAACTGTAAGGAATAGTAAATAAAGGAGATCAACAGAATGTTCCTGTTGATCTCCTTTTGTTTTGGATGAAAATGGATGTAGGCTTGAATGGGCAGATAAACCAAGCTTATCATTGTATGTTTAAGCGATACGATATGGGAAGGGGAAAGCCCATGATCCTTTTCGTTTCATTAAGAACATAGACATGCCCATTTTCCCCGTTGCCTTTAAACCGCTAGATACCATACTTAGACATATACGGTATGGGCAGCAACAACTAATTAGTATCTTTCCAAGATGAGCTGAGTTTTCAGGCCATCGGCTGGAATGAGCCAGTTTTTGTTTTCCAGCACTTGCATCAGTTGGGTACGCAGTCCAGAAACAGCTGTAGAATCTGCTGTTTTGAACGAGATCTCAACGATATTCTCTACACCTGTGCCTGCTGCGTTGCGAATTGGCCATACTTCAAGGGTGAGTTCCTGTCCATTCCATGTGCCTTCATAACGTTGGAACGTTACCGGGCCGTAGGCACGGGATGCGGTGAGTTGTTGTTTACCCCAGTTGGAGGCGGACCAATTTTTTAATTTGCCAGGCAGCTTGTCCAATAACATGCTCAAGGCTTCCTGCTGTGATGGAAGTTGTACGCCTGTAGCGTTGGTATCCACCTTTTTAGTGTTGGAAAAGCTCAATGTTTGTTTGCCATATCCCCAGTCAATTTCAGCCTCGTAGTTATCATCTGACGCATCAAATCCCTCATGATTAGCCAGAGTCAACGCCGCATTAACATCACCATTGATGACAGGATAGCGCTTTTTATAAGTCAGTTCATAATTATTCTTGTCATCTTTCTTTCGAAAACGGACATCCCATCCTGCTTGATTCAGATTGAGTGCATTGGTGTCGAAGTACTCTGCGCTAATGTTTCTTGCTGTGGAGTTCAAGCCAAGCGTCTGAATGACTTCACTGCGTGGTGTCCCATCTGTGTTCAATACCAGCTCCGGCTTAGCCAGGAACTTCACTTCATAAGCAGGAACGGCGTTGGCTGCTGCAGAAGCCTCCGGTGCTTCCAGAAACGTCAGTCCACTTCCCAATGTCACGATGCTCAGCATGAATGAGGCGGTTACCTTTTTCCATTTTTTCAAAACCAATCACTCCCTAGGCTGGATTAACGTACAGACCCACTTTATCGTCCGAGTATATGAAAGCGATTAAATAGAAGGACTCGTTGCGTTAACCCTGCATAGATTTGATGAATGCCAAGCGATAGTTTATATGGGATAGCAGGATCATGAATTAAAAAGAGAGAGGCTGTGGCTCATGTCCCGCAGTACTTCCTTGAAGCGGTTGACCTGGACGGAAGGATGACGATCTTTGTTGTGGACGGTATAAATATGCCGCGGAGCCTGCTCCCCTGGAATGGGGAGGACCTTGATCAGTCCATGCTGCTCTTCCCACTGTACAGCCATTCGTGACATGAACGAGATATGACCCCCGAGTAGAACCAACTGCTTGATCGCTTCCAGAGAGTCCATCTCAACGGTGCTTCGCAAACGAATATCATGCTGATCCAGCCATTGGTTCGTTAAACGTCGAGTGCTGGATTCATCCCCATGCAGTGCAAAAGGAACCTGTGCCATATGCTCAGGTTTCAGCAAATCCCTCTGAGCCAAGGCATGCTGTGGTGAGCAGATTAATACCAGATCGTCTTCACACAGCGTTTCTGCTTGCAGTACCGGACCTACAAACGGCTCTGAAGAGATAACACCTAGATCAATCTGGTGACGGATCAGCATTTCGCGGATAACGGGTGAAGGTTTAACCGATAACATAATTCGAATACCGGGGAATTCCTGAGAAAATGTATTCAAAATAGGCGGCAGCAGATACGTTGCAGGTACATAGCTCGCTCCAATGTGCAGGGTGCCCCGATAGAGGCTGTCATATTCCTGTACTACCCGGCGTGCTTCCTGAGTCAGGGCATTGATTTTGACGGAATAGTGTAAAAGGGCTTGTCCAGCCTCGGTGAGAAAAGTCTTTCCACTACGCGATTCGAATAATCGCACCCCCATCTCTTCCTCCAAAGACTTCATATGAAAGGTAACGGTAGGCTGCTTGATGCCGAGAAGCTCGGCCACGCTGGTCATATGATGATGCTTATCAATGAGTTCAACAATTTGCAGTTTAATCAGGTTCAACGAATCCAACACTCCTCTCCGGTAACTTTGAATCACCTTATATAGATTTAATCTATGAAGATCAACAGAATTCATCTAAAAAGTTAATTCCAATTTTACATTTCTAACATACAACTCGCGAAAGCGGACGTTAGACTGAGAACAGTACAAGAAGACAGGCAGGGATGCTTATGAAAATGGAAATTAGGGGAATTCAAAAATCATTCAATCGCACTCCCGCGCTGCTGCCCACGGATTTAACACTCCAGCATGGACAGTTTACGACGCTGCTCGGCCCATCCGGCTGCGGCAAAACGACGTTGCTGCGCATGCTGGCAGGGCTAGAGCAACCGGATGCGGGAGAAATCGTCGCGGATGGCAAGAGTTTTTACTCGGCGACGAAGCGAATAGATGTACCGACACATAAGCGTAATCTGGGCATGGTGTTTCAGGATTTTGCATTATGGCCGCATATGACAGTATACGAAAATGTGGCGTTCGGCCTGAAGGCCGGAAAGCAGAAATCTGATCTGCGCCAGAAGGTGACCGAAGCACTTGGCATGGTTCGCCTGCAAGGCATGGAGGATCGTTATCCTCATCAGCTGTCGGGAGGACAGCAGCAACGGGTTGCTTTTGCCAGAGCGGTAGCAGTAAGACCGGGGATTATTCTGTTCGATGAGCCGCTAAGTGCACTGGATGCTGTGCTGCGGGAAGAGATGCGAATTGAGATGATGTCATTGGTACGGGACATGGGACTGACAGCGTTGTACGTCACCCATGATCAGGTTGAGGCGATGTCGATGTCCGATGAGATTGTGGTGATGGAGAAGGGGCGTATATTGCAAAAGGGGAACCCGGAAACGATCTACGCATCACCAAGCGATCCTTTTGTTGCTTCGTTTATCGGAAAGTCCAATTGGCTTACGCCTAATCAGTCCATGGTGAGACCGGAACATGTCTCCTGGAGCAAAACAGGTCATGACGATCTGTGTTATCAGGCGGTAGTGCTCAGCGTCAGTTATGTAGGAGAGCGTTATGAAATTCGGGTTCAGATGGAGGGGCTGGGTGTATGGACAGCCTATCTAGATCGAAGAGTACGCGTAGGGGAGAAGGTTCAGCTCTATGTAGCCCCGGAGCGGATCTGCCGAATGAACGGACAAGACACTCCGATTGTGAAGCCGAGAGAGTTCATCGCAGCAGCCAACTGATCATGATGAGCATACAGCGTGAGTTTACAGAAACGTGAATACAAATATAATCAGAAACCAAGGGAGATGGAATGAAAATGTTGGGTATGAAAACACGGAAAAGAAGCGCAATGCTGTTATTATCAGCGGTAATGAGCATCAGTTTGTTCGGATGCAGTACAGGTAATTCAACTACCGGGAATGCGGGACAAGCTGCTGGGGAAGGCAGCACGGCTACTGCATCGGCGGAAACAACAAAACCAGCCGGCGGTAAGCTGGTATTGTACAGTGCAGGACCTCAGAAGCTGGCGGATAATATCATCAGCGGATTTACTGCCAAGACGGGTATTGAAGTGGAGATGTTCCAGGGTACGACAGGAAAAATTCTGGCTCGTATGGAAGCTGAAAAATCCAATCCGGTAGCGGACGTGGTTATCCTGGCCTCCTTGCCTTCAGCACAAGCACTGAAAGCGGACGGTCTGACACTCCCATATCCTGATGCGGAGAATGCAGACAAGCTGAACAAGGACTGGTCGGATGCCGACGGAAACTATTTCAGCTCCAGTGCTTCGGCACTCGGAATTGTCTACAATACGAAGCTGGTGTCCACGCCACCAACCAGTTGGGCTGAGCTGGCAACACCTGTCTGGAAGGACGTTGTGAACATTCCTGATCCTACACTGTCCGGTTCCGCGCTGGACTTCATTACGGGATACCTGAGTGTGAATGGAGATAAAGGCTGGGACTTGCTGGACAGCTACAAGGCGAATGGTGTAGCAATGGCAGGAGCGAATCAGGAAGCACTTGACCCGGTCATTACGGGAGCGAAGAGCATCGTAGCAGCTGGTGTAGACTACATGGCGTATTCCTCTAAAGCCAAAGGTGAACCGCTGGACATCGTATATCCAGAGGAAGGGACTGTAATCAGTCCAAGACCGGCAGCGATTCTGAAATCGAGTCAGAATGTTGAGAATGCCAAGGCGTTTATCGACTACCTGTTGTCTGATGAGGCACAAAAGCTTGTTGCAGATGCTTACCTGATTCCGGGTCGTGAAGACATCGAGGCGACTAACCGGGCAAATCTGAAAGATATTCCGCAGCTTAAAGTGGATTGGAACTGGATGAGTGAACACGGAGATGAGACAGCAGCACGGTTCTCCGAGACTTTTAAATAAGATTATGTATCTTCCCGAGCAACTTTGAATAAATGTAACGACTGAATATTGAGAGTAATGGAAAGTAAGCAACACAGAGAGTGTCTTGTGGAAGTCATGTGAGGTGAAATTGTAGTGAAACCTGTTGTAGTAGACAACAACCGTATTTTTCGGAGAGTGGGCGTGATTCTGGCCCTCTTTCTGCTAACGATAAGCATTGGTGTACCGCTCTTGCTGATTTTCTGGCAAAGTGTGTATCCGAATGGGCAATGGGATTGGATGGCTCCGATTCGAACCATTACTGGACAGCATTTATCCGGGGTTCTGCTGAATTCCGTCTGGCTGGGTATCTGCGTGGTAGCTGTAACAACGCTGCTGGCATTGCCACTGGCATGGATGATGGCGAAGACCCGCATGGGTCAGCATCGCTGGGTGGACGTGATCCTGATGATTCCGTTCATGACCCCGCCGTATATCGGCTCCATGGGCTGGATTCTGTTTATGCAAAAAGGGGGATACCTGCAGCAATGGGTGCCTTCCGCTGCGAGCTGGAGTGAGTTGTTCTTCAGCTTCTGGGGCATGGTGCTCATTATGAGCCTGCATCTGTTCCCTTTCCTGTATCTGTTGCTTCGGGATGCAATCATTCGCATTGGAGGCAATCTGGAAGAAGCGGGGGCGGTGCACGGGGGACGTGCGGGATACCGATTCAGACGCATTATTTTGCCACTGCTGTTGTCTTCCTATGGCATGGGGATCATGCTCGTCTTTGTCAAAACGATTGCGGAATTCGGAACACCGGCTACCTTCGGGCGGCGTATCGGTTATTATGTCATGACCTCTGAAATCCACAAGTATATCTCTAGTTGGCCGATTGATTTTGGTAAGGCAACCTCGCTCGCATCGGTGCTGCTGTCGGTCTGTCTGGTGATGTGGTACATGCAGTCTGCCATGAGTCGGAAGTTCACGTACCGTCTGGTAGGGGGCAAGGGGCAGCGATCCAAACGATACTCCCTACGTGGCGGAGCGGGTTGGTTGTGCGGGTTGTATCTCGCGTTGCTGCTGATTCTGTCGGTGGGCATTCCGTATTTCTCCATTATTGCTGCATCGACCATGAAGTTGCGCGGCGCGGGACTGTCCTTCGACAATCTGACGCTGGATCACTACCGGGAATTGCTGTCCTGGGGATCGGTCAGTATGAAAGCAATCGGGAACAGTCTTGGGCTCTCATTAGCAGCTTCGACGGTTGCGGTTATTATCGGTACAGGTTTTGCACTGGCGATTGGTAAATCGTCTTCCTTTATGCAGCGTGTCATTGACCTGTTCAGTCTGCTACCGAATACGGTACCTGGCATTGTCATGGTGGTGGGTCTCATCCTTTTCTGGAATTCACCATGGATGCCGTTCACTCTGTACAACTCGTACGGAATGGTTGTTCTGACGTATGTGGTACTCTTCTTGCCGTACACGGTACAGTATGTCAAATCAAGCTTCACCCAGATCGATGGAACGTTGTTCCAGGCGGGTCAGGTCTTTGGCGGAAGACCGCTATATATTCTGCGGCGCATTCTTCTGCCTCTGATTATCCCCGGCATGTTGGCCGGGTGGATGATGACATTCACCATCGCCACGCGGGAGCTGGTAGGGTCGTTGTTAATTTTGCCTCCATCGATGCAGACATCGGCAACGTATATTTTTGCTCAATTTGAACAAGGTCAGGTTTCATTGGGAATGGCGATGGCCGTGGTTACTGTCGGCATGACGGTACTGATGCTGCTCGGCATTGAAGTTCTGAATTCGAAGAGAAAGTGGAATGCATCATGATCAAACTGAAGGTATGGGGCGGCGCCGGGGAACACGGGCGCTCTGCCTATCTCCTGAGAGGGAGCCGGGTTCAACTTTTGCTGGATTGTGGCGTGAAAAAAGAAGGAGCCGGCGAATATCCGTTGATTGAATCGGAAATCGTTAAGGAGTTAGATGTGGTTTTGTTGTCTCACGCCCATGAGGATCATTCTGTCGCTATTCCATTGCTTTATAAGATGGGGTATCAGGGTGAAGTATGGACGACGCGGGAAACCAGAGAGCAACTGGACACCTACTTCAGAGCTTGGCGAAGAAATATGGAGCGGGCAGGACACACCCTCCCATACGAAGAAGGCGATGAACAACTGATTCGCTACCGATTTTTGGAGGATGAAGCCGAGGGTGGAATCTGGTTTGAAATGGTTCCTGGCGTCTCGGTGGTGTGGGGGCGTAGTGGGCACCTTGCAGGATCGGTATGGTTCGGGCTGGAAATGGAGGATAAGCGCATATTTTATTCCGGTGATTACACTTCCGAATCCATGCTTTTGCAGGAGGATTGTCCAGCGGATACGCTCTGGCAGGCAAAGTTACCACGTAACAGGCGTGGATTCGATACTCCAGTTAGTCAACGTTGGAAAACGGATATACGAACCGCCGTGAATGGTGGGCATGTCTTGACAGGAGAGCCATCCGCGTCGCAGACTCTTCCTTTTGCTGCATCCGAAGGGGGGGGACGGTCTCACGTATCAGCAGGTAGAACGGTGCAGCAAGGGGATGCCTATACCGTATCCAAGGGAGTAGAAGTGATCCATGCATCTTCATCCGGTCTTCTGGATTTGGCGATTATGGATGCTGCCTATGGAACAGATTGCGATACGCAGGCCAACAAGCTGGAACAGCTGGAGCAGGCCATTCATGAGACGATTGCCCGGGGTGGAAAGGTGCTATTGCCTATGCCCTCAGTAGGTCGTGGTCAGGAAATCATGCTGTGGGCACAGCAGCAGTTCCCGGACATTCCGATTGTAGTGGAACAAGGGCTGGTGGACGGTCTGAAGCAGCTATTACGTGCGCCATATTGGCTAAAGGAAGAGGAAGACCACATTCCGGGCTCTGTAAAGGAAGCGATTGGGCGTTTCCTGAGGGGTCATGGATGGGAGATGCCTGTGACAAAGGAAGAGCGAGAGCGGCTACTGCATCAACATGCTGCCTCTTTGTGGTTCATTCCGGACGGGATGATGCAGTCCTCGCTTGCTCGCTGGTACTATAGCCAGTTTGCGGACGATAAACATAATCTGGTACTGCTCACTGGGCATGTCTCTGCTGGCACCTATGCTTACAGGCTGTTGCAGAATCCTGCAACACACGGAGCGTGCGAGGTACGGAAAATTCGTTATAAGGTGCATCAGGGATGGAAGGATGTCGAGAAAATGCTGCATCAGGTTCCTGCAAGGCATACGGTGCTTGTGCATGCGGACCGGGCAGAGACGGATAAACTGAGAGAAGGCTTACTCAGCGAAAAATCGGTCTCGGGGAAAGGGATTTTGCATTCGCTATCTCCTGGAGATGAGCTGTATCTATAAGTTGAATTTGATAAGGATTGGATCTATGTAGGGCGTCCCTGTGGACGTCTTTTTGAATGTGGATTTTTATATAAAAAAAGCATGATGAGAAGTTATGCTTCTCATCATGCATGGGAGAGGATTCAAGGAGAGAATCATCCGGAAATCATCCAATGGCTTTTAAAATTAGATTAGGGCTCGCGCTGAATAGGATGCTCCAGCTCTGAATGGCCCATCAAGCTATCCAGGGCTTCACCGTCCACCAGAATATCGATACTTTCTACTTCATTGTATTGAAACATCGTCTGGGTCAATGCATCCAATGCAAGCAGCTCGCCACTGGTTCCCAATTTGGCCTCATCCGGAATATGAACATCCAAAGTGACTTTGCCCTCGCCGTACTGTAGGGAGAGTAATTCGACTTTTTCCCAGAGGGATACGAGCTCCGAATCGGTATTGTTTTGTAAAGCTTCAAATGTTTTTTTGTATTTCTCGGAATCGTTTTTGTATTCAATTTCCTGCTCTTTTTTCTCAAGTTCCAGTACCTGGGCGTCTGCGAAATACACCTCAACCGCTTGTGTGTTCATTGTGCCCAGATCCACCTTTGTTTCGGATGGGTTTGGTGACTGTCCCCCCTGAACAGCAGGTTCGGCCGATCCGGATTCACTGACTGGCTTCTGAGCACAACCAATGCCAACTATCATTAAGAAGGATAAGACGAGTGCACATCCCAATTTCGTTTTCAATGGATCACATCCTCCAGCATATTTACATTATGTTTTATCATTTAATTTATACCCAGATATTCCTTAATCCCATCTGCTATCGCTTGAGCGGCTTTCATCTGAACAACATCGGACGACATTAGTTCTTCATCTATAACATTACTCAGGAATCCCACTTCCAAAAGTACTGCAGCCATGGTCGTATCTCTGATCACTTCCAAGTTGCCATTTTTCACACCACGGTCTTTGAGTCCCATGGCTTTAACTAAACGTTGATGAATAATATTGGCTAATTCCTTGCTGCTGCTGCGTTGATAGTAGAACGTCTCTGTACCTGTCGCCTGGGGCGAGGACTCTACATTATTGCCATGGATAGATACAAAAACATCTGCGTTTAATTGATTGGCGAGTCGAACACGCTCCGGGCGAGTGGGATAAGTATCACCGTCACGAGTCATCACCAATTCGATATCCGGTTCATTGAGAAGCAGTGCTTGTACTTTGAGAGCCAATGCCAGATTGTATTCTTTCTCGGGTTTGTTGGTAATGCTGGTTGTGCCTGGATCTTTACCCCCATGGCCTGGGTCGATGACAACGACCTTGCGTCCTGAATCGCCTACAGGAGTTACAGGAACTGTGGCGACATTATCTCCTGTAACATTCAGATCAATAATTAGTTTATCGGCAATCAAGTTCTGGCTGTACTGTACATCCTTCACCTGATTCAATTCAACGACAATTCGAACTTGACCAGGGTCTTGTTTAAAAAGAGAATATCTAACTTCCGTTACATTGGGGTATGCGTCCACATCCAATTTGCCATTCATGTTTTGATTCAACGGTTGCGGTAGATCACCAAACACTGCTCCGGGCAGATCCACGACCAAACGATCGGGATTCTTCAAAGTCGTCATCACGGGTTTGGATTCACCATCCATAGACACGACCAGCTGATTGTTGGCAAATTGGATATCGGTAACACGTGTTAGTGCTGCTGGGTTACCGTTTCCTGAACCGTTGCCCGGCTCAACATTGGGCACTTTACTGGTGTCGGTGTTGATTAAGTATACAATCTTCTCCTTGTTGTTCCATTTCACGTTGAGTCCCATTTGTTCACTGACAAATCGAATGGGAACCACCGTGGTGTTATTTAAAATGAGTGGGGCTGTGTTCAAGGTAACTTGCTTGTCAGCAACCATGGCTTGCTTTTGATCAACGGTTAAAGAAATCGTTTTGTCATTTTGCTGGATCTTTACATTACGTGTATTTTGATTCCAATCCACTTTGAATTTCAAATTTTCGGCAACGACACGAATCGGAATCATAACATTCTTATTCACGATGGTCACCTGAACGTCACTTGGGAGGATTAATTCCTCGCCGTCCAAGAAGATTTTCGACGTGCTTGCAGCGGCATTTCCCTGATGAGGGAGTACAACCAGAAAGAACAGACTTAAAAACAGGAGTAAAATCGTTTTCTTCATTATGCACCTCTACTATTTATCATTACTGTATGGATACTTATCCAGCTGGAACCATTCGGCAAACTCATTACGGCTAATTTTCTTAACAGGCTTCACCTTGTTACTCTCTATGCTATACCTATAAAGTATCATTTGATCAGATGGGTACTCACTGATGTAATCCAGTATTTCTCCGTTTTTTTGCCACAGAATCAGATTGGTACTAATATAATTGGTTGCCCTTGGCAGGTATATAAAGCTCTCTTTCTGAACATTGTAGATGGCTAGTGAGCTCTTGGAGGGATCTCCGTAAGAGAAAGCTATCTGATCTTCGTTGGGTGCCCAGTTATAGGTGGCAATCGTTTCTATGTTTTTCTTGCCTGCTTTTTTCAATCGTTCATTTAATTCCGTCATGTCACCTGTTTGAAGGTTAAGCAGCATCAGAGTGTTTCCTGAGCTACGTTTTGCGTGTACAGCAAGCCATGTATTGGAGTTGGATGCAACAACACTTGTGATATCGAGCCAACTGTCCTCCAAATTACTCGTTTCAATTGTATGTTTCTGGCTCCCCTTGGAAACGACAATGGATTGAATTACGTTTTGTTCAAATGTGGGCTTACCTTCCAACTTCAATGTAGTAGCGGTTAAAGTAATATTTCCTCCTTTCCAGATGATTTTGTTGGTACTGTTGCTCTTTTTAAACGGTTTGATGCTTGAATAGATGGAAGGAGTTACAGAAGTCGTATTAACGGAAAGTTGTGAAATTCGTTCTGGTGCAGCTGGTTTGGCACCAACAATGGATGACGATGTAGCCGTCAATCCCCCCAGTAATAGCACAGTCGAAAACCAAATAGCAGCGTTGTTCATCTTGGTATCTCCCTCCGCTGGTGACAGTTTATAACCCTCAACATATCGATTCCAAAATATACCTTCGTTATATAAACGGTAAAATTGTAAAAATGTTTCTTTTTTGATCGTTATTTATCTATTTTTATTCATAGAAAACTTCTTGGGAGCATTCCAGTTTGAGCAAAGACTAGCTAAGGCTGGAATAGTGTAATTAAATTTCATAAAATATTTGACTTGTAAAATTTTATATCATATACTGGGTGAAATTATGGCAGGATGACGTGTTCATCGGGTCTGGCGGGAGGTTGTGAATGGATGGATACAGGCAGCTATCCGATGTGGGAGCAATATCGCTTGAAACGGGAGCATTACATCATTGGACTGATGTCAGGCACGTCCCTCGACGGGACGGATGCGGCATTGGTGCGTATTCTGACAGATGACAGCGGGGCATTGCAAAAGATCGATCTGGTTGACTTCGTCTGCGTACCGTACTCCAATGAATTGAGAGAAGTGCTAATTCGACTATGTTCACCGGAGACGGCACGTGTGGATGAGCTGACGGCTGCACATTTTGGCGTATCGGAGTGGTATGCTCACAGTGTCAAAGAGCTTATTCGATCCTCAGGAATCTCGTCCGGGCAGGTGGATGCGATCAGCATGCACGGACAGACCGTATGGCACGCACCTGTAGCTTCAGCTTTTCCAGGGCCAGCAGGCGAGAGTCTTCCAGTGGTGTCCACGTTACAGATTGGCGAAAGCGCCGTTGTACGTGAACGAACCGGCCTGCCAGTGGTCGGTAATTTGCGGGCACGGGATATGGCGGCAGGCGGGGAAGGCGCTCCACTAACCCCTTATGCCGATGCATTGATGTTCCGCAGTCCGGAGGAAGGACGTCTGGTGCAAAATATCGGCGGTATTGGCAACGTTACGGTGCTGCCATCAGCGTCTTCTAATGAAGGTATTTCGGCTTTTGATACGGGACCTGGCAATATGGTGATGGACGCGATCGTACGCCAGGCGACAGGTGGGCGGCAGCACTATGATCCAAATGGAAGCATCGCCGCACAGGGAAGGTTCAATCAGGATCTGGTAGATCTTTGTTTGGACGATACCTATTTCAAAAGGCTGCCTCCCAAGAGTACCGGTCGTGAAGTGTACGGTGCGGCATATGCAGCACGCTTGATGGAGATGGCTGCTGCGCGTTCCTTATCCCTGGAAGATACGCTGGCTACCGTCACTTGTCTGACCGCGGAGACGATCGTGAGAGCAGTGAAGGATTTTATCCTGCCCAAGGTGCACATATCGGCTATGCTCGCCTGCGGTGGTGGCACTTCCAATGCCACGTTAATGGAGATGATCCGTCAGAGACTCCCGGAAGGTATTCGTTTGGAGCGAACAGTAGACTATGGTATACCGGATGATGCCCGCGAAGCGATTGGATTTGCCCTCCTTGGTCATGAGGCACTTATGGGTAGAGCGAACACGCTCCCGGCAGTAACCGGCGCAAAACACGCCGTCATATCGGGTCACCTGACATTGTAGTGCAGCAAGGCTTTTGAATGAGTTGGTGATGCAAGGACGTTTAATCAATTAGACTCTATTGGAATTATAGGATAAAATGCTTGTACATGAAGGCAGTACGGAAAGGAGGAGCGGATGGAAGGCATGAAAGGTGGACTTGTACGTTTACGCGCATTAATGGATGACTTGACACCGTCGGAACGGAAGATCGGAGCTTACATTCTCGATCATCCCCAAGAGACGGTTCAATCCTCGGTGGCACAGCTGTCTGAACGGAGCGGGGGCAGCCCGGCTGCCATTATCCGTCTCTGCAAGTCACTGGGTGTAACGGGTTTTCAGGAGCTGAAGCTGAAGATTGCCGGAGATTTGCAGACAGGTGAGCAATACCAATATACGGAGATTCGTCCCCAGGACTCCATGGAGAGCATTATTCAGCATGTGTCCGCAAATAATATTCAATCGGTGAAGGATACCGTTCATATTTTGGACCCGCGTCTGGTAGAGCAGGCAGTGGATGTGCTTCATCGGGCGAACCGAATCTTTTTCTACGGGGTGGGGGCCTCCAACCTGATTGCGCTGGATGCACACTACAAGTTCATGCGAATCAATCGCACAAGCTTTTCGTTCGCCGATCCGCATATGCAGATTTCGTCTGCAACGACGCTTCGCGAAGATGATGCGGTTGTATGTATCTCGTATTCAGGGGAGACTTCGAACGTGATTTCCTGTCTGAAGCATGCTCGTGAAGGCGGCGCTGCAACGATTAGCATTACCAAGTGGGGGAGCAATACACTCAGTAGTCTGGCGGATGTACCCCTGATGATTACTTCCACCGAAAGCGATATCCGGAGCGGAGCAACTTCGTCACGCATCGCACAGCTGAACGTGATCGACATTTTGTATCTGGCGATTGCCAGCCGCGACTACAACCAATCGGTGGAATATTTGGAGAAGAGCCGGCAGGCTATTCTGGAGCATAAGTGAAGTAGAGCCATATGAATCCCTTTCTGTTTTTACAGGAGGGGATTTTTTTGACGGATTATAGCGGCTTTTATAATAAAAAAAATTATAAAAAGAGCCCAGACTAATGTCGGGCTCTTCTCTTTCAACCTCTAGAAATACCCTTGTACGGCTCAGGAAGGACCCGCAATGGCGCTGCGGACAAATCCGTCAGCCAGATCAAGTCTTCGCTGAGCTTCCACGGCGTCCACGCCTGCCATTAGCATGACGATTGCTGTTTTTACATGACCGTCTGCACCGGCAAAAGCCTGTTCAATATCCGCTTCGTTCGCTCCGGTTGCCAGATGGATCATGCGTTTGGCCCGATGGACAAGCTTTTCGTTCGAAGGGTTCAGATCGACCATGAAATTACGGTAAACCTTGCCCAGACGAATCATGGCGGTAGTGGTGAGCATGTTCAGAATCATTTTCTGGGCGCTGCCGGCCTTCATACGTGTTGAACCCATAACAACCTCTGGTCCGACAACAGCCTCGATGCTCACATCAGCCAAAAGGGTCATCGGCGTACCTGCGTTGTTACTCAGGCTGATCACAGTAGCTCCAATCTCCTTGGCGTGTCTCATCGCACCCTGTACATACGGCGTCCGGCCACTGGCTGCAATGCCAACCACGACATCGTTTTCGTCTATTCCATGTTCATCAAGGTCTGCGGCTCCCAATTCCTCGCTATCCTCAGCACCTTCAACCGGGTCCTTCACTGCCCGGAATCCTCCTGCAATAATACCCTGCACCATGGAAGGAGGGGTTCCGTAAGTAGGAGGGCATTCCGAAGCGTCAAGTATTCCCAATCGTCCACTGGTACCTGCGCCTACATAAAATAGCCTGCCGCCAGACTGAAAGGCCTCCAAGATCAGGTCCGCCGCTTGGGCAATGACAGGAATCAGGGGCTGAATGAGCTCTGCAATCCGTTGATCTTCCTTATTAATTAGCTCCATAATTTCTGCCGAAGGCAATTCATCTATATGATCCGTTAGTGGATTGGGTTGTTCCGTTAGTAGTGAGTTCAGCATGTGATTCATCCGTATGGCCTCCTTATCTCTTTTAAAATGATTCATTCAGGGAACAGCGTCTTCTTGCCAGTTGTGCTGCACCAATCACTGGAGCAGGGGCATCTTCACGATATACAAAGTCCAACTCTCCATAATATCCCGACAACTTCTGGATAAATGTATTTCGGAAAAGCGCAGCGTATCGAAACAACGATCCGGACAGGACAACCTGAGTGGATGCAAATTCGGGATGACGGGCAATCAGTGCCTTGGCGGTATCCGCCAGTTGTACGGCCTCATCGATGATCAGTGCCCGCGCGGCCTCATCCCCGGATTCAGCTGCTTCTATAGCAAGGCGGGCGATGGATGCTGTCTCGGTTTTGCCCCAATCCGTCTGATACACCCGTGTCTTTAGCTCTGATATATCCCGAAGGTTCAGTTGTTTTAAAAGAAGCGGGGTTAAACGGGTTGGAGGAAGAACACCGTCATAGCTTTGCATAACCACTTGAAGTGCACGCTGCCCAATACGATAGCCGCTCCCCTCATCTCCGAGCAAATGCCCCCAGCCTCCTACGCGATATCGCTCGCCTTCCAGCGTAAATCCGTACACGATGGACCCTGTTCCAGAGATGCATAATACACCGTGAGTATGTCCGAGAGTGGCCATCAGAGCAATCTCTCCTTCGGATACAACCCAGACTGGACAGCCCTCTGATCCCCGTTGATTGCGGCTCTTCATATAGTTAGTTACTGTGTCGGCTATAAGTTGCCGTTCTTGGATCGTATCTACACCTGACATGCCGAGGCATATACCTTCACAATTTGTCGATAAATCACTTTTTAGATTAAATAGCTGTTCCAGCACTCGTTGCAGTTCGGAAAGGGCCTGTTCCAGTGGTACGCTGTGAGGATTAGTGGGACCGCCGCTGAGCCGGGCGAGAATTTCGCCAGATTCAGAAATGATTGCTGCATCAGTATTGGTACCGCCTCCATCTACGCCAACATATACTCGCAAAGTGGCTCACCTCGATTGCTTGAGTTTTCTTTTTACATAGTATAGAGGCATAAAATGAAAAAGTAAAATTAAATTTTATAATAAAAAATAATGTTGAATTTTTATTTCATAGCTCATATAATGAACTCAATCTACAATTTTGGAAGGAATTAATACTGTTAATGTCAACTAAGTTGACGTTAATATTGCATTTAAGAGATTAATCCTGCGTACGTTCAGGTCTAATCCATAAGGGAGGTGCATTTTCCTTACTGCCACGCTCAATAATCTGTTAAGTCGTTTAAGGATGGATCATTTCAAAAGGGGTAGCATGGTTAGGCAATGCTATTATCGGGAGACGACACGCGAAGGAGATGAAGGGATGAAAAAGAAGGGTCTGGTATGGGCAATGTTGTTGATGATGGTCTGGGTTACTGCCTGCGGGAATAGCGGTGGCGCTGCTTCAGATGATCCCAATGCGGAAGATACGGTGACCGTATGGACTTATCCAGTACATGGGACATATGAAGATGAACTGAAGGATCTGATCGTTGATTTCAATAAAGAATACCCGAACATTACCGTGAAGACGGAAATGCTCTCCTGGGCGGAAGGGCCCAAAAAATTCGATGTCGCTCTGAACGCGGGCAACCCGCCGGATCTTTACTTTCATAGTGTAGACGGCACATATGTGAATACGGGATTGGCACTTGAGCTGGACAGCTACTTGACACCTGAGATCAAGGATGACTATCTGCCAGGTACGCTTGAATTAGGTCAGATCCAAGGGAAACAGTACGGACTGCCGTTGTATCAATTCCAATGGGCATGGGGTGGCAACAAACGCATTCTGGAGGAAGCGGGCATTGACTGGAAATCCATTCAGCAAAATGGCTGGACCTGGTCCGAATTCAACGCTGTCGCTGCCAAGCTGACCAAAACGCTGGATGGTGGGGCTAAACAATATGCACTGGTTACCGACGGAACCTCGCTTGATTTCATTGAAATGTTGTCCCGAAACAACGGCATGATTGATGTTCTGGACAAAGCTGGCACGTTCCAATGGAATGATGGGCGCATTCTGGATACGCTCTCTTTTATCAAAAATCTGATGGATCAAGGTTATATGCCGAAGGAAACGGCTGCTCTTGCTCCAGCAAAACGGACGGATATGTTCTACGCGGGGGAAACGGCGATCATCTCCAAAGCGATTCCTTATTATGATGTGATGATTCAGAACCGCAACAAGGATATTGACGACGGCAAGGTACAAGGGGAGAAAATTGATTTTGTCCTGCTGCCTGTACCGCATAATGACGATCAACCTGCGGCAACAACGATGGGCGGCGAAGGGTATGTAGCCTTCAAACAGAAGAAGGACAAAGGTGAGCAGCATGCCAAAAATACGTTCCTGGTCATGGAGGCGCTCAGTGGTGCCAAAGCAGGGAACTCGGCCAATGAACTGGCGCTCCCATTCGTAAGACAATCCCAGGTAGATCTGTTTAAAGGAAAAGAACTTGGTCAACCGGATAATCTGGCTGCTGCGAAAGTCATGGCAGAGAATATCGCTATGCCGGTTGTACTGGAACTGGATATCGACAAAGCATCACAGCAAAAACAATTCAAGGAACAAGTTGTGAAGCCTAACATTCAGGCGCTGTTCTCGGGTGAGAAGACACCGGAGCAGATCGCAGAAGACTTCAAGAACAAAGGCCAGCAGATGTTTGGACAATAACTCGGACCATACAACATAACGCAAAACCACACTGATTAGGAGAGGAGGATTCGCCATGCAGACCGCCCTTGCGCCAAAACCGTCTGTGCCCCGGACTTCCCGGGCTGCCCGGTTTTGGCGAGACTACGGGTGGGCGTATTTGTTTATTTTGGCGCCTGTCCTGCTGTTTCTCATTTTCACACTGTATCCCGTTCTGACGGCTCTCGTGATGAGCTTTCAGAAATACAACATTATGAATTCCACGTGGGTTGGATTGGATAACTACGAGCGTTTGGTGAAGGATGAGACGTTCTGGAAGTCGATTAAAAATACACTCATCTTTACTGTGGGTACGGTACCGGTCAATATTCTCATTACATTTGTACTGTCCTACTTCATCTTCCAGATGAAAAGCAAATGGCAGACGTTCTTCAAAGCAACATTGTACCTGCCTGCGGTAGCATCTGGGGTAACCATCTCCATCGTATGGCTGGCGATCTTTGACCCGACAGATTCGGGACTACTGAACCGCTTCCTCAGCCTGTTCGGCCTTGATCCGGTGATCTGGCTGGGCCAGTCGGGAACTGCACTCTTTTCACTTATTCTGATGAATTGGCTGGGATCGCACGGAGCGGGCATTATTCTGTATCTGGCAGCCATGGGCGGTATTCCGAAATCGCTGTACGAAGCGGCGGATATTGATCATGCCAGCGGCTGGACCCAGTTCAGCAAGATTACATGGCCGCTGCTCAAACCAACGACGCTATATCTGCTCGTGACAGGTGTGATCACGTCTTTCCAGGTGTTCATCTCGGTGTATCTGATGACACAGGGTGGACCGAACTTTGCGACAACAACAATCGCTTATCTGATCTATGAGACGGCATTCAAGTTCTATGAGTTCGGATTGGCTTCTGCGCAGTCGTTCGTACTGGCGATTATCATCATTGTCATCTCCGTCATACAGTTCAAATATTTCTCCAGCGATATTGAGTATTAAGCATCCGGGGGGTGAATGAAATCCATGAAATCAACTCAGAAAAAGACACTGCTTGTCGTTGCATCCATTTTGCTGGTGGTCTGGGCACTGGTGACGGTCATTCCGATGTACTGGATGCTGGTCGGTTCGGTGCAGGATAGTGCGATGTCGGCTTCCTTCAAACCGCAGATGATCCCGGAGCAGCTGTCGTTATCACCATATGAGCGCTTTTTTGCCAAAACCGATGCGTGGCGCTGGCTATTTAACTCGCTGCTTATCGCGGTCATTCTGACCGTAACAAATGTGTTCTTCGCTTCCCTGGCGGGATATGCGTTCGCCAAACTGAAATTTCCGGGAAGTCAGGCGGTATTCTGGACCTTGCTGGGCACGATGATGATTCCGGCACAGGTGACGCTGATTCCCTTGTACATTCTGATGGTCAACGTGTTTGACCTAGGGGATACGTATACGGCCATTATTCTGCCTGCTGCGGTCAGTGTGGGCAACATTTTCTTGATGAAACAGTTCATGTCAACGCTGCCCACATCGCTGATTCATGCGGCACGTATTGATGCATGCAGTGAGTTCGGCATCTTCTGGAAAGTAATCCTGCCGATGGCGAAGCCAGGGATCGCGGTGCTGGCGATTTTCACGTTTGTAGCTTCGTGGAATGAATTTTTCTGGCCATTCCTGATCACTAACTCCAACGAGATGCGCACCATTCAGGTGGGGCTGGCTTCGTTCGTATATGCCGAATCAACGGACTTCGGCGCAATGATGGCAGGAGCAACGATTGGTGCGCTGCCGATGATCATTCTGTTTTTCTCACTGCAACGTTATTTCCTACAGGGTATTACGATCGGTGCAGTAAAAGGTTAATTCCTATATATGTTCAACTAAACATTTACACCATAACGGAGAGGACAGAAATAACCTGAAGAAGCGAAAGCGTTCGCCTAAAAGCTTTCTAAAAGAAAGCTACATCGGAAGCATACGCTATCACCGGATTTCCCCTTTTATAAAGGAATCAAAGAAATCTGGGGATAACAGCGATCGGAAGGTTGTTCTGTCATCGGAGTGCCCGTGTAAATATTCGTTAGTGGAGCTTATATAGTTCAGGACAAGCGACAACGTAAAGGGGGATCTACCTATGGCACGCGTGGAGTTTCGCCAAGTGCGCAAAGAATTCAAAGACGATCATAAAGGAACGTTCACGGCTGTGGCCGGCTCGGACTTTGTTATAGAAGATAAGGAATTCGTGGTTTTTGTGGGTCCTTCGGGCTGTGGCAAGACAACGTCACTGCGGATGATTGCGGGACTGGAAAAACAGACGAGCGGCGATATTGTCATCGGGGAACGGGTCGTGAATGATCTGCATCCGAAGGATCGCGATATCGCGATGGTATTTCAGGATTATGCGCTTTATCCGCACATGACGATACGTGAGAATCTGTCCTTTGGTCTGAAAAATCTCAAGAAGCCAAAATCCTATATTGATGAACAGGTACAGAATGCTGCCTCCATTCTGGGGCTGGAGGCGATGTTGGAGCGCAAACCGCGCGAGCTGTCCGGTGGTCAGCGCCAGCGTGTGGCGGTAGGGCGTGCGATCGTCCGTGATCCTCAGGTGTTTCTGTTCGATGAGCCGCTCTCCAATCTGGATGCAAAGCTGCGGGTGCAGATGCGGGTGGAATTGGGCGAACTGCATAAGCGGCTCGGTGCCACAATTGTATACGTCACGCATGACCAGGTGGAGGCCATGACACTTGGGGAGCGCATCGTGGTAATGAATCATGGAGATATTCAGCAGGTGGCTTCACCGAAAGAATTATATGCGAATCCACGTAATATGTTTGTTGCCGGATTTATCGGTTCCCCGGCGATGAACTTCATTGATGCCCGGATTGAAGGCACGCAGGTTGTCGTGGACGGTGCATCATTCACCTTGCCCGAAGATATACTCGCTCGTCTTCAAAGCCATCAGGGCAAGCCTGTAATTATGGGGCTGCGTCCAGAGCATATTTTTGGTGACGATGTCGCTCCGAATATCCCGACAGATCATATGCTGCAGGCGCCGGTTCAGGTAGTAGAGCATCTGGGTTCCGAAAATCTGGTGTATTTCCATTCGGGTGCCCGTACCGTTACGGCCAAGGTTCACCCGGAAACACATGCTTATGTAGGCATGGACAAAAATTTTGTACTGGACCTGCGTAAGGCGCACTTTTTTGACCCGGAGACGGAACTGGCGATTGGACGGGAGTAAGCAGGGCTGTCCTATAAGCAATGAGCGTGAATTTTTAACGAACCTTACACACGTTATTCGCTCCCATTTGCACCGGTTTGAAATGTAACGAATCACAGAGACGTTAGACAGTCCTTATGAGCGAACTCTTCCTTTTCCAGATTAGTTCTGTCTTCTCCGTTATCGAATACATGTGTGGTCCAACTTATATAGAAGGGAGAATGAAAATGCGTAAGCTGAGTGAAGTGTTGGTCAAGACGGGGGCGGAAATCTATCGGGATATTATTCCGGTGGCCCTGTACAGTGTTGTCAGCTCCATCGTGCTGGTACCCATTCTGATGTTTGCTCCGCTGCCAATCGCGGTTCTGCTTTTGGCCGTGATTTATATGCCAATCCTGTTCGGTGTCAGTTATGCCGTACATCACAGGCTGGAACGCAAGGAACGCCGCAATGGGCTTAAGGATATCTGGAACGGAACGATGAAGGGATTCATCCCGGGAGGAGCAGTCGGTGTGCTTTTTGCGGTGCTCGGCTTCATTCTGTGGTCTACCTGGTGGTATTACGGCGGACGGGGCGGGATTACAGGTACAGCAGTGAGTATGTTCCAAACGTTCTTCGTCCTCATGGCGCTGATGTCGCAGTTCTATACGTGGCAGCTTGTCCTGCAAAAGAATATGGGCATCATTCAGGCAATGGGGGAGAGTGTGAAGCTATTCTTCCGTCATCCGGGATACACGATGGGAGCCTGTTTTCAGGCGCTGTGCCTGACGGCTCTGCTAATGCTGACGGTTGTTGGCTTCGGAGCGCTGTTCGCGGGCATGTTTGCCATCTATCAGCATAAGGTCGCCCTTAATGTGCTTGAACCCGAAGAGGAAGCAGCCACATCTGGCGGCAATGACCACCAACATACGGGGTGGATCAGCCAGGGGAATGTGTGATGAGTGTAAAAACTGGAGTTGATCTTCTGTCGGGAGGATTCTCCCACCCATGGTTAACGGATGCGCGTATTGGAGTGATGACAAACCCTACGGGTATTACGGCCAACTTTGTCTCTACGGTGGATGTTTGTGCCAGCTTGGCAGGTGCCAAGCTTACAGCGCTTTATGCGTGTGAGCACGGGTTGGATGGTGAGCTCCAAGCTGGTGTCCGATTCGGGGATACAGTGCACCCACGTCTGGGCATCCCTGTGTTCAGCCTTTATGGGGAACACAAGAAACCTACGCCTGCGATGCTGGCTGAGGTGGATACGGTGCTGTTTGACATCCAGGATGTGGGCGTCCGTTATTACACATATGCATCAACCTTGTTCCACATGATGGAGGCCTGTGCCGAAGCAGGCAAACGCCTGCTGGTGCTGGACCGTCCCAATCCGCTGGGTGGGGATACGGTAGAAGGTGGCCTGCTAAGCGCGGGGTATGAATCACTCGTTGGTGCTTGGCGTGTTCCTGTCCGCACTGGACTGACAGTAGGTGAATTGGCCCTGTTGGTCAACAGTGAGATGGAGGTGCCCTGTGAGCTGGATGTAATTGCAATGGAAGGATGGCGGCGCTCCATGGAGTTTACGGATTGTGAGCTTCCCTGGATGCTGCCCTCTCCCAATATGCCCACCCTGGACAGTGTGCGGGTGTATGCGGGTACTTGCCTGTTCGAAGGCACCAATGTATCAGAGGGCAGGGGCACGACCCGCCCATTTGAGTGGATTGGAGCACCCTGGATTGAGGGTGAACGACTGGCGGAACGCTTTCGGGAACACAAACTGGAGGGTGTACATGTGCATCCAGTGTACATCTCGCCAACCTTCTCCAAACATGCAGGTGAGCTGTGTGGAGGTGTGAGGATTTTCGTGACAGACAGCAGGGCATTCCGGGCGGTAGATACAGGTCTGGTACTTTTGCATGAACTGGCATCGCTCTATCCGGAGCAATTTCGCTGGTTGGAGCCGCCACAGCCGGGTTCCCGTTATTTTATTGATCTGTTGACCGGAGGCAGGAAAGTCAGGGATGTCATTCATGACCGTGAAGAATTAGTACGCTTGATGGAAGATTGGAACGCAGAGGCAGAGGAGTGGAAGGAACGGCGGAAGCCGTTTTTGCTATACCCATAAAGAGTGAAATTCATCAATAGAATGTCGCGTAATGTACGGATGATGTTTGTCATGGGGAGGAGGCATGGAATGAGTAAGCCAAAAGAGATATACGCGTTGAAGCTGAAACAGATGACCCTGCGTGAGAAAATTGGACAAATGCTGCTTTGCGGCTTTCAGGGCACCGAGGCTGTCGGTGAAGTGGATGCTTTTCTGCGAAAGTATCCCATTGGCGGCGTAATCTATTTTGCGCGCAACGTTGAGACACCCGAGCAGATAGAGCGGCTATCGTCGGAGCTGCAACGGATTGCTATCGATAGCGGTAATGTGCCGCTCTGGATATCCATTGATCAGGAGGGCGGCATGGTGGCGCGGATTACCGAAGGGATCGCCCTGATGCCGGGACAGATGGCGATTGCCGCAGCGGGTTCCATCGAGGATGCATACCAGGCAGCCTATATCAGTGGGGTGGAGCTGAGATCCATGGGAATTAACATGAACTTTGCTCCGGTCCTGGATGTAAACAACAACGCTGCCAATCCGGTAATTGGTGTGCGTTCATTTGGAGAATCACCGGAGACCGTGGCAGCGTACGGGGCCAGCAGCATTGCGGGAGTACAAGATGCTGGCATTTCTGCGACAGCCAAACATTTCCCGGGTCACGGGGATACGGATACCGATTCGCATCTGGATCTCCCGGTCATCACCCATGATCGAGAACGGGTAGAGCATGTGGAGCTGATTCCGTTCCGGGCTGCCATAGCGGCGGGTGTCGATGCGATGATGTCGGCACATATTTATTTTCCGGCTCTGGAACCGGAGCGGCTGCCTGTGACACTATCGCGAACCGTGTTAAGTGGATTGCTTCGTCAGGAGCTAGGGTATGACGGCATGATTGTAACGGACTGTATGGAGATGGACGCGATTGCCGCCAACTATGGCACTGTCGATGCAGCTGTGATGGCGGTAGAGGCAGGCGCAGATCTGGTGTTAATCAGCCACACAGCTCATCTTCAGGCAGGGGCGTTTGAAGCGCTGCTGGCAGCCGTGCAGAGCGGGCGAATCAGCGAGGCTCGCATTGACGAATCTGTAACCCGGTTGCTGAAGTACAAGGCAAAACGAGGCCTGCTGGAGAAGGGAATAAGCACAGGTGAAGATGAAGTGCGCGGTGCGGTGTCGACTTCATTCTCCGCTGAGGTATCAACTGCCCCGGCTTCATTAAAGCGTCAAGAGCGTAACCAACCGGCACACCAAGCCGTGGCTCGACGAATCAGTGAGAACAGCATCACGCTGGTGCGTGATCAACTGAACATGCTGCCTTTGAAGCCGGAACGCACATTGGTCATAACAGTTGCTACATCTGTGACAACGATTGCCGACGAACAGCTGACTCAGGCAGTTACTCTAGGTTCGGCATTGTCGCACTGCGGTCTGGATGTGGTCGAAGTAACAGTCACGCCAGAGGAGGTTGCCATTCGTTCTGCCCGTCTGCTTCAAGCTGCCGAAGAGGATGACGTTCGCCAGATTGTGGTGGGGACGTATAATGCAGGCAGTGCCTCTGGTGATCCGCAGTGCAGATTGATCGGCTGGCTGCAGCAATTGGGCAAGCCACTCGCTGTTGTGGCGCTCCGCAGTCCCTATGATCTGCTTGCGATCCCGGAGGTACAGGTGTATGTGGCAGCGTACGAGAGCAGGCCGCTTGCCATGGATAGCGCCGCTCGGGCGTTAATGGGGCATATTCCTTTTGCCGGGAAACTTCCTGTATCTATAAAGTAGACAGGCGTTAAATGACGAACGAGCGAAAGTATAATCCGGATGATGAAGACCAATATAGCAGAAGGGACGATCCTATAATGGACCGTCCCTTCTGCTATATCTAATGAATAATTACAAAATTATTGCAGATTCAGTGCCTGAGCTGTCTTAGCCTCGACTTCATCCATGAGCGAAGTCATATCCATACCCGCATGATTACCAAGCAGAATAATGGTAACATCGTCAGTTAAATTGCGTGAGAACGCAGTGGCAAAACCACCGCCGCTACCGTTATGGAAGACGGTACGATTCTGATCGTTTTCCTTGAGAATCCAGCCGTAGCCATAATTTTTATCCGAATACGGTTCATACATCTGTTCAATCGTATCCTGGCTCAAAATTTTGTCCGTGTACAGTGCCCGATCCCACTTCAGCAAATCGTCCACAGTGGAGTAGATCGTCCCTGAACCTGATTGTGAAACATAATAAGGGGCAGTCACCCACTGTTTATTCTCCGCAACGAATCCGCTATTTGTATGGACCTTGCGGGAAGCTTCTCCGGAGTTTTTCATGCCGAGCGGCTTCAGAATGGTCTGTTGTACATAATCGGCATAACTCATGCCAGACACCTGTTCAATAACATAGGCCAGCAGAACATAACCACTGTTACTGTACAAATAAGCACTACCCGGTTCAAATTTCAATGTTTTGTGCCGGATTTCCTCTACCGTTTCTTCCAATGAAGTGCCTTCACCCCTGCCAAAGGCGGATGGAAGACCTGAAGTCTGGGATAACAGCATATGGAGCGTGATCTGATCTCCCTTCGGTATACCGGAAATGTACTTGGATATTGGATCTTGCACATCGAGCTTTCCTTTTTCCACCAAGCTGAGAATGGAAGCTGCGGTGAAGGATTTGCTCAGAGAGGCGATTCTGGTCTTCTGATCCGGACGATTCAGCGTCTGTTCATCCGCTAGTCCGTAGCCTTGGCGAAGCAGGACTTTTCCATTGCGGGCAATCAGAGCCATGCCGGGAAAATTAATTTCGCGCAAATAGCTGTCTACACTGGCGACTTGACTATTTAATAGGCTTACTTTGTCCGTCTCAATATTAACACTCATCTGCCCTGAGGCTGTACGTTGTACTTTAATATCCGCCTTGAGTGCATTGGCAAGCGCACGGACAGGTAACATTAGGGTGCCATTAATAGTGCGAGATTGCACACCGGAGGACAGACGAACCTGATTAACCTTGATGAAGTCACTGCCAGCCTGATGAACCAGCTTGTCTCGACCAACGGTAATCGTAGCCGTTTTGGTACGAGCTTCCCACTTCAAGGTGCCATTTACAGAGGTAACCACATCTCGCAATGGAACATACGTTGTACCTTTGTATACAAGGGGGGCGTTTTTCCACGATTGCTCTTGACCATTTACTTCAATGTGAACTGTTTGCGCCTCTTGTGCTGCAGATGCCGTGAAACTGCCTTGACCCATAATGGGGCCTGCACAAAGAATGAGGGCTAACAGAATACGGAACATAGATGAATATAATCTGGTAACAGGTTGTTGCACATGTGACTTGCGTAAGATTCGAATCCTCTCCTTCCAGTCGTTTCATGGATAACCAGCTTATGAGATATTGTAAACGATCTCGAAGAGGGGGTCAAAACGGGGAATGAGCATCATTTTCTATTATCCTAACAAAAATAATGTAATTTCGATTCATTTTAGTATCCATACATAATATTTTTACTACGTTTGTCCGATAAAAAAGGGGTGAAGATGATGATGGGGGATATTTAAATGAAGAAAAGGATTCGCAATTGGTTTACATTAACGGTTAAGAAACGTCTGATCGCTTCGTTGCTCTTGTTCCTGATTGTACCGAGCATTAGCGTGGGATGGTTGTCTTATTTAAAAGCAGCAGACCAGGTCAGAGAAGAAATCATTCATTCTGCACAGGCCAAAACGGAAATGCTCAGTCTGCAGATTACTCAAATGCTGGATATGGAGAAGGATAACGCAGCACAGTTTGCAGCGGGTATTACTTCAACAGATATTATCAATAAATCACCAGCTGTTCAGAGACAAATGGATCGTATGTCCAAAGCTCACAAAGAATTGGGTGTAATAACAGTAGGTGCTGAAGATGGCAGCTGGATGAAATCACCTGATCCCGGAGCGCAGATCTATGATCCACGGGAACGCAGCTGGTATACGATGGGCATGTCACAGGATGAACCAATTATCTCCGACACGTTCCAGTCGGTAACCACAGGTGAATGGGTTGTCACCGCCGCTGCCAAGCTGGCCGATGGTAAAGGGGTAATTGGAGCCAATGTAAGTCTCAATCATTTGAAAGAATCCGTTGATAAGATACATATTGGTGAAAAGGGAAAACTGTATATGTTGGATAACGGCGGGAAGTTCCTGTTCCATTACAATATCGAATCCGGTGTGCAGTCCAATGAGAGCTACATTAATGAGATGTATACAAAAGAACAAGGAACTGTAAAGTACACGTATGATGGACAAGAATTGGAAGCCGTATTCTACACGAATCCCGAAACAGGCTGGAAAATTGTCGGTGAGATGGTTCCTTCTGAAGCAGCGGATGCAGTAAGACCGATCTTGATTCGTGCCTACACTCTAGTAGGGACCTCGTTGATCATTGGTATTATTCTGCTCGTGTTCATTATTCGCAGTATTCATCGTCCATTGTTGCAACTAACGCAAGCGGCATCCAAAGTAAGCGCGGGTGATCTGACAGTTCGTGTAGGTTTACAGCGCCGTGACGAGTTTGGACAACTCGGGGCAAGCTTCGATACCATGACCTCATCGCTTCGTAACGTTCTGGGCGAAGTACATGATACATCGAGCCAGCTAGCAGCATCCTCTGAGGAGCTGATGGCGAGTTCTGAACAGACATCCAGAGCGACGGAACAGGTTGCCGAATTGATGCAGGATGCAGCGTCAGGAACGAACAAACAAAACGCCAGTCTTGCTGCAACAGGTCAACTCGTCGGTGAAATGTCTATAGGGGTCAAAGAAATCTCATCGAGTGCTGAAGACACGGCTCGCATAGCTGTAGAAGCATCTTCCAAGTCCGAAGCGGGTATGGTTACGGTGGAAGAGGCGGTTGCTCATATTCAGAAGGTGAATAATGAGAGTGAGGCCATGGCTGCTGTCATTCAGGATCTTCGAGCGAAAAATGAAGAGATTGTTGAGATTGTGGCCGAGATTACCAACATCGCCAAACAGACCAATATCCTTGCCTTGAACGCATCCATTGAAGCTTCAAGAGCAGGCGAACAAGGTCGAGGCTTTGCTGTCGTGGCCAATGAAGTAAAATCGCTAGCCAACAATTCGGGCAGTGCTGCCGAACGTATTAATGAACTTATGCGTGAGATGCAAGAGAAGACAAATGCGGTACAGTCTACCTTTGCCCTTACAGGAGAAGGCATGATTAAAGGTACGCAAATGATTACGGAGGCGGGAGAGGCCTTCAAAAATATCCGTAGTGCTGTGCAGATGGTTGCTGCACAAGCTGGAGAAGTGTCGGCAGCTTCCCGTCAGATTGATGGAGGCATGAGTCATGTGTCCAAGGAAGTGAACGCCACCATTGAATTATCCAATCAGATTGCTTCAGGAACCGAGGATGGTTCAGCTGCTGCTCAGGAGCAGCTCGCTACAATGGAAGAGGTTGCAGCTTCTTCTGCGGCATTGTCCCGTATGGCTGAAGATCTGCAAAGCATGATTGAGAAATTCAAGTTATAGTTCAATAGCATTTCTCGAAGGAGACTGTGGGGTTGTAAACCCTGCAGTCTTTTTTCTCGTTGGTGTTCTTCGTTAATCAACGTTTTATGAAGACTCGAAACGCATCTGTTCTGTAAAAGTGAATCTGTCTCTCCCTGAATGTCTTATCCTGTGGTATATTTCTAAATTAAAAGTAATCCGCAAGATGTGGATGACATGGAGAGGGGATGAACCGGATTTGGATAAATCCATACCACTGACATCCGGGCCCGCAAATACCGAAGAGGTGTTGGATGATGCTTCATTTATGCAAGGGGTTAAGGACTGTATCCCAACACTGCTTGGATATTTAAGTATTGGGTTTGCAGCGGGTGTCATTGAAATGACGGCAGGCTTAAGTTTGGCGGAAACGGCTCTGCTCAGTCTGATTGTATACGCCGGATCGGCTCAGTTTATTGCCGCAGGCATGCTTGCCTCGAGTGGTTCAGCGACTGCTATCATTTTCACCATATTCTTCGTGAATCTTCGCCATCTGCTGCTGAGTGCAGCCGTATCACCGTACTTTCGTCATCTGACGCCGCTTAAAAATATGTGGATCGGTTCGCTGCTTACCGACGAGTCCTTTGGCGTGGCGATGACGCGAGCGATTGGCCGGAAAACGCTGAGTGAGCGCTGGATGCACGGTCTGAATATTACAGCATATCTGAATTGGTTTGTGGCGAATATGGCGGGGGCGTACTTTGGACGCTGGATAACCAATCCCGAGCGGCTTGGACTTGATTTTGCCCTGCCTGCAATGTTTATTGGTCTGGTAGTGCTTCAACTGATGCAGCGCAAAAATAAAAAATTGCACATCAATGTGGCGATCATCGCCGTGATCTGTGTAATCTTCGCCAGCATGGCTTCGCTTGGCAGCATGAGTGTCATTGTGGCTGCGGTCATTGCGGCAACGATGGGAGTAGTGATGGAACGATGGAAGTAAGATGGGATGTATTCTGGATTATTATGGGCTCGGCTTTGTTAACGTTCATCCCGCGCGTATTGCCGCTCATGCTGTTCAGTAAAATACAGATTCCGATATGGCTATTACGCTGGCTTGAGTATGTACCCGTGGCGGTCATGGCGGCACTGATTGGTCAGGAACTGTTTATGGCGGAAAACCAGTTGGTGCCGATTACACACAATCCAGCTCTGTGGGCAGCACTGCCTACGTTTGCAGTAGCCATCTGGACACGAAGTCTGCTCGGAACCGTACTTGTCGGTATTGTGGCAATGATGATTTTGCGGTACTTGATGGGATAATATACGGGGCCTTTATTGGATCAGGTAAATCCTTCGCTCTAACGGTTAATAATGTTCTATAGGATCGTAATAGAGCGAAGGGAGCTAAATCCATGAGCAACTCGAAGCACAGAATATTGATTACGGGAGCAGCAGGAATCATTGGTCGCAGTCTGCTGGAGGGACTGAGGGGAAAGGGCAAGTATGACATTGTGGCTGCCGATCTTCATGATGATCCTCAAGCAGGCATTGTAGCGATGGATGTGACCGACGGAGAACGACTGAAAGAGCTAATGCAGGGGGTTCAGACGGTGCTGCATATTGCATGGGCCAAGGATGAAGAAGATTTTCTGGGCAAAGTCCTGCCGATCAACGTAACAGGGGCCTACCATGTGTATGAAGCTGCACGGTTGAACGGTGTACAGCGGGTCATTTTTGCGAGTTCAAATCATGCGACAGGGTTTTATCCAACAGGAGAAGATATCGAAGTGGATGATCCATATCGGCCAGACAGTTTCTATGGGCTCAGCAAATGTTATATAGAGCTGCTTGGGCGATATTACGTGGATAAATATGACTTGTCGTCATTCAATATTCGAATAGGCAACTTCTCGGGCGATGCACATCCACACTCTGAGCGTTCCGCACACATTTGGATCTCTCCCAGAGATATGGTCCAGCTTGCCGAGTGCTGCATTGAGGCGGATTCGAGCATGAAGTATGTTAATCTATATGGAACATCAGCGAATACGGACAATTATTATGATATTGGGTATCTGGCACAGAAGATTGGGTACCGGCCGGAGGACGACGCAGCAGAACTATGGGAAGAAGCGAAACGTAAGGGAGCGCCGGATAAGCAGATGAGACGGAATATCAGGGCGGAGGATATGTTGCAAAGGACCCGAAATCCTGAAATCCTGAAATCATGGAATCTTAAAGATCTGAAACGTCTCATAGACGGAGATAACTGCGGGTGACATTGTGGGCAGTACAGCGCGGAGAGTTAACTGATAACTATCGTTCTGAAAACGCTATTTTCTATTGCGCCGGAAAGGGATAAAATGGAGACTAAAGGGTTGATGTTTTCATTTTACATACAGGAAGGAACGGTTCTGATTATGAGTACACATTCATCCGTTATACTTTTTCAGGGAGATTCCATTACAGACGGGGGAAGATCGCGCAATGATGATCCGAATCATTTTCTCGGGCATGGCTATGCGTATCTGATCTCAAGCAAACTGGGTGTGGAACTGGCAGCCAAACAGCCAACGTTCTATAACAGAGGAATTAGCGGGGACCGCGCTTCCGATCTCTATGCACGCTGGAACGAGGATACTTTTAGTTTGAAGCCGGATCTAATCAGCATTCTAATCGGTGTTAATGATGCATGGCGTACCGTGAATGAAGAACCCAGTGGAGTGACGGATCGTCTTGGACGTGCATATCGTCATTTGCTGGAGGAGACACGCGAAGTGATGCCGAATACCGGGCTGGTTTTAATGGAGCCGTTCATTCTTAAAACCGGAGCTACAGTGGAGCGTTGGGACACTTGGCAGGAGCGTATCGGGCAGTATCAAAATCTGGTCCGTGAACTCGCCAGTGAGTTCGGTGCTGTCTGGGTACCTTTGCAGCAAACATTCAACGATGCTCTTGAACAGGCTGACGCAGCCTACTGGTTATGGGATGGTGTGCATCCAACCGCAGCCGGCCATGAGCTGATTGCACGTCAGTGGCTGTCCGTTGTACAGAATTCTCCACTTGCGATTGGTTAATAGAATTAGAAATATCCAGTTTGCGCAGCAAGCTGAATGTAACGAGGAACCTATCGGTTCTTCGTTTTTTTTATATTTGGGGCAGGGATTGTGTGGTTAATTTGGTTGATTATGATGGATAACTCTTCAAATGTACAGCATTATCCGGTAAAATGAAATCGGTTACATATAATGAAGGTTTCGTATTCCATATAGATTAGGGTGAATTCAATGGAAAACACCAATCAAAGTAAGGTCAGCTCCATCTCTATGCCGGATTCTACGGTCATTCAACAGGCAGTACATCAGATGGTACTAGGCAGAAAGAGGAGCCAGCAGGTTCTGCTTGCTTCAACACCCTCAATCTACTCTATCGAGGCCATTGGAAAGGCATTATTGCAACCAGAGCTAGCTTCTTTTTACACAGATCTGAGCAGCTATGGGGAGCGTGCCCTGAACGAAAGCTTGCCTTCGCTGTCATTCGGTCTTTATAGGAAGTTTGGGGATACAGGGGAACGAAAGTTGTATGAGGATGCGTACTTTGAACGCAGGGGACGTCTGGCGGCAATAGCGCTGCTTGCTGTGGATTCAAATGTATCGGGATGGATAGAGACATTGGAAGATATGTTGTGGGATGTATGTGGTGAGTATACATGGTGTTTGCCTGCACATTTGGGTTCGGGGGGAGTGGAACAGGTCAACGATAATATTGATCTGTTTGCCGCGGAGACGGTACATATGCTGGCCGAAATCGTGACGATTCACGCGGAGCGACTGGATCCACGTATCATCCAGCGGATTAGGTCTGAGGCCGAGCGGCGCATCTTCACACCGCTCTATCGGGAACAACGTACCTATCACTGGCAAGATGCAGAGCATAACTGGTCTGCTGTGTGCAGCGGATGTTGTGGCATGGCTGGACTATTACTGCTGGAAGAAGAAGCGATTCTGACGGAATCGGTTGGTCAGACGATTCGTTCCATGCAGGCATTTCTGAGTGGATATGGCATAGATGGCGGCTGTGCAGAAGGCATTGGTTACTGGGTGTATGGGTTCGGCTATTTCGTCTATTATGCCGACATGCTGCGTGAATACAGTGAAGGTAAGTTGGATCTGCTGCTGAGTGATTCGAAAATAGCGGCAATAGCAGCCTTCCCACTACGGGTTCATCTGTCAGGAGGAACCTTCGTGAATTATTCGGATAGTGCGGAGCAGCAAGAGGTTCCTTCGGGTTTGCTCTCACTTCTGGCATCTCGTTTCGGTATACAGGTGGATCTGCCGTTTCATATTCCATTGTTTACCGATGATCCCTGTCATCGTTGGGCTCACCTGCTGCGTAACGTGATGTGGAGCAGTCCGGCAATGTACCTTCAAGAAGTGCGGGCTGTTCCCGCGGAACGAGTGATCATTTTCGAAGATTTGGGCTGGATGATTGGAAAGGGAGAACATGATTCTCCAAGCTCAGATCTTACCAGAGATGAACCTCTAGCTATTGCTTTTTCCGTCAAGGCAGGGCATAACGATGAACCCCATAACCATAATGATCTTGGGCAATTTATGATCCATTGTGGTGGCGAAAACATTCTTTGTGATCCGGGAGCAGGGCTGTACACACAAGCCTATTTTGCTCCGGGTAGAGAGCAGTTGTTTCACATTAGTTCGTCCGGGCATAGCGTGCCCCGGATTGAGGGGAAGGAGCAGAGCTCAGGGCGCGAGGCGCGAGCACAGATTCTTGAGGCGAAGGTTTCGGACGATGACCGTACACTGGATGCCAGCTTGGAACTGACAGCAGCTTATCCTGAAGCAACTTCGCTCGCTTGTTATACACGCCAGCTGCATTGGAGCGTTCCTGTTAATGATGTCGGGAGCGTGGCAGAACTTCGTCTGAAGGATCGATTTCAATGGAAAAACAGAGCGGCGTCTTCATCAGGCACGTTACATTCGGTGGGAGAATTGCAACGGCCGAGTGTGACGGAGCGGTTTATGAGCAGAAAGGTACCTGAGAAGGTACAAGAGGGGCAGATTCAATGGCATGGCGAGAGAGCAACGGTATGTATGACGTACGATGCAAACCAGTGGCAGGCGGATATAGAGATCATTAATACGGTTGATCATGGCAATGTGCCAGTTACATTCTATCGGACATCACTTGAATGGCGAGAGCAGTCGGATAACTCCGGTGCGGGAAGTGATGAAACCGATCTGCTGGAGACGGTGTGTGAGCTGAAGTTCACGATTGAACCAAAGTGAAAGATGGAGGTGAGCATACGTGAGTGAGTATACAGCCGCATCAACGTATCCATGGAAAGATGCACTCGATAAGTACCGTAAATTGGCGGAAGAGGCGGGACCTGCCCCGTCAGATGGTTGGAATCAGGCTCGCAAATTGGCCCTTGTGGAGAGTGTTGTTCGGGCTTATACCCCTTACGAGGATAGTAGCGGCGCCATTATCGATCCGTTCTCGGAGGTCGAGCGATATTATTCCACACCAGCTTATGCAATGGCTGCATCGGTTCTTGTTCAAGCGGGACATATGGACCTGCTTGCTTCGGCCGCATCGGCCCTATCACACAGTATCGATGTTGTTGTGAAGGGTTGTGCACCGGATCATCATCCGGACTTTTTCCCTGTGTTGATGATGAGAGCCTACATCCTGTTGAAGGCGCATATGCCTGAGCAAGCAAAGATCTGGGCAGAGGCTCTTAAGAAGATACAGCCAGAACAAGATTATGTTTTTACAATGAGCAAAATGAACAATCCCAATCGCATGATCAACTGGAACGCCATCATGATCTCCGGAGAATATCTGCGCTTGAGGGAACATCTCGCCAGTGAGGGTAGGGATTGGATGGACCGTTATCTGAATCTGTATCATCTGCCACGATTTACGCCGCTTGGACTATATCAGGACGGTCCGCTGGACCGACCGAATTGTCCATTTTCCTATGATATTGCAACCCGCTATCATCTGGATGTCATGCTTGAAGCGGGATATGACGGGGCCTGCGCTGGTGAGTTAAAGGAACAATTACGTCATGGTGCATTCAGTACCCTGCTTACACTGTCACCGCTGGGGGAGATTCCTCCGCGTGGACGCAGCTCCCAACATCAATGGAATGAAGCGGCAGCAGCCTACGTATGTTCTGCTCATGCAGCACAGGCCTTACAGGCTGGAGATCGGGTGATGGCTGGAGCGTTCGCTCGTGCGGCCAATCGGTGTTTCGAAGCGGTGGAGCGTTGGAAGATGGATGATGGACGTCTGAAAATAGTTCGCAACGAGTATGCACCTGAGGCACGTCATGGCTACGAAATCTATACGAATCATACGGGTTATAATCTGTGGACGGCAGCAGCGCTGGCCCATGCCTGCCTTAGCGATCCTGGTGAAGATGTAACGGAGATATACCTTCCTTCCGAGGTGGGTAACCGTGTATTGCAGGCCGATGGATGGTTTGAAACGATTATCGCCACCGTACCAGGTCAACAAATGATTCTGCATACCGCCATGAATGATCCATATACGGTTCCCGGTCTTGTGCGGGTACAACAGGCGGGATTGCCAGGGCTGATCGGTCCTTCTGCTGCTGGACATGTGCAATCCGGATTCACGGAGTTTGCGGAAGGGGAAGTTGGTCCGCTGAGCTATTGTCCTGTCTGGAAGACGGCAGATGGGAACTGGCACAGTCTTGCCGGGGGTATTCCGTCAGGTGCTGATTATGACCGGGATGCGGGGATTGATCCTGCCGAGGGCGGAGGTTCGATTTTATTTGAAACGTTAGATCAAGAGGTCCGAGATGATTCAGCCTCTCCAGGGGGAGATGACGGGAAGCATCTGGATGAGACCAATGCATTTACAGTGACATGGCTCGGCCCACTAACCGGGCTCGATTCACTGCGTACCAGATATGTACAGCAGGCGGATTTGCTTACTGTAACATATGAATTCGACGGTGAGCTCGAGGCTGTCGGAGCACTCATTCCATTAATGTTCAGTGATGGCCGTGAGCAGGCTGTCATCACTCATTCCAAGCAGGCTGTGCGCAGCGAGTACCGGGGAGCTTATGTGGAATCCACCGTGCTGGATGAAGGAGCCGTCATTCAGCTCAAGCAACAGCCGGTGGCATCCCGCAATGGGCTGCTGAAGGAAGCACGGATGGAAGTGAGCGGCGTGCGAAGTATAACGTTTACGATCAGATTGGGTATCAAATTAGAGGAGGGATAGGTTTATGAATACATCAACATCTGTGAAATGGCTGGAGGAAGCCTGGCGGCAAGGAGCGGCCAAAACGGTTCGCAACGCGCAGCGCATCAAGGATACATTTCCGCACACGGCCCCGCAGGGCATATATGACCGAAATGATCCCGAATGGTGGACCGCCGGCTTCTGGCCGGGGCTGTTATGGCTTGTCTATGGCGAGTCACCGGAAAACGAAGCTGTCGCTTCGTTATCCCGCATTGCCGAAAGTTGTGAGCGGCAATTGGAAGGTTGTCTGCGTGATCCCGAATCGGTGGATCACGATCTCGGGTTCATCTGGCTGCTTAGTGGCGTAGCCAACTACCGCCAGACCGGCAGCGCAGATGGTCGGCGGCGGGGAATGCTCGCCGCCAATCTGCTTGCTGCCCGCTTTAACGTGCGCGGTGAATTCATCCGCGCCTGGAACTTCAGCTCGTCAACCATGGATACGCGCGGCGTAGCCATCATTGACAGCATGATGAACCTGCCGCTGCTCTACTGGGCATCCGAGCAGAGCGGCGACCCGCGCTTCCGCTGCCTGGCGGAAGCGCATGCGGACACCGTGGCGCGCGAATTCGTCCGCGCTGACGGGTCCATCTGCCACGTGGTGGAGTTCGATCCACTCACGGGGCAGAAGCTGCAGGAGCATGGCGGGCAGGGCCATGCGCCAGGTTCCGCCTGGGCGCGGGGTACCGCCTGGGCGTTGCACGGGTTTGCGCTGTCTTTCCGGTATACGGGCGAAGCCCGCTATCTGGAGACAGCGGAGCGGGCGGCCGATTTCTTCCTCGCCATGCTTGGCGAAGAAATCGTGCCGGTGTGGGATTTCCGCGCACCTGCCGAGCATCAGGTGGCGTGGGACTCGTCCGCTTCGGCGATTGCCGCAAGCGGACTGTTGGAGCTGGCGAAGCTGTCGCCGCGCGGCGAGGAATATGCAGCTGCGGCAGAGCGTATCCTTCGCGGGCTGCATGAGAACTACAGCTCCGGTGAGACGGCAGCGGAAGAAGGTCTAATCATGCAGGGCACTGTGCATTATCCAGAGGGTCGTGGCTTAAATGTGCCGATTATATACGGCGATTATTTCTATATGGAGGCGCTGGCGAAGCTGCGTGGGCGTCCGGGTTTATTTTAGAGAAACGAGAATCAGGGAATCAGGAATGTCACATTTCAAGCGGCGAGTATGCGTGAGGGGGGTATGAGTATGCGTCCCACCATACAGCCGTTCGAGTGTGCCTGCCTCCTAGTGGGAAAGGGTATTCCTGTTTTGGAGGCGGAGCACACCCTCGGTATCAGTCTGTTTTATTTTCGATGCCGGGTGTGCGTCTTAAGATGACAAAGTCGGCCGATGATTGGTCGGGATATCGCTGAGGAATAATTTCATGTACTTTGAATTCGGGATAGTCGAACAGATAATCAAAAATATTTCGGTCCTGAATGGTGCTAACCCCTGGATTACCGTTTTCTTTCAAACGTGTGTATAACACAACCCACTCTGACGTAGAGTGCAGAATGTCGTAGAGTGTATTGCGAAAATCCGTTTCATCCGTAATATGATAGAGCACGTCCAGACAGACGGTGAGATCAGCTTGTAGGAAACCGCGATTAATCCACAGACCGGGTGTATATAACATGAAACTCTTGGAGGTATCGTTAGCAAACTTGGAGGCGCATAGACGCACCGACGAGCCGGCTACATCGACACCTAGATACGTATTATAATTCATATATTGCAGTTGATTGCCATCCCCGCATCCAAATTCAATGACGCTGGAAATACCCTCACGCTGAATCAGTCCATTTACCACCTCTGCCTTGAATTCAGCCAATACGCCATACGAACCCCTTCCGGATGTCTCGCCTGAGCTATACGTTTGTTCCCAATATCCTTTGTAGTCAAAAGGCTGACTCATGTTTCTCCCCCGATCATATAAATGAATTCAAAATAGTGACTATACATAGGTTATGCGTAATATTTGCAGGTATGAATCATTTGAAAATCGATAGATCGGATGAATGAATTCCCACGAATTCCCCTGAAAATTCCCTGAAAGTCTAAACATCTGGAAAGAACTTGCCGACATTAAACTAAGGAACAAAATGATAAGAATCGGGGGGAAATGATGTTAAAGCCAAGATTGACCAAGTACATGGTGATGATGCTGGTATTGGTGCTGAGTATTTCCAACGTAGGCTTGGCCGCTGCGGCAGATAAAGAACTGTCCAAAATTGTAGTTTCCAAAAATGAGCTGTCGCTCGAAGTGGGTGATTCCAGTTCGGTTACGGTGACAGGAGTATATACCGATAATACATCGGCTAACGTAACAATCAGTTCTTCATGGAGTAGCAGTGATACTTCGATAGCGACTGTATATAATGGTGCCATTACTGCCAAAAAGGAAGGTACGGCAACCATTACAACTTCGTATCTGTCTCAGAGTCAAACGGTTCAAGTGAATGTAACCAAAAAGGTCAAAGCCCTATCCAAAAACGTACAGTCGCTGGACTTGCGCACAGGGGATAGCAAAGACATTATTTTGACAGCAACTTACAGTGATAATACGACGAATGCAGATGCATCCAAAGTAGCCGAATGGTCATCCGATGACGAGAAAGTGGCAACGGTTGTGAATGGTAAAGTTACTGGACAAAGCGCCGGTACAGCTGTCATCACAGGTAAAGTCGGCAGTCAAAGTGTGACTGTGGATGTTAACGTTGAGGTTGTTAAGCGTGTGGATGTGGACAAGAAGCAGGTCAATCTGCTCTTGAACAAAAGCGAAACTGTAAAATTGACAGCCACCTATCCAGATGGCACAACCAAAGATGTAACGGATCTGGCAGAGTGGACGTCAAGTAATGAAAAAGTAGCAGATGCATTAAAAGGTGAAATTACAGGATACTCCGCAGGTTCTGCTAAGATCACAGCCAAATACGGAACGAAATCCGTATCCATAGATGTGGATGTCGATCTGACAAGCAAACTGAGTGTGGAGAAACAGAGCATTTTCTTCCGTTTGAGTGAGTCCAATAAAACAGCAAATGTAGTCTTGACTGCCTCTTACCCGAGCAGTGCTGATGTGAATGTAACGGATCAAGCAACATGGACATCCAGCAACGAGAAGGTAGCGACGGTATTTAAGGGACAAGTCACTGCGATTGGTGCGGGTTCTACGACAATCAAAGCAACGTATAGCGGCAAAACAGTGGAAATCACTGTGGATGTTGATACGGCAAGATATCTAGATATTGCGGGTGTCGAAGATAAACTGGCTATGAGCGTTACAGGTGATAACAAAACCAAGAAACTGGTAGCCAATGCAGAATATATTGATGCAAGTACAGAAGACGTAACTTCCAAAGCAACATGGACATCCAGCAATGCGGATGTTGTATATGTATCTGGCGGCGAGCTGATCGCTTATAAATCGGGAACAGCAACCATCACTGCGGCATACGGCGGCAAAACCGTTAAATTCACAGTGAATGTAGATGTTCCGGACAAGTATGAAATGGACAAGAAAAAAGGTTCTGTAGCCGTTGGTGGTACATTGTCTGTGAAAGTATTGGCCGTATACGGTGATACATCCAAAGATGTGTCCGAAGATGCGGATTGGAGCAGCAGCAGTGAGAAACTCGCTGAAGTGGACAGCAAAGGTGTCGTGACAGGTATTGCAACAGGTAAAGTAACCATCACAGCCAAAATTGAAGGTAAAACGTTAACTCTGCCTGTTGAAGTAGGCATGGCTAGTGGGCTGGAGGCAGATGTGAACTTTGTGGTGTTGTCCTCCAAGGAAACACAGCAAATCGTACTCACAGCAACGGATGAAGATGGCTTGACCAAAGACGTGTCATCCGATGCAACATGGAAATCAAGCAACTCCCGCGTAGCCGATGTGAAAAAAGGGGTTATCACTGCGAACAGCAGCGGTAAAGCCAATATCACGGCTGAATATGGTTCCAACAAAGTGACCATTCAGGTTGAAGTGGACGTTATTTCACGCATTGAAGCATCCGAACCGGCTCTTTCCCTGAAAACCGGTGATTCCGCTGATCTTACGGTTACTGCATATCTGAGCGATGGCAGTGAGCGTGATGTCACGGACAAAGCGGAATGGAAAACCAATAGCTACAAAGTAGCTCAGGTAACCAAAGGTAAAGTAAAAGCGACAGGTTCAGGTAAAGCAAAAATTACAGCGAAGTACGGCAGCAAGACGGTAACGATTGCAGTCGATGTAGATACACTGAAATATTTGCAAACCGATAAAGTAACCCTGACCATGAAGCCTGGTGACAAAGCAACCCTGGTTGCTACAGCAACGTATGCCGATGGCAGCGAAGCGAACGTATCCAAGCCGGCACTGTGGAAATCTTCCCGTATTGCGACAGCATCGGTGAAAGATGGCATCATTCAGGCTAATGGTAAGGGTAAAGCAACCATTACCGTGACTTATGCAGGTGTGAAAACCAAAGTGACTGTAGTCGTTGAAGCGAAATAATATCTTCAAGTACGAAGATAAAACAAGCAATTCTATGTGCGGTGATGACAGCTTAAATGCTGGCATCACCGTTTTTTTAATGGGAAAAATACAAGAGAACTAGCAATACAAAAAAGAAACGCCCTGAAACATGTGCATATATCCACTTTGGATATAAAAACACATTGTTCCAAGGAGTTCACCGAATCTAAATAATCAATGAATTACATCGTATGAGACAGAACCAGCGCTCCGTATGCAAAAGCAATGACGATGAGGATGGCTGGATGCAGCTTAGTCTTGGTCATGACCCAAAGCGAGATCCCTGCAATGATCAATGTCTGCCAAATGCCGATGGAATTAGTGGATACCTGACCGAATTCCCATGTAAGTAAGATCATAAGTACAGCAATAACCGGTTGTACGAGCAGCGTCATCCCTTTCACCTTTGGTGAAGTACGATGCTTGTTCAGTAAACGAAGCAGCAGAATTAACGCGACAGCCGAAGGTACAACTGTGGCAAAACTGGCGATAAATGCGCCAAACCAGCCAGCTACCTGATAACCGACAAATGCGGCAATTTTGGTCGCAATTGGACCGGGAAGAGCATTGCCGATGGCCAGTACATCACCGAATTGCTCGGTGGTCATCCATTTGTAGTGGTTGACGACTTCCTCCTGCATTAATGGAATGGAGGCAGGGCCGCCCCCGTATCCCAAGATATTGGCTACAAAAAATCCCCAAAACAATTCCCACCATGTCTGAAGCATCGCTTAGGACACCCCCTTGTCGGAATCGCGTTTGGATTTGAAACGCTGGACCACATCCAGATGGAAGACGCCATATCCGAGGAAGACGGCAATCACAATACCGGGGTGAATATCCAGCAGCTGCAGCAGTACAAAGGCAAGGACACCGAACAGGGCGGCAAAGGTTGTACCGAGTCCCTTCCATGCTTTCTTGGCGAATTCGTATGCCATCATGCCGAGCATAACAAAAATGACCGGGCGAACAGCTGCGACCATGCCTGCTACGATTTTCGATTCGCGCAGCGCGTACATGGAACCAAGCAGCGCAATGATGGCGATGCTCGTCGGCAAAATATGGGCCAGGACGGACACAATAGCACCCAGCACGCCCTTCGTTTTATACCCGAGATACGCGGCCATCTTGGTAGCAATGGGACCAGGCAGAGCGTTGGCAATGGCCAAAATCTCGCCAAACTCATCATCGCTCACCCACTTATAGCGGGTAACGGCTTCATAACGGATCAGCGGAATAACCGAGGGGCCACCGCCATATCCCAAAATTCCGGTTCGTACCATCCCAATGACGAGACCGTTGTAATCTTTCCAACTCATGCTGATTTCCTCCTAGAGTCTCATGCCCATTCGGCTTTTATATCGTTTTAACAACAGCTGTGATTCTACCTTGACGATGCCGGGCATCTTGTAGAGCTTCTCCAGCAGGAACTGCTCCATCTCTTCCATATCTGCAAAAATACCATGCATGTGCAGGGTACTCGGGCCTGTCATATGATAGAGGCTGGTTACTGCGGGTTCTTCGTCCAGTTTCGCGGCCACTTCATCCAGAAATAACGGTTCTACATCGACATTGAAAAAGGCAGAGACCTGGAGTCCAACTTTGCCCGGATTGATAACCACGGTGAAGCGTTCAATGATTCCCTTTTCGGATAAAGCATTAATGCGGGCCTGAACGGCCACGCGGGACAAACCGATCTGTGCACCCAGATCGGTGTAGGATATCCGGCTATTTTGGTGAAGGGCGGCAATGATTTTACGATCGATTGCATCCAGATTGTGCATTTGCGGGATTTCTACCCCTTTGGAGGAGCGTTTCTCTGACATGATTGACCATCCTTTTTGTTAACTATATAGAATAAAAAATCTTGATAGGATCTACGTACAATTTGTATGCAGCATTCATATTTTAATGACGAATCGTAATTGGAGTCAATATATTTATTGTAAATGTTGAATTTATCCGATTCAAAGCTTTCATTTTGTCATTTTTACCAATAGAGATGATGAATGGGAGCAGGATACAGGCATGGATCGAAAAAGAGACTGTTCACGGAGCACATCCGTAAACAGTCTTCTATATAAAGTACAGGTTGAAGCGACTTAATGAACAGTTTTGGGTAGACAAAAGGTAACAACAGTTCCTTCGCCAGGCTCTGAAGATACTACAAGTGTACCTCCGGCTCCACGAGCTCGCTCCTCCATGCTAAATAGACCAACGCCGTTACCAGCCGTCGTACTGTTGAACCCTGCGCCTCGGTCCTCTATTCTCACAACGGTTGCCTCTTCCGAATCTTCCACCGTCACATGAGCTTCTGACACATCGGCATACTTGGCTACATTGGTTAACGCCTCCTGGATAATGCGATACATGGCGATCTCCCGGTTCATCTCCAGCCGTTTTCGCAGATTACATTCCAGCTCCACTTCAATCCCGTAGTGCCGGGTATAGTTCTCGATATACGTGCGAATGGCCGGAACGACACCAAGGTCATCCAGTACGGAGGGTCTCAACTCCCATGCCATGCCGCGTACATCCTCCATAATGCCCGTAACTTGTTTTCGCAGTGCTTCCACACCAGAATGCGGTTGGTCGGCCAGCAGACGATCCATCTGAATGACAAGGGAGAAGAGACTCTGTCCAATGCCGTCATGCAGCTCGCGTGAGATGCGACGCCGTTCCTCTTCCTGGATGTTCATGACCTGGGTCATCATCGTCTGTAACTCGGCTTCGACCCGCTTCAACTTGGTTACCTCACTACGAACAGCCAAATACTGATAGGGCTCACCATCGTTATCGAGAAAAGGCACAATGGTTGTATTCACCCAATAATGGCTGCCATCTCTGGCACGGTTACGAATCTCTCCGTTCCACACTCGTCCGGAAGAGATCGTTTCCCACAGGTTTTTCATAAAGTTCTTGCCGTGATAACCCGAATTAATGATCCGATGATCCTGACCGATCAATTCTTCCCGATTATATTGTGAAATTTCGCAGAACTTATCGTTTACATACTGGATTTTTCCTTTGCGGTCCGTGAGGGCTACAATGGACGACTCATCCAGGGCAAACTTCAGATCACTGAGCTGATGCAGGGAGCCTTTCAGTCTGCTGCGGAATTCATTATCTGTAATGTGACTGTCGATTTCCTCTAATAACTGACGCACAGGTTGGTCGGCAAATCCGCTAAGTCTGTTTTTTCGTGTGCTACTCAAAGTTCAGCAACCCCTTTTTCATCGCAAACTTCACCAGTTCCGGTCTGGTTCGAAGGCCGAGCTTCTCCATCAGATTGCTTTTGTGGGATTCGACCGTTTTGACACTAATCACCAGATGTTCAGCGATTTCCTTGTTGGCGTAACCCTTGGCAATCCAGGACAAAATCTCTTTCTCCCGCTCAGATAACGTGTCGTACGGACCGGCGTTCTCCTGCTTCGCTTTGTCCAGGTATTCACTCATCAGCCGCTTGGTCGCACTTGGGTACAGATAGGCGCTACCCTCTGCTACAGAACGAATAGCGGCAAGCAATTCTTCATGCGGCGCACTTTTGAGAATATATCCGGATGCTCCCGCGTGGATAGCGCGGAACAGATATTCTTCATCGTCATGCATGGTCAGGATCAAAATGGAGACATCCGGCATCAATTTCTTCAGTTCAGCAGTAGCGGTCAGACCGTCTTTGCCTGGCGGCATGCTGAAATCCATTAAGACCACATCCGGCTTCAGTTCTTGTGCTTTGGCAATAGCTTCATCGCCATCGGCTGCATCTCCAACAATATGTATATCATTCTTTCCGTCGAGCAGGGCGATCAGCCCGGAGCGTACAACTACATGATCATCGACAACTAATAATTGAATCACATCATTTTCCTCCTGTCCGGTTCCACAGTTCTGTCTTTATCATACCAAAAAAGAAAGCCATTCAGAGGGGAATCTCTGAATAGCTTCTTTTCTCTGTATATGCACAAGAGGAATTAAACTTTAGTTCTCTGTTTTACCGAAACGCTCCTTAATCATGTCTGCAATTTCCTGAACCTGTGCTTCCACGGCAAGTGGATCATAGGGCCAGAAGCGTTCTCCGTCAAGTTTGAACACGCGATTGTTCTTCACGGCGTCCAGGGATGACCAAACCGCTGAGCCCTCATCCAGTGAACCTCCGTTGGACAAATCCAGGAAGATATAGTCACCTGCGTAATCTGCAAGCTTTTCCTCGGATATCGCTACGGTATCTTTATCCTGATCAATGAGCTCTTTCTGTACAATGTCTGGTGCTTTCAGTCCGAGCTGTTGATAGATGGCCTGTCCACCGCGATTGACACCATCACCATTGACGTACCATTCTTTGCCGAACAGACTGAAGTTGGAGAAGGTTGTGCCTTCTTTGACCAGTCCTTGAATGGACTCTTTGGCGGCCTCCACTTTTACTTCGAATTGGGATAACCAATCTTTCGCTTCCTTCTGTTTGTTAATGATTTCACCAAAAGCGGTGATTTCCTCATGAACATTGTCGTATGTTCCGTAAGGGATGATGAGTGTCGGTGCGATTTTACGATATTGCTCATTCAGTTTCTCATCTCCACCTACAGTAATGATCAGGTCAGGCTGAAGTGCCAAAATTTTCTCTACTGATCCGCCGTCAATCCGGCCAATGTCTGCCACGCCCTCAACGAGATCAAGCACATACGGGCTTTCCAGCTCATAATCTGGCGCGCCTACAGGCTTGACGCCAAGTGCCAGAAAATCAGCAAGGTAACCTTGCGTAACGATACGCTTAGGATTCACGGGGATTTCAACATCTCCGTTAACCGTCGATATGACCTGTGTTTCTGCTTCGCTGGTCGCTGGTTGTTCTTCTGTTACGGCAGGTGCGGAGGCTTTATTTTCTGTCGTTTCTTCCGCTTGACCTGAGCAGCCAATAATTCCTATCACAAATAAAAGGATTATGAGCCCGGCCCACCATTTTGATTTAACCCCTGTCATTCTGCTTCTCCCCAATCAATAATGATTATCTTTCTCAATAAAACCTCCTATGTATCGTAGCTTTTGTGTACAAGTATCGTCTATCTCAAAATGTGACCCATTGAGCATGGACAAATGTTACCTGTCCTTAACGCTATTCTCCCGAATCAGGATGTCTACCATAAGTTCAAGTTGCTTCTCCAGAGACAAGGCATCATTACACCAGAATTGTTCCAGTTGCAGAGGGTATATGCGACGATTTCCGTTATTCATAACCTTGCGCCAGCCCGGGCGCTCGCTAAGTTTATCTGCTGAATCGTGATACAGGCCACCTTCATGTGCCGGAAGAACAAGAAACATATGATCTGCTGCATATTCTGTTAATTGGTCTTCTTCAATGTATTGATGATTGTCAGGTTCCAAAACATCACGGAGGATGTTGGGGTGGGGAGTAAGATGAAGTCCATAATACACGTTATAGGCTGCTCTGGCGGTTGCATTCCAGATACAAATGGTGCCGTCTTCCCACAGCTCATACAGACCAACGGTTTCTCCGGGTTTTATAAAATCTTTTATTCGATCAGATTCGGTTCTGGCCCGTGTTGTGTAGTGTTCGATCCAATCTTCAGCTGCCTGTTCTCGTCCTACAATTCGGCCAATCAGACGGACCGTCTCCAGTCGATCCAGTTGGTTCCAAGGGAGAACAATAACCTGGGATATACGTTCAAGTTGTTCAAGCTTGTGTGGCAAGTAGTACAGATAATCTGGTGCGATGATCAAATCAATCGGTTCAGCGCGCAGTAATTCTTCCACGCCATGTTCATCCAGATCAATTACGTCATGCAGCTTATCCCGGATCAATGGAGAAAGGGCCCAGGGAAGAAAGGAGGCCGCAACGGGTTGAACGCCGAGGGCAAGCAGATCCCCTGTATACTGAACCGTTGCAATCCGTCTCGCACGTGGCTGCAATCGATACTCACTTGGGCTGATCCCGGTGGACTGCTTAAACTTGCGGCTTAAATATAAACCGTCAGCATAGCCTACCAGCAAGGCAATTTCATTCAATGTGGCCTGTGTGGATAGGAGGTATTGCTTTGCCTTATCCATCCGAACTCGGGTCAGATGAGCCTGGAAGCTGCGCCCCACCTGTTTTTGAAAAAATCTAGAGAAATAGCTTGCGTTAAATCCGGTCATGCGGGCAATGTCTTCCCGGGTGAGATGATCGCCATAGTGATGATTAATATAGTAAAGAGCATCCCGAATTACACTGTCCACCATTTCTGTGGCAGGTTTCACCGCCAGCCTGAATAACTCAAGCAGCTCACACAGTAGAAAATGGGATCGGGCTTCTTCGGTCTGGATGCTACCTGAACGTTTGTCGATAAGTTCCTGGATAATGGCAAGAATCCGGAACCCTTGTGAACTGGCTCCAGTCTTTGACCCATGTGCAGGCAAGTTCTCTGATGTAAGTTCATAGACACGCTTCTCATGGGACTCTTTCGTTAATCCGTATTCCAGAAAGCCTATATGATATACCGTGAAGGCAGAAGCCGGAGTATGTATAAGCTCCAGGGAGCATGGGGGATAGAGGAAAAGGGTCTGGCCTTTATGTAAAACGCCATGTACCTGCCCATATTGGAAGTTCACCGTGGCTGTACAAGTCACCAGGGAAGGAGATTCTATGGAAATAAATCCGGTATGCTGTGCAGCTTCCCAAGGAATCACACTGGCATTTGTCAGTACAAGCATATCTGTAGCCTCCTAGCCGTATGTTCTATCTTGAACATATCGATGTATGGACTCGATTATATCAATCTGTGAGAGAGACGTCGACGTACACAGAGTAGTGATGGCAAAGTGACTAATTAACGCTTGTCCAACTAAGAATAAACCATAATCAAAAAAAGTCTTGTTACTCCCATTAGGAAATAACAAGACTTTTTAGCGTATTCCAGACAGCTGTCTTTATCCGTACACTTTTGGCTGCAGCTGTATAGCGACCTGTTCGGTCTGACGGACCATCTCCGGTGAGAACGTGCAGGGTAATCTGCTGCCAAGGAGCAATACTGCGCCAGGAACACTTCCTTGCTGGAAAACAGGCACTGCTATGGCACATACCAACCGCTCCGCAAGCATTAACGGGCAACGGCCGGGTGTATGCTCCCCGGTGGATTGTGCATCAGATAGAGCGGTGCGTCCAGTTCGAAGCGCTATGCCAACCAGATCTTGTCCGGGACGCATCTCCATGCGTTTCACCCGTTCGTTGCTGGTGCCGGATGTATACTTCCAGCGCAGCATCGTACCGGACAGACAGGCCAGTCCGCAAAAATCGCTGGAGGTACTCAGGCGCAGGCCGTCGATCATCTCCTGAATGCCAGATGGCAGTTCATCATGCATGAGAGGACACTTCCTTTTTTGGAATCATACCGTACGTTACGGTGTAATCAATATCAATATCGTTAACCTGTGGTCAGGGAAATCTTAAAATAAGGGTATTTCGCTGCTGCTTCTATTGTAGCCCCTTTTTTCCGTATTGTAATTCAGGGAAAACCCCTATTTCCGTTCTGCAATTTGCTGATCCTGTGTATGGACAGGTATTCTGGCCGGGAACAGCAAGGCTTTTTTCGATTGCAGAGTCGTAAAGGCACCTCATAAGTGTGATTTATCTCACAGCAAATTCAGGGAGTTTCTTCGTGAGGTTCAGGTAATCCCCCGATAACCCCCACGCTATATTCGCGGTATGATGGATACATAAGGAAACACCGAGGGGGACGAAGGTAATGGGTACGGTATTTACAGAAAGAACAACCCAGGCGACACAACAAGAACAGACGGAGGCGAGCAAGATGACACGGGAGACAGGTGGAATCCTTTCGTTCGTGACAGCTGAACAATGGGGCTTGATCGAAGCGAAGATGCAGCCGAAACGGGTAAAGTCGGGGTACAGTCTCTTTCTGGAAGGCGATGAAGCTGGATACCTGTACTACATTCGCTCGGGAAGAGTGAAGCTGACCAAGTCGACTGAGGATGGGAAAGAAATCATTTTATCGATTCAGCAAACCGGCGATCTAATTGGAGAGTTTGGCGGCATCGGTGGATTATCCCATAGCTACAGTGCTGAGATGGCAGAAAAAGGGGAGCTGGGGATCATCTCGCTCAGCGACTTGGAAAGTGTGCTCAGCAAACACGGTGACCTTGCCTTGAAATTCCTGCAATGGATGGCGCTCGCTCAGCGTATCACTCAGTCGCGTTTCCGTGACCTCTTGCTCTATGGCAAGGCAGGTGCACTCGCATCGACGCTCATTCGTGCCAGCAACTCGTATGGCAGAATTACGCCGGATGGCATCGTGCTCGACATGAAGCTGAATCATACCGAGTTGTCGGAAATGATTGGTGCCACACGGGAGAGTGTAACGCGTATGTTGGGAGCCTGGAAAGAACAGGGGACGCTGGACACCGTGGATGGAAAGCTGATGATTCGTGACCTGGCAGCCTTGCGCTGCATGTGCGGATGTCCTACATTTCCAAGCTGCCCGGTAGAGTTGTGCCGATTGTAATGAAATCAAGTTGAATTGGGTTGTTTCCTTCCATGGCGATTGGGGTCGTTACGGAGAATTCAAAAAAGCTGATGTCCGATTTAACTCGGGGATCAGCTTTTTTTGGCGTGATATGAGCGGCTTGAAGAAGTGGTATTGAATAAAAAGCTTAGAGGGTTCAGTTAACGGGGCAGGAAATCAAGAATTGGAAACGAATACATAGTTTGGTTTACCCAAAATAGGTTGATCAACGTAATTTCAACATTCGAGTAATAAATGAATCATAAAAAGGAGTAATTTTTACTATGAAGGATATACAAAGTTTAGTTTCAGATTACACAAAAGATAAGAAGCATTTACAGCTTGTTATCGGGATTGTTAGGGAGGGAGATGTTGAATACTATTCTTTTGATAATAATAATAAGAAAAGCATGATTCCTCCTGAGCATAAGTTATTTGAGATCGGCTCCATAACCAAAGTTTTTACATCCATAATTTTATTAGAAATGGAAAAAGAAAAACTGCTATCCTCGGATGACAGTGTTGGTAAGTTTGTGCAAAACGTTGAAAACGATTATTTGAATAAGATTACCTTGAGAAGCCTTGCTACTCATACCTCTGGATTACCTATATTGGCAACCAACCACAATTTGGCTAAAAAAAGATCGAATCCTTATTCAATGTATACCGAGCAAGATTTAACTGCTTTTTTATCTACTGCTGATTACACGGATAGCATTGGTTCGTTTGGATATTCCAATATCGCTGTGGGTTTACTGGGATACATACTATGTAAGGTGTCAGGGAGTACATATGACGAACTGTTAAAAAAATATATAACAAGTCCGTTAAAGATGAATGAGACAGCCGTTATGCTTGATGCAGAAAAGAATAGCAGGTTTTTGAATGGACATGCTTCATCTGGGAAAAGAGTCCCTCATTGGGATCTTTCTATACATGTAGGAGCTGGGGGGATTAAGTCCTCTGTTAGCGATTTGAGTTTATTTGTCCAAGCTAATCTAAATGATGATAATCCGATAGCCTCTACACTACAAAAAAGTCATCTCCCTATATCGATCGGAAATTCAAACCTTTATTTTGGCTGGGGTGAGGATAATCTTCTAGATAAAGGTATCCTCTGGCATAACGGGGGTTCAGCTGGTTTTAATAGTTATCTAGCTTTCAATAAGGAACTCCGTGTAGGAGTTGTATTGCTATCCAATTATTCTTTTTTCTCAAATTCTCTTATGGATCATTATTTTGCTCAAATCATAAAATGGATTACAAAAAAAGAGCCTTCACAAGGAACGATGATAGACTCTACAGGTATAAAAATCTTAGAAGAAATCATGCAGAGAGAAGCGTCATTGAAGTAACGGGAATCGATAGAAGTATTAGCCACCTAATCATTAGGTGGTTTTCTTATATCTAGAGACTCCCATCCAAGATAACTAATCCATGATACAAAAGAGGACGTGTTAACGCCCTCCTGCATTATACCCATGGTATTCACTCACCTGCATATTCCTTTGCAAGAATCGAATATAGACACGAATCATGATATTCCCCTTTGTAAAACCAATGCGCTCGCATCAGACCTTCACGCTGCATACCAATCTTCTGCATAACCTTCTCAGAAGCCTTGTTGTTCGGGCGGCATTTCGCATAAATACGGTGTACGCCAAGTGTATTGAAGCCAAAGCCAAGCATCGCTCGGGCTGCTTCGGCAGCGTACCCTTTTCCCTGATAAACGGGATTGAGCACATAACCGATTTCTGCGTTCGTCTTTTCGATGTGAAGGCCAACACCGCCGATCAGAATGCCCTCCTTTTTCAAGCATATCGCCAGTTCAAAGCCCTCTCGTGGTTGCGTTTGCTGTGAATTCAGCACAAATTCCACATAAGCGCGCGTATCTTCTTCCGTATTAGGTCCCCATGCCGTATGCTGAGTAACTTCTGTCATGGATGTGTAGCTATGTATACTTTCCCAGTCTGTCTCCAGAATATCCCGGATGATGAGTCGTTCGGTCTCCAATTGCATAGCTATTCCCTCCTATATAAAAAGTGAACTAAAGAATAGTTACACTTGCCACTTCGATGACAGAACAACCTTCCGATCGCTGTTATCCCCAGATTTTTTTGATTCCCTTTTTAAAAGGAGAAAATCCGGGGATAAAGGCGTAGCGTATGCTTCCGATGTAGCTTTCTTTCAGAAAGCTTTTAGCTCCGCTTCTTCAGGTTTTTTCTGTCCTCTCCGTTTCTCGTGTAAATGTTTAGTTCAATTATATAGTAAAACAAAAATAGCCCAATAACCGATTCGTGTAAAGAATGGGTTACGAGCTATGTAAGTATAAGGCATGCTATTGTGGTTGTTTACATTCAACTGCGGGATAAGTATAAGCCAGCTTGCGAATAATTTCCTTTTGCCATTTAGTGTCACCCAGGTTGGTTGCCAGGTTCAGAAGATCCAAATAATCGTCAAGCTGCAGATCAGCCTTTTGCAGAGTTGTATTCATTCGATGTTCGTTCCCCTTTATCTATAAAATCGTTAAGTCATGTACAGTAGGCAGAAGACTTGAGACAAGCTCAAGAATGATAATCATTATCACAGTTATATTATCATTATGCAATGAACGATGTCAAAATGCAATGCCAAGGCTCGAATGTACTCAACTTTTTTTCGAAAAAAGGCTCATCCACAGCACATAGGGAACGTACACACCCAGGTATGCAGACGGATAAAGAAACCATCCATTCAACAGGAAATGGTGAATTTCTGTGGTGAACGTTGTCATATGGGCATTCGTAGCGTACACATCTCCGGCAATGACAGTCGCCGCACTATAGAAGCAGAGCAGGGCAAGTACATGGAAAACACGGGTCACCATCCGAGAGCGGAGCGCAACAAATACCATAATAAGTGGAACAATCAGCAGGAGCAGAAGAAAAAGAAACTTCATCATACAGGTCTCCTTTGGGATACTTTTGTTAAACAGTATGGGCAATTGGTGGAATTTCCAAAAGTTTTTTCAAACATTTTACAAAAAGAAAGAGGAATTCAGCATATGAACGATTAAATTAAAGGTGGATAACCCATTATCAGGTAATTACGAGGAGGAGAAGGCAAGTATGAAGAAAGCGATATGGCAGCATTGGATCGGGGCATTCCTGATCTTCATCATGATGGCGACGGCATTGCTTCAACCTGGTTCACAAGGTCCGGTACAGGCCGCTGCAGCACCTATTACGGTATCGCAGGCTATCGCTGCCCAGAGTGGCGGAGCAACGGCAACGGTGGAAGGATATATTGTTGGACATGCCACCGGTTCGCTTACAGCCAAGTTTACATCTCCTTACGCCAATGATTTTAACTTCCTGATTGCAGATTCAGCGACAGAGAAGACTAACGCGAAACTGCTCGACGTGCAGATTCCAGCGTCGTACCGCTCGCAATATGGACTGGCTACCAACCCGAATCTTGTGGGGCAGAAGGTTATCATAACCGGAACACTTGGCGCATATAACAGTTATGCCGGAGTTAAGAATCCTACCTCAATCGCACTCTCCTCTGGAACAACCAATCCTGATCCTGATCCAGGCACAACGCTGCCGGATGGTACAGGGAAGAAAGTATTATTCGATAACACGCATGCTCAGACAGCCGGGGCTGCGGACTGGGTTATTGATGGGGCATTTTCGGACTTTGCGAATGGTTTGCGAAACGCAGGCTTTACCGTGGATCAGCTGGATCGCAGCATCCCGTATACCTTCGGTGAGCAAGCCATCACCTTTAATAAATTGAAAGATTATGATGTCTTCGTTATCGGCGAAGCGAACGTGCCTTTCAAAGCGACAGAGCAAGCTGCGCTGCTGCAATATGTACAGAATGGTGGCAGTGTCTTCTTTATTGCCGACCACTATAACGCAGACCGGAACAAAAACCGCTGGGATTCCTCCGAAGTATTCAACGGCTATCGCCGTGGTGCATTCTTGAATCCAGCCAAAGGCATGTCTTCAGCAGAAGCTGAATCTCCAGCTATGCAAGGCGTGACCAGTTCGGACTGGTTGGCATCCAACTTCGGTATTCGTTTCCGCTACAATGCATTGGGAGATGTTAATGCAACGGATATCGTCGCACCTTCGCAGTCGTTCGGCATTACAACTGGCGTTAGCGCAGTAGCTATGCATGCAGGTTCCACGCTTGCCATTATTGACCCGAACAAAGCCAAAGGTCTGGTGTATGTGCCTAGTGGGGTTTCCAAATGGGGCAACGCGGTAGATCAGGGCGTATACAATGGCGGCGGACGAGCTGAAGGAGCCTATGCGGCGATCGCCAAGATCGGGGCAGGTAAAGCAGCATTTATCGGCGACTCCTCACCTGTTGAGGATGCTACTCCAAAATATCTACGTGAAGAAACAGGTGCTGCCAAAACAACGTATGATGGCTTCAAAGAAGTGAATGACGGTGTATTCCTTGTGAATACAGTGAAATGGCTTGCAGTAAAAGAAAGCTACACAAGTCTGTCTCAGGTGTCTGGACTGACATTGGATACGCCGACAAGTCTGCTTGCAATTGAAGCGCCGGCTTCATCCACCGAGCCGCAAACCGAACCATGGGCTACACCGGCTGCAGGCTACAAATGGTACGATCCTACAACGTTTAAGGCAGGATCGTACGGCAAAGCTCAGTAAGATAAGCAGTAAGAAAATATACGGATAATCAGCCTGTCCGCCACGATTGCGGACAGGCTTTATTTTGCATAAATGCCCGGAGCAGAGGGAAACGTATGGGTAATTATGAATGATGAGTGAGATGCCAAGGTGAGGAGGAAGAACATGATGAATCGGCAAGCAGACTGCGACAGCTCGACCATGAGGCAGAAACTCAAAGGGGACCTCCATCGTGTGGCAGATCGAATGAACCAGACGTTATCCACCTTTGATCATGACAGTGTGTGTCTGCTGGGCCAATTTGCGGAGATTCGGGCCGAGATCAAGCAGATCGAGGTGCTGGCGTCTTCCTTTTATCTGGATTGTTATCTGTCTCCCTTCACGGAGAAATTTGCCGAACTGACTGCCAGTGTACAGCATTTGTCGGATCGCAGATATGGTGCACTCATTGTAATTGAACGGGAAGTGCCGCTTGAACCAATTATCCACTCAGGGGTTGCAGTCGATGCCAGAGTCACGCATGCGTTGCTGGAATCGCTGTTTATACCTGGTGCACCTCTGCATGATGGGGCGGTGCTGATTCGGGGCAATCAGATTGTATCTGCGGGTAATGTATTACCTTTGTCACAGGCCATTGCACATGAACGGAAAATTGGCACACGGCATAGGGCTGCTCTCGGATTAAGTGAGCTGACGGATGCGGTTGTGCTGGTTGTCTCGGAAGAGACAGGTCAAGCTTCATTCGCCGTGGGAGGGGATCTGCATCCCATCAACGTGGTTGAAACCCTGCCATGATTACTGGTCGCTAGATTTTTTACCGATTCCATGCTGGAGTAAATGAACCTTTTTCCCTGTGAAGAGAGAAAGGTCTTTTTGTTACATCGTGATGTGGTTTTGCACAAACTTGATCATCATGGGTACAATAGAGGATGGAAGACGAACTGAAGAAGGCGAATTGATCGCAAAAATGGTTGGAGGAGACGGTTAACACATGAGCTGGTTTGATGCAATGGAACATCACGATTATGAGGAACTGGTACTGTGCCAGGATAGAGCCTCTGGTTTAAAAGCAATTATTGCTATTCACGATACAACACTCGGTCCAGCGTTGGGAGGCACACGGATGTGGACCTATGCTTCGGAGGAAGCTGCCATTGAAGATGCCTTGCGCCTTGCGCGGGGAATGACATATAAACATGCTGTATCCGGACTGAATCTGGGCGGAGGCAAAGCTGTAATTATCGGGGATCCGCGCCGTGACAAAAATGAAGCAATGTTCCGGGCTTTTGGCCGATACATTCAAGGACTGAACGGACGTTATGTCACCGCAGAGGATGTGGGAACGACAGAAGAAGATATGAATCTGATCTATCAGGAAACCGACTATGTCACAGGTATATCGCCAAGCTACGGCTCCTCCGGTAATCCTTCCCCGGCAACAGCCTGGGGTGTATATCGGGGCATGAAGGCTGCGGCGAAGCAAGCATTCGGCACGGATCTGCTGGAAGGCAAAACCGTGGCTGTACAAGGTGTGGGCAACGTGGCGATGCGTCTGTGCAAATATTTGTACGAAGAAGGTGCGCAGCTGATCGTTACCGATATCCATAAGGATTCCGTGAAGCAGGCTGTGGATCAATTCGGTGCAAAGGCGGTGGACCCTGCCGACATTACTGGAGTGGATTGTGATATTTATGCTCCATGTGCATTGGGCGGTACAATTAATGATGATACGTTGAAGCAGCTTAAGGCCAAGGTTGTGGCAGGCTGTGCCAACAACCAGCTGCTGGAGCCGCGTCATGGTGACAAGCTGCATGAAATGGGAATCGTATACGCACCAGACTACGTGATCAATGCAGGTGGCGTAATTAATATTGCGGATGAGCTGAACGGCTATAACGCAGATCGTGCGTGGAGCAAAGTTGGAGAGATCTACAATAATCTGGAGAAAATCTTCGAAACGTCGCGGACCGAAGGCATCGCAACGTATATTGCTGCGGATCGCCTGGCTGAACGCCGCATTGAACTGATGAAAAATACACGCAGCACGTTTCTGCAAAATGGTCATCACGCGCTGAGTTCCCGCAGACTGCGCGGGTAAATTTTAAGGATTCACATTACAATAAAATGTAAAACAGCTACAGGCAGGCATCCCCATGGTGAACTGCACCCCATTTGTTAGAGAGGAGGTGCAGTGCAATGCAATGGATGCCTGCCTTCTCTTTGAGTTTAAAGATTTTCTTGTAAGGCGTTCATCGTATGGCTCGGCTAATATTAAAAATTCTTATAACCCGAGAGCAACGAAATGTTATTTCAAAATGTAATACACTTCTGATTCAGCAGCTTCACAAATCGATCCAGCGCGCTGCTGACGTATCGATCTTCGCCACGGACAAAGGTTGTTGTGGTATGTGTGAATCGTTCGGCCAGATCATATACAGAGAACTCATCCGGTTTCTTGTGAATAACGCTGCAAGGCATAATGGTAAAAGCAACCCCCGACTCCACACAGCTAAGCAGGTTATCCATCGTGCTGACTTCAATTATATTGCGAGCAGACAAACCTTCTTCCTGCAAATATTCCTCCGTAATTTCACGGTATGGGCAGCCTTTTGGGAAAACGACCCACGAAACCTGACACAGGCTTTCGGGTGGTACGTCCATCCGTTTGGAGATGATATGAACCGTGTCTTGCATTTCATATTCCACTTTCAGACCCTCTTTCACACACGCACCACTAATAAAGGCACCGTCGATCTCATACTCCTGTATTTTCTTACGCAGCACTTTGGGTGAAGTGGCATTAACAAGTGAGATGGAGACCTCGGGATAGGTCACCTGGTATTCATTGAGAATTTCCATGAACCGGCTGGATGCTGCCGTCTCCACAATCCCGATTTTTAACGTACCTGAAGGCTCACCGGGATCAGTCATATCCTGCTCCAGATCGTTTAACAGGTCACGGATGCGTGTTGCATACTGGACAAACTGTTCTCCTTTGGAAGTCAGCACCACCCCTTTGGGAAAACGGTTGAACAACTGCACCTGATATTCCTGCTCCAGCTTTTTGATGCGTGTGGTGACGTTGGATTGTGCGTAATTCAATTCTTTGGCGGCCTGTGAGATTTTGCCGGACCGTGCCACTGCGAGAATAATATCGATATCTGAGAGTTCCATGGCTTTGGCCTCCTGAGTTGTAATGAAATGAAGTGTTAGGTATCTCTATGAGAGATACATCTATATATATCAATCATTTTACGATATATATATGCCAGCTTACAATATCGTTATCAAGAGCTTTTACAGCGCATGGAATCATGCAAAACGCTGATATTGGAGAAGGAGTTGTGATGAAAAATATGTCTACATTACTGAGCCCGGTGACGATCAACGAGTGGCATTTGAGAAACAGATTGGTGATGGCACCTCTTACCCGAGGGTTTGCCAGTGATCAGGATGGGACCGCGACGGAAGAGATGGTGGCGTATTATGAGCGACGTGCCCAGGATGGGGTGGGGTTGATCATTACAGAAGGGATTAATCCCTCGCTGGCAGGCAAAGGAACATATGGTATTCCCGGATTATATACGGCTGAACAGACCGACTCATGGAAAAAGGTAACAAATGCCGTCCATAAACACGGAGGGACCATCATCGCTCAGTTGTGGCATGTGGGCAGGCTGTCTCACTCCGATCTGATCGGTACCCTGCCACTGGCACCTTCAAGCATCCCGGCTCAAGGAAGAGTTCATAAATTGCATAAGCCATATCAGATACCTCAAGCCATGAGTGCGCAGGATATCAAGGATAGCATTCAACAATTTCAAACGGCTGCCCGCAATGCGGTACTGGCTGGATTCGACGGAATTGAGCTGCATGCAGCACATGGTTATCTGATCGACCAGTTTATCAATGAGAAGACGAACCACAGAACAGACGAATACGGAGGCGATATCCAGGGACGATTGCGTTTTCTGCAGGAGATCATTATTGCAGTTCAAAAAGAAATCAGCGTGGATCGCATTTCGGTACGATTTTCCGAGAAAAAAGATGATGACCCTTCCTATGTCTGGACAGACAAGACTGGAGTGCTGAATGCCTACCTGAATCTGTTCCGCGAGACAGGCATTACAATCCTACATCCTTCAACAGATCGGTACACCACAGTCTGGGATGGGGAACAAAATTTTCATGAGGCGATTCGCGAGCAGTGGGATGGAATCATCATTGGCGTAGGGGATCTTGAGGCAACAACCGCAGAACAGGCAGTGCAAAATTCGAGCATTGATTTGGCAGCGTTCGGCAGACCGTTTATCGCCAATCCCGATCTGGTGCAAAAATTGCGTTCGGGGCAGCAGTTGGTCGAGTACGATGCCAATGCACATTTGACTGTGTTGGTGTGAATGTAGCAAGAAAAGGGCAGAAGCTGATCCTCAAGATCACTCTGCCCTTTGTTTTGTTTACATATGGAAGGATGGTTACGGGTTACTGACGACGGTAACTTTCTTTTCCGTTAAGTAGTATACGAGTGCCAGTAGAGGCATCAACAGACCAATCAGTGTGGTGAGACTCCAACCTCCATGTGCGTAGGACCAGCTGCCAAGAGATGATCCAATTGCGCCCCCTACAAAAAAGATCGACATAAATATCCCGTTTACGCGTCCTCTTGCTTCGCTCAACGAATAGATAATGCGCTGTCCCAGCACCAAATTACCCGAAACCGCCATATCCAGCGTGATGGCAACGACCACAAGCAAAATAAGGGTAGCGGTAGAGTGACCCTGGAACAGATAGGCAAGCCCAAAAGATGCAGCCGCGATGACCATGGCGAGTCCGGTTAATATACGGGTTAAACCTTTATCCGCCCATCTTCCGGCAATAGGTGCTGCGATGGCACCCCCAACACCAGCCAGTGCAAACCAGGCAATTCCTTGCTGGGACATGCCATACTCATTGGCGAGCTGCAAGGGAACTGTGGTCCAGAACAAGCTGAAAGCGCCAAACAGGCTGGCCTGATAGAGGGCTCGGCGGCGGAGCATGGGAAATGTTTTGAGCAGGGAGCCCAATGACAGAATTAATTGTCCGTACTTCATCGCAGGTTGTGGCTGACGTGCAGGAAGTGCACGTGATAGGAGCAATGTAAGCAATACGATAATGATTGCCGAGAAGACAAAGACCGCTTGCCAGCCGAGCAGGCTTGTAATAAAACTTGCGACTGGCCGAGCCAGCATGATGCCCAGCAGTAGACCACTCATCACGTTGCCGACAACCCGTCCGCGTTGCTCCTCAGAAGTGAGGTAGGTGGCGTAGGGAACCAGAATTTGCGCAACGACTGAACTGATCCCGATGACGAGGGAAGCAGTCAGAAATAATACGGCATGGGAAGAGAAGGCAGCGGCAATCAATGCAACGACTAGAATGATGAGGCAAAAAGTTACCAGTCGCTTATTCTCCAGAATGTCACTGAGCGGAACGATAAACAGCAGGCCAATAACATAACCGATCTGTGTTAACGTCACAATCAGTCCCGCAGCAGCAGAGGAAAGCCCTGTTGTCACGCCGATTGGTCCTATAACCGTCTGTGCATAATACAGGTTTGCCGCAATCAGCCCGCACGCCGCAGCCAAAAGTAAAATCAACCAACTGGAAACTGAATTTGATTTCACATCAGTTTGCATATCCATGAGTATCACCCTCCACATGTTCTCAAATTATTTTTTATTAAAGTGAACTTGTATTGAAATTGTTAATTACTAAACGGTGCGTTTACTAATCGTAAGCATATAATAAACTAAACGTTTAGTATTGTAAATAGGCGTGGGAACTTTTTTTATGTCGAAGTAAGGTAAGAACGAAATTGTTTAATGTATCGGTGTTTTAGTATAATGAACGTATAGTTTTTATGAATTACAGATGCATTGGTTACACCAAGGAGGGCTTATGATGACAGCCAAAAGAGGGCGTCCCCGCAATGTGGAAACCCAGAATGCGATTCTTGCAGCTTCCTATGAATTATTACTGGAACACGGATTCGGAGCGATTACGATCGAAAAAATTGCTGAACGTGCTAAGGTGAGCAAAGCAACGATATATAAATGGTGGCCAAATAAAGGTGCTGTCATTATGGATGGGTACATGTCTGCGGCAAAGGCAAGATTGCCTGTACCGGATACAGGATCGGTATTTGAGGATGTGCGCATTCATGCGAGCAATCTGGTTGTTTTTTTGAGCAGCCGGGAAGGAAAAGTGATCACACAGATTGTCGGAGAGGGACAGTCTGATCCAGGGCTTGCAGCAGAATACCGAACCAGATACATTCAGCCTCGTCGGCGCGAAGCGTGGGGAATTTTTGAAAAAGGTGTAGAACGGGGACAGTTGAAAAAGGATTGTGACATCGGACTGTGCATAGACCTCGTCTATGGAGCGATGTTCTATCGCATGCTGGTGACTGGCGAAGCGATAGATACTGAATTCGTGCAGCGTTCGTTGATCTCCTTGTTTGAGGGTATTAAATCTGGATCATAGAGAAAGACATCTTGGGGGAGGGATAGGGCGATTCTTAAGAATCACCCTGGATACATAAAGGCTTGTGGATGAATGGGGATTGTGTGGAGAACTGAGAACTATACCTGGAAGATCGGTGAGATGGCTGGGGGCCATGAATCGGGAGAAGGCGAAGTGGGAGAAGGAAGAGACTCGTTCAAGAGCGGGGGCTCGTTCCATATGAAACTGGGTATTTCGCGTCGTAACACTGGCGCTACATCCTGGGCAAAGCGTTCTACCTGCTCCAACTGCTCCGCATGGCTGAGTCCATCCACGCTGATACTCAGTACCTGATGTCCATAGGCGGCATGGTAATTGAGGATTTTTTCAATGACCTGCTCTGGACTACCAATCAGTACAGGACCATGCGCAATGTTATCCTCCAGGTCCTTAAAGGGTGACTGGTTGTGCTGCGCAGCGGCCGTAGCATGAAATGCCTCATAATAAGGCGTATAACGACGGATCGCCTCTTCGCGTGTATTCGCGAGGTATAGGCTGCCTGCACCAGAGCCAACCATCGCTCGGTTCGCATCATGACCATAATAATCGAGACGCTCCCGGTAATGGTCAATTAACGCTTTGTATTTTGCCTGCGGGTGGAAGGAATTCGAGCTAAATATCGGTTCGCCATACTTAGCTGCAAGCTCGGTAGAGCGGGTGCTCGATGCGCTTCCATGCCAGATCGGAATGGATTGCTGAAGCGGTCTCGGCTGAGTAGTAACCTCTTGAAGGGGAGGGCGATACGTTCCCTGCCAGGTTACATTCTCTTCAGTCCACAGCCGTTTCAGCAGTTCGTAGCGTTCACCGAGTGAATCCCATTGTTCCTCCTCGCTAATGCCAAACAGGGGATAGTGCCGAGGATCATTGCCTTTCCCGATGATCATCTCCAGCCGTCCGCCCGATAATTGATCCAGCGTGGCATAATCCTCGGCAACCCGTACCGGATCAAGTATACTAAGAACAGTGACCGTTGTTAGCAACCGGATACGTGAAGTCGCAGCAGCGACGGCGGTCAGCACAACGGGAGGTGAGGAAGACAGAAAAGGTGCGCCATGCCGCTCACCGATCCCATATGCATCGAACCCCAGCCGTTCGGCCAGCTTGGCTTGTTCCAAAATGTTGTGAAACTTCTGTTGTGTTGTTAGTGATTCACCAGTTACGGCATTTGGAAGATTCATCATGAGACTAAATAAGGCAAATTTCATCTAACCATCCCCTTGGATTGGATTGGAAAAGCACTGGGTTGTCTAATCCTATGGAAATAGTAGGATATTCAAGCTAAAACTAACTTTACCATGTTGCCATGCATTCTTCTAATGGATTTTTTCTATAAGGCGGATTAAAGCCGCTCAAACTTAGACAAATGGGCAGGAAATTGCCACGATTTTTATTGACCGCTGTAAAATTTAGGATTAAAATTGTGCATATCATATAAATTCAAATTTATGGATTTTCATTGTGGAGGTGGGAGACATGGAACCTACAACTACGATACGCTCCTTTATTGAGGACTACATCAGGAAACAGGGCTATACCCTGCAATACTTTGCCGATATATCGGGTGTGAACGCTGGAACGTTAAGTGCGATCATCAAAGGGACGCGGCCAATCGCCATGGCTCAACTGGATCTGATTACCAAAGGCATGAAGCTGGAAGAAGGTCATTTCTACGAAATTTACGGCGCTGAGTGTTTTGTGGAGTCTGCACCACATTGGAGAAGACTGGAGCCTTTTCTGCAACGTTGCGCCGAGCTGGACAAGCTCGAATGTATCCAGAGGGTAATCCAGCAAGTGACGGATGATCGATCCTATATTTCCGAATTGTTTGAGATGGCAGAAGGCATGCTTGAGCGAGGACAAAAGAAAGCGGCCCGCATGTTATATGAATGCGTTGCGGAGTGTGAGAAGTACCAACACTCGGAACGTCTCGCGTTGTGCCAGTATCGTATTTTCACACTATCTCTCGGTCAGGATCAGCATGAAAATCTCAGGGCAGCCGTTCACTTCGAGCCATATATTAATCGGCTGGATGAAGAGCGGCAACTGGATGCGATCAAGGATCTGGCGAATACATATTTGGCTTTGAGATATTGGGACAAGTTATTTTCCCTTTCTGATGAGTTGGATCAGAAAACGAAAATTTTACAATCGTATACAAAGAAAATAACGGATAAAAGTAATCGATTAACCGCTTATCCCTTATTTGTATATAGAGCATATTCAAATTTACTTAAATCCTCCGCATGTGAGAGGCAAGGAAAATATGCAGAGGCACTACATTATACAGAGATCTATGGAGATCTCATGAAAATTTCTGAACCTGATGAGGAAGATCAGATCTATATTGATAAATTTGCAGGATGGACAGAAGCAAATACCTATCTGTACAGGCTGATGATGGGTGACTTAAATATCTTGCCAGCTTATATTAATTTCATTGAAAATAACGAAACTGAACTTTTGCCAGCAATGATTAATATTTTAGAAGCTGCTAATAAATTCGATAATAATATCGATGACATCCTTTACATGTATAACGCCCGAATTAATTCAGAAATTACTCAATTAAAGGGTTACACTGAACAGGTCAATTCGGATATGTATATCACATTTTTACTTGAGCGGACGATTTATCACCTCAATCGTAAACAATATACTGAGGGATTCAAGCAACTGGTCTATTGTCTGAAAGAATCTGTAAAGCTAAACAATCAAACTGATATTATTCGCTGTGTGGCGTTATATGAAAAATATAGGAATATAGCTACTGCGGATATTGAATATCAGTATAAATTAATAATAATGGAGGTACAGAATTATTATGATAAAAAAGAGAATCCTATATTTAATCTTGCTTAGTTTTATTCTTATAAATGTTGGTCAATTAGGTTCATATAATAATTGGTTTCCTATTGAAACACTTCTTACTGTACATGGTGGTGGAGGATTGTAGTAACCAAGCAATGAGGTTGATATATTTTAAAAGGTTTATTTCCGTAATCGGAAGTAAACCTTTTGTAATTTTGCGCAGATTGACCATTGTAAAATTCAGGATTAAAATTACATTTATTAAGAACTGATGGATCCTTAAGTTAGTTTGGTTGATGGGGGTGGGAGAATTGAAACTTGCACCTACGATACGCACATATATAGAGAATCACATAAGAGAAAGAGGATATAAACTTCAGCAATTCTCAGATGTTACGGGTGTCAACGTTGGCACTTTAAGTGCCATCCTCAAGGGTAGCAGACCTCTAGCTATGAATCAGTTGGATCAAATTACATCTGGTATGGGGTTGGAGAAGGGATACTTCTACGAAATGTACGTTGTGGAATGTTTTGTTGAGGCCGCACCTCATTGGAGGCGTTTGGAACCGTTCCTGTATCGCTGCGCTGAACTTAACAAGCTAGGCTGTATTAAAAAGGTAGTCTATCAGGTAACAGATGATCGATCCTATATTTCAGAACTGTTTGAAATGGCAGAGAATCTGTATTCCAAAGAAATGAATGAAGCGGCGCTTATTTTATATGAATGCGTAGCCGCAGGTGAGAAATATCAGCACTCGGAACGGTTGGCGTTATGCCAGTATCGTATTTTTCTTATTAATATTGGTCATGACCAAAAAGTGAATAGATTAGTTGTTTCAAAATTAGAACCATTTATAGAACGGTTAGATGAAGACTATCAGCTGGATGCAATTAAGGATCTGGCAAATGCATACTGGGGACTTCATGAGTGGGATAGAATGAGAGACTTAGCTTGCCAATTAGAAAAGCAGTCAGATGTGGCCATGAGACAAACTAAAAAGCTTACTAGTAAAACACAGTATCCACTATATGTATATAAAGCTTATTCTAACTTGCTTATTGCGAATTACCATGATTGTTCCGAAAATTATAAAGAAGCTCTTCGATATACTGATATTTATGAGAAAATCGTTGTGACTTACGGAATTAAGGATAATCTCATTGATCGAAAAATTAGATCTTTTGCTAAACTTAATAAATATTTGTATCAAGTAATGATGGGCGTACGAGAAGTTATACCTGATTACATTAATTGTATCGAGAAAGATGAAGCAGAAATTCTTCCTGCTTTGGTTAAAATTCTTCAATCAGCTAACAGGCATCAATATGATGTGGATGATTTATTGGTCAAATTTAAAAAAGAGATTGCTATCCAATTCAATGATACTTATTTAAGAGGGGGGTATACTGAACAAAGTTGGTATTATCGAAGAGTTATACTATTTTATGAGCTATCAGTTTACTACTTTAGAAGACATAGGTACGATTCTGGATCGAAGTCGCTACTTATAAGTTTGGAGTTATCCATTTTTGTTAAAGATGATGCGGCAACATTAAAGTGTATTGATCTTTATGGAGAGTTTAAAAGTCATTTATCTAAAGAAATAGAGAACCAATACAAAACATTAATCAGCTTGCTTAACCCAAATGCGAGTTTGTAAGTATCTTTAGCCTTGGAATTTTGGAATGAAATCAGGAGTGGCTACATAAATCCAACGACTGGGATACACTCTTACATGAATAATTAAATTATGAATTCAAATAAAATGTGTAAATCTGTACGAGGAATATAGAAGACTTACTAATGAAGAAATAAACGTTAAATATCAATAAATATTCAAATAGCCTACTGTTTTTGCAGTAGGCTATTTGAATATTCAATAATCAAGTCGAAAAATGGGAATTAAAGTTTTCTAAACAAATATTTTTACAAAATTCTGCAAAACAACATATGTTTTTGTCAGAACTAAGGGTTTTAAACGGAAAAATGCAGAATTCAAGATGTATTCTAAATTGTTTTAAAAAGGGGTGCATGCTTGTGAGAGAGCCGATAATCTTAAGAGACCAAATAGAGCAAAGTAGACAAGAGCTACGCCGTTTGGTAGAGAGACATGGCATGCATGATGATAAGGTCCTCAAGCAGTCTATGGTACTGGATGAACTGATTAATAAATATACTCGACTAATAGAGAAATACTAATGATAAAAGCTAGTACCCTCTTCTAAAATCCACCTATAGGTGGACCTCTTTATCCACCCGGTTGTGGACGCTAGAGCGGTGTTCTCCCTGCTATGCTTAAAGCATCAAATCAAGCAAATACAGGGGGAACAACGTATGACGACGAGCATGTGGGTTCAGATGATCATCATGTTTGCAGTTTTAGTAATCACTTCAATTGGACGAAAGCCAGTACGTTTTTATCGTTTATTGCTGCCTTTCGTTATTATGGGTTATTATGCAGCCAGATTTCTTAAAGATATGACTTTTACGGGTAACAACGTGCTGTTTTTGTTGGTCGCCGTCATTGTAGGAGCATTCTTCGGAATGATTGTGCTGGGAATAACACGTATGGAATTCGATGCAACGGCAGGTAAGTGGTATACCCGAGTGGGGATAGGTAGTGTGGTCGTTTGGGCGGTGGCATTCCTGCTACGCATTGTGCCGGTGGAATGGATCACGCATCATCCGCAGCAAGCATATCAGTATGCCATTGAGCATCAATTGGATCTTCAGAATATCGGTCCTGCATTTATATTAATGACTGCTTCTATGGTGTTGGTGCGCGTAGCAGGTATTCTAATCCGCTCCAGAGTGAGCAAAGTTCAGCATACGATTGGAACATAATTTATAACGTGTTTCTGTCTTTTGCTTCTGGGTTAAGAGTCTCTATTTCTTCGAGAGTTCGATATGTAGCTGGGTGTGAGGAATACACATCTATATATTGTAGTTGTGACAATTTTCACGGATTAATGCAAAATGTAGTGTTATGAAAGTATTCCTCTGTAAACAAACATTTTATTTTGCAAAGGAATAAAATATGAATTTTTTGGCAATGTATCCTAAAATGTTTTAAAAAGAGGGGGTGCATGCTGTGAGAGAACCGAAGCAGATTAGAGACCAAATCGAACAGAACAGGCATGAGTTAAGTCGTTTGGCGGAATATCATGGCATGCAAGACTACAAAGTCCTTCAACAATCGATGGTATTGGACGAGTTAATTAATGAATATAATCGCTTCAAATATAAAAAACACTTTATGAACAGACAGCCGATTGCATAATGCAGTCGGTTTTTTGATGCAATAGAAGAGTAGTCGACTGTAGCGATACAGTCGGCTTTTTTGTGTTTCCCCGAGAACTGCGCTTCAATCTTGAAATTCCGTACCAATCCCATGGTTGGCAGGATAGCCAACAATCATTAAAACTGGATATGATGACCCCAGTTATATCCAGATTGATCTGTGAAGGGGGATCATACAATGATCGGAGGGGGAGGGATGAACGGAAATGATGGACAAGGTACAGGGTTATTTCGGAAGAAATATGAATCTGCGCACCAAGTTGCTTCTGTTGTTCCTGGCGTTGACCTTGCTGCCGCTGAGCTTGCAGGGAGTAGTGAATTACCTGCATTTCTCGCAGACGATTGATCGCAAGACGGAGCAGTTCACCATTGATATTGTTCGCCAGATTAATACCAATCTGAATAGGCTGCTCAAGGACTTCGAGCGGTTGTCGCTCTTGCCGCTCTACGATCAGATGGTGCTTGGCATTCTGGGCAAATACAACGCTCCGATGGGATCGGGTACATGGGCGAGATCCGATGATTATCTGAAAATGAAGCTCTACACATCCGGTCAGGCGTATGACCGACCTGAAATTCGTGGCATCCATCTGATCAGCAACAGCGGCATTTTGTTCTCCAATCTGGATTCACTGGCAGTGAATCCGGTATGGGACAGCAGGCAGGATGACTGGTTTGCAGAGCTTAACGGCTCGGAAGGGGAATGGCGTCTGCTTCCTCCACACGAACCAAGCTATTACACGGGCAGTCATGAAGAGCCGTATATATCGGTTGCCCGTGAGATACGTGATCCGGGTACACTCCAGCGACTGGGCTATATTCTGATCGACATCCGGCTGGAAGCTTTCGGTCAGCTCCTGTCCAATCTGAATTTTGAGCAAAATGCGAGTCTGATGATTGTCGACAGCAAGCAGCGTCTCTTGTTCGAACGGACCTCTGCTGGAGGCCTATCCGCATACGACAAGCTGTTAAAACATGGCCAGCTTCAAGGCTACGCAGGCAACCAGAAGGTTGTCCTTGATGGGAAGCCCTATCTCTACGTACAGCACCATTCCAGCTATTCAGGACTTTCGGTGATCAGCCTTACGCCTATTGCCGTTATTCAGAAGGAGTCGGGCGAGATGCTCACGTTTACGTTTGGATTCGCTGTGTTATGTATGGCGGCTGTAGCAGTTCTCGCGGTGCTCTTATCCTATCGCATAACGAGGCCGCTAATTCGACTGAAGCACAATATGATTCGGGTGGAGCAGGGAGATTTTAGCCAGCGCGTAGCGTACTTTAGCAATGATGAGTTCGGACAGATTAGCCGGGGTTTTAACCGAATGATGGAAGAGATCAATCGACTGTTCAACGAGGTATTTCTGTTGGGCATTCAAGAGCGAGAGGCGGAGTTGTCAGCATTGCAGAGCCAGATCAATCCCCATTTTATATACAACACATTGGAGTCCATCAACATGATGGCGGTCCGCCAGAAACACGCTGAGGTGTCTGATATGGTGACGGCACTTGGCAAGCTGCTGCGTTATACGATTGATAAGGTGGACCGGAGGGTTCCGCTTCAGGAAGAATTGGCTTTTGTACAATCCTATGTACGCATTCAACAAGTACGTTATGACGGGAAGCTGGAGGTAATCTATAACATCGATGAGGCTGTTACAGAGTGTCTGATTCCCAAGCTTGTATTGCAACCGCTGGTGGAGAACGCTGTCTACCATGGCATCGAAGGGCAGGCGGATGGCGGGGTGATCTGGGTATCTGCATTGAAATTCGATGATGAGCTGCTGATTATTGTGCGTGACAATGGCAAAGGCATGGCTCAGGCGGAGATTGATGAATTAAATGAATCCATTGCTCGGCAGCCTTCCAATGAGGCATTGCGCTGTCATGCGGGGGACAGGCTTGGACTTAACAATATCGCCCAAAGGCTCCGCCTCATGTATGGAGAAGGTGGCAGCCTGAGCGTCGATGGCAGTCCAGGGCAGGGCCTGGCGGTCACGATATCCATTCAACTTCAACCGAAAGGAGAATGAAGCGCATGTATAAAGTATTGCTTGTGGAGGATGAGACGGTCATCCGTCAGGGACTGAGAGAGCTGATTGTACAGGCGGCTCCTCAGTTCGAGATAACAGGTGAAGCTTCGAGCGGAGCCGAGGCACTGGATTTTCTGAGGTGTGAAGTGCCGGATGTGTTAATCACAGATATTCGCATGCGTGAAATGGACGGGCTGACACTCGTATCCAAAGCAAGAGATATGTACCCTGAACTGCTGATGATCATCATTAGCGGGTACGGAGAGTTTGAATATGCACGTAGAGCGATGGAATACGGAGTGTTGAACTATCTGCTGAAGCCGATTGAACGTCATGAACTGGCATTATGCATCCAAAAAATTCAATTGCTGCTGGATCGCAGGTACGGCATTTCAACCCTTCCAGTCACTGAGCCATCTGGGAAAGCAGAGCACTCCGGCCGAGATACGCGGAAGATTATCCGAGATGTGAAGGAGCACATCAAGCAGCACCCCGATGGGGATCTGCGACTTCAGACCATAGCAGCACTGGTTCATCTGAACCCCACCTATCTAAGCCAACTGTTCAAGAACGAAACAGGAACCAATTACTCCGAATACATCGCTGAGGCTCGTATGGAACGGGCCAAGTGGCTGCTGGTTAACACAGGACTCAAAATCTATGATGTTGCAAGGTTATCCGGACATCAGAGTCCTAAACACTTCATGCTGGTATTCAAGCAGCAGGTGGGATGGACAGCAGGGGAATATCGTGACCGATTCAGCATTTCTTGAAATACCATACCATTTCTGTAATTGACGTGATTTATGAGCGGGCGATGTCTTCGTTATACTTTGGTTGCACATGTATACCACTAAGTCCATAAGGGGGATTTTCATGAAAAAAGCAGGACTGATATTGATACTCTTACTCATGATGATTGCTTCAATCGGGTGCACAAGCTCCAATTCCGGAAGTGATCCTGGGCAAGCAGCCGGGGAGAATGGAGAGGTTGAGCTGAAATTCATGATGTGGGGCAATCAGGCACATATGGATGTATACAACAAGCTGATTGATAGCTTCACGCAGGAAAATCCAGGCATCAAGGTGACGATGGAATCCGTTCCTTTCGCAGAATACCAGCAAAAAATTTCGGTGCTTGCCGCTGGCGGCTCTCTCCCAGATATCGCATGGGTATCGGAGCGGATGGTGCCACAGTTCAAATCCAATCATATCCTGGCTGATGTATCCGAGTTCAAGGATGATGCCCAGTTCAAGCTGGATGATTATATACCAAGTACATTGGATTTGTTCCGTGATGGCGATCAGCTGCTGGGGCTGCCTTTTTCCACACCTCCGGTGGTCATGTTCTACAATAAAACGTTGTTCGACAAAGCCGGCCTGACCGACCCCAATACACTTGCCAGCCAAGGACAATGGACATGGGAACAGTTCGAGAATTCTGCCAAGGCGATTACCAGCAAGGAGGCTACCAACCGGATCTATGGCGCCAACTTTTTTCGCGACTGGAAGACCTGGGCAGTGCTCTCCTCGTATTCATGGTCCAATGGCAGTGGTCCGTTCGACGAAGGCATGACGAAGTTCACTTGGAACGATGCCTATGGAGTACAGACTTTTGAACTGCTGGAGCGCATGATGTTCACCGATGAATCGCATCCAAAAGCAGGTGAGCAGGTCAGCTTCGATGCTGGCAATGTAGGCATGTTCTTCGATAACTACAGCTATGTTTCCAAAGCAAGAGAGATTACCGATTTTGAGTGGAGTATCGCTCCCATGCCTTCCGGCTCACAGGGCAGCGTACCGATGCTAGGGCAGGCTGGATATGCCATGTTCAACGACAGCAAACATCCGGAGGAAACCAAGAAGCTGTTGAAGTATTTTGCCAGCGAGCAGGGTATTCAGGCGACGGCCACCTATTTTGTGCCTCCGCGTACCTCTGTGCTGAACTCCGATGCGTTCATTAATCAGCCGAATAATCCGAGCAAGGAGCATATTGTGCAGGCGGTGATTAATGAAATGCCAAAAGCGCGCTTGATTCCCGGTCATATCCGTTGGCAGGATATCGACAATGCGGTGTTGCAGGGATTTGACCGACTGTTCGCCCGTTCAGCGAAACCTGAGGATAATCTGAAGCAAATGCAGGAAGAAATCCAAGGCGTGCTGCAACAATAAATCATTTTATAGAAACAGGAGGTGAGCATGATGGGCAAATTCAAGGAATTGCTTGATCAGAAATCGCTGTCACTTGTGGTCAGCTTACCCGAGAACGATCTATCTTTGGCCCGGGCAGCAATCGAAGAGGGCGCTGATGCACTGAAGGTGCATTATAATGTCGGCCATCGCGCCAGCGGGAATCATTTTGGTCCACTGGACAACTATGCCGAAGTTTTTCAGGCGATCCGTAGCGAGTTTGGAGGCCCGCTTGGGGTCGTACCATCCGGTAGTATAGATGGAGCACGGAGGGAGGACGTGGAGCGTCTCTCCGGGCTGGGTTTTGACTTCTATTCCATCTATGCACATCACTTGCCGTCCTTCATGCTGGATGACCTGGGGCTGGACCGAACGTTTGCGATCAATGACGAATATGAACCTTCCCTTGTATCGTCAGCCGCTCATTACAGATTCACAGCCCTGGAGGCATCCATTGTGCCTGGGAATGAATATGGTACACCGCTAAGCTTTGCGGACGTGCTCAAGTATCGCCGTCTGGTCTTGCAGGCGCAAATTCCGGTATTGGTTCCTTCTCAGCGTAAGCTGGTGCCGGAGGATGTTCGGGTGCTGCACGATACCGGGGTCAAGGCGATCATGCTTGGAGCGGTCGTAACAGGCAGAGCGGAGGAGCAGCTGCGAAGGGCTGTTAACGCCTTCCGTAATGCGGTGGACAATCTGAACCGTTCAGACTATATAAGTTGAACTAAACATTTACAAGAGAACGTAGAGGACAGAAATAACCTGAAGAAACGGAGTGTTCGCCTTTATCCCCGGATTTTCCTCTTTGTAAAATTGAATTAAAAAAATCTGGGGATAACAGCGATCGGAAGGTTGTTCTGTCATTGGAGTGGCAAGTGTAAATATTCGTTTCAAGGGAAGAAATTTGATAAAGGGGAGGGCCTGACTGTGACCCATTCACGCAAGCGTACAGGAAGAGGTCCGCTCGCCAGAGAGGCCCAGATCGCGGGATGGCTGTTTGTATCGCCAATGGTGCTCGGGTTTACCCTGCTGCTGCTGTTTCCCATGGGTTTGGCTCTGTACATGAGCCTGACCGACTGGCCGCTGCTGGGGGATCATCATTTTATTGGACTGGAGAATTACCGGAATGTGATGACAGACGCCATGTTCTGGAAGGTGCTTGCCAATACGGTCTATTTCACTGCGGGGCTTGTGCCGCTTAATATTGTGCTCGCGCTGCTGCTCGCGTTGCTGCTATCCAGAAGTTTGCGCGGCATCGGGATTTTTCGAACAGCTATCTTTGTTCCGGTCATGACCTCGCTGATTGTATGGTCCATCGTATGGAAGCTGATGTATGCCACAGAGTCGGGACTGATCAATCAGCTTCTGTTAATGATTGGCATCAAGGGTCCGGCCTGGCTCTACAATCAGGATCTGGCGATGCCTGCGGTTATTGTGACGAGTGTACTGAAGAATGTGGGTCTGAATATGGTGTTGTTCATTGCAGCCATTCAGCAGGTACCGCGTTCACTTTACGAAGCGGCAACACTGGACGGAGCGGGCAGAAGGGGAACCTTCTTTCACGTCACACTGCCCATGATTACGCCAACGGTGTTTTTAACCATGGTCATGACTGTGATTGGCTCGCTCAAGGTGTTTGGACAGATCTACGTCATGACACAGGGAGGGCCGAGCAACAGCACGAAGGTATTGGTCTATTATATCTGGGAAAAAGCATTCAAATTATTTCAGTTCGGCTACGCCTCTTCGCTTGCGTATGTATTGTTCTTTATCGTGCTAATCCTGACACTGCTGCAATGGCAGCTTCGAAAGAGGTGGGTATTCAATGAAGGCGATGCCTAATCCTTCGATTCGCAAGACAGGCAGTGCCCTGGGGACGTACTTGCTGCTGACACTGATCTCGCTGATCATGCTTGTTCCATTTATCTGGATGATATCGACGTCATTCAAGGAACCTCAAAGCATATTTACCTATCCACCACAGTGGATACCGGATACCTTCCGATTTCAGAACTACATCGATGTTTTTCGATTAATTCCGTTTCATCGTTTTTATTTTAACAGTGTATATATTGCTGCTGTGGTTGTGCTGGGTACGGTGTTCTTTGCATCTCTCGCCGGGTACGCATTTGCCAAAATTCCGTTCAAGGGACGTAATGTGGTATTTCTCATCCTGCTGAGTGCGATGATGATTCCCCATGAGGTGACGGCTATTCCCATGTTTCTGTTCATGCGGCAGCTGGGGTGGATTGATACACATCTTCCGCTGATTTTACTCCCGATCTTTGGGGCGGGCGGCGTGTTTGGCATCTTTGTGATGCGGCAGTTCTTCATTACGGTACCCACCGAGCTGGAAGAAGCGGCGATGATTGACGGCTGCAACCGCTTCCGGATCTATGCTCGTATTATGCTCCCGATTGCCAAGCCCGGTATGGCTACGCTGACGATCTTTACGTTTGTGACGATCTGGAATGAGTTTTTCGATCCGTTGATTTTCATTAACTCGCGAGAACTGATGACGCTGCCGCTTGGGTTATCCTTGTTCACGGATGAAGTGGGTACAGCCTGGCAATATCTGATGAGTGCCACCGTCATGGCGACCCTGCCGCTGCTGATTGTCTTTTTCCTGGCACAACGGCGCTTCATTGAGGGAGTTGCCATGACAGGACTGAAAGAGTAACCCCTGCAATAGAACGGAAGGAGTGATAGCTTGAGTGAACGGATAAGTATGAGCATGAAAAAGGAAGAAGCGGATGTGGTTGTTGTGGGAGGGGGTCCGGCGGGTATAGCGGCAGCCATCGCTGCTGGACGACAAGGTGTTCGAGTAGTACTGGTGGAACGGTACGGATTCGTTGGTGGAATGTCGACTGCCGCCATGGTCTATCCTTGGATGACCTTCCATACGGAGAGTGGTGAGCAGGTGATTCAGGGTATCGCCCAGGAAATCGTTGACCGACTACAGGAGCGCGGCGGCTCTCCGGGGCATCTTCGGGATACGGTTGGATTTGTGCATACGGTTACGCCTTACCATCCGGCGATCTATCAAGTGGTTGCGGCAGAGATGCTGCAGGAAGCAGGTGTGCGATTGTTATTGCACAGCTTCGTGGATGAAGTGGTTATGGTGAATGATCGGGTAGAGGCGGTACGTCTGACGAACAAGTCTGGCCGAATGGAGCTAAGAGCGAACGTATTCGTGGATGCCAGCGGTGATGCGGATGCGGCTTATCTTGCGGGAGCTTCTATTGCAAAGGGGCGAGATGGCGATCACCAGTCACAGCCGATGACCATGAAATTTCGAATGCGTGGTGTGGACCTTGGACGAGTGAAACAATACATGCAGGAGCACCCGGAGGATTTCTATGCTAAAACCCCTTTCTCCGAACTGGACAGTATTCCGTTAACCGGGGTGAGCGGCTTCTATTCCCAATGGAAAAAAGCAGGTGTACCGATTAACCGTGATCAGGTATTGTTTTTTACCGGCCCGGCTGAAGATGAGGTATTGATTAACTGCACCCGGGTGCAGGGGTTGGATGCTACAGATGCAGAAGATCTGACCTCTGCTGAACAGGAAGGCAGGAAGCAGGTGCTGATGATTGCTGAGTTTCTGCAGCGTGACGTGCCTGGATTCGAGCGGGCCTCGATCTCAGCGATAGCGCCACAGATTGGTATCCGTGAATCCAGGCGAATCATCGGGCATTATGCGTTGACCAAGGACGATGTGGTTGCAGGTCGAAAGTTTGATGATGTAATCGCCAGAAGTGGCTATCCGATTGATATTCATGATCCTTCGGGTCAAGGCGTCGTAGCGGCTTTTATAGAAGGAGACGGAGCATACGATATTCCGTACCGCTCTCTGATTTCCCGAAATATTCGCAATTTGCTGGCGGCAGGACGTTGCATCTCCACCACACATGAGGCCCACGCAACGACAAGGCTGACGCCAAGCTGCATGGCTACGGGGCAGGCGGCGGGAACAGCAGCCGCTTTAGCTGTTCAGATGAAGCTAGATCCGTTGGAGCTACCGGTAGCGTTGCTGCAAAAGAAACTACGCCGTAACGGAGCAGCGATCTAGGGGATGAGCTGATTGTGGGCGAATCATTAGTAATGGGAGTGAGTTTTAATTGAATCGCTGGGGCGTAAATTTTAACGAACCTGAGACGTCTAATTTTGGGATATCAGCTGATATGAAAAATGTAACGAATTTCAGTGAAGCTATTTCACTCAAAACACTGAAATAGCAGGTAAAAGCCGGGGTAATCGGAGGAATAGAGCATCTACGATTCGTTAGATTCGAAACGGTCTATAAAATGGTTGAATAAGCTTCTCTCGATTCGTTAGATATGGGTGGGAAGTTCGTGAATTTATGAGCATAATTGTTAGCCCCAAAAAGACTCCAAATCCACTACATACGTGGCTTTGGAGTCTTTGGGACGCTTTCCTTCTTTTTATCAATTCGGTTCTTTCCTTCATATCTATTTCCTTCGTATCTAATCAACCATGAAGCCTAGATTGCTTCAAGTTACTTCATGTTACTTCATGCTTCATATTCTTTCTTGCCTTATTCCTTTCGTATCAAGTCATTCGTGCTTCAAGCCGCCGCGCCACAATGGACAATGTGTAGTTGATGACGAAGTATAATACGGCTGCGAGTAGCAGGGCAGGGATGACGTAATCGAAGCTCTGCCCCCCGAGGATCTGCACATTGTGCATCAGTTCCGGCAGGGAAATGATGATCGCCAGTGAAGTATCCTTCAGCAAAGAGATGAACTGACTCACCATCGGTGGCGACATGCGCCGCAAAGCCTGGGGCATGATGATGCCGCCAAGTGTCTGCATATAGCTTAGGCCGGAGGAACGGGCGGCTTCCACTTGACCACGTTCAATCGATTTGAGTCCGCTGCGGACAATCTCTGCGATCATGGCGCCTTCGAACAGACTTAGTCCAACGACCGTGGACCAGAAGCCAGACATCTTGATTCCGAGCTGGGGAAGTACGATATGAATGAAGAAAATGATCAGCAGCAGCGGCAGATTCCGGATCGTATCCACGATAACGGCCACAATCTGTGACAGTACCGGAATTCGCGTGTATCGAACGGTACCGAGCACGGTGCCGAGAACAAAGCTGAATACAATCGACAACCCTGCCACTTGCAGGGTAATCAGGAATCCGTGCAGCAGGAAACGAAGGTTGGGCCAGGCATAGGCCCCGCTAAAGTCCATGGATCATCGGCCTCCTTCTGTGAGTAGGACAAGGGTTAGAATGAATGTCTGTTTACATGGTGACCTGGCCCGTTGGTTTGGTCTTCTTTGGTTTGCCTTTGGCACGGCTGGCGTCCGCATCACTTTGTCCAAAACGGCGCTCCATATAGTGGACCAGGAAGCTGAGCGGCAAAGTCAGCACCAGGTAGAACAGCGCAACAATGGTGTAGACGCTCAGCGGCAGGAATGTATCCGAGTTGATCAGATCGGCAAAATACATCAGATCCATGCCCGCTACGACCGCAAGGATGGATGAATTTTTGACCAGATTGATAAACTGGTTGCCAATGGACGGCAATACAATCTTGATCGCTTGTGGCAGTATGATCAGGTTCATGGCCTGTACGTAGGATAGACCGGAAGATCTCGCCGCTTCTAACTGCCCGCGAGGGACCGTCTGAATGCCCGCCCGGATCGCTTCGGCAATGAAAGCAGCCGTATAGATGGTCAGACCGAGTGTACCTGAGATGAATCCATCCAATGAAATGCCAAGTGCCGGCAATCCGAGATAGAAGAAAAACACGACAAGCAGCAGCGGGATGTTACGGATAAACTCCACAAAAGCGGTGCCGATCCAGTTGAGTGGTTTGATGGGGGATATCCGAAAGATAGCCATTACTGCACCCAGAATAAAGCTGCCAATCAAGGCCATGATGCTCACTTGGATGGTATTGAGGAACCCTTCCAGGAATCGATCCGAATGTTTGATCAGTATGCTGAAGTCCAATTTGCCCATGTAGGCGAAGCCTCCGTTCTCCAGAGGTAGAAGCGGTGATTGCGGCCTGCTCATGCATCGCATATCACAGGCTAATTCGCCGCTTCACCATCATTAATCGGGGTTACTCTGGCTTGCTGCCCAGCCATTTTTCATGCAACGTATCATATTCACCGCTGTCCTTCAGGTTTTTGAGCAGGCTGTTTACTTCTTCGACGAAGGCTGTATCGCCTTTGCGAATCGCTATGCCGTAAGGTTCGCTCGTGAAATTGCCACCAACCAGCTTGTAGTTGTTATCCGTCTGCTGCATGCCGATCAGAATAATGTTATCGGTCGTCAGAGCTTCGCCTTTACCCGCCTTGAGGGCTGTGAAGGCATCCTGATAGTTATCGAATTCGAGCACCTCGGCATCCGGGGCTTTTTCGCGAATATTTTGCGCAGAAGTCGAGCCTTTGACGGCAAGAACCTTCACACCGTCGAGACTTTCCAGACCGGTAATCGCGCTATCGTTTTTCACAAGCAGGGATTGCCCGGCTTCAAAATAGACATCGCTGAAATCCACTTGTTCCTTGCGTTCATCCGTAATCGTCATCGTTGCGATGATGAGATCAATGTCGCCGTTTTGCAGCATCGGAATGCGCGTTTTGGACGTTACTTCCTTCAGTTCTACTTTCGTTTCGTCTCCAAGAATCTGTTTGGCGAGTGCCTTGGCGATATCAATATCGAATCCTTCGACTTCGCCACTTGCGGGGTCCTTCAAACCGAACAATTTGGTGTCGTATTTCACGCCGGCAATGAGCTTACCGCGCTCTTTAATTTGTTCAATCGTGCCTTTGGCTTCGCTACTCCCACCAGAACCACCGCTGCTGCTACTTTCCTCTCCGGTGCTACAACCGGACAATACAAGGGATAGAATCAAAACAAGCATAAACGACGGCCACTTTAATACATTTTTCATTTGGTAAAGACCCCTTTCAAAATGGATTATTCTCAGTGGTGAATCAGACGACTCAGGAATTGCTTGGCCCGTTCTTCTCTCGGGTTGTCGAAAAATTCAGCGGCGGAGGCTTCTTCCACAATTCGGCCTTCATCCATAAAGATGACTCGGTCTGCGACCTCGCGCGCAAATCCCATCTCATGTGTAACGACGACCATCGTCATCCCATTGTGGGCAAGAGACCTCATAACATCCAGAACTTCCCCGATCATTTCGGGGTCCAGTGCAGAGGTGGGTTCGTCAAAAAGCATGATTTTGGGCTCCATGGCAAGACCTCTTGCGATGGCTACACGCTGCTGTTGTCCACCGGACAACTGGGAAGGATAACTGTCTGCCTTGTCGGCAATGCCTACTCGGGTCAGATACTTCATCGCCGTAGAGGCTGCCTGTGCTTTGGGTTGTTTACGCACCTTCATGGGTGCAAGGGTAATGTTGTCGATGACTTTTTTGTGAGGGTAGAGATTGAAGTGTTGAAATACCATGCCGATGTCACGGCGGAAGAGGTTGATGTCCACCTTTTTCTGATGTAAAGGGACACCACTGACGACAAGTTCACCTTCGGTAATCGTCTCCAGACGATTGATGCAGCGGAGCAGTGTGCTTTTGCCTGAGCCGGAAGGGCCGATAATGACAACGACTTCTCCTTCTTCAATGTGAAGATGAATATCTTTGAGGACATGAAAATGGCCAAAATGTTTCTGGACACCCCTAAATTCAATCAAGAGACCCCATCCTTTCTGCAACATCTGTTTGTAAAAGGAATAATAAGGAATAAATTGAAACTAGTTATTTAATCATACATACTCATCCTGCTAAAGGCAATTGGTTTGTGATAAAACATGACATAAGTAATGGGTTTTATAGGGCCATAGCCAGTAATTATGTTATATATTTGTTATATTGACAGCCTCTTTGTGACGAATCCTGACAGAAAAATGAATCCATTCTCCTAGTTGTTTTACAACCATTGGAATAGATGTATAGAGTATACTGGAAGAGATGTTTACTTTATGACTCTGATCATAAAAACAAATAACATCAAATTCTGAATCGTACATGGCAAAAAAGCTCAACCTTATGCCCTATGGCATTGATATGATGGAGCGAGAATGCGCTTTCCGGTAAGCGATACAATACTAAAAATAGTCCGATCCAATTATAGGTAGAGAGGATGTTCTGAACGATGAATACATATTACTCCCCACTTGGTACAGGAGAAGGTGTTGAATCCGATACGAAGGCTTATGAAGTGAGTTTACCTGTCATCCCTGCACGGGATTTTCAGATTACGGATTATGGTGCGGTAGGGGATGGCTTGACGGATAATACCGAGATGTTCCGACTGGCTATAGCAGCTTGTGCAGAAGCGGGAGGTGGCCGAATTGTCATTCCAGCGGGTGTTTGGTTAACGGGTCCAATTGTTCTCCGCAGTCGAATTGAGCTTCATGTCCAGGCGGGGGCTCTGGTTACGTTCAGCCGTAATTTCGATCAATATCCCCTGATTGCGTCCAGCTTCGAAGGTTGGCAGGCAGTGCGATGTCAGTCGCCCATTGATGGTGAGCAGCTGGAGGATATTGCGATCACGGGTGAGGGGATTTGGGATGGCGGTGGAGAGGCATGGCGTCCGGTAAAACGATCCAAGATGACCGCGTCGCAGTGGAATCGACTGGTCTGTTCGGGTGGTGTAGTGGAGCATGCTGGCGGAGACGAAGCCATCTGGTGGCCATCGACTTCTGCTCTTGAAGGCGGTGCGATTGCGAATCGTCTGCATCTGGAGCAAATGTGTGATGTGGCTGCTTATGAGGAAGTCAGAGACTTCTTGCGTCCTAACATGGTCAGCTTACGTCAATGTAAACGAGTGCTTTTGGACGGCCCGACGTTCCAGAACTCGCCTGCATGGAATCTGCATCCGTGGGCATCCGAGCATGTCACAATTCGTAATGTGAGTGTACGGAATCCTTGGTTTTCCCAGAATGGTGATGGGCTTGACATTGAATCTTGCCGTCATGTCCTTGTGGAGCAGAGTGTATTCGATGTTGGTGATGATGCGATCTGCCTGAAATCCGGCAAGGATGCAGAAGGCCGTGAACTCAGTCTGCCTTCGGAATATATTACGATCCGCAATTGCACTGTGTATCACGGCCATGGCGGTTTTGTCATTGGCAGTGAAATGTCCGGTGGCGTGCGGCATGTCCGGGTCTCGGATTGTACGTTTATTGGAACGGATATTGGGCTTCGCTTCAAAAGCGCGCGTGGGCGCGGCGGGGTCGTTGAGGATATTCAGGTGGAGCGCATTTATATGAAAGATATCATAATGGAAGCTATCTCGTTTTCCTTTTTCTATGCCAATCAGGAGGGTTCCGCTCGTGGTAGCGACTTGGCTCAGGAGGTCAGTGAGGAAACTCCGGTGTTCCGAGATATCCAGATATCGGATGTGGTCTGTGCAGGAGCGGAAACCGCGTTATTGGTGAGTGGACTGCCGGAAATGCCGCTGGATGGTCTGGTCGTTCAGGGATATACGGTGACGGCTCGTAACGGGGTGCAATGCGCCCATGCGAAGCACCTACGAATCGCCGAAATGAACGCACATATTACTGAAGGATCGTTGATTCATTTGCATCAGTGTAAGGGTGCGGAGCTGGAAGCGATTGAGGGAGTGGGTGCGGATGGTCGGCTTCTAATGGTGACAGGACATGAATCGGCAGGGATCGTATGCCGGGAAAGTGATGCAGATACAGAGGGACGCCAAATCTCCGTTGGTCCTGAAGTAAGAAGTGGTGTAATTATCCGCAGGTAAAAAGGGGCCAAACTAGTATACGCTTAGCATATCACCGCGGGCATCTCCTGGCTCGCGGTGTCCTGACAGGTCGTCGCATGACAGACGTCTGGCTTCGACCAGTCGTTTTGAAGATCTATCGATGTTCTTTGCGATAGCGAAGCGGCGTGGTCCCGGTCACCTGTTTAAACGTTTTATTAAAATGGGCTGTATGCTCAAATCCTACCTTCTCCGCAATCAATTGCACCCGTTCCTGAGTGGACAGTAAACGTCTCTGTGCCTCCCGAACCCGGGTAACACGTAAATATTCGCTGAAGCGAAATCCGGTAAAACGGCTGAACATCCGGCTCAAATAGGATGGACTGATATAAAATCGCGCTGCGGCCTCTTCTAATGTGAGGGGCTCGGTATAATGATTGTTCACATAAGTGACGATTTCACTGATCTTATCCTGCATGGGATGATGCGGGACTGGAGAAGATTGCCGAGTATCTTCTTCAACCCGGTGGATCTGAATCAGGATCTGGGCAAGCAGGCTTCTCACCACGATTTCATAATGAGGGCGCCGCTCCCGGCATTCTTGCAGCATCTGCCACAGCATTCGTTCGATCTCGGGCTGTTCCGCATCAGGAAAGTGCAGCAGCCTTGAACGATCGAAGGGAAGTAGACCACATATTCCAAGCTCCATCCCGGTTGCAAAAGAAGGTGAGAATCCGATCAGGATTCGTTCAAAGCCGGGAAGGCTACCTTTGGACGTCGAATGTACATCATGGGGATTGATCAGGATCAAATCACCTTTGCGGGCGGTAAGAAGCTGACCATTCATGGAATAGACGCGTTCTCCTTCAAGCAGATAATACAGTTCGTAAAAAGGGTGTGCATGAGGCTGTGGCATGGCGTTCCCGTCGTGTCTGCTCATGTGTTCAATGGTGAATGAACTCTCGCCAATTCGATATTTGGGTCCAATCCGATCCTCTATAACACTCATAACACGTCTCCCCTCTGCGCCAGCTGATTTACGGTTAATATCCATATCATAACGGAAAATCCAGTTTGTTGTAAACGCTATCATTTGTGTGTGGGTCCGACCAGACGAAATGAATAGAATGCGGGTGGAATGATTTTCGGCAAGCTTAGATATGGTGTAAAGGTGACAAAAGTCTATTCATGTTTTACAGTAGGGGGAGTGAGGCTAACCTCTGGATAGGGGTGTCTCCAATTCGATTTGGAAGGAAGGAAACAGAATATGACGACACATGAATTATCGCCACTCGTTGCTGCATTGAATATGCAGCCACACGTTGAAGGCGGTTGGTATAAGGAAGAATGGAAGGCATCGTATCAAATTCCACAATCCGTACTGCCGGATACATACTCAGGCCCTCGATTCTCGGCAAGTTCGACATACTTCCTGCTGCACTCGCATGAAGTCTCGGAATGGCATACTGTTTTGTCCGATGAGCTCTGGTTGTGGCATAGCGGCAGTCCGGTTGAATTGAAATTGGGCGGCAACGGGGAAAACCCGGAAAATGAAGAAGTGCTTGTGCTGGGGATGGATATTGCTGCGGGGCAATCGCCGCAGGTACTCGTTCCAGCCGGAGTATGGCAAACCGCACGTCCACTGGGTGATGAGCCTGTACTGGTAACGTGTGTTGTAGCTCCAGGTTTCCACTTTGATGATTTCAAACTGGTTTCCAAAGGCTAATATAACCATAAATGAACAAGCAAAATCCCGATCCAGTTGCGTTGCATCCGGATCGGGATTTTTTGATGTTTTCTAGCTTTGATTATATATTGATGTTAAAAGTTAAAGTTGTCCGGATCGGAACCAAAGCGCTTATTCTCGTTCAATTGATTAATGCGTTCGATTTCTTCTGTAGTCAACTCAAAATCGAACAGGTCCGCGTTATCGCGAATGCGCTGTGGTGTAACGGATTTAGGTATGGTCACAATACCATTTTGCAGATCCCAACGAAGAATGACCTGTGCCGGTGACTTGCTGTACTTGGCAGCGATGTCCTGAAGAAGCGGATGCTCCAGTAGGTGTCCCTGACCCAGTGGAGACCAGGCTTCAATCTGGATCTGATGTTTGCTGCAGTACTCCCTTAGCTCCGTTTGGATCAACAGCGGATGCAGTTCCACCTGATTCACTGCAGGTTTAATGGTGGCATCGGTCATCAGGTCCTCCAGATGGTGAATCTGGAAGTTACTCACCCCAATGGCGCGGATGCGTCCTTCCTTATGCAGCTTCTCCAGCGCTCTCCAGGTATCCTTGTACTTGCCTTTGACAGGCCAGTGGATTAGATAGAGATCCAGATATTCCAGTTCGAGTCGTTCCATGCTTGCTTCAAAAGCTGCCAGTGTGGATTCGTAACCTTGGTCCCCGTTCCACACTTTGGTGGTAATGAACAGATCCTCGCGGGCGATTCCAGATTCACGAATACCCTGAGCTACACCCGTTTCGTTGTTATACGCTTTTGCTGTATCGATACTGCGATAACCTGCTTGAATGGCCGTTTTGACGGCATCAACCACTTCTTCTCCATCTTTAACTTTGAATACACCAAAACCCAGCCAAGGCATTTTGACTCCGTTATAAAGTGTCGTTGTGTCCTGCACGTGTTTCATGGTCCGAAATTCCTCCTCTGATTCATTCATTATTCCATTATGTAATTACCCTGTTGACCGCCGGCCAATCCTAAATGGAGGGTCGTCTGTATTGATTATACTAAAACCTTTTTGGTAATGGAAAAGAATACGACCATTTCGATAGGAAAAACCCCTCTTTTATCCTTTTTGGCCAGCCAGAGGTTTGGTTTTGACGCTTACGGGTGATAAGATGAAGTATACGAAATATGGAAAGAGAAGCTTTCCTATGGAATGGATCACATGAAGAACAGAGGAGCACGGGAAAGTTGGGTGTCATTGAACCCGTGTGATTAACGATAAAGGAGTAAGAATACAATGGCTAAACCTAAACAAACCAAAAAAGCAGCAGCCTGGTCTCTCGTTGTTATGGGAGCAGGATTTGCCGCATCATTGCCGTTTCAGGGCGGTGTTGTAGGCAAACTGCTCGTAGGGTCATTTGAAGCGGGGTTGGTAGGTGGACTTGCGGACTGGTTCGCCGTAACAGCGTTGTTCCGTCATCCACTGGGTATTCCCATTCCCCACACGGCATTACTGCCCAAAAATCGGGACAAATTGACCGAAGGCCTTGTCTCCGCAGTGGAAAATAACTTGCTGAACAAAGATAGCATCACCGAGAAAATTGCGGGTTTCAAGGCAGCAGAAATCGTTCTGGATACGATGACAAGGGAGCTTCACAACGATGGAGTCAAGACCATGATCGATACACTCTGCAAACGAATCCTTGCAGGCCTTCCGTTGGAGCAGATTGCTCCACTGGTTGCGGGCGAGATCAAATCACAGGCAGGAGCCTTCGACTTGGGTCCGATTCTGGAACGGGCTTCGATCCAGATGAGTGAGCGTGGATATGATGCCAAAGCACTGGACTACGGTTTGAAGCAGGCAGAAGAATGGCTGGTGAAGCCAGAGACCATTATGTTTTTGGGTGAAAGTGGCTTAAAGGCGATCAGTGGCATCCAGATGAATGGATTAATGCAATTTGCGATGAATGCGTTCATGGGTTATCTGAACGAGGAGCGTCTGGGCAGCATTTTGCAAGGGTATCTGTTTGACCGAGTAGAGGACATGAAGCGAGAGGGCAGCGCTCTTCGTTACAAAGTGCTCGATCTGTTGCGAACCCAGGCTATCCGGCTAGCGATGAGTGAAAGTGTGCAGGATGGAGTCAACGGCTGGAAAAACAACATGCTGGATGGATGGAACGCAGAGGAAACCGTGCTGAACAAACTCATTGAATTGAGGGATAAGGCGCTCGCTGCGATGGAAGATGGTCAGTATGTGGAGACGTTTGCTTTACCTGCGATTGAGCGGGTATTGTCTGATTTGCGGTCAGACGATGCTTTATTGGCAGGATTGAATGCCAAGATTGTGGAAGGTGTAACGACGCTGCTGGAGAAAAACCATTCCAAAATCGGCAACCTCGTGCGCGAAAATGTCGACAAAATGGATAATGCCTCACTGATCTCCTTGATTGAGGATAAAGTAGGGCAGGATCTGCAGTGGATTCGGATTAACGGGGCCGTTACCGGATTTATAATCGGGATTGCACTGACCGCCCTGCGGATGGTATTGGAGTAAATCATTGAAATGGCAAGATTAGGGCCGCTCTCTGGAGCAGGCTCTTTTTCGTCTGGGAAATTTATGAATAGGCAACTGATGCAAAAACAGTTGAATTGGGTAATGTACACCCGAATGCTCTAATGGAATCATTTAGGAACAAAGTTACATAAAAACGATGCCAACAGCCGATGTGATCATGTTGATTTTGTACTATGATGCAGTTAACAGGAGAATAGAGTGGATACAGGAATATATTTTAATGATTAATGAAAAAGAAAAGGTGATTGATAATGAGATTGAAGCGGCGATTCGCAAGTATGTTTTTTTTGATCATACTATCCACTTTTATTTTGGGAGGGTGTCAGAACATGAAGGAAAGTGAAAAACAGGCCTATTTTAAAGAAGCGGAAGCAGAAGCCGTAAAATATCTGAAAAATAAATATGAACTAAATGTAGTCATCACGAATAAAGAGTTGTTACCCGAGATGGCGCTTGATTCTATAGCTATGGAAGGACATGTGGTGGAACATGAAGAGCAAGAGTTTACAATCTCGTACGACTATGAGGATAAAAAGATCAAAAATTTTGGCATGAGTCCGGCAATTAAGGAAGCGATTATAGCTAAGGGATATGATCCGTTTAACAAATAAATCATAATTCAGGATTGATTTTCTTGGAGGTGCAGAGGTTGTGAGTAATTCACCAAAAATTGATGATGAGACATACAACAAGATGTCTGAATTAGCATATGAGAATCTGAAATCAGGTATGGAGTTTGAGAATCTTCCTGGATGGCAAGTTCTTGAAGACACGCATGGAAACAAAAAATCCGGTTTTGATGCGGTGACCTTCTACAATTCGGAGACCAAACAGGCGGTTATCGCATATCGGGGGACGGAGGGAAGTGCTTCGTTGGATCGCAGCGCCCCCGATTATTATGCAGACGCTCAAATCGGTTTGCCTGAGCTTGGCCGAAAGATCGAACAAAGTACGGATTTTACACCGGATTGGTTGGCAAATGGCATTCAGAAGGTAAGAGATGTTACGGGGATCACTACAGTCGAGAATGCTGTGGGAGAACTGGATAAAAAGCTGGATAAAACGTTCAGTCTGGGACCAAACCAGATGTATGAGGCGGAAGACTACGCCAATGATATGCGGAAAAAATACAAGGATCTGGATTTCTCGCTGACAGGGCATTCGCTTGGAGGGGGAAATGCCCAATATGCGGCCGCATACACGGGACTCTCCGCAGTGACCTTCAGCGCGCCTTCTGTGATCTCCAGTCTCACACCAGAGGCGAAGCGAAAGGCTGAAGAGGGTGGGTTTGATAGCCAAATCATTAACTATGGGCATCCCGGAGATTTTGTGACCAGCGGATTTTTTGGTGGATATGATCGTCATGTAGGTTCCATGTATTACATCAATTCCAACTACAAGGATATGAATGATGACATGGGCATGTGGGATAAAATCAGTAACACCTTTGGTGGCGAGGAGTACCACAGTCTGAAGCAGTATGAGTTCGAGAATGGCTATGTTTCCAACGATCTTTACGATCCGGTTACAGGCGAGCACATCGGTTATTCTCCGCGTCAGCCGTCCAATGTCCTGTCTGATCTCGCAGCATTCATGCGGAACTTGGGTGCGCAAGCGGGCAGTCTTGCAAGAGGTATGGCCGCGGCAGCAGGAGCGTCTGGCCTGATTCAGGTAACGCCTGAGGAACTCAAAAGTGTCGCTGCCCGGTGGAAGCAAAATGCACAACAGTGTAATGCAGAGTTGAACATAGTACGGAGCCGGATGGCTCAATACTTGCATTCCAGCCGCAGTCGCAGACTTGAGCCTATCGTCACTCATCTGGATGCGTCTATTAACGAACTGAGCACATGGCATATGAAGCATACGAGTCAGTTCTTGAACTTTATCGAAGAGAAGGCGGAAGCCTTCCGTCAGGCAGATGAGAGTCAAGTCAGTTTTAACTAGAATTTTGCATGAAGGGCCTGGCGATTGGAACTTACATAAAGGGAGGGATCACGAGTGAGCGGACAATTGCTGGTAGAGTTGAATGATCTTCGGATTGCTGAAAAAGAATTGACTCAGTTGCTTGCCCGTCTCCAGGCAGATGAGCAGGAGGCGAGAAGCTTATACAACCGTCTCGACGACTGGAAGGGACAATCGGCTGATTATACAAGGCAGCAGATCGAAGCGTTCTTCGCAGGTCTGTCTGGACGGATACAGTCGATTGAACAACAGAAGAAGAGCTTGCTGCAATACATTGAAATCATGATCCAGACGGATCAGGAACGGTAGAGCAAAGGGCGGTAAGTGACGCTGTTCATCATCAGTGATCGTAAGCATGAGTCTGAAATCGAGTTAGCGTATGTATACAGATAACAAAAAGGAGCCTCGGCACATCGGGATAGACCCCGTTCGCCAAAGGCTCCTTTCTTTTTATGTCTACATACAAGACTGCATGTTAGTTCTTAACGTTTTTTGCGGCGTGTTGCCAGAGCGATACCCAGGAAGGACAGGATCAACGCCAGAATGGATACGATCAGTGTTGCCTGTTGCAGCTTCAATGTGCCGGGGTCTGAATCCGTGTTGTTTGGCTCACCAGTAACGGTGTCGTTCAACGCATCACCCAGTGTGGTATCGTCGTTTGCCTTCGTATCATCACCCGTTGCTTCATCATCATGACCCGCATTGCCGGCTGTACCTGCGCTATCATGACCTCCGCCTGCAGCGGCATTACCTGCAGCAGCAGGATCTTGGCTGATTGCCGTGATACTGTGCGGGTTGCTGTCACTTGGTCCGCCTGTCCATTCCACGATGCTGCCATCGCTATAATACTGGAACGCATCCCAGGCTACTTCCGTTTCGGCATCCGGATTCTGTGCTACAAAGTTGAACTGCTGGAATTGACCAGCCAGAATTCCTTCGTTATCTGCGTCCACTTCCCAAGTAATTGACGTCACTTCATTGGAATCATTTTTTTCAGTAGTGATTTTCCAGCCTGCGAGTGGTTGGTATTGCTTGAATGCAACGCCTTGCGGTACTTTCAGCGTGACTTTGGTGGTAGGCAGCTCTTTTTCGGATGGAATCTTGATGCTATACGTCTGCCATGCACCTGTCTGTGCCACGGTTGGGTTAACGGTAACGTGTGCGCTGGCGAATCCAGCAAACAGCATTAGTGCAGCAGCTCCAGCAGTAAGGCTGGATGTCAGTTTGGAAGTCCATGATGTTTTCTTCAAAATAATTTACCCCTCTCAAATCTTATCATTTATGTTTCGGCCCATTTTCTAAAATAAGTGCCTGATGTGCTGCAAAGTCACCGTTCCGGTTACGAATCGTTCTTTCAATCGCTGTTATTCCCAGATTTTTTTGATTCACTTTATAAGTGAAAATCCGGGAATAAATGCGAACGTTACACTTTTCCAGAATCGATTTCGTCCCCTTCACTACAATTGCAGCTTATTGAGACACTGATTTTAGATTGAGTCGCGTTTCAAATCTGAATCGGTCTATACCTACGGATTAGCAGTGTCGATCTCAAATTCGGTATCCAGCGAATCCAGAGATCGGGTTAGCAGATGCACCTTGATGTTCCAGCGTCCTGGCATGGAGATATATTCTTCTGCCTCGTATACGCCAGTATCATTTTTCGGAATCGTGATCTCATAAATGCCCATATCCATATCCAGGTGGGTCAGTGAAAGTGTGATCTGTTCCAGATCGTTAACTGTAGTGCCGTCCGGTTTCTTCACGTCGACTTTGAACTGATTCTCTCCGGTACGATTTGGGCTTACCTGAAGTGTAATTGTGGTCCCGTCATCCGTAGTCTGTACTTCTTTATAAGGTCCTGCGGCTGCCGGTTGTCCGGGAGACAAGTGTGTCAGCACGGCAGCCAGCGCAAGCACGACGGCTCCAGCAATCAGTTCGGCCTTGAGGGTGCCAGCGAGTCGGTTGCCGCTGCTTGCACGTGCCATTCTGGCATGACGCCCAGCCAATACAAGCATTACAACAAGCAAGACAACTTTAGCGATAAGCACGAGACCATACCCCGTTGTGAACAGGGACGTAAGTATAGGTGCAGGCAAAATGATCAGGCTGCTATATATCCCTGTAGCGACGAGAGCAGCAACAGCACCGATACCCCAAGCTGTAAATCGTCGGATCGCCGTCCAATAGACTTCTCCTCGCACCGTGGAAGGCAGTTTATCCGCGAGCGGAGGTAGACACACAGCCATGGCGGTTAAAGCGCCGATCCAGAAAGCGGCTCCGATCAGATGAATGAAGTCCATTGCAATGGCGAGTGTGCGTTGTTCCGCTGCAGCTGGATGTCCTGTCATCGCATGAGTGAACAACCAGCCAAGAACGAGGATCAGTGATCCGTATGATGACCAGATCCGGATACGCAGCGAGCGATCCCGGTCATATCCGGAGAGGATGGTAACCGCCAGCAACATCACAATGAGTATCTGTACCATCCAGATCTGGCCAAATGACGTCAATTTAAGTGCACTGCCCATCAGTGCCCAGCTGAACTCCCCGATGGAAACGCCTGATTCATACAATGTGTTCAGAGGCAGGCTGATCAGAGCGGCAACAGAAGCGGCGCCATAACTGATCCATAACAACCTATAGCTTCTTGGCACTTCCAGTGGTTCTCTCGCCATGGAAGCAGGCGCAATTCGAAACAGCAGGAAAGCAAGTGTGCCCAGAATCACAGACAACCCCAGATATTGAATCCAGTCGGTCAGCGACAAAATCCATTTTAACGGTCCGCCAACCTGGCCTGAACCTGAGGTTAAATCCGCGAGACCGGCAGGAGCGCCAGATGGTTCCCCAATATGAAACACATAGGCTCCCTGAATGGGGTGGCCATCCGCAGATACAGCCTTCCAATTCACGGCGTAGGTTCCGTTTCCAAGTCCGGTCCGCAGTCCGGTCTCCAGAATATGAGGACGATCCTCATCGACATGCACATTGCCGTCATCTGCTTGTGTTCCGTCAGGTCCGGTGATTTTAATATCAAAGAAGGCCGTCTGCAAAGACTCGTTGAACTCGAGAGTCAGGCGTTCAGGTGCAGTCGCAACCAGTTCATTTTCACCTGGTGAGGCCTGCACGATATAAGCATGGGCCGATGCCCATTGTGGCATAACAAGGCAAAATAATAACATCAGGGCGCCCATCAATGCCCAGTGCCGTTTGCCCAATTTCGTGGTGAACCTACTCAAAATCAAAAAATCATCACCCTTAGGTCTAGAATTGTAAGTCATTCTTTGTTATCCGAGCACAATCTATACCATTATAACTTTGTCCAAAATAACACCGTATGACTACATTGGGCTATAAAAAAACGAAATGATCCATAGAATTGTGACAAAAACATGAATGTGCCGCTATTTACGCAGCTTACGCCCTGCTAGTCCGCTTTCCAATGCATAGCGGGTTAATTGCACACGATTTTCGAGATGCAGTTTCTGTAAAATATTCTTCAGATGATTTTTCACCGTTTGATCCGAAATGCCAAGTTGGTCGGCAATCTCACGATTGGTATAACCCGCAGATACCCATTGCAGGATCTCTAGCTCCCGCGTAGTCAGGGGATTATCGGGTACATCTTCCGTGCGAGGTGCAGGGAACTCCTGAAGGATTCGATAGGCAAGTTCCTTGCTCAAGGGTGCATCATCACTGACGATGGCGCGAAGGTATTCAAGCCAGGTGGAAGGAGCCAGATTTTTGAGCAAATATCCTTGAGCTCCCTGCTTCAGTGCTTCGAACAGGTACGTGACATCATCCGATACAGTGACCATGACGATAATGACATAAGGAAAGCGCAGTTTGATCTGGCGGGTGGCTTCCAGCCCATCCATATCCGGCATCTGCACGTCCATCAAAATAAGATCGGGCATCCATTGCCCGGTAAGCTCCAGTGCTTCCAGCCCAGTCGAAGCGGTACCAATAACCTCAAACAGGCTGTCCTCGGATAAAATACTGCAGATCGCCTCACGCGCATGCGCGTGATCATCGACAACCAATACCCGTACAAGTTCCATATTAAGCATGCCCCTTCCCAATGGTTATTCGTGTGTAACCTGGCCTTGAATCAAGGGCGAAAGACCAGCCCATCTGAACTGCACGTTCCTTCGTAATTCTCAAGCCGTACCGATCCTTCAGATGCAGTGGATCCCCGCTCACACCAACACCGTTATCCTGAACGAAGATCGACCAGACAAAAGGAGTCCCTTCTGCTGTCACTCGAATATCTGTAGCCCGGGCATGTTTACGTACGTTAAGTAGTGCTTCCCGAATGCAGGCGAGCAGCTCTACCTGCTCCTTTGGAGAGAAGAAGGTGCTCTCCAGATTCCATTCCAGACGCGCCGAAGGAACCGTCTCCTCTATAAGTAATTCCACCTGTGACAGCAGGGAGGTTCCTTCCGGTACTGCCACTTGTCCAGGTACGTAGCGGAGCTGGGCGATGGCCTGCCGTACGTAAGCGTTGACCTCATGTACGGTTTTGCGTATTTCCCGAATGTCATTCTCGTGGCCGCTTCCAGCCATACTGCGCTCGGCCTTGTCTGTTTTTACCGACAGGAGAAAAAGAGACTGCGAGATGCCATCGTGAAGCTCACGGGCCAGTTGGTCCCGAGCTTCGAGTGCCACTTTGGAAGCGCGCTCCTGCTCTAGAGCAGCCCTGGCACTTTCCAGCATTTTAAATAAGCGACTTAGCAAGGTGACACTTATGAGGTAAAGGATAAGGGGGGTAAGCCAGTTGCCCGCATCCATGGAAAGGTAGGGCATCAGAAATTGATGACGGATGTATTCCCAGAGTCCCACCGTGAATGTGGGGACCAACAGAATCATCCATTTAATCTGTTTGTATGACATGAATACAGAACTCCTTTGAGATAAGGTCCAATTATATGTATCTGTTTCAAGGGTTGGCACCATTATAACGCATGCTTGCTTCAGACCCTAGTCTGTCTTTCTTCGGAGGAAGTTCGGGTGGATAAGGGAGCATTTAGAAGGATATCTAAGAACAACATGGGGTGAAATTATGTCACGCAGGGTGAGCCTTGATGAATACAGATGAGTGGGGCTGTATCCATTTTCCCTATTGAAGAAGGTCCTCTATACTTATATAGAACACAAATTCATTACAAAAGATGTTAAGGAGTGAACGCAACAACATGAATCAAGAGGTATTGGAACGTCGCAGCGAGTTGCTCAAGAAGAACATTCATCAAATGCTTCTTCAAGACAATCAGCACGGAATCAGTCGTCAGGATAACATGTTTTTGCAGCAGATGATTAAAGAGCTGCATCAGACTTCACACGAAATGAATACCACTCGATAACGCAGAATCTGCACAAGAATGAAATAGTCTGGTGCATGATTCATTCCATGATGAACATGAAAATGGCGCTATCCCCGATTAGGCCGGGGGTAGCGCTTTTGGCTTTGTAAGGGGTAATTCTACGGGTGTTACACAAGTTGTTGCTGCACCGTTCGTTTCTGAATATATCGGATGAACAATTCGGCTAGCTCGGGATCAAACTGAGAACCGGAGCACAGCTGTAGTTCCTTGATTGCTTCGTCCACATTTTTCGTTTCCTGATACGGTCGCTCTGTCGTCATTGCGTCAAAGGAATCAATCACCGTGAGCATCCGGCACAACCTTGGAATCTCACTGCCTTTCAGACCATAAGGGTAGCCTGCCCCGTCATACCGTTCATGATGCAATTCGATATAGGGAATGAGATCGGCAAAACGCTCGTTGGTCATGGCCATCTTTTTGCCCCAAATGACATGTCCCTTGATCGTTTCCCACTCTTCAGCGGTAAGTTTCTCTTTCTTATTCAGGATGGACCACGGAATCTCCAGCTTCCCGATATCATGAATTAGTGCGCCCAGTACAAAATTCCGCTTCTCCACATTATCGAGTTCCAGCAACTCACTTAAATCGAGAGCATACTTATATACGCGTTTGGAATGTTTGAATGTATCCATATCCTTATATCTGAACAAGTTGAGCTGCTGCTCAATGTCGCGCACATCCTGCACCAGATCAATCTCTTGCTCCATACCGTCGTTACTGCCGTGGCGATGCACATTGTTTTTGCCCTGTTTTTTGGCATAATACAGTGCTTTATCCGCCTGATCCACAAGTTGTGACTTGTTGTACATATCGATCTCATAACGAGCAACACCTGCGGAGAACGAGAGACAACCGTGCGGAAAAACTTCCACTCCTTCAAAAGGTGTATCGTTCAGCTGCTTGCGCAGCTTGTTCATGAACGCATAAGCCTCGTCCAGGTCCATACCTGGCATGAGTAAGGTGAACTCTTCTCCGCCGTAACGAAAGGCGGTAACGGGAGTGCCTTCCGTCTTCCGACTGAGGAAATCTCCGAGAAGAGCCAGCAGGCTGTCGCCCTGGAGGTGACCAAAGCGGTCGTTATACTTTTTGAAATCATCAATATCGATGAGACCCAGTGAAAGCGGGGTTCCCTGAGAACGGGCGTTACCAAGCTCGGTTTCCAGCATACTTTCAAAATGGCTGTGGTTAAATAAACCTGTGCGTTGATCCGTATTGGCCTTTTCCTCAATACTTTGATACATCACAAACAGCTGTTTGAACGCATGCGATAGCAAAATGCTAAGACTGAGGTAGAGCAGCAGGCCGAGAACGCCGTTATGCACAACGAGAATAGTCAGCACAAGCGCCAAAATCAGTGTACATAAATAGACGAGCAGCGATTCGGTAACGAACACACGCTTCATCTGCTGTAACGCATCCTTAGTTGAGAAATGAAAAAACAGGCCAAGCGTGATTGTATTGATGATGAAGTAGGCTGCAAGTGCCGCAAAATAGGGCAGCAAGTTATATCCATCCAGTGCTCCCGGAATTCCTCCAGTCCAAGTAAATACATAAGCCGCTCCAGCAATCATAAGGCTATAAATGCTGAAATTGACGATATGTTTCCACCAGGTGAGTTTGCGATCCTTGATTAACAGAATGAGGGAAACCGGCAGCAGTACAGACAGACTGAATGCACCACCAAACATGAAGATACAGGCGAGGTACACGGAAGAGTCCATGGATTGCTGATTGCCTTTGGGCGGAATTTGAAACGTGAAATAATCCAAAATCAGCGCCGCACCGAGCATCGTGTATACCATTACCCATTCGTCAGAGGATAGATGGAGATAAGACCACTTGTTCATATACAGAAAAATACCGATGCCGGTGCAGCTAAGCAAGACGACATACATGCTGCTCCGATCTGCTTTATGGATAAGGTTACGAATAAAGTTCATAAAAATTCTCCTGCTTGGTTTAGTCTGCTCTTGATGTGAATATATCGGCTTGTACTATATTGATGTATAACATAACAAGTTACCTCCCAAAAATCCAGAAAGAAAAAACAGGCCGCTGGCAGCCTGTTTGTCTTGGTTGGCGAAGTATATGTACTAGCCACCCAGCTTGTATCCCGAAGTCAAAGCAACAACGACAGAAGCTACGATGATTGCGTTGATGACGAGACGGGAATATTTAATGCCTTCGAATTTTTTCATGGAAAAGACCTCCCTTCCTTGGAGTCTGTCCGAATCTCTTCAGGCCTGATGGAATTCACTGGCTGCAAAGCTTCTCCGGTTCGATTCACCATCATGTACTGAATAAACAGGAATATGCCAATGTTCATGACCACATCACCAATGCTGATCACTTGAGTCCGTGGATAAGGGCTGGACAGTGGGATGATATCACCTAGGAATGAAAGATGTGTAGAAGCATCCATCATATAGTGCTTCGATACCGCTCCACCTTCGCGCAGCATATCCACATAATAGGGACCAAGAACAGCAGAGGCTTCCACAGAAACTGGCATACGCCCACCGTTCACCGCCATGACGATGAAATTGAGAAATACACCGATCCAGATCAACGTAAAACCTTTGTAATGTCGATTAAGCCACAAAAATGCTAAACCTGTGACATAAACGGCAGCAAACAGGTACCCGTTGATAGATGCAACCCAATCAAGCCTTTCCTGCAAGAAAAAGATGAAGAACTGGGCCAGCAGCAATAGCGGAAAAATCCATCCGCCTCGCAGCTTGAGTGCTGCAAACTGGTGGAGACCATACCGAAATCCTCCCCGGAACAGTCCAACGATCAAGCCAAGCAGAATGCCGTCGTATACCATGATTAACTCCTGTCTTACAGATATGTGTAAACGTGATTGCGTGTTTGTGTACCTATGTTATTCGACCTTTTACTGGTAAATCCTGCAATGGAATATAATTTTTTGAGAAGAAATTTGTAAAAAGATAAATAAAAAACCGTCTCTACGAACCAATGGGTCGAATCCATTGTAAAGTTCGGTAAAGACGGCTTTATATTATGTCAAATTGCGAGCTTTAATGCACCTAGCATATGTTCAGTTTATTCCGATTCCCCGTTGAGATAATTGAAGAACGGGTGGTCAACCCAGAAGGTATAACTGGAGATGTCCGCATCAGGGGCCAGCTTACGGAAACCTTCCTGAATTGCTTTGGAATTCTCTTTAAGGGAGAAGGATTGTGCGTAATAGTTGCCAAGTGATATTTTATTGTTGGCAATGACCGGATATTCCGCGAGAGCAGTCGGTGAATAATAGAGCGGCTGCCACCAGGAAGCATGGATCAAGGCAGAGGTGTCATCGCTATTCTTTTTGGCATACTTCAATATAATGTCGTTGAAACGGGCTTTGTCCGCTGTGTTATTGAACTCGAACTGAATGTCATATTCTTTGGCGTAGGCGATGTAGTTGCCATTCTCGATCTGGGTTACTTTGTAATCCGGTGTTTCTTTGGGCTCTCCCCATTCCTTCAAATAGATGAAGGCAGATGTTTTCGGTTGGAACTGTACGTCAGCATCGATGCCTTCACTACGCAACAGTCCAACTAACTGCACCGCATGTTTAATATCATCATGACCGTAAGTTAAAGTCAGTTCATCGATGAAGTTGGAATCAAAGCGACTATCCTTAAGATTGTAACCTGTGACGAGATCATTCCGCAGAGCTTGATCCACAATGGTTCGAAGCTCCGGTGCTTCTATTAAATCAGCAGTGCGATAGGCAGCGTACAATTTGGAGTAAATGTCAGCGTCGCCGGAACGGCCAATTTCATTTTTATATTTACCCTGACTGGTTAATACCCGTCCAAGCAAAATGTTGGCAAAATCGGAACTCGCTTCGCCACCCTTACGGAGAGCGGGGTAAAGACTTTCAGGAATCAGACCTGTATCAATGGCAGCGGCCAGTTCCTGCGCGGCTTGTCCCTGAACGCGGCTTGAGCTAATGCCCAGTTTCGCAAGTGCCTTTGCTGTTTTATCTTCAGGATATGTATAGGCCAGCTCTTTGAATCCGGCTGCTTTGACTGCGATGAAGACAGCAGCATAAGTGCTCAGTTGGTCATTGGCACGCACTTCCGTACCGGATAGGATGCCGTTGTTATATAAGGAAACGGCAGCTTTATAAGTAGAATCATTCGAGTTCAGATCAGTAAAGGCTGGAGCCTTAACTTCACTGTTACTTGCTTCATCTGTAGCAGGAGCAGCTTGATCGGCTTCAAGAATGGTAGCAATCGCCTTGATGAAGTCACCCTTCGTTAATTGTTTCGGTAATTGGATATTGTATTTGGCTTGCAGGAATTGCGCGTAATCGGCTGCACTCTCGGTATAGACTGAAGGAGCTTGTGCTACCGGTCCTTTAACAGCCTGTGAGGTCGTTTGTCCGGCGGGAGTGGCGGATGCTGCGGATACCGAAGCGGGCAAGCTGAGGCTGCCGAGTGTAACCGGAGCGGCGAGCAGAGCGGCCAGTGTGATCTGGGTGATTTTTTTCAAATGAATAGCCTCCTCAAAATAGGGTTGGAAAATAAATAAGATTGCGTTATAATTCTGACAAATCCTATCTGAATATAATAATTGGATTGACTTTAGCATGGAGCAGCTCTGGATGTCAACGGAAAAAACCTTGGTATAGAGAGGCTTCGGAGGCTCTGCCGAAGGCAAATCAACTATTATATTCCATTTAGTGTATCCGCTCAAAGATTTATTGACAAGGATCGACAGTATCCGCTAGGATTATAAAAAAAGAATAGTGAAAAGGGGAATTTTCAAAATGAAAAGAGGTTTATCGTTCGTCTTATCGATCATCATGTTGGCTATATTGCTGGCGGCTTGTGGAAATTCTGCTTCCAAAGACGAACAATCGGCCCAAGGTGGCGACAGTGAAAAATCACTGCGCATGGCGCTTGTACTTCCTGAAAAAATCGGGGTAAACCCGTTCTTCGTACAGATGGATGAAGGTTTCAAAAAAGCAGGCGAGGAATTCAAGGTAGATACCAAAACAATTGAATCGACTGACCCGGCCGCATTTGAGCAAAACCTGCGTGCTGCAGTTGCTGAGAACTATGATTTGATCATTACAGCGACATTCCAGGCAGAAGATGCATTGAAAAAAGTGGCTGCTGAAAATCCGGACAAGTCCTTTGCTATTGTGGACACAACGGTTGATCTGCCTAACGTTCGTAGCGTTGGTTTCCATGAATATGAAGGAGCGTACCTGCTTGGTGCAGCTGCCGGACTGTCTACGAAAACAGACAAAGTCGGTATGATTGCCGCGATGGACGTTCCATTGATCAAGAAATATACAGAAGGTTTCAAAGCTGGTCTGGAATCAGTTAACCCGAAAGCGGAATTCCTTGTGAACTACGTTGGTGGATTTAACGACCCGGCCAAAGCAAAAGAACTTGCGTTGGTACAATTCGGCAAAGGTGCTGACTTCATCGCTGGAGCATCTGCTGTAGGTGATCTGGGCGTGTTCGAAGCCGCGAAGGAAAAAGGCTTCTATACTTCCGGTCAGGATACAGACCGTACCGTTGAAGATCCGGAACATATTGTATTGTCTCAATTGAAGTCGACCGATACGGTTGCTTATCAGACAGTGAAGGATTTTGTAGAAGGAAACTTCAAAGCAGGCGCTGTGAACTATGGCTTGAAAGAAGATGGCGTAGGCCTGACGTATGTAACACGTGACAGCGAATCTCCATTGAGTGCTTTTGTTGGACAAGAGGTTATCGACAAGGTTAAAGCGATCAAGGATGATATTGTATCTGGCAAAATCGTTGTGAAAGATCCATTGCAACAATAGTATTCTTTGTCCCATAGGACTGAGTGATTGAGTTGATCAGCCGGCTGCCCGATCAGGCAGCCGGTTTTGCTGCTATTTAAGACCGAGAGGAGAGAACGCGAGATATGCTGTTGGAGATGGAGCAGATTACGAAGAAATACGGCGGCTTCACCGCTAACCGGGACATCCGTTTTAATTTGCGAGAAGGAGAGATTCATGCCCTCGTGGGTGAGAACGGCGCTGGTAAGACAACCCTGATGCGTATGTTGTATGGTATGGAGCAACCGACATCAGGCACAATCAAAGTTCGTGGACGCGAGGTAAGCTTCGCAACTCCGTCTCAGGCCATGGCAAGTGGTATCGGCATGGTGCATCAGCATTTCATGCTGTTTCCTTCCTTTACGGTTGCCGAGAACATCGTGATTGGCCGTGAGCCGTCTGCGGCAGGGGTATTTGACCGCAAACAAGCAGCGGCCCAGGTGAATGAATTGGGCAGAACGTATGGTATGCCAGTTGATCCGTGGAAAAAAGTATTCGAATGCCCTCTGGGCATGCAGCAGCGTGTTGAAATTCTCAAGGTGCTGCATCAGGGCGCAGATATCATTATATTGGATGAACCATCAGCAGTACTGACACCGCTGGAAGTGAAAGAACTGCTCGCGAATATGAAATCCCTTGCCAAGTTGGGCAAAACCTTTGTATTGATCACGCACAAGCTGCAGGAAGTCATGGATGTAGCAGACCGGATTACGGTTCTTCGTGATGGTCAGGTGACAGGTACATTGGAAGCAAAAGACACGAATGTAGAGGAACTGTCCCGCCTGATGGTAGGTCGTGAGCTGGTTCGCATGAACAAGCAGCCATCCGTTCCGGGAGAAGCTGTGCTTCAGGTGGAAGCGGTAAATCTGTCAGGAGCAGAGGATCGTTCTGCGCTCAAGGATATCCATTTGCAAGTTCGGAAAGGCGAGGTCGTTGGAATCGCGGGTATTTCCGGAAACGGTCAATCTGAACTGATCCAGATCATTGCGGGACTGCGAAAGGCAGATAGCGGCCGCGTCCTGCTGTCAGGGCAGGATACAACCAATTGGCCAGTGCGGCGCATTCGGGAGCATGGACTTGCCCATATCCCAGAAGACCGTTATATGTGGGGAGCGGCGAAGGATGCGAGCGTTCGTGAAAATGGACTGATGGGCCACCATCACCGGCTTCAATCAAAAGGTATCATTAAAGCGAAGGCAGCACGGAACATGGTGGAGAACTGGATCAAGCAGTTTAGCATCAAAACGGGTTCTGCAGAAACGAAGGCGCAGTTCCTTTCCGGCGGTAACTTGCAGAAGCTGATTGCTGCGCGTGAATTTGCCCAGGATACGCCGTTTCTGATTGCGGCTGAACCTACACGGGGTGTAGACATCGGAGCGATGGAGACCATCCACGCTGAATTGCTGCGCAAACGGAATGAAGGTGCGGGTATTCTGCTCGTTTCCTCGGAATTGTCTGAGATTTTGCAATTATCGGATCGGATCATTGTTATGTATGAAGGCGGAATCGCCGGGGAACTGAAGGCAGATGAAGCAACAGAAGAACAGATCAGCTTGTTGATGGCAGGAGGGAAAGAGCGGATATGAATCGGGTAAAAGAAACACTTCGCGGACTCGTACAGCCGCTGCTCGCCGTATTCATCGGTTTGCTGGCAGGTGCTGTAGCCATTCTGGTCGTTGGCGGGTCCGTGGTGGATACGTATGCGGAGATGTGGAAAGGAGCCTTCGGTAACTTCTACTTCTTCACCAACACATTGGCACGTTCGACGCCCATTATTCTTGCGGGGCTGGGCGTAGCCCTGGCGTTCCGCGCCGGATTTTTCAACATGGGTGCAGAAGGACAGATGGTTCTTGGCGGACTTAGTGCAGCGCTGACGGCGCTCTACCTGCCGGGTCCAGGCTGGTTTGTCTGTATTGCAGCTATTGTGGCGGGAATCATCGCCGGTGGAGTCTGGTCACTGTTTGCAGGCTGGTTGGATGCGCGCTTTGGCATGAATCTGTTGATCACAACGCTGCTGCTCAACTATATTGCAATATATTTTGGAGGATACATGGTATCCTACCCGTTTAAAGACCGCACGGGATCGGCGGCAATGGCTCAGACGCCTATGATTGATCAGAGTGTCTGGCTGCCGAAGCTGTTCCAGGGCATGGGACTGCATGCCGGCTTCATCATTGCTATTGTGGCAGCGATTCTCATCTACTGGTTCACACACAAGACAGTAACCGGTTATGAGATTCGCATGTTGGGAAGCAATCCTTCGTTTGCAACGTATGGCGGTGTGCGCCGTATCCGCATGATGATGCTGTCCATGATCATCAGTGGTGGACTTGCAGGCCTTGCGGGTGCAGGGGAAGTGCTGGGTACACAGTACCGTTTCCTTGATGGGTCGTTGTCATCGGCAAGTTATGCATGGAGCGGCATTATGGCGACTTTGCTTGCCCGGTCGCATCCGCTAGGAACAGCTGTGGCGGCAATCCTGCTTGCAGCGTTGCAGACAGGTGCTATGGGGATGGAACGTAATACGGATGTACCGCTGGAAGTCGGCAGTGTCATCCAAGCGGTATTGACGTTATTTGTATCGGCTCAGATCGGATATTCATTCCTGAAGCGGAGAAAGGAGAAAAAGTCCAATGCAACAACTGTTTGATGCAGCCATGTTTGGCTCTACCTTGCGGATTATGACGCCGATCCTGCTTGCAGCGCTCGGTGGGGCTTTATGCTCTCGTGTCGGTCTGTTCAACGTGGGTCTGGAAGGACTCGTACTGATCGGTGCTTTCTCCGCTATTGTCGGTAACTATCTGTTCGGCAATGTACTATTGGCCGTACTATTCTCGATTGTGATCGTCATGTTGTTCTCAGCGCTATTTGCCTTTATCAGTATTAATCTGAAGGCCAACGCCATTGTGGTCGGGATCTCGCTTAATTTTCTGGCGACAGGACTGACGACTTTTGCGCTTCGTGCGATTTTTGATGTAAAAGGTGCTTACTATGACAAGGATATGGTGGGACTCCCCAAATGGGACATTCCTCTTATTAAGGACATTCCGTGGGTAGGTGATGTCATCTCAGGGCACAGCCCGCTCGTGTATCTCGGGATTATTATCGTAATTGCCTTGCAGTTTTATCTGTTCAAAAGTGTCTCCGGTTTCCGTCTTCGTTCGGTTGGCGAGAATCCGGTAGCGGCACAGAGTATCGGCATCAAGGTGCGCGGTATTCAATATGGTGCAGTTCTGATGTGCGGCGTATTGTGCGCCCTGGCGGGTGCACAGTTATCGCTCGGTCAGGTTACGATGTTTACCGAAGGCATGACCGCAGGTCGCGGCTTCATCGCATTGGTAGCAACGATGCTGGGTCAAGCGAATCCGCTTGGCGTTATGGGGTCCAGTGTGCTGTTCGGGTTCATGGAAGCTCTTAGTATCCGATTGCAGGGCTTTGCGCTACCAACTCACTTTACCATGATGCTGCCGTATATTGTGACACTGGTGGCGATGTTCTTCTTCAAGGACCGTACCTATGCACAAGACGCACTGAAAGCGGGCGGAAGCTCGCGTTAATTCCTGAATGTTATGCTGGAAGCATATAAAGAAGGAGGAATCACGCTTGCATAATAAGGCTGAACGTCTGAAAAAAACGAAAATCCCGGCATCCAAAGCGGGTGCTGAGCACGGAGACCGGCTGCCGCCGGGGCAGGTACTGACCGAGAAATTCCCGATTCTGCATGAAGGTGAAGTGCCGGAATACGACCTTTCCACTTGGGATTTGAAGGTATTCGGTGAAGTTGAAGAGGAGAAGGTATTCTCCTTCGCCGAGCTTCAGGCGATGCCTCAAGTGAACACGGTGAGCGATATTCATTGTGTTACCCGCTGGTCCAAGTTCGACACGCCGTGGGAAGGCATCCGGTTCTCGGATTTTATCAAGCTTCTTGGCGTTAAACCGGAAGCGAAATACGTCATGATCCACGCAGATCATGATTACGAGACAAATGTTCCGCTCGAAGAATTGATGCATGACGATGTATTGCTTGCTTTTAAATTTAACGGTGAGCCGCTCACACCGAAGCACGGTTATCCACTGCGCTTGGTTGTTCCACAACTCTACTTCTGGAAGAGTGCGAAGTGGATACGCGGTCTGGAATTCATGAAAGAAGATCGCAATGGCTTCTGGGAAGTCAATGGTTTCCATCATTTTGCCGATCCGTTCAAGGAGCAGCGCTTCTCTGGTGAAGATATCCCGATTCCAGAAGACGAATGGACGAAGAAGGAGTTTGATTAAGATGTTGATGCCTATTTTGCAAATTCATTCCGAAGATATGCCTGCATATGCCATTGTCTGTGGTGATCCGGCACGTGCGGAGAAAATTTCCCGCAAGCTGGAGCAGGCGAGAGAACTGGCGTTCAGCCGGGAGTATCGCACGTTTGTAGGATTGTATGAAGGTGTACAAATGGCCGTGGTCAGCCATGGCGTAGGATCACCGGGAGCAGCCGTCTGCTTCGAAGAGCTGATCCGGGCAGGGGTAACGACCCTGATTCGTGTAGGTACAGCTGGCTCGTATACAGCGGATTACCCAGCGGGCAGTGTAATCGTCAGCACGGCCGCTGTTCGTACGGACGGGCTGACACGTCAGCTGGTACCGGATGGTTTCCCTGCGGTTGCGGACCTTGGTGTTACGCAAGCGTTAATTGAAGCGACTCGTGAGCATACAAGTGGAGCGAAAGCTACAAGTGCGGGTAAAGTTGGCGTAGGCATTACCGTAACCCTAGATGCTTTCTTCACTGGGGTTGAAGAGATTCCTCACCGCAAGTACAAGCAGGCGGGTGCTCTTGCCGCTGAGATGGAAATTGCCGCGCTTTACATCGTCAGCACACTGCGCGGCGCTCGTGCTGGAGCTATTGTCGCTATCGATGGATTCGCAGATAGCGACCTGGCGGCCGAATATGATCCGCACACAAATGCGGTAGCTGATGCAGTTGAGCGTGAGATCAAAGCGGCACTGCGTGCACTGGCTGCACTCGCTCGTCAGGATCAGGCGTAAAGCTGAGATCATCAGGGCATTTTATAGCACTACTGCTGGTAAAATTGCAAAATAAGCAAATGATGTCCATCTGAGGTGGACAATATAAAGGGCGTCCCATAATGTCATGTTCATGACTTTGGGACGCCCTTTTGAGTTTGAGATAGAAGCGACTGGCGCTAGATTGGAAGGTGCAATCAATTGGTTAGCGTTGTCCGAACAACTGCTGCGCCGTCTCAATAAATAACCGGGATGCGGGAGAAGCATCGACAAGTGAAGGAACAGCAATCTCAATATTGCGGTAGGCTTTCGGCTCTGTGGGAAGTGCTTTGACACCCGGAGGCAGCCAGGATAGAGAGATTGCAGGTAGCATGGCTGTTCCGAGTCCCTGCTCTATCATGCTAAGGCAAGTGTTTACGTTATACACGACAAATCCAAAATGTAATTCTGCATCTGCTCGATTGAACAGATCAACAATCGGTACCTCATAGCCGCCTTTACAAATAATCATGGGGTGTTTGTCCAGCATTTGTACGGGCAGAATTTCCTGATTCGCAAAAGGTTCATCGTCCCGAAACACCGCAAGCATCTCCTCGCTATAGAGTGGAAGCGTCTCATAAGCCACATCTACTGGCTCTTTGTCTGTGGCAATAATGAGAGCTACATCAATAGCGCGTGAGCTTAGCCACTCCTGAATTTCAAGGATGTTTCCCTCGTGCAGTTCAAACTGAATCTGAGGATAGCGGTCCCGAATGGAGCGGATGATTTTCGGCAGCAGATGGGCAGATGACATGGGAAAAGAGCCAATACGAATCGTACCAATCTCCAACCCTTTTTCGGCCGCAACGACCTGCTGTACCTTATCAAATTGCTGTAAAATGCGGCGGAAAATGACCAGAATTCGCTGTCCCACATCCGTAAGCACGATGCCGTTCCTACGATCCCGTATGATTAGAGTGACATCCAGTTCATTCTCCAGCGAAGAGATGGCCCGACTGACTGCGGGCTGTGTCATATTCAGTTCCTGGCCTGCGCGGGTGAAACTTCCCGTCTCTGCAATTTTCACAAATAACTGCAACTGTGAGTTGTTCATAACAAATATGGTATGCTCCTTATGATTAACATGCATTTCAATTATTTCAATCATTATTGTATCATGAAGAAACGGAACGATCAAAGAATGAATGTAAAATGGTTCTGGATCGAATTCCAAATGGTTTGCAGGCACAGAAAGAGCGCAGGATAATGTGTACGGTTGATTAAACTGCGGCTGTAGATGTGTGCCGGATAGGAGAATAAACATATGGCTTTATCACGTGCAAAAGCAGGCTGGGTCCTGGCTTTTCTGGTACTCATGTGGGGAGTAAACTGGCCCCTGACCAAATACGCGTTAAATTTTACACCGCCACTCATATTCGCAGGCATGCGCCTGTTAATTGGGGGTCTGGTGCTAGGGTTGTATGCTTTTCCCCGCTACAAAACGCTACGACTAAAGCAAACCTGGCATATTTATGCCATATCGGCGGTGCTTAATATCATCTTCTTCTACGGCTTTCAGACCGTCGGGCTGACGGAAGTGCCGGCAGGCTTATTTTCATCCATCGTGTTCCTACAGCCTGTGCTGCTCGGAATCGGGGCATGGTTGTGGCTGGGTGAGTCCATGTATGGACTGAAAATTGCCGGATTGGTGCTCGGTTTTGCAGGGGTGGCTACGATCAGTATTGGCGGCATGACAGGCAAAGTATCCCCTGAAGGGGTTATGCTTGGGCTGTTCAGTGCAATTAGCTGGGCGATCGGGACCGTATATATGAAGCGAAATTCAATGAAGGTCGATGGAATCTGGATGACAGCCATTCCTATTTTGATCGGCGGAGTTGTTCTGACGTTGACAGGTACGGTCACAGAGAGCTGGGCTGATGTGCAGTGGGTGCTTCCTTTTATACTGGATACGTTGTTTATTTCGGTGTTTGTTATTGCGATGGGCTGGCTCGCGTTCTTCAAACTGGTCAGCTCCGGCGAAGCCAGCAAAGTAGGATCGTTCACGTTCCTGATTCCGCTGATCGCCTTGTTATGCAGTGTGCTGTTCCTCGGAGAGTCGGTGACGGTCAATCTGATCGCAGGTCTGGTCATGATTATTGCCAGCATCCTGCTTGTGAATGTTAAAGTGAAGGGTAGCAAGGTGGCGAAAATATAAAGTTATGTGGTGAACTTTCTTCAAGTGGTTGATGAACCTTGTATACATTCAGAATGACAATGCAAAAAATGGGTAAGTTATATATAGGAACATCACCATGATTACGAAGAGGAGGACTCCAACATGACACAGAACAATCAACCTCAGGATGAGGCGGCAATTCGCAACAAACTGGATGAAGACGGGGATTCCTTGATGGAGAAAAAGAAAATTTTGAGCGGTGTAGATATTGAGCCGCAAGCGGACGAGTGGTCTGCCAAACCGTCACCTGTAGCATTTGATGAAGGTAAATCATCCAAAGAATAAGAGGAACCAGATATAGCTTAATAAGAAGCGGGTACCGTTAAGGTATCTGCTTTTTTTATAAAATAAGAAAGGATATGCTTTGAGGTATCATCGTTCTGATATTTAAGGGAAATATCCGCTACACGCAGTCTGGGTTCATGAATCACATCGATAGATGTTTATTTATTGTATAATCATGGAAACATTTGTGAGGGGAGAATGTAAAGATGAGTGGAATCAATATTAGACGGGCTGTCATCGGAGATTACACGGGAGTATCTGTATTAATGGATGAGCTTCATCACTTGCATGTAGAGGCCAGGCCAGACGTATACAGAGAGTTACAAACGAGAATGAGTTATAAGGAATATGAACAACTGCTGGAAGCCGATCATCGTTATCTCTATGTTGCGGAATTGCTGGATCGGGGTGAGATTGTTGGATATGCGAGCGCACAGTTGAATGTTATTCAGAATGTGGATTTGTTAAAGGATCGAAAGATGTTATATATCAATGAGATCATCGTTGGCAGCAAACATCGCGGACATGGGACAGGCAAACTGTTGATGCACGAATTAATCGAACTAGGCAAAGAAATACAGGTCGACAGTGTTGAACTGACCGTGTCTACATTTAATATTGGTGCTCAAGCTTTCTATGAGCAACTAGGTCTGGCTGTCCGCAGCAGCAGAATGGAATACATACTATAATAAGCCTCTACGAAGACTAATGGGATGTCTGGCGAGATAGTCAGCTCAAGAAGGATGGAAAACATCCATTTTGAGAAAAAAATAAAACAGACTTGCATACCCCCATGGGGTATGTTACTCTTATAACAGAACGAAAGAAAAGGGGTGTTCGCGATGGAACATCAGAGCCATCCCAAGGAACCTTTGGAGTCATCCGTAACAGAGGTTAGCGAAGTCTCACAGACAGATGATCAGCAAGCCAATTCTTGTCATACGTCAGGCAGTGATGGAAAGCATGTGCGCAAGAGCCATCACTCCCAAGAGATGAAGGGCAACCTGATTTCTCGCTTGAACCGTGTTGAAGGACAGATTCGCGGGATCAAGGGATTGATCGAGAAGGACACCTATTGTGATGATGTGCTGACGCAGATCGCGGCGGCTCAGTCTGCTCTTAATTCAGTAGGCAAGCTATTGCTGGAAGGTCATATGAAGAGCTGTATCGTTGAGCGCATTCAGGCCGGAGAGCATGAGGTTGTGGATGAATTATTGGTAACGGTAAGGAAGTTAATGAAGTAACTATTTTTGAATGAACTCATCATTTATATATCTAAGGAGGAACTACCCATGTCAAATATTACGTTGAACGTTACAGGAATGTCTTGCAATCACTGTGTGAAATCGGTTGAAGAAGCCGTGAAGAATGCAGGAGCGAATGGTCAGGTTGATCTGGCAGCAGGAACTGTCGCAGTTGAATATGACGAGCAAAAAGTCAATGTGGATCAGATCAAGGCAGCCATTGAAGATCAAGGGTATGACGTAGTCTAATCATCGCAGGCTTAAACTGAACTTCCCTTTGCATGGAAAGGAATTCAATAGATCTCTTTTCCAATAAATGAGTTCATTGTTTAAGCCTGATTTTCTGTCTTTTATATACCCCTTGGGGGTATTGGATAGATAAAAATATTTCATAGAGAAAGGAGCTAACAACATGGATAAGTCATCAACAACGGACAACACAACTGCATCAGAACCCGTACCATCACCGGAAACAGCGGGATTACAGACAACACTGCAAATTACAGGGATGACCTGTGCTGCCTGCTCTACCCGGATTGAGAAGGGATTGTCCCGAATGGAAGGGGTCAATCAGGCGAATGTTAACCTCGCTATAGAACAAGCGACGGTATCCTATGATCCGAAGACAACGAACATCAATGCTTTGCGGGATAAAGTGGAAGCACTTGGTTATGGTACAGTAACGGAATCCGTGGATCTGGACATTACAGGCATGACCTGTGCCGCTTGTTCTACCCGAATCGAAAAAGGTCTTTCCCGGTTGCCGGGTGTATCCCGTGCAAACGTGAACCTGGCGCTGGAAACGGGACATGTGGAATTTGCAGCAGGAGTATTGAAGGCAACCGATATTACGGCGAAGATCAAGCAGCTCGGTTATGGTGCGGAATTGCAGCAGACACAGGAAGATACCCAGTCGGTGCGTGAGCGTGAATTACAGCGCAAAAAGTGGAAGTGGATGATCTCCGCCCTGTTATCTTTGCCGCTGCTTTGGGCCATGGTGGGCCACTTCTCATTCACCTCGTGGATCTGGGTACCGGATCTTTTCATGAACCCATGGTTCCAACTGGTGTTGGCAACGCCGGTACAGTTTGTCATCGGATGGCAGTTCTATGTGGGAGCCTATAAAGCACTTCGTAATGGCAGTGCCAATATGGATGTACTGGTTGCTTTGGGTACAAGTGCGGCGTTCTTCTACAGTCTGTATCTGACCCTGACCAGTGGCAATGCAGCTTCGACCATGATGGATCATGGTGGGACGGGAATGGCTACAGCAGCCATGCCAACCGTGGAGCTTTATTATGAGACGAGTGCAATCCTGATTACGTTGATCCTATTGGGAAAATGGTTTGAGGCCGTAGCTAAAGGGCGCTCCTCTCAGGCGATTAAAAGCCTCATCGAACTGGCTCCGCGTGAAGCCAGAGTGATTCGTGATGGACAGGAAGTTATTGTACCGTCGGCATATGTTGCGGTAGGTGATCTTGTTCTGGTAAAACCCGGAGACAGCATTCCTGTGGATGGCATCGTGGAGGAAGGGCAATCTTCTGTCGACGAATCCATGTTAAGCGGAGAGAGCCTGCCCGTGGATAAAAAACCAGGGGATGCCGTTACAGGCGCTACGCTGAACAAAAATGGAGTATTAAGACTGCGTGCGACCCGCGTGGGCTCGGACACGGCGTTATCGCAGATCATTAAAGTGGTTGAACAAGCGCAAGGTTCCAAGGCCCCTATTCAGCGGATTGCCGATGTGATCTCAGGCATCTTTGTTCCAATTGTTGTAGGCATCGCGGTAGTCACGTTCCTAATCTGGTATCTGTTCGCCAGTCCTGGTGACTTTGCTGGTTCGCTGGAGAAGGCGATTGCTGTACTTGTTATTGCCTGTCCTTGTGCGCTTGGACTCGCAACACCAACGTCCATAATGGCTGGATCAGGGCGCGCGGCGGAATATGGTGTGTTGTTCAAAGGCGGCGAACATCTGGAATCGGCACAGCAGATCCAGACCGTTGTACTGGACAAAACAGGCACAGTTACCCAAGGCAAGCCCGTGCTTACGGATGTGGTGACGGCTCCAGAATGGACGGAGGCAGAGCTGCTGCAACGGGTGGGAGCGGCAGAGCAGAGTTCGGAGCATCCTTTGGCTGAGGCGATTGTGGAAGGAATCCGAGGTAAAGGTCTGGAGTTAACCCAATCAGAGCAATTCGAGAACATACCGGGATATGGTGTGCGAGCTCGGGTTAAGGGACAAGAGATCCTGGTCGGGACACGCCGACTGCTTACAGATGCGAAGGTGAATGTCTCCGAGGAAACCATGCAACAGATGAACAACCTTGAAGAACAAGGGCGCACAGCGATGCTGGTCGCGGTGGATGGTCAATGGGCTGGGCTTGTTGCCGTGGCGGACACCATCAAGGATACTTCACGGGAAGCCATTCAGCGGCTTCATGCTATGGGAATCGATGTCATCATGATTACGGGAGATAATGAGCGGACAGCACGCGCTGTAGCAGAGCAAGCCGGAATTAATAAAGTTCTGGCTGAGGTACTGCCAGAGGGCAAAGCGGCAGAAGTGAAAAAACTTCAGGAGAGTGGCCTCAAGGTAGCGATGGTTGGAGATGGTATCAACGATGCTCCGGCCCTTGCTACAGCCGATATCGGTATGGCCATTGGAACCGGAACTGATGTAGCGATGGAAGCAGCGGATATTACGTTAATGCGCGGCGATCTGAACAGTATTGCAGATGCAATTGAGATGAGCCGGCGCACGATGGGCAATATTAAGCAGAACCTGTTCTGGGCACTTGGCTATAACGTGATTGGTATTCCAATTGCAGCAGTGGGCTTCCTGGCTCCTTGGTTAGCAGGTGCGGCCATGGCGTTCAGCTCCGTGTCGGTTGTACTGAATTCGCTGCGTCTGCAACGAATGAAACTTAAAAGCAATGACTGATGTCCATTGAGGGACGTAATTCAACTTTGCATTATACTCAAGAGTAAGCATAGGGTGCGGTACGCTACGGCGGATCGTGCCTTTTTTGTTGATAAAAGGTGTTTGAAATATGTTAAAGGAATGGTCCTTTCCTTGTTAATGGAAGGTGAGCGTGTGAAGTGATGTCCTCTTATGAAATGGAATTCATTGTTTGCGAAACACATCTTTATATTTCTGAACCTTTCAGAAATAGATTGACAATATAGACATATAGACTTAAAATTTAAAACGATCGTTTGATTTAAACAATCGTTTACATCAAATTCGAACTAATTAGTAATGGAGGACATCATTTATGTTGCAGGCTTTACGTATATTGTTGAAAAAACCGCCAGTAATTGTGGGGATCGTGACGGCACTTATGTTCCAAGTGATCTTCAGCGTGATCTGGATGACAGCATATTCCGGAGTGAATGACCGGATGAATGAATTGACGGTTGCCGTTGTCAATGAGGATGGAGAACAGTCCAAAGGGATCGCAGATCGTATGGCTGAGACGCTTCCTTTTCAAACCGTAACGAATCTGAGTGCTGCCGAAGCACTTGACCAGTTAAATCATCGTAAGATTCATATGGTGCTCAATATTCCTGCAGGTTTTAACCAGCTGATTCAGACAGCCGGTTCCACTGCCGAAATCAAGTACACCATCAACGAGGCGAATCCGGTTACGATCAAAAGCATGATGCAAGGTGTATCGCAAAGCGTGACGAACACGATTAACAAGCAAGCAACCGCTCAAGGTGTGCAAGCTGTGTTGACGGCTTCCGGAGCGCCTGCAGATCAGGCAGCTGAAGCTGCTGCCAACCTGACTACACGAGTGGAAGGTACAACCACTTCCATGAATCCGGTTAACGGCATGAACAACCAGATGGTTCCGATGATGATGGTACTCGCTTCTTATGTGGGAGCCATGATTATGGGGATGAATCTGCAGACCGCGATGGGTATGCTGTCTGCTACTCACTCCCGCTGGACATTGTTTGGTGCCAGAGTAGTCATTAATTTGGGGTCTGCTCTTGTGGTTTCTCTGCTGGGATCATCACTGATTGTGTCGCTGGGCGGACAGATCCAGCAAGGATTTATCGCATTCTGGTTGTTCCAGGCGCTGTTCCTCTGCACATTCATGTTCTTCTCCCAGTTCTTCCTGATCTGCTTTGGACCAGCAGGAAGCTTGTTCAACATCATCTCACTGTCGCTGCAACTGGTATCTTCCGGTGCAATGGTGCCACGTGAATTGCTGAACAGTTTCTACAGTGGTATTGGTCAGTATCTGCCAGCCACATATGCTGTTCAAGGTGTTCTGAGCGCTCAACTGGGCGGACCAGGAGTTCAATCCGCTGCTGGCTCGATTGTTATTGTTTTGCTGGTTGCTGTAGCCCTCTCCCTGGTGGTGACGTTGTTGAAAAAACAACGCATGCCAGCTGGGGCACCAAGCCCGGCACAAATGAACAGCTAATATTCCTGTCATCATGGTTGTTCTTCATAGGATATGGCCAAGCACCCCGGTGATTTTCACCGGGGTGCTTGGTTTAATAGTAGGTTGAGGTGGCTAGCTTTGCAGGAACACAGGCGGCACACCTTGCGCTTTGATGCACAAACTTTCATAATGAAACGATAGAGTAGTCTCGCTGCAGCCCGGTGAGCTGGAGCAAATGAATAGAACGGACAAGAGGAGCGGACGGAATGACGGAACCGGAATTGGATATAAAAACGAGGATATTGCTTGCAGCCAAGAAACTTTTTGCACAGAAGGGGTATGACGGGACGAGTGTTCGTCAAATCTGTGATGAGGCGGGTGCGAATGTATCGCTTGTCTCGTATCATTTTGGCGGAAAAGAAAAGGTGTTCGAAGCATTATTTGAGCACTTTTTTCCTGATCATATGATGAATGAGTTGGCTGAAGAGTCCATGTCCTCCCCCGTGGAGGGTATCCGACGAATCATAGGTGAAGTTGTAAAGTTCACAATGACGGACCGGGAGATGAGCGATATTGTGCAGCTTGAAATTACGCTGCGTACCCATCGCACAGATACCGTGTTTCGTTTTTTGGACCCCGTCTGGACCAGAGTGAGAGAACTACTGCAAGAAGGCAAGGAGCAGGGCGTATTTCAGATCGAATCCGTATCTTATGCGATGCTTCAGGTCATGGGTGTAGCTTTGGCGCACAAACGGGCCAAAAACTCACGATTTAGCTTTGACTATCAGGATATGAACACAGATGAGCTGGCTGAGCAGACCATTGAATTCGTACTACGAGGATTGGGAGTGAATAGCAATGAACGAAACCATTGAATTGATGATGAAGCACCGCTCTGTGCGGAAATTCAAGCCAGACCCGGTAAGTAAGGAGCAGCTGGCAGCAATCGTGGCGGCTGGGCAGATGGCTTCCTCTTCAAGTAGTGTGCAGGCCTATACTATAATTGCTGTAACCGAACAGGAGCAGAAGGCCAAAATGGCTGAATTGGCAGGTAATCAGTCTTACGTCAACGAATGCCCTGTGTTTCTTGTATGGTGTGCTGACCTTTATCGCTTGAGTGATGCTGCCAAGCGTTATTTGCCTGAAAAAGAATCCTATGAGGACTCCACTGAAAACTTTATGGTGGCCACAATTGATGTTGCACTCGCATCGCAAAATGCTGCGCTTGCAGCAGAGTCACTAGGTTTCGGAATTGTATATATTGGTGGGCTGCGCAATCGCATTGAGGAAGTTAGCGAAGTATTGGGCTTGCCTGACGGCGTCTATCCAGTATATGGTATGTGCATTGGTGTTGCTGATCAGGAGACGGGTATTCGTCCGCGTCTACCGCTGGAAGCCGTCTTACACCATGGCCGCTATAACGCTGAGCAGACCCTCAAAGGCGTCGAGATCTATGACGAAACGACCGCTGCATACATGAAGGAGCGCACCCAAGGGGAACGTTCTACACCGTGGTCCGAAATGATGGCGAAACGCCTCACTGAACCGGTACGTCTACAGATGAAGCCATTCCTCGAAGGCAAAGGATTCTTGAAACGTTAAGCGTAAATTCAAAAGAAGTCAGTTTGGCGGATGCCGACTGACTTCTTTTTTTGCAAACTGTACCTATTTAGTTAAGGAATCATCATAAGACTGGATGCCAATTCGGACCTAAGGAAGACCGTAGAAGCGTTTCGTATTCTGATAAAAGAGACGCGCTGCCCGCTCCGTTCCCATACCGGTCACTTCACTCCATGCCTGAATAACCTGTCTCGTCATGGCCGGATGCGTCATTCTTCCCTGGAAAGGTCCCTCGAAAGGCCAAGGCCCATCGGTCTCTGCCATAACCTGCTCGGAAGGATACTGGCGCGCTAATTCACGAATTTCCTCTTCGTACACAATATCAGGTGTGAATGAGACGAAGTAACCATTGTCAGCCATTCGCTGGACGGTCCGCTTGGAGCCTTTGAACCAGTGAAAGTGAGCCCGACGATGATGATATTGTTCCAGTAGGTCACAGGCGATATCGGCATCCTCATATACAGCGTGCAGTACAATCGGTTTACCGTGTCGCTTAGCTAGCTGGATAAATCTTTCTAACAGATCGATATAGCCGCTCTGATCAAATTGGTGTCCTGCCTGTTCGGCTTCCTGTCGGTTGTAATAGGGCAATCCAACTTCCCCAATCGCTGTGGCTTGTCCCATATGCTTTTCGATCCAGTCGAAGAACAGATTCTGCTCTGCCTGGGTCGGCAGGGGCTGCTCAGGATGGAACCCAAAGGCTGGATATACGGTACGAGGGTATTGTGTTGCTAGTTCCAGGTTAGTCTGGGCAGATGCCAGATTCATGGAAACGGCGATGACCGCCTCAACCTGTTGGGATGGGAAGGAATGCAGCATCTCACGTTGTTCTTCAGGTGTATATTTGTCCAGGTGAAGATGAGCATCGATCAAGGGTGCAAAAGCGGTTGATTGCATGGATGGACCCCTCCTTTTTGTCTTTTACCAATGATACGCAGCGTAGTTTGTCTTGGATCACCCATTTTAGGGAAAAAATAACTCAAAAACCCGCGCTATTTGGATAGGCGGGTTTTCTGCTGTTCTTCTCTCATCCACTGGGAAATCTGCCGTTTCCGTTCAAGAAAAGCAGAGTCCTCCGTGATCGCTTCGTGACGTGGACGATCAAAGGGAACATCGACTTCGTGAAGTACAGCTGCAGGCCGATTCGATAAAACATAGATACGGTCAGCAAGCAATAATGCTTCCTCGATATTATGCGTGATGAACAGCACCGAGCGGCGGTTCTGTTCCCAGATATCGAGCAGCCAGCGCTGCATGTCGCTACGGGTCAGTGCATCCAGCGCACTAAAAGGCTCGTCCAGCAGCATCAACTCCTGCGGACTGAGCAGGGCGCGCAGAAAGGCAACCCGCTGCTGCATGCCGCCCGATAACATATGCGGATAGGCTTGTTCAAATCCGGCCAGTCCGACACTGCTCAGCCACTTCCGGGCATCTGCAAGAGCTTCTGCTCGGGGTGGTGCGTCCGCAGACACTTCACCTGCAAGCAGCACATTGTCCTCGATGGTACGCCATGGAAATAGTGCAGGCTGCTGTGGCATATAACTAATCTTGCCGCGTTGTCCGGTAACATCCTGGCCATTCATCAGGATTTGGCCCTCCTGAGGTTTCAGTAGACCGCCGATGATGTGAAACAGGGTGCTTTTACCGCAGCCGGAAGGACCGACGATGGCTACGAATTCTCCTTGTCCCACGGTCAGGGACAGGCCATCCAGAACGGGCAATGTGCTGCGTCGCTCTCGGAACGAAGCATTCACGTTCAGAACTTCCAACGCTGGTGATGAATGATGTGCAGGTAAGGACACGGTTTCATACTCAGGACTTCCGCTACTCGTTGGAGTGGTTGCAACTTCATTCGGCGCAGCAGCTACCCGCTCGTTGTGTTCGGGTGTCATCTTGTCATCACTTCCTAACCTTTATATGGTGCATATTTCAAAGTTATCGCTTTTGTGGACGCCAGCGTACGAGCAGCTTTTCCAGTAGCGCAATGAGCAGGAAGAGCAGCAGACTCAATGCCACAATAATCATGATTGCCACGAACAGACGATCCGTCCGATAGGCTGATTTTTGCAGCATCATATAATAACCGATACCCTTATCTGCACCGATCCATTCGGCGATAATCGCACCCATGACGCTGTACGTAGCGGCAATTTTAATACCCGAGAACACCGAGGGCAATGCATGTGGAAGTTCGAGCTTCCAGAAAATTTGGCCGCGTTTTGCACCAGCCATGCGCATATAGTTCATCATGGCCGCATCGGTGCGGGTCAATCCGTCCATGGCAGCTACAGCCACCGGGAAGAAGCAGACCAGAATGATGGTAATTAGTTTGGGCAGCAGCCCAAATCCGAACCAGATCAGCAAGAGCGGAGCAAGCGCAATGGTCGGTATATTTTGACTAAGAATAAGTAATGGATAGAGTGCAGATTTCAAAAATGGAATCAGATGCAGCACCATCGCAATCAGTAATCCCACAAGTGTACCTGCTGCAAACCCAATCAATGTCAGCTGGATTGTTGCCCATGCATGCATGCCAAGTCGCTCGGCCTGGGACGCTGCTTCATGGGCGATGTCTGAAGGCGCAGGCAGCATCCATTTCTCAATATGGAACAGGGAGACAGCTCCCTGCCATATCGCTATAAAGAGAATAACCGCCACAAAGGGCGGCCATACGCTTTTCCAATAGGCATGCATTAGCGATATTTCTCCGTCAGGGTGTCCATGCTGAAGCCGCTTGGGCTATGGGCGATCTTGATCTGTGAGATGATGCTTGGGCTGCCAGCTTCCACGAGAACTTCGTGCATTTTGCGGACAACCTCGAGCAGTTCCTCCAGTTCTCCCTCCATCGTGGTATCCAGTGGATTAACCTGATATTTCAAGCCGGACTGCTGAATAACTTCAATGGCACGATCAACATAAGGATAGGAATTTTCGCCATTTGGCGTTTTGGGAATGACTTGAATGCTAAGTAGTGTGCTTGCCATGAGAGATCACGTTTCCTTTCGAAATGTATAAAATGAACTAATGACTGTTACACTTGCCACTTCGATGACAGAATAACCTTCCAATCGCTGTTATCCCCAGATTTTTTTGATTCCCTTCTCCAAAGGGAAAATCCGGTGATAAAGGCGAACGCTTCGCTTTTTCACGTTATTTCTGTCCTCTTCGTCCTCGTATAAATACTAAGTTCATTTTATATGGATAATTTTATTGGGGTAAGAACTCGTTCGTATACGCCTTGGATACATCTACCTGCTCATCGAGCAGTTTTTTGCTAAACATCCAATCCGTGTAGTTCTGCCATACCTCCTGCTTCTGCTCACCCCAGCGCGGTGCGTCATCCTGATATTTTGGACTCAGCCACTTCTGGCTTGCGAGTACAAGATCCTTATCCAGATCCGGTACAGCCTTGATCAGAATGTTGGCAGCGTCTTCGGGATGTTCAATCGCATATTGATATCCTTCGGAAGTCGCTTTCAAGAACGCTTTAACCAGCTCGGGATCGTTCTGAATCGTCTTTTCATTGGTAACGAGTACCGGTGTGTAGTAGTCCAGAGCTTCGGAATAATCTTTTACATACAGCATGTCGATCGGTTCGCCGCGCAGTTCGGCTTCAATGCCCGTCCATGCGTAGAAAATCCAGGCAAAGTCGATATCGCGTTTCACAGCGGTGAAGAAGTCTGCATCACCCATGCTAATATTTTTTACTTTGGATACATCGGCGCCTTCGCCTTCCATAATGGACTGCATTACAGCTTCTTCCACCGGGGAGCCCCAGCCACCATAGGTTTTGCCTTCAAAATCTTTGGGAGATTTGATGTTCCGATCCACCGGAGCGGCAAATCCGGACGTGTTATGCTGAATGACTGCAGCGATGGACACGAGCGGTACCCCCTGTGTGCGGGCCTGGGTTACACTCTCCTGATAACTTACGCCAAAAGGCACTTCGTTCGAAGCTACCATCGTATCCGCGCCTCCAGCACCTGGCTGTACAATCTCGACATTTAAGCCTTCGGCTTTGTAAAAACCTTGATCTACGGCCGCATACAGGCCGGTATGATTTGTATTTGGTGTCCAGTCCAGCACCACTTTAACGTCCTTGAGGGCTGCGTTGTCACCTTCATTGCTGTTTTCGGTGTTGCTGCTGCCATTTTCTCCTGAAGGTGCAGCTTCTTTGCCGCCACATGCGGCCACAGCCACTAGTAGTACGCACAAGAGCATTAGGCCCATCATTTTACGCCATCTCATCTTCATTTCTCTCCTTCATGTTGTCCGGCCAGTGGCGCGGGGTACTCCTTGGCTTCATATCCAAGCTTCTTGCATAAATCGACAGATTTATACCAGCTATGATCCGGATGACGTCACTTTTTTTAGCTCTCTGGCTATATAAAAGAACATTAAAAAAAGCGCCCCGTTAATCCGGGACGCGTGCAGGCGTTAGAGATGTGGCACTCAGCAAAGAGGCTGGGCCAATTCGATATACTCCGATTCCTACGCTGGCATGATCCAGATCAGGTCTAAGGGTCAGTATCTTGGTGGGATACACTCTCAGCCGGCCTATTCCGACTCCCCTGGGAAACTATGAAGTTACGGGCATTACTAGGTGTAATTATAGGCCAGAGGCCCATGCATGTCCAGTCAGGAACTGGATTGGAGCACGTATGAATGAATCAAAGAGGCCATTATACATGCGTATAACGACCTCTCTAGATGTGTTCTTTTCAATAATTAACGTGGCGAATCATATAAGGAAATCTGACTGAGTGCAAAAGCATCGGATTTCGGGTCATATCCTACCTGTTTCTGAGTGGTTTCCAGATTCAATCGTTTAAACCGATTATTCGAGATTCCATGCAGTATGGTGAAGGGCTCCAGATCTGTAGTTGTAATGGCTTTGAACATCAAATCACACAAGTCAGCCGGACTAATATACGCGCTCATATCCCTTGCCTCCAGCGCGGGTCCATCTGGTTGAAAATCATCATATGCACCTATACGTACTGCTACACTTTGTAAACCTTCGGTATACGCAAAATAGGAAGCGAGCGATTCACCAAAACATTTGCTAACTCCGTACAAATTCCGTGGGCGTGTCGGCATGTCCGGATAGACTTGAGCATCAATGGGATACCCCTCGATCGTCTGTGCACTGCTTGCCAGAATGACTCTCCGCACACCTTGGTCCTTAGCTGCACGGAATACATTAAATGTTCCCTTGATATTAATATCCAACAACGATTCATAGAATCCGGCATGCGGGGAAGGATCTCCCGCCAGATGTACAACCACATCCATGCCTTCGCAAGCGTGCTGACAGGCTTCGGGATCTGTCACATCCAGTGTCATGATCTCATGGCTTGTCCCTTGATACGTATGTAGTCTGTTGATATTCAAATCCGTTAGTCGAAGGTGAAATGCTTCTGACAAGTGTTGGGACAAGTCACGTCCAATTTTTCCGGCTGCGCCGGTAATTAAAATGTTCATAAATCAGCTCCAATTCTTAGCGCTGGAAGAACTCAATCCATTCCTTTTCAGGTCCATAGATGAAGAAATAACGGTAACCGTTAGGCAGTGTAATCATCTCACCATCAATAAATTCGGCCTCAGTTGCCTTAATGCGGTTGTACTCAGAATCAAGGTCATCGACATGGATGGCAAAATGGTGCACCGTACCTTCGGAAGGCAGCTTGTCGCTGTATCCCTGAATCAACTCAATCTCGGTCTCATCGCTTCCGTTGAAGCCGAGAAAGGCGAGCTGAATGACACCGTTGGTATGGGTTACCCGGTCTTTCAATTCAAGACCAACAATCTCCGTATAGAAACGCAGCGTGGTCTCCAGATCACGAACGGCAATGCCGACGTGGTCAATGCGCTTTTGAAAACTCATAATCAAAATCCTCCTTATATGTAGCGAATATTTTCTACCATTTTAAGGGATATCATAGGGCTGTACTACGAGGTTGTCAAATAAGATTTTAATTTGGAAAAATTATAATTGTTCACAGAATGTTCACTTATGAGGAGGGGGTCATTATCTCTATAATTACGAAGGTAAACAGAGAGGATGAGAGATTTGCCAACAACGAAGAAAGAACAGATTATTTTTGGAATGATGATGTGCACAGGGATGGTCGTCGTCATGATGACTTTCAATTTATGGCACAATGGGTTATTGAGCAAGATGTCCGCGCTAGATATACTGCTTCAATTCATATTGTGTTTTATCATTGCGTTCCTGGTGGAGTCCTTCATTGTTGGACCTGTAGCGAGAAAAATTGCATTTTCCTTACCTTTTGACAAATCCAATAAAATTTTGGGCGTGCTCGCTATGTCATTTTTCATGGTAATTGGAATGGTTCTGATCATGTCCTTGTACGGAATGATTTCCGCTTACCTTGCGAATCAGTTAAGTGGAGCATCCGTACTAAATACGTATCTTCATACGATTGCTCGTAATTTCAGCCTGGCGCTTCCTTACCAAATCATTATTCTGGGACCACTCGTTCGATATGTATTTGGTAAATTCATTAAGGATAAAGGGAGTGTAGTCCCTTCAACCTAAATAACGTTAGTTCCGATTTAGAGCATCTGAAAGTATTTCCTGGGCAATCGTCCACTGGTCTAAGATAAAGAAGTAATTGTGCATTTTCAAATCAAAAAAGGCGTCGTAGCATTCACGCTACGACGCCTAACTTTTTACAACTATGATTAATTGAATTTAATTTTATCTTCTGTTCGGTAGATATTACGATGCTGAACTCACGGTATGCCTACGCTGCCATTGATACGCAATCACGCTGATAATCAGCAGACCAACTGCAAAAATGGCAAGCATCCATGCCGACTGGTTAACCTCCAGATGGTCCAGACTCCAGCCTGTAACCAAAGGCAGAATGGCACCACCAACCCCACCTGATGCAATCAGGATGCTGGGCGTCGATTCTTCTGTTCCAGGCAGCATTTTGCTGGCGAAGACGAGGGCAATGGAGAATACGCCCGATAATGCGAGCCCGAGCAACAGAATGATCAGAAATGCCGACCAGATCTGGTTGGTAAAAGGAAAGATCATCAGCAGTACAACTGCTGCAAGGCAACTGTACAGAACGTAGACGCGATATTGGAATTTCTCCGCAATATATCCGGCAAAAAGTCGTCCAACAGACATGGCGATCCAGAAGCAGGTAACACTAAGTGCAGCACCTGCTTCCTTCATGTTCATTTTCTCAATCAGAATGGCTGGCATGAAGTTGGCAAGGCTCATTTCAGTGCCGACATAGAGAAAGAAAAATAAAACAAATAAAGACAGAAGAGCCAAATTACGGCCGTGATAGGTTGAACGAGTAGGTTTAATGTCTGTAGGATTCATTTCATTTGGCAATTCAACAGCGTGAGTGTGTACAGGAGTCTGCTCTGAGCTACGGCGACTCAGCTCGTTGTCCAGCTCACCGAATGAACTTTTGGCCCAGAAGATAAAAGTCATCGCTGCACAGACGGCAACCACGAGGAACGACATGCGCCAGTACCCGGCAGAAATCAGACCGCTTGCAATGAGAGGCATGACCATGGCGCCGATACCAAATAACACTTCAAGTCGGCTCATGGCAACCGCCGTATTATCTTTAATTGCAGCAATAATGATTGTACCGATGACAGCTTCTATCATACCGAATCCGAATCCGGCTGCAGGTGCAATGACGAACATCCAGCCCCAAGGAGGCAGCAGCATATAGGATAACTCTGCGATGCAGAGCAGAGCTGCGGCAATTAATAGACCGCCTCGTTTCCCGAAGCGTTTATTCAACCACGGAGATAACAATACACCACCCAGGAACCCGGCAAATTGGGCAAATATCAGTGTGCCTCCCTGACTATAATCCTTGCCATAATGTTCAAGAGCAACGGGTAGGATGGAGCCGAGAACCACATGGGCAAGTCCGATGAGGAAATAGGATAAGCATCCAATCCAAAGCAATTTTTTCATGAAGAAAAACTCCTTCTAGATATTATGTTATGTAGTAAGTCTGCCATTCAGGAGTATTTCCTAAAAACAAACAATCTCTATCATAACAGGACATGTAAGGGTGTGCACGGATAACTTGCAATGGAGGCTAAAGTTCGTATATACTGAAAAACAACAATTACAGATCGGACCATGCCGTTGAAGAGCATCCAACTCGGAGGCGTTTTCGCCAGGGGAGCGAACCATTCCCCAAGTTAACCGGAACCGCCCGTTATCGCGGACCAAGAGGCTGAACCAGAATATTCTGGTTTGGCAAGTTGGGTGGCACCGCGAGCAGAGCGCTCCTCGTCCCAAGGGATGAGGGCGCTCTTTGTATTTTTACAGCCAAAGGAGACGGTGACCATGTTGGAAATGAAGTGGATTCGGGAGCATGCAGAAGAGGTGCAAGCTGCGGCAGTTGGCAAGAGAATGAATATCAGTATTCGCGAATTGTTGGAACGGGACGAGGAGCGCAGAGCACTTTTACTGGAAACGGAAGAAGGACGTAGAGTACGTAATTCGTTATCTGCAGATATTGGCAGACTGATGCAAGCTGGTGAGCGTGAACAAGCCGAGGGTTTAAGGGAACAGGTGAAACAGCTGAATGGTCAGTTAGAGCAAGTTGAAGCCAAGCTTGCCGTTGTGCAAGAGGAAGTGACAAGGCTGCAATGGTTGGTACCCAATGTTGTATCGCCGGACACGCCAGTGGGTGCATCGGATGAGGATAATGTGGAGCTGAGACGTGTGGGTGAGCTGCCGGTATTCGATTATGAGGCCAAGGATCACGTAGAGCTCGGTGAACGGCATGACCTAATCGACATCCCACGTGGGGTGAAAATCGGCGGAACACGAAGCTATGTGCTCAAAGGAGCAGGGCTGCTCCTGCACCGGGCTGTACAGCAACTTGCGCTTGATCTGCTGCTGAAGCATGGATTTACGCCAATGGAAGTTCCTCTGATGGTGAGGGAGAATACCCTTTTGAACACGGGGTTCTTCCCCACAGGACGGGATCAGGTCTATGAATTAGTGGGCGAGAACAAGTGGCTGGTGGGAACATCGGAAGTGCCGCTGGTTTCGTATTATGCGGATGAGATTGTGGATGTACAGGAGCCAATCAAGCTGGCAGCCACATCGACATGTTTCCGCAGTGAGGTTGGCTCAGGCGGGCGGGATGTACGCGGATTGTACCGGGTGCATCAATTTGCCAAAGTGGAACAAGTCATTATCTGTGCACCGGATGCGAAAGAATCGGAGCGAATGCTACAGGAGATTACGGGACACGCCGAGGAATTACTGCAATTGCTGGAACTGCCTTATCGTGTAGTGGCTGTGTGTACAGGGGATATGTCGCAGAAAACGTACAAACAGTACGATATTGAGACCTGGATGCCAAGCCGCAATGCGTACGGGGAGACACATTCGTCGTCGAATCTGCATGACTTCCAGGCTCGGCGTTCGAATATTCGTTGTCGTGATGCCCAAGGTAAGCTTGCATACTGCCATACGTTGAACAATACGGCTGTGGCTTCGCCACGTATACTGATCCCATTGCTGGAGAATCATCAGCAGGCGGATGGAAGCATTCGTATTCCAGCTGCACTTCAGCCTTATATGGGCGGTGCTGAATATTTGGTTATGCCTCACCAGGATGAAGAGAATTAAACAGATTACCTGTGTGGAGAAGTAAAAAGTGGAACCCTTGTGGGGGTTCCTTTTTGTTTTGCCTGTGATGTTGGGACCAGTGGAGAGTGTTCAGCGCTTTTGTGTTACGGAGGCCGCAGTATAGGATGTGGAAAAGGGAAAAACCAGAAGGGTATGTCACACAGCTGTAACGTACAGATTGTATAGTAGAATCCAGTTTGGAAAGGAGGCGCAGATATGAACCTGCTGCTCGCGGATGATGAGCCGCTGATGCTGCAAATATTAAAAGCCTATTTCGTTAAAGAGGGCTTTCAAGTGTTTTTGGCCGAGGATGGGGAAGCAGCCCTGAATCTCTTTTATAATAATCAAATCGATTTGGCGGTTTTGGATTGGATGATGCCAGGTCGCAGCGGTGTCGAGGTGTGCCGGGAAATCAAGCGTACGAGTCGGGCGAAGGTACTGCTGCTGACAGCCAAAGGGGAATCAGATGATGAGTTTGTTGCCTTGAAGGCCGGGGCGGATGATTATCTGCGCAAGCCGTTTGACTCGCGTATCCTGCTATTGCGTGTAAAGAAGCTGCTGCAACTTTCCTCCAAGATTATTGTGGGAGAACTGACCTTGGATCTGGAAGGCCAGAAGATCTACCGTGGTGGAGTTGATGTAGGGGCAACCCATAAGGAATTCGAATTAATGAAGGTACTGGGAATGAATAAGGGGCAGATTGTAACCCGTAAAATTTTGCTGGATCAGGTGTGGGGTTTCGATTATTTCGGCGAGGAACGCACCGTAGACACTCATATCCGCAGACTGCGTGAGAAAATTGGAGAAGATTCGATCAAAACCTACCGGGGAATGGGCTACTGCCTAGAGGATCAAAATGAGTAAACTGACCCGAAAACTGCTCGTGCGCATTATCGGTGCATTGTGTGTTGTCTTTTTCCTATCCTTTATCGTCAATACGTTTTTCCTGCCTAGCTATTTTTTGTATCAGAAAAGCAGAAGTTGGCCGAGTTAACGACCGAAATCTCTGCTTCAGAACACGGCGTTCCAATATCACAGATTGAGAGCCTTGAAACGCAATACGAGGTCGCTATCGCTTATGCTTCGTTGAAGGATAGTGTGAATGATATTAACGATCAACTGTTATTTCAATATAACCGCAAGGGAATTGCCCTCAGTAAATTTTGGCTGACAGAAGAGAGTATCTCTGCGCTGCGTGAGGGTGCCCGGGTTAATAAATTCTATGATCAAACCAAGTTGAAATCAAGCTTTCTGGTGAACTTTGTGAAGGTGGGGGATACCGTGTTTGCTGTTGGCGAATCCATCTCCCATTCATCGGAGACGATTCGAATTATTAATCAGTTCAATGCGTACATATGGCTCGGCATGCTGCTGTTGCTTATCCTGCTTTCCGTGCTGTATACCGCCCGGATCGTTAAACCGCTCGCAAAACTAAGCGAAACGGCTGAAGCCATTTCCAATTTATCGTTTGCAAAGGTGGATATAAAGACAGGTGATGAGATTGAGTCTTTAGGACGCAGCATCAATGTGATGAGCGACAAATTGCAGCAGGCGCAACATTCTTTGGAAATGAAAAATGCTAACCTGCGAACGTTCATCTCGGACATCTCGCATGAGTTGAAAACACCGCTCTCCCTGATTCGAGTTTATGCCTCTGGCATTCAAGATGGCCTGGATGACGGAACCTATGCTAGGGTAATCCAGCAACAGAGCGAAGAGCTGGCTGGTTTAATTGACCGTCTGTTGGAGTTATCCCGTCTGCAGGCCGAAGTATATGATTTTGAACCTGTTGATCTTCGCCAACTGCTCACGGAGACACTTCATACCTATGAAACCGTATTTCAGCAGCATGGCTTGCATGTGGAAGTGGAGGATCGATGGACTGCCGAGACATGGGTGCTGGCTGATCGACGGAAGCTGGAGTCCGTTCTGCACAATTGGATGACCAACGCGGTGAAATATACAAGCGGTGACCGAATAACCATTACACTTGAACTGAAAGAGGAAGCGGCACATTTCGGTATCGCCAATGAAACGGATAAGGAAGAGCATGAACAGTGGGATCAGGTTTGGGAGCCCTTCTATGTAATGGATAGTTCGCGCAGCAAAAAGTTTAGCGGCACGGGACTGGGCTTGTCTATTGCCCGGACGATTCTGGAGAATCACCATGCCGACTATGGCCTTAGTGTAGCCGATGGAAAAGTTATGTTTTATTTTTCTTTACCTTTAATACAACGTTAATTAAGGATGCCACCATGCAAATGGTGGTGTTTTTTTGTGTGAGAAGCAACCTGAATTAGAGCTTGTTCACGTTGGGAAAAGCCAATTGTTCCCCTGTCATACTGATGTAACACAATTGCCTTAGGATAGGCCTATCACCAAATCAGAACTTAATTCATGGAGGGATATCCGATGTTCAATAAAACCTTTTTAATAACGGGAGGCACAGGCTCATGGGGAGAAGAATTGGTCAAACAATTGCTCGTTCAGGAGCCAAAAGAGATACGTATTTTCTCACGAAATGAATCGCTGCAGGCTCAAATGAGACAAGCCGTCTCTGACCCGAGAGTGAAGTTTGTACTGGGGGATATCAGAGACCGATGGGAGCTTGCAGGTGCCTGCAAGGATGTAGACTATGTCTTTCATCTTGCGGCGCTTAAACATGTTCCGGTCTGCGAGGACCAACCGGATTGTGCGGTTAAAACCAATATTATCGGAACGCAGAACGTCATTGATGCTGCAATCGAGTATGGCGTGCGGAAGGTGGTATATGTCTCTACGGACAAGGCAGCGAATCCTTCCAGTATGTACGGGATGACCAAAGCCATCGGGGAAAAACTGATTTTATTGGCTGACAGTCGTTCCGCTACAAGCTTTGCTTGTGTACGAAGCGGGAATGTTCTTGGATCCACGGGGAGCGTAGTACCGTTATTCAAACGCCAGCTTGAGTTGAAGCAGCCACTTAGCGTTACCGATTCCAGAATGACACGTTTTTTTCTTCCTCTTGGTGACGCCGTGGAAATTCTCCTGTCGGCCATGGAGCAATGTGAGGGCGGTGAGATTATTGTACCCCGAATGCCATCCTGCAAAATAACGGATATCGCACGGGTTTTGGCAGAGGATGCGGGACAAAAGGATGTCCCGATACATTTTATCGGTGCCCGTCCGGGTGAACGGCTTTATGAAACACTGATTTCAGATTGGGAAAACGTTAGGGAAGTGGAAGCGGAGAAGTCCTACTTTGTTGTCACCGCCTCTCCTGCACCCGAATTAACGGATAAAGAGGGTTGTGGGACATCTATTCTTCCTGGCAGAGGATATCATTCGGAGGATGTCATCATGACCAAGGCAGAGGTTCGCGATATGCTGTGGAGAGGGGGATTTCTGTGTTCAAGCGGAGGATCATATTTACAGGAGGCGGCTCCGCCGGTCATGTAACAGCTAATCTCATTCTGATCTCCAGATTGCTTCAGGAGCAATGGGAGATCCATTATATCGGTTCCAAGCATGGCATCGAACGTCAATTAATCGGCAAAATCCCGGCTGTTCACTATCATGCGGTTGCAACAGGCAAGTTGAGAAGGTATTGGGCGTGGGCGAATGTTTCCGATGTATTCAAAATTATACTTGGAGTGCTGCAATCTTATCTGCTCATTTTACGAATTAAACCTCATGTTTGCTTTTCATTAGGGGGATTCGTAGCTGTTCCTGCTGTAGTGGGTGCCAGGTGGAACCGGGTTCCGGTGCTGATTCTGGAGCCGGATCTACATCCGGGTCTGGCCAACAGGCTGTCACGGCGATACGCCCAAATGATGTGTACTACGTTTATGGATACCGCGGCGTTCGCCTCCACGAAAGGTTCAGGAAAGACGATGTACGTGGGACCTGTAATCAGGGAGGAGTTGAAGCTTGGCAGCCGAGCACGGGGGATTCATTTTTGCCGATTTGTCTCCGACAGACCTATTCTGTTGATTATGGGTGGCAGTCAGGGCTCGGAAAAGCTTAATCGTATGGTACTTGAAACACTGCCGGATCTACTCAAGCGTTATCAAATCATTCATATATGTGGTACAGGTAAATTGAACTCATCCTTCCCAAGTTTTGCAGGCTACAAGGCATTTGAATATGTGCATGAAGAACTTGCGGATTTAATGGTTATGGCGGATATGGTCGTGTCACGTGCTGGCTCCAATGCGATCCATGAGTGGTTGTTGCTGCGGAAGCCGATGCTCCTGATTCCCCATGCCAACGGCGGGTCACGTGTTGGACAGACGCTGAACGCGAAGTATTTTCAGGAGCGAGGTTATGCAAGGGTCCTCCAGGAAGAGGAGTTGACTGCTCAGACATTCCTGCGAGATATTAACCTTGTATATATGGAGAGGGATCGTATGGTGGGCCATATGAGGGCGAGTGGAACGGACAACGCCGTTGACAAGGTTCTGCAGCTTATTCGTACAACGGTTTCTTCGGTAGAAAGAGCTGAACATGAGTAAAAGATTTCCCGAGCTGCTGCTGGTCATGTTCTTTTTGCTCATCGTATCCATCCTGATTATTTCAAAACATTTATTGTATTAAACTAGGATTGCAGCCTGTTACAATCCCGTTCTTATTCTGAATAAAGAGGCATTCTTCAGTCACTTCCATATGACTTGAAGAATGCCTCTACTTATTTTGGAATGTAGGGGGAGGGCTGGCTGTAGCAAGTAACAAATGTCGAAAGTTCCTCTTATCCGCGATTCTGCTCCAACCTGATTCATTTTTATGTAATGAGTTTCCGATATAATATAATAGAAGTAAAATATTGGATTACAGGAGATGAAGATTGCAATGAGTGGAATGAAATTAGCAATACGAGGCAGCTTGGCCTTTATTTTAGTATTGGCATTACTGGCTCCTTCGTTTGCCCTAGCAGCCACGGGTGACGTGACATCTATCGAGATTACCAACAGTAGTCCGCAACAGATGAGTGTATCCCAGACAACTACACTTCAAGTGATGGCGGTTATTGAAGGGTTTGATAACAAGCAGGATGTTACGGGAGGCGTCACGTGGTCCACGAGTAACGAAGCTGTTGCCACCATTATTAAAGGCAAAGTGAAGGCTGTGGCAGCAGGAGAAGCAACGATATATGCACAGGTAGATGGCGCCAAAGCGCAATTGGTGGTTAAGGTTCAGGATAAAATTAAAAGCATCAAAGCTTCGCCAAGTTCCTATAATTTTGTCAAAGGTAGTGAAAGTACGCTGCCTAAAGTAAGCATTGTGCGTGCAAACGGCAAGGAAGAAGACGTCACATCCGAGATCGTATGGACGGTATCGAGTGCTTCCGCTGTGCTGGAGAGTGGTAAAATCAAAGGAATCACGCCTGGCAGAGTGCTGTTACAAGGCAAATATGGCTCAGAGACGGTTAAAGTTCCCGTAGCAATCACGGACGAGATTACCAAAGTCGAAGTAACTCCTGCTGTCATGCAGCTGAATATTAAGAAATCGAAAGCGTTGAAGGTAATCGGTACATATGCCAATGGGAAAACGATTAATCTTTCGAAACAGGTAACGTGGACCTCTTCCAACAATAATGTAGCCATCGTCAAGAATGGTACAGTCAAAACACTGACGGAAGGACAAGCCACCTTGACAGGAACTTATCAAAATCAGACAATAAAGGCAGAGGTTACCGTTGTTCCTTTGCTCAAAAAGCTGATCACAGGCCAGAAAACACTCGTCTTATCGCCACAAGCAAGTACAACACTGAGTGTGATGGCGCAGTATGATACAGGCAAAACCACGGTTGTAACGAGCAGTGCCGTGTGGAGCAGCACCAAACCAAGTGTAGCCACAGTAACAGGTGGTAAGATTGTGGCCGTGGGTAAGGGCAAAACATCCATTACCGCCAAATGGGGCAATAAAAAAGTTACTATACCGGTGACGGTAAAATAAAGTTTCAACGAATGAAATATATCAATTGAGGTAAATTCATCATCGTGAACAGAAACAGATGGGGCGTAGATATACGCCCCTTTTAAGTATAAAAAATTGGATGTGATGAAAACTGAATTCTTCAATTATAAGCACGAGCCCATTCGAAGTACCTAGAAGAATACCGATTGAAATTCAGTCCTGCAAAGGAGGGAGCATCTGAATGACAGTTCATATGCAACCGGAAAATTGGCCTAAATGGGCGACAGAATCGGTAGAGATTGTTGAAGCCAACCCTATGTGGGGCCTACAGGCTCAGGAAGAGATTCGCCAGCTCAGAGAACTATTACAGCAACTCAATATTCATCGATTTGAACATATCGGAAGCACGTCAATTCCCGGATTGCCCGCAAAGCCCATTATTGATTTGATGGGAGAGGTGCAGTCGTGGGAGGACATGGACTTGATTGCCACTCAGCTGAATCCGGTAGGCTGGAACTACGTTCCGCCTGAACTGGATGGTCGGGACTATAGACGTTTCTGGGTCAGAGTGAAGGATGGTAAGAGGGCTGTACATCTTCATTTGATGCGCCCAGGCGAGGAACGTTGGGATCGCCAAATCCAGTTCCGGGATGTGCTAAGACAGCGTCCGGATCTGGTAGAGGTTTACGCGGCCTTGAAAGCTAAACTTGCTGATGAGAATAAGGATGACAGAGAAGCGTATACCGCTGCCAAAACGGACTTTATTTTAAAAGTGCTTGATGAAGGCATTTGATCCATGATGAAGGCATTTTTCAAAGAGAGGCTGATTTATTTCATCGCAGTGATCATAACCATGGCGGCAGGACTGGCGTCCAGACGCTTTGGAGAACTTTTACCGAATTTTGTGCATGAGCATTTTGGAGATGCCTTGTGGGCGGCTATGATTTATTTTGGGGTACGCATGGTTTGGATTAATCGCAGCAAAGAGTTGGCGTTAATCGTGAGCCTGATTTTTAGCTGGGCCGTCGAATGTTCGCAAATGATTCAGACCCCTTTGCTGAACGAAGTGCGTTCAACGGTACTGGGTGCGCTTATTTTGGGACGTGGATTTTTGGTAATGGATCTATTGCGGTATGCTGTTGGCATTCTGTGCGTGTATGGGATGGATCGTTATTTCCTGAGAAATAAGAAGGCTTGATAATGGGGAGGGACTTAAGTGAATGTAGATAAGCTTTTTACGGAATCACCCGAGTTTGAGACAGATCGGTTGGTACTGAGACGTCTTACGCTCAACGACCTCGATGATTATTTTAGGTTTGCCTCCGATCCTAAAGTGAGTCAGCAAAGTCTGTGGAACTGTCATGAGACGTTGGATGATTCTGTCCAATATATTCAAAGAGTGTTAGACAATTATGAGAAGAAAACGGTCTATATATGGGCCTTTATTCTGAAGGAAACGGGGAAGTTGATCGGGCGAGGTGGCATTTTTCATCTGAATGAATCCATGCAAAGTGCTGAACTGGGGTACGCGATTGCCAGCAGTTGCTGGGGCAAAGGCCTTGCCGCAGAAGCGATGCAGCCGATTGATGAATACTGTTTTCAAGAACTGGACTGCAATCGGCTGGAGGGGAAATGCAATGCAGGCAACATCGGTTCTGCACGAGTGATGGAGAAGTTGGGCATGTCATATGAAGGTTTGATGCGTAAACAATTGAAGATCAAAGGTGTGTTTACGGATCAAAAATTGTACTCCCGTATCCGGGATGATCTATAATACTTCCAATGACATGCAGGATACATAGAAGAAATTGAAGGAGGCGGAACAATGATCTACAGTATTATTTCCCAAGCGGTATGGGAGCAGGTATCCAAGCAGAGCGTGTATGCACCCGATAGCCTGGAGACGGACGGTTTCATTCATTGTTCCACTAAAGAACAGATTCCATGGGTAGCGGCTCAATTTTATCAAGGGCGTACGGATTTGTTATTGATTGGCATTGATGAGAGGGCCTTGAAGCCGGAACTGGTGTATGAGGACCTGTATGAGTTGAATGAACTGTTTCCACATATCTATGGTGAACTTAATTTGGATGCTGTACGGAAAGTTATTTCCTTTGAACCGAATGATGACGGGACGTTTTCTTTTCCTGAATAAACACATTTTGCGAAGGGTTGTGAACGTGTGGATATGAATCAGGTATTTCTGGATACAGCCGAGAAGCAATTTTTGTATTACAAGCAGCTTGGGGAGAAGGCCATGGAGCAACTGGAATCCGAGCAGTTATTTCAATCCTGGAATGAAGATGCCAACAGCATTGCGGTTATTGTGAAGCATCTATGGGGCAATATGCTGTCCCGTTGGACGGATGTGCTGACAACCGATGGAGAAAAGCCGTGGCGTGAACGTGATGCGGAATTTGTGAATGATATTTCGACCCGGGAAGAGCTGCTCGCCAAATGGGAGGAAGGCTGGAACTGTTTGCTTGGAGCCATTCGTTCTTTTACACCGGAGCAACTGTCTCATATTATATATATTCGCAATGAAGGACATATCGTCATGGAGGCAATCATCCGGCAATTGGCGCATTACCCTTATCATGTGGGGCAGATTATCTATGCAGCCAAAATGCTCAAAGAAACTGCATGGAACAGTCTTTCCATTCCGAGAAATGGTTCGGACCAATATAATGGCGGCAAATTTGCCAAGCCGAAGGCACGAAAACATTTTACAGATGATGAATTACGCATAGAAAAAGGTAAAGGTGAGGAACAGCAATGACACAGATCGCATTGATTCGCCATGGAAGCACGGCGTGGAATAAGGAAAAACGTTCGCAGGGACAAACGGATAATCCGTTGGATCAGGAAGGAAGAGAACAGGCACTATTGCTTGCTGCAAGACTGAGTGAGGAAACGTGGGATGCCATCTATGCAAGTGACCTGGAGCGTGCAAGTGAGACGGCTCGTATCATTGGAGATCGATTGGGAATACAGGAGATTCATTTGGACCCGAGGTTGCGTGAAATGGGCGGTGGGCAGGTGGAGGGTACGACCGAAGCTGAACGTCTAGCCAAATGGGGAGCGGATTGGAACACTCTGGATTTAGGTCGGGAGCTTGCGGATGCAGGTACGATTCGGGGCAGTGCCGCGATAGAAGATATTGTACGTCAGCATCCCAGTGGGAGAGTGATCGTTGTCAGCCATGGTGCCATTCTCCGTAATACACTGCGAGGTTTGGTGCCTGAACTTGATGTGAGCGCAAAGCTGTCCAACACGTCGATCACCCGGATTTCTTGGGAAACGAATTCTTGGCAATGCGAGCTATACAATTGCAGCGTGCATCTGAATTCCTCCAAGGAGTTATGATCGATGGATGCTCTGGCATTAGAACAGAAATTGCGGCAGATTCAGTCGGCTAATTTATCCGCCCATGAAGTAGAACATCCTTACGAATTGGCTCTACATATGATGCAGCATATTGGCAGCCCAGACCCGGTTCTGCGGGATGAACTGATCTATGTTACGTTTGCGACCTGGATTGGACAGGGCGTATTCTCGGAAGAACAGCTCAGTCAGCTATTGCAGATGGCGCTGGATGATCAGCACCTTTTTCATGGTATTGGAGAACAAGGCACGGACAGTGTGTTTACCCGAACCTTCTCTGTGCTGCTCCTGCCTCCAATTCTGAGTATAGATCGTCAGAGGCCTTTTCTGAAAAAGGAAGATATCGAGGTTATTCATCATCGGTTGACCACGTATCTGGAGCATGAAAAAGATGTTCGTGGCTATGCCGATGAAAAGGGCTGGGCGCACGCTCCGGCACACGCGGCAGATGCGGTTGAAGATCTTGCACAGTCACCTTATATGGAGCGGGCAACCTTGCTGGAGCTTTTGCATGCGCTCACTGTGAAAATTACCGAATCAAGTGTAGTCTACATCCATGATGAGGATCAGCGGATTGCTCATGCAGTGGTCACCATCCTTCGTCGCAATCTGCTGGAGCAAAACGATATTTCGTCTTGGTTCGATTCACTGAATCCAAACGACAAGACGGAGGGGAAATCTCTTCTGGAGATCAGCCAGATGAGCTTGAATGTGCGCGTCTTTCTACAGACGCTCTATCTTGCCATACGGACAGAAGAAGCAGAGCCCTTTCCGGCTGTCCGTTCACTTATTTTGCAGGCTTTGGAGAAAAAATAATCAAGGGACTATAAACTTGTGGACAAGGAGGGTGATAGCATGACTGGACTGTCGTATTCATGGACTGAGGATGTGCTGTCTCCTCTGGGCGAAACAGGGGTTATGATTCGTTGTGGGGATACCATATCGGAAGCGGTGCACCGGAGGGTGATGTCGGTATGTGCTTTGCTGGAAAAGAGCCAACCGCAGGGCATCTTGGAGTGGCTACCTTCGTTTGCATCGGTCACACTGTTCTATGATCCGTTGATTTCCCCGTACCACGAGGTATGTGGAATGCTGCTTCATGAGTTGAGCAAGATGGAAGAGGCAACGCTGGGTGAACCCAGAACGATCATTATTCCCGTATGTTATGGTGGTGAACTGGGTCCCGATCTGGAATATGTCGCTACTGAACATGGGCTTACGCCAGATGAGGTCATAGCTATTCACACATCCGGCGATTACCTGGTTCACATGATTGGATTCGCACCGGGTTTTCCTTATCTGGGCGGGTTATCGGATAAGATTGCTACACCCAGACGACCTACACCTCGGCTTCGAGTTGAGGCGGGAACGGTGGGCATTGGTGGCAAACAAACGGGAGTTTATCCGGTGACGACTCCCGGTGGATGGCAATGTATCGGCCGCACACCGCTGGCGCTATTTCGTCCGACGGAAAATCCACCAAGTCTGTTGGCAGCAGGGGATCGAGTTCGTTTTGCATCGATATCACTTCAGGAGTATCTGGAACAAAAGGAGGGCGAACGATGAGTATTGAAGTCATTCGCCCAGGTTTGTTATCCACCGTTCAGGACGAAGGAAGAATGGGATTTCGCCGGTATGGAATTCATCCGGGTGGGGTTATGGATACCTTTGCAGCCAGAGCAGCCAATGCACTGGTTGGGAATTCCCGTGATGCAGCTGTGCTGGAGATGACGATGACGGGACCGGAGCTTCGTTTTCATGACAATCGGCTGATCTCTTTATGTGGTGCCGATCTTACGGCAAGCGTGGATGGTCTGTCTGTTCCAGTATGGCGTCCGGTCGCGTTGCTTGCTGGAAGTGTGCTGAGATTTGGGCGATGCCGTTCCGGTTTGCGGTCTTATCTGGCGATTGCTGGTGGAATCGCAGTACCTGAGATCATGGGCAGTAGAAGCACGGATCTTAAGACAGGGTTTGGTGGGTTTGAAGGCCGTGCCCTGAAAGGGGGAGACAGGTTGTCTGCGGGAGAAGCCTCTCGGGAAGCGCAAGCGGCGTTGCATGGATGGAGTGTAGAAGCCGAGAAGAGCAACCGGCGGATGTATGCACCTGCCTGGTACTTGTCCAGCAGGGAATGGCCAGCATATCATGCTGAACCTGTTATTCGTGTCATGCCGGGCAAAGACAGGGCAGCGTTTAATGAAGATAGCCTGGAATGATTCCATAAAGAACGATATGTGATCTCTCCTCAATCGGATCGGATGGGGTATCGATTGGAGGGTGCAAAGCTGAAGCTGGAACTCGGTCAACCAATGGATCGGCTGTCTGAAGCCGTCACCTATGGTACAGTTCAGGTGCCAGCAGATGGTCAGCCCATCATATTGATGGCCGATCATCAGACCATTGGGGGCTATGCTGTGATTGCACAGGTGGCCCGGGTAGATTTGCCGATACTGGCACAGGCTAGACCAGGGACACGGGTTGCTTTTGAACGGATTACATATGAAGAAGCACAGCAACTATTTATAGAGCAGGAGTTGGAGTGGCGGCTAACCGATCAGTTGATTCGCAGGAGATTGGCAGAAATGGGGGACCATCAATGAACACGGTGGATATCAACTGTGACCTTGGCGAAAGTTATGGGGTGTACCGGATGGAGTCGGATGAGTCGATTCTACCTCTGATCACTTCAGCCAACATCGCTTGTGGGTTTCATGCGGGTGACCCGGCAACGATGCGACAAACGGTGCAGCAAGCATTGGAGCATCAAGTCGCTATAGGCGCCCATCCCGGTCTGCCTGATTTGCAGGGTTTTGGCAGAAGACGTATGGACATTACACCAAGGGAAGCTTATGACATGGTTGTGTATCAAATGGGTGCGCTGGATGCTTTTGTCCGTTCATACGGGGGGCGTATGCATCATGTGAAACCTCATGGAGCCTTGTATAATATGGCTGCTGAAGATGATCGGCTTGCTGAGGGGATCGCTGAGGCGATCTATAAAGTACAACCGGAACTGTATCTCTATGGCCTGGCCGGCAGTGCAATGATAGAAGCAGCGGATCGAATTGGACTGCGCAGCGTCAGTGAAGTTTTTGCAGATCGAACCTACAGCCCGTATGGGAAGCTAACCCCACGCAGTCAGCCAGGAGCTGTCATTCAGCAGACGGAACAAGCTCTTGCTCAAGTGCTGCGTATGGTGAAAGAGGGCATTGTTGTGTCGACGGAAGGTACACCTGTATCCATAAAGGCAGAGACGATTTGCATCCACGGTGACGGAGCTCATGCACTAGCATTTGCTCAAGAGATACGCACGTTGCTTGAATCTGAGGGAGTTAATCTGTTTGCTCCTGGAATTGCTAGATGATTGCTACAGTATTCGAGGGCCAGAGATCGAACTATACGAGTTTGTAAGGAGTGAAAGTAGAGCATGAAACCGATACGTAATTCGGCGAAGGCTGTTATTGTACAGGATGGATGTTTGCTGGTGATCCGGTTGGAGGATCAATATGGTGACGCTTATGTTTTCCCCGGCGGAGGACAAGAGAAAGGCGAAGAGCTCAAGGATGCCGTTGCCCGTGAATGTCTGGAGGAGATTGGACAGGCGGTGACTGTGGGAGAGCTGCTGCATATCCGGGAGTATATCGGAAAAAACCATGAATTTGCCGAGTGGGATGCCGATGTGCACCAGGTTGAATTATATTTTGAATGCAGATTGATTGATCCGAAAGCCACGATCTTCGAAGGCTCCAGTCCTGATGACCATCAGGTAGCTGTAGAATGGATTCCACTTGAAGAGCTGTCCAAGGTTCGCCTATATCCGAAAACAATTGGTGAGTTGTTGCAGAATAAGAATACATCACGCATTTATCTTGGAGATTTGAATTAAAACCGTCACGTTTACGAACGGGTTCATGGATTCACCATAGATGAGGTGGGTACACTATAAGTACAGGCTTATTATACCTAAGGTAAGCTGACAGTACTTATACACAACAATGGAGCGGATAAAAATTAAAGAAGCAAAACCTTCAAAAGTTTAGGCGTTGATAGGTTTCGGTTTGAACTTTAACTTACCCACTCCTTCATTTGAAAGAGCGGTAGACGTAGTGGAGGGAACGGAATCGATTCTGTAGAAGCGGCAGCGTTCGCCTTTATCACCGGATTTTCCCTTGAGAAAAGGGAATCAAAAAATCTGGGGATAACAGCGATCGAAAGAACGATCCGTACCCGTAACGGCCGCCTACTGGGTTCTTCAAATATCCCCCAAATCGAAAGGAGCACTTCCCATGAACCAGACTGAATTGGAACAAAACATTGTAAAAGCATTGGAAAACAACCCTTTTTGCAGTTTCTCCACGGTAGAGAATGGTAAACCGAAATCTCGCTATATGGCGCTTTTCAACGACGGAATGAACATTCATCTGGCGACAAACCGCCGTACGCACAAGGTTGAGGAGCTGGAGAATAATCCGAACGTCAGCCTTTTGTTAGGTTATGAAGCAGGTGGCTCCAAGGAAGTGGTCGAGATTGAAGGAACGTGTGAAGTGACAAAAAATGAAGGTTTGCGCGAACAGGTATGGAATGATGAACTAAAAGCTTGGTTTCACGGCCCGAACGATCCCAATTATGTCATTCTGGACATTACCCCAAATCGGATTGAATACACCGGCAAGGATCATGAGCATCAGGTGTGGGAGCAGTAACTTCGCATATTGAAAATCACCTTTTCTGAGAGGAAGGCCATGCCAACTATTTGGAAAAGTTATAGCTAACCGTGAACGCCAGAAGGCTTCACGGTTTTTTGATATGGGTCGATTCAGCTAATATGGATATAGATGTAAGCCACATGTAATATACGTTTTTAACAGCGTGAGTAAACTATTTTCATCCAAAAACATGCAAAAGATGTCGAAATCACGCATGTTATTGTAAACTGGGGCAGGTATGTGCGGATAACGTAAAAAATAATGCTTTTCAAGGGCTGAACATTGCGTTATGATTTGGAATGTAAACGATACGCACAGATATGAATAGATGTTCATGTGAGATAAACTAACCTGAGATTCTGAACCATACGATCGGAAAATCAGTACGCACAACCCATGAGATCTTTCGCATTTCTGCGCTTATTCGTTTGCCCACTAATGCATGATTCAATGTACATAACCGGGAGGGGTTATTTTGAGAAAGAGTAAAAAAGTATTATCGAGCCTGACTGCCGCTTTGGTTGCATTAAACGTGCTTGCGGTATTTCCGGTACCTGTATCGGCTGCGGACGCTACCAAGGTTAAATTGCGGATCATGGAAACAACGGACATTCACGACAACCTGATTAACTATGACTACTATTCCGACAAAGAGACAGACCAGTATGGTCTGGCGAAGACAGCTACACTGATCAAAAAAGCCCGTGACGAAGCGAAGAATAGCTTGCTGTTCGACAACGGTGACCTGATCCAGGGTAACCCGCTCGGGGATTATGTAGCGAAGATTGATCCACTCAAAAAGGGTGAGACTCACCCTGTATATAAAGCGATGAACCTGCTCGATTATGATGCAGGAAACATCGGTAACCATGAGTTTAACTATGGTTTGGACTTCCTCGACATGACGTTGGAAGGTGCGAATTTCCCTTACATCAATGCCAACGTTTATGTAGATGACGGTGACGACGATGAGACGAATGACAAGAACTACTTTACCCCGTATAAAATTTTAGACAAAAAAGTTACCGACGAGAGTGGCAAAGAGCACACGATCAAGGTGGGTGTCATCGGATTTGTCCCACCACAAGTAATGCAGTGGGACAGCGCTAATCTGGAAGGCAAAGTCATTGCCAAAGACATTATCGCTACTGCGAAAAAATTCATTCCTAAAATGAAGGCTGAAGGTGCCGACATTATTGTAGCTATTCCTCACTCCGGTTTTGAAGATATTCCGCAAACGGATCTGATGGAAAACTCGGTATTGTATCTGAGCCAGGTTGAAGGCATTAATGCCATTCTGTTCGGACATGCCCATAAAGTATTCCCGAGCGCTGATTTTGCCGGTAAAAAAGGTGTAGACCTTGAAAAAGGTACAATCAATGGTGTTCCTTCCGTTGAACCAGGCTTCTGGGGTGACCACCTTGGAATTATCGATCTGGATCTGGAACTGGTAGACGGTAAGTGGAAAGTGGCAGACTCCAAAGTGGAGGCACGCCCTATCTATGACACAGCTAACAAAAAAGCTCTGGTAGATGCTGATCAAGAGATCGTTGACGCTGTTCATGACGAACATGAAGGTACGCTTGAGTATGTGCGTGGCCCAGTCGGCGAAACGACAGCTCCAATCAACAGCTTCTTTGCACTGGTTCAGGATGATCCATCCATCCAGATCGTAACCAATGCACAGAAATGGTATGTCGAAAAACATATGCAAGGAACAGAATACGAAGATATCCCTGTATTGTCTGCAGGAGCTCCGTTCAAAGCAGGCGGACGTTCAGGTGCTTCGTACTACACGAATATCCCTAAAGGCACCATTGCGATTAAAAACGTAGCTGACTTGTACGTGTATCCAAATACGGTACATGCTGTGTTGGTTAATGGCGCTGAGCTGAAAGAATGGTTGGAATGGTCTGCTGGCCAATTTAACCAGATCGATCCGGCAAAAGGTGGACAGCAACAATTGGTCAATATGGACTTCCCAACGTATAACTTCGACGTTATCGATGGTGTTACGTACCAAATTGATGTAACTCAACCAGCGAAATACGATGGTAAAGCAACGATTGTAAATGCATCAGCTAACCGGATTAAAGACTTGAGCTTCAATGGTAAACCGGTTGATCCAGCACAAAAATTCATCGTGGCAACGAATAACTATCGTGCTTCTTCGTCCAAACTGGCTAACCCGGACGGTAAACGTATCGTCTTGGCTGCACCGGATGAGAACCGTCAAGTTATCATTGATTACATCCGTGAGAACAAAACGATTAACCCGACAGCAGACGGCAACTGGTCGCTTGCACCAATTAAGCCTTCGGCAGGTGTAACGGCAGCTGCAATTAACGATCTTGAAGTGGTATTCGCTTCTTCCCCAGATGCCAAAGCGCTGGTTGAAGCGAACCCGGCGATGTCCTTCATCGGTACGAACGATGATGGTTTTGCTGAGTATGGTTTGAAATTGACAGGAGAAGCAACAACGACTCCAGAAACAGGTACGGAGCCAACTCCAACGCCTACGAAGCCAGACCCAACTCCAACTAAACCTACAACCAAACCACAACCTGAGAAACCAGCTGGTGGCAAAGTGGTACATGTAGTGAAAAAAGGAGATAACCTCTACCGCATTGGCTTGAAATACGGTGTGGACTGGCGCAAGCTGGTTTCCGTAAATAAAATTACAAATGTGCACAACCTTAAAGTTGGACAGAAAATCGTAATTCCCGCTTCTTAAGATTATTTAGCGGTAAATGAAGACCGACAGTCATCAGACTGTCGGTCTTTTTCATGCTATGCTGATACGTTAATGCTTCAGTAACCGTCATAGTTGAAGTCACCAAAACAGTAGAGATAAATTTTAAGACCCATGCTATAATATTTACAAACTTTGGGTATATACCAGTAAACATTAATGAGATAGAATCACAAACTGGCAAGGGGGTTCTACATGAATTGCAGTGGCTGCAGTCCAATTCATCCTATAGAGGATCAAGGTACCCTGTATATGCGTCCCATCTCCCCCGCTTTGCTTGAAGCACTGCAAAAGCAGGGAAGACATGTCGAACATTCGGATGAACTCATCTGGATGCATTTTATGAATCTTGAATCTGCACAACATTGTATTGAGGACATTCTCAAGATTGAAGCAACCCTGCCAGAGAAGTTAACGGTCCAGATTACTCCACTGTATGGCCAGGCAGATGCTGATAGCTGGATTAGTCTCTCCATGCAGGCAGCTCGACTCAAACATGCGGATCTGGTCTCCATTATCCTGGAGCATCAATTCAGCAGTCATATGCAGCCGATCGTAGATGCATCGGAGCAGATTATCGGATTTGAATTTTTACTTCGTCCTGCTGAACAGGGTAGACCCTTCAGTGTGTATGAATTATTTGAAGTTGCACGGGATACCGGATTGCATTCTTTTCTGGATCGGACAGCACGTGTTGCTGCTATCGAGACAAGTGCCGTTCTTTTACCGCATGGTGTCAAACGTTTCGTGAATTTCCTGCCTTCCTCTATCTATAACCCCGAATATTGCCTGACACACACATTTGAGACGATTGAACGCCTTTCGCTAGACCCTAAGGATTTTGTGTTTGAAGTGGTGGAAACGGAACAGATTCAGCATATGTCCATCTTGCAGCATATTTTTGAGGTGTATCGTTCTCATGGAATGTCGGTTGCCTTGGATGACGTGGGGGCCGGATTCTCGACGATCGAAGTAATGAATCGGCTGAAGCCGGATTTTGTCAAAATAGATCGGAGCCTCATTGATCATTGTGATCATGATTTGAACAAACAGCAGCAAATTATCGATATTGTTGAGATGTCGCGTCGATTTGGCGGGCGGGTACTTGCTGAAGGCATTGAACGAATCGAGGAATTTGAATTCTGTCGATCCGTGGGTATTGATTTGGCACAAGGGTATTATTTTGGTAAGCCAACCGCATATCCACCACAAGGTCCCTATGGAAAAACCTCTGCGTGAATGCAATAAAATATAGTCGTACCAACAAGTCACTTCGTATGATTGGAGTGGCTTGTTTGACATGCTATGTAAATTTATAAATACGCTCCCTCAGCCGATATATAGGATAGGCCTTTAGATTAGATGGGGGTCTATGTGACACCTTATTTAGTCAGGTTGGAGAGGTCCTACATAAAAAAAGAAAAAGGGCAGATGTATATTTGGAGGGGGAGAAGCAAGATGGCGAACATTCGGGGGAATGAGCAAGAAAAGGCAGCAATCAAGCCAGCCAAGCCAAAAGATAATAAACCGAAGAAGAAAAACAAAAAGAAAAAAGGCTTCGTCTGGAGCATAAGGAACAAATTATTGGTATCCTTCCTGGCGGTACTACTTTTGCCGAGTCTAACCATTGGGATCGTTACGATGCTTATCGCTGATCATACGGTGGAAAACCAGCTGATGGATAGTGCCAAAGAAAGTGTAGACACAACGAATTCAATTATTGGAACACAAGTGGATGCAAAGATCCATGATATCAATTATTTTGCCAGTGTGATTGTGACTGACATGATTAGAGGGCAAGATGAAAGCCCCGAGCTTGAGACGAAATTGAAAGAGTATCTTGGGATGCATCCGGATGCTGTAAATATCTTTGTGGGGACCAAAGAGGGAGTCATGGTTCGTGGCAAGGAATCTGCGGGAAGCTCACAAGGGTCCGCTTATGATCCTCGGGAACGAGAATGGTACAAGCTCGCGATGGAGAAACCGGGTACTCCAGTAGTGTCACCTGTATCCAAGAATACGGACGGCATTGCAGTTGTATTTGTCTCCAAAACGCTTGATGATCAATCCGGTGTAGTAGGTCTCTCCCTGGATCTGACCGAACTGCGTGAGCAGGCTTCGATTAAAGTGGGTAGGGACGGGTACGTCATCATTATGGATGCGGACAAAAATTATATCGTATCTCCAGTCGTGGAAGCTGGTACACAGGAGAAGTCGACTACCTTGGATGCGATGTTCGAGAGCAAGGAAGGCGAATTCAGTTATATCTATAATGGTGATTCAAAGACCATGATTTTCTCTACTAATGAGGAAACCGGGTGGAAAATTGGCGGTACAATGTTCAAGAATGAAATATTAAATGCAAGTAAAGACATTCGTATGGCTACCCTGTTGGTCCTTCTGACGGCAACCTTCCTAACGTTGATATTTATTATCTGGTTTACACGTTCGATGCTGCGTCCGATTAAACGTCTGCAGGAATCCGCCAGATCCGTAAGTAAAGGCGACCTTACGGTAAAATTGGACACAGGGCGCAAAGATGAGGTAGGCGATCTGGCGAAGTACTTTGAACGGATGGTCGACAATCTGCGCATGATGATTCTGGGTGTGCAGGAAACGGCAGAGCAGGTATCTGCCTCTTCACAGGAATTGTCCGCCAGTGCAGATCAAACAACCAAAGCCATTGAGCATTCAACGCTGGCTATTCAGGAACTTGCCGAGGGTGCCGAGCAGCAAGTGAAGAGTGTATCGGATGGATCAGGACAAATGAGCCAAATGGCGGAAGATGTTCGCATGATGTCTGAGCGTGTGCAATCCATTACAACGAATATGCGTCATACATCCGGAGCGGCTTATTCAGGTAATGAGGCTGCAGGTCAGGCAGTAGAGCAGATGAATAGCATTCAGGAAACGGTGGAACAGCTGGCGACGGTGGTTCAGTCATTGAATGCACGGTCCGTTGAGATCGGCAGCATGGTAGATGTGATTGCTACCATCTCCAAGCAGACCAATCTGCTAGCTCTGAATGCTTCCATTGAAGCGGCAAGAGCGGGAGATGCTGGCCGTGGTTTCGCAGTCGTTGCGGGTGAGGTGCGGAAGCTTGCAGAGGAATCGGGGAGCTCCGCTGCGCAGATCGGTGAACTCGTTCATAATATCCGTCAGGATATGGATGCTGCCCTGAAAGCTATGAATTCAGCTCAGACTCGGGTTGGAGACGGGATTCAGGCCGTGAATACGTCTGGGCAATCCTTTGCACAGATTCGGGAGGCTGTAGAGGATGCTGTTCATACGCTGGATGATTTGTCCGAAACAACGAAGCAATTGGAGAGTGGTGCTTCCCATGTTGCCAGAGCAATGAACGATATTTCGATCGTGACTCAAGAATCTGCTGCGAATACGGAATCCGTCTCGGCATCCTCTCAGGAACAGCTGGCATCTGTGGAGGAGATCGCTTCGTCTTCAGCACATCTGAACAGTATGGCGGAGCAATTACAAGGATTGTTGGGTATGTTCAAAATGGTGGAGAACACGCCGAAGGATGAGGATAAGTCCTAAATCATTAGTGATATCTTTTATCGCAGTTTTTATAGAAATTAGAAGGAAATAAAGATAGACATTTCTCCTGCAGCCATGTATAACTATAGCGTCTGGTTTATCCGCAGGAATTGCGGTGTAATCATATCTGGCAGGCCATTCTCATATCATGCTCCAAAACATGATGAATATATCGGCGCAGGAGGCTTTATGACATATGTAGCAATTCTGATTTTTGTACTGACCATCACATTGGTTATCTGGCAACCACGTGGATTAGGTATTGGTTGGTCCGCCATGGGTGGGGCTTTGCTAGCATTGATGTGTGGTGTCGTCAGTCTGAATGACGCCTCTGATGTGGCATCCATTGTATGGAATGCAACGCTCGCTTTTGTCGGCATTATTATGATTTCATTAATACTCGATGAGACAGGTTTCTTCGAATGGGCCGCTCTTCATATGGCAAGGTTGGCAGGAGGAAATGGACTTAGGCTCTTTATCTATTCCATTTTGCTCGGAGCGGCGGTGTCGGCTCTCTTCGCTAATGATGGTGCAGCGCTAATCCTTACCCCGATTGTGCTTGCGATGGTGCGTGCTTTGAAGTTCGATGAGCGCATGGTGCTTGCTTTTGTTATGGCTAGTGGATTTATTGCGGATACAACGTCGTTGCCGCTGGTCGTCAGCAACCTGGTGAATATCGTATCTGCGGATTATTTTGGTATTACATTTGTGGAATATGCGGTGCGGATGATCGTACCCAATCTCTTTTCCATCGTGGCAAGTACAGGGATGTTGTTCTTGTTTTATCGCAAAAGCATCCCGCTTCGCTACGATATCTCTGCAGCACGTGATCCCATGGAAGCTATTCGTGATCCGCGGATGTTCCGCATCGCCTGGTTCATGCTGGTGCTGCTGCTCGTGGCCTATGCTTCCAGTGAGTTTTTGCCGATTCCCGTATCGGTTATCGTAGGTGCCGTAGCTCTTTTGTTCGCTATATTGGCAAGAAAGAGCGAAGCTGTGGATCTGAAACGCGTGATCAAAGAAGCACCATGGTCCATTGTCGTGTTCTCAGTGGGCATGTATATCGTGGTGTATGGGCTGCGTAATGCCGGCTTAACCGATCATTTGAGCCGTTGGCTAGATGCCATCGCAGACCATGGTTTGTTAGCTGCCTCAGTGGGAATGGGCATGATCGCTGCGATATTATCATCCGTAATGAACAATCTGCCCACCGTGTTAATTAACGCACTCGCGATTCAGGGTGCACACACCGAAGGTATTGTGCGTGAGGCGCTGATCTATGCCAATGTGATTGGTTCCGATCTGGGTCCCAAAATGACGCCAATTGGTTCACTTGCCACATTACTGTGGCTGCATGTGCTGTCCCGCAAAGGTGTAAAAATTACTTGGGGATATTATTTCAAGGCAGGCATCATCTTAACCATCCCCACACTATTAATCACCTTGGCCGGATTAGCGTTATGGCTATGGATTCTGGGTTAGTAAAATCGCATTTTACATTCACAATTATGATATGATCTAACTTATTGTAAAAAGCTGCTCTCATACGCTGGTGCTACCTACTAGCTATGAGGCAGTTTTTTTTGTTTCTTCTATAGAAGAAACAAATTCTCTTTCTACATTAAAGCATGTACATAAAGGCCAGCCTTCTATAGAGCTGGCCTTCTTTTTTACCTTCCCCCAGGCTGAGGATTAAAATGCCTGAGACACAACCAGCGCTGACACAGCGCAGGGAACGGAACGATTGTGTAAACGCGAAGCTTATTCTGTGTAAGATTTTAAAACATCGAACGTAGTGGAGGGGACGGAATCGATTCTGAAGAAGCGGGAGCGTTCGCCTTTGTCTCCGAGTTTTAACATTAGACATATCAGATCAAAAAAATTGGAGACAACAGCGATCGGAAGAACGATCCGTACCCGGAACGGCAACCCGAAAGTATTAGCAACTTATTCATTATGTAATAAAAATCTGGACACAATACGGATTGAAACAACGTCCGTTCCCGGAGCTGCCACTTCAGCGCAATTTGTCCCAGATGTATTTCAATCCACAGTAAACATTTTTAACATTGCGTTTACAAAACATTGATTTTGAGATGACATAACGAAACTACAATGAATAAAGAGTTGATGGTGAACAAAAATAAAAGCCAAATCACCGTCACTAAATTGGGGGAGGAAAACAAAACATGTTTAAAAAGTTGCCGTTCATTTTGATGACCTTAACGTTCGTACTAGTTCTCGCAGCATGCGGATCAAAAAATGACGCTGGTACAGAGGGAAGCAATAATTCCGCAGGAGAAACTGCTACTGAACTTAGCGGTAACATTCTGGCTGTTGGTTCAACAGCACTGCAACCTCTGGTAGAGCAAGCTGGACAAAAATTTATGGCAGTTGATGAATATAAGAACGTAACAGTACAAGTGCAAGGCGGCGGTAGTGGTACTGGTTTGACACAAGTATCTGACGGACAAGCTACAATCGGTAACTCTGACGTATTCGCAGAAGAGAAAATCGATGACGCAGCAAAAGTAAGCGAACTGAAAGATCACCAAGTAGCAGTTGTAGCCATTGCTCCAGTAAGCAACAAAGATGCAGGTGTACAAGATTTGACGAAGCAACAACTGATCGATATTTTCTCTGGTAAAATCACAAACTGGAAAGATGTTGGCGGTGCAGATCAAGCGATCGTTATCGTAAACCGTCCTAGCAGCTCCGGTACTCGTGCAACATTCGAAAACTTTGCTCTGGGAACAAAAGTAGAAGATATCCAAGGTTCCATTCAGGAAGATTCCTCTGGTACAGTTAAAAAGCTCGTAGCTGAAACGCCTGGCGCTATTGGTTACCTGGCTCTGTCCTACCTGGATGACAGCCTGCAAGTTTTGAAATACGAAGGTGTAGAAGCAACGGTGGAGAACGTAGAAGCAGGAACTTATCCGGTATGGGCTTACGAGCACATGTACACTAAAGGTGATCCGGATGCAGCAACAAAAGCATTCCTCGACTACATCCTGAGTGACGAAATTCAACAAAACGACGTGACGGAGCTTGGCTACATCCCGGTATCCGGCATGAAAGTAAAACGTGACGCAGCAGGCACTGTGACTCAATAATCTTTGAACTTGCGCATACAGCGAGAGAGGCGGACCCAGGTCCTGCCTCTTTGCGCGGTTTGCTCTGGATTAATCCCATATTTTGCATGAATTCTACTATAGAAGGATGGTTGTTATGGAACAGACCGAAGGGGGAACGGTAATGAACAACAAGTTGAAACCACGCCGGCCCTTGAGAGAGAAGCATTATTGGGAAGAGTGGACGGGACGGATCTATACGTCGATTTGTGTCGTTTTCCTGATCGTTGTCATGTTTTCCATCGTTTATTTTGTAGCGTCCAAAGGCTTGTCGACCTTTTTCCAGAATGGCGTAAGTTTACGCGAATTTTTATCCGGAAAAACGTGGAACCCAACGGGGGAACCCGCTGCCTACGGAGCGTTGCCGTTCATTACCGGTTCATTCATAACAACATTGCTTGCAGCTCTGATTGCAAGTCCACTTAGCTTGTGTGCAGCGCTCTTCATGACCGAGATTGTACCTGGTAAAGGTAAAAAGATATTGCAACCTGCGATTGAGCTGCTGTCCGGTATTCCTTCCGTTGTATACGGGTTTATCGGTCTCAGTGTGATCGTTCCTTTATTGCGCAGCATGTTTGGCGGAGCCGGCGTCGGGATTGCAGCCGGATGTTTGGTTCTGTCTGTTATGATTTTGCCTACCGTAACAAGCATTATGGCAGATGCGCTGTCTGCACTGCCGAAAGGTCTGCGTGAATCCTCCTACGCATTGGGGGCAACTCGCTGGCAAACGATCTACCGTGTCATTATCCCGACCGTTCTTCCAGCTTTGTTGACAGGGATTGTACTCGGTATGGCTCGCGCATTTGGTGAAGCTCTTGCCGTACAGATGGTCATCGGGAATGCACCGCATGTACCGACATCACTGCTCGAATCCGCTTCAACGTTAACGAGTGTAATCACCCTGAGTATGGGTAACACCACCATGGGATCTGTTCATAATAATGCACTGTGGAGTATGGCGCTTGTCCTGCTGGTGATGACCTTTGTCTTCGTCATTCTGGTTCGCCTGCTTGAAAGGAGGAACCGAGTATGAAAATGAAGGCTAAAACGGTAGATAAAGTTGCCACATCCGTTATCGTTGTTCTGGCGCTGTTCATTGTTGTTCTCTTGCTCGGTTTGCTTGGCTTCATTCTTGTACGTGGGATCGGACAGATTAACTGGCACTTCCTGACCAGTGCACCACAGCTGCTCAAAGGTGGAGGCGGGATTGGACCGCAATTATTCAACTCAATATTCCTGCTTGTTCTGACCTTGATTATTACAATTCCGCTCGGATGGGGCGGCGGTATTTATATGGCTGAGTACGCCAAGCCGGGCCGGATCACAAGTTTTATTCGACTCGTTGTCGAAGTGTTATCCTCGTTCCCATCTATCGTTATTGGTTTGTTCGGACTCTTGTTAATTGTTAATACATTTGGTCTTGGATTCTCCTTATTATCGGGTGCCATGGCCTTGGCTATATTCAATCTTCCACTTATGGTGCGGACAACAGAGCAAGCGTTCCGGGCCGTTCCGAAAGAGCAGAAGGAAGCGGGTCTTGCACTCGGGTTGTCCAAATGGAAAATTATTACCTCCATTCTGCTGCCTGTGGCATTGCCAAGCTTGATCACGGGTACGATCCTGGCATCGGGCCGGATCTTCGGTGAAGCAGCAGCCCTAATGTTCACAGCGGGTATGAGTAGTCCACCGCTGGACTTCACGGACTGGAATCCAACAAGTCCAAGGTCGCCGATCAATCCATTGCGTCCGGCAGAGACACTGGCCGTGCACATCTGGAAAGTAAACAGTGAAGGCATTGGCCCGGATTCCAAAGAAGTAGCAGCTGGCGCTTCAGCCGTGCTTGTACTTCTTGTACTGGCGTTCAATCTAAGTGCACGCTGGATCGGTCGGGTGGTTTACCGCCGCATGACAGCTTCGAAATAAGGAGGAACCAACATGGCCATACCTTTTGGTACGGAACAGTTAAGCATATATTATGGGCATTTTCAGGCAGTTAAGCAGATCAGCCTGACTTTTCCCGAAGCCAGTGTAACGGCACTCATTGGACCATCCGGCTGTGGTAAATCCACGTTCCTGCGATCGCTCAACCGAATGAACGACGAGATTGCCGGTTCTCGCACGGAGGGACATATCTGGATGGATGGCAATGATCTGAATGAGCCGGGCACAGATGTAATCAAGCTTCGCCAGAAGATCGGCATGGTTTGGCAGAAGCCGAATCCTTTCCACAAGTCTATCTATAACAATATCGCGTTTGGTCCCCGCTACCGCGGTATCAAGAACAAGAAGGCACTAGATGAAATTGTGGAAAAAAGTTTGCGCCGCGCTGCGCTCTGGGACGAAGTGAAGGACAGACTGAATGAATCTGCCCTGGCCCTTTCGGGTGGACAACAGCAGCGGCTCTGTATCGCCCGCGCGTTGTCGGTTGATCCGCAGATTTTGCTGCTCGATGAGCCGGCATCTGCGCTTGACCCGGTATCTACGGGTAAGGTGGAGGAGTTGATCTCGGAGCTCAAGAAGGAGCTGCGGATCGTGATTGTTACCCATAATATGCAGCAGGCGGCACGCATCTCGGACTATACGGCTTATTTTTATCTGGGAAGCATGATTGAGCACGGAGATACGGAACATATTTTCACCAACCCGGACAATCGTCTGACACAAGAATATATTATGGGACGTTTCGGTTAATTGTTATATTGGATGGAGTATGAGATCGAGATAGATTTATAGAGATAGAAGGAAGCATAACTCCCGGGCGAGGTCGTTCGGGGGTTATGCTTTTTTACATCATTGTACATATGGAATAGTTTGCCAAAACAAAAACAATCATGCTACGATAATTTTAGACACTACCTTTAATTCGATAAGAGAAGGAGATGTGGATTATAACTACTCATAAGATTTCGCATGATACCATGGCAACTGAAATTATCTCGCATTATTCCATAGAAAAGCCTGCAATTTCCTTTATCCGACATAATGAAAATCTAACGTATCAGGTGGTTGATGAATCAACCGGAAAGAAGTATCTATTGCGAATACATAAAGCCGCTTTTGCAAGCATGACGGGAATCCAGCATACACGACCTGCACTTGAAGCGGAGATGAATCTACTTCATGAATTACGGGCTACCAGCCCATTGCGAGTGCAGATACCTGTACGCAATACATTGGATGATTGGGTCACTGTCTGTTTGGACGAAACAGGAGAAGAGATCTGTTGTACCGTTCTGGAATGGATTGAGGGCAGGGATATCAAGCAGGGAGAACATCTGACGACAGCGCAAATTCATGATTTGGGTGTACAGTTGCAGATATTGCACCAATATGGACGACGACCAACGGGAGCTCCTGAGCCACAGGTGGGTTCACTGAAGTCTGAAAGCGGGCAGCAGATGAATGACCGTGAACAGCATGCTGATAAGGCGATCGTCTCAGAGATGTATACCGATAGCGATAACCCTACCTTGAAGCAAACGGAAGTACGACCAGCCTATGGTTCGATCAAAGAGAATCTGGTCATGCTGGAGCAATTGGAGGAAGGCGTTAGACGTGGCATCTTTACTCCTAAGGATTTCGATCTGATTCGTGAGACGTTTGAGAACATTAACAGACAACTCGAAACGTATCCGCACAATGCCGAGACATGGGGAGTAATTCACGGAGATATTACCCGCGGCAATCTGTTAGTTACGGATCAGGGCATTTCCATGATTGATTTTTGTTTATACGGTTATGGCTACTATCTCTTTGATGCCGGAGGTGCGGCTACGATTTTCAATCGGGAGGAACGGGATGTCTTCCTATCGGGTTATACGGAGCAGACAGGACCACTAACGAAGCGTGATATTCGATTAATAGAAGGATTCATGCTGATTTTTACGTTCGGCTATTTTGCATTCCAGATGGAGAATGAGTCCAGGTACGAATGGATGAAAGAGCGAATGCCTCTTATATGCAGCAAATTTTGCAAACCTTATGTACAGAACGAGAGTATTTTCTATGAGTTATAATTTGTGATTTCTAGTGGGTGGGTAGCGCTATGAAGAACATTCGTGCAAAGAGAGTTGCATCGAAGGGGCAGTGTGGTGGCTGGAAGCATGCCGGATTGCTACTTAGCGGAGTGGGGATATCCAATCTGGGTGATTTCATATATATTGTGGCAATTAATCTGATGGTATTGAATATGACACAGTCTCCAGCGGCAGTCGCAGGGTTGTGGATTATCTCGCCGATTGCTTCGGTGTGCACTAAGTTTTGGTCAGGCAGCCTGATTGATCGTTATGATCAGCGGCAGTTGATGATTGGTGCCGATATGCTACGGGCGATGCTGGTGGCGATGCTGCCACTGATGTCCATTCTATGGATGATGTACGCAGTGATGTTTCTGATCAGCATGTCCTCATCTATATTTGTCCCTTCCTCTCAGGTATACATTACCCGGCTGGTACCTGCTGAACGGCGCAAGCGCTTTAATTCCCTACAAGCTTTGATCAGCTCAGGGGCATTTATTACCGGCCCGGCAGTTGCAGGAGTGATGCTGTTATATTTATCTCCGGCAGCAGCCATTTATGCCAATGCGGTTTCCTTTGCTGCTTCTGCGTTGATTCTAATGTTTCTTCCCAAACTGGGCATTGGAGAACAGAATATAGGGACGGGAAGCAGGCTGACCCCTCGGATGATTGCCCAGGATTGGAGAGCTGTACTGAGCTTCAGCCGAAAGTCGGGCTACGTGGTCGGTATATATGCCCTGTTCCAGATTATTCTGGTGGTCGGCATGTCGCTGGATGCTCAGGAAGTGGTGTTTATCCGTCAGGTGATGAACCTGCCTGAATCACAGTACGGAGCATTAATGAGTATCACCGGCATCGGTTATTTGGCAGGTTCCATGCTGGTTTGGATGTTCGCCAAACATTTGCCGGTCCGTCACATGATGGGTGGCGGTGTACTTCTGGTTGCGCTTGGTTATTTCCTGTTCGCCCGTTCATTCTCGTTTGAACTGGCGGCTGTTGCCTTTATTCTGCTCGGTCTGTGCTCCGCACTGGCGAATACCGGCCTGGTTACCTTTTATCAAAATAATATCCCTGTCGATCTGATGGGGCGAATGAGCAGTGTACTTGGACTTGTGTTAAGTGTGCTACAGGTGGCTTCCATTTTGATTGCAGGGGTAATAGCAGAGCAGTTGTCGCTTCGTATGGTATATACAGTTGTATCTGGGGTCATGCTGTTAGCTGCGTTGGGATTGTGGGTGACGAGCATGTTTCCTTCCCGAAGCAGGTATTACGATGAACCGGCGAAGCCCAAGGCGATGGTGGGGTGACAGGCAGAAATACGGCAATTCTAGTACAGAATAAAGGTTGCCTGAATACCCGAACCGTTCAGTGGAACATAACATAAATAGTATTAAACACAGATATTGGCTAATAGAAAATGAACAATGTATGCGCTTTCGAGATGAAACGCATTAACACATTCATGTGATGAAAGTTTACAGTTTGTTCGTTTATCTTGTGTATAAAATGGAAAAAAGCAAATATTCGCAAAGAAATCGTTAAGTTTGTTGACACTGATCTTCCGGTCGATTAATCTTAATGAGAAAGTATTAAAAACTTCAATTATCGTTCTGGTACAAGATCAGAATGGTTCCATACAGCGAATGATAGCGAGCGGGAGAGACCTGGGCATGTCGAGTAAAATGACAGCTGTCGGGCACCGAAGGAGCAAGCTGCTACGCACCCGGCGCAGCGGTTAATCTCTCAGGTAAATGTACCATCGTTGGACGCAACTCTGGAGAGTGCGCGAACTGCGCCACCCAAGGGGTATATGATCAAGCAGCACGGTGTGCAGGGTGACATCACCTGTGAATACAGGGATGCATCGATTCGCCGCGCTGCTTATCATGAAACTCTCAGGTATCGAGGACAGAGAGAGGGCCTAGGGCCTTCTTCTGTCCTTTTCTTATGTCATCATTCAGTAATAAAGGAACATTATGGGTGTACGTCTGGATGAAAATGACGATTATAAATGGAGGGTTTGCGATGCGTTTTAAAGACGTTTTTTCAATTATTGGTCCGTCCATGACAGGTCCATCAAGTTCACATACGGCTGGAGCGGCAAGATTGGGGCGAATTGCCCGTCAGTGGCTGGGATGCACGCCTGAACGCGCTCGATTAACTCTATACGGCTCGTTTGCTGATACGTATCAGGGGCATGGTACGGATCTTGCGTTGATCGGTGGCCTGCTTGATTATGTGACTGATGATCCACGTATACCGGATGCAGAACAATATGCAGAGGAAGCGGGTATGGAGGTAGAGTTTTTCACAAGCGGCCTGCCTGCTCCTCATCCGAATACGGTCAAGATTGAACTATGGCACGGAGACCGCCAATGTTCACTAATCGGTGCTTCCATCGGCGGTGGTAGTGTATCGGTGCATGCATTGAATGATTTTCGTGTACAGATCAGCGGAGAGTTCCCCACACTTGTACTTCGCCATTCGGACAAAGCAGGGGTGCTCGCTTCGGTAACCTCCACCATCAGTTCGTCCGGGGTGAACATCGGGTACATGCAAGTGGATCGGAAAGCCCGGGATGGTGAAGCACTGACAGCGATGGAGATGGATGGTGTGCCGAATCCTGAGATGTTGAACCGTCTGCGGTCGCTGGATCATATGCTGGACATTCGCGTGATTGATTTGAAGAGAGGGGTCGAGCCTGATGCGGTTTAAACATCTACATGAACTGAATACCATCTGTACAGCAGAGTCCAAGACCATTGCCGAGCTGATGATCGAAGAGCAGGTTCAGGAGACGAATATCCCGGAAGTGGATGTTGTGCGGCAGATGTCGGATTACTATCAGGTGATGAAGGAAGCTGTACACAAAGGGCTAACAGAAGATACAACATCACGCAGCGGCTTGACTGGCGGAGACGGCAAAAAAATGGCTGAGTACATTCGTAAAGGCGAGACTTGTTCTGGAGATGCCTCTGCACTGGCCATGGCGTATGCCCTTTGTGTATCGGAAGTGAATGCCTCGATGGGCCGGATTGTAGCCACACCGACAGCTGGCTCCTGCGGCATCATTCCGGGTGTATTTATCAGCTCCCAGGAGCGTTTTGGCTGGAGTGACGAGCATCTGGTGAACGGTCTGTTCTGTGCGGGAGCGATCGGTTATGTCATTGCCAACAACTCATTTATCTCAGGTGCCGAGGGTGGCTGTCAGGCTGAAGTGGGTTCTGCGATCGGTATGGCCGCTGGAGCCATGGTGGAGCTGCGTGGAGGGACGCCGGAGCAAGTGGTTCATGCAGTTGGCCTCGCGTTAAAAAATACACTAGGGCTCATCTGCGATCCTGTCGCAGGCCTCGTGGAAATCCCTTGCATCGTCCGTAACGGACTGGGTGCCGTAACTGCGCTGGCTGCGGCCGACATGGCGCTGGCCGGGGTACGAAGTGCCATTCCTTCTGACGAAGTCATTGATGTCATGCTGGAAGTGGGCAGTGCGATGCCGAGCAGGCACCGTGAAACGGCCCAAGGTGGGCTTGCCCAAACACCGACAGGACGGAAAATGATGGAGAAGCTTGCTAAACCAAAGGCGAAGCGTGCGGAGCCTGAGACTGAAGCTGAGTCTCCTAATGAAAATGAACCGGAAGCCAAGGCATAACGCCTTTGGCCTGAAATCAATTTTAACTTGGTGTGCCTTTTAATATAAAAAAAGGTGATGAGCTCCCATCTTGATACGAAAAGCCGATACGAATTCTTCCTGGTGAAGAAGCGTATCGGCTTTTTTTGCTTTTGCCCACAAAGAAAATAGGTATTGACGTTTATATATCGATTAGATATATTATTAACTGTCATATATCAATACGATATATAGGACGGAGAAAAAGTTATAGAACTTAAGGAGATGGATAACATGAAAAGTGTTTTTAAAACGAGTCTTCTGTTTTTGAAAAATGGAGCTACAGTAGTCGGGTTAATTACAGCCGTATTGTTCCAGGTTTTTTTTAATACCATTTGGCTTAGTGGATATGATCAGGTAAATGCACGGATGAATCAGCTTGCAGTAACTATCGTAAATGAAGATGGCGCTGCAGCGGAGCCAGTGGCAAAGTCTCTTGCAACGGGTCTTCATTTCGAGATTAAACCTTCGTCAACTATGGAAGAAGCCAGACAGATGTTAACGGACCGGGATGTATACATGATTATCGAGATTCCATCCGGTTTCATGCAGCAGGCGGGAGACTTGTCGGGTCCAGTAGCGGTGAAGTATGTGATGAATGAATCCAACGTGGCTACCGTAAAAAGTGTGATGCAAACCGTATCCGCACAAGTCACAGCGACGTTGAACCGTGAAGTACAGCAAAACAGCATTCGGGGAGTGCTGAATCAATCAGGTATGGCTGCCGATCAGGCGAATGCGATGGCAGTGGGGTTATCTTCCCGGGTGGAGGCAGAAGTGGAACGGCTGAATCCAGTTAACAATTTTGCTTTTTCCATGGTGCCAATGTTGATTGTGACAGCTACGTTTACAGGTGCAATGCTGCTTGGCATGAATCTGCAAAAGGTTTCTGGTGAACTCAGTAGCAGGGCAGGAAAATGGGAACGCTTTTGGGCGCGCAATATCATCAATGTTGGTGCTGCATTTATCGTATCGCTCGTTGGAGCAGGGATGATGCATGTTATGGGTGTATCATCAGCAGATGGATGGTGGATATTATGGCTATTTCAGTTGTTGATTACTTTATCTTTTCTATTCGTGGCGCAATTGAGCTTGCTGCTGCTTGGAAATGCTGGAGCGTGGTTAAACAGTGCCTTGTTGCCTCTGCTGATGTTGTCATCAGGAGCAACCATTCCGCGCGATGTCATGCCTGACTTCTATCAACAGATCGGTCATTATCTGCCGGCAACCTACGCGGTGGAGGGCATGATGAATCTGGTGCTTGGCGGAGATGGGATTAGTCATGATGTTCTGCTTCTCGTAGTGATTGGAGCGGCGACGTTGGTTCTGGGAGCGGTGTGCACGTGGATCAAACGCTCAGGTCCTGCACAATCCGGCATACCTTTGGAGTCCAAGTCTGCTGCGACACCTGTCGCTCTGACTGGAAACCTGCCTTCACCTGATCGTGGATAACATGGATAAAGAAAGCATCCTTTTGCCGGATAAGCCAATCCGTGAACGTCTGATGATGTTGAACGTATAAGGGAGGATGTGATACGTTAAGAGCAATTGGAAAGGAGCGGTACACCGATGAACACGCAGCATGTCATCCTCGGAATACTGCACAATCAGCCATGTTCCGGATATGAGATCAAGCAGTACTTTGAACAATATTTTTCATTTTTCTTCGATGCCAGCTTTGGCACCATTTATCCCACACTTGCGAAGATGGAAAAGTCGGGGTTATTGACCAAAGAATCCGTTAGACAGGAAGGGAAACCTGACAAAAATGTGTATACCTTAACCCCGAAAGGGTCTGCGGAGTTCAATACCTATTTGATGAGTCCCTTGGAAGCAGAGGTGTTCCGTTCTGATTTTCTGATGCGTCTGTATTTCGGAGAGCTGGCGGATGAAGATACTGTCGTAGGGTGGGTCCGGTCGGAGCTGAATCGTAAAGAATTGCTGTATGCCGAGCTGCAGCGCCAGATGAGGCAATTTGGCGAACAGATCTCACCTGCACAGCGTTTGTGTATGCAAGTGGGGCTTGTGCAATATGAGGCTACCATCCGATTGCTCAAGGAACAGCTGACCGCGCCACAGTAGCTTTCTATAGTATCCATATCCCTAAATCAATTAACGATCCATTGATAACGCCGAATAAGCGCTATACAGATCAGTAGCGGGTCTGTGAGCGCTTATTCGGCGTTGCTTGCAATACGTTGGAATTGTAAGGATACAATAAAATTAAGAAGCTACGTGATATCTGTACTTAGTACAACATATCCATATGCGGGCAGCTCAACTGCGAGGATTCCCTCTTCCTTGGCTGTACGATAATTCTCGCCAAATAACTCCGTCCATTCCCCGGTACCCGCTTCGAGCTCGACGATAGCTGTTTCTTCCGAACGATTGAACAGGATCAGAATACGCTCCTCCTCATCCTGTCGTTCCATCACAAGCTGGCTTCCGCCTTCACGGGCCTGCAGGAATCGAATGCTGCCTTCTGCACGCAGGGCAGGATGGGCATGGCGAAGTGCAATTAGCTTTTGATAAAAGGTGAACAGCTCGCGATCCTGCTTCGTCTCATCCCACTCCATACATTTCCGACAACCGGGATCATGCTCTCCGTCCAGCCCAATCTCGTCTCCGTAATAGATGCACGGAGTACCCATATAAGTGAATTGGAACAGCGCAGCCAGTTTCATCTTCCGCTGGTCGCCCTCACATAAGGTGAGTAGCCGTGGTGTATCGTGGCTGTCCAGCAGATTGAACGCCACTTCGCTGGCTTGCAACGGATAGCGGGACAGTTGTCGACCGATCGAGTTCGCAAACTGTTCGGCGTGCATGGCATCTTTTACAAAGAAACGATTTACGGCTTCCGTAAATGGATAGTTCATCGAGGCATCGAACTGATCACCTTGCAGCCAGGAGGAGGACTCATTCCATACCTCACCCAAGATATAGGCATCCGGATTCGCAGCCTTCACTACACGGCTGAAGTCGCGCCAGAACGCATTATCCACTTCATCCGCGACATCCAGCCGCCAGCCGTCGGTACCCACTTCCTTGATCCAGTATTCGGCCACCTCTAGCAAATACGCCTTCACCTCCGGATTTTCCGTGTTCAGCTTCGGCATATGAGCTTCGAATCCAAAAGTTTCATACGTAGGAATGCCATCCTTCACGTCCAGCGGGAATTCATGCACATGGAACCAGTCCTTATATTTGGACTTCTCCCCGTTCTTCTGCACATCGACAAACGGCGCAAAGGTCTTACCAGAATGATTGAACACCGCATCCAATAGCACCCGGATTCCGCGTGCATGGCACAGCTCAACAAGCCGTTTAACCGTATCTGCATCACCAAAATGACGATCTACTCGCAGATAATCTTCGGTATCGTATTTGTGATTGGTTGTTGCCTCGAAGATCGGTGTAAAATAAATGGCATTAATGCCTAACTCTTCAAGGTAATCCAGATGGTCGATGACGCCCTGCAGATCACCTCCGAAGAAGTTAAACGGGGTTGGCTCACCACCCCAGGGTTCCACATGTTCTGGATTGAGGTCAGGGTTGCCATTTGCGAATCGTTCAGGGAAGATCTGATAGAAGATCGCATCCTTCACCCATGCAGGCGGTGTAAATACAGCTCCGGGGTGGATATATGGAAACTGGAACATATGACCAGGATCGTCGGGTTCATGCGTTTGGAAATCCGTCTCGGTCATCCAGATCTGTTCTGTGCCGTTTTTCAGCAGGAAGGAATACTTCAGCCGATGATACGGTGGTTTTACTTGCCCCTCATAATAATCGAACATGGAATCGGATGTATATTTGGTTAAAGGAACCAGCTCTTTGGTGCGATCCCAGGCGTATTTGTCGCCAGTCAGGGCATATACCTCGGTGAGATCATTCTTTTTGGCACGCAAACGCAGACGAATGGTATCCTTATCGCAGGCGTAGGCCCAGTTCCGTTTCGGTTGATGAAAGATGGCTTCCAACAGCATAATGAATTTCCTCCCGTCGTATACACATGTATTATGTGAGCAAGTCGCAGCATTCGATGCAGAATTATGCGAAGCGGATGATTAAGGTATAATTTAAAATAAAAGGATATCAATGGCCGTGTGATCATCATTCGTACATTTTATATAAACAAGATACTTCATTATGTTTCAAATATATAATTAACCCAAAGGGTGCAGAAAGGAAACGAATGCGCGCATGAAAACGAAACTGTTATACATTGAAGACGATACGGAAATTGCTACATGGGTTAGGGCCGACTTGGAGGAGCGCGGATATGAAGTGGTATGGCTCGGAAGTGGTGAAGGTGCGGCTGAGGCTGCCGGGGGTTGTTCGTTGGTTATTCTGGATGTCATGCTGCCGGGGCTGGATGGATTTACGGTAGGACAGCGACTCAAAAAGGAACATCCTGAAGTACCCATTGTCATGCTTTCGGCCAGAACGTCCATTGACGATAAGCTGCATGGGCTTGATTTTGCCGATGATTATGTAACCAAGCCATTTCATCCCGATGAACTCGCCGCACGGATTGAAGTCCAGCTTCGAAAAGCAGGAACTGCAATCTCGGCCGATACTGTGGTAAAACTGGACCACTTGTCCATCTACGAGAAGGATCACCGGATCGTGAATGAGGAGACGAGGGAAGAAATTATTTTATCAGGCAAACAGTTTCATATCTTCGCCTACCTGCTCAGGCATATGGGCATGATTCGAACCAAGGAACAGATCTACGAAGCCGTTTGGAACGAGCCTTATCTGGATGGGGACAAGACATTAATGGTACATATTCGGCATCTGCGCGAGAAGCTGGAGCGTGATCCGGCGAACCCAACTATCATTCAAACCGTTCGCGGTGTTGGGTATCGTGTGAAGAAGCCATGAGCAAAAAAGCGACGATGCGCGATCCATCCGATAGGAATAGGGTAGTGAAACGTAGCCTTACAGGCAAACGGAAAATGCGTTTTGGACGGACCCTGATGTCCCGGTATATCCTCTTGATCTTGGCAGCGGTTTTGTTTGTACCGGTCGTTCTCCCCATTACATCCATCATCTATGTGGTGGTGGTGAACAATACAAATAAAGAAAATACGGCACCTTATGGCGATAGCACGAAAATTAGCAACCTGTGGACCCGGGAATCCGAGAAGCTGGATGGGGCGACATCTGAAAAAATCAAACAACGTATGGAACAGCTGCACCGTAAATATCCCAAATCTTCGATGTACCGTGTGGACCAAAACGGTGAAACGGCATTTATTCTCGCTGGAGAGGATGTTGATGTGTCTGAAACCACCGTGGATGGAACAACAATGACAACATTGAAGTGGACGTTGAATCATCAGAGAACAGAGACCCAGATTCCAGCGATATGGAATTCAAACACTACCCTGGAATTTATGAAGCAAGCGTCCTATCGTGATCCGCTAACGGTGGTTTCTTTTGTAGGGGGAGATAGCGAAAACAAGGGACAAGGCTTTATGGTGATTGAGGTTCCGAGGTATCTTTTGCAAAAACCGCAGAACAACTGGCCTATGGAACTTTTGTATTTGGGTGGATTAATGATGATCATCTTCCTCTTATTTATTATCATGTCGATCCTGTTCTTTGCGCGAATTCGCAAGCGGCTCATCCGTCTCCAGACGGCGATGATCACGCCGGGCAAGGAAGGCATTCCACTTCCTGTGGAGATTCGCAGATCGGACGAGATTGGACATCTGGAGGAATCGTTCAACGAAATGGTGCATCAGTTGACAGATAGTCGTCATCGGGAGCGGGAGGAAGAGCAACTTCGCAAACGTCTTGTCGCAGGCTTATCGCATGATTTGCGTACGCCGTTGACTGTCATTCGTGGACATATGCATTCCCTTCACAAAGAACCCCTAAGCACGGCTGCGGATACTTCATTGCGTCGTATGGAAGCCAAGATGGATGACTTGAGCGGACTGATCGATAACATGTTGTCGTACAACCTGCTCACCAGCGGAAAATATACATTGAAGCTGGAACAGAAGGACGTCCTGCGAATTGTCAGAGAAACGGCAGCGGCCTGGTATCCTGTGTGGGAGAAAGAGCAGTTTGAGATTGATATTGATCTGCCGGATGAACCATTGATTTGGCAGGTGGATGAACAGGGATTGCGTCGTGTTCTCGATAACCTGTTCCAGAATGTCATCCGTCATGCAGCGAGTGGAAAATATATTGGCATATCGACAGAACAGATTCATGGGGAGAAGGCTCTTGTTATTCAGGATAGGGGACCAGGATTGCAGGAAGATTCGGATACCAAGGGAACAGGTCTGGGGTTATCTATCGTGGATCTACTGATTCGTGAGATGGGTCTGCGGAAGAGGATGGACAGTTCCGAGAACGGACTGCGGGTGTGCCTCTATAGCGGTGTGGGTGTTGGATAACCAAGGCCCTAACCTTTTTTTAAACTAAACTTAAACTTCAGCCGACTTCAGCTTTAACCTTGGAAGGTTACGATGATATCCGAGGTGATTAAACAGTGACTGACAACATTATTCAAACCGCTAACTTATGGAAAACATACCGGGACCGTGCGGCGGTCCGTGAACTTGATCTGCATATTAAAAAGGGAGATATTTATGGCTTCCTTGGTCCCAACGGCGCTGGCAAAACAACAACTATTCGTATGCTTCTTGGCTTAATTAAGCCAACCAAAGGTGTCATCCGTGTATTCGACAAGGATATCCGCAAGGATCGCATGGACATTCTGCGACGTGTAGGTTCGTTGGTTGAATATCCATCATACTATGGACATCTGAACGCGGTGGAGAATCTGGAAACCTTGCGCCGGATATTAAATGTACCCAAATCGAGGATTGCCGAAGTGCTTTCCATCGTGGATCTGACCCGGGATGCCAAACGTTCCGTAAAAGGTTACTCGCTTGGGATGAAACAGCGTCTGGGGATTGCAAGTGCCTTGTTGGGTCAGCCGGAGCTGCTGATTTTGGACGAGCCGACGAACGGTCTTGATCCAGCAGGCATCCAGGAGATCCGGGAATTAATCAAACGCATGCCGCTGGAACACGGTATCACCGTACTGGTGTCGAGCCATTTGCTGAGTGAAGTGGAACAGATGGCAAGCCGGGTTGGCATTATTCGTGAGGGGAAAATGGTCCTTCAGGATACGATCGCCAATCTGCATAGCCAGACGGGCAGCTCCATTCGACTGACGGTTTCCGAGCCGGAAGAGGCGATGAAGCTGGCAAGAGAGCAGGGACAGTTCGGTCAACGTGAAGGAGCCGCGCTCACGTTCCCGTATATGGATAATAGCGCGATTGCATTGCTAGTTCGCCGATTGGTTGAGCAGGATCACGCGGTCTATCGTGTGGAAGAGCACCGTCAATCTCTAGAAGACTTGTTCATGCGAGTCATCGGTGAGGGGGCAACGGTATGACGGGCCGTGCGTTATCGTCCGATTGGCTCAAAATTCGTGGCAAAGGTATCTGGTTTCTCGTTTTCCTGGCACCCATTGGACTAACAGCGATGCAAGCTTTGAATTTCGGGCTTCGTTTGGACTATCTGAAAGAACAGTATGGGGGTCATCTGTGGGAGAGTTTGCTGGATAATGTGGTTGTTTTTGTACCGCTTGCCTTGATGCTGGGGGCGACGATTCTCAGCTCAATGATCGCAAATGTGGAGCATGAACAGGGTTCGTGGAAGCAGCTGCTGGCGATGCCAATCACAAGACCTGCGGTCTACCTGGCCAAGTTCCTGCTCGCTTGTATGCTGCTCATCATCTCCTGTTTGTTATTAACAGCGGGAATTATTGGTCTGGGACTGGTACTTGGATTCGAGGCTGGTGAGATCCCTTGGATACATGCAATCAAGTTGGGTTTATTGCCGCTGGCTGGCGCACTTCCGGTGTTATCGCTGGAGCTATGGCTGACAATGGTAAACAAAAATCAGGCTCTTCCCGTCACGCTTGGAATTGTACTCGCAGTAATGGGGATGTTCGCACTCAGTATCTCACCGTACTTTCCGCTTGCTTGGGCACAGATGGCTTGGGCCAGCCCAACACCATTCGTGTATGTCGGTTTGGGCGTAGGTTCGGGTCTCTTGATCATGCTGCTGGGGATGGTGCACTTTAGCCGGAAGGATGTGGCCTAAGATGAGTTTTGCAACTACTTATTTTCGAATCCTATCCTCTGAGCGATTAAAAATGGGCAAATCACCTGTCTGGCTTCTGATTCTGCTTAGTCCATTGATCGCACTGCTTATCGGGCTGCTATCCACACCATCAGGTCAATGGAATGTGCTTATGGGCTCAATGGTCTTTCTGCACGGTCTGTTATTGCTGCCCATCCTGACCGGCGTATTTACGTCATTCGTCTGTCGGTTCGAGCATGCGGGTGGAGGATGGAAACAAATGCTGGTGCTGCCGCTCACCCGTACGGGCGTATATGCAGGTAAACTGACCATCGTGATCTTGCTTCTGGCAGGCACGCAATTATTGTTGCTCGGGTCCATCCTGTTGGCGGGTATGATCCAGGGCATGACGGATCCCATCCCATGGGGATTGCTTACAGGTAAGTTGCTGCTGGGGCTATTCGCTTGTGTGCCGCTCGCTGCACTACAAATGTTCGTTTCCTTGGTATGGAGCAGCTTTGCCGCACCGCTGGCATTGAATTTTGCGTTGACCGTACCGAACATTCTGATCGTGAACTCGGCTACATTTGGCCCGTATTACCCTTGGGCGCAACCGATGATTCTAATGACACCGTTTGAAGGTGGAGGTTTCGGAGCTTACAATGTTCCGCTTGGGACTATGCTGGCAGTGGTCGGGGGCAGTGCAGTTCTTTTCATTTTAATCGGAGTGTTATACTTTAGAAAAAAAGAAATTTAATTTTCTCACAAATTGGTTGTGAATAAATTCCTTTTAAGCAAACATAGACCTCAGTTATTGACGGGCTATGTCGCTTAAAGGGGATTTTTTGTCGTTTATACATGGTTTTGGTGAAGAGATTGTAAGCAAATTCGAACTGGAATCTGGTAAAATAAAAAAAGCTGTTTCTAGGAAGGCTTACATGGTTATTCGAGGGTAGGCCCATTTCGCCGGAAATTATATTTTTTGGTTGTTAGATGAAGATATAGGCTGAGAAAAGAGGGGTAAGCCTTGGATATTAATAAAACGGAAACCCTGAAGCGCATTATTTCTGAAGGAAGTTCTTACCAATCATTGTTTTTTAATCACCCAGATGCCATATATGTGATGGACATCCATGGAAATTATATTGATGCCAATCCCTCGATTGAGAGGATTTCAGGGTATACATTTGAAGAACTCCGCAACTTGAATCGAGATAGGATTTGCCCTCCCGAGAGTGAGGAGTCACGTAAAGAGTACATTCGTGAGGTACTGGCTGGACATTCAGTCAGTAAGTCGATCACGTTTTATCATAGAGACGGTTCTCTGAAACAGGCCGAGATTACGTATGTACCCATAACGGAACAAGAAGTTATCGTGGGGATATACGGTATTGCCAGAGACGTAACCGAAATCGTAGAAGTCGAACGTAAATTGCACGAAACGCAAGAGAAATATCAGATGTTGGCTGATCATGCCCAGGATCTAATCACCACAAGTTCGATGGACGGCAAGCTGCTTTATGTTTCTCCTTCCGTCTATTCATTGCTGGGCTATCGTCCGGAAGAGGTAACGGGAAAGTTCCTGAAGGATTACTGTTATCCTGAGGATTACCCTGAACTTCTGGAGATGTCGTCGAGTGGGAATGGCTGCAAGATGCGAGTGCTTCATAAGAAGGGGCACTACATCTGGATGGAAACGTTGGCAAAGCCGGTGGCCGGAGAAGAGGGCAAGAATACTCAGATCGTCAGCGTCAGCCGGGATATTACCCAGCATAAAAATGCAGAAAGACGTCTTAGAGAGAGTCGTCAACGTTATAAATCTCTCTTCGAACATAATCCGGCAGCGGTATACTCGCTGAATCTCGAAGGCAAATATACGGCAGTGAACCGCAATCTGGTCAAAATGCTGGATGTACCTCGAAGCAAATTGATCGGGCAGTCCTTTCTTTCGCATTTGGATAAATGTGAAGTGCACGGCGGGCAAGCATATTTCGAACTGGTGAAGCAGGGGAAACCCCAACATTATGAAACGCGGATCGTGAATTCCAGTGGCCGGAAGGTTGATGTGTCTATCATTAATGTTCCCATCATTGTGGACCAGGAACTCGTGGGTGTGTATGGGATTTTGTCTGATATTACGGAGCGTAAGGATTATACAGAGCAGATCCAGGAGCTTAGCAAACAGCATGCCCTGATTCTTAACTCGGTTACAGAGGGCATCTATGGACTGGACGCAGATGGCATCACCAGGTTTATGAATCCGGCTGCTGCTTCCATGTTCGGCTACGAAGCGGAAGAGTTTGTCGGCAAAAACTCGCATCCTATCATTCATCATTCACGTGCAGACGGCAGCTATTTTCCAAAAAGTGAATGCCCTATTCATATGACGGTGATGGATGGGCAGCGCCGTACAGTGAAGGAGGATGTGTTCTGGCGCAAAGATGGAACCAGCTTTCTGGTGGAATATCAGGTTACACCGATTATCGATGAAGGTCAGATTCGTGGTGCCGTTATCGTGTTCAATGATGTGACTGGTGATCGCGAAATTGTGCGCGCAAAGGAAACTGCTGAACTTGCGGCGCAGGCTAAGTCGGAATTCCTGTCCATGGTCAGTCATGAAATTCGCACACCAATGAATGGCATCGTAGGCATGACTGAATTACTCATTGGAACGGATTTATCAGAGGAACAGCGAGAATACGCCGAGATTATCCGTGAGAGCGGCGATGCACTCTTGAATATCCTGAATGACATCCTTGATTTCAGTAAATTGGAGTCCGGGAAAATGGCTCTGGCCTACGAACCGTTCTCGCTGCGCATCATGTTGGAACAGGTTGCAGAACTTTTCTCGTCTAAGGCGGAGGAGAAGCAGTTGAAGATCCGATATCGTCTCAATCCCGACATTCCTGAGTTTATGGTGGGCGATGCGATGCGTATTCGGCAAATTCTCGTCAATCTGGTGAGCAATGCCTTGAAGTTTACGGATCAGGGGAGCATTGATGTTACCGTGGATATTATTCGCGGCAGCAGACCGGAAGCGAGTGTGCTGGACTTTGCTGTGAAGGATACGGGGATCGGTATTCCAGAAGATAAGCTGGATCAGTTGTTCCAGTCATTCTCTCAACTGCATCCTGTCATTAACCGCAAATATGGCGGGACAGGTCTTGGATTGGTCATCTCGAAGCGGCTCGTAGAGATTATGGGTGGCAGTATCAGTGTAGAGAGTGAAGATGGAAAAGGATCAACCTTCCGCTTCGCCGTGCCTGCTACAAGCGTAGATGCGACTGCAGAGCAATCTGCACGTCAATTCAGCCATGATCGAACTCGCCAGGGGGACAAGGTGGCGATCCGTATTCTCGTTGCCGAGGACCACCCGGTCAACCGAAAGATTTTGACAGAGTATCTGGAGAAGCTTGGTTACCAAGCAGATGTATGTACCAATGGCGTTGAAGCGATTGAAGCCATTTCGCAAAATGCCTATGATATTGTCCTGATGGATCTTCAGATGCCTGTTATGGATGGACTCAAAGCGACAGACCTTGTACATCGATTAATTCCACAGGAGCGTATTCCAGCTATTATAGCGGTAACCGGAAATGCCAAACGTGAAGACAAGGAAGCTTGTTTGGAAATTGGGATGCGTGACTTCATCAGCAAACCAATCATGCTAAGTGAATTAAAGCGGGTATTGCAGCAATGGGGGCCAGCAGATGAACCTCAGCTTGCACCAAGCTGAAACCCGTACTCCCAAGGTGGATAAAAACAAACAAACAAACAAACAAACACAAAAATGCCAATGACACTTCTGAATCAGGAGGTTATTGGCGTTTTTGTGTTTTTAATTATTTTGTTATGGACCGTCTTTGAATGGATAGATCAAACCAGGGTAAGACGATTGATGTTGCCTGACAAAACTTCACAGGAACGCTCGAATTTCTCACGTTCAGATGCATCCAGATTCAATTCGATAATCTCCTGGATCCCATCGCCGCCAATAATGGCTGGAACACCTGCACAGACGTTGCTCTGTCCATACTCGCCATCGAGAATCGCGGAGACAGCAATGATCTTGTGTTCATCGTTGAGAATCGAACGGGTAATATGTGCGAGTGCGTTACCGATTCCGAATTGAGTGGAACCTTTACGGGTGAAAATTTCCCAACCGGCATCTTTTGTTTTGCGAGCGATATCTTCCAGGTCCAGATGTTTGAAGCGTTCCTTATGCTGCTCCATAATGTGCATAATCGGTTTACCTCCGATGGTGACATGGGACCATGCCACGAACTGGGATTCCCCATGTTCCCCTAGAGCATATCCGTGCACGCTGCGTGGATCGATGGAGAAGACTTCGGACAACAGCGTTTTGAGCCGGGAGGAATCAATAGACGTACCTGTACCGATGACTCGTTCACGCGGAAGACCGGACAGCTTCCATACCATATAAGTTACTATGTCAACCGGATTGGCCGCGACGACAAAAATCCCCCGGAATCCGCTATTCATGATGGGAACAACGATATCTTTGGCAATAGACTCCGCTTCTTCCAGAATATCCAGACGAGTCTGCCCTGGCTTCGGATTCGCTCCGGCAGTTAGGACAATGACGTCCATGCTGCCGCAATCTGCATAAGTGCCAGCATATACCTTCGTGCGGTTATGTGTGAAATCCATGCAATGGGAAAAATCCAGCGCCTGTGCAACCGCGCGATCATACGTCCGGTCAACCATCATAATTTCTCTGCATATCGATTGATTAATCATGGAATACGCACAACTTGAACCGACAAGTCCCGCCCCGATCACCGCTACTTTACCTGATTTACCTAACACTGCCGTTCAGCCCCCATTTACATTTGATTTATCCGTTCATAATGATACATATGTTAAGTATAGTCCTTTATTTTATGCGAATAACTGCTTCTACGTTACATAAGATAACACATGGAAAAGCTGTGCAGCAATGATTTCCTCTGTCGCGGGAGCGTATTGGAGCAATGGAGTTAACAAAATTGACATGAATAATTCATCCTCATAAAAAGTGACGGCATTTGCACCAACGAATTTCGACATGACAGCATTCATGCTCATTGTCGGATGAAGGGTTATTTTTACGAATGAGGCAACTGACAAAAGTTCTTATGAATCCGCAGAAACAGAAGAAAAGCGTCAAAGGGATCTGCCAAGAGACTGACGAATACATACCGACAAGCAAATGAAATATGCGTACTTGATCTATGAGACAGGTTGACCCGATCCGATGACAGTTCCAGAAGGGAACGCTGAAGCCACTACCTTGTATCAAAAAGACTTCATTCCGGGAGGGAATAATAATGATTGAAGAAGTGGGAGCAACGACGGAAACGGCCAAGAGCCTGGGCATTGGTGCCAGTACTCTTCGTAAATATGCGGCAGCGCTTGAGGAACAAGGGTATCGATTCGAGCGTTCCGCCAACAAATCCAGATTGTTCAAGTCGGACGATATCGAGTGCATCGAACGACTGATGACAGAACTTAGGGAACATAACTTGCCACTTGCGGATGCTGTGGTGACCGTACTGAATCCAGACGTGCCTGTGATGGTAATGGAGGAGGCCTCAGAGACTGAATGTGCGGCAACAGTGATGCCTGCAATATTTCCTGAGGGACCTGAACCAACAGGAGCATTGAGATCTTATGAAGGTCTGGGACAACTGGTGAGTGAAGTGACTTACGGTGCTGTCGGACAGCAGGATGATCAGGTACAACTGCTGCAGCATCGGGTGGACGAACTGGAGTTAACGCTGCAGCATCTGGCGGATACCCATCTTGCTCTCCAGGAGCAGATGGAGAAGCAGCGTCTTTGGATGAATGAGAAGCTGGAAGAAGAGAGGGACCGTGAACTGGTCACCAATCTGCGCAGCTTTCAGGGAAGAAAACGAAAACCCAAAGGAACATCGCTCCGAATGTTGTTTGGGCTGCTGCCCAAAAAGCACAAAGAAGCCTGAGAACTCGGCCCATGCTCGTCGTGATTTTACACAGATAGCTTGATATAATGAGCCCATACAACAACAAGACTGGCTGCTGATCTGCTCTGCTTAAACGAAAAACAGGAGATCAGATGGCTGGCGTGGGAGGATCTGTGGAGCTGCGACGAAGCTGGCAAAGACTGCTCGGCCTATGGACTGATCGTCCCCGGCGGAAAGGTACAAAGATCGCCGGGCGTTATACGATATATGACTTGCTCGGCATGGGGAGTTATGGACTGACATACCTGTGTACCGATGAACAGACCGGCAAGGATGTGGCGTTAAAAGAATCCAAACCCAGCAAAGGTAGACTCGCTGTACAGTTGCTGGACAGGGAGGCAGATGTGGTGAATCGGATGGATCATCCGGCTATCCCTAAGTTGCTGGACGTGTTCACATACCGGGCGCGCAGTTACATTGTCACCGAGTATATCCTTGGGGAGACACTGGAACAGTGCATATTCGAGCAAGGCTGCAAATATACGGAACAGGATTGTCTGGAGTTGGTAAAACAACTGCTGGCTCCCATTATGCATGTTCATGAGCAGGGATATATTCATGGGGATGTTCGTATTCCAAATGTCATTTTACGTGACGTGCAGGTGCACTTGATTGATTTTGGCCTGGCAAGGCGCATGGGGGAGCCGTTGTTGCCTGAGCTGAAACGACGGATGCATGAATTACCTGAGCCTGAAGATGAACTGGCTGCACCTGACCAGGATTTGCAGGATCTCGGTCATTTTCTTTTGTTCATGCTGTATTCCGCTTACGAGCCAGAGAAGGGCCGCAAACCGGCCAGTTGGCAGGAAGAACTCAAGCTCACGCCGGAAGTTCGCGATATGCTGGAACGACTACTTGGACTTCGTCCAGGCTATGAAGGTGGGGCGCTGGAATTACAGGCGGATATTGACCGTGTGCTGATGAAATTGCGATGAAGAAATAAATAGGGTTGTTTTGCTAACCGTGAAAACGGCTGGCAGAACAACCCTTTTAATACATATACGATGACTTAGCGCCAGTCTAGCTGGAGCTGTATTTCCTGCTTTTATAATAACCGGAGCCGTGGCGGCTATCCCGACGCTTCGCATCCGAAGATGAATAGCGTTGATAGGCACGTTTGCCTGAGGAACTGCTGTGACGTTTATATGAGTGTCTATCCGATGAGCTGTTACGCCTATGATGAGATGAAGATTTAGAATCGAGGAGTTTGCCGATAATCTTTTTGAACATGAAAGTTCATCCTTTCGTCTTCAACCGTTTTAAGCATATACGGGGCTCTGTTGGAGTGGGTTTCGGTTTTTTTAAGGGATTATATTCATTGGACAGGGGCTAGGCGTATAATAGGATGCTCGAGGATTACACGGAATTTTTTATTTTGAGCATTTCGCGTTACAATAGAAGACAGGATGAGATTTTAACGGACAGGAGTAGTTGTAATGATTACGTTGAAGACCAAAGAACAAATCGAACTTATGAAGAAGGCCGGAGAAATTCTTGCCGCATGCCATAGAGAAATCGCTGGAATGATCCGTCCAGGGATCACGACACAGGAAATTGATCAGTTTGCAGAAGCTTTTATGAAGAAAAATGGCGCCACGCCGGAACAAAAGGGATACAACGGGTACCAATATGCGACATGTGCGTCGGTTAATGATGTGATCTGTCATGGATTTCCGGGGAAATATGTACTGCAGGATGGAGACATCGTTACGATTGATATGGTCGTGAATCTGAACGGCTGGCTGGCCGATTCCGCGTGGTCGTATGCGGTGGGCCAGGTGACTCCGGAAGCACAACATCTATTGGACGTTACCAAAACATCTCTCTACAAAGGGATTGAACTGGCTGTGATCGGCAACCGGATCGGTGATATCTCCAATGCGATTCAGACGTATGCGGAAGGTGAAGGTCTATCGGTTGTCCGTGAATTTATCGGTCACGGAATTGGAGAGAAAATGCATGAGGAACCACAGGTGCCTCACTACGGCCCGCCACATCGTGGTCCACGTCTCAAGGAAGGTATGGTTATTACGATTGAGCCGATGCTGAACATTGGTACGTACCGTAGCAAGCTGGACTCGGATGGTTGGACAGCGCGTACTCAGGATGGGAGTCTGTCAGCCCAATATGAGCATACGATTGCCATTACAGCAGATGGTCCTGTCATTCTGACTGCTCAATAATGGCTCCAAATGTCTCCAATGTGATGATATTTGCATATTTCAAGGCGGCCCACGTTTGTGATCCGCCTGTTTCGGTTTAAACTATTTAGAGGCGATACACATAGAGCCGGTGGTGAATGATATCAGCTGACAGAGGGTTAACCCCTGTCCACTGGCAAGAAGGAGGTCATTTTGGTGTCTGAAAATAAACAGATCGTACTTGCGTCTCGTCCCGAAGGTGCCCCATCCAGAGAAGACTTTAAATTCATTGATGCACCGCTTCCTGAACCGGATGCAGGACAAGTCCTGGTACGTACGCTATATTTGTCTGTAGATCCATACATGCGGGGCCGCATGAAAGATACAAAATCCTATGCTCCCCCCTATGCGTTGAATGAAGTGATCAAGGGCGGAACGATTGGGCAGGTGGTGGAGTCTTCGGAACCCAATCTGCGCAAAGGGGATTTGGTATCCGGCATGTGGGGCTGGCAGCAGTATGCAGCCGTAAATACAGGGGATATTTCACTGATTGATACAGAAGAGGCTCCAATTACGGCTTACCTGGGCGCGCTTGGCATGACCGGTTTGACCGCTTATTTTGGCATGGAAGACATCGGTAAGCCAAAGGACGGCGAAACGGTAGTTGTATCGGGAGCAGCCGGAGCGGTAGGTATGATTGCGGGCCAGATCGCCAAGATTGTAGGTGCGCGTGTAATCGGGATTGCAGGTTCTGACGAAAAATGTGCTTATCTGAAAGAAAAACTAGGATTCGATGTGGTGTTAAACTATAAGCACGAAGAGGATATGTCTGCTGCCATTGAACGGGCTTGCCCGGCTGGGGTAGACGTTTATTTCGACAATGTTGGCGGTGAAATCTCCGATGCAGTATTGCGCCATATTAATCGGAATGCACGTATTCCACTCTGTGGACAGATTTCGTCATATAATCTGGAGAAACCTGACATAGGCATGCGCCCGCAGACGTTACTGTTAACGAATACCGCGTTAATGAAAGGCTTTCTGGTGGGTGACTATGCCAAGTCCTTTAAGGAAGGCCGAGCCAAACTAGCTAAATGGATCAAGGAAGGCCACATTCAGTTTGAAGAAAACATTGTGGAAGGTTTTGACCAGACGCCTGAAGCATTTATGGGCCTCTTCTCTGGAGATAACCTGGGCAAACAGCTTGTAAAGGTTGCGGACCCCGAATAGATATAGAATTCCTTGAATATATGCCAGAACAGGAAAAGACACGTTCCGCACGGTGAAGTGCAAAGAACGTGTCTTTTTAGTTGTTAGGATGTTGCGATGAAGCTAAGATTCGGCAGCAACAACTTCCTTATAGTGCTTGTACATATATACCCGCCAGCGTACGATCATACCGAAGGCCAGAAGGAAGAACAATCCACCCGTTTGAGGAATGCTCACATAACGCTGAATGACTTCATGCAGGATTAGACGTATTGCAAGCAATCCAAGCAGAATGAACGCGAAGCTTCGTGAACGGGTGGCAAAAATTTCTTCATTAACTCGTTCAAAGCGAGTACTGCGAATGAGGGGATACGAGAATATAAACCAGCCCACCAACAGCGCGATAAGTGCCCATAGAAGCGGAACATGTGTCTCAGGTACAACAAACATGAGAAAACCCGTACTCATTCCCAACGGAGGAATAAGTATTTTGCGAATGGTTACCGGACGGTGGCTGGCTTTCATTCGAATAAAAATGGCAAGTAGGGCCATGACGAGCATACCCAGAGTTGCACCGATCTGAAGGTAAGACGGACTGATTTGAGCCACGTAAAACTCCCTCTTTCTGGAATAATATGTTATCCGGACATCCGGAATATGATGCGAATTACCGGAATTTTCTGTTTCTATTATATCACAAACGAAGAAAGCCGATAGAATGCTTAGTGTATCATTTACCCGGTTTGTATATAGAGGGTTCATTTGAAAAATTTGTATTATTGTACCCAGTGTGAGGCGGTTTATTCGAGTAAGGGAATTCAGGAAATGAACGAACATGTAGGGTCATAAAAATCGACGGTTACAAGACAGATAACCACGTGGGTCATATAGAGCTTGTCATGCGACTGCACAAACATATGAAACAGATGAAAGGGCGTGGACGTATTATATACATTCCCGATCCGGTCTATGGGTGGATGGGCTACAGAAGGAACGACAGTAATAAGGGAAAGGAGTATTATGCCGATCATAGTTATACCTTGGAACAGAGCAAGGAGGAATACGCTTCATGAATAGAAGTCACAGGCCGCTCACGGGATGGACTTTGGCTTGTCTGACCGTGGTATCAGTGGTCCTGGTTATCCCCTGGATTTTGTGGCAATCACAGGCACCGACACCGCTTAACATCATGATTGTTGACAAAAGTAAACCGGACTTGTCCTATGTAGGGCATAAGGGACTAGTCTGGATTCTGAATCAGCAGAAGATTGTCCAACAGACAGGGGAACATTATACGTATGAAGAGGACTACTACGGATATGATATACAGAACGGAATCTCCCGGATTGAACGGAAATTGCCGGATGAGGTGACCGACACGGACCTGATCTATCTGACGGCGAATCATCATATTTCATCTACAGATACGAATGAACGTATACAAGGCAAAACTTATGAAGGTCTTACGATATATGATGCGCACAAAATTCGTGAAGCTGCAACCAAAGGCGTAACGATTGTCGCTGAGTTTAGCGCCTTGTCGAATTCTGTTTCGAACATGACAAGAGAGCAATTGTATCCGATTCTGGGCATGAAAAGCAGCGGATGGCAGGGGAGATCGGTATCGGATCTGCAGAGCTTGGATGAAGTGCCACAGAAGGTACGAATGAACTATGAGCTTAGGGAGAAAAAGGAGTGGCCCTATCATGGAGCAGGTATTGTACTGATTCATGAGGATGGACGTGTGATTGTACTGAAGCAAGGCCGTGATGTAAAGACCGGTGACATAAAGCTCTCCTTTACACAGGAAGGTGGGAAATGGAGTGGAATTACCCGGGATATCCATTACAGCGAATGGTTTGACATCATTGTGCCTGAGCAACAGGCTACTGTACTGGCCTGGTATAAGACGGATCTAACGGAGAATGGTCAGCAGAAACTGATGGACGCAGGTATTCCGGTGGAATTCGCTGCTCTTATCCGGCATGAGGGATATAATCGGACATATTATATGGCAGGATCCTTCGGAGAGCTGGAGCATTATTCGTTCTGGCGCCGTATTAAAGGGTGGGATGTGGTAAAAACGAGGCTCACACCGGATCAAAAGGGGGTTCCGGATCGGTTTTACTGGAAAGTATATGTACCCGTGATGAAGAAGATTTTGCAGGAAGTCCAGACAGGGCAAGCACCCTGGCAATAGAAAAACCGTTCCTTTGGTAGCGGGACGGTAGGATACATAAGGAGGGCTGCAGATCATCTGCAGCCCTCTTCCATTTGGCATCAAGATATATCAGGTTTTATGAATGAAGATGTCGCAGCCCATTCAGGAAAGCGGCCACGGACAGTTGCAGGCTCTCATCCGGGTCAAAGTTCATACCGAAGCCACCTTTTTCACCCATGGAGGCGAAGCCGTGGCAAAGACTGCGTAAACCGCGAACGGCATGGAGCGTTTCCGCTTCACTTAGCGTATAGGGCTGCAACAGGCGGAGCAGCAGATCTAGGGCAGCTGTACTCTCCACAACGAGCTGCGGTTCCTGACGGTCCGGGGCATGGAAAAAGGCTTCGTATAGCCCTGGATGCTTGCGGACGAAGCCGATATATGCGGCAGCGACCTCCTGAATGGCTTCGTCACCCGAACGGCCGACAGAAGCCTCAGTTAATGCAAGCCTGAGCTGCTGTGCGGACATCAACGCCAATTCCTGGCGAAGCCCGGGAAGACCGTTGATGTGGTTATAAAGCGACGGGGAGCGCACGTCCAGCCGCTGGGCCAGAGCGGCCAGTGTTAGCGAATGGAATCCGTCGCTGTCGGCAAGCTGGGCGGCGGCACTTAACAGAGCGCCGCGATCCAGCCCTTGGCGGGGGCTCACAAATGCCCCCCGGCAGGGCGCAGCCGCTGCTCTGCGTCTGCTGTAGCTGCGCGCATGGCCGCGGCGGGCTGACGCAGCATTCGTCCGTGCCCTACAGCGAGCACGGACGGTTCCAGCTCAGCCAGGCGCTTGGCGCTGGCAAGAGCAAGTTTACGGTTCCACGTCGCCAGCGCGGGGAACGGAAAGAGCGGGCGCAGGCGGCCGGATACGGCGAGGCCACCGTGCAGCTGATACGCGTCGCCAGCGATGAGCACGCGGCTGCGCGTATCCATGAAGGCCATATGGCCCGGCGTATGGCCTGGGGTAGCAATGGCGACCAGGGATCCGATCCGGTCGCCGTCATCGAGCAAGCGATCCGGTCGGGTGCGGATCGCTTTGGGTACACTGCCGCGTACCGGAATCTGCGGCTCGCCGGGAAGCAGGGAGGCGTCTCCGGCCAGCAGCGGGGCATCTCTTCTGGAGATGCAGACCTCGGCTTTAGGCAGCGCATCCTTAAGACCATCCAGTGCACCGACATGGTCGCCATGGGCGTGAGTCAGAATGATTCTGGTAATCGGTTTGCCCAGGGATTGTGCAGTAGACAGAATCCCCTTCAGACTGAATGGCATTCCGGCATCAATAAGGGTAAACCCATCTTTTTCTTCAACAAGATATACGTTCACAGGGAAGAGGCGTGGAAGAAATGAAACTTGGACAACATCATGCTCACGTGTAATTCACATCATTAAATCCTCCTTAAAACTAATGTTGTTAGTAATATAACTAATATAATTAGTTTTTGCAATACCCCATGTTGATTTGCTTAAAAAATAGGATATTTTAAAATCCCAAAACACTTTACAAAAAAAGCGTTTTCAAAATAGGAATAACCGATTATAATAATCTCGTAAGCCCTTTCATATGTCTATCTTATTGGAGCCTTTCGCGAAGCGATAGGCTCACTTTTTTTGTTCTGTTCCCTCAAAACACGGGGGAACTCAACCTTTTTACTAAGCCTATGAAGGGCCTGTATATACTGGTATGACAGGGGATATCGGGTTTTCTAACCCCTAAGTTGAGAGTGTTGACAAACATAACTGTTATTCCTATAATAACAGTTATACTTACCTTGGATTGAATTTTCATCGGTGAACGATATGCCGGGAAGGGAGTAAGTAATGAACAGTGAATTTACCATTGCTGTGCACTGTCTGGTCTTTCTGTCCATGAAGGATGAGTGTATGGCCAATAGTGAAGACTTGTCTCAAAGTGTGGGTACGCATCCAGCCAGAGTACGCAAGGTGCTTAGTGTGCTGCGGAAGCATGGATACCTAACAACCAAGGAAGGTGCTCACGGTGGATATCTGCTCAGCCGTCCGAGTGATGAAATCAAGCTTGGAGAACTGTACAGACTGGTAGCGGGTGGATCACTTGGTCCCAGCTGGTGTTCGGGAGAATCCGGTTCAACATGCGTTGTTTCTTCCAATATGCAGGGTGTGATGGGAAGCATCTACGATGGAGGCGAAGAGGCACTGAGTGCTTATTTTGACCGTATATCCATTGAGGATGTGAAGCATCGTATCGGTAATGGGGAAGAATGTTCTTTGTCTATGGAACCCTTGTCCATGAAGGATAGGTCGTGACAGAACTGATCGTTAACAGCTCTTCATGACCTGGCCTTGGACTGCTGCTGTCAGGCATGGTGGACAGGCTATACAAGGACGTTTGCTCCGGTTGTAAGATCCGTTGATGTTTCAGGCGATTCCGGGCATAACGTGAACACAGATGGAAGCGATCGTCTGCGCTGATGTTATTTTCGGAAGGTGAGTACTCGGTAGAGTTTGGCCTTGCGAACGTAAAAAAATAAAAAAGAACTTGGGGAGTGGAACGCATGTCCAGCATTGAAAACAATGAAACACTTCGCGTGATTAACGAACGTCACGCTGTCAAAAAGTACGAAAGTGGTTTTGTTATGCCTGAAGCGGATCTGAACGCTATTCTGACTGCCGCTTCCGAAGCTCCGTCTTCATGGAACCTGCAACACTGGAAATTCCTCGTGATCGAATCCGAAGCAGACAAAGCCAAGTTGCTGCCAATCGCTTACGGCCAAAGTCAAATCACAGACAGCTCCGTTACGATCGCTGTACTCGGGGATCTGGAAGCGAACCGCAACGCCGTGATTTATGATCAGGCTGTTGAAGCGGGTGCAATCCCGGCTGAAGTTCGTGACGCATTGGTTGGACAGATCAATGGTGCTTACAAAAATCCGCAAATCGCCCGCGATGAAGCGATCCGCAATGCATCGTTTGCTTCACAGAACATTATGCTTGCTGCACGTTCCCTGGGATATGATACTTGCCCAATGGGTGGTTACAACCCGCAACAATTGATCGAAACGTTCAACATCCCTGCGCGTTATTTGCCAACGTTGTTGATCACTGTAGGTAAAGCTGCAGTTCCAGCTCGTCCGTCAGGTCGTTTCCCACTGTCTGAGGTTGTTGTTAAAGGTTCTTTCTAAGACTGATTTTGGATCAGTTATTGCTATAGGTATCAATAGATATAACATAAATAGCCGCATGTCCCCTCTAAAGGGAACATGCGGCTATTTGGTATTTAAATGATGAAGAAGGTCATTATTTCTCTGGTGTTTCCGGGATTTTCGGTGCATTGAAATCTTCCAGATACTCAATTGCGTTATACATCATAACCGCAGCTTCGGCGCGGGTAATCGTTTCCTTCGGATTGAAGTTGCCCTCTCCATCGAGCGTGTTAATCTTCAAGACAAGGGAGCGTTGAACAGCACCTTGAAATTCTGGAGTCAGCTCTTTATCGTCCGTGATATCTACAGGTTTGATGTTAATCATTGGCAAGCCACCTTTGGCTTCAATGCCCTGCATCAAGAAAAGGGTAAACTGTTCACGGGTCAATGCCTTGGAAGGGTCGATATCGTTGGTCATCTTAATACCATTGAACTGGGCACGGACAAAAGCATCACTGTACCATACGCCATCTTTTACGTTGGAAAAGTAGTCACTTGGCAGCGGCTGCTTGATAAAACGAATCGTGTCCAAATTCAGATTCAGACCATCTGCAATGAGCTGTATACCCTGAGCCGTGTTTAGCTCCTGTTCCGGTTTGAACAAGCTATCACTTACGCCTTTGATTAAACCATCCTGATGTAGGGATTCAATCTTATCTGCCCCTGCAATATCTTGAATATCAGTGAATTCCGCTTGAGCGGCATGAATCGGACCAGCGCTCAGAGATAAGGTAAGTAAAGCTCCGGCTGTTAATGTAGCCAATATATTTTTTTTCATATCAGATTCGCCTCACTTTTCCAGGGAGTATCCCTTTGTATAAAAGTTATTTGTCCCTATAGACGACCCTATTCCTCAAAATGTTGCTGTAATTTTCCATTGTTTCTCCACAACATATTCCGTTGGAATATGTACAAAGGGAATGGACTATTGTAAGGCCTTACACTTTGTATTATCTTGAGGGTAGATAACCACTGAAGCAAAAGTCTGTGAATTGGGTAAGTACATAACAGTGGAATCAACTATTCGGGTTACAACTTCTTATAATTGCATGTAATTAGAGTGTGAGATCAATCATTTGAATCAATAAGGAGAGAATGAAACGATGGAACCAACAGTAACGAATGAAGTTTTTTTCTATACAGGTACTTATGCATCAGCAGATCAACCGGGGATTTTTCTATGTGCGTTGAACAAGGAAACAGGCGAGTTGCGGATTGTAAATCATATGGATGGGGTGGATAATCCGTCTTATCTTGCTTTATCTCCGGATGGGAATGGTCTGTACGTGGTAAGTGAGACGGATGAGGGAGAGGTGCTGGTCTATCGCAGGGATGCCGCAACGGGTGAGCTGCACTTGATGGATCGCAAATTGACGAAGGGCGCATCGCCTTGTTATGTATCTGTCACGGAGGATGGCGAGTGGGTGCTGACTTCAAACTACAGCAGCGGCAGTGTGAACGTATTTCCGGTAGGAGATCAAGGCACGCTTGAAGAGATGAGTGCGTTGATTGAGCATACCGGAAGAGGGCAAAATGATGACCGTCAGGAAGGGCCGCACGCCCACTCGATCCAACCAGACCCTTCAGGTCAGTATGCCGTTGTCTGTGATCTGGGTCTGGATCAGATTATTGTGTATCGTCAGGAAGAAGGTCGCCTGGTAACGCATCGTGAGATGAATCAGCCTCCAGGCTCTGGACCGAGACATCTCGTCTTCCACCCAAGCTCGAAATGGGCCTATGTGATTAATGAATTGAGTAACACCGTTACGGCATTCATGTATGATCAACGCAGAGGTGAGTTCACTACGTTGCAGCATATCACCACACTGCCTGAAGGACATTCTGGTGAAGGTACGGGAGCGGATATCCGTGTGTCCCCATGTGGCCGTTTCCTGTATGCTTCCAATCGTGGGGACGACAGCATTGTGCTGTATCACATTGACCAGGAATCCGGTGAGCTGGAGGCTATAGAGTGGACTTCCACTATCGGTCAGACTCCGCGTAACTTCAACCTGCTTCCCGGTGGTATTCTGCTGGTGGCCAATCAGGACAGCAACAACCTGGTTGCTTTTCAGATCAATGGTGAAGATGGACGTCTAACACACAACGGATTCAAGCTGGAGATACCCCGCCCAGTGTGTATTGCTCCGGTAGTATAAGGTGGGATGACACAACATTCTTTGTTACGTTCAAATTCCGATCGAGCTTGTGAGAAAGAAGCATCCAAGTCGAAAGATTCATCTTTCGGCTTTTTTCCTTTTTTTCATACATAAAATTACTAAATTAGACCTATAGATGGAATTATATGTTTAATTTAAAATGAATATATTAAAGCGCTTACATGGATGCGAGAAGGCGCTACCAAGGGCATCGGGCTTACCAATTCGATTGGGGAGGCAATGGCTTTATGGGAAAACGATCGTTATGGAAGCGTACATTGCGGACCGCAGGTGTGTCACTGCTGAGTTCTGCGCTACTGGTTACTTCGCTGGGTCTTGGAGACACGTCGGTCACTCATGCTGCGGGTGCCCGTCAGATGGAGTTTCTGGACCGAGGTGTAGTTGCAGTGAAGACAGGCACAGGTGTGTTCGTTAGCTGGCGGCTTCTGGGTACGGAAGGGTCGAATGTATCGTTTAATGTCTATCGGGATGGAACCAAGGTAAACGCATCGCCCATAACGAACAGCACCAACCTCCAGGATACAAGCGGGACAAGCAGTTCCAAATATACGGTTCGAGCCGTAGTCAGTGGAACCGAACAGGCTGCTTCGACGGCAGCGAGCGTATGGGGCAATAATTATTTGTCTGTACCTCTCAGTGTACCCGCAGGAGGCACAACACCGGATGGTGTAGCCTACACGTACAGTGCCAATGATGCGAGTGCAGGCGATGTGGACGGGGACGGCGAGTATGAACTGATTGTAAAGTGGGACCCGTCCAACTCCAAGGATAATTCCCAAAGCGGCTACACGGGTGAAGTATTTATCGATGCCTACAAATTGAATGGAACGCGCTTATGGCGTATCAGTCTGGGTAAAAATATCCGTGCGGGTGCCCATTACACCCAGTTCATGGTGTACGATCTGGACGGAGACGGCAAGGCGGAAGTGGCGATGAAGACGGCTGATGGTACCAAGGATGGTACGGGCGTAGTCATCGGGGATGCCAGCAAGGATTATCGTAATTCCAGCGGATACGTTCTGTCCGGGCCGGAGTTCCTTACGATTTTCAATGGACAGACCGGCAAAGCACTTTCCACGGTGAACTACGAACCGGCGCGCGGTAATGTGTCCGATTGGGGAGACAACTATGGCAACCGGGTCGATCGGTTCCTTGCTGCGATTGCGTATTTGGATGGAGAGCGGCCAAGTCTGGTCATGGCGCGTGGATACTACACCCGAACCGTTCTGGTGGCGTACAACTGGCGGGATGGACAACTAGCCAAGCAGTGGACGTTTGACTCCAACACGTCAGGTAATTCAGGTTATGCAGGACAGGGCAACCATAATCTGAGCGTTGCGGACGTAGATGGCGATGGCAAAGACGAAATCGTTTACGGAGCGATGGCGGTGGATGATAACGGCAAAGGACTTTACACGACAGGGCTTCATCATGGGGATGCGATGCATCTAAGTGATCTGGACCCCGATCGTGCGGGACTTGAAGTATTCCAGGTGCATGAAACAGCGTCCAATGCCGGAGTGGAATTCCGTGATGCGCGTACAGGTCAGTTGATCTGGGGCATACCTACGACAAAAGATATTGGACGCGGCATGGCAGCCGATATTGATCCACGTTATAAGGGTGCCGAAGTGTGGGCAGATGGTGGTTTGTATACAGCCAAAGGGCAGAAAATTGGGACAACCCTGCCTTCCTCCACGAATTTTGGCATCTGGTGGGACGGTGACCTTCTCCGCGAGTTGTTGGACAGTAACAGGATTGATAAATGGGACTACGCCAATAGCAAAACGGTTAATCTGTTGACCGCATCCGGTGTTTCTTCCAATAATGGAACGAAATCCACACCGAATCTGCAGGCTGACCTGTTTGGCGACTGGAGAGAAGAAGTGGTATGGCGGACCAATGATAGCTCTGCACTGCGCATCTACACAACAACAGCCATTACGGACAAACGGATCTACACCCTGATGCATGATCCGGTATACCGTCTTGGCGTAGCTTGGCAAAATGTAGCCTATAACCAACCGCCACACACGGGCTTTTATTTGGGAGATGGCATGAGCACACCTCCCGTACCGAATATCCGGTACGCAGGCAAATAAGAGGGAAAGGGCATGGACTCATGCCAACCCCAGGAATGATGTTACAGCGAATAAAACTTACCGCTGATAAGGGAACAACGGACTTTGATTCGTTGTTCTTCTTTTTCTGCCATTTACACAGATATTCGGTAGAAATCGGAAAAAAACGTTTGACAGTCATATGTACTGCCCTTATGATACGTATATAACTCACTAAACAGGTAGGAATAATAAAAATGAGCTTGCTCTATTTGCGGGAGCAGTCATTTACAGTCACATGAGAGATCGTAACGTGAACAGAATAACGTTCTCACCGTATAGACGGAGGAACACCGCAGCGCATCATTTCTGGATGAAGCATACACGGCCTTTGGGTCGGCATGACTTTATGAGGGAGAAGTGCGCGGGGGTTCCTCCGTTTTTTGTTTTTTTCGGTGCGTTCCATGCTGTTCAGCCTGCCTGGGGTAATCTTGCAGATCCATTCGGGGGGAGTGTTATCTATGAAAAAGAGAATTCATAAGGGTATTCTGGTTGGTCTGGCATTGGTGTTAACAGGGGTACTGGCGGCATGCGGATCGGATAGCGGTGGCACGAATACGGCAGGAACATCGGGGGGAACGGAAGGTGGCAAAGAAGGGGCAAAAGCGATCGAGCTGCTGAATGTATCCTATGATCCGACACGTGAACTCTATGAGCAATATAACAAGGCGTTTGCGGCGTATTGGCTGAAAGAGAAAGGTCAGGAAGTAACGGTTAAGCAGTCTCATGGTGGGTCAGGTAAACAAAGTCGTTCTGTTATCGATGGGCTGGACGCGGATGTGGTTACTCTGGCATTGGGATACGATATCGATGCTATTGAAGATAAAGGTCTGATCAATGCGGGTTGGCAGGACAAATACGAGCACAACAGCTCCCCGTATACTTCAACGATCGTATTTTTGGTACGCAAAGGCAATCCGAAAGGCATTAAGGACTGGGATGATCTTATCAAGGGAGATACCCAAGTCATTACCCCGAATCCAAAAACGTCCGGCGGGGCACGTTGGAATTATCTGGCGGCGTGGGGATATGCGCTCAAACATAACAACAATGATGAAGAGAAAGCCAAAGCGTTTGTTGCAGAGCTGTTCAAACATGCGCCTGTCCTTGACTCTGGAGCACGTGGGGCGACGACTACGTTTGTAGAGCGCGGTATTGGTGATGTACTGCTTGCATGGGAGAATGAGGCTTTCTTGTCAGTTAAAGAGTTGGGACCGGACAAATTCGATATTGTTGTGCCTTCGGTCAGTATTTTGGCTGAACCACCTGTAGCGATTGTAGATAAAAATGCAGACAAAAAAGGCAGCCGCGAAGTGGCTGATGCCTATCTGAAATATTTGTACAGCGAAGAGGGGCAAACCATTGCTGCCGAGAACTATTACCGTCCAACCCTGGACAGCGTAAAGGAAAAGTTCAAGGATCAGTTCCCGCAGCTTGAGCTGTTCACATTGAACGATGTATTTGGTACATGGCGCGATACCCAGGCCAAGCACTTTAATGACGGCGGTATCTTTGACCAGATTTATGTTCCGGGCAGCTAATGCATCTGACGTCGATGATGTTGCATGACCATGTAAGCGGCCAACCAGTCCGACCGACTGAAGGCAGAGAGGATGAACGTGCATGAGCAAGGTGATGGTGGCCCGGAGTCGCACACTGCCGGGATTCGGATTAACGATGGGTTACAGTGTGCTTTACCTGAGCCTGGTTGTACTTATTCCACTCGCAGCGCTCTTGTTTAACTCGACGGGGCTGACCTGGTCCACACTGATTGAGGTGGCGACCAATCCCCGGGTACTGGCTTCTTTCCAGGTGAGTTTTCTGACTGCAGGTGCAGCCGCCCTGATCGATCTGGTCCTTGGGCTGCTCCTGGCTTGGGTACTTGTCCGGTATGAGTTCCCTGGAAAACGGCTGTTTGATGCCGTCATTGATCTGCCTTTTGCCTTGCCGACAGCAGTGGCGGGGGTTGCCTTAACGGCGCTGTATGCCGGAAATGGCTGGATTGGGCAGTTTGTGGAACCTCTGGGCATCAAGCTGGCCTATTCACAGGCGGGCATTACGCTCGCGCTGATGTTTATTGGGATTCCGTTTGTGGTGCGTACGGTGCAGCCGGTATTGCAGGAATTGGAGACAGAGGTGGAGGAAGCTGCGGCTACACTCGGAGCGGGAAGATGGCGGATATTTCGAAAGATCCTGCTTCCGGATCTGATCCCGCCGCTGCTGACCGGTTTTGCGTTAGCCTTTGCCCGAGGTATTGGCGAGTATGGTTCAGTGGTATTTATCTCAGGCAATATGCCGATGAAAACGGAGATTGCGCCCCTGCTGATCATGGCGAAGCTGGAGCAGTTCGATTATGCAGGAGCTACGGCGGTAGCCTTGCTGCTGCTGCTGGTCTCTTTTGTCCTGCTCTTGATCATTAATTCACTTCAACGCTGGAGCCGCAAGGCAGGCAGAGCTTAGTGAGCAGTGAACCAACCTAAACCAAAAGGAGGTACAGAATATGGCGGGTTCCGTTCCATTAACGCCTGCTTCCCATGTAAGAACCGGGCCGGGGCCAAACCGAGCAACGACGGAAGCACCGTGGGTTAAATGGTTGTTGATCGGGTTGGCAAGTCTGGTGCTGCTCTGGCTGCTCATCTTGCCGCTGGTGATCGTGCTGATGGAGGCGTTAAAACAAGGCTGGGGTGTCTACATCGCCGCGCTTACCGAGCCGGACGCGATGTCGGCATTGAAACTTACGCTGCTGGTTGCCGGAATCACCGTACCGCTCAATACGATATTTGGTGTGGCGGCTGCGTGGGTCATTACTAAGTTCCAATTCAGGGGCAAAGGACTCATGATCACCCTGATCGATCTTCCTTTTTCGATCTCGCCTGTGGTAGGCGGGTTGATCTTTGTCCTCGTCTTTGGGTCGAATGGATGGTTTGGACCTTGGCTGGCCGAGCATGATATCAAAATTATTTTTGCCCTGCCCGGCATTGTCATCGCAACTTTGTTCATTACGTTTCCCTTCGTTGCCAGAGAACTGATTCCGCTAATGGAAGATCAGGGCACGAGGGAAGAAGAAGCGGCGGTTACGCTTGGGGCCTCGGGGTGGCGGATTTTCTGGAATGTGACACTTCCCAACATCAAGTGGGGACTGCTGTATGGCATTATTCTGTGTAATGCGCGGGCGATGGGCGAGTTTGGGGCCGTGTCTGTTGTATCGGGACATATTCGCGGGGAGACTAACACCTTGCCGCTGCATGTCGAGATCCTGTATAACGAATATCAATTCTCCGCTTCGTTTGCCGTCGCCTCCTTGTTGCTGATTTTGGCTCTGGCAACGTTGCTGCTCAAGAGCTGGTTGGGTCATAAAACGATTCCCGAAAAGTGATGTAACACTCCTGTATCCATGCCGATCATCTTGGTTTTGAAGAGGGTTCCGAATGAAAATGAATTTTGTTTAAACTTCATGAAAATTCGGATTGACAGCTACTGGAAGCCCTGCTAATGTATAAACCAAGTATATAGGTTGGATAAGAATGAATTATAAGTCGGGTTGGATGACAGCGCACTTGAGGAATATAGCGGGCAGTAGCCCGAGAAGAGGAGGCGGCTCTATGGCTAAGCCGTTAAAAGTGGATGAGGTATGGATGGATCGAATTGCCGGACAACTGAATGACATGGAGTTTGGCTCATTACACATCGTTGTACACGAAGGCCAGATTGTGCAGATGGAGCGCACCGAACGCAAGCGTTTTGAAAATACGCCCTCCGGCAGCGCCTCCAAATCCGGCAGCACTGCACGAAGCAGCTCACCCCGTTCATTGCGCTCATCGAATGCAAGCGCGAAGGGATAGGCATCATGTAATCCAGGATTGAATTAGGCATAATGCAAAAAATAGTAGAAACCAAAAAGAGAAGCCGCCGATTTTGCGGGCTTCTCTTTTTGGTGTTGAATGAACTGAGTCTGATGATGCAGGCAAACCAAGTTAAAAGAAGGTTTATTTTTCGGAAATGGCTCCAGATGTGCGTGGTTTATAGAGGTTTAGCTCCATATCCAAGTTCTCATCCTCATGTGCTTCTGCACTGCTATTCAATTCCTTATCCGAATCGGTGTGTCCCGCATAGGGGCGATCACTGCGAGAAGGCGTTCCTGTCAGGCTGAAGCCAGAGATGAACAGAATGAGTTGCAATCCTAATGCGTAGGGAGCAGCAGCCAGTCCAATCAGATGAAGTAGGGAGCACATGGCAATTAGCGTAACAAGTGCTCTGGTTACTGTGCCCGATGAACCCTGTCTTGGACTGGACCAGAGCAGATAACCATAGAACACCGTGATGATCAAAGAAACGAAGCGTATCCATGGCAAAGCATTGAACCAGGAATGCCAGAAAGGATACAACAGACCTTGTTGACGAAACACAAAATCAGCGATCAGGTACAGTACAGCCGCGACAGCGGCAGGTTCAGCAGCTGGACGAATGACATTCCAGATTGATTTTCCCCAATGGTCAGGATGTGCGTATCGATTCAATTCATCAGACAATGCTGCACTCTCTCGTTCCAGAGCCCTGTGCATCAATGCGAGACGAGCGGGATCAACATCGATGATACAGCTGCGGATCTGATCCTGAAGCTGTGGAGACAGATGCACTGCGGCTTTGCAGGATAGCATGGCCGTTAATAATTCATGATGTTCATGTTCCGTAAGGGCAATATTCCGATGTTCTTTGGCTGTGAGTTGTCCCAATAGGGTGGTACTTATGTATAATGTATCTCGTATCGCGTGCATTCGTCTGTCACGGCTTCGTCTGACCTCAGTTGCTGACCATATGTAGAGTCCAAGCAGCACAGCGATCATTCCGAGTAGTACCGCCACGAAGCCCGGATATGAGAATAGAGCAAGCATCCAGCGTTGAAGCACAATGGTTCCTCCTTTGCAAAAACTGTAGTGTAGCATGAAACACGGTTCACATAAGCTTTCTCTCACTATTACACAGGAATTGCGTGAATTCAAGCAGGAACAGTAGGAATTTACTGTTATAAGAAGGACCTGAGCACCCAAGCAAAGAAGATGTAACTTCCATGAATTTTAAATTCTGCACATAATCATAGGTTTAATAGGAAAGGAGCATGATCTATGGACCAGATCCACATTGAACATACACCGCCCTCAGCAGCAGAATACCTAGCGTTACGGAAAAGCGCAGGTCTTAGTGAGATGAGCAAGGAGGGGGCGGAGATTGGGCTGCCCAATAGTCTTTTTGCCGTATGTCTGCGTGAAGAAAATGAAATCGTAGGCATGGGCCGGGTCATCGGGGACGGAGGTTGCTTCTTTCAGGTGGTGGATATCGCCGTGCGCCCGGACCAGCAGGGAAGAGGATATGGCAAATTGATCATGAGCGAGATCATGAATTATTTGCGTGCACATGTGCCTGCTCGTGGCTTGGTAAGCCTGTTGGCTGATGTCCCTGCCGATCGTCTGTACGCTCAATTTGGCTTCACCTACACCAGTCCGAAATCGGAAGGTATGTGGTGGAGACAAGGGGAATAGGGCAGGAATAAAGCTGAATTAAGACTAGCTTTGTTCATATGAATTAGTCTACATAACTCTATTCTTAATTCTTGCAGTCCATTATTCAAACCTTTGGTTATCATCCAAAGGTTTTTTTGCTTTACATCCATTTATTTGCAAGTATAATGTAACTTAAATACAATTTACGATTTACAAATTACGATAATCGCATTAATTAAAGAATGGAGGATACGAGTTTGGATAACAACCAGCGGACTCAATTTAATCAAATGGTGGAACGATCCATAGAGCAGGCAAGCAGAAACCTTTCGGGAACCAAGGGGGTTGTCTCCGTGAGATTAAGTCAGGAAGAGATTGATATTATTGATCAACTTGTATTTCTTGAACTGGCAAAGAACCGATCTGATGCAACGGCTATGTTAATCAGAGAAGGGATTCGGACTCATCAATCGTTATTGGACGAGATTCAGGAGTATACGGCAGAGCTTGAGCGAGTAAAGGCCAAAATACAACAGTCCATTCGTAATTCAGGTTTGTTGACACGTCTGCAAAGTGAAATTGGAAGTGAGATTGAGGGGAAAGGAGAAGGAGTGAATGGACCAGACGGAAAATGAAATCCATAACGACAGTTACGGATCGGTTCTGCGCCTTCCATCCTTTTGTGTACTTCTTGCAGGCAGAGTGATATCAGGCGCAGGTCAGATTTTATTTTCCATGGCTACGATGTGGTATATTCTTCAACTGACCGAGTCAGCACTCGCGGCAGCGCTGATCCCTTTGTTGCCATACTTGATCTATGCTTTTTTGGGTATACCACTGGCTACAATTAGTGATCGGTTGCCCAAAAAGCAGCTCTTGATCTGGACAGATATACTTAGAGCGTTCGTGGCCTGTATATTGGCGCTTTTATTCATGAGTGGTCAGATGGTACCGTGGCATATCTATGCTGCCAATCTGCTCATCGCCATTTTTGGATTTTTGTTCAATCCGGCAACTCAGACCGTCATCCCCGCAATACTGCCCGACCCATCGAAGCAGTTGGCACCAGCCAATGCACTTCTAAACGCATCTTCCAAAACAATTGAATTGCTTGGATATGCTGTAGGTGGCATATTGGTAGCGTTCATCTCAGTCCAGTCAATCCTTTTCATCTATGCACTTACCTTTCTGCTATCTGCTCTCTCCATTGTCTTTATTCATATTCCGGTGACCAAAGTGGTCAAACAAAAGGGGATTTCTGGATTCATGAAGGATAGTTTGCAAGGAATTACCTTTTTGTTTTCGCATAAAATACTAGCCAGCTGCATCATTTTTGGTGCAATTATCAACTTTGCTGGTGCACCTCTTCATATTTTCACTCCGATTTTTGCTGATATGGTTCTTCATGCCGGACCACAAGGGTACGGTCTTCTCCAATCGGCCTTTGCTGCTGGCAGTATTGCTGGCTCCTTGCTCAGCGGGAAATATACCAAACGGCTTTCTCTTGCCCGATGGTTCCTGATCAGTTACCTCATCTCAGGTGCAAGTTTGTTACTCATGCCTATGTTTCCTAATCTGTATATCGCCATCGCCTGTTCATTCTTGTTAATGCTGGGGCTTGCCCTCGTAAATGTACCTCTGGTTACCTCTATCCTTCTATCGACACCGGAAGAAAAGAGGGGGCGTGTCATGAACAGTATGGGAGTCTTAATGAGTGGTGTCAGTAATCCGCTTGGGTTATTGCTCGGAGGCTGGTTTATTGAAACGTATAATCCATCCTGGGTGTACATGGGGATAGGTGTATTTGTTATTGTGATGGGGCTGGGGAGCATTTTTGTTAGGCCTTTTCGAGAGGAGCAGGGGCAGCATTCCAAACAGCAAGTGTCATCCATTTAGCCTATGAGCAGATTATCGTCCTTTTTGGAAATAGTACTGTATGGAAGCTGCTATGAAGCTTATTTTGCATAACTGGTGGCGGGTAGGCTGGAACTTCATAATATTAAAGATTTAGATCATGAAGTTTATTCAGAACGGTTCTGGGCTTACTTATTTTAATAAGGCATGTATATGAGAACGGTGAGGTGAGCTAGCTACATGGTTTACAAGTGAGCACAGACGGTTTAAGATGGCGTGAGCCGTTTAAGGTATATAACAATGGGATTAAGTATTAAAATAACGGTAAGTTGACAAGATGATATCTACTGAAAAGAGGGATTTGATATGAAAGTTGCCATTTTTGGAGCAACCGGAGCGATTGGAAAGACGATACTGTGGGAGTTAATGGACCGTGGACATGAGGTAACGGCGATTGTTCGTGATCCTTCGAAGGTGGAGATGGAGCATGAGCGTTTGCGTGTGGTACAGGGGGATTTGCTTAACCCAGACCAGGTTGCCGATTTTACAGCAGGACAGGAAGCTGTTGTGAGTGCCTATGGACCGAAGTTTGGTGCGGAGGAAGAGATGCTGGAAGTTACACGTTCATTAATTGAGGGTGTTCGCCGTGCAAAAGCAGGACGTTTGGTTGTTGTTGGCGGAGCAGGAAGCTTGCTTACGGATTCTGGAGAAATGCTGATGGACACACCAGGATTCCCTGAAGAAGTTAAACCACTGGCGAAGGCTCATGTCGATGCGTATAACCTGATCGAGGCATCGGATATTAACTGGACTTACATGAGTCCTGCGGCTACGATCACAACAGGAAGACGGACAGGCCTATTCCGGGTTGGTATGAATCGTGTGATTACAGATGATCTTGGAGAGAGTTCGATTTCCGTTGGTGATTTTGCAGCGGCATTGGTGGATGAGCTGGACGATCCGCAATTTATTCAATCCCGCTTTACAGTAGGTTATTAAGAGTTGTAGGTAAGCTAGCAATATTTCTGTGAATTTCCGAAGAGACCCCCGGGGAGGGATGCGCGTTGTTTATCGTAACCGTTGAACAGATGAGAGCTGTGGATGAGCATACGATTCACAAGCTTGGCATTCCTGCTGCCAGTTTGATGGAAAATGCAGGAAGATTCATCGCCGAGGAAGTTATCCGGCTGTGCCGGGAAGACGATGCTAACCGCCGTTCGGAGCAGCATGGCTGCTGGAACAAAAACGGAAAGCGGGCGCACACCGGGCCGGGGGACCGGCCTGTTCATGGTGGCGACATCATCGCCGATCCGGCGCTCGTGATGGAGCAGCCCGGCGATCAGCAGTGGTACATGCTGATCGGCAAGGGTAATAATGGCGGCGACGGGCTGGTTGCGGCGCGCCATTTGGTTGAAGCGGGGCTCGGCGTGACTTTGGTTTACGCAGATGCGCCTGATGCGTTGCGGGGCGAAGCCGCAGTGCAGCGGGATGCCGCCGCGCAGCTCGGCATCCCTGCTCTGGTCCACGGGCGCGAAGCCGTGGACTTCGGCCGGTGCACAGGCATCGTAGATGCGCTGCTGGGCACCGGCTCGCGTGGGGCGCCGCGTGGATCATACGCGGCGCTGATTGCGGCGGCGAACGACAGCGGCAAGCCGGTCGTGTCCGCCGATGTGCCAAGTGGGCTGAATGCCGACACCGGAGAGGTATATGAGCCCTGTATTCAAGCCCGGGTGACCGTATGTCTCGCGCTGCTTAAGCGCGGGTTGGTGCAGTACCCGGGCGCATCTGCGGCGGGGCGCATCGTGGTGCGCTCCATCGGCATTCCCGCGCGGCTTGCGCCGGAGCATGGCCCCTCGGTCCGTCTGCTGACGGAAGAGGTGCTGCGCAGTGCGCTGCGCGTGGACACGGGCCGTCTCCGGGCACCGGACGGCCACAAGGGCACCTACGGCCACGTGCTGCTGGCCGCAGGCAGTCTGCCGATGAGCGGCGCAGGCTTGCTCTCGGCCAAAGCCGCGCTGCGCGCTGGCTGCGGGCTCGCCACATGGGCGCTGCCCGCGGCACTGCTGCCGCATGTCATCGGCACCGTGCCCGAGCTCATGCTTGCTGCCGCCGCAGATGGCGACAGCGGCGAGTGGAACGCGGCTTCCGCAGACGCTGTGCTGCGTCTCGCGGAAAGCCGCGACGTGCTCGCGACCGGCCCGGGCCTCGGCCGCTTCAAAGGCGACACAGACTGGCTGCGCCGTCTGTGGCAACATTCGGATCGCCCGCTCGTCATCGACGCGGACGCCCTCAACATGCTGGCAGACGCTGGCCCAACAGGGCCTCGCGACTGGGGCAAACGAAGTGCGGCGACTATCCTGACGCCGCACCCCGGGGAGATGGGCCGACTGCTGGGCATGTCGACCCCCGAAGTGCAGCGTGACCGAATCGAACACGCTGCACGGTACGCCCGCGAGCAGGGCGTGACCCTGGTGCTCAAGGGAGCACGAAACGCCATCCGGCGAGGCGTATATCAACACCACGGGGCACGCCGGCATGGCAACCGGCGGTGCAGGAGACGTATTGACCGGCATCATCGCCGGTCTTCTCGCCCAAGGGCTCAGCGCGGAGCAGGCTGCAGCCTTTGGCGTGTTCCTCCACGGCCAGGCAGGGGAGAGAGCCGCGCTGCTGCGCGGTGATCCGGCATCCCTGCTCGCCGGGGATATCATGGATGCACTATAAATTAAGGGTATGATTGGTGCCGACTCTTGGTACGTACATTCGTTACTTCATAAGCTGCATGCCTCTGCACACAGCACAAAGATATAAACCACTCATAACATAAAGCAAGGGATGTCCCATAGTCATAAACATGACGAGGACATCCCTTTTTAGTGGTATTAACTTTTAACGAATCAAACACACGCTATGAGCTGCATTTTCCATTAATCTGCGCTTTAACGAATCCCAGCGACGTGATTTCACTGACCGGCAGGTTCTGGCCTAAGTTTGTACCAGTATAACGAGAATAACGTGACTGAAGTTCGTTAATCTGTGCATTCAACCCAAATCCTCCAATTCAGGTGTGGTCGATTCGTTAGAATGGATTAGCGCTTCGACCCGAGAAAGGAAGTCCCTTCCAACCTTTGGTACAGCCGCTTCCCTTTATTCTTTTATCATGGTTAACTACAACCGGAACCGTAAAAGTTCCTGATGCATCTCTGCACTGATATCCCGCAGGGTTTTCACCTTAGTGCTTGCTTCGGCGAACGAACGTTGCTGTTCGGCCGTTGAAGCTGTAATTTCCTCACTGCTTGCGGCAGATTGTTCCGTAATGGCACTTATACTTTCAATCGCCTGCTGAACCTGTGCGCTAAGTTCACTGGACTGCTGCATGTCTTCCGTAAGCTGGTTAATGCTTGTGCTGATTCGCTCTACACTGTGACGAATGCCGGAGAAGGATTCACCGGTTTTTCCGGTGGCCTGCTCCTGTTCTGCAAAGAGCTGAATGCTCTGTGTCACAGAGTTTTTCACTTTACCCATAGCTGCTGTGATTTCGCCGACAGCCCCAAAGATATGCTGTACCGATTGCTCCGATTGCTCGGCCAGTTTCTTCACTTCCCCTGCGACGACAGCAAAGCCGCGTCCGGCTTCACCTGCACGTGCCGCTTCGATGGAGGCGTTCAGAGACAGAAGGGTTGTCTGTGTAGCGATGCTTGATACATAAGCAGTCATCGTTGCGATCCGGGAGGCACTCTCCTCCAATTCCTGGACAGTCTTTTCTACCTCAGACATGGCAATCCGGTTTACTTCAGCCAGTCGAAGCTGTTCCTGTACGGCAATGTGTCCCTCCTGCACAGAAGTCAAAACTTCGTTACCATAGATGGCCGATTGTGAAGTTGCCTGAAGGTTGCTTTCAAACATATGCTGCATCTTGTCCACGACCATTACCGTGTCACTTAGATCCTCAGCAATTTTCTGACTGCCGATCGATAGCTCTTCGGTTGTTCTGGATACTTGCTGCACAATGGCCTGCACGGTATCATTACCGCGGTCAATGTCCTGCGCCATCCCATCAACACGGTTTCCTGCGGCACCAATGGATTGAATGATACTGCGTATGTTCCCAGTCATAAGACGGAAGGAGCGGTTTAAGTCATCCAGTTCATCCTTGCCTCGTGTCTCCGGAAGCTGCTGCGTAAGATCGCCGTTCGCAATTTGTCCTGCGGCTTCCTTTAAGGTGCGGATGCGTCTCGCCAATTTGCGTGAAGTGTACATATTGAACAGCAGAACAGCGACAAGCAGGATGATGGCTCCGGCTAGAGCAATCTGCCAGGTCCGCTGAATATCTTGTTCAAGATCTACTGTATATTGGTCATATCGATCCCGGGTCACCTCATCCAGCATATAAATATCATTTTGTATGCCTTTGACCCGTGAGCTGAAACGTTTGGCGTCCGAACTGTTCATGGCTGTGATGGCTTCGGTGGCGCCCGTGTCCAGAGCCGTTAATTTGGTTTGGATCGATTGAATCAGACGAAGCTGTTCATCCGTTTCCAGCAAGCCTTCTGTGAGCTGCTTTACCATGGTTTTACCTTCATTCAGCAAGCGTGCTACATTATCCTGATTGCCAGCTGTCATGGAGAACGAGTACACATCGAGCGCCTGCTCGGTCTGTATCTGGTTAGCGTTCAGCTCCGTGACCTTCAGCATGGCAGGCACCAGATTTTGATTTTTGGCATTCATGTTTAGCAATTGAATAATGATATAGGCTACAAGCAAAAGGCATAACAGCAACGATACTATAGCATTCAATATCAGCTTTCCCTGCAATTTCATAAGCGTGCCTCCATATTAGCAATTGGTTTATTGATCTAGGGTAATTTTGGTTTTGCCGGAAGCGATCTGTGCTTTCAAATCTTCGAATGTTTGCTCTTGTTCGTCCGTGAGTGTGATGTTATGTAGGGCGGTTAAACCTACGCCGTTTTCTGCCAGACCATAGAACATTTCTTTTTCGGGAAATGAATGTTGGTTCTGAATGAACGTATTAATGGCGTTATGAAGAGAGACATCTACATTTTTGAGCATGGAAGTGAGTATTGCTTTTTCTGCTAAAAAGAACTGATCCTGGTCCACGCCAATAGCGTATTTACCCAATCGCTGAATCTCCGAAATTGAGCCTATGCCTGTCAGTCCAGCAGCAACGTAAATGACATCAACACGCTGTTCCTGAATCATCTGCGCCGCGAGCTTTCCTCCAAGATCTGGATTGCCGAAATCCCCAGCGTATACGACATGGACTGTGGCATCCGGATTGGCTGCTTTTACACCTTGCTCAAAACCTTGCTGGAAATCGTGAAGCACCGGAATATCCATTCCACCCAAGAAACCTACATGGTCATCGTTTGTTGCAAAGCCAGCAATGATACCTGCAAGATAGCTGCCTTCTTCTGCTTTGAAGGACATGGAGGTCACATTGGGGAGATCGGAATGTCCGTCAATGATGAGAAAGTGCTGATCGGGATACTTCTGAGCAACCTTCTCCAGATCGGTTTTTATCGTGTCGCTTAGACCAATAATCAGATCAACTTTATCCTTCGCAAATTGCTCAAAAGCTGCTTCGGATGTCAAATCCTTTCCCGGTTCCTTGTAATCAAAAACAATACTGTTCTCGTTTCTTGCCTGTACCAATCCCTCAAAAGATGCGTCACTGAAAGAATGATCACCTAGCCCGACATCCGTAAGAACGATTCCGACTTTGGTTCGCTGATCTGCGGGGGACACCTTATCGGTTGCCGAACATGCTCCCAGCATCAGAACAACCAGAACCATCATCATGGTGAACCCGAATTTGATTTTCCATTGTGTTTTCATGTGCGTATGCCCTCTTTTCTATAAGATGGAGATGACGTGTGAGGTGAGCAATTCCTCTATATGTATATCGGACGGCAGCAGAGTCTCCATAATGGGTAAGGATGAAAATTTACGAAACTCATTGGAATTCCAATGAAACCCATAAATTATACATAGAATTTACATTTGAAGAGGCATGAATTCTATACAGAACCTGTACTACGTCTTGCTGGTCAACGGGAAAAAAGACAAAAAAAGGGTAAAGAAGAGACCGATTAGATCTCTTCTTTACCCTTTCCTTGAAACCAAACGAATGATGAATGACTACATATCATGAATCAATACATTCATATATATGAATAGTTTTCCCGATTCCCGCAGCATATGCAATACTCCTGAGCGTAGGGTTCCCGCTCTCATTCAGCTGCACTTGCAGCGCGTATTACCACGCTGCTACTGAGCCATCTGCCCGGCTTTCCGTGCCGCCGCACAATACGCCGTTGTCCGGGTTGCGCCAGATGATCTGGCCTCGTCCAAACATCGACGGATCGAGGGCGTTCTGTATATCATGCCCTTTGCGGGCAAGTGCTTGTGCAATATGCTGAGGGAATCCGGGCTCAACCAGGATCGTTTTGCCTTTGGTCCACTGCCAGCGCGGAGAATCGAGCGCAGCCTGTGGATTGAGGTGGAAGTCCACCGTATTCATGACGACCTGCACATGACCCTGGGGCTGCATGAAACCGCCCATGACCCCGAATGGTCCGACCGCTTCATCACCGCGTGTAAGGAAACCCGGAATGATTGTATGAAATGTCCGTTTGCCCGGCTCCAGTGCGTTGGCGTGATTGGGATCAAGCGAGAAATTATGTCCCCGGTTTTGCAGGGCAATGCCTGTGCCTGGCACAACCAGCCCTGAGCCGAAGCCCATATAGTTGCTCTGAATGAAGGAAACCATGTTGCCCTCACCATCTGCCGTTGCAAGATACACCGTTCCGCTTGCCCTTGGGTCGCCTGCTTCAGGCGGAAGTGCCATATCACCAATGAGCTTGCGCCGTTCGTCTGCATACGCTTCGGATAATAATTCCTGCACCGTTACGCCCATCTTGCGTTCCTCGGTAATGTATTTCTCCCCATCGGCAAACGCAAGCTTCATGGCTTCCAGCTGCCTGTGGTATGCCAGGACGGATTCCTTTTCTTCAAAATCAAAGCCCTTCAGCAGATTGAGCGCAGCCAGAGCAATCAGCCCCTGACCGTTCGGTGGGATCTCCCACACGTCATATCCGCGATAGGAGACCGAGATCGGATCAACCCATTCAGGCTGGAATGCAGCCAGATCTTCTTTGGTCAGGTAACCTCCGTGTTCTGCCATAAAAGAGTGAATACGCTCCGCGAGTTCGCCTTCATAGAAGTCTCGCGCGTCGCTCTCGCCAATCCGGCGCAGTGTAGACGCATGATCCGGCGAACGCCACATCTCGCCCACGGCCGGAACACGCCCGCCTGGGGCAAACGTCTCAAACCATGCACGCCCTGCTTCCGCATCGCCCTGGCGTGCATATATGTCGGCTGCCCGTGCCCAATGGCGGGCCAGCCCCGGCGCAAGCGGGTAACCTTCTTCCGCGTAGCGGACAGCCGGTTCCAGCGCTTCCGCCAGCGTGAGCCGTCCGAATCGGCGGCTCAGCTCAGCCCAACCCGCCGGTGCGCCAGGCACCGTCACCGGGATGACCCCCAGCTTCGGCATCTCCGAATGGCCTGCCGCTTTGATCGCCTCAATCGATATACCTTGAGGCGCAGGCCCACTGGCATTCAGGCCATGCAGCTTGCCCTCGGTCCAGACGAGGGCAAAGGCATCGCCCCCAATGCCATTAGACGTTGGCTCCAGCACGGTGAGCGCAGCAGCGGTGGCGATAGCGGCATCAATGGCGTTGCCGCCCTTTTTTAACACGTCCAGACCCGCTTGTGCAGCCAAAGGCTGTGAAGTGGCGACCATGCCTTGTTTGGCATAAACGGGCACGCGATAAGACGGATACGGTTGGTAGAGTGGATCGTAGTTCATCAGGTTGTTCAGCTCCTTGTCGCAAGATGTCAGGTTCCGGCTCGCCGGATCAATTACTCCTAACCCTCTTCGGAACAGGTAACGTGATCTCCTGCTGCCAACGCGAAATCAAACCTAACATAACCCGTGAACGGGGATGATACAGTTGCATTCATTTCAGTGCCATTATATCTTTCTCAAAGATTTAAGGTGTTCTCCAGATGACTAGGTCGTTACCATGTCGCCGCCATTGACATGAATGCATTCACCAGTGACATAGGAGGAGTCGCGGGAAGCGAGATAAACGTAGGCAGCCGCAAGTTCATAAGGTTGGCCTGCCCGGCCCATCGGCGTCTCGGTTCCAAATACCTGCACGTCTTCAGCGGAGAAGCTGGATGGAATGAGTGGTGTCCATATGGGTCCCGGAGCCACGCAATTCACCCGGATTCCTTCGGATGCGAGTGATTTGGCGAGTACCCGTGTCAGAGAAACCACAGCCCCTTTGGTGGAGGAGTAATCAATCAGCTGCACGTTACCTTTATAGGCCGTAATGGAAGCTGTATTAATAATGGAAGCACCCTTACACAGATGTGGGAGAGCCGCCTGAATAAGAAAGAAATAGGCAAACACATTCGTCTGGAACGTATGGTACAGCTGTTCTTCCGTAATATCGACAATGCTTGGCTGTACATACTGCACGCCATGATTGTTTACAAGGACATCGATCTTTCCGAAGGTTTCCATGGTCGTACGGATGACAGCCTCGCAGTTTTTCTTCAACCGCAGATCAATCTCGATTAACAGACACCGTTGTCCGAGCTCTTCAATGCGTTCACGTGTCCTTTCGGCGTCGGTCCGTTCATATAGATAAGCGATGGTGATATCTGCACCTTCCTTGGCAAAAGCAATAGCTGCCGCTCTGCCGATTCCACTGTCACCACCGGTAATAATCGCAACCTTGCCTTTCAGCTTGCAGCTGCCAATATAAGCAGGATCTTCGCTGATCGGTTCAGGCACCATCAGGGTTTCCAGACCAGGCTGCTGGTCCTGATGCTGGGGTGGGAAAGCCAGATTTTGTGGCTTGCACACCGTTTTCTCACCGTAAAAAGGATAGACAGGATTCATTCGATTTACATCCTCCTCGCACATTCATTCATACGCCTAAACTATGCATTCGCCCAGAAGAAGGTGCGCAAGGAGGAAGAAGGGCATTTGTTTTTGGTGCAAAATATACCATAATAAGGATGTAGCTATTACAACAGTTCATTAAAATGTGGAGGTGTCAGGAGCCCAATGAATATTCAGGGGATTAATCATCTGTGCTTTTCCGTATCCAATCTGGAACGGTCCATTACCTTTTATGAGCAGGCTCTCGGTGCCCGTATTCAGGTGAAAGGCCGGAAGCTGGCATATTTCGAACTTGCCGGACTATGGATCGCTTTGAATCAGGAAGATGTCATTCGCAACTATACGGAACGAACGTATACACATATTGCATTTACCGTAAAAGAAGATGAATTCGACGAGTCTGTACAGCAGCTGCGAGCAGCCGGGGCTCACATTCTTCCCGGAAGACCACGCGATCCGAAGGATGCATTATCCATTTATTTTACCGATCCCGATGGTCATCTGTTCGAGCTACATACCGGAAATATGAAGCAGAGACTTGACTATTACCGTGAGGATAAACCCCATATGACCTTTTATACGTAATCGAATGAGCTGAAATGGAAAAAAAATGACATATCTATTGTGCAAACAATGGATGTACATATAATATGGACAAATAAACCCTTAATTTACCACTGTTTGATACTTCGTTCATACTCAAGGAGGTTTGTCATGATTCAGTTTCCCAAACCGGATGTGGAACAATATTTCCAGACGTATCGGATTTCCCATTTTGCCGTATCAGCCGACGAGAAACGTTTGTTTTTTGACAGCAATCTGAATGGACAGCCCAATATCTGGGCGATGGATCTGCCGGGTGGCTACCCGTATCCTTTGACGTATTTGAATCAGAGCAGCCAGTTTATCAAACCAGACCCGGAAGGACGTCATATTCTCACGGCGTTTGATCGGGATGGCGATGAGAATTATCATCTGTATGCCCTTCAACCGGAAGGTGGGGTCCCATTTCCTGTTGTGCCGGCAGAGCCCGATGATCGTTGTTATTTCTCCTATTTGTCCGAGGATGGACAGCGTCTTTATTATATGACAAGCAGGGATAACCCGAGCTATCTCAATTCACGCCGAATTAACCTTGAAACGGGAGAGGATGAGCTTCTGCATCAGGGGGAAGAGGTGACAAGCAATCTGGCTGCTGTGAGTCCGGATGAACAAGCCTACGTAATCCTGAATGTATATTCCAATACCTACCAGACAGCATACGTGTACCGGAACGGTGAGTCAGAATCCATTATTCCGGTCTCTGAGCGGCAGAGTCAGGTCTCATATGTTCTGTTTGCAGACCATAATCGGCTGCTGATGATCACCAATGATAACGAGCCGTACACCTATGTGGCTGAATATCGGTTGGATACTCATGAATTTCGTCCGCTGTGCAAAGTGGAGGGAGAAGACGTGGATATCATCCGCTGGCACAAGGATTCCGAGACGTTATACTTCTGGACGTTTACAGGTCCCGAGAATCGGATGTACGCGCTGGACAAAGGCTCTGAGCAGCCTCGACGTGTAGACATGCCGCTCGATACGGTGGAGGATGTGACAGTCACCAAAGCTGGAAATGTGTATATCTTGGGGCGTGGAGCTATCCAGCCGCATAATATCTATCGGTTGATGGCAGGTAATGAGTCCTGGGAACCACTGACTGCGAATCGGGTAACAGGGCTTGATCCGAGCGATCTTGTCTACCCGGATGTCATTCGATATAACTCCTACGATGGACTGGAGATCGAGGCGCTTTTTTTCAAAGCAAAACCGGAACAGGCTAATGGTTACACGGTATTTTGGCCGCATGGCGGGCCACAGGCATCGGAAGCAAAATTCTTTCGTCCGATGTTCCAAATGATGCTGGCTCAGGGCTATCATATTTTTGCTCCGAACTTCCGGGGAAGCACTGGATATGGCGCCGAGTTTGGCAAAATGGTTGAGAGGGATTGGGGTGAGGGCCCAAGGCTAGATTGTGTTGCCGGTATAAACTGGCTGTTTGACGAGGGCATCTCATCACCGGATCGGCTGTTCGTGGTGGGGGGCAGTTACGGCGGGTATATGACCTTGCTGCTGGCAGGACGTCATCCGGAATTATTCCGCGCTGCGGTTGATATTTTTGGACCAAGCAACCTGTTTACCTTCCTGGAATCCGTACCGGAAGACTGGAAACCGATGATGGACAACTGGCTGGGTGATCCGGTCCGTGACCGCGAACGCTTAACGAAGGATTCTCCGATTACGTATCTTGACCAGATGGTGAACCCGATGCTGGTCATTCAAGGTGCCAATGATCCAAGGGTCGTGAAGGCGGAATCCGATCAGATCGTGGCCGCGTTGCAGGGGAAAGGGGTAGACGTGGAATACATCGTTCTGGATGATGAGGGTCATGGCTTCTCCAGAAAAACGAATGAGATTCTCGTTTATCGGCGGATGCTGGAGTTTTTGCAGAAACATCAAGAAGTGCCGATTGCACAACCTTAATTCATAGGATCGTATCCGATTTAAATATATGATAGTTTGAGAAAACCGCCAGGAGTGAGTACATCTCATCCTTCTGGCGGTTTTTTGTTGTGCTAATCCAGCAAAGCAATTACCGAATCCATGTACTGCTCCGCCCAATCTGCAAAAGGCATATCCGCTGCCCAGGTCACTCGGCCTGTTGCTTTGCATTCACCCCATAACAAAATACGCTGATAGAGCAGATGCACCCTAAGACGTGTGGCAAAGTGCTGGTATCGCTCCGTATCCGCTGCGCATACAACCTCCCGGTAACCGTGAAGGAATCGTTTGGCAAGTTCGGGTTGACCTTCGCGTACATACATGGCTGTCATTTTGGTTAGGTCAGCTGTGCCATCTCCAAAATAGGCCGTTGTAAAATCAAACAGACCACTAATCTCCCAGTCCGAAGTAAGGCTATCATCATTCCTCTGAATCACAAAGTTCTCGACCTTAAAATCACCCATCACAAATCCAGGAACAGGCATGGATTGAAATGCAGATTCAGCGTTTTTTAATTGCTCGTCCACCCACTGTGTATCCTCGTCTGTTATCATGGAGTACTTTGCAGCATCTTGCAGCCAGTGATGGATTGTCCCATAGAGCCAGTCCAGATATTTGCCTGCAAAGGGAACGATCTGCTTTGCTACAGGATCATACTCTCCCGCATCAGGGACCTTCCAGCGGTGAAGTTCTGCTAACGACTGGGCAAGCATCGTAGCGATCTTTTCCTGATCCTCCAGTGAAAGTGAAGCCTGTAATGACGGATCATGCAGGTGCATTCCAGGTAATCGGGGCATGATGGCATAGCTCCAGCCCAATATATCGGTATCTTCATGTAATAAATATGGATCAGGTACAGGAATGTTGGTGTGAGTTCTCAGCTGTTCTACAAAGAATTGCTCTTCCTGAAGTTGTCCCGCATATAATGGGTTGCCTTTCAGAATATATTCTCCCTCTGAAGAGCGAATAAGAAGTGTCTGACCCATCACACCCTCATCGGTTCGCTTATAATCCATAAGCGTTCCCAGATTAAAATCATGAAGCGCCTTTTGCAAGGATACTCGCTCAATCTCACCAAGTTTATTGGAGCCAAAATAAATACGGGTTGTCATAAGCCCCTCCTGCGCTCTCAGTCTTCATCCTCTTCGTCAGATAGATCAAACGTATCAGCATCAACCAATCCGCGAATAAAAGCTTCAAAATTAGGCGCCAGATATGTAATCTCATAATCGTCTTCCTGATCCACATGTACCACAGCAGGTTCGCCTTCAGGGCCACAGAATCGATAATCCAGCATCACCACATCATGTCCGGCAGATGGACAATCACAGATCACAATACCGAGCTCAGGATATCCCCAATCTTCAATCATGAAACGACTTCCAAATTCTCCGCCCAGTGTATTGGACTTGTCCCGTGCAATGCCCATAATCCCCGTAATGGCGATATGGTCTTCGGCCCATGAAGTGGCTTCTTTGGTTGGGAAAACGGTGTGTGCGGGGATTCCGCCGTTCTGTGTGTTCATTAAATGGATATAGGAGGCAGGTAATTTGTAGCCTAGCTCCTGTTCCATGGTTTGGATCATCTCCTCGTCAAACGGTGGAGATACATAACTTTCCAACGCATATTCACTCTGTTCCCAGAATGAAACTGGATCGTAGGACCCGGAAGCGGCTCTAAGGTTGTTCAGCCTGCCACTGTGCTCTAACTCCAACAATATCTCTTGATGGCGCTGTCGATCCTGTTGCATTTTTTCTGCTTTGGGCCGTGTCCATTCGAGAAATTCGATAGTCGATTCGTCATGGGGCAAGAGCTCGTTTGCCATCTCAAAAGCTTTGAGTGCTTGCTCATACATTGCCATATGATAATAAGCGTAACCCAACCGGTACTGCCAGAGAGGGTCTCTTGCCCCCTGTTCATGGACGGATAGTAACTGTTGGACAGCCTCACGGTAACGTCCTTCATTGTTATACGCTCTGGAAAGTTGTCCAATTAACTCATAATCCCGCTCGGATTCGGGGATTTGTTGAATACGTTCAATAATGAGACGGAACTGGTCCTGTTCATGCCATTTGTTTAGTTGTTCCAGCAGTTCTCTTTCCATCACTATGCCTCATTTCAATAGGGGAATGTGAACCTTTTTCCATTATATCTTACAAACTTGCAGGATGGATGGGTACAGTATCCTATCCAGTCGTATAGAAAAAACACTCCCACAAGCAGAAAGCCATCAAGACATTTCAATAAGGGGAGTGTTGTGCATTTTTTATTAGATTGCGTTCATTAAATTAAGCTTACTGTATCAATCAACTTACAGATCGTCGAATCCGTTATCGTCGCCGACTTTGCCGTAGTTACGGGATTTGGCTTCGAAGAAGTCTGTTTTCGTAGCATTCAGTGCTTCGTCGGAGAAAGGTTTGATCCAAGGCATGCAGTTTACATCCACGCCTTCGTATGCTTTTTCCATTCCCATCAGACGCAAGCGTTTGTTAGCAATGTACTTGATGTAGTCTTCCAACTCGTTCAGGTCAATCCCGCGTACGTTGCTGAGAGTGTAGTGCGCCCAGTTGGTTTCGAGTTCAACGGCACGGTTGATTGTTTTGTACACATAGTCCATGTTCTCTGGTGTGTTCAGTTCAGGGAAGTCTACCAGCAGCTGTTTGTACACTTCAGCGAAGAAGTAGCAGTGTTGGTTCTCGTCGCGCTGAATATAAGAGATCATTTGGCTGGTTGCCATCATCTTCTGGTCACGGGCCAGGTTGTAGAAGAAGGCAAATGTACTATAGAAGAAGATACCTTCAAGTACCAGATCGGCTACCATGGCTTGGAAGAACGTCTGTGGAGACGGGTTATCCCGGAAGGTTTGGTAGATGTCGGCGATGAACCGGTTACGGTCAAGCAACACCGGATCATGTTTCCAGTATTCAAAGATTTCCTTTTGCTCCCGATCGGATACGATGGAGGACAGGACGTAAGAGTACGATTGGTTGTGTACAACTTCCTGTTGTCCGATGATTGCCGAGATCGCTTCCAGTGAAGAATCCGTGAAATAACGTTTCACGTCACCTACAAACATCGTTTGCATGGAGTCTAACACAGCGAGCAGGGAGATGTTGACTTTGAATGTACGCTGTTCTTCCGGGTCCAATTGGGCAAATTGGGAAGCATCCTTGGACATAGGAATTTCATCCGCGATCCAGTGGTTGAGCAGCAGTACTTTGTACAGTTTGTACATATGAGGCATACGAATATCGTTCCAGTTCAGAATGCCTGAGCATTCCCCTTCAATGATACGGGTAGACTGGTTAGGCGCTTCGGTATTGAAAATTTTCTGCAATTGCATAATCCGTTCACTCCTTGAATGAATTTACACTGTATAACTACGATGACAGAACAACCTTCCGATCGCTGTTATCCCCTGATTTTTTTGATTCCCTCTTTTATAAGGGAAAATCCGGTGATAAAGGCGAAGCGTATGCTTCCGATGCAGCTTTCTTTCAGAAAGCTTTTAGCTCCGCTTCTTCAGCTTTGTTCTGTCCTCTTCGTTATCGTGTAATCATTAATTCTTTTATATATTAGGGTTGTATAATGTGGCATCTATATCAACATCTCATGATGTTGTGATCGTGTTTTGGGCAAAAAAGTACCAGGGCAACGCCATTTTGCATTCAAAACAGGATGCCCTGGTAGTCATCGTAGATCTAGTGAGCTTTCAGCATCACGATAAAACTTAGCTTGCGCAAGAATCGCATTCTTCAATAGTCAATGCCCGACTGCGGACATAATAAGTTGATTTAATGCCGGCTCTCCAGGCGTGCAGATGCAGTTCCAGGAACTCCGTTGCTTTGATATCTGGACGAACATACAAGTTGAAGCTTTGTCCCTGATCGACGTGGCGTTGACGGGCAGCGGCCATATTGATGGAAGCATGTTGGTCCACCATGAACGCTGTTTTGTAATACCAGATCGTTTTTTCGGACAGGTCAGGTGCCGGGTTGGCAATCTTGTATGTCGTTTTCTCTTCATAGGACAACAGTTCATAAAGCGGATCAATGCTGGCTGTTGAACCTGCAATGATGGACGTTGAACCATTTGGTGCAATAGCGAACAACCAAGCGTTACGTACACCGTTTTGCTGTACTTGGGCTTGCAGTTCTTTCCATTGTTCAGTTGTAACGAATTCGCCTACGCGCTCACCTGTAGTGTAATCCCGTTGGTCGAAGTATTTGCCTGTTTGCCAATCGGAGCCTTGGAATTTCGGATAATGTCCTTTTTCCTTGGACAGTTCCATGCTGGCTTTCACGAGCAGATAGTTAATTTTTTCATACAGATTATCGTTATATGTGACTGCTTCTTCCGATTCCCAACGAATGCCTTCGAGGGCAAGCAGGTGATGAAGTCCGAATGTTCCCAGACCAACCGCACGGTATTGACTGTTGGTGTATTGGGCTTGCAGCACTTCAATGTTGTTGATATCGATAACGTTGTCCAGCATACGAACTTGAATCGGTACCAGACGCTCCAATACATCATGAGGCACAGCACGTGCTAAGTGAATGGAGTTCAGGTTGCAGACTACGAAATCGCCCGGCACTTTGGAAATCACGATGCGGGTTTGTCCATCTTTGGTTACGAGCTCTTCCTTTTCAACTACAGTTGCAGATTGGTTCTGCATGATTTCGGTACAAAGGTTGGAAGAGTATACCATGCCGTGTGCACTGTTCGGGTTCGAACGGTTAACCGTATCCCGGTAGAACATGTAAGGCGTACCGGTTTCCAGTTGGGATTTCATAACACGTTTCATGATGTCAATCGCCTGAACCGTGATACGGGACAACAGCGGGTGGTTGACCGCTTCTTCATATTTCTCACGGAACGCGCCTTCGCCTACGGACTCATCATAGAAATCTTCCAGTCCGAGTGGACGACCGTTCTCATCTTTCCAGCCCATCACTTTTTTCGTTTCATGCGGGCAGAACAGGCTCCATTCGCCGCGGCTCGCTACTCGCTCCATGAACAGGTCAGGCAGGCAGATGCCGTGGAATACGTCATGCGCACGCATCCGCTCGTCACCATTGTTCAGCTTCAGGTCGAGGAATGCCAGAATGTCTTTGTGGAAAACGTCCAGATAAACAGCGATCGCACCTTTACGTGTTCCGAGTTGGTCTACGCTGACCGCAGTGTTATTTAGTTGGCGAATCCAAGGGATTACACCAGAACTTGTATTTTTGTGACCCCGGATGTCCGAACCACGAGCTCTGACTTTACCGAGATAAACGCCGATGCCGCCACCCATTTTGCTGAGACGTGCTACATCTGTGTTGGAGTCAAAGATGCCCTCAAGGGAATCATCCACGGTATCGATGAAGCAGCTGGAGAGTTGTCCAGCCACTTTTTTACCCGCATTGGACATTGTAGGTGTAGCTGCTGTCATGTACATGTTGCTCATTGCCCAGTAAGCTTCCTTAACGAGATCCATACGTCTCTCAGCAGGCTCCTGATGCATCAGGTACATCGCGATAACCATGTAACGCTCTTGAGGCAATTCCATGACTTTTCCGTCAAAGTCGTGAGCGAGGTAACGTTCTGCCAGTGTGAGCAAACCGATGTAGTCGAACAACAGATCGTTTCGGTAATCGATGCATTCAGCAAGTTCGTCGATCTGCTCTTTGGTGTAACATTCCAGCAGTTCTTCGCGGTAGATACCTTTCTTCACAAGATCCACTAGAAGGGGGTGGAAAGCACCGTAAGGCTCTTCCGGGTATGATTTGTATCTGCGGTTGGTTGCCGCTTTCTTGTAAAGGGAAGTAAGCAGGGAGCGTGCCGCTGCGAATTTCCAGTTAGGCTCTTCCTTCGTTACCAGTTCCAGAGCGCTCATCATAAAAGCGTTGCTGATCTCGTCTCCGGTAACTTCGTCACGACGGAGCTTGCTGTTTACCCCGCGTACCAGACGTTCCTTGTCGAGCATGTCCAGTCCTTCCAGAATACGATCTGCATATACCGAGATGCGCATATCATCAAAGGCAAGCTGGCGGTTGTTCGGCTTGGTCACAACTTGTGGCATGAATATTCCTCGCTTTCGCATGTTTAAGAGATAAATTGGAGAAATTCTTTATATAAAGAATTGAGTGTCTTCTTACGGTGAGATAAAGATATAAGCTGCATATTATGGACTGAACGGCGGTAGTAGCGAGTCTTGCATCATATTGCACATAGGAGCAGCACTCAGAACATGGTCACATAAAAAGCATTCCCCTTGCCTCGCGGCTGAAAATGCCCATGGATGCCCTGAGTTCCTTGCTGTCTATAATGATTCAAAAAAAGACAGAAAAGGGTGCTTATGTAATCTTTTGTCTATAGCAGACACGCCTGTAATTAGAGGATACCGGTGCAGTCCAAATAGCCCCGTTAACCTCCGAGTCAAGTCTGTTTCGAGAAAGCGATTTACACCTACAGGGACGTGCCTTTAGAGGTGATTTCATCCTGTTTTTCGCGAGATTTCAGAAGATGACTAATAGAAGTGGGGTGATTTAATATTACTACATTTTGTTGCTGTTCTCTTACTGTAACCCAACATATAGTGTTTGTAAACAGGGTCAACACAGTAAAACGTAATTCCGAGTATACCATTTAAGCCAGGATTCCGCAAAGGAAAAGGACTGGAAGATTTGAAGATTTATCAAAAAAAATTTTTGTTTAAATCAGATGACGTTATCACGTCAGTTTGAATTGTGGCTCCTTCAACTGGTAGAATAAAAACAGGCAAAAATCGACTAAAAATGAGCGGCACCGGTATCTTGCGGGGCCCAAGGGAGGCCGAGCGAAATGGCAATAGCAGAAGTGACCGTAATTCCAATTGGCACCGGGACGACCAGCTTGAGCAGTTATGTGGCAGACATGCAGAAAGTATTGGAAAAACAGCGGGGCATTACATATCAGTTGACCTCCATGAGTACCATTATCGAAGGCCCGCTCAATGAAGTATTTACAGCAATTGCGGCCTTGCACGAAGCTCCGTTTCTATCCGGGGCCCAGCGTGTCTCCACTTCTGTCAAGATTGACGATCGTCGTGACAAACCCGACGCTTCCAGTGTGCAGAAGTTGCAATCTGTTCAGGAGAAACTGGCATCCCGTCAGACACGTCCGAATTAGTGGCAGTCCACAGAGAATAAAATAGATTTATAGATTACTGCAAGTTTCCATTGTATGGAGCTTGCAGTTTTTTGCATTTCATTGGATCAACAAGGGCGGATTTTTGTAGGACATACGTGAGTTTTGCCGTGGCATTTATCTGGGGGTTACATATTTTACATTAAACTGACAACCTTTGTCGGCAGATGTATAGAGGAATGGAGGGATTACAATGCCTTACACTACAGGTCTCCTCTTTAACTCTCCTAATGGGAGTGATCGAGCTACTCAATTAATTGTCACCTGTTTGAATGATTCTCTCAATATTCCAGCCAATATCGAGCTTCAGGTCTTTCGCTGGGATACTTCCCAGACAACCCGAATCCCTATTGGTCATGATCTGTTCCAATTGACTCCCCAGGCATCTAGAACGTTGTTATATACGCTAAACACAGCAGATTATTTTGAGGTTCAGAGCGATTATTTCAGTGCAACAAGCACGGTTATTCAGGTATTCAGTTTGGACTCCACCGGAAATATCCTGCAGCGTGTGTTGCAATCGGAGATGGTATGGGTAGACCGATTCACAAATATTCCATAACCCCAATATAACGGAGGTGAATGAAATGCCGGTTGTAAATATTACAGGAGCATTGGGTGGGAACCAGTTTGAACCGTCGATTGCAGTAAATGAATTGTTACCCAATATAATGTGTGTTGTGGCAGTCGATACAAGTACTGGGCCAACACTTACTGGATTATATCGCTCCATTGACGGAGGGCAGACCTGGTCAACGACTACCTTGCCTCAACCTGCGGGTTACGCCGGAGCTGAAGCCCCCACGATTGATTACACATTCCCCAGTACGTTTATTGTAACGGTTCATGTTTTTAATGGGGATAATGACGGGACCATTATTAGTTATACTTCAATGGATGACGGTCTCACATGGGCTCCCCCGGTGTTTGTAAACAGAGGATATGGTCTCATCGTTCACAATGATGAACCGTATATAGCGTGTGATCGAACACCTGGTAGCCCGTATCGTGGTAATGCTTATGTTGGATACACGCCGCTCGCAACAGCGGCATCATCAATCTTTTTGCAAAAGTCTCTGGATCAGGCTGCGACCTGGCAATCGCCAAGCCGGATTTCCAGTCCGAGAGGCTTCCACGATCGGGCGGCAATCGCAATTGGATTTACGGGTGAAGTCTATGCCGGGTATATAACCACGGGTCCAACGAGCCCGTATGCCTTGTTAAGGATATCTTACGACGGAGGTGCGACATTTCAGCCTCCAGTAAATAATCAGTCGACCCTAATTTCTTCGGTGGTACCTGCACCTTCTCCCTTACCTGTACCCAATTATGCGTTCCGTGTTCAAACGAATCTGAGTCTGGGTGCAGATATTTCCAACAGTATCTACAGTGGGACAGTCTATGCAGTCTGGAATGACGCCCGAAATGGATATACGGATGTACTCATGTGTCAATCGCCAGATGGTTTGCTTTGGAGCGAACCGGTAAGTATAACGGGAGCACCTGTAGGATCACAGAATTTCTTTCCTTCGATTTCCGTATCACCATTTACGGGAGTAATCCGCGTCATCTATTATTCCAACCAGATAAATGGATTTTTGTTAGATGTATATGTAGCTGAGTCCTCTAATGGGGGAGCGACATTTACGAACAGAAGACTCACAACGACATCCTTCAATCCGAATGGGAATTCACCTGTACCAACAGTGCTCATTGGTGACTATATCACAGCCTATACACAGTCACCTGATAACTTGGCCGCCGTTTGGATGGCGACAACACAGCCAACAGGAAAACTAGATGTGTATTTTGGTTCATAGTCATACCTCAACTGAAACCTGGCCCATTTTTAACAAGAGCCCGGTCTCCCGAGTGACTTTTGCATATAGTGAACTGTACCTCAAATAAAAGGAGGGTTTTGCATGAGTGGAGTTGTAGGTGGATACGGCGGCGCATGGACATCGACTGGTGCCATTTTGGTTCTCTTCATTTTGTTGGTTATCATTTCCAAAGCATTCCTCATCTAATAGACCCTTAACACCTAAACCATTGGTAAAGGAGGAATCTCCATGAGCGAAGTACTTGGAGGCACAGGATACGGCGGCTGGACATCAACTGGTGCCATCTTGGTTCTGTTCATTCTTCTCGTTATCATCACTAAATCTTTCTGGGTATAATATGTTTGAACTCCGCCGGGTAACCGGTGGGGTTTTTTTTGGTTTGGGGACAAGCTTACAGGAATAGTGAAAACGCCTATTTTGTCAAAGTAGGGCCATAGCCCGGTCCAGAGGTAGGCAAAATACATAGCTTAGGGGTGTAGGCAAATGTTAAGGAGGAATGAACAATGAGCGAAGTAAAACCGAATTCACCGAACGGACAGGGACACGTATACGGACATATGGGAGGGTATGAGCATATGCAAGGATACCAATACACAGGTCATGAAATGCATGGGTACGGATATGGTTGTACAATGCCAACGGGGTATGGCTACGGCTACGCTCATCATCCCAATCATGCTCCAGTGCTGCATGGGTATCACCATGGTTGTGGAACTTCCTATGGACATAGCGGAGGAAGCTGGGGATCCATGGGTACGATTCTTGTACTGTTCATCCTGTTGGTCATCATCTCCAAAACGATGTTTATCTAGATCTTACAATAGCAACTGTATCAGGGAGTTGATCCATACAACTCCGATGAAAGGCGCCGAGATTGTATCGGCGCCTTTTGGCTGTCTGTTCATCTTTTTATTAAAAGTGGACATGGAAAAACACCCGGAACCCAATTCCGGGTGCTTTGTGTATGTTTTCAATCTTCTCAAGAATAAGTGACATCCAAAACAACAAAAGCCCTACCTCTCTTTTGTCCTTGCGGCTCCGATGACCGCGCCAGTGTGAATGGGAACATCTTGTGAAACTCTGTACTACCGGGTTATTGTGATTCAGGTTCTTCAATCTTCATAGGTTAATGTGCATGTTCGCTGCGGTCGCAGCATGAAGAAAATATTCCGGGGTTTAAAGAAGACAGAAAATCATATGAGGTTGTTTAAATACCAACTCTTAGAGTATACCACAGGCTGTAATTTTTTGCAATATAAAGGAAGGTTGAAGCTTTTTTTGAAAACAATTGCGAAAACATTTCAGATTTTTTCTTCAATAAGGTAATCCTCTTCAAATGATTCTGCGTAGGTTATAATAAGAGGGATGACACGGAAAGGGGCCCTCGCATGACTGAACCAATAGAGGACAGCAGGTTAATGCGGCAGATTGCAGAGCGAGATGCTTCCGCACTGGAGCTTTTATATGACCGCTACGAGCGGGCGGTGTATTCTTTTGCTTATCGGATCGTTGGTGATCCAATGACAGCAGAAGAGACTGTCCAGGAATTATTCCTGCGGGTCTGGAACAATGCTGAACGATATGAGGCCTCACAGGGGAAGCTGACCACGTGGATGTTCGCCATTACGCGCAACATTGCAGTGGACATGCTGAGGCGAAAATCCAAAAGCGCAGCTACGACCTCAGTGGAAAACGAAACACTGGCGGCATATGCCGATGAACATACAAATACAGAAGAAGAAATAGAGCGTAAATGGGAAGGCGTCCGAATTAAAGAGGCCTTGTCCCAGTTGAATGGTGACCAGCAACAGGTCATTGAATCGATCTATTATGCAGGCTTAACGCAACAGGAGGTATCCAGCAGATTCGGGATTCCGCTGGGTACGGTAAAGAGCCGTGTCAGGCTTGCGATGCGACAGCTTCAGAGGCTGCTCGCCGATGCTGAAATGCATCCGGACGCGGGAAGGGAGGGCATACATCCATGATAGAACGACATGAGGAATGGTCTGATCTGGCACCGGTGTATGTGCTGGGAGGACTCGAAGCGGAGGAAGTGGCAGCATTTGAAGCGCATTTGGCCAATTGCGAGTCTTGTCGCCAGGAGGTGAGGGAATTGCAGGAAGTAACAGGCTTCCTGCCACTCGCGGCGGAACCCGTTGCACCGCCGCCTGGCATGCGAGCACGTGTGCTGGGCAGCGTGCTCGGACATGCGCAGGAGAGCGCCGGAACGAAGCCGGCGGCTGCTCCTGCGCAGCCTGAAGCACCCGCGGTGCTTCAGGGGGACCTTGCGCCGCAGCATGGAGCGGCGCAGCCCGGGCAAGGCTTGCCGCCGGAGACGGCGGTGCCTGCAGCCCGGGCAGAAGAGGCTGCACAGGCACAGCCGTGGCAGCCTCAAGGGCGCGCGCGTGCGCGCAGCAGCCGCGCCTGGCGCATAGCGAGCGCAGCCCTCGCGGCAGCGGCGCTCGTGCTCGGCATCTACGCCGGGCAGCTGCAAGGCCAGGTCGATTCGCTGAAGCAGCAAGCTGCGGGCTCATCGACGGTGCAAGAGCAGCTTGCTCAGGCGCAGGCACAGAATGCTCAGCTGCAAGAGCAGCTTGCTTCATCCCTGCAGCCTGCACAGGGAATGCAGACAGGCGAAGCCGTTAAGCTTAGTCCTGCAACACAGGACATTGTGGCCCGAGGTCTGGCTACCATCGTTATTGACAGCAAAGGCACTCACCTGGTCGTACAGGCGGAGAACTTGCCTACTTTGGAAGGGAATGAGGCGTTCCAGGTTTGGCTGATCAAGGGCGATACACCTCAGAATGCGGGGACCTTCCTAAGTCATAATGGAACGGGAGCGGTATACTATACGTTAGACTCTGCCAACGATTACGACACGGTCGCCATCACACTTGAACCGGATGCGATGGGTGATGAGCCGCGTGGTACAATGATTCTGGCTGCCAAGATTAAAGGATAAGAAATGTCTTGCCATATCAGGCTGTTTCCTACGGGGAGCAGTCTTTTTTGTATGGTTGTACGCGTACATATAAGTTAAATGAGCGATTCATAGTTCATTCCAGGATGGAGGTTTCCCATCCGTGAAATGAATTAATTTTTTCAGTCCGAGTAACCGATAACAAATAGGAGGCTGTACCCTTAATCTCCCTCTGTCATCATCAATGGGGAGAACTGGTTTGCAGCTAGAGAGTGAGGGGTTAGGGTGGAAGTATACCGTTCATTTATCTTTCGTCTGATGCGAAATTATCTTATCGGTTCATTGGGAGCTGTTTTTGTGGTAGGTACAGTCGTTATGGTGTCTACCTTACAAATACCAAACATTCAATTTGTACGACTCATTATCATTGTGTTGATTTCACTATTGTTTATGCTTGTTGCTGAACTGATGACGCTATGGGCTCAACTTGGCCCCATCCGGCAGTTTTTTGCCGCCGAGCATCATGAAAAGGCCGAATTGACAAAGATGTATGAAAGCATTCACCGATTTCCGGGAAAAACGATCTATCGCATTCTCGGTCCGCATATGCTTGGGTTTTCCTTACCTGCTGCCGGATTGACGATATGGATGATCTCTACAGGATGGCTGGAATTCCCATATGGATACGTCGCAGTTGCAGCTGCGTGCGCCTTATTGATCGCTGTGATGCATGCCCTGATTGAATATTTTCTGACCGTTCGGACCGTTCGACCGTTGCTGCTGGAAGTTCGCCGCAGAGGCAAAGAACAGCATGGCATGGAGCCATCGCTTGGAGGACGTGTCCTGGTGTCCATTCAGCGTAAATTTCAGCTGAGTACAGCGCTAATCGGTTTATTTCCATTATTTCTGTTCTTTCTGGCTACATCGATCCGTCTTCAGTATATGGATAGTGAGTTTGCGAAAGAGTATATTCTGTGGGCAGTTCTTATCGTTGTGTTAGGCGGGGGCTTCGCCCTTGTGGGAAGCTGGCTGCTGATTCGGGATGTTCGCGGACCGGTTGCGGAGCTGACTGAGGAGATGAACCGAATTCAAGAGGGAGATCTGGGCAGAAGAACGCCTGATTTGTACGCGGACGAATTTTCTGCGCTCATCTCTGGATTCAATATGATGATTAATCGGCTGGAAATGAGGCAGGAACGTAATCGGCAGTTGCTGCAAAGTTATTTTTCCACCCTGGCGGCTGCATTGGACGCACGGGACAAATACACGGCCGGTCATTCCATGCGAGTCGCGGAGTATTCCATAATGATTGGTAAGCTGAGTGGCATGAATGAAGAACAAGCCGATCTGTTATACAAGTCAGCACTGCTGCATGATATTGGAAAAATCGGCATACCTGATGAGGTGTTGTTGAAAGATGGGAAACTCACCGATGAGGAATTCGCCATCATTCGCACACATCCTGTTCTTGGGGAGAGTATTTTGTTACAGATTGAACCGATTGATGCGATGGCAGACTTCCTACCGGGTGTAAGGTCTCATCATGAAAGATATGATGGCAAAGGATATCCTGATGGCATAGCAGGCCAAGAGATTCCGCTGTTTGGTCGTATCATTGCCGTGGCTGATGCCTTTGATGCCATGACGTCTGATCGTCCATATCGGAATGGGATGAGTCATGAGAAAGCGCTATCTATTTTGGAAGAAGGAAAAGGGACCCAGTGGGATCCCTATTTTGCAAGTTTGTTTATTGATGAGTGGAGACGGCAACAGCATCTCCAGAAATCGTCGGAGCGAGGGGTCAGCTGATCCCCTCTGTCCACTTCGATTCCTTTCTGCGACGACGGTGCAGCGAGAGCCCGGTGATAATTGTGAAAACGCATTCGCCGAGTACGACCGCACCCAGGGCGTCATAGATTACATGTTGTTTAATCATTAAGGTGGACAATATAATTAATGCTGCACCAGCAGCAACTAACACCTTAACATGTTTGCGAATACTCTGAACGGAGAGAACAGCACGCATAACCAGATAAGAATGAAGGGCATGAATACTTGGAAAACAATTATATGGACGGTCCTGGCCGTAGAGCCATCCAAGGAGAGATGCGCCGAGACCTGTACCTGTTAACTCGGGACGCGGCACCATGGTCTGAAAATTAAAATAGATCAGGTAACAGATCCAGACACAGATGTTCATGGATAACAGGACGCGATAATAAGTGAGCCGATCTTTGGCGCATAAATAAGCCAAGACGCCGAAGACAAACGGATACCAACCCAGATAGGGTATGGACATGGAAGGTACATAAGGGATGATCCGGTCCAACGGGGAATTAAGAACATAGAACCCGCGCTCCGGACTATTCAAAATATCATAGAACATCCCCATGACAGCCAAGGAAAGCATCAAGCTTAACGACAGCCAGTAGGATTTGCTTTTTAATACGTGCACAACACCGTTTCTCCTTTCATCCAGGTTCGCAAGGAACTGGATCACAGCAAATAAAATCGAACAACAATATATTCTACTACGTTCAGCGCACAAATTGAATCCTGATTTGTGTATTTTTGTGCATTTTTTTGACGACGAAGGAATGTCGAAGGTTGAATGGGCATGATATGATAGAGATGTATACGGACTATAGGTTTTCTGTCAATGAATACACGACAACAGGAGTGAGTGAATGCAATTTTCAAAAATGTTCGTATTAAATATGGGGATGCTCATAACCATCGCTTACCTTGCTAGTGTGTTCTATAAATACATCGTAATACGAGCTTCATCACGAGTAAAACAGATATGTTCGTTGTTCGTACTTATTTTTGCAGGCTGGATCAGCACGGTATTTGGATTTCAGCTTAATGATGAAGTTGTCTTTGATCTTCGTTTTGTTCCTTTAATTGTTGCCGTTTTGACGTATAGACAACCCTATAGCGTTATTATCGTGGGTGTTGGGATTGGACTGACCCGGCTAACTTTTGGTATCAATGATGCTACGGTGGCTGCACTGATTAATATGTCCATTTTGGGCGTGGTGTGTGCAGGGTTGAATATATGGATGAGACGCAGTGACTATAGGTTAATTATTAAAGGTGTTATCGTCATATTGATTGTAAATGTGGTCAATAGTGTGAACATAGCTATTGTCGGCGTTATCCCGGCTACATATTTTTTCTCTCATATTATGCCGTATACCCTTCCTGTTGGTATTTTGCTTAGTCTTATTTTTGCATTTATTTTACGAGACTTCCAGAATGAACAAAATCGGATTTTGCTCATCCAGAGTACCAATCGTTTATTGTCTGTGCAAAAAGAAGAATTGCAGAAGGCTCAGATTGTGCTGGAGGATCGTGCCAAGCAGTTGATGATTGCTTCACAGTACAAATCGGAATTTCTGGCGAATATGTCGCATGAACTGCGGACACCGCTGAATAGTGTCATTAACTTTGCTCAGATGATCAGCGAGAACGGAGATACGATGGAACAGGAGGATATCGTACATTTTGCCACAATGATTGAGCATTCTGGTCAGGAGTTGCTAACGTTAATCAATGACATTCTCGATCTGTCCAAAGTGGAAGCGGGCAGACTGGATATCGTCTTGGAGGATATCAGTGTTGCACAACTCACGGAAGATGCCATGGCTCATTTCCAGTTGGTTGCCGAGAAAAAGGGAGTAGAGCTGAAGTTGGACAAGAAGCCAGGGCTACCAGAGACCCTATGGTCTGATCCCCAACGAGTCCAACAGATCTTGCGTAATCTCATGTCCAATGCCATCAAGTTTACACATCAGGGGAAGGTCACACTGACCGTAAGCACCAAGCAAATGAAGAAGTCAGGTATTCTGAGCCAATGGATTGTTTTCTCGGTGCAAGATACGGGAATTGGCATTGCTGAAGACAAACATCAATCCATTTTTGAAGCATTTCAACAGGCGGACGGGTCCATTAGCCGCAAATTTGGGGGAACAGGACTCGGCCTGTCTATCAGTCGGGATTTGGCCAGATTGCTAGACGGATCGATTGAACTTGAAAGCGCTGAGGGCAAGGGCAGTACCTTCTACCTCTATCTCCCGTTGAACCGTGAAAAAATGAGTTGACAACCATCACGCTGTGAGTAGAATTTGGGGTGACAACTAGCATCGACCGGCACTTGAAACCCGGTCTAAGGAGTGTATCCCCATACAGAAGACGGTCAACGTTAACCCTCCTCCGTTTGCAGGCAAACCACGGCGCAAGGGTTCGACACAACGCACGAATTTATCCATTGCAACATGGGAGGGTGTACCGGCAATTATTTTGCAGACGTTGCTGGGAGGCCCATTTTTAACCGGATTTCTGCTGTACCTTGGGGCCGGGTCAAGACATATTGGCTTTGTGCTCGCCATTACGACGTTTGTCAATATCGCTCAGATTGGAGCGGCTTACTGGATGCAGCGCATTCGCAGCCGCAAACGCATGCTTGTATTGTTTGTGGGGATACATCGCATCCTGTGGAGTTCGACGGGACTGATACCGTTCCTGTTCCCCAAGGAGTGGTGGGTAGGCATTTATATTGGTGTGTATACGGTTGCATTCATAGCCAATACCATTGGTGGTATGATCTGGACCTCGTTGATTGGAGATATCGTTCCTGCCAAGGTGAGAGGACGTTATTTCGGGATTCGAAATACGATTCTGAACGCACTTGGAAGCGTATGCTTATTTGCGGGAGGCATCGTTTTGGACCGTTTTCCTGGGGAGATGGGTTTCTTAATCCTGTTCATACCTGTGTGGATCTGCGCCATAGCTAATACGATTATTTATTGCTTTTACCCGGATGTACCTTTTGAACGTTCAACTGAAAAGGTTTTTTGGGGGATGTTCAAGAAGCCGTTTCAGGATCCTTCCTTTCTGAGGGCTGCACTGTTCCTCGCGGCCTGGTTACTGATCCAGACGTTGATCGTTCCGCTATTTTCCTACGTGATGCTTGACCTGCTTAACATTAATTATCAGACTGTATCCATAATTACCGTGGTGCAGACACTCGTTATGATGGCCGGATTCTATATCTGGGGCAATCTGAACGCGAGATTCAGCAACAAAACCTTATTATTTTGGACATTACCGATCATCGCACTCTCCTGTCTGTCATGGGGATTGATGTCGTTTATGCCTGTTTTGATAGCGCTTTTTTTATCCCATATTTTTCTCGGTATTGGTGTGGGTGGATTCAACCAGCTTGCTTTCAACTTCACAATCGGAGATACACCAAAAAGCGAAAGACCGATGTTTGTCGCCGTGTATTCGGCTATGACCGGAGTGACCTCGTTTCTTGGACCGCTGATCGGTGGTTGGTTGTATGAGAGAATGGAAACCTGGCCGGAAGCGATGAATTGGGTTTCCGCCTATGGCTTCCAAGTGGGTGTTGGTGCAGCGATGCTGGTTCTTACGTTTACGCTTGGACGTCGTGTGCTTCTGAAATAGAGATATGTGGAGGGATGTACTTGGAAAATCACGAACGGCAAGCCCTTGTGATTGGAGCTACCGGGCTTGTGGGTGGACTACTGGTACGCAGCTTGCTCCAGAACCCGGCTTATGGCCGGATTCGTGTATTGGTCAGACGACCACTCGAATTGGAACATGCAAAGCTGGAGCAGTATGTCGTGGACTGGGAACAACTTGAAGAGCAAAAAGATATATTTCGCGATGTTGATGACCTATACTGTTGCTTGGGTACAACGATTAAAAAAGCTGGCAGTCAGGAAAACTTCCGCCAAGTGGATTTTCACTACCCCGTAAAAGCCGCCATACTTGCCAAGGAGCATGGGGTATCCCAAATGCTCGTCATTTCTTCCATGGGAGCCGATGCCGAGTCACGTATATTTTATAGTCGGACCAAGGGAGAGATGGAAGAGGCATTATCGGCTATCGGTTTCGTTTCACTGCATATATTCCGTCCGTCGTTAATCCTTGGAGATCGCAAAGAAAAACGGTTGGGTGAGCAATTGGCAGCTCATGCCATGAAGTTTCTGGATCGCTGGATGAAAGGCAGAGTGGATAAATATCGGGCAATCCAGGCTTCAACCATAGCTCGGGCCATGATGAACATTGCACTTGTTCAAACCAGAGGAAATCATGTGTATTCCAATGACGTTATTCACGTGTTGGGATTGGATGAGTCCTGAGAATTCATGGTTTGTCCCTATCGGAATGAGAGGTAAGGATAGCCGTTTCTTGCCTGGGCCGGATCGTGGTATAATAAGCTTCAAAAATGAGTTCGAGGCTTGTCTCCTCGCGGCGGCAGGACAGCGAACATGAAGGAGAACTCATCCATGAAAAAACCAATCTCTACCGATCAGGCGCCAGGCGCCATTGGTCCATACAGCCAAGCCGTTGAAGCAGGTGATTTCATCTATACTTCCGGTCAGCTTGGCCTAAACCCGCAAACAGGAGAGTTCGGAGCCGATGTACAGGAGCAGACTCGTTTGTCCCTGAGCAATGTAAAGGCCATTCTTGAAGCAGCAGGCACGAGTATGGATAAAATCGTGAAAACGACTGTTTTCCTGAAAGACATGAATGATTTTGTTCCGGTGAATGAAGTGTACAGCACGTTCTTCGAACAGCCTTATCCAGCACGCAGCGCGGTTGAAGTCGCTCGTCTGCCGAAGGATGCACTTGTGGAGATCGAGGTTATTGCCCTCAAATAGGGAAGACTGATACTTGCCAAGCAAGGAAAGTTACATAAAAAGCCGATTTCTGGTCAGATGACCGAAATCGGCTTTTTTTTTATGAACAGAGGCGGGTCAATCCCGATCCTGATTACGGGCGAAGAACAGCCATACCGCATAAATGGCTAGCACGATTGCAATGATAATTGCCGTATAATATACGGAGGTAACGTCTTTTTGTTTGAGTGCGATGGCAATGTATGCCCATGTAAAGACAAGTGGGTATACACTATCCCGGTAAGGGAAGCTTACCAGTACAGCCAGCACCAGGCCTACAATTAACATGATGATGGTCCAAGTAGGTTCACTGAGTCCAAAGCCATCCCAGCCGATTTTATATAATAAAACAGCCGCATTGATAATGGTTGCCACGCTAACCCAGCCAAGATATATGCTGAACGGCAGCTTCACGAGCCAGATTTCGGCAGTTGTGGGAAGGGTGATTGCACGCGTTTTTAGATATAACATGATCAGGGACAACAGAAGCAGAACGATGACGACTAAGGCGAGACCGATTTTGAGATTTTGAAAAGCAAAAATCCACGCTACATTAAAGGCACAGCTTGCTAGAAACCAGTAACCGAGGCGGGTAATAGAGTCCCTTTTCCAAGAAGAGGGAACGAACTGATAGATGACAAAGCCAGCGAGCAGCAGATAGATCAGTCCCCATATGGAGAAAGCATAGCCCGAAGGGGTGAGCAATACAGGGTACATATCCGATACTTCCTTGTTGGTTCTGCCTCCAATAGGCAGCGCGTTGGAAAGGTAGTTTACTACGATAACAGCGATGAATCCAATCGCGTTTAACCACTTGTACGGATTGTTACGTGACATTGTGTTTCCTCCTTGGTTTTACAAAAATGAATGAACCACGGGTCAGTCTACAATGAATATACCCAGTTCTTTCGCATTCTAATAAGAAGCCGCAAAAAATTCACAGGATCGTTGTCTGGATACCCTGCGGTTTGCCGCGCTCTTATTCGCTGTAGTACGTCTCAATGTACGCTGGTTGAAGCAGAAATATGTTCACTTTGAAGGAGGAAGAAGGTTGTTTACGAGAGAAACGATGGAGAAACAACAAACATGGTTATATGTCGTTGCCCTATTCGTGGGAGCAGCGATTGGGCTGGGCACTCCTGAATGGGGGGCAGCGCTGCATTATACGGTTTCACCTGTGCTTGCCATTTTGCTATATAGCATGTTTGCACAGATTCCTTTTTTACAGCTCAAAGAATCCTTATCTAACCTGCGATTTATTGGAGCTTTGCTAGTGGCTAATTTTATCGTAGTGCCTGTGGTCGTGTGGTTGTTAACACTGGCGTTTCCGCAACCTCCTGCCGTGCTCATTGGCGTTTATCTGGTACTGCTAACGCCCTGCATTGATTACGTCATTGTTTTTACACAGTTGGGTCGGGGTAATGAGAAACTGATGCTGGCTGCAACGCCAATTCTGTTTGTTATACAAATGGTTTTATTGCCAGTATATTTGTGGCTGTTCATAGGGAAGGAAGCGGCACAGGTCATGCAAGTGGGGCCTTTCGTGGAGGCTTTTCTGTTCCTGATCGTTATTCCGTTGCTGTTGGCTATTCTTACGCAAGTTATGACCAAAGGCAAGACCGGAGGAGAACGGGTGATGAACGCAACCGCCTGGCTGCCTGTACCCATGATGGCTTTGGCCTTGATAGTGGTCGTCGCGTCGCAAATCGGGAAGGTCTACAATGATTTTGCTGTAATTGTGGATGTTCTGCCCATCTATATTATTTTTCTGATTGCTATGCCCCTCATCTCACGAATCATAGTGGCTCTATTCCGATTGGACACAGGCGCAGGCAGGGCCGTTATTTTCAGTGCAGGCACCCGAAATTCGCTTGTTGTTCTGCCATTGGCACTTGCATTGCCGCAAGAGTGGGCCACATTTGCTGCCGCAGTGATTGTAACCCAGACGATCGTTGAGCTGGCGGGAGAATTAATCTATATTCGTATTATTCCTTCCGTCGTACTACGGGATCGCTGATTCCTTTAGAAAAGAAGTCAGGGTGTATCCATTAAGATTCATCCATATATGTAAAAAGGAAAGGGGCTGTTCCCAGAGTCATGAACATGACGGGATGCCCCTTTTATCGTTTAACGAATCGAGCACGTTCTATTAGACGAATTTCCACAGATCCGGCGGCTCAATTAAGCATTTCCGTCAGATAATGTTTTACGGTATTCCCCCGGTGTGATGCCCTCCATTTTTTTGAACACTTTACTGAAATACTTCTCGTCCTGATAGCCGACCATCTCCGAGATTTTTGCAATTCGTAGGGAAGGGTTCTGTAACAGCAGCTTGGCGTTATTGATTCGCAGTTTGCCCAAATACTCGGACCAGTTCAATCCGAACTGCTGTTTGAATTTGCGAGATATATACTCGCGACTCAGATAGAACCGTGCAGCAATCTGCTGCAGAGACAGGTCCTCCTGATAATGAGCATCCATATAACGTGCAATCTCACTCATTGGGTCCGGTGTTGCATGATGATGTGCAGTGAGGGCCTTTCCGGCTGCGAGCAACCGCTGTTCCAGCAGGGAGCGGAGCAAGGGCAGCGATAATAGTCCGTCACGGTCCAAAGGCAACTCGGCGAATGGGATGGATTGTTCATCTATCGCTTCATCTTCATCCTTCGGTGGGGCGCCTGCGGCATCGTCGAGCCAACGGCCAATCATCCATTCCATTTCATCCATCCATTGCTGTATCTGCTCCGCTGTTATGACATCGAGCCGGGTGATGGGATCCATCCATTCTGCAACCGCATTGGACACGCTGGAAGCGCGCCCACTCATAGATGCCAGTCGTAAGGACTCCTCAAAGGTAGATAACCGCAGCCCTTTGTTTCCGTTGGAGGACTCCATTGCATCGTGAATGCACTGTTTCGTTTGCAAGGCATTGCGTCGCCACAACCGAATACTAGCTTCCTGATAGGCTCCCGAGGTTCCGGTAGGATAAAACTCACAGCTGGAGATACCGAAATGAAGACGGCGTTGAATGGTCTGCTCCAAACCATCGTTCACTTTTTCAAGAATGTTTTGAAGTGTCGAGCACTGACCCCAGTATAGGAGAACCACTTCATCCGGCTGATCAAGCTGGCGGAATACGACACCTTCGGCAGGTGGGGATAACATCTCCGCACAAATATTTAGCACAGAGAATACGAGCAAATCAGGCTGGCTGCGATACTTTGCCAAGCATTGAGCATCGAGATGGGAAAGGCTGGTGACTGCCACACTGCAACTGTGGATCTGCTTGGGCAGATTTAATTCATCCCGCAGCCGCTGGAATTGGGTATTGTTGCTTCCGCGTCCAACGACAAGCTCTGTGAGCAGTCTGTCATGATAATGCGGACGCATCTGATTGACCACCATGGATTGTCTTGTGGACTGCACACGAACAGCATCGTCTTCTTTCCAGGCTTCGACTGCTCTAAATAAGGAAGAATTCAGTTCGTCTGCTTCGACTGGTTTGAGCAGGTAGTCCGTACCTCCATATCGAATCGCATGTCTGACCAGTTCAAAATCATCATACCCGCTGATGACCAGTACCTTGCTGTGCGGGGCATGAACAGATATCCATTCAAGCAGAGCCATACCATCCTTGCCAGGCATTCGCATATCGCTGAGTACAATTTGCGGTTGATGAGCCGTAATAGCAGCGACCGCTTCGTGACCATCTGCCGCTTCATACAAGGTATCAATTCCTGCGGCTTCCCATTGACCAAGCAGCTTAATCGCATCGCGGACGTGTTTTTCATCATCGACAATCAAGGCTTTCATGTTGTTCACTCTCCCGCGTATATTTTGACTATGATCTGCACGCCATTCGGTTCAAGATTGCCAATCGTAAGCGTTGCATTGTATCCCGGAGGGGAGTTCAGTTGGAGTCGGCGCATCACATTACGCAGTCCAATCGACTCGGTTTCGTCCGGTTCCTGTGAGGACTCGGAAGATATAGATGCCGGATGCAACCAACGCTGTATTTCGGACAACTTGTCTTCCGGAATGCACGGTCCGTTATTTTCCAGCCGAATCTGAATCCAATCGTCAGACGTTCGCTGACTGGATATTCGTATCCTGCCTTTGCCAGGCCGGACATCCGCTCCATGCTTGAAGTAATTCTCAATCAAAGGCTGCAAGGTCATCCTCGGCATTTCGGCGCGCAGGGTATCTTCGGCAAAATCCAGTTCAACCTCCAGGCGGTCACCGAACCGCTCTTTTTGTAGTTCCAGATAGAGCCGTGCATGCTCGGCTTCTTCGTTCAAAGTGACCCTTGTCTGGTCACGCATGCTATAGCGCAGCATTTTGGATAGGGAAGAGAGCAGCACATATACCCGTTGTCCTTGCTGTTGAAGCGCCAGTGTACCGATGGATTGCAACGTATTATACAGAAAATGGGGATGAATCTGGGCTTGCAACGCTTTGAGCTGATTCGTTTTATTCGCAATTTCAAGGCGATATTCCCGTAAAATCAAGTTGTTCACCGTATCCATCATATCCCGGAAATGACGGGCCAGCACACCGATCTCGTCCCGACTCGTTAAACGGATATCCACATGCAGGCGTCCTGCCTGAATCTGGTTCATATAACGCATTAATTGCTTGAGCGGTCCGGTGATTCGGATCGAGATGAACAGGGTTGCCACAATGACTAATAACAGCGCAGCAATAGCGATCATGGCATTATTCCAAGTTAAAGTGGTGGCACTCGCGTACAGCGTTTCATTTGGAATCTGTTTTACAATGGTCCAGTCTGCAAATTGGCTTCCTAACTGTTGATACACATACATTGAATGATCTTGTTCAAAATGCCCTGCAGCGGTCTGTACTGTCCCTTCACCGGAACGTGCTGAATTCAGCTCAGTCGCTGCTTCCTGCCGTAATGCATCCGTTCCGGTTACTTCCGACTTTCCTTCGAAAATGATCTGGTTCTTATTGTCGATGACATAGATCTGTTCCTTTGCTGGATCATACAGTCTGCTGCAGATCTCGGCAATGGTATCCATATTCAAATCAATGGCGAGCACGCCCAATCGTTCTGTCGATGGCACATCCTTGATCACACGGTGAAGGGTAATCACCGTTCTTGGAGGATCATCCGCTGACGCTGCCTTGAAGCCGTAGGAATGACTAAGGTGCGCCGATTCGACCCAGATATCCGGGCTTTTTTCGTCCGATTTTCCATGAAGTGAGTCAGAGTAGGCCTGTTTGCGTTCTTCCCGCTTCGGGAAAGGATTCGCAATTAATGTCGATTGATTGGCAGCAAAAGAGTGCAGATACAGCTGGAATACATCGGGTACAGCCGAACGTATCGTCTGCAGAGTGGTGTATACCTCGGCAACTGCACGATAGTCGCCAGGGATTTTCGCCAGATTTCGCAGGAAATTCGGATCATTGTACACAGCAAGCGAAGCCCTTGCCACGTTATCCACGTAATTGTTCAGATTGGTAGACGCCTGAAAGATCAGACGTTTGTTCTCCGCCACGGCCTGCTCACGCAGGGCGGTCTTGGTCTGGATAAACGTCATGCTGATGGATGCCAGCAGCGGGATCGTTGTGGCAATGAGCATAAAAGCGATTAGTTTGGTACGAATGCTGTAGTATTTTGACATCGTGACACCCCTTCTGGTTGCAGGTTAAGAAAGGACAATATTTTACACCCAACTGTTCACCAGGGTCGGTGTTTCCCTGTGCGAGAATGGGGTTTAATAGAACAAGAGACCAATTTCATCCATCTATAGAAGGGGAGAACGATATGAAGCATCGCAAATCTTCACAGCTGTTACAGCAGCTTGTGTTCGTGGGTCCCTCCATCGTCTTTTTTATTCTCATTATCGTGGTCCCTTTCCTGCTTGGCATGGTATATTCCTTTACCGACTGGAACGGGGTGTCGGCGAACATTCATTGGGTAGGATTCGACAATTTCAAGCAAATTTTTTCGAATGATCCCAAGTTTCTATCTGCGTTTTGGTTTACGGTGCGCTTCACCGTGGTTGGTGTAATTTTGACCAATGTTATCGGTTTTTTTCTGGCGTATTTCCTGACCAAGCCGCTCAAGACGAGAAACTTTCTGCGCACGATCTTTTTTATGCCTAACGTGATCGGTGGATTGTTGCTCGGCTTTATCTGGCAGTTCATATTTGTGAAAGGGTTTTCAGCAGTAGGCGACGTAACAGGTTGGTCCTTCTTCAACCTCCCTTGGTTGGGAGACGAGCCAACGGCCTTCTGGGGTATCGTCATTGTATTTGTTTGGCAGACCGCAGGGTATCTGATGGTCATCTACATCTCGTCCTTGACCAACGTATCACCTGATCTGCTGGAAGCTGCCGAAATTGATGGTGCCAGCCGCTGGCAGGTACTGCGCAGCATTATTTTCCCGCTCATTATGCCGGGAGTCACAATCTGTCTGTTCCTTGCAATCTCCTGGTCATTCAAAATGTTTGATCTCAATCTGTCGCTGACTAAAGGCGGACCGTTTGGATCAACAGAATCGGTAGCACTGAATATTTACAATGAGGCTTTTGTGAATAATCGGTACGGCATCGGTACAGCCAAAGCACTTGTGTTCTTCGTAATCGTTGCCATTATCACCATGATTCAGGTACGTGTGACGAAGAGCAAGGAGGTGGAGGCATAGATGGAAACGTCAAAAAATTACCGCTTCAGTACCATTGTAACTGAGATTGTTATGGTGCTCATTGGATTATTGTTCCTGGTTCCGTTTTACTTCCTGTTTGTCAATTCGGTCAAAACATTCGGTGACCTGCTTACCAATTCGGCCGCATGGCCGGAGGTGTTCCAATGGGGCAACTATGCAAACGCCTGGGAGAAAATCAAATTTCCTTCAGCGCTGATGAACTCGCTTATCGTCACCGTAGTCAGCAATCTGCTGCTCGTGTTGATCAGCTCCATGGCCGCCTACCGAATGGTACGCAGCGATACGCTCTTCAACCGGATTTTGTTCGGCGTGTTCATTGCCGCCATGGTGATTCCGTTTCAGTCTATCATGATTCCACTCGTTACCGTAACCAGTAATCTTGGACTGATCGACAGTCTCTTCGGACTCATAATCTGTTATCTCGGTTTTGGCGCACCGATGTCCATCTTCCTGTTCCACGGATTCGTCAAATCGGTTCCGCTCGAAATTGAAGAGGCAGCTCGGGTGGATGGAAGCTCCGCTTACGGCGTGTTCTTCCGGATTGTATTCCCACTCATGAAGCCGATGTATGTTACCGTCATCATCCTGAATACACTCTGGATCTGGAATGACTATCTGCTGCCATCCCTGATTCTGCAAAGCTCCAATTTGCGTACAATTCCGATTGCGACCTTTGCGCTCTTCGGACAATATACGAAGCAATGGGATCTTGCCCTGCCTGCACTGGTGCTTGGCATCATGCCAATTATCATCTTCTTCCTGCTGATGCAGAAATACATCATTCAGGGAATTACCGCGGGATCTGTTAAAGGGTAAGTGCGGGGTAGGAGCCGCTCCGGAATCATGTGCGCTTTCGGTCGCTGCTGCTCCTTGGTGGCCCGAATAAAAAATGCAACGAAGCTGTTATACTGAAACTACTATAGGGAGAGTGTATGTATGAAAAGAATGACCAAGTTGACGTTGCTTATGCTGATTGCTTTTTCTGTAATGCTTGCGGGTTGTGGCAACGGAGATAAGAGTGGAAGTCCTGTCAACACAGACACCCAAGGTGGCGGAGAGGCTGCTGCAGGCGACAAAACGATTAAAATATTCCAGTACAAAGTCGAAATTGCGGAAGCGTTTAACCGTCTCAAAGCGGAATATGAGTCCTCCCATCCAGGAATTAAGCTGGACATTCAGACCGTGGGCGGCGGCAGTGACTACGGCGCTGCATTGAAAGCCAAGTTCGCTGCTGGCGAGCAACCGGACATTTTCAACGTTGGTGGTTATCGTGAGCTGGACACATGGCTCGAATACCTGGAAAATCTGTCAGGTGAAGCGTGGGCAAAAGATGTGCTTGATGTTGCCAAAGAGCCGATGACCAAAGACGGCAAACTGTATGGACAGCCGCTGGCACTGGAAGGCTATGGTTTCATTTATAACAAAGATCTTTTCCAAAAAGCAGGCATCACCGAAATTCCGACGACACTGGAACAATTGGATCAGGCTGCACAGAAACTTCAAGCCGCAGGCATTACCCCGTTCTCCAATGGATATCAGGAATGGTGGGTGCTCGGCAATCATAACGTAAACGTAGCATTTGCGAATCAGGCAGATCCGGTGAAATTTATTCAAGGTCTTAACGAAGGTACGGAGAAAATCCCTGGCAATCAGGTGTTTACGGACTGGATGAACCTGCTCGACTTGACGCTGAAATACAGCAACAAAAACCCGCTCACAACCGACTACAACACTCAGGTAACCCTGTTTGCAAGTGGGGAAGCAGCGATGATGCAGCAAGGGAACTGGACACAAGTACAAATTGATGGAATCGATCCTAATCTGAATCTGGGCATTCTGCCGATGCCAATCACGAATGAACCGAACGACAAATTGTTTGTTGGCGTACCGAACTACTGGGTAGTGAACAAGAATTCGCAAGTGAAACCGGAAGCAAAAGAGTTTCTGGAATGGCTCGTGACATCCGATACCGGAAAACAGTATATGACCAAAGAATTCAAGTTTATCCCGGCGTTCAGTTCCATTCAGGCATCTGAAGAGGATCTGGGTGACCTCGCAACCGATATCATGAAGTACAGCCAAGAAAACAAAGCGTTAAGCTGGAACTTCAACCGTTTCCCTGAAGGTGTTCCACAAGAATTTGGTAGCACGATTCAGGCATATGTGGCAGGCAAATCGGACAAAAAAGCCCTGCTTGATGCATTGCAGCAAAACTGGGATAGTCTGAAAAAATAATTACTCGGAATAGCTATCCGTATAAGTAAAATAGTGCTGTCTCATCCTTAAATGGTTATCCACATACTAGTATCCACAGGCTAATGGAGCCATCCGCACATGATTTGGATGAGTAGTCAACTCAAATAGGTCAACCAGAATACTATTCTGGTTGACCTATTTTTAGTTTTGGGCCTATTTTATCAAAGATCGGAAGAATAACATGAGATACTACTTCTGGAATGTGGATAACCCCATCATATTTAGAGGCCCAATGATATATTTAACACAGAGTTAATACTATATGTGGATATCCTGTGAGTACAGTGTTCTAAATGTGGACAAGTCCGAGAAAATTGGGGCAAAGATCATCTTTTGTTAGCCACATAACTTGTGTTTGTTTAATTAGTACTGTATAGTTCTATTTATGACAAATCAAAAATCGATCTCAGGTTCTGTGAAATCCAAAAGTTCCAATCCGGTTAATCGGACCAAGGCAGTCGAAGTGGCTGCTCAGTTATTTTTGCGTCAGGGATACAGCTATGTCAGCATGGATGAGGTCGTGCGGGCAAGCGGGGTATCCAAATCGAATATCTATTACCATTTCAAAAACAAGGAGGAATTGCTCCAGGCTGTGGTGCAGTACTGGATTGCCCAGTATGAATCGGAGCTCTACTTGCTGCTCAGTCAGCGTGAACGAGAGGTCACAGAACGGATCTATTCGTTCATGGCGTTACTGTCCGCAGGCATGGAAGGGCGCGATTATAAAGGAAGTTGTCCGTTTATTACATTGTATATGCAGACACCTGCCAGCGCACCCGAAGTGAAAGAAAACATAGCCCGTTTCTTTCGTGAGCTGCAGCCGATGATGGAAAAGCTGTTGCAGCAAGGGGTGGATCGTGGCGAATTTCGTAAAGGGATTGAGCCGGGACCGGCTGCTGCATTATTTATCGCTGCATTCGAGGGTTCGCTTGTACTCGCGGAGACTGCACGTGATATAGGGATTATTGAACAATCAGCACGTACCTTTTGTCAGATGCTTCGGTAACGAAGCTCTTTTTTTGAATAAAAATAGTACTATATAGTACTAAAATGAATAATACTAAAAAGGGAGAGAGATTAGAAATGAGTATACATAATTCATCATCATCATTAAACGCAGAACGTGAGACTGACCCCAATCCAGCTAAGAACAACATGGCGACTGAATCAACCACTATTTTGATGACGGGCAGTACCGGATTTATAGGCAAAGAGGCAATAAAACAACTTGGGAACAGTGAAGCGCAGTTATTACTGCTTGTACGCTCGGAATCCAAAGCGAGGATGGTTCTGAATGCATATGGAGTATCGGATTTCAGCCGAATAACGTATATTCAGGGGGATTTGTCAGCTCCAGGCCTCGGTCTAACCAAAGCTGATCGTGAACGTGCTCTTCAGGCCAATATCATAATTCATGCAGGTGGGACGATGGATGTCACATTGCAACCGAAGGTGGCAGAACAGATTTTTATGAATGGAGCAAGAGGCATGGCCGAACTGGCGGAAGATATCCAGCGCACACACGGATTAAGACATTTTATCCACGTGGTTGGTTTTATGAGTCCGTATGGGAGGAAGGATTCTCCGTCCATATCATCACTCAATGAAGGTGTTGGGGATAAGTCGAGCGGGAAGAATTCATTGATTAGTAAAGTGTTCCATTCGGAAAGTGCATATGAACATATGAAATTCGAAGCGGACCGCTATATTCGACAGCATGCTGAGCAGCATTCGTATGTCTTATCTGTTGTTAACCCAAGTACAATCGTGGGTCCATATCCTACAGGGGCAACCGAACAAACGGGCGGAATTGGCATGATGATACAGGCGATGAGAAAACGTAGAATGCCGGTGATTCCTGGTGGTCTACAGCACTGGCTACCCCTTGTATCCAATGATGTGGTTGCACAGACCCTTGTTTTTCTGACTCGGGACAGCAATCCGTCTGGCGGCACATATCCCTTGTTGTCCAGAAAAGCGGACAGTCCGGATATGAAGGAACTGATTCGTTTACTGGCGGCTGAGTTGGATGTATCTGCACCTCGATGGTCAGTGCCCCTGCCCATGATTCATGCAGCGATGAAGGCTGGTGGCTCAAAGATCAGCGGGATACCGCCTGAATCAATCGCGTTTATTACCAAACAGGAGTTTGAAGTTCAGCAAACGGAACGATTGTTTCAGCGAATGGACCAAAAGTTGCCTGAAGTTAGCGAATTATTATCTTACGTGACAGCCGATTTGGATTATCGTTTCAGCTATCCTTCACAGGAGGATCTGCCTAAGAGCTGGACTCGGACACGTAAGGGCAGTCTTGCGGTGCTGGTCCATGAGGGTCAAGGGGAGCCCTGGGTGATAGTTCATGGTTTGATGAGCAGTGCTGACGATATGATCCCGCTGGGAGAAGCGTTATGGAGTATGACGGGAAACCCGATATGGCTTGTGGATCTAGCCGGATTTGGGCGTTCTCCGGTTCATCGGAATAAGGCAAAAGGGGCGGCCTTCAAAGGGCAGGTCGAAGCGGTGCGAAGTGTGCTGGATGAGATACAAGGGCCAGTCAAATTGATAGGACATTCCATTGGGGCAGCGATAGTCGCTGGGGTCATGCAGGGGAGTGGACGTGAAGATATCCAGCTTGCCATGCTACAACCTGTATGGGGGACTCCGAAGGCCGGAATGCAGCGACTGATATCAAGGTTTCCGAGAAGAATGTTGCAAGGACTGTTATCTCGGATGACTCCACAGCAAGTGGCTGGACAGTTAAAAAGAGCAGAAGCTTCGGAGATCGATCCAACCCTGCTAGGAGGCTATGCGAGGAGAGCCTCTTCTGGTTTGAAGTCTCCCCGCATTGCAGGAGCGAATGCTGATTTGCTCCACTGGATACAGTCTCATTCAAACGATAAAGTGTCACAGACAAGTGCAGATGCGCAGCGCACACTCATGGTGTGGGGGACGAACGATAAGGGATACTCGCGCCCCGAAAATATCCATTCATCCGTTCAACGTTTGGAACTTCCCTATGGGCATCAATTCCCACTGTTTCATGCAGGAGAAACAGCTTCGCTGCTTGTGGAATGGCAAATGAAGAGAAGGTAAGTGAAAAAACAAAGTATGCGTTCCAAGAAATATACAATATTCAGTGTACTCGATAATAAAATGTTAAATTATATTACACATACAGTTAGATAAACGGAATGAAAGCGTTATTTTCACTCCCATTTATACTTGTCGCACAATAAAACGATGCTCATTTTGGCAAGGCAGTACATTGTGACCCTCTTCTGAACTGCGATAGACTTGATCTCAAGATCAACAGCTAAGAGGAGGATGTGTACGATGCCACTTCAAAAAACGTTATTGGCACTGGACGCGCTGGACAGCGCTTATGTAAATGGTGAAAGTGTAAAGCAACTATTTGTTCAATATCCACAGGTTTCCGTTGAAGTACTGACCGTACAAGGGGAAAAGGGAAGCACGGATTTTGTTAAAATCATCATCACTGGTACAAACGGCAAGTTGTCAGGAGGGCAGGCTCCGACCATGGGGATTGTCGGACGACTGGGTGGAATTGGCGCCCGTCCAACACGTATCGGACTCGTTTCGGATGCCGATGGCGCCGTCGCTGCTGTTGCAGCAGGACTGAAACTCGCCGATATGCAGACCAAGGGTGATTCGCTCAAAGGTGATGTCATTGTGACTACGCATATCTGTCCAGATGCCCCGACTCTTTCGCATGAACCGGTTGATTTTATGGACTCTCCGGTCGACATTTTACAGATGAACGAACATGAGGTTCTGCCTGAGATGGAAGCTATTTTGTCCATCGATACTACCAAAGGAAACCGGGTGATTAACCATAAAGGCATCGCCATTTCGCCAACGGTGAAAGAGGGATATATTTTACGGGTGAGCGATGATTTGCTCCGAATTATGGAGATGACCACAGGGCAGCTGCCTGTGACCTTCCCAATTACAACGCAGGATATTACGCCATACGGCAATGACTTATACCATATCAATTCTATTTTACAGCCAGCTGTGGCTACACATGCACCTGTTGTAGGCGTAGCAGTAACTGCTCAATCCGCAGTTCCGGGATGCGGCACAGGAGCGAGCCATGAGGTTGATATTGCAAGCGCAGTTCGTTTGGTCGTGGAGACAGCCAAGGAATTCACGAATGGCACCTGTTCTTTCTACAATGTGGAGGAATATAACCTGATTACTCGTCTGTATGGATCAATGAAAGTGCTTCAAACCCCAGGGATCCAGGCAGCTCCGTCTGCATAGTTTAGTCGAGAAGGTCACGGTTGAAGCGGCAGATGGAAACACTGCTGTGCACATACGTGGCTTCTACAGCCGATCTGATATGTAGGAGGCAATAAGATGACCAAGCAGCTTGGCATGATTACGATTGGACAAGCTCCGCGAACTGATGTTGCGCCTGTCATAGAGAAGTATCTAGAGGGACGAGCGGAACTCCTTCAGGTCGGGGTGTTGGACGGACTGTCGGCAACTCAGATCGCTGCGCTGGCCCCGGAACCGGGTGAATATGTGTTGACTTCCCGTCTGCAGGATGGCAGTGCCGCTATCGTATCCCGTGAAAAAATCAGACCGCTGCTGAATCAAAAGATTCGTGAATTCGAAGCCATAGGTGTTCCCAATATTCTGCTGCTGTGCACAGGTTCCTTTCCGGGTCTGCGTTCAGCCAAGGTGCACCTTATTGAGCCTGATCGCATTATTCCGCCAGCCGTACAGGCGATGGCCGATGGCCGCCGTCTGGGGCTTATCGGACCATTGCCAGAGCAAGCGGGACAGCTTGATTTGAAGTTTTCCTCCCTGGTCCAGCCTGCGTTTGCCGCTGCTTCTCCTTATATATCCGGCGAGTCTGAGTTCCGGCAGGCGACGGAATCATTAAAGGGGCGTGTTGAACTCATTTTACTGGATTGCATGGGGTATGATGAGCGCCACCGTCAATGGGTTGCCAATGCCAGCGCAGGAATCCCGGTCATTTTGTCGAATGCTCTAATGGGTAAACTAGTAGCGGAAATGGTCTGACACAGGAGGAGACGAACAAATGAATCAGCAACGAATTGACGTCAGTAAAAATGTTTTGGTGGAATGCCTTGGACTTCGCAGTGGTGAGACACTGGCTGTCGTAGCGGATGATGCCAAGAGAGAACTGGCCGAATCCATATATGAGGCAGGCAAGGCATTGGGAGCAGATGCGGTACTAATGGTGATGAAGGAACGAAGCAAATCTGGTGAGGAGCCGCCTGCACCGATTGCCGAAGCGATGAAGTGTGCAGATGTCGCGGTATGCGTAACGCGTTATTCACTAACCCATACGCAGGCTCGTAAACAAGCGGCCGCTGCTGGAACCAGGGTAGCCACGATGCCTGGCATGACGGATGATATGTTCATGAATGGTGCGATTACCGCAGAATATCCCAAAGTGAAGGCTTTGACAGATAAGGTTACAGCCATGCTGAGTGCAGGGAGAAATGTCCGTATCGAGAAAGATGGACACCAGCTGTCGTTCTCGATTCAGGGACGTAACGGCGTGCCGAGCACAGGTATGTACCTCAATCCAGGTGAGTCCGGCAATTTGCCTTCCGGTGAAGCTTACATCGCCCCCGTTGAAGGTATTGGAGAAGGTGAAATCCTGGTGGATGGCTCAATTGCAGGAATAGGTGCGATCGGTGAACCTGTTCTATTGACGGTTAGAGAGGGCCGCCTTGTTACGGCAACTGGCGCTGAAGGAGACAAGCTGTTATCCATGCTGGGCGAAGGTGATGGTCGAATTCTTGGCGAGTTCGGCATTGGTACCAATGACAAGGCTCGAATTACAGGTGTTGTTCTGGAGGATGAGAAAGTTTACGGTACCATTCATGTTGCTTTTGGAAGTAATAATACCTTTGGTGGCACAGTTGCAGCAGGTGTTCATATTGATGCCGTTGTGCAGAAGCCGGATGTGTACATTGATGATGTGTTGATTATGCGTCAGGGAGAATTGCTCGATCAATAATGAGCAGGAGATTCAGGGATAACCTTGTGGATCAAAAAAAAAGTGAATGAGAGCGTATGCACAACATATCCACAGTGGGGACCAATGCGTAAATTACGCGGTAGTTTTAGGGACAAATACACAACATATTCACAATATATAAAGAGATATCCACATAACTGGGGGTAACTATCAACAGTTTGTGGGTAACATATGCACAAGATATCCACAGCCTGGGGAGGAATGCTGATGTTGGGTCTTATCAGAGTGATTACGCTTCATCATGAAGAAGATATCCACAGACACGGGGCACTGATTGAAGGACGTTATGGCATTCAGGTTCGGAGTCGCTGCATTTCCGATCAACCGCTGGGGGTATATGATCAGGCCACAGAGCTTGAATCGATTCCCAAAATTGTAGATCTGGCACGAAAACTCGAACAGGAAGGCTGTACCTCTATCGGTATCAGTTGTGCAGCCGATCCGGCTCTTGCAGAAATGCGCGCCGCAGTTCACATCCCAGTCTATGGAGCAGGATCATGTGCTGCTCATCTTGCACTCACATCAGCGGCGCGTGTAGGTGTATTGACCATCCTAGAGGAGGTGCCTCATCTGATTCGAGGAATACTAGGTGATGCCTATATTGGGATGGAGCGTCCAGAAGGTGTGGTAACTACGCTGGATCTCAACACACCACAGGGGCGAATCGCGGCTATGGAAGCCGCCAGAAGACTGAAGGCGGAGGGCGCCGAGTCCATCGTTCTTGCGTGTACCGGTTTTGCAACGATGGGTTTCGCCGTGGAAGTGGAAAAAGAACTGCATATCCGGGCGCTTGACCCGATCTATTCATTAGGGGCAGCTGTGTCTGCGTTGAATGTCTGATCTACGGAATGCCGGATGTGGGTATTGGATGATTTTATATTTGGGTTAATTTGATTTTGACGCCGATGCAGTGTGTATAACTGTACCGGCGTTATTTGCGTTGGATAAGGTTATCGGACTCTTGGAATAGCATGGCGTTGATCTGCAAGGAGTGTGGGGATAACTTTTCTGATTTTCTAATGTGAAGCGATAAAGTAATAAATTTATTTTTTGTGTTATGAACTGCTACTAACAACGAATTATGATTACTTTATTTTATGAAATTAAATTATAACTTACGGATATCACAGAAATTCCCGTTTTTTTTGATCAGATAGTCTGGTAAACTATCCAAAAAAATTAGATACAGTATGCAAAAATGATTTGCAAATCTGGCTCAGGGTGGTCGATAGGCTTGAAAACGACAGGTATAACATTGAAAGAACTGTTGAATATTCCTATACTCAGCAAGGCCAAAGTCATTAGTGGGCACCAAGGATTGGATCGGGTTGTACGGTTCGTGGATATTATGGAGGTGCCGGATCTGCAAGGATGGTTGCGAGAAGGCATGCTTATGCTGACGACAGCCTATTCGATTCGTGATAATCCCGGCTTGCTCGGAGAACTAATCTATACCCTTAATGAAGCGGGGGCGGCTGCTCTGGCTATCAAGCCTGCGCGTTTTCTCAAAGAAATCCCGAAGGAAGCCGTTGCAGCCAGTAATAACTGCGGTCTGCCCATCATTGAAATTCCTCCGGAAATACCCTACATGGATATTACGCAACCTGTTATGGAACTGGTGCTGGATCGACAGGCCGCACTTCTCCGCAGGTCAGAGGAAGTATATCGGACACTGATGACCATGGTACTTGAAAACAGTGGAATTCAGGCGGTGGGGGACAATGTGGCCGAGCTGCTTCAGGCACCTGTGGGTGTTATCGACAATGCTGGTCAGATGATTGTGTCCTCACCGCCGGATTATGACTGGAAAGAAGCTGTGGACCCACTCGTATGGGAGATAAATCTGGATCGGCGGAAGGTTGCCCGATTGCTGGTGGACAAGGACTCCCTGGATGAAATGGAACAAGTCGGCATTGAGCAAGCCAAATTAGTATTATCCCTGGAATTGATGAGAAACAAGGTGGCGGAAGATACCGAATTGCGTCTTCGGGGCAATTTCATTGACGAACTGCTGACACCGCCTCTGCTGTTGCCACATGAAGCCGAATCGAGAGGCCGCAAGCTTGGCATGAACCCAGAGCATTTATGGGAAGTAGCTGTGATGGAAGGGGAGACTGCTCCTGATGAAGATCTATTGACTGAATTACTTGGTCAGGAGGCCAGAAAACGGAGGGTAGCGCCTCATATTGAGTTTCGGACAAACAGGGCGGTGCTCTTTTTGCCAACCCCGGAGTCTCGGGATGCGGCATGGATGGATGACGTTCAATCCTGGTCTGATACCATTGGACTATGGCTCGAAGATCCGGCCAACAAGCTTGGACAATTCAGGACAGGCGTGGGCACTCAGGTTCCACTTTGGAATATGCATCAAAGCTATGGTGAGGCCAGAAATGCCCTGCTGGTATCCTCACGCTTGTCGGGTGGGCGTACAACCCGGTTTGAGGATGTGGAGGTATATCATTTGCTTAGCGAAACGGCGGATGATCCGGGTTTTGCGGCATTGTTTGAGCGGAAACTGGGGAAATTGCGTGCTTATGATGATGAACACGGTGGGGATCTGCTGCGTACGTTTTTTTATTATCTGGAGAGCCGTGGCAGCCTGATCGAGACAGCAAACCGCCTCTATATTCATCGGAATTCTGTGAAATACCGACTGGAGCGAATACGGGACATTACGGGCTTCGACCTGAATCATCCGCGTGAACAATTTGTCTGTCATCTGTGTCTTGTGTATTACTACATGAAGCAGGATAAACAAGAGGTGTAGGACCTGCCAATCGGACAATTGTTTTTACAGCAATACCAACAATGAACTTTATGGTAGATATAGGTCGAAAAATAGCGAACTATGTCTTATGGTGTAATTTAACATGACATTAATAGGAGACATTAGTGCACAATCGACAAACGGTTGTGCTTTTTTTTAGCTAAAAGGGACGTAGTTCGACGCTCGGATTCTAGGTAAAATAAGCACAATTACAAAGAAGAGACGGATAAACAGATAAGTTTTCAAGACTGAGCCGTCCACAGAGAACCGTAAAACAGCAAGTGAGACATCAGAGTTAAAGGGGTTGATCGATTGTTTGCTTACGCGCTCCGAAGGCTGCTGCAGATGATTCCGGCGCTGATCGGCATTGTGGTGATTACTTTCATCCTATCCCGCGTTCTTCCGGGAGATCCCGCCATTGTCATGGCTGGCGAACAGGCCACGGATGATGTCATCGCCAAAATCCGAATGGACATGGGATTGGACAAGCCATTATTTGTACAGTTTTTTAGTTACGTGGGACAGTTGCTCCAAGGGAATCTGGGATTTGCCTACCATACCGGTCATACGGTGCTAAGTGACTTCGCTACCCGCTTTCCGGCAACCATCGAGCTGACATTGGCCAGTGTGATTATAGCCATCTGTGTTGCAATTCCGGTAGGCATTATCGCTGCAACTCGAAAAGAGTCCTTTATCGACCACATCTCCAGGGTGTTCTCACTGATTGGAGCATGTGTACCGATTTTCTGGTTGGGACTGCTATTTATTTACATCTTCTATTCCATCCTCGGCTGGGCACCAGCTCCAATGGGACGCATCAGCGGAGACCTCAATCCACCGACGCATATTACCGGATTGTACGTGGTAGACAGTCTGATGACCGGAGATATGGTTGCACTCAAAAGCAGTCTTGCTCATTTACTGCTTCCGGCCATCTGCCTGAGCACAGGGACAATGGCGATTGTAGCGCGTATGACAAGGTCCAGCATGCTGGAAGTCATCGGACAGGATTATGTACGTACCGCACGAGCCAAGGGCTTGAGCGAAACCGCGGTCGTCGGCAAACACTCCCTGATCAATGCTCTGATTCCCACGTTGACCGTTCTTGGCCTGCAGTTTGGCGGATTACTCGGTGGTGCGGTAATCACGGAAACTATCTTTTCCTGGCCTGGCGTCGGCGGTTATGTGACAGATTCGATTCTGGCTGCCGATTATGCACCAATTCAGGCATTCACACTGGTAAGTGCCATTCTGTTCAGCTTTATAAATCTGGCGGTGGATCTGGTCTATGGATTGATTGATCCACGAATCCGTTATGAATAGGGTCGCCGCGAAAGGAGGAGTACCGCTGTGAGTACTGCCGCACCGACTTCCATGGGAACCAAACCTGCACCAGCGGTTGTTCCCAAACCCAAAACCTTTCTGAGACTGTTGCTCCGCAATCGGCTCGCTGCAATTGGTCTAGCCTTTATCGTGATGTGGACTATCATCGCAGCTATTGCCCCCTGGATTGCCCCTTATGATCCGTACGTGACGAATACGGCTGTGAAGCTGGAATCCCCATCAGGTGGTCACTGGTTCGGTACCGATAACTATGGTCGTGACATTCTGAGTCGTGTTCTGTATGGAGCCAGAATCAGCATCTGGACAGGCTTGATTGCCGTCAGTATCTCGTTTGTCATCGGGGTTCCGCTGGGCGGAATCGCTGCTTACTACGGCGGACGTACTGGCAATATCATCATGCGGGTGATGGATGTATTGCTTGCATTTCCCTCGCTGGTACTCTCCATGGCAATTGCAGCTTCCATCGGCAACGGACTGACAAGTGCCATGATTGCTGTAGGGATTGTGGGTATTCCCGAATTTGCCAGATTAATGTATGGGCAGACCGTATCCCTGCGCGAAAAGGAGTACGTGGAGGCCAGCAGAGCCATTGGAGTGAGGGACAGAGTGATTCTGTTTCGCCACATCTTGCCGAATGCTTTGGCACCGCTGTTGGTACAAGCCACGCTTGGTATGGGCTTTGCCATCCTGACGGCATCCAGTTTGAGCTTTCTCGGTCTTGGCGTCAAACCGCCTACAGCCGAGTGGGGAGCCATGATCTCTGAAGGTCGGGAGTATATCATTTCCGGACAATGGTGGCTCGTGACATTCCCTGGACTGGCTATAGCCACATCCATTCTTGGCTTTAACCTGCTCGGAGATGGTTTCCGTGATGTACTGGACCCAAGGTTGCGTTCGGGAAAATAGGGGTGGGTTACCATCTGCCTCTACAGAACCGATTCATAGATAGCTGGCTGGGGGAACCGATTTGCGGGGAATGCCTTGGAATAATGGCATGCAAGGTTCCATCACCGTCAGTAGGCAGATTGAAAGCTGCTGCGGTTGGTATCAGGAATATGAGTTAGTTACATTCCGGGGTATTGGCCCACACATTCACTTTGTCTAATAAAAGCTGCAACGTTTTACAGTATCGCATCATAAGACTGGTTCAAAAAGGGGAGGAAACTAATAATGAAAAAGCTCAAATGGTTTTCTGCAATGATTGCTCTTACCGTTGTTCTCGGTGGCTGTGCCAGCAATGCCAATCAGCAGCCTGCGGCATCCGGCTCAGGAGGGGAAACAAAACCTGCGCCAACACTGACGGTTGCTTACTCTGAGGGTGGAACTACGATGGACCCGGCGGAGGCGAATGACCTGACCTCGGATACATTGGTACTGGCAACCTATGACCAGTTGGTAACCTATGGTGTCAAAACGGTAGATGGTGCTGATGTAGCCAACACGGAGGATATTCAGCCGATGCTCGCCGAGAGCTGGGAAGTGTCTGCTGACAATACAACGTATACATTCAAAATCAAAAGCGGTCTGAAATTCCAAAGTGGAAATCCGGTCAATGCGGATGCGGTTGTGTACTCTTTTGACCGTGTGGCGAAGTCCAGCTCCGGCAGCTTTCTATACGGAATGGCCGACATCAAGAGCGTGACCGCCAAGGACGACTCCACCGTTGAGATCGTACTGAATAAAGCAAACCACATGTTCACCCAGATCATTGCCATGTATACCTTCTCCATTGTGGACCAGAAGCTCGTCGAGGAAAAAGGTGACGATTATCTGAAAACAAATGCTGCGGGATCAGGCCCGTTTACACTTGAAAAATGGGACCCGGCCAGTGAAGCGGTCTTCCAGGCCAACAACGACTACTGGCAGGGAGCACCGAAACTTAGCAAAGTCACGCTGAAATTCACGAAGGAAGCCTCCAACCGTGTGCTGCTGCTCAACAAAAGTGACGTGGACATGGCGATCGAGATTCCTCCAAAAGATGTTGCAGCTTTGCAGGAGAATAGTAATTTGACCATCAAGTCGAATGCGAGTAATCGCATTTTGTTCTTCGCGATGAACAACAATGTCAAACCGTTTGATAATGAAAAAGTGCGTCAGGCCATCAACTATGCGATTCCTTATGACCAATTGATCAACGATGTCATGTATGGTCAGGCCAAAGAGATGAAGAGTGCTGTAGCGAGCAACACACCAGGTTTTACGGATGCAGGCTATGTGTACGAGTACAATCTGGACAAAGCCAAGGAATTGTTGAAAGAAGCAGGGTATGCGGAAGGGTTCAGCTTTGACTTTACCCTCGGTTCGGGCTTTGACGATTGGGAATATGATGCGGTTCTGATTCAAGCAGAACTGGCCAAGATCGGTGTCAAAATGAACATTAACAAAGTTGCTCGTGCGCAGTTCCTGGAACAGCAAAAAGACGGGAATTTAGTCTCTTACATTTCCAAATGGACTTCTTTTGTTAACGATCCTGGATACCATCTGGGCTTCCTGCTCTATGGTGAAGGCTCTTCCAACTACATTCATTACAACAATGCGGAAGTTAACAAACTGTGGGAAGAAGCAGGCGCCGAACCGGATCAGTCGAAACGCAACGAGCTATACATGAAGGCGCAGGAGATTATTACGACAGAAGCGCCATGGGCGTATCTATACGAATACAACCGGGTTGTCGGCATGAATAACAAGGTCAGCGGATACGTGTATTACCCGGATGAAGTTCTGCGTTTCTACCCACTTAGCAAGGAGCAGTAAAAACGGACGATTTGGGGGACAGGCAGTCATGCCTGTCTTCTGACAATTCGTACTGACCACAATACAGCCCATATTGAGAGGAGCCTGAACAGGATGGATTGGAAAAGGAAGGTACTTGATGCAATCGAGGAAGGCCAGAATGAATTACTGGAGCTCTGTTCACAACTGATTCGTTTTCCGACGGAGAACCCTCCAGGGGATTCGCGTGAGATTAGTGCTTTTATTATCGAATATCTGCATCAGGCCGGAATCGACACCAAAGTACATGCGGCAACGGAAACGATGTTTAACCTGATCTCCACGTTGAATGGAGAAGGGACGGACAAGTCAGACAAACATCTGATTTTATGTGGTCATACCGACGTTGTGCCAGCCGGTGATCTTTCCCGTTGGGATTTTGATCCGTTCTGCGGTGAAATAAAGGACGGATATATGCTTGGACGCGGGGCATCTGACATGAAAGGTGGGCTTGCGGGCCTGATCTTTGCAACGGTTATTCTGGCAAAGTTGAATGTGCCTTTGCGCGGAGATCTGTCGCTGATGATTGTTCCGGATGAAGAGACAGGCGGTGACCTGGGGGTACCATGGGTTCTGGAGCGTGGACTTGCAACCGGAACTGCCGCGGTAATTGCAGAGCCATCCAGCCCGCAGCATCCAACCATTGGACAAAAGGGGAGCTGCTGGTTTGAGTTTACGGTGGAAGGTACACCGGGTCATGGCAGTCTTCAACCCATTGTAGGCGATAATGCGATTGTGAAGGCAGCCAAAGGCATTGAAGCATTGCAGCGTCTATGGGACATCAAGCCGGACATCCCGGAAGAGGTGAAGGATATTATCCGCATCTCGCAGGAATATGCGCGTGATCGGGAGAAGGCGGGTCTGGCCTATCAGGTGTTCGACCATGTAACAGTGAATATCGGTTCAATTCAGGGTGGAACCAAGGTGAATGTGGTAGCGGATCGCTGCACTGTTCAGGTGGACTCCCGCGTTCCATTTGGTGTGGATTACCGCGATGTATTGGACCGTGCTCGCTCGCTTCTGCTTGAAGCAGGAATAGAATCAGAGCTGAAGCCGTTCGGCTTCCAGGGCAATGCCAACTGGACTCCAGCGCATGAACCAATCGTGAGCCAATTGGTGGAGAGTATCAGCGAAGTCAGTGGTGAAGAGGCGTACGGTGTGCTGCAATGGGCATCCAGCGATGCCCGCCACTTCCGTAATCATCAGATTCCGGTATTGCAATATGGTCCGGCAGAGCTGTCCACGATTCACAATTTTAACGAAAAAGCACCCGTATGGCAGATTATCCAGTGTGCCAAAGTGTACGCGTTGAGCGCGCTTAAATATTTGGGCGTGGAAGGTATGGAAGATGAGACGTCATTAAAGAATTCGAATGGTGCGGCTTCCGAAGAAGCCACGACGTCCAAGCGTTAATTTTTTTAGAAGGAGCAAAGCTAAAGGTTCAGAACGTAAAGGCATGGGAGGGGAACAACATGACTGAACTGCTCGAAGTTTCGGATTTGCGGACAGAGTTCATTACGGATGCAGGTGTGATACGCGCCGTGGACGGGATCAGCCTTTCCATACGGCAGGGTGAAACGCTGGGTATTGTCGGAGAATCGGGATGCGGGAAAAGTATTACATCATTATCAATCATGCAGTTGCTCCCCAAAAAGATCGGCCGCGTGGCGTCAGGTGAAGTCCGTTTCCAAGGGAAAGACATGCTTAAGTTGTCCGGGCGTGAAATTCGCCGAATTCGGGGTAACCGAATGGCCATGATTTTTCAGGAGCCGATGACCTCACTCAATCCGGTATTCAAAATCGGCAAACAAATCTCGGAAGCGGCACGATACCATCTGAAGCTGGGCAAAAAAGAGGCTTGGACACGGTCGGTTGATATGCTTCGCAAAGTCGGCATTCCCCGTCCTGACAAAATTGCAGAACAATACCCGCACCAGCTCTCAGGTGGCATGCGCCAGCGGGTGATGATCGCCATGGCGATGGTATGCAGTCCGCAGCTGCTCATTGCAGATGAACCAACAACAGCCCTGGATGTGACCATCCAGGCACAGATTCTGGACTTGATGCGTGACCTCCAGCGGACGGAGAATATGGCAATCATGATGATCACTCATGATCTTGGTGTTGTAGCTGAGATGTGTGATCGCGTCATGGTGATGTATGCCGGGCAAGTGGTGGAAGAGACGGATGTCAAAACCCTTTTTGCCGATCCCAAGCATCCATATACTCGCGGTCTTTTGGCTTCGCTGCCACAGCTTGCGGGTGATCAGGATCGTCTTCAATCCATTCCAGGTCAGGTACCGAATCCCGCCCATATGCCGTCCGGCTGTCGCTTTGCTCCTCGTTGCCCGGTGAAGGAAGCACGGTGCGAGACGATACAACCCGAATTACTGGAGACAGCACCAAGTCATAGCTGTCGCTGTCTGCTGCAACAGGAGGGGATTATATGAGTGCGATATTGGAAGTCAGAAACCTCAAGAAGCATTATCCTATCCGCAAGGGCCTGTTTTCCAAACAGGTCGGTGCCGTCAAAGCCGTCGATGGTGTAACGCTGTCTGTGGAGCGCGGGGAAACACTCGCTGTGGTTGGAGAGTCCGGTTGCGGAAAATCCACCACGGGGCGTGCCATCCTGCGTCTGATTGAGCCGACGGATGGCGAGGTGTTCTTCGAAGGAAAGGATGTACGGAAGCTTCCGCCAGAAGAGCTTCGCCGTTTCCGTACGGATATGCAGATGGTGTTCCAGGACCCATACGCCTCACTGGATCCGCGCTGGACGGTACAGCGCACACTGGAGGAGCCGCTGCTCACCCACCATAATCTGAAAAAAAACGAGTTGAAAAGCCGAATCGAAGAGCTGATGGAAGTGGTCGGATTATCCCCCTATCAGGCACATCGCTTTCCGCACGAGTTCTCGGGTGGACAACGGCAACGGATCGGGATAGCCCGTGCTCTCGCTTTGAATCCCAAATTCATTGTGTGTGACGAGCCCGTGTCAGCGCTGGATGTGTCCATTCAGGCTCAGGTGCTGAACTTGATGCAGGATCTGCAGGAACAATTCGGACTGACGTATATGTTCATCTCTCATGACCTGTCTGTCGTTAAGTTCATCAGTGATCGTGTGGCTGTCATGTATCTGGGCAAAGTGGTCGAGCTTGCGCCCACTTCCGAACTGTTTACCGAAGCACTGCATCCATATACCAAAGCATTGATGTCCGCTGTTCCGGTTCCTGATCCGAATGTGCAAAAGGAACGAATCGTCCTGGGCGGCGATGTGCCCAATCCGGAAAATCCACCTTCCGGCTGCACGTTTCATACTCGTTGTCCGTATGTGAAGGACGAATGCCGCTCTGTTATCCCGGAGCTGCGGGAGATTTCACCAGGACGCCAGGTGGCATGCCATTTGTATTAGAAGTGATCATTTGAGCTGAAAAATACGTTTAGAAAATGCAAACAAACCTCCAGTTTACTGGGGTTCTGTTTGCGTTTTTCTTTTTTTATCTTCTCTTCTGCCATTATTTCTGACGATAGTATCTCCATATTAAGAAATGGGTAAAAATTTTTCTCCCGTCAACCGATATAAACACAGAGAATGCAACATGAAATGTAATTATTCATGATCAAGATGACTATAAAAAGCTTCTATTGAAATTGAAAACAAGAAGGGTATGAAAACATCTATGGATGAGGAAGTTCAAATTCAATACATTAATTTCTCGGTCGGAAATCAGATTTGTGCGCTTCGAATTGATGAAGTTCATGAAATTATTAAAATGCTCCCGGTAACCACCGTTCCTTTTGGCAGTCCTGAGATTAAGGGTTTCACGCCCTTGTACGGCAAAGTGGTCTCTGTTGTGAGTGTACGCGTCCTGCTCGGCTTGCCTGACGAGGAGACTACACCTTCCACGCGTATCATTGTTGTGCCTTATCACGACGATTATGTACCGCTCGTCGTCGATTCCGTGGATTCCGTGGTGATGTATGATCGGTTTGAAGAGCCTACGGAAGAATATCGTCGTTACACAACGGGAATATTCAAGGAAATCGCACACAATGACGATCATGAAGCTGGCATTCTTAATTTGGATGTATTGCTCGGTAATTTAACCAAATCGTAGTAAACGCACGCTGAAATGTTATATACAAAGCACATATCCGCTTGCTTATGATAATGCTCCTTACCCCTTCGTGGGGGTTAGGGGCATTTTTTATTGTGATCACCCTATCCTTGAATGCAATGAAGCGGTGTGTTTCACCTTTTAACAGGCATACATAATATAGTATGAAGTGGTTTGAAGATGGTTTTTCGAAGTAATGTAGCACTTTTTATCCGTAAAAGTTTTTAAATCCGAGCATTTTCGTATATGATGGAGAGTAACAATGCGAAGGGATGACGGGAGACTGTAATGATGCAATCGCTGTATGGAGTATGGCTTGGTGACGTATTTTTTTGTTTTTCCGGTGAAACATCGGAACCACGTGTGGATGCGTGGAGCCACGTGGTACGGAAGCTGAATTTTGGCGACGGGGGTCGTCTGTTTCAGCCTGCCGCTCTGCGCCTTGCGGAGCTTCGTTGGCCCAATCCGATGCGTAATGCCGCGGAAGCGAAGGGTACGAAGCGACGTCAATTGCTCGGACGGACGTTGGAAGGGCTCGCAATCTCGCCAAAAGATACATTCAAGCTGCTGCTCCATTGGGACGACAGTATATTGAATGCGGCAGGAATTAAGGCCGGAGAAGAGATTCGATACTGGGTAAAAGCAGCACAGTTTACACAGGAACTGCTGCTGCGCGGAGAATTTGCTCCGTCCGCTGAGTTTGCGGCCAAGACGGGGGCGCGTCGTCGCACCGGACAGGAAACGTTGACAGGCGTATGGCGTCCACGTCTGTTGCAGGAAGCAGATGTAGAACGATTCCGGGAGTTGGCGGAATCTATGCCGCCGATCGGATTGTCTGCTCCCGGAGCATACGCATCTTCTGAACCGGAATCACGGGAGGAAGCGGGAGCGGCCGTATTATTTTCATTTATGAGCGGAATGATCCATGCGGTTGTTACGGGTGAGATGGAAAGCATGGACAGTGAGCTGTCTCGTTACCGCACGCCATTTCGGCGTGGGTCTTCTCCGGTAGCAGAGCTGTGGTGGAATAGTCTGATCTCGATGTTCCGCCCGGTGACGGTGCAGGGACCTACGGAGGAAATGGCAGAACTCATTGGAACACTGCAAGAAGCTGGCGGTACTGCGAAACCCGTGGTAGGCAGTGAAGAAACGGCTCCCACGGAAGGTGAGTTGAAACTGGTACTGCGGCTGGAACCGCCCCTTGGTGATCATGAATCATTGTGGGGGATTACCTTCTGGGCAGACAGTGTGCAGGAATCTGGCCTGAGATTGCCTGCACGCACGATCTGGGCTCATCCGGAACGAGATCTGGACCGAGGCAAAGTACGTTATATTTCAGCTGCAGAACAGCTCCTGATGGCGCTGGGGCATGCATCAGAACTGGCACCGGAGCTGGAAACGGCGCTTCTTCATGCACGACCGGAAGGAATGAAACTGGAACAGCAAGCCTTTTTCGAATTTTTGACCTACGCTGTGCCTCGTCTGCAGAAGGCGGGCGTAACCGTGTTAATGCCTTCCCGCTGGAGCCGTGCAGGGAAACGCCGCGCTGGACTACGTCTGCAGATGCTCAATCGGGGAATAGAAAGACCGGTTGGGGCCCCGTCTTCACTGGGTATGGAGCAGCTGGTTGCCTTTAAGGCAGAACCGATGCTGGACGGCAAACCGGTTACGGCGGAGGAGCTGGCTGCGCTTGCAGAAGCAACGGTACCTTATGTGATGTTCCGTGGCGAATGGATTGAAGTGGATACAAAAGAGATTCGTCAGGTACTGCGTTATATGAAAAAAGAAGAAGAACAATATATGCCACTCTCCGAATGGCTGCATCTGGCAGCTGAAGAAGGCGAAGATACCGCTTGGAAGGGGCTTTCCGTCTTTGGTGCGGAATCCGAGGGGCTGCTGTCCTTTTTGCTCGACGGACAGGTGCTCCGCAGTATTGAGCCTCGGCAGGTTCCGGGAGAGCTGCATGGTGAGTTGAGACCCTATCAAGAGCGGGGGTACCAATGGTTATCCGCCATGCGTGAGCTTGGTTTCGGAGTATGTCTTGCCGATGATATGGGGCTGGGGAAAACGATACAGGTTATTACCTGCCTGCTGGACTTGAAACATGAGGAACAGCAAGCTGCCGCGGAGGAAGCACGTGAGCACGAAGCGTTTATGAGGATGGAAGAAGAGTCTGCGAACGGTGAACAGCCGCACGTGCATGATGCGCATCTGCCTGCACTTATTGTGTGCCCTACCTCGCTGCTTGGGAACTGGCAGCGTGAGCTGAAGCGGTTTGCCCCGAATCTGTCGTTATATATTCATCATGGCGGACAACGGTTGCACGGCAATGCCTTCCAGTCAGAAGCACAGTCCCATGATATTGTGCTGACGACCTATCATCTGGCTGGCCGGGATGGCCCGGATCTGGCTTCGTTGCACTGGTCTACCGTTGTGCTGGATGAGGCGCAATATATTAAAAATTACCGCACAAAGCAAGCGCAAAGCGTCATGCGTCTGTCTACGCCGCATCGCATTGCGATGACGGGTACGCCAGTGGAGAATCGACTAAGCGAGCTGTGGTCCATTTTCCAATTCCTTAATCCGGGGTATCTGGGTACGGCTTCTTCATTCCGCCAGCGCTATACCGGACTGGGCCCATCCGAAGAAAATGCAGCTTCTTTGCGTGAGCTTCATCGGCTTGTATCGCCCTTTATGCTGCGCAGACTGAAAAGTGATCCGGATATCCGCAAGGATCTGCCGGAGAAGCTGGAACTGAAATCCTATTGTTCCCTGACACCAGAGCAGACCGTTCTGTATCAGCGGGTGGTGGATGATCTGATGGGCGGATTGGATGGACGAAACGGTATCGCCCGTAAAGGAATTGTGTTGTCATCACTGACCAAGCTGAAGCAAATCTGTGATCATCCGGTGCTGGCGGACAGCAGCCGGAAGGAACATGGTAAAGCTGAGGCATCCGGCAAAATGGAACGTTTGCTGGAATTGGTGGATGCGATCCGTGACAATGGGGAGTCTGCGCTGATTTTCACTCAGTATGTGGCGATGGGAGAACTGCTCGTATCCAGGCTTACACAGCGGTATGAGGAAGAACCGTATTTCCTGCATGGTGGTGTTTCGAAGTCACAAAGGGATGATATGGTGGAAACCTTCCAAAAAGGGGAGGGCCCATCCTTGTTCGTCCTGTCTCTTCGTGCCGGGGGTGTAGGCCTGAATCTGACGCGTGCCAGTCATGTCGTTCACTACGATCGGTGGTGGAATCCTGCGGTGGAGAATCAGGCAACAGACCGGGTATTCCGAATTGGGCAGAATCGAAACGTACAGGTGCATAAGCTGATCTGTCAGGGTACCCTGGAGGAACGGATTGATGAGCTGATTGAGAGTAAAAAGGCGCTTTCTGAGCAGGTGGTCGGTTCCGGTGAGAACTGGTTGACCGAGATGTCGGATGATGAGCTGCGCGGTCTGATCTCGCTTCAGGGCGAGACATGGCTGTAGGTTGCGAGATAAATAGTACATGCAAAATATAGTGACAGGAAGGGGGATTGATGTGAGCGAAAAATGGAATGTAGAGCTGCATATGTCCCCCGGTGGATGGAAAGCAGAAGTAAGTGCGGCTGCTAATGCAGACAAAGAGGCATTAGCAGCCGCAGGCAAGACCGAATCAGCCGAAGGCTTGTTCACGGTAACAGGCACGCTGCATCAGCTCAGTGAAGCTGAACGCGAGACTGTGCTGGCACAGCTGCGCAAGCGTCCGCTGGCGCTGTACGCGCTGCTGCGCGGCGGCCCTGCCCCGGCGGAGCTCGACGGGCTGCTGCCGCAGCATGCGCGAAGCGAGGCCGTGCCGGGCACAGCCGCTGGCAGCTCGCTGAGCGCTGGCGGCACAGCGGCGTGCACCTGCGGCCGCCCGGGCTGCGCGCATGCCTCGGCCGCTGAGCGCGCCGTTGCCGCGCGCTTCGCGGCCGAGCCGCTGTTGCAGCTGGCGCACGCCGGCCTGCCGCGCGAAGCGCTGCTCGCCGGCGTGCTGGGATCATGGGCGGAGGAACTCGCCCATGATCCCAGCGGCCCCGGCCGCGCAGCCGAAACGGCCGGCCGCCCGCAGGCGCGGGGTGGCGAAGGCGGCGCAGCCGTCGGCGAGTGGATCGCCGAGGCAGCCGCGGACGGCGCCATGCACCAGCCGGGGCCTGGTTTTGGCGCCGTGAAGGTGCGGCTGGCGCAGCCGGGGAAACCCCCGGCAACGCCAGAACTGGCGGCGCTGCTGCCAGGCGTGCCTGCCACCGCAGGGCTGGCATTGATCCGCGAGCGCGTAGCTGCGCGTATGTGGCAGGCTGTCCAAAAGAAGAAGAAGGACAGCCCGGCGACCAAATGAGGCACCATTCGGAGCGGGGGAGATCTTAGATCATCCCCCGCTTGTTTGTGATGTGCCTCGGCGAATTTCTTTTATCCAACATGGATATATACATTTCTAATTCGCTTCTAAGGCGTTGAACCTGGAATAGGGCTCTAAAAGTCCAAAAAACGACCGTACAAGCTGTACACCCGGCATATCTTTAGAGTGACCTCCTCTCAAGGAGGTCTTTACCGGTGGAGCTTCGTTGCAATTTAAGGTATACTGTCGCAGGGGAAGACAAGCCCTGATGCACGAATACTGCAATCATTATTACTATGCGATAGGAGTTTTTACATGAAATTACGTACAGGACGACAGCGCCAAGTTGCGGTTATGCTGTCCTCACTTATGATATGCGGAGCTTTGTTATCCGCTTGCCAGGACGGTTCGGGCTCAGAGGAGAACCAGAATCTGAACGCAGCAGGAAGCGCACAACAAGAGTCGGACGGTACCACGGTTCATTTGACTGAGGATACTGGCAAGGATGGCAACAACACAGGTGGGGATGACAGCTCATCTTCGGACAATAACAATGAAGGTACGGACAGTGGTTCTGGCAATGCTTCATCTGGGGGAGAGGGTTCTTCTGACGCAGGCAATGGAGCCACAGCAGAGGATCCCCTGATGGAGAAACGCAGCATTAGCGCGCTGCAAACGACGATTGATGCACAAGCGGTAGTGACCAATTCAGAAGCGATGACCGTGATCGTTAACAAACAGCGCAGCTTGCCAGAAGGATACGAGCCGGATGATCTGGTGGAGCCTAACGTACCGTTTTCCTTCGACGGGCCGCATGAAAAGCGCCATATGCGCAAGGAAGCTGCCGAGGCGTTGGAGAAGCTGTTTGCCGGTGCCAAAGCGGACGACATTGAGCTTCGTGCGGTATCTGGATATCGTTCTTATCAGCGTCAGGTTTCGATCTATAACAACAATGTCAAAACCAAAGGTAAAGAATACACGGATCGTGTAAGCTCTGTGCCAGGCCACAGTGAACATCAGACCGGACTAGCGATTGACGTTTCCAGTCCAAGTGTAGGCAATGCCATAGAAGAGGTATTTGGCACATCGAAAGAAGGCCAGTGGTTGGCTGAGCATGCAGCAGAATATGGGTTCATCATCCGTTATCCACAAGGTGAGGAAGCGATAACCGGTTATGTGTACGAGCCATGGCATATTCGTTATGTCGGCACTGATCTGGCTCCTGATGTTGTGAAAAGTGGACTGACACTTGAAGAATACTTTGATGAGGCTAATATCAAGCTGTAAGCCTGGTGCTTCCTCTTTTGATTGAGGACTAGGATCTCAATCTCAAAAAACCTCTGAATGATTCCCCTTGTCCAAGGCATGGGAGATCACTCAGGGGTTTTATTGGTTTGAGCTAAATTCAGTTATATCCTATTTGATTTGCTTGTTCAGCAGGTCGGCAGACTGATATAATTCATGTTTAATCAGGAGTTCAAATCACATGTAAAGCGAGGGAAAGCAGAATGAACAGACAGCAGGTGTTTACCGGTTCTCCATGGGAGCCGCTTGTAGGATATTGCCGTGCCATTCGTGTTGGCAACCGAATTGAGGTTGCGGGTACTACGGCCAATTTTTTGGCCAGATCCAGCCTGTCGCCACGATGGTGGAGGTTAGTGCACTCATTGATCCTTTGCTAATGGTGGAGATTGAGGCAGAAGCGATTGTTGAAGCACAAGCTGAGGTTGATGCCGAAATAACGGAATAGAGCTGTTATATACATATAGACAAAATGCAGTATCGAGAAATAACCTTACCCCAACCTCCATGAAGGAGGAAGCGTGGGATAAGGTTATTTCTGCATTAATATAGTGAGATCTAGCTCTACTGACCTCTACGCATAAATAAGGCTAGCCTTATTTTCTGGCAGTTTATTTTGCTTCAGGTTGATCGGCCGGTGTTTCAATTACTACTTTCCAAGCCGTTCCGATTGGAGGCAAGCTGCGAGTCAGGACCGGGCTATAGAAACCAATCACTTTGGCACCTTTGGTTAGTTCCTCTGGTTTGATCGTTTCCCCTTGATGATTCACCAGTTCTGTATCTTTGCTAATGTTAAGGATAACATGGTCAGGTGCTGTCTCTGTCAGACGGGAGCCGGAGATCTCGATCTGAGTACCATTATTTTCTATTGTTTTTACATTTTCAATCGTGCCTGCTGTACCCAAAACTTCTTTAGGTTGTGCTTCGGATTCCGAAGCAGCAGTATCCAGTACAGTGACTTTGTAAGTCGGTGTTTGCGGCGGTAAACTGAGGGTTGCAATCTCAGAATGCTCAGCTTCCACGTTCATGCCAATGGTCAGATCAGTAAGCTTGATATCCTTGCCATCCGCGGATTTGAAAGCGGTATCCTCACCAACATTAAGTACGATACCATCTGTACCTGCACCGCCGATATGGATGGATTGATACTTGCCTTCGCTGTTAATTCCCGTAATGACCCCACGCTCAGTAACGGTTTTCACTTCCTCTTCACTGGAGATGGTTACTTGGTTACCTGTTGTATTCACTTGTGCGTGCAGTACTTTATCTGCAAAAGAAGCGGGTACAAACAGTGTGCCATTTGTGATCTCAGGCGCTGTTCCCAGCTTAAGCAGCATTTTATTAACTGAATACTGGTCTTTGCCTGTGGTAACGATTGTCCAGAGGGTACCCTTTGTCAGCTCAGCAGATTTGTTTTCCTTGTTCCATTTCAGTTCAATGCCAAGAGCTTCTGTGAGATCACGCAGTGCGATCATGGGTTCTTGACCATCCTTGTTCCAATAACCGTCAGTCATCGGTGCACCGTTCACAGATACTTTTACGGCTTCAGTTCCTTTGCTATCGGCTGATACGGAAGTTGAATTGACGGGCTGAATGCTGTCCAGGTTTGCTGCGTATGCGGCTCCCCCGCCCAGGGCCAAGGACAGGACCATCAGGGCGCTAACTTTTTTCATGTTGTTGTTCATCGTTGATTTCATCCCTTCTCATCTTGGTTATGACGCGGTAAACTCCTATTAAGGCCACGTTCCAAACTTATAGACGGGACAACTTCGTCCAGTGTTGCACTTTGAGGTAAATAATGTGAGAAGCATGTTAGTCTATTATTTGAAAAACAGACCACATTGCCGGTTATAAGAAGCAGGATGCGGTTAAGGATCAATGAGTGGAGAACGTGTGATTCAGACTTTGAATTAACCCTGGATTACATGGGGGTGTGGTACGTCCAAATATGAGGAGGGGGGCAATCATATGAGTGATATGTTGGTTGCGCTTTACCATTTGCCAGAGCAAGAGAGTGGACTGAAAAAGTTGGAGGAGTCCTCCATTGTTATCCGAAGAGCCATCGCACCAGAGAAGCAGGTTGTGCTGGATTGGGTGAGATCCCATTTTAGCCAGCCCTGGGTGGATGAGTGTGATGTAGCTTTTGCACGTCAACCCGTGACTTGTTATATAGCGCTTGAGCATGGGAAAATGATTGGTTTCGCTTGTTATGAAGCAACGTGTCGTAATTTCTTTGGTCCAACGGGTGTTGGTCAGGAGGCACGGGGCAAAGGTGTCGGCACAGCGCTGTTGTTGGCCTGTATGCATGCCATGAAGACAGATGGTTACGCTTACGCGATTATTGGATCGGCGGGACCTGTGGATTTCTATGCTCAGACCCTGGGGGCCGTGAAGATCGAAAATTCAACACCAGGGATTTACAAAGGCATGCTCCGGGCAGACTAGACGATATTCATGTTCTGGAAAAGGAAGGGAGGAAGAAGATGACCACAAGCAAAATGCTGCATATCGGCATGATTGGCACAGGCTCCATTTCGGATCTTCATATGAGGTGTTATGCCAAGAACGAGAATGCCGTTATTTACGCCATCTGTGACTTGAACGAACAGCGTGCAGCCGCGGCTGCAGAGAAGTATGATGCACAATCCGTGTACACCGATTATCGCGAGATGCTGAAGGATCCGCATGTGGATGCCGTTAGTATCTGTACGTGGAATAATACGCATGCCGAGTTTGCTATCGCTGCCCTTGAGGCAGGTAAACATGTGCTGCTGGAAAAACCGGTAGCAACCAATGTGGAAGATGCGCTGAGGATTGAAGAGGCTGTGAAGAAAAGCGGATGTACTTTTGTCGTGGGCTTTGTGCGTCGTTATGACAACAATATGCAGATGATGCGCAGTTTCATTGATGCGGGTGAGTTTGGTGAGTTGTACTATGCCAAGGCTTCTATCCTGCGTCGCTTGGGAAATCCCGGAGGCTGGTTTGCGGACAAAAACCGTTCTGGCGGTGGCCCGCTCATTGATCTTGGCGTACATATTATCGACCAATGCTGGTATCTGATGGGCAAACCGAAACCTGTTTCGGTGAGTGGAAATACGTATCGTAAACTGGGCAATCGTGCCCATATCGAGCATCTTTCTTTTTACAAAGCCGCAGATTACAGTTCTGCTGTCAACAATGTGGAGGATATGGCGAATGCGCTGATCCGCTTCGAGAATGGGGCTTCTTTGGCGGTAGATGTGAGCTTTACCCTGCATGCACGTGGGGAAGAATCTTCAGTCAGATTGTACGGTGAGCGTGGTGGAATTGAGCTGGAGCCGCAAACACTAATCGTCACTGAGAAACACAATACGATCTTGAACATTGAACCTCAGACAGACTATAAAGGCCTCGATATTCACGGTGCCTTCCAAAATCAGATTGATCACTTTGTAGATTGTTGTATAAATGGTACAGAGCCCATCAGTCCCATTGCGGATGGTGTGGCTTCGACTCGGATGCTGAGCGGAATCTACGAGTCAGCCGAAAAGGGTCAGGAGATTCGTCTGGACTGAAAAATTTAGATCCGTGTCTTTCGTGAAATAGTTGTTACACTTAAAATGTTCTGGTAGAAATCGATCTACCAGAACATTTTTTAAAATAGTAGCTTGGACTAATTTACAATATTCATTTCTCTGCAACTGGACTGGAATTACATAGCGCGTTTAGTCATTTTTTTTACTCGAAAAACCAATAACGCAAAAGATTAATCCTAAGAATACAAAAAATGGAATGAAGAGATTACTGAAAAATCCAGGGTATAACACTGTTAAATCAACAGAGATACCCTCTTTGCCAATACTTGTAATGTAGGTAGAGAAATAGGCAACCACACGTTCAAGAGTATATAAAAATCCTCCTAAAGATAAAAGTAATATGCCTGCAGTTCGGAAATTCATTTAAATACCTCCTTTATTTGAATTATTTTACAAATATATATTATATTTTTCCTTTATTATGGATTATGTACCAAATTATAAACGAAAAGAGGGAATATATGTTGTCTATTAGGAAAAAAATTTTTATACCAGTTGTTGCAGCTTCATTATGTTTGGGTAGTTCTTTATCGTCCATAGCAATGGCCCAATCTATTGAGGATACGGTTGCTCCAGTTTCTAGTAATATTGAAAAGGTTATTGATGGAAAGAACTTTTCCATCTCACCCAATGTAGTTGGAAAAATAACCGATGAGGAATTGAAAGCTATTTCTCAGCAAGCTAATGGAACAGGGGATATCATCATTTCAAATGTTATTGAAGATACAAATCAAATCTCTCCTTTTTCACAAAACACTGTCTCTCCAAGTGCATGGTATGATACTCACATTATTTGGGATATTACTAAACAAGTAACTCAAAGAGATACTCCCTTAGCTGCTCAACAGATAACAAGCGTTGGCCAGTCTCAAGAAAGAAACTATAAATACCACATACAAGTTGAGTGCTAATGTCTCTGCTAGTGTAACGATTCCATCTAGTTTAAAAACCTCAATCGAAGCTGGGTTGGCTAGTGAAATTACCCAAAGCATAAATACTAAATATTCAGGACCGAAAGTTGGTAGCGGTATTGTTTCTTATGTTTTTTGGATAACGCCATTCGTAAATCGCGGAACATGGAATGCAACAGGAAAAGGTAATTTCTCTGGTGACATTTCTGGGCCCTATTCTGGATCGTGGCAAGAACCTAATAAATTCGTAGAATGGACACAAGCAATTAAATAATTCAGCGAATTAAGAAAGAGGCTGTCTCAAAAGTCCTTAGAAACTATCGGTGAATAATAGTTACCATGGGTACTTGCAAAAAAGCCGAAGCAGAGGTTCATCCTGCTTCGGTCCTTTTGCATTTTTCCGTCATTGCGGTATTTTTAAGCAGATTGTGGGCAAGGCAAAGCCACTCGACCTCCAAGCTTACTTTTGCAAGCTGCAAAGCAGGATTCTCTGGAATACCCGGTTGTTTTTGATTTGTCAAAATAAGCTTTCAGGCTCCGCATAAGCCGAATCGAAAGGATATACCTTCCTCGCTGCGCAGGGGACAACACCCTTTGGTTAATTTATTGATCATGATCAGACGAAACGGATGTACATTTACTTTTCAAACCCTTCTAACACGATTTTGCCAATTGCAGTGCCTGATTTGCTCTTTCGGTAAGCTTCCAGCAGATTAGCCGCATTAATTGGTTCAATCCGCTCTGCCATCGTTGTATGAATCTTGCCCGCATCCACTAGATCTGCGATTTCATTAAGTAGAAGATGTTGTTCAATCATATCATCTGTCTGGAACATTGGACGGGTGAACATCATTTCCCAAACGAGCGTTACGCTTTTTGAGAATAACTTTTGAAGTTCGGGTGGTTTTTCGAAGGGCAAAATGGAGCAAATTTTCCCCTGAGGCAAAATAACTTCTGCCATCTCATCCATATGCTCATCTATATGATTTAGCACGAAAATATAATGTACACCAGCGAGTCCGAGACCTTTAAGTTGTGGTCCAAATGGTTGACGATGGTTGATCACATGGTCTGCTCCGTTTGATTTTACCCAAGAGACTGATTCGGGACGAGAGGCAGTTGCTATAACTTTAAGTCCAGCGAGCTTGGCTAATTGAGTAGCAATCGATCCGACGCCTCCCGCTGCCCCGATAATAAGCATGTTTTTACCCTCGTTATCCGATGCATTCCTGGAAATGCCCAAGCGTTCATAAAAAGCTTCTCCTGCCGTAAGGCTTGTCAGAGGTAAAGCTGCCGCCTGGGCGAAATCCAGATTTTTCGGCTTTCTGCCGACAATTCGTTCATCCACTAAATGAAACTCGCTGTGTCCGCCTGGTCGCATATTGCTCCCCGCATAATACACTTCGTCACCAACGTTGAACAAATTGCAATCGGAGCCGATGTCCACTACTATTCCCGCTACATCACGACCAGGCACGGTCAGGGATAAATCGTCCGGATGTTTGGAAAGATGAGATCTCCAATCCGTCGGATTAACAGATACAGCCTTCACCGCAACGAGTAAATCCTTTCCTGTAGGTTGGGGTTTCTCAACTTCTACCTCCTGAAATGGTGGTATGTCCGTCTCTAGCCCAGGTTCGTAATATCCGAACGCTTTCATCATGATTGGACTTCCCATCGCTATAGTTATCCTCCTCGCAGAAATAAGTTATACATAAAATATATAGTATAATATTAAAAATAAACAGTAGTATCATTTTTGGTTTATAGTATCAATAATGATACTAATGGGACCGAATTGTAAAAAAATAAAGACTCCCGTTACTCCTGAAACAGGTCATTGGCCTGGATTCATCGGAGTGGAAGTCTTTATGATAAGGGTTCATTTATTCAGCGGTGAGTTCTCATACCCCGGATCATCATAATCCGTATCTTGCAGCCGTGAAAGTACATTCATGCTCTCAATCGCCTGCCGGGTATCCGAAGTGCCATGATCGTAAAGAAACGTGTACAGCAATGTCATGCCATCTGAGAATTGTTCTGTTGCTTCGTCATGATCCGCCGATTTGTAGGGTACCGGAGCTCGTTGCAATGTATAGGCATCTTCATCCTCCAGCACTTTCATCAGGTCTTTTAGCCGATTTAGCTGTTCATCGTCCACCATGACTTCAAAGGGTGTTGATTCGTTCTTGGTCTGTTCAATGAGATTATGGGTTACCGATACATAGTAATGCTTTTTGCCGTCCTGCATAATCCAACCTCCATTCTAAAATGGAAAAAAGACGCTTCTACTGTTAATAAACAGCAGGAAGCGTCCTGAAACGAATGGCAATCGTTCATCTTCGTCTTACTCATCAAGGTGCTCGGTTACAACCGACCATCCATTGCCTCTTCCATCTAAACGACCTTGCTCAAAAAAATCAATTCCATTAACTGTGATACTCACTGCAACCATTTCCGGTTCATTTTCTACGGGATCTACAACAATAAATCCTTTGTTCAATAAATATGTGATCGTTCTCTGTCTCTCTATGTGTGCATCCGGATAGAATCTTTTTTTGGGGACGATACAAGCTGGATTTTTTGTAAACCATATCGTATACAGTTCTTGTAATATGTCGAATCTTTCTTGTATCCGCTCTTTAATCACAGCTTCCAGTTCCATAACTCACCTCTTCTAATTTGAGCAAAGGAGCTATCTCGAAAGGGATGCTCCTCTCGCTCCAAGCGTTAACGAACCTACCGCATACTAAAAGGCTAATTCTCAAAGATTACATATTTTAACGAACTCCAGTGACCTTATTTATGCATCAAAAGGCTTTAGGACCTAGAACTGGCCAAAATAGATGAAATAAGGTCTCTGTGATTCGTTACACCTCAGCTCTAAGCAAATGGAAGCAAATAGCGTGTGCTAGTTTTGTTAGGCAAAAAACAAGAGCTGCCAACCTGCCTACACTCATGACTTACGGGACAGCTCTTTCTCTGAACGTCATATAATGTGCATTGGTATACTTGCTTGTTACCTTCCGAACCGCCCAGTTACGGGAACCTTCCGGGTGCTGGCCTCCATGGTGCCTGAACAAAGCGGACAGGGCGGAGGACCAGAGGTCGCCTTTTTGGATGACTTGGCAGAAGCACCATCCGGTTTCTGGCGCAGCCATGCTTTGCAGGTGGAAGAACTGCACTTCCAGATTGCTACGGTCTCTGTACGTTCTGCACCTGAAGAGTGCAACCCCGAGCTGCTGGAGGACGAAGCGGTCTGACTTATACCCGTGGTGCTGAACGCCGTGTGATTGCGAATTACCCCGCTGCCGCGCCGTTCACTGAGACGATCCTCGTCTCGTTCATCGAGTACTTCAAAATCACGCCGATCACTTTGACGGATTGCGCTGCGCTGATCTGCACCACGCTGAACTGGACTCACTGCATCCCGTCCCTGCGGCCGTGAACCTGAACGGGCGTATGCTGCATTTCCATTTCTACTCTCATTGCCGTTAGCTTTACCATTCGTGTTCCCGTTACCCTTCCAGTTGCTGCTACCGCTTCCATATGACGCGTGATTACCAGTCGGTCCATCCTCGCGTTTTTTGCGTTTATCTGGTACCTCCATGCCGAAGGCCTCCAGTAAAAAGCGGGAGACGTCTGCTGGCTTACCGTGATGACTGGCGGGAGAAGTGACGTATAAGTACTGTTTGGCTCGTGTGATTGCGACATAGGCGAGTCGTCGCTCCTCTTCCAGAGCCATGTCCAGTTCGGCATCTGTCTGCTGCACCGTAAGAGCAGCCTTCTGGTCTTCGGGGATATCCTGCCGCAGTGCCGTGCTGTGAGGTACAATTCCTTCGCTGGCGCCGATCCAGTATACACATGGGAATTCAAGTCCCTTGGCCCGGTGAATCGTCATTAGTTGGACTGCATCGCTGTCCTGTGAACGGCGCAGTGATTCCATCTCGCGGTGTCTGCGGGAGAGTTCATCGGCAAATTGGATGAACTCTTCAACGGTTTCGAATTTTTTGGCGGCAGCTTCGAATTCGTCCAGTGTCTCCAGCATCGTTTCCTTATAATGGGTAAAGATGCTTGGATCACCGCTTTCCATATATTTGTCGTAAAACTGGCGGCGCATCTCCTGGATCGCGATCACCGGTTTCAGCTTCGTCAGTGATTTGATCAGCTTGATGCGTTCCTTGACCTGCTCCTGTTGAAAAGGCTTTAGCTTGTCCCATTTGGCCAGATGAATGAGCGGATATTTCTTCGCTTGCTGCTCTTCACTGCGTTGAATCCACTCCAGTCCGGCATCGCGGGAAACATAGAGAGGCCCAAGCGCACTCGGCAGAGCATCTACAGCACGTGGATTCAGGGACAACCGCATATGATCCATTAAAGGTCGAATCAATGACTGGTCATAGAAGACCGGGGAAGCACCATGTTGTACAAACGGCACATCTTTCAACACAAGCTGCTCAAATATAGCCCGACTGCTACTGGCTGTCCGATGCAGGATCGCAATATCCCGATACGTATGAAGACCTTCCTCGACTTGCTGACACAACTGATTAACAACCCAAGCTGCTTCTTCCTCGGCATTGGAGGGGGTTGCGAACCGGGGCGCATCTCCACGATGTCCGGCTGCGCGCAGCCGCTTGTCACGTCTTCGTTTGTTCCGGGCGACCAATTCACTGCCCAGTCCCAGGATACGCGCATCGCTGCGGTAGTTGATATCCAGCGTCACGATGCGTGCACCGGGGTAAACTTTATCGAATTCCAAAATGGATTCCTGCCGTGCCCCATTAAACGTATAGATCGTCTGGTCATCGTCTCCCACAACCATCAGGTTGCGGTGGGCGGCAGCCAGTTTTTGTACAATTTCATATTGCAGACTGTTCGTATCCTGGAACTCATCGACCATGATGTACTGAAAACGCTGCTGAAGCGGACCCAGTACAGCAGGATCACGAAGCAGAGCGGCAGCTCGCAGCAAAATATCATCAAAATCCATTTTGTTGCGATCCCGCTTCCAGGCTTCATAACCAAGGAGAACACGTTTGGCATCTCGTTCCTCCTGTGATTTTTCGGGAAGATCGCTCGTCTCTGAGCCTTGCATTTTCCAAGCGGACAACATAGCCAACAGACTCTCAGGCTGAAAAGCCTCACTCATGCCATTCTGACGCAGGAGCATCTTGAGCACGGTATGCTGCGCACGGGACTCACCAAAAATCTCCTCCTGCACGCCGTAATGACGCAGCAGCGTCAACGCGAACGAGTGGAATGTACGGGCCTGCACCGCTCGTGCGGCTGCGGGACGAATGCCAGGCAGCGATGCGATGCGGTCTTTCATCTCAGTGGCAGCTTTGTTCGTGAACGTCACCAGCAGTATGCTTCCCGCGTGAGCACCCCTAACCTCCATCAGGTAGCCGGCTCGTGCAGCCAGTACAGTTGTTTTGCCGCAGCCAGCTCCTGCGAGAGTCAACAGGGGGCCTTTGCCGTGGCGTACCGCTGAGATCTGGGGTCCGTTCAGACGGATGCCCACCTCTTCCAGAGAGCGGAAATAAGGAGCATCCCGTTCATCGCTGGCAACGAGCTGCCTACTGGTCTCCAGCGGAGCTGAAGGGGATTGGGGCAGGGATGCTGCCGGGGTAACCCCGAGCGGACGGGGGTAAAACGTTGAGTTCGGACTTAACATCATTCATCCACCTCTATATGCATTCAGGGATAGGACTATCCCGGCTTAAAAGTAATTCATTTGCCCTTTTCACAATCGCATTGTAAATTGGTATGATAGGGATAACCGCCCAAGTAGGCGGATCAGTAGGGCCAAAGCTTCATTATACCCGAACGTATGGTCCTGACGAAAGCCCCCGAATTCATCCAGCATCGGCAGAAAACGGGCATTCACGCGAGATTTCGCAACTTTTTGGCATGATATCGTATAAGTTATATACTATAAAAAAATCAAATGAAAATGAGTTTTGGAACAAATGGGTGTTGAATCAAAAGGTTCAACTTCTGACGGGACAGAGGAGGAGATGTCATGAAACTGCTTCAGCGGATTAAGAACGGAGCAAACAAAGCAACAGAGCGTGCCCAGCACGCCGTTGAAATCGGAAAAATAAATAATCAGATTGTGGGCTTGCAGCAGGAACAGGAAGTCCATTTTACAGATATGGGTCGTATCTTCTATGAAGGTTATCGCGCACAGGACATGACGCGTGCCGAAAAAGAGATGGTGGATCTATCAGGGCTGTGCGATGAATTGCAGGATGAGATCGATGGACTGCGCAACAAGATTGCACAACTCAAAAATGAGCGCTTATGCGAGTGTGGACACGTCGCTTCACTGGATGCCAACTTCTGTCCGAAATGCGGACGCAAGTTGGGTGAATTCAAACCCGCAGCAGCATCTGTAGGGGCGACAAACCCTGCGAGACAGGAAGCAGCCGTGGCCCAAAGCCCGGAGCGACCAATCTATGATGCACCAGTTGAAGAGGAACTGGAGGAAGCTGAGCCGTATCACACGGTAATTCCGTCCATTGCGGACCTGGAGACCGAATCCGAGTATAACAGTACGGAATTTACCCAAGAGGAAAAGGAAGCATTCGATGCCGAGTGGGAACGCCGTCGGGATGAAGAAATGCAACGGGAGCGCGAGCGCCAGCAGGAGCTGGATGAGCGCATTCGGTACTGGAAAGAAAATAATCCGATCGTGAACACGGTGGACGTACAGACTGAAGTGCCACGCGAAATGGTGAATTGTCAGATTTGTGCAGCAGAGCTGCCTAAAGGTTCGAAATGGTGCCCACGCTGCGGAGCAGAACAGATCTGATGCAGTAGACGCGCTGCCGAATCATTGTGTGGCAGCGCTGGTTGCTTACAGCATGGGGGGACGGGAATATGGACCAACTGCTGCATCATTTGCGTCATCTGGGGTTTACCGAGATGGAATCTAAAATAATGGTGGAACTCGCTCGTCAAGGCTCGGCCTCGGGATATGAGGTTGCGAAAAGGCTGGGTGTGTCCCGTTCCAATGTATATGCCACCCTGCAACGGTTGGAACAGCGGGGATTCCTGCGTTGCAGCGCAGGCGAGCCTGCGAAATACAGTGTCTTGAAGCCTGAGGAAATGACAAGCATGATCTCCGGTCAGATGCGTGCATCTCTTGAATATGTGCAGAGCAGTATGCCGCAGCATGAGCCGGAGAAGCCGGTCTTTTACAACATTGAAGGCGACAAAAATGTATTTGAGAATCTAAGCCGTGAACTGGCTGAGGCCAAACATGAGATTGTGGTGGACGTGTGGCGTGAGGAAGCGGAGTTGTTGCGTGCCGACTTGCAGCGTGCCGAAGACCGAGGCGTGCGCCTGTTATGGTCATGTGATGGTGGAGAGGGTATTATGGATCAGCCCGCTCCTTGGCCTGGTTTGCCTTCATACGGGGCAGGTAATGGCCGAAAGTTCTCTTTAGTGGTAGATCGTCGTTGGTGTATGTTAGGGATGCGCGGGGAGTCTTGCGCCACTCAAGCGATGGTAACAGAACATCCGGTCATGACCGGACTGCTGCTGAATCATTTTGCTCAGGAATTGGTGTTGTATGAACTGGAGCAGGACATGGGAGAGGAACTGGAGTCACGATACGGACCTCGATACCAAAACCTCTCGGCACGTTATTGGTCCGTACCTTCAGAGTGAGTATGAACTCCAAAATACATGCTTAAAGGAAGCAGGCGTTGCCATGAGGCAGACGCCTCTTCATGCTAGTTAACAGAAGCAGTGATGTTCATCACAGCAAATGTTCCCTGTTGAGCTAATGTAATAGGGTATGAATTCATGCTATTTTTGAGAAAATGAAGCTATGAACGTAACTTTATCATAGGCAAAATTGGTTAGTTTTTGGGCAAGTGAACTAACGCTTCAAGTACATCGATATAATATTCCGTACCGTGTGGCACGAACTCGGCTGCTCTAATCTCACGCAAATGACGTGCTTGAACGGGAAGAGGAACAGAGTTACTATATGCCTGATCCACCTGATCGGACGCTGACTGCACGGCTTGAACTCCTGCGGCTTGAATTACATGGGTTTCGCCACGGAACAAGGCAATCAGGTCATCCAAGGGTACTTCGTATAGGCTGTCGACTTCGCTTGCCTGCAAGGTATAGGCTTCGAGAGACTGGTTCAAGCACAGTCCAAAGACAGAGCTGAATTCCCGATCGATAAAAGGTACACCGCGAACCTGCCCTTCAAGTTGCTGTCTTGCCGTCAACAGGTAGGTCAGCGTTTCAAAAGGCGCTTGAACGCCCAGTTCTTCCTCAAGCTCACGACTGGCTTCATGCAGCTGTTCTCCGGCTGTGAGATGCCCTGCTGCGGTAATGTCGTAACATCCGGGGAAGGTATCCTTGATATCCCGTCTTCGCTGAAATAGAACCAACCGCTGTGAACCTTCGTCCCGCACGATCCAGCAGTGGAATGAACGGTGCCAGAATCCCTCGGCATGGACCACGCTGCGCAGCTCTGTACCTATCCAATTTTGCTGATCGTCGTAAATGTCGAAACGTTCTGGGGTCATGATACGTATCTCCTTATATAGCAAGTTTTAAAGTTCAAAATTTCACAAAGTGTGTTTTAAACGAAAGGGGAACCATCTTATGGAATGCATTGTACACTTTCAGGTCATTTATCCGCAACCTCAGGAACGTAAAAGTCTTAGAGGTCTTATATTTGTTGGACAGGGTCAGGAACCGGCGAATAGCCAGCTAACAACGATGTTTAAGGATATGGGATTCAACGTACGTCTGGAAGACGAGAGTCAATTGTTGTTTAAACCTGTGGATGCGTCGATGAATTTTGATTATATCCGGGTAACAGAGCTCGATACCGGGGAAGAGGTTTATAAGGAAGATCGGGATTTGAAGTCGATTTTGGAGCACTTGTTGCCGCGTCGATTCTAGTTTGTAAGCATAGTGAGCGTAAGATAATAATGACAGTAGAGCAACATACCTGCTTGTGAGATAAAGAAAGGCCCCACCTTTACGGTGAGACCTTTCATGTGGGAGCCGATTTGATTCCACCCGCCCCGTGCGGGATTGTAACAACACGGATGAAGAAGTATTGCTGACAGATCAAGCAGGAGTTTTTTTACATAAAGCTTTAATAAAAATGTACCTCTACTGACCTCTATATAGAGTTTGGGTACACTTTAAATTCTGATGAACTTGAAGCATGGAATCGATTAAGCTGTTGCGCCGTTACCTTCTGCTTCCAGCTCTGAAGTACAGTGCGAACAGCGAGTAGCCGCAGCCGGAATTTCGGACAGACAGTATTTGCAAGCCTTGGTCGTTTTTTGCGGCTCGGGCTTTTTGTGTTCTTTGCTTTTGATGTAATTGATACCCTTCACCAGCATGAAAATACAGAAAGCGACGATGAGAAAATCAATCATCACGTTGATGAACTGCCCATATGCAATCACCGTAGCGCCAGCCTCATTGGCTTGAGCGAGTGTTGTGATCTCCTGTCCGCTGGCAGTACGCATATCCCGATCCAGATTAATGATTTTTTGACTGAAATCAATGCCTCCAAGCAGTTTACCTACAGGTGGCATGATAATGTCATTCACGAGGGACGTGACAATTTTACCAAAAGCAGCCCCGATAATGACACCGACTGCCAAATCGATGACGTTGCCACGTACAGCAAATTCTTTAAATTCCTTTAATACGTCTTTCATGTCTGCAAATCTCCTTTACCCAATAAATTCATAATACAGGCGGCGTTTCCATCGATTCTCCGTTCGGACACGCGCTTCCGTTCTCATATTGTACATAAAAAAACCGCAGCAATCATCCCTTTAATGCAAATTAAGACAAGTTTCCGCAACTTCCATGAAAATACTTCTTTATTTCACGCCGCCGATTCGGTATACTTCTAACATTATCAGTTCGCTCATACTTTTACATTCAGGTTCGCGATCATACATTGTAACGAATCATGGAGCTCTAAAAATTTAATATGCCGACTCGTATATGTGCAGGAATAGGCCTGCATGTTTCTACCCGATCACCGGAATGATCGGACTACGGGAAAGATCCTGCAACGTTGTTAAGGTATGGAGAGAGATGATTCTCGGGCAGTGTGTCTGAAAAAGGATGTTCAGGTAGCTTCATATCCCTTCTTGAATAGGGAGTTTGAGGTTTGCTCTAGTTATCCTGTTATCATGCTCTTCCACTTCATTATACTTGCAGTATCCATACGGCTTGTCCACATATGTACAAGTCCGTCTTTTCCCGTCTCCGGTTCTTCCGCAGCGTGTAAAAAGGCGGGCTTTTTGTTTTTTTACAGCGGGGATCGAGGTCATGCAGGCTTCTGTACGGGAAGGCACACAGGGGGAAGAATTACGATGCAATTGTTAAAAGAAAAGGTAATACAGGAAGGCATTGTCCTGTCCGAGCAGGTACTCAAAGTGGATTCATTCCTGAACCACCAGATGGACCCGGTTCTGATGAAGGAAGTCGGTAAGGAGTTCATCCGCCGTTTTGAAGGGGAGAACATTACACGTGTACTGACGATTGAATCCTCAGGGATCGCACCAGGCATCATGACTGCGCTGGAACTCAACGTGCCGCTTATTTTTGCACGGAAGCAGAAGTCACTTACACTTACGGAAGACATTCTGGTTGAGAAAGTGTACTCCTTTACGAAGCAGGAGACCAATGAAATTACAGTTGCGAAGAAGTTCATGCAGCCTGGTGACCGTGTACTGATCATTGATGATTTTCTGGCCAATGGCGAGGCAGCATTTGGTCTGGCCCGCATTGTGGAGCAAGTAGGTGCTGAAGTGGTTGGTATTGGCATCGTGATTGAAAAGGCGTTCCAACCAGGAGGCCGCTTGCTGAAAGAAGCAGGATACCGTGTGGAATCACTGGTTCGCATTGGGGCGTTGTCAGACGGGAAAGTTACGTTTGCGGACGAGGAGGTCACGATCTAATATGGCACGCGAACGTATTTTTCAGCGGCATCGGCATCCGATCAAAACGTTCTCGCTAGGTCTCCAGCACGTGCTGGCGATGTATGCAGGAGCTGTCGTTGTACCAATTATTGTAAGCAAGGCCCTTGGTTTTACAACGGAGCAGTTGACCTATCTGATTGCGATTGACCTGCTCGCCTGTGGTGTGGCAACACTGCTTCAGGTATGGGGCAATCGTTTCTTCGGAGTGGGGCTGCCCGTCATGCTTGGCTGTGCATTCCAGGCTGTATCACCGATGATTTTAATTGGGATGAAGAGCGGTGTGTCTGCCATTTATGGTGCGATCATTGCTTCAGGGATATTCGTTGTATTGTTCTCGGGCATTTTTGGCAAATTGATACGACTCTTTCCGCCAGTCGTCACTGGATCAGTAGTAACCATTATTGGTCTGACCCTGATTCCGGTTGCGTTCAACGATCTCGGCGGCGGTCAGGGTGCAGAGGACTTTGGCAGTGGGGTTCATCTTCTGCTCGGATTCGGCGTATTGGTGTTCATCATTCTGATGACACGGTTCACGACAGGATTCGTTCGTTCCATCTCGGTGCTGATCGGCCTTCTCGTGGGCACAGTGGCAGCAGGGCTTATGGGTGAAGTGAACTTTGCGCCAATTCGTGAAGCAAGCTGGTTCCATGTCGTGCAGCCGTTCTACTTTGGTACGCCGACATTTGAGATTGTACCGATTCTGACCATGATTCTGGTGGCGATTGTCAGCGTAGCTGAATCCACTGGTGTATTTATGGCTCTTGGCAAAATTTTGGATAAAGATCTGTCTTCCAAAGATCTGGCCCGTGGCTATCGTGCAGAAGGTTTGGCGATTGTGCTGGGTGGTATCTTCAACTCATTCCCTTACACGACCTATTCACAAAACGTAGGGCTTGTACAGATGACTCGTGTCAAAACGCGTGATGTTATCGTTGTAGCGGGTGGACTACTTGTGGTCATCGGCTTTGTACCGAAGATTGCTGCATTGGCACAGCTTGTTCCAGGTTCTGTTCTTGGCGGGGCCATGGTTGCTTTGTTCGGTATGGTAGTATCGTCTGGTATTCGTATTCTGGGCAGCCAGGTTGATCTGAACCGTCATGAGAACCTGTTCATCATCGCCTGCTCTGTAGGCATGGGGCTGGGAGTAACGGTTGTGCCTCAATTGTTTGCAGGTGCGCCGGACTGGGCACAGATTATGCTCGGTAACGGAATCATTGCCGGTAGTTTTACTGCAATTTTCATGAATTTGCTCTTTAATGGTCTGGGTACTCAAGCAACGGCTGCCAAAATGGCTGAACGTCAGGCGGATGTGATCCTTGGAGATAACGGCAAGTCGGCGTAAAAAGTAAAGATCTTAAATCGTCGTTGTTATTACCCGACGCCTTCAACATGTATATTATGTTAACTTTAAATTCCTTATGGAATGAATAATAAATGTTGTGAATAAAAAAGTTAAACGGCCTGAACTATTCAGGGGATGAATCATCTATCCTGTGAATCGTTATTGAAGGCATAATAAATGAAACACCGGAGACCTTGCTCGTTAGAGAGCAAGGTCTCCGGTGTTTTTTCTTTTTTTTTGCCGAAAACAAGATGGATTATTATGTAGACTCACGGGGTGAATTACTTTGGGAGGAAGCCGATAGACACGTTACATACTACAGATGCCGCATCTGTTTCTCTGCAAAGTCTCCGACCCACGGCAGCTTAAGCCATTTGCCTTGCAGACTGGTCACCACCATGAGAAGCCAGACCACCACACCAAGCAGGGACAACAGTGATGCCAGCAATGGCCCAAACAGTGGGAGAAATGCACACAACACATGACCGACCATAATGAGGCCAAATACCGTAACGGATTGAAGGGCATGAAACAGAACGAATCGGCTGCGTTTTTCTACAGCCAGAAAGATGATTCCACCTACAAAAGTGAACAGATAACAGAGCATGCCGGCAATATTTTCATCCAGACCGCTTGATGATTTCATGGGGGACATTCGGTCCAGCCTCCTTTGTCCTTTTTAACTAGGTTATGAGAGAGGTGGACAGAACTGAACCGGTTTGATTAAGGAATGTTCCAGATGGACAAAGAAAATGTAACACTCAATATAGGTAAACACCACGTAAGACTATAGATTCATTTGAAAATAGAAGTGCGTATATACACATCCAATTTGAGACTTTCTACATATTCAAAATATTCCATAAAATTCCGAATTATATAAATACAATTATAAAGGGGAACCATTGATTCATTTGAGATACAAGGAGGCTTATTCATGAATATATCCGCAACAACATATGGTCAGGTTCGGGTAACACCTTACGAAATCGTTCGTCTTCAAACCCTTGAAGTGAATAAAACGATGAACGGACATGCACGAATGAGAATGACGGCAGTGATACCGGAAGCTCGAAAAGACAGCTATGTGCAAGCAACAACATCCCAAACCGATATTAAAGTGAAAATTACCGATGACGAAGGACATGAGAAGGTGTTCTTCTCCGGTGTGGTGCTGCATGTGAAAGTGAACGTCATTAATGATGTACATACACTAATGGTTGACGCTGTATCCCATACCTACTTATTGGATGTAAAGCTGCATAAGCGTTCCTTCCAAAATCCCAATCTGTCCTACAAGAATTTGGTGCGCAAGATTATTTCTCCCTATGAAGGTTCAGATGTCATTGATTTTGCTACAGATGGCCGTAAAATCGGAGATTTTGTGATGCAGTATGAGGAAACAGATTGGCAATTTATCAAAAGGATGGCTTCGCATTTCTACACTGGAGTTGTTCCGGATACATCTTCAGGAAAACCCAAGTTTTATTTTGGCTTACCCGAAGGCCAGTATAAGGGTGAATTGCAAGCATCCCATTACACAGCAACCAAACGAATTGCCGACTATCGATCTGCCAAGGAAAACAAGGTACCGGGTGTCAAAGATCCGGATTATATCGTATACGAAGCGGACAGCAGGCAATGGTTCGAAGTAGGGAATGAAGTAGAGTTTAAATCCAAAAAGTGGATTGTAGGTGAGGCGAAGACCCGATTCATCGATAGTTTGCTAAATCATACATATTCCTTATTTCCAGCGGAGGGGCTTCGTTATAAGAAGAGTTACAATACTTCCATTATTGGCGCTTCCATTCAGGCTTCGGTTCTTCAAGTCAAGGGGGACAAAGTTCGTGCGAAGCTCGATATGGATGAGCAGCAGGACGAGAGCACAGCCTATTTCTTTCCCTATTCAACGATTTATGCTTCCGAGAACAATACGGGCTGGTATTGCATGCCTGAAGTGAATGATAGCATCCGTATTTATTTTCCAAGCAAAAAAGAGGAAGACGGCATTGCCATAAGCTCTGTAAAAAGGCAAGATCCTGAGATTGTACCGGCTGCACCGAAGCAGGCTTCAACCGTATCACCAGCGATTGGAAAGGGTGGTGCTTCTGGACAGTCTGGGGGAAGTCCAAGTGGGAGCAATCGTAATAGTTCAGGCACGGCTGGAGGTGGAGGGACATCAAGCACGGGCGGCAGAGTAGCCCCGCCCCCGGTGCCGGAAGACCGAATGGGAAATCCAGACATCAAGACATTCCGAACCAAGTATGGGAAAGAGATCATGCTGGCTCCAGATAAAATTGTGATCTCGGCGGGTGGAATGTATATCACGGTCAGTGACGAGAATGGCATCGAGATTGTAAGCGATCAGAATGTCAGCATTACAGCGGGTCAGGATGTCGTCATGTCCGGACAAACGATTCGGATCGCAGGCGAGAAGGTTGAGTTAACCGGAAAGGGCAATACCATCACTTTGGAAGAAGAGTTGAAGATGCACGGGGCAGAGATCAAGATGAATTAGCCAAGAGTGGTAGAAAGGAAGAGAAATGAACAAAGCGGAAGCGATTGCACATTTACAGCAGGAAATATTGGAACCCGCACTTCAGGAACATCTCTCAACACTTAGGGTGTACATCATGCAACATCAGAACTCGTTAATCCAATCGTTCCTAGAGTCTATGCGGCAACTCTGTGTAAAAGCAGAATGGGCCCAACAGGAACTCGGGAAAGAACCAATCTCAATCCTTCATTGTTCCATGTTGAGAACATCTATATTGGAAAGGAGTTACACCTACTTATTGGAAGCTTACTCTGATCAATGGTATTGGGATGAGATAGAGTGTATGCACACATATGATGCGACGTGGGCATTCCAGTCGTTATCTTCGTTAGAAGAGCTTCTTCATATCGAAATGAGACGTTATGGAGGTGTACTTAATGCTTCTGACGTGGAACGAATGATATTGCATTCCGTGGGTCGATTCAATGCCTACGTCATTGCGCTTGCACGTCTGGCCGTTCCTCATGTTGTGAATTTGAAAGAGATGGAACACATCGACCGTGCAGATCAGTTTCAGATCAGGGTAGGTGAATATAAGGACTGGAGTGAACCCGTGTATATCAGGGACTATGGGTATAGGGACACGCAGAATATCCGCAAGAAATTATCAGTAGCGGAAGGGCTGGAATGTGCTTATGGAGACTATACGTCACTATCTTTGGCAGAGGGCTTATACGACCACGTTGATATCAGATATTCCGATTTCAGTCATGCCGATCTGAACAAGAGTAACTTAAGAGGTGTTGTGATGATTGGGACCAAATGGGAACAGAGTGATCTGAGTGGAGCTGACCTCAGAGGGGCGTTACTTATGGATGCTGTGTTCCGGGAATGCAGTCTGCGTGGAGCCAACCTGTCTGATGTCAGTGACGGAGCAAGTATGGAATTCCAGGAAGGTGTTCTTGGTCTTCAGGGAATCTGTTTTGCCGGAGCCAATCTGGAAGGCGCCGACCTCAGGGGAGCACAGTTATTCCATGCTGATTTTCAGGGGGCTAGGCTGAGTCAGGCACAGATATGGATTCATGACCGTGAACGGTATACACATGTTTTGAATAAAGAGCAGATTGAATCGATACGCTGGGTTGTATCCCATGAGGAAGAGGAGGAGCTATGGTCCCACGATTTTATGAACTGACCGAAGATCATCGGATATTGAATCCATTCAGGCCTCCTCTACTAAAAGCCAGTTTGGATGAGTTGCCCATTTCATCTGTCATGATGATTGAACGCAGACTGAATGAAGAGCCGACCGATTGGATAAGTAGGCCTTCATATTTTGTTAGTGATCGCATGAAGCGGCTGTTGGAAATGGTCGATGAAGCACTGATATTCAAATCCGTCACCTTCATCGATCATGGTAGCGGGGAGCAGTTGAGCTACTGGGTGAGTCATATCCCTGCTGTGCTGGCTTCGTCTGACCATAGCCTGTTTTATCCGAATGGTTCAATACAGCAGCTTGTATTGCAGGGTGAGGCGGTTAAAGATCAACGCATATTTACATTGGAGGGTGTAAGAGGGAGTGGTGTAATCGTGCGTTTTGATGTAGCAGAGAGCATGCTTCGCAGAGGGTTAAGTGGCTTTGTTTTACGAAAGGTGGATCTGGAATGAACCGATATGGTGATGAGATGCTGCTGAAAATGGATCGGGATTTGCGTTTGGCAAAGCGCATTCAGGAAGCTGAAGCGGCAAGTGGGGAGCTGATGACGCAGGAAGAGGTTACTTACGGAGTGCGCCAGGGTCTGATCGAGACCGAAGCAGATATCATCACGTTGAACAATTACCAAATCTGGGAGGGGATAATAACCCTTCCTTTACCGGATCATCTGGTCCAGGTTCCCCGAGGCAAACTACAGGAGGGCAGAAACAGCCATGGACGAGATGAGGTCATGTGGATTGATGAGCAAAAGGGTATCAGCTTAAGCCTATCTAGATCATCTCATCCATTGCACGTCAGCCAGATTGAGGGAATGGGCAGGATCATCACAGATCAGATGCGAATGCTCAAAAAGGATGCGCAATGGTTACATGAGGAGACGGCACAAGGAGATAGCCTGATTGTCTTCTATGGAGAATCCATTCAGCCCTCAACCTTGGGGATGGCTTACGATATTGTGATCGTTACATCGGTAAAAGGAAGAGCGGTCACAGGGAATGTCCGTTTTCCGGTTGAACAGCTTCATCTATGGCGACTTCTAACAAGGGCGATATTCATATGTGCCCGGATGAGTGAAAACGGAAATGGACCAATCCATTAATTAACATAGGGGGGACTAGAATGCTGCTACCCATGCTGTTCAAAGCGTTGATGTCAGGAGGTTTCGGTGGTGAATTTACCTATGTGGTCAGAGGTGCCGAGATTTCCTGTAGTCAGGGATCAGATCCGGGTGTGCTGAACCTGCCTCTTTCCCACGGCATCTATATCAAGGAACAGCCTGTATTAAACATTGCGGACGTGATTCCATTGGCTAACGTTGGACGATGCGGGTTTTGCAAAATGGACGGAGCATTGTGTGAACCGGATACGTTCTTCAACAAATGGAGCCAGGGCAAGGAGGACGTGCTGGTGGAAGGTGAGGCCGCTCTGCTCAGTCGATCAGAACTGATATGTCGAAAAGGCGGGATTATCAAGATTGAGGTCGATGGCCAGTTGTAAGATGCAGAAGGATAAGAAAGGGGGAACACTGTGCAGACCTCGGAAAAATCAACGCTAACCTATGGGGATATCCATGTCCATTGGCCGTATGGCAAGATACGCCTGGATAAGCTGGAATTGATCCAGCAAGCAGGGGCACATGGTCGGTTATCCTTCAGTGGATGGGTAGATGAAGAATGGGAAGAAACCATTATCCAGAAAGCTGGGAGTCACGATCGAGTCGGATTCATCCAGATAGATGAATCCGGAAGGGAGTTACCCCTGTTCAAGGGACAACTCCATGAGATCAAAGTCGAAGCCACCAGGGGGATCGTATATGTGATGGCTGTAGTCATCTCACATACCTATGAACTGGATGCCTTACAGAGAACGAAATCCTATCAGAACGAGAATCTACGTTATTTGGACATTGTTAATCGTGTTATGAAGGGTTATCCTGAAGGAGACTATATTGATTTTGCCTTTGATGAGACAAAGACGGGCGCTTTTATTATGCAGTATCAGGAGACCGATTGGAGCTTTCTGAAACGGCTCGCTTCTCATCTGGGAGCAGATCTGGTGCCGGATGTGACTGCACACAAGCCCAGGTTCTGGATTGGTTATCCAGAAGGCAGAGGGGCATTTGAGCTGAAAGACATCCCTTTCGAGAAGAATCGTAATATTGAGCGTTTTTTACATACCGAAGCCCAAGGGAAACATGCGGTAACCGAGGAGGAGTATACAACGTATACCTTCGACCTGGGGCAGGAGCTTCAATTGGGGGATGAAGTATCCTCTGATGGTCGTATCTACAACATAACCTCTCGCCAGGCGATGCTTGAACGGAGCTTGCTACAGTGGAAATATACATGTGCATTGCCAGCATCGCATCCACTGCCCAGACAGCTTCAAACGATGATCACTGGTGCTGCTATCGAAGGGAAAATCATTGATGTGAAACGTAACCAGGTGAAGGTTCATCTGGATATGGATGAGGGTCAGCAGGCTGGGGAGGCACGCTGGTTCCCGTATGCCGCGGAAGGCAGCCAAGTATGGTACATGATGCCCGAACCCGGCGCGAAGGTGAAACTGTATTTCCCAAGTGCAGAAGAAGACGAAGCCATGGTGATGCAGTCGGTTCGTCAGGAACCGACGGAAGCGGGACATGTGGAGAAGAGCGGCAAAGTGATGCAAGACCCGGGTGTAAAGTCTTTCGGTAACCCGCAGGGGAAATCGTTCACCCTTGGCGACAGCGAACTTGTCATGAACGCCCAAGAGGGCGCCTTGTATATCTCGATGGCTGCGGGTAACGGGGTTACATTGAACAGCACAACCCACGTGCAGATCCAATGCAGGGGTGACCTGAACATCAGCGGAGCTAGCATCAGTCTTGAGGGTACAGAAGGTCTGTATATTCAGACGATGACAGATCATGTGGAACTTGTAGAAGAGGTTAATGGAAAGAGTGAGAATGTAGTCCTGGAAGCCGAGATCCATCGTTCCTTTGACATGATTCAGTCTGCGTTCGACCAGAGTCTGGCCAGTATGGGAGAGAGCGCGCTGAAGGAAGCGCGGCTGAAACGAAACTGGGAAGCACGTGAAAAGGGCAAATTGGACGGTGTGATCGAAGAGGGGAAAAGCCTGCTCAGTATGGTCGGTGATGTGGCTGACCTTGCATTTACAGGGATCGTCGGGGGTGACAATGCCCAGGGATTATACAGCTGGGTAAAGGGAAAAGAAGTAGGGTCATTAACGGAGCGGAATGCCACGGTACAAGGAACGATTACGGGCGTAAATAACGTCATTGATTATACAGGAGACTTGGTCACGGGTCAGAAATCAGGGAAAGAGATCTGGCAGGATGTATCCAGTGCGGGAGAAGCGTATGCCAAGCCGTTCATGGACCTGAAAGGCGAAGACTACCGTACCATGCTGACCCTGACGGAACAGGAGAGCCACGACGCAGGGTTAAACGATGTTGGTGCTACGATGCGAGTCGTGGATACAGCGGGGGCCATATTTGGCGGGGCATCCTTGGTCAAAAATGGCGTCAAGGTGCTCAAGGGTGGTGGTAAGAAGTCTGGCCATGCAGATGGAGATGGAGCCAAGGGCGGCGTTCCGCATGGTCATGGAGATGGGCCAGATGGAACCCCAGGTGGTGCTATGAAGGATGGCAAGCTCAAGACCAATGCAGCATTAATGCCTTCATCTCTCGCAGAACTGGGAGAACGAATCAACCAGGCTATGGGTAAAATGACCGCAGGCGCAGCAGCCAGTGTTCCATGGCGAGTTCAGCGGGTGAGGCTGAGCAACGGCCAGACCGTGCCTATGATTGTGAAGAATGACAGTCATAGATTCTCGGATACAGGTGGGAATCATGGGAAAGGCAGTGATTCTGGGAGTTCGAAGGGATCGCCGAGCACATCTCATGTGGATTCGAGAGAGAGTAGTTCGCCATCGAAAGGAACCGTTTCTAAAGAATCGTCTAAGACGTCTCCAAACGTTACGCCGGTTAAGCCGAAGGATGCATCTAAACCTAAAGATGCTCCGTCATCGAAAGATGGAACTAAGGCAAGGGATGGGAAAACTGAGGGGACGGGTGAAATTCCAAAGATTAAACTTACCGAACCTTCTTTACCAAAGGATAGCAAACCTAAAGGGAATTACGGAGAAGGAGATTCTCATGGAATAAAGAAACAAAATGAAACTGCCGATGTATTGGCTGATAATGGATATGATATTAAGATGTTAGATGAAATTGATGGTGGAAATGGTCATGGAATTGCAGAAGGTTCAAATCCAGATTTTCTAATCGAAGGAAATGTATTTGATTGTTATGCACCAAAACCAGATGGAAAAGTACAAAGTATAATTAAAGAAATAGCAGGAAAGACGAAGAAACAGTCTGAAAGAATTGTTTTGAACTTAGACAACTTTCCAAATGAAAAAGTTATTGAAATTATCGAAACAATTTTAAGAAAAGCAAATCCGAATGGAGATTTAAAAAGACTAGAAGAATTAATTCTAGTGAAGGATGGAAAGATTACAAGAGTATTTGGAGGTTAGAAGTGAGATGGACTGTACGTTATTCTTAGTCTCAAATTTGGATGAGGAAGCACTTAAAAGAACAATTTATGACATAGTATGCGATACAGTTGAAGATAAAGTAACTAACTACGAAGATTTTTCTCGTCTTAGTTGTAAATACTTCACACTTGATATTGAAACAGAAGATATTATTAGTATTGATTTTTTAAGAGAAGAATATGCGATGGGAATTAATGTGGAAATTGGAATTCAATTATTTGGGAAATTGTTTGAAGAAGGATTAGAAGTGTTGTTTAAAATTTTCGGTAATATTTTAATGTCTTTCAATCCTGACATGGTGTTTGTGGAAAATGGTACAGATCAAATATTCAGAAAAGAGAATACTACTGTAATCATAAATACAAAGCTAGATCAATACCAGAAAAAGTATCTATCAAATAAGATAATTACTTTACTACGATTTCCTTATATTTTTCAGGAGATATAATCATTTAGGTGGAGTTGGAGAACATAAAATTAAAGAGAAGCTATTAGGAGAGTGATGGCATGGCTAACCTTAACCATGAATTATTCGGTATTCGGTGGAGTTTCTTACGATTTATATTGGAACGGACAACAGAAAATAAAATATTTGGAAAAGAGAAAGTCATAATTTTAAGTATTGATGGAAATGAAGAAGGCGAATTTCACGATGTTCAAAAAGAAGCATATACCAATCTTGATGAAAATATGGACGATGTTATAACTAAAGTAGAAGAGGATATTTTTGACTATTATCAAGAAGTTTACATGGATTATAGTGAAATTGTGGGAGAGCATGAATCTGAATCTGACAAGTTTGCACCAATCATTGAAAATAAAGAAGAGTTAGGTCACTTAGTTGAACCAACTCAATTGATTATCAGAAGAGTAAGGAATGCCTTTTAATTGTACTTGGAAAATAGTACATGGGCTTGCTGTGAAATTGAGCATGAAGAAATAGTTGAGGTAGGCTTCCAAGATATAGTTCTATAGTAGTCTGAAATGCATACCCAGTGTCGAATGATTGAACTTTTCAACTCGTTAAATAGAGTCGATTGCATTCAACTAAAATACTTGCTTTATAGCACTCCGGGTCTGACAACGATACAACCAACAACACCACAATGCGAGGAAGCCATCCGTATTGTGGTTTTTTCCCTTGTCTAAACTCCCACCAGTTTCAAATTTCGAGCGACCGATTCCAAGAGGGCGCCTTATATATCTCGATGGCTGCGGGTAACGGGGTTACATTGAACAGCACAACCCACGTGCAGATCCAATGCAGGGGTGACCTGAACATCAGCGGAGCTAGCATCAGTCTTGAGGGTACAGAAGGTCTGTATATTCAGACGATGACAGATCATGTGGAACTTGTAGAAGAGGTTAATGGAAAGAGTGAGAATGTAGTCCTGGAAGCCGAGATCCATCGTTCCTTTGACATGATTCAGTCTGCGTTCGACCAGAGTCTGGCCAGTATGGGAGAGAGCGCGCTGAAGGAAGCGCGGCTGAAACGAAACTGGGAAGCACGTGAAAAGGGCAAATTGGACGGTGTGATCGAAGAGGGGAAAAGCCTGCTCCGTATGGTCGGTGTTGTGGCTATAGGCGGTATCTATGTATTGTTAATCAAAAGCATGCGGAATGAGATGCAGCGAGTATTCTACATCGCAGATAATGAAGCATCGGAGACAACTGGCAGTGAGGCAGTGTTATCTCTATTATTGAAGGCCGAGATGGAAGGCCTCTTTGCACAAACGGCTGAACAGGTTGCGGAATATCAATATAACAAAGAGCTGTATGAGGAGTTTAGAAAACGGATTTCTGCCGTTCCAACTCAGGAAATTCTTCGTATTCAGCGGGTACAGGAAATGAATGATACTCAAAACCGTACCTACCATCCTCCAATGAAGAATCGCATCGAATTGATACGTGAGCACGGGGCGATGATTCCTGCGTATCGGCCCGATGCTGCTAAAGAACGAAGAATCAATGAGGAGTTTCGACAGCTGGAACAGCGTTCCCAGAAAATTCTTCTTAACGATCTAAGGGATGCAAGTTAACCCTCTGTATTCTCAATTGCATATAGTATAGAAAACAGGGCAGCACCAACCAATAATTGGTATGATGCGCCCTAGTTTTAAAGTGATTTATTGCGTTTAGAACTTAACGGTCGCCACGCTGAAAGTGTCTTCGTGGATGTGTGGTCTTGCCAATCTTATCGGTGTCATTCTCTTTAGGAACCAAGCGCTCGTCAGTACGACCTTCGTGATGGTTGTCAAAAGCGAATTCTGTCAGTTCCCATTCTGTCTTGCCCAGAACGGGATCGGCCGGGAAGTGTTGTCCCCGATGTAGATGTTCTTCTTGTCCAGCCTCATTGGTGTATATTCCGTCCACTTCCACCTTTTCATGTGAAAGGGGCAGCATTTCTTTATCTTTCTCAGCCATGAAACAACGCCTCCTTAGATCCCAGTAATTTAACTGTATGGGTTGTCCGTGATAATATCCCCCGAATAGTACAGTGTTATGCTGGATATATTAATTCCGTATAGAAGCAACGTTTTTATAACATATGATTCGGAATTAAACTTTTTGGGCATAAAAACCGTTATAAATATTAGGTAAAATCGTCAAGTCGTAAGATACTTCCGAATATGCTACAATAAGATTATGATTCATTCCGAATCATATCGGGTATTTATAGTGTCAGGTACTTGCTTAAGCAAGGGTTCCCGACCTAAAGCTTGCTTTGAGCCGCGCACACAACTTCATGGATGGCATTTAAGACTTATTCGGCATTCTCTAAACGGAGCATTCACTTTCAACGTTTTGGGAGGGAATTACAATGGCAACGAAAGGTCACAATGAGGTCAAAGAAAGTTTGAGGGAAATGACTCGGATTTTCCGTCCTAAAGATCCAAAAAAATTCGTGAAGGAGTACGTGAGAAAATACCGGATTACGGGTGGATACGAGGAAGAATTGACTTCTGTGGTTGAGCATGAGCTTGTCAAGATGGATTCTTCCGTGTCCTGAAACACACACAACTCTGATTATACTGTTCCGATATGAATAGAACCGTCTCCCGGGCGTTAAGCTCCGGCAGACGGTTTTTTTTGTTTAGAAAATTGTATATATATATTTTTCCAAAGATGAACCAGCTCGTCCAAAAAATAAACTCAATAAGCTGTTAAGCTTTCCCTCTACTTTTGGGGGCTTTGTTTCGATCCTACTGCATATACATGGAAGTACAGATATGGCAGGAAGGATGAATGCAGGTGGACCCTATTTTAAAAACAAAAGAAGAGATTGGCTACATGCGGGAAGCGGGGCGAATCCTGCGAAGCTGTCACGAGCATATTGAAAAGTGGCTGGCCCCCGGTGTAACAACAGGAGATATTGATGAACGGGTGGAGGCTCTTCTAGCTGAAAGAGGAGCTACACCTGAGCAAAAAGGGTACAAAGGTTATCCTTACGCTACATGCGCTTCAGTTAATGAGGTGGTTTGCCACGGCTTCCCTAATGACCGGAAACTGGCCGAAGGGGATGTGGTGACTATTGATATGGTGGTAAACAAAGACGGCTGGCTTGCCGATTCTGCATGGACGTATGGGATCGGTGAACAACGCAGGTCCATACGCAAACTAATGAATCGAACCGAAAGGGCGCTTCATAAGGCGATAGCACAGGCTGTGCCAGGAAATACGCTGGGGGATATCGGTAACGCGATTGAACGGACAGCAAGGCTGTATCGCTACGGGATTGTGAAGCCTCTGATTGGCCATGGGATCGGTCAATACATCCATGAACCCCCGAACGTCCTCCCTTATGGGAAACGCAGGACGGGCATGATGCTGACAGAAGGCATGGTCATCACCATTGAACCCATATTTACAAAAGGCAGTTCAGGGGCGGTTGTATGGGATGAGGATGGCTGGACGGTGAGAACAGTGGATGGAAGCTGGGGCGTCCAGTATGAGCATACGATTGCAATCACAAGTGATGGTCCTCTTATACTAACTGACGGTACTTAGACGCTGTATCTATGGAAAGCTGGTAAGAAAGTTGGTTAATGGTGGCCGGGATGTTCAATAGGTCAGGCTCCATGCCGTTTGGTTCTAAAAGGGAGCGGTATGGGGCTTTACTACGGCTTCCAGTAGTTGTAAAAGAGACAACCTACTGCATGCTTTTCTTTTTTGCATAATACTGCATGTTTTCAATGTGAGAAATATCGGCAAAAAAATCAATTTCATCACCGAAATTTGGCAAAAATTTTCAAAAGTAGAGAGTAATATTTTTAACTGAAATCGGTTACAAATCAAGTTGTGGTGCGGTTTTTTACATATAGTGAACAATTTGTGAACATGTGTCCAAAGATTGACAAAATCATACCCTCAACTTATATTTAATAAGTGATTGAACCATATAGAATGAATTGGAAGAATGCGCAGACATGCCCTTAGCAGGAAATGACGGGAGTGGTGGAAGCGTTATTTTTGTAAGCATTCTGTATGTCGGACAGGATTACGTGTATCGTGCTGAAATGAACTGATTTGAGTTTTTTCGGGCGACAACGGCAATCTACGAAAATGTTAAAAAAGTGGGGTAGATCAATGATGAAACAGTGGCAGGTTGCAAAGCGAATTCTCCCCTTGCTGGCGGTGTTCTCTTTGCTGCTATCCGCATGCGGGCGGGAAGACTTGTCGGTAATGAAACCTCAGGGTCCTGTGGCGCAAGGCCAATATGATCTGATGAAGCTGTCCATTACGATTATGATCGTAGTGCTCATCATTGTATTTGCTATTGCTGCGTATGTGTTGATCCGGTTTCGCAGACGAGCCGGGCAGAATGAAGTGCCCGAACAGGTTGAAGGTAATTTCAAGCTGGAAGTAATATGGACAGCCATTCCGTTGTTGCTTGTTATCGTTCTGGCAGTACCGACGGTAAAAACGATTTTTGCCCAAGGCGAAGATCTGTCCAACGACAAAAATGCAATTCAGGTCAAAGTCACCTCGCATCAGTACTGGTGGGAATTCACTTATCCTCAATATGACGTAACCACCGCTCAAGATCTCATCATCCCGACCGGAAAGAAAATCGCATTCGAATTGAAAACCGCTGACGTGCTTCACTCCTTCTGGGTGCCGTCACTTGCGGGTAAAATGGACACAAACCCGGATGGAACGCTTAACAAGTTCAGCTTCTCGGCGCCAAATGAAGGCGTTTACCGAGGGAAATGTGCTGAATTATGCGGCAGGTCACATGCCTTCATGGAATTCAAGGTAAAAGCGGTCAGCCAGGAATCCTTTGACAAATGGGTCAATGAAATGAAAGCTCCGGCGGTACTTCCGGAAGATACCCAATTGGCTGAGAAGTTCAAAACGAACTGCCTTTCTTGCCATGCAGTTGGGGATCAAGGCGGGCCAGTTGCGCCTAACCTTACAGGTATCGGTGGCAAGCAATCCGTGGCAGGTATTCTGCTGAACCAGGGCGAAGGCCAGGAAGACGGTAATCCGGTGCTGGACAACATGAAAGAATGGCTCCATGATCCACAATCCGTGAAGCCAGGCAATACGATGCCTAATCCGAAAGACCTTGGACTCACAGATGAAGAAATCGACGGAATTGCCGAATATTTGGCCAACTACAAATTGGACTATGAATAGAACAGCAAGGACGAAGAAGGGGGTACACAACCTTGGCTCATGCTCATAGCGTCAAGCGGTACAGGGGCTTGATGGATTGGATTACCACCGTCGATCACAAAAAAATCGCCGTGCTCTACTTAATTGCAGGTGGATTTTTCTTTGGAATCGGCGGCATTGAAGCCATTTTGATTCGGATTCAGCTCATGAAACCGATGAATGATTTTGTGTCGGCGCAGGTCTTCAACGAATTGATTACGATGCACGGAACAACAATGATATTCCTTGGTGTCATGCCTATTATTTTTGCCGTTATGAATGCCGTTGTGCCTTTGCAGATTGGGGCACGGGACGTTGCTTTCCCTTTTGTTAACGCGCTTGGTTTCTGGACGTTCCTGTTTGGCGGACTGCTCTTGAACCTGAGCTGGTTGATGGGAGGGGCACCGGATGCCGGCTGGACTTCGTATACGCCACTATCTGGCAGCGAGTACAGTGGCACGCACGGTGTGGACTTCTACACGATAGGTCTCCAGATCGCCGGTCTAGGGACACTCATCGGGGGCATTAACTTTCTCGCCACCATCATTACGATGCGTGCGCCGGGAATGTCCTATATGCGGATGCCGATGTTTACCTGGACCACATTTATTACATCAGCCATCATTCTTTTTGCATTCCCTGCCATTACGGTAGGACTTGTACTGTTAACGTTTGACCGTATACTGGGGGCGAATTTCTTCGATGTTGCAGGTGGCGGTAACCCGGTACTCTGGCAGCATATCTTCTGGATCTTCGGGCACCCTGAAGTATACATTCTCATTTTGCCGGCATTTGGTATTATCTCAGAGGTTATTCCAACCTTTGCACGTAAAAGATTGTTCGGTTACAGCTCCATGGTATTTGCAACCATCCTGATTGCCTTTCTGGGATTCATGGTATGGGCGCATCACATGTTTACGACAGGTCTGGGGACAGTCGCCAATGCATTGTTCTCGATCTCAACCATGCTGATTGCTGTACCAACAGGGATCAAAATATTTAACTGGCTCTTTACGATGTGGGGCGGACAGATCCGTTTTACGGCAGCAAACCTGTTTGCTGTCGGATTCGTTCCAACCTTCGTTATGGGCGGGGTAACGGGTGTCATGCTGGCCTCTGCGCCTGCGGATTTCCAGTTCCATGATACGTACTTTGTTGTAGCTCACTTCCATTACGTTATCGTTGGTGGATTGGTGCTAGGTTTGTTCTCGGGGCTACATTACTGGTGGCCGAAGATGTTCGGTCGTGTCCTGAGCGAAACGCTCGGAAAATGGACGTTCTGGACGTTCATGATCGGTTTCCAACTAACGTTCTTTGTACAGCATTTCCTTGGTTTGATGGGGATGCAGCGCCGGATCGTTACATATTTGCCGAATCAGGATTTCGACCTGCTCAACCTGGTCAGCTCCGTTGGTGCATTCCTGATGGGTGTTGGGGTTATCATGTTCCTCGTGAACATCGTGATCACAACGAGAAAACCAGCAGACGCACCGAATGATCCGTGGGAAGATGGCCGTACGTTGGAATGGTCGATTCCTTCTCCGCCGCCGGAATACAACTTTAAGCAGACGCCTCTGGTACGTGGAATCGATGCATATTGGAAGGAAAAGATGGCAGGACATACGGAGATGACACCGGCTGAACCTGTAGGTTCGATCCATATGCCGTCAGCGACGCCGCTACCGTTTGTTATGTCTGTCGGTATATTCATTGCAGGACTTGGTCTCATGTTCAGCAAAGATGATTTTGGCAATGCGTTTATGAACGGATTGTTCAACAATTATATTGTGGTCATTATTGGCCTTCTGATTACATTTGGTGCGATGGCACTGCGGTCACTCTACGATGACCATGGCTGGCATATTGAACCGGAGGATCAGGATGAGAAGGGGGTTAGAACATGACAACTTCACATGCCGAACCGGCAAACGGCAAATTGCCGCATGAGCCGGAGAAAGCAACGTTGGAAGGACGCAACAAGCTTATTGGCTTCTGGTTGTTCCTTGGCGGCGAGACCGTATTGTTCGGAACCCTCTTCGCAACCTTTTTGGCCCTCCGCGGCCAAACGAATGACGGACCGACGGCGAATGAATTGTTTCATCTGCCACTCGTGGCTGCCGCAACCTTTATTCTCTTGGTCAGCAGTTTGACAAGTGTATTCGCTATTCAGGCTATGCACCGTGGGAAACGTAACGCTCTTGCATTATGGTTGGGAATAACCGTTCTGCTGGGTCTCGGATTTCTCTGTATTGAAATTTATGAGTTCTATGAATATGTGGTGCATAAAGAATTCGGGATGACCACAAGTGCATTCAGCTCAGCGTTCTATACACTGGTTGGGTTCCACGGAGCGCACGTTGCATTTGGTATTATGTGGATCGGGCTCATTATTGGGCAACTGTTCAGAAAAGGATTAACGGTCGTAACTGCACCTAAAGTATACGTCTCCGCAATGTACTGGCACTTTATTGACGTGGTCTGGGTGTTTATCTTTACGGTCGTGTACCTGCTCGGAAAGGTGGGGTAACACATGTCGGTACAGGATAAGAGTGATCAGCAGCCTGTGAAGCATCGTCACCGGGCGGAAGGTCCACAGAAACACGTCGTTGTTTTTATCTTCTCGATCGTCCTGACGCTAATTGCGTTCGCGGCTGCTGCCGCGGGAGGAGTTAATACGACCTTTACCATTATTATATTGGTGGTTATGGCGATCCTGCAGGTGTTTGTACAGCTCGGTTACTGGATGCACTTGAAGGATAAAGGGCATTTGATGCCGATTCTGTTCATGTGCTTCGGATTTTTCGTAGCTTTTACGTGCATCATTATGGCACTCTATTGGGTTTGGTGGTAAAAGAGATGGCGGCGGCGCAGTGTCGCCGTCTTTTCCCCTTTTAGGCGAACCAATCCGTCAATGGATTTAGGCAACAACCAAATCAGGTCACGGGGAGGTCTCCCGTATGCTCGGGTTGCAATATTTTAGTTTCAACGATTTATGGAGTCCACTTATTCTGGCGTTGTTCCTGCTCATTGCCGCAGCTTACCTGGTGCTCGTTGGTCCTTTCAGTGAGCGGATCAAGGGGGCAGATCAGGCCACGGCTGCACAGAAAATGATGTTTATCACAGGGCTTACGGTGTTGTATCTTGCACAAGCGGGGCCATTCAATCTGCTGGGGCATGTGATGTTCAGCTTCCATATGGTGAGTATGGCTCTGTCCTATCTGGTAGCGCCACCGTTACTGATGAAGGGATTGCCCCTTTGGGTATGGCGTGGGATCATCCGGTGGCTGCCGACACGGCAGTTATCTTTTTTGGCGCATCCAATCGTGGCGGCTGTGCTGTTTAACGGATTGTTCTCGTTATATCATCTACCCGTGGTACATGATTACGTGATGTTAAATTTTACGGTTCATCGTTTGTATTACATTGTACTTTTTATTACTTCCATGCTGATGTGGTGGACGCTGCTCAATCCGTTGCCGGAAGGTAGACAAGCTTCGGGATTGTCCAAGATTGGATTTATTTTTCTGAACATGGTGCTTCTGACACCAGCTTGTGGACTGATTATTTTTGCCTCCGAACCGTTGTATGCGACCTACAGCAATCCTGCCGTATGGGCTGAGGCAATGCGGTATTGTGTATCTGGCGATTCTACGGCATTGCTGCGTTCGTTCGGTGGACCGGCGTTCTTCAACTTCCTATCTTCTGCCAAGGAGGATCAGCAGGTGGGCGGTATTTTGATGAAATTCATACAGGAAGGCATCTTTGTTTCCATGCTCGCGTATGTCTTTTTCCAATGGTACCGCAAGGAAAAACGGGAAGATGATGATGATCCTTACCCTGTAGAGAAAACGGGAGGACCGCTTAATCCTGCAGCGAAATAACACAAGTTTTGTTTGGACAAGAGGGGGAAACACACGATGGATATGTATTTTCTGCTACCCACGATCAGTACTTCTTTCATTGTGATTAGCGCGGTGCTGGTTGGAATTGGCTGGGTGCTAATTATCCGTGGCAAACGGGAGGCGCACCAAACCGCGATGATTGCAGGGGCCATTGCTGCCCTTCTGTTCTTTGTCATTTATATGTCTCGTACCATCTTTGTCGGGAATACGGCTTGGGGTGGGGACCCGGAGATGGAGATTTTCTATCGAATATTTCTGATCTTTCATATTATCCTTGCCACGGTGGCAGCGGTCTTCGGCATTTCCACTTTGGTGCTTGGGTTCAAAAAGAAATTCAAGACACATCGCCGCTGGGGAAGATTTACGTCCATGATCTGGTTTAGCAGTGCTATCACAGGCGTTATTGTATACGTTCTGTTGTACCTGCTGTATCCTGGTGGGCACACACGCCCGGTATGGGAAGTCATCCTGGGTGTTTAATGTGATGAATTGAATTCTTTGAAAATATGAAAATGGATGTATCCACCCGTGGATTCGTCCAAGCTTCCTCTCGCATTCATTCATAGAATGAGATCGAGAGGGGGAAAACAAATGAAAAAAACAGTCCATGTCAGTCAAACGTATCCACGTCTCACGGTGTATTCAGAAGAAGATTATCGCGAAAGAAGCAGAGTATATCGTGGTAACACGGGTCTCCGTAATCTGGATAACATTCTGGGTGGGGTAGAGAGCCTGCGTTTCTTCTCGACAAGCTCGAATGCAACGCTGGTTGTGTTTACGAGACCTAACTTTCAAGGCGGATTCCGCGTCTTTCGCGGGAACACCAACTTGAGAGATTTGGATGATCTGATTCGTGGCAATGATGTGGAATCTTTGATTTCCACCAATCAACGGCTTACTTTGGCCGAAATTCGTGCGATTCGCAGTAATCGCAGCCTGCCAAGTGGCTACAACCTCGTTTAAGGATTAAACCTCTTCAGTATTCAGGTGCCGGAAAAAAGAAAGAGCTGTTTCGAATTGTGTTCGCACAATATCGGATACAGCTCTTTTTTTGATTTGAGGAGTCATCTTAATCTCCACCGCCGCCGCTGTCGCCACCACCACTATCTCCACCACTGTCGTTGCTGCTTCCGCTATCATTGCTGTGATGATGATTAGATTCCGAAAAAGAATCACCATCATGATGCTTATGATCGTGTGTGTGTTTGGAATGTTGAGTATTGGAGTCATCATTGGTGGTAATGACCGGGTACGCCGGAGATGAGTCGGTGTAACCGTTGGTACGCCGCACACGATGTCTGCCTTTTTTGGCAGAATGTCGTTTGGGTTCGTCGCGAACAATGAGCCAGATGACCACGATAAGGAAGAGGAGCACAAACCCGATCTCAACTAGCCAATCCATAGGTGAATCAATCCTTTCTATCTATCTCTGCAGTATCTCTATAAGTGGAACGAATGATTTTACAATGAATCATTGTATGTTCAGAATCAAGTTTTATTTTATCGTAACACTGACCTGAATCCCATCCATTCTTCCTGATTCAGGAAAATAAGGGGTTGACGGGAATAGGAAGTGGTCTATATACTGTGTATAATGATATATACAGTAGATACAGTGAGCAAGGAGTTCCAATGACAGATGGAAAGGCAGGCAATGATATGAGCGCATGGAAGCAGGCGTGGTGGTTGACCCGCAGTGAGATGAAAAAGGATAAGCTCCAATGGCTGTGGACTGCAATTTTTATGATATACACGGGTGGCATGAGTGGTGTGATGTTATTAGGACAACAGAAGACCGATTTCATTAATCCTGTTGTAGATACTTTCTTTTTGATCATGGTGCCATTTCAGGGATTCGTGTTCAGCAGACGATCTTTCCGTTACATACAGGAGGATTCCTATACACAGATGTTGGCCTACTATCGCAGACTTCCTATTCCAAACGAGACAGTGATGTGGTCGAGACTTCAGCAGTCTCTGATGGCGTTTACGTATAATGGTATCTTTTTCTATGGATCACTGTACGTTGTCGGGCTGCAAGAGGAAGGGTTCCGGTGGGATCAGTACCTGGCCTTTGGTATAACTTGTACAGGTTACGGACTTCTCATGACAGGTTTATATATTTACGGAGAGTTTTTGCACAGTGGTAAAAAATATTTGCTTCTCAGTTCGCTGTTCTTGCCGCTTACAATCATCATATCCTTGCTGATTCGAACGTCGGGCCGTTACGGTTTTTCGATTGTAATTGATATGAGTAAATCATGGGGGCTGCTCTCCCCGATTATGTGGGTGGCTTTGGTGGCTGGCATAGCAGGATTATGGCTTTTCAGTCGGTTGACGCTGAAGAAACTTTCCACTCGGGATTTGAGTTAACGGTATGAGGGATGAACGCAAAAATGAATATAGGATGAAACCGGCACGAACAGGTAACAGACTGGAGTGTACCGGAGGGCGAGGTGCAAGATGTGAAAATACCCATTCAAATTAATGAAAATAGCGCTGAACCTTTATACCACCAAATTGAAAATCAGTTAAGATCGTTAATTGTTACGGGTCAGTTGGGGGAGGGAACACATTTGCCGTCCATTCGCGAATTCGCCGGATCACTGAATTGCAGTGTTATAACGGTTAGACGGGTCTATCAGGATCTGGAGAATGAAGGTCTGCTTCGTACGAAGCAGGGGACAGGTACATTTGTGGCCCAGGTAGAAGCTGGCGACAGAGAACATTATCGATTGAAGGCCGCGCAGGAAGCAATGCAGGCAGCGGTGCAGTCCGGAAAATCGGTAGGATGTACGGAAGAAGAACTGGAGAGTCTGTTCCGGGAAGTCCTGAGGGCTGTTTACTCGAATTGAGGGAGTGATTCATACATGGAACCCATCGCAGTTCAGTTGAGCGGCGTATCCAAAATGCGAAAACGCAGAGTTATTGGCCCGATCGATCTGACCATCCCGGAAGGGTATGTAGTTGCTATTCTCGGTCATAACGGTTCAGGTAAAAGCACACTTCTTAACATGCTACAACAAGTGGTACTGCCTGATGCAGGGCAGATTATATGGTTTGGGAAGGAACATGAGGGGCCTCTTCCCATTGAACTGAGACAACAGATCGGTTTTGTGGCTGACAACGCTGGGCTCGAAGAGAACCGGATTACTGCACAGGAAGCAGCTGATTTTCGGGCCTACTGGTACCCGCGTTGGGATATGAAGTTGTTCAACCAACTGATTCACGATATGGAAGTACCTGTTGATGTGAAGCTGAACAAGATGTCCAAGGGAGAACGACGGAAATTCGAAATCGCAGCTGCAATCGCAGCTCGCCCAAAACTATTGCTTTTGGATGAGCCTTCATCCGGACTGGACCCCTTTGCCTGGAAAGTGATGGTCGAGCAGTTCCGTACCTTCATGGCTGAGGGCGACACCACGATTCTGATTGCCACACATATTGCGGATGAAGTCAAAAGGCTCGCAGATTACATCGTATTGATGCACCGTGGTCAGTCCCTGGGGATGGCCGAGAAAGATATGGTGCTCGATCAGTGGAAAGAAGTCTGGTATGAAGGAGATTTACGACCAGAGAGTATCCCTGGGGTTGTGGAATCTTCTTCTGAAGAGAGAGGACTGGTTCGCGTCATAACAACCCGGGTCAGCGAAGCGCAGGAAAGGCTGGAGCTGGCAAATAACCGGGTATTGAAGATCCGTAACTTGGAATTGGATGAAGTCTTGGCATTCTGGATTGCCGGGTATGCACCCGTACAGTGGAAATAACCGAAGGGAGACGATAAATGATGAACCGATTGGAATTGAAGCAGGTAGTTAAGCAATACGCAGACAAAACGGCAGTTAATGGTGTGACGCTTAATGTGAAAGAAGGGGAGATTTACGGTCTGCTCGGAGCCAACGGTGCTGGTAAAACAACAACGATGCGTATGGTGCTTGGGCTGATCCACCCGGATGGCGGAAATATCCAGTACAACGGCAAACCTTATAGCACAGAATTGCAGCAGATTATGGGATATCTACCAGAAGAGCGCGGTTTGTACCCAAAGGTAAAGGTTAGTGAACAGATCAACTATCTGGCCCGTCTGCGCGGCATGAATGGAAAGGATGCGGATCAGAGCCTGAAGTACTGGTTGGACCGATTCGAAGTGCCGGAGTATTACGACAAAAAGATTGAGGAACTATCCAAAGGGAATCAGCAAAAGATGGGCTTTATTGCCGCAGTGGTCCACAGACCGCAAATTCTCATTTTGGATGAAGCCTTCAGCGGACTCGATCCGGTCAACGTGGAATTGCTGAAATCCACGGTGAAGGAGTTGCGTGACGAAGGCACAGCCATTTTGTTCTCGACACACCGTATGGAGCACGTTGAAGAATTATGTCGTCAGATAACAATTCTGCATCGCTCCAATACCGTTGTGCAAGGAGAGATTAAAGAGATCAAGAGCCGTTATCCACGTGAGCATGTATTCCTGAGCACCACAGGTAATGTGGGCGGTCTGGAACAGTTGCCGGGTGTGAAAAAGGTAGAGCAAAATGAGCGTGGATACCTGATCCATATTGGTCAGATGGAAGCAGCTCAGGAAATTCTGAGAGCAGCCATGGCTCAGACGACCGTTGAACATTTTGAAATCAAGGAACCAACGCTTAACCAAATCTTTATTCGTGAGGTAGGTGAGTCGAATGAATAAAATGGGGACAATTATCGGATTTACGTTCAAAAACAAAGTAAAAACGAAGTCTTTCATGGTAACGACTATTGTACTTGCACTTTTAATTACGATTGGACTCAATATTCCATATTTCATTACCTTATTTAATGGTGGTCCCATCGGTGGAGGCTCGAGCACGAATCCGGTGAATATCGGTCTGCTGAGCACGGGACAAACGGAGGTAGCTGAGAAGCTGGAGACATACTCCTCCGCACAAGGTAACCAGACGTATCGTTTTGTTAACGACGCGAGTAAAGATGAAGCGGCCCTCAAAGCCGATGTGGAGTCGGAGGTTTTGGATGGGTACCTGAAGTTTGAACCTGTTGCGGGGCAAGATTTCCCACAGCCGGTCTTATATTCAAGCGATGATATCTCCCCGCAGGTTATAGCACCTATTGAAGCTGCACTGCAAATTGTAAAGCTGGATGTGGTAGTGAAGGATACACTCACGGCGGAGCAAAAACAGCTCATCAGTACGCCAGTAAAACTGACAGAACAAAGCCTTGATTCTGGCCAAAGCGGAGCTGCTGCGGAGTCGGAAGGTACCATGAGTGGCATCAACTACATTGTGGTATACCTGCTGATTATCCTGTTGTTCACATCAACGATGATGACAGGTAATATGATTGCTTCCGAGATTACGGCCGAGAAGAGCTCGCGTATTATGGAGATTTTGATTACGAGTGTTTCCCCGCTCAGTCAGATGTTTGGTAAAATCATCGGTATTTTCATGGTAGGTTTGCTGCAAATCGGTATTTTCGGTGCAGTAGTTGCTGGAAATATGCTGTTACCGCATAACCGCGATGTATTGAGTGATTTCAACATGAACCTGGGTGATGTGAACGTCGCAGTCATTGTATATGGACTCATCTTCTACATTCTTGGTTACTTCCTGTATGCGGTGATGTTCGCGGCCATTGGTTCGATGGTGAGTCGGACAGAAGAACTGGGTCAGGCCGTATTGCCGATTACAATGTTGTCCCTGGTTTCCTTCTATATTGCAATTTTCAGTATTGCTACACCGAACATCCTGTTGTTGAAAGTAGCAAGCTTCATTCCGTTCACATCGCCAACGGCAATTCTGGTACGGATTGGGGCAGGCGTTGCGCCAACCTGGCAGATCTGGACGTCCCTGGCCATTCTCGTGGTATCGATTATGATCTTCGGCTGGCTCGCAGCGAAAATCTATCGTACAGGTGTGCTGATGTATGGTAAACGCCCAACGTTCAAGGAATTGTTTAAAGCGATGAAGGCGTATAAGATCTGATCCAAGTTTACAAAACGCTTTGTGCTTGATGCTTTGCCTGTAGTGTTTTGATGTGTCAGTAAAATAATTTAATTGGAGCAGGTGCTGCACTCAAGAAAGTCGGTGTGGCACCCATCTCTAACTTCTCTTCTAGTGAACATATCTTTTCATTATTTCATTCTTAAGGAGAATACATGATATGAAAAACTGGAAACGCATGCTCTTATCCCTAACTATATCGGTCGGTTTGCTCGCATCCGCAGTACCGGCTATGGCCTCTCCGCAAGAGACATCGGTAAAGGTGAATGACGAAACGGTTGAATACACGACGGGTGCACCGATTAACAATAAAGGAACAACACTTGTTCCGCTTCGTTCCACGCTGGATGCGATGGACGTGAAACTGACGACAGCAACAGATGATACGATTACAGCCGTCGTTAACGGCAAAACGATTACTTTGAAGAGCAAGCTTACACGCATTAATGGCGTAACCTATGCGCCGATTCGCATTGTCGGGGATGCAACTGGTTATGAGGTCCGTTGGGATGCTGCTACACGCACAGTGCTGCTGGTTTCCAAAGGTGGCGAAACAGAAACTGTTCAAACCGGTGGACGTGGCTACATGTGGGAAGTCGAAAGCAACGGCAACACCGTGTACCTGGTAGGTTCTATGCATATTGCGGATGAAAGCTTTTATCCATTGCGTAAGGAGTTTGAAGAAGCTTTTGCCGAGGCGGATTACCTGGGCGTAGAGATCGATATCAGCAAAGCGGCTGAAGAAGCGCAGCAGAAGATTGTTCTGGATCTGGGCTCGTATCAGGATGGCACAACACTGAAAGATCACATTTCCAGCGAGACGTATACTCAACTGGGCAATATTTTGAAGCAAAGTGGATTGGATCCGAATGCACTGGATACCTTTAAGCCCTGGGTAGTAGAGAGCACATTAGCCAGTCTCAAGTCTATGAAAGCGGGCTATGAAGCTTCTGCGGGGGTTGATCTGTACTTCATACAGAAGGCAATTGAGCGCAAACTTCCGGTGATCGAGTTGGAATCCTATGAATCTCAATTGGGAATGTTCAATGACTTCTCTAAGGAGCTGCAAGAGAAAACATTGAAAGCAACTTTGGACAATTTCGATGTGTTGGATGACAGCGTGAATCAAATGGCCGAAATGTGGAAGACAGGGAATGACGAACAACTGCTGGAGCTGACGAACAGCTTCTCTGATGATGAAGAATACAACAAAGCAATGCTGATCGACCGTAATGTGGGAATGGCTGATAAGATCGATGGTTACCTGAAAAACGGCAAGGGTGAAGAGTACTTCATCGTGGTTGGCGCAGCGCACTACTTGGGCGATCATGGGGTCGTGAAGTTGCTGAAAGATAAAGGATATACAGTGATACGAAAATAAAAGAATCAAAGCCCTTTTATGGGAGCCTGGTATTCTTCTCACATGGTAGACAATAGTGAAAAAAGAGATCGTATAAAAATCCCCTCAAGCACTGGAAGCTTGAGGGGATTTTTGTATGCCTGCGAAGAAGCAAGTAGTCATCCATACGTGAGTGAATGAAGGCTTGATATTAATTAGGGTAAGAAACCCCCGTGCATTGATTTCCGTTTTTTTACTGGCAAATGTCGAATCAGGACTTTAGATTCAATCTCAGAAATATCTATTTACAAATATTAGAAGAGCAATTAAAATAAATGTAAGCGTTTTAAAAGTTAAAGCGCTTTAACTTTTAGGTGGAGGTGATTGTGTCTCGCAAGGCCAATAATGAATCATGGTTTTTTCCTCAAGATGCTGCATTGAATTTTCGGCTTAAAGGTTATGTCATGGATCAAGACCCATTTGGACCTAAAAGGAGCGTAAATTTATGAGAAAAAATAGGAGATTTTCGGTTAGCAGCAAGGCTGTTATGATGTGTTGTCTCGCTTTTCTTCTGGTTCCAGCGGGCTTTGCTTTCGCAGCTCCAAACAAGCCGTTCCCGCAGCACACGACATATACCAGCGGCTCGATCAAGCCTAATCATGTTACGCAAAGTGCGATGGACAGCTCCGTTAAAGCGAAATGGGACAGCTGGAAATCAGCTTATCTGAAAACGGCGGGCACGGGCAAATATTATGTGAAATATCAGTCCAACGGGGATACTGTATCTGAGGCACATGGGTACGGAATGCTGGCAACGGTTCTAATGGCCGGTTATGACGGCAATGCACAGGCCTATTTCGACGGACTTTATCAATATTATAAAGCTCATCCGAGCGCCAACAATTCGAAACTGATGGCTTGGAAACAAAACAGCAGCTTCCAGAACATTGAAGGTGCTGACTCGGCCACGGATGGAGACATGGACATTGCTTATTCGCTCCTGCTTGCGGACAAGCAGTGGGGTAGCAGCGGCAGTATCAACTATCTTCAGGCCGGCAAGGACATCATCAATGCCATCATGCAAAGTGACGTGAATCAGTCCCAATGGACGCTGCGTCTTGGCGATTGGGCAACGGACAACACCTTCAAAAATGCTACCCGTCCATCGGACTTTATGCTGAATCACTTGAAGGCGTTCCAGACAGCAACGGGTGATGCCAAATGGGCGAACGTGATCGACAAAACCTATACCATTATCAACTCCTTATACAACGGGTACAGCTCATCAACCGGATTGCTTCCAGACTTCATCGTTCTGTCTGGCTCGACATACAAGCCTGCTTCAGCCAATTTTCTAGAAGGGGCGAACGATGGCAGCTACGATTACAACTCATGTCGTACGCCTTGGCGGATTGCAACGGATTACCTGATGACTGGTGACAGCCGGGCACTCAATCAGCTCAATCAAATGAATAGCTGGATCTCAGCCAAAGTAAGCGGTAACCCTAGCAACGTAAAGGATGGTTATAAACTCAACGGCACGGTTACAGGTTCTGGCGGCAGCGGGGCGTTCTATGCACCGTTTGGTGTCAGCGCTATGACCTCGTCCGTGAATCAAAACTGGCTGAATTCCGTCTGGACCAAAACGGCCAGCAGCTCCAATGAAGGCTACTATGAAGACAGCATCAAGCTGTTCTCCCTGATCGTGATGTCCGGCAACTGGTGGACATACTAAGCAACTCATCATCCGTTGGTTGCTCATATGCAAGTAGGCAGGGAGAGTTGCTCCCTGCCTGCTTTTTAATATGGATGGAGCTAGCTAGGAGAATGATTTAATGATTGATTTGAGCAAGCGATATAGATAGGAAAATGCCTAGAAACGACAAACCGCCATATCTCAGGAAATCCTGTTATATGGCGGTTTCGTTTAATGTGAAAGTACGTCGATAGACGTTTTTCTTATGGTATCAGGACGAATGGATGATAGCCGAATTATGCATTAGCTGCAGATTCAGTAAAGAACTGCGGTAAATATTCCTTGTTGGCTTCGAGCATTTCATCCAGCATCTGAATCGCCACTTCGACCGAAGGGACCAAAGGATGATGGGCCAATGCCTGTATGGCCAATCCACGATCGCCGGTCACGGCAGCATCGATGGCGAGGCGCTCATAGGTTTTAACCGCATGGATCAGTCCAACTGCCATTGGAGGAACCTTGGTTAGCGGAAGGGGCAGTGGACCGGTTTTGGTGACCACGCAGTTGACTTCAATACTGGCATCGTTTGGCAGGAAATCAATGATACCTTGGTTGGCTACGTTCAACGTCTGAATGTCATTCGTTCCGTTGTACAGTGAGCGCATCAGGTTTACGGCTGCTTCGGAATAGAAGGCGCCACCCCGCTGTTCCAACTGTTTCGGTTTATCTTTCAGGTCCGGGTCATTGTAAAGCTCGAACAGTTCTTCTTCGACGCGTTTAACCACTTCCGCACGGTTACCACCTGTTTGTAAGGATTCCAACTGCTCTTCAAGCATGGCATCGGTCATATAGAAGTATTTTAAATAGTAGGAAGGTAGGGCATGCAGGGATTGCAGGAATTCCGGATTCCACTCCCGTGCAGGTACGTTCTTCGCGCTGTAACCGGCTGTATCAGCCAGCATGTCATCCAGTTTGTCTTCTCCGTTCACATCAATACGCGTAATCCAGTGGAGATGGTTCAGGCCAACAAACTCGGCATAGATGCGGTCCGCTTCTACGCCGTATTTGGCTGAGGTTTGCTTGATTAGGCCGATTGGTGCATTACAGAGACCAATGCTTTTAACGTTGGAGTACTTCAGAATGGCTTCCGTGACCATACCCGCCGGATTCGTAAAGTTCAGAAGCCAGGCATTAGGAGCGAGTTCTTCAATATCACGACAGATATCAAGCAGGACCGGAATCGTCCGCAGCGCCTTCATCATGCCTCCGGGTCCGGTGGTTTCCTGTCCGATCACACCGTATTTCAGGGGGATGGATTCATCGCGGCCACGGGCGTCAAGCATGCCGACACGCATTTGAGTGCTGACGAAGTCCGCACCCTTGATGGCTTCGCGGCGGTCGAACGTCAAATGTACTTCAATCGGCAGACCCGATTTCTCCACCATACGTTTGGCCAAGTTGCCGACAATATTTAGTTTGCGTTCTCCCGGCTCAATATCTACCAACCACAGCTCTCGTACAGGAAGCTCGGCATGATGGAGGATGAACCCCTCAACAAGCTCCGGAGTATAGGAAGATCCACCACCGATTACCGCTATTTTTAGCCCTTGTTCATATGCCATTTTGCACACTCCAGTCTTTTAAGAATTTATTATGATGACAGTGTTTATAGACGTTTATCTTGTTGTTTGCTTAATATGTTCGAAGTCACGGAAGGCCCTCATTTTGTCATATACATCCTGGCTTACCGCATGTCCGGCCGCATCCATAGCAGACCATAAGGCACCGACAACAGGCTCGGTTGCCAAAGTTACAATGGTCGCATTCGGAGCGACGGTTGCAACAGTCTGTTCAATTTTACTGTGAATCCATCCACGATCTCCCCTTGTTAGCAGACTTCCTGCTAGTATAACGTCAAAGGCGTCCTTTTCCATTCCAAGTTTATGAATCACCGCAGCCGCTGATTTGCCAAGCTCTACGCCTTGACGGTTCAGGATTTCCAGAGCTACAGCATCGTCCTCTGCGGCGGCTTCAAACAGCAGCTTCGCTGCATGGACAGGCACATGCTTGCCATGATCCTGAAAGTCATCGAACATGTCGCTGACACTGTTATACCCAAGAAAGTTCAACAGCAGGGGAGTCAGGAGCGTTGGCCGCTCACGGCCGTCCCAAGAACGGATGACAGAGCGGAACACCTCAATATTGAGGGAACCGCCACCGCCGAAATCGCCATACATATAATCAAAACCACCGACCTGCACATGTTCTCCTGCCGGATTACGGCCTGCAGAGTTGGTGCCTGTGCCGCAGATCAGTGCGACCCCGTAAGGTCGGTTCGTGCCTGCGCGCAGGCTGATCATGGTGTCACAGTTAATCGAGTAATTCTGGGTGAATCCGATTCCCTGAACTAGAGGGTGCAGGATTCGGTAATCTACTTCCCGATCTGCTCCTGCAAGTCCGAAATAGGTGTGCGAGATTTCATGAATCCGAAGTCCTGCCTCGTTCAGAGCTCTTTCTGCAGCTTCCCGTATGCTTTGTGCGGCCAAGGCGTGGTCAATCTGGTGATTGCCGTTGCCGCCCACGCCTTTGCCAAGCACATTGCCGAAGTCATCGGTCAGCAGGGCGTATGTTTTTGTTCCTCCCCCATCGATTCCCAAGTAGTAAGCCAATGGTCGTCACTCCTATATATAAGGTTATATTTTTTATCCGGTCGTACCTTTTGTTGGTGATCCAGTAGATTCTCGCACGATGAGTTCAGGATCGATCCTTACATTAGCCCCGCGTTTCATCGTACCGTCCATGCGTTTCAGCAGCATATCGGCAGCGGCAACCCCAATGCGGTCGGCAGGCTGCCGGACCGTTGTCAGATGGGGGTGCAATTTGGATGAAATATACTGATCGTCATAGCCGACGATAGCTACCTGTTCAGGCACCTTGATGCCTTCTTCCATGAGGGCGTTCACGACCCCAAGCGCGATATGGTCATCGCCCGCGAACACCGCGGAAGGAAGGCGTCCCTCGCGCAGCCATTTGCGGCAGATGTCATAACCAAAATCGATTTCGAAATCGCCCGTAGTCATTTCAAACGGAGCCAGATTTTTTTCCTTTAGTGCCTGCAGGAAACCGCTGCGACGCTCTCTCGTACTGCGGAACATGTTTTGTCCGCTTAAGTGCGCGATGGAGGTATGGCCGAGATCAAGCAGATGCTTCGTAGCGGCATAGCCACCTTTGTAGTTGTCGATCGTTACCGAAAAAGTATCATTCTCCGGCTTTTGATTGTCGATGAGGACATAAGGAATATTGCGCCGCTTCAGTTCCACGATGTAGTTATCCTCTTCCATCGGCGAGAGCAGAATAAGTCCGTCTACCCGGTCCTCCTGGATCAGGTAATGGGTTTCATCGGAGCCGATGCCGGTAGAGACCGAAACGGCAAGAAAATAGCCGTGAAGTGCAAGCACTTCGTTCAGCTCTTTAACGACGGTATCAAAGAAGGAATCCTGAAGAGTGGTCATGATCAAGCCGACGATTCCTGTCTTACCGCGGGCTAAACTCCGCGCAGCAGCGTTGGGATGGTAATCGAGCTCCTTGATAGCCTCCAGAACCTTTTGCCTATTTTTCTCTCGTACGGATTCGGCACCGTTTAAGACGCGAGAGACCGTTACGACGGAGAGCCCTGATTTCTTTGCAACATCAAATATACTAACCTTCATTGTTTATTCTCCTTGCGGCAGATTTTCCGTACTTTATATTGACTTAACATTAGTATACATGTACGGAGGCTTAGCCGCGAAGCTAATTTGATAGATGCACCGCCCCTTGCGGGACGGCACAATGTTTAGCGTTAACGTTTGATAATTTCCATGACCTTTTTCTGAATCGTCGGCATTACTTCTTCAACGGTACTGTGTCCGGTATCAATCGGCTGCATCTCGTTGATGAACATGTCGTTGATCTGAGAATAGTGGGTGATCAGGTGGTTGTAGGATTCAAATCCGTATTCCACAGCGCCCTCGTAAACCTTCTTCACATCTGCCGCATCAATGCCGTCAAAATGCTTGTAATAGGTTTCGGCTGCCTTCGTATTTACAGGAGGGTTACCACCGCTCAGGTCGATGGATTTTTCCTGAATTTCGTCGCTGACGAGATACTTGATCCATTCAAAAGCTTCCTTCGGATGTTTGGAGCCCTTCAGAATCAAGAGTGGATCGACGAAAAGCACGCTGCGGACCTTGTCATTGCCGCCGGCAGGCACTGCGGCTACGCCAACCTTGAAAGGGAAGTCATTGGAGCCCGCAAGGCTCCATGAGCCGCTGACGGTCATACCGACCTTGCCGGTTACGAATGCATCGCCGTTTTGGCCCGCTACGCTTTTGCTCCATTCCGTAGTCGGAGACACTTTATCTTTTAAGATCAGGTTGAACAGCTTGTTATAGGCTGCGATGACTTCAGGCGAATCGAAATGAGTCTCAGATGGTACGCCGCCGTTGGTCCAGGTATCCTGGGAGTAGGGTTCGGCTCCGAAATAGAGCGGGCGCATATCGCGCTCGGACCATGTGAAGTCAACGCCATATTGAGTTTTGGCAATATCATTGGATACATGCGTCATTTTCTTCGCGTCTTCGACCATTTTGTCAAACGTCCAGCTCTTGTCCTCGTAATCGCTTGGAGGGTAAGGAACATTGGCAGCGTCGAACATGTCTTTGTTGTAGAGCATCAGAGAGACGTACATGTTGACCGGAATACCGTAGACTTGGTCTTTGACGGTGTAGATTTTCATAAGATCATCCGGGATGTTGTAGTCGGACGCTTTAAATCCGTCTTCCTTAATAATGTCGTTCATGTCGAGCAGCATGTCTTTGTTGTAATACTCTGCAAAACCGCCGTATCCATAATGGCTTGTGACGTCAGGCGATTTGCCCCCGGCAATCAGTGTTTGGAGTTTACTGTCGAATTGCTCGTAAGGAGCTTTCTCGACTTTTACCTTAATATTTGGATGTTGGGCTTCAAAATCCGGAACGAGCTTTTCGATAAAGGTGCGATCCTCGGAATCGATGGTGTAGTGCGTTATGGTTACTTGCCCACCTGAGTTAGCGCTATCGCCATCGTTACCAGGTACGACATCTCCTGCTGATTTACCGCCACTACAGCCGGACAATGCCAATACGACGAGCATGCTGGTCGCAAGCAAAAGTGTAAAAGACTTTTTGATCCTTATCGTTTTCATGAACTACAGTCCCCCATATATTCAAGTTTTTTTGCCGCCCGTGCGACGGAGTCTTTACTTGATGCCTGTAAGTACAATTCCTTCTACAAACCGCTTCTGGGCTATCGCAAACAGAGTCACGATCGGCAGCATGGCGAGCACGGAGGCAACCATGAGCAGATGCCACGGCGGAATTCGGAAACGCGAAGATGTGAAGGAAGACATACCGACCGGAAGCGTAAACTTATCCGATGAGCTTAAATAGAGTACAGGTGTCAAAAGATCGTTCCAGCTGTAGATGAAGGCAAAGATCGCAACGGTTGCAAGTGCCGGACCGGATAGAGGCAAAGCGATCTGTCGCCACATCCGGAACTCGCTGCAGCCATCGATGCGTCCGGCGTCAAACAGCTCATCCGGCAGCGTGGAGAAGAACTGTCGCAGCAAAAAGATGTTGTATGCCGAACCGAAAAACGCAGGGACAATCAGCGGCAGGAAAGTATCGATCCAGTTCAGCTTGGAAAAGAGAATGAACTGTGGGATCATAATCGCCGGATATGGAAGCATCATGGTGCTGAGCATGAGCATGAACCAGAGGTTACTGCCTTTGCCCCGATATCTGGCGAAACCATAGCCTGCAAGAGCCGACGAAAACAGGGTGCCCACAACGGTCAAAATGCCGATAATGAGACTGTTCATATACATTTGACCGAAGTTAAGCGTGTCGAAAATTTCTCTGTAGTTACTCCACTGCCAGGACTCCGGCAGAAAGGTCGGAGGAAACGTCAGCAGTTCCTTCTTCGATTTCAGTGAGGTCGAGACCATGAAAAACAAAGGGAGGAGCATGAGAAAGGTGGTGACCACCAGGGCAATGAAGCTGGCAATGCTAACCGGGTCGATTTTGCGCCGGCGTTTATTCACAGAAGGTGAAGCCCCTGGTCCGGCAGTCGGAATCGTACTCATTTGCGTCCGCCTCCTTCATAGTGAACATAACGGTTCGAGAGTTTAATAATGAGCGCCGTAAACGCCATGACGACGATCAGCAGCACCCAAGCGAGTGCCGAGGAGTAGCCTGCCCTGTATTCCTTGAAGGCGCTGGTGTACAGGTTGTAAACATAGAACCAGGTCGAGTAGTTTGGACCCCCTTGGGTCATTACATAAGCCTGTGTAAATACCTGGAAGGAATCAATGACGCCCATAATCAGCTGGAACAAAAGTACCGGTGAAATCATGGGAAGCGTCACGTTCAGGAAAATGCGGAAGCGTCCCGCACCGTCAAGCCTGGCGGCTTCCACGAGGCTTGAAGGAACGCCCTGAAGTCCCGCAAGGAACAAAATCATGCCTGAGCCCACCGTCCAGAAGGACATAATCATCAGAGCGTAAAGCGCATAATCGGGGCTCATGAGCCAGGCTGGGCCGCTAATGCCGAACCAGGACAGCACGTAATTGAACAGACCGATCGATGGGTTGAAAATCCAGTACCATAGCAAGGACATGGCGACGCCGGATACCATGCTCGGAAAATACATGGCCGTGCGGAAAAATCCGCGGAACGGTATTTTCGCATTGAGCAGGAGAGCAAATCCAAGTGCCAGCAGCAGCTGGATCGGTACACTGATAAAGGTGTAGCGCACCGTTACGACAACAGATTTCCAAAACAGGTCATTTTGAAACATTTCTGTGTAATTCGCGAGTCCGACATATTTCGGCGGGTGGATAATGTCATAGTCCGTGAAGCTGTAATAAAGGGATGACAGAATCGGATACAAGGCAAACACGAAGAAACCGATAAGCCATGGAGAGATGAAGAGGTACATGTAAAATGTCTGCCGCCGGCTTTCGCGATGGGTCACATAAACACCAACCTTTCTAAATGATATAAAGTTATAACGCTTTAACTTTCAGAGTTAAGTTCCCCCGTAATAAAAAGGTTTCATATGATGTTATGTAGTTGAAAGTTAAAGTGCTTTAACTTTATTATCCGGACTGATGAGATTATCATAGTGGATGGTTTCTCAATTATCAACCCTTTTTTTGGATGTTTGTAAGCGCTACCTTCGTTGATGCTTCGTAAGTTCTGTCAAAACGCCTCGCAAAAGGCTGATATAGATAGGTTTGGGTGGATATTCCAGCCATCCGAAATTCACAAAATTTCTTGGAAGAAATTTTCACGAAAGGACTGTATTTTTAGGCCAAGTGCACTTGGAAGTCCGAATTGGCATTCGTATCATACGCTTCGACTCCGGTCAAGACGAAGCGAAGTGGATTCCCTAACGCGTCAGTTACCGCATGATAGAATTCGTTCTTCTACTCAAAGAACTATGCTAATCGTCGCTAAGCTCTTGGGAGCACAGCGTCGATATATATACCCCTCTTTGATGACATTTTTCATTTGAACCTAAAAAGTTTACTCGACACGCAGTCCAGGTTACGTACTCTAGGGGACTACAATTATCACAATTTGGGCTGTATTTTAGCAGGTGAGCGGGTCAAAGTAGACCGGTAATTTGTGCACTGCATTCCTTCAATTTTTTACTTAACGCACGGTCTCTCTTTCGACTTAATCGCGCGGCAGGGCCGGATATAGCCAATGCTGCAATCACTTTACCATTATAAAATATTGGAGCAGCAACGCAGCGTAAACCCACTTCTGTTTCTTCATCATCAACGGCGTATCCTTGTTGACGGATTACGTTTAGATGCTCTTTTAATAGATGGTTGTCGTCAAAGGTATGCTTTGTTGCTTTGTGCTGGGTAAGATGTGTAAGCATTTTTTTTAGTTGTTCATCACTTAGGTACGCTAGGATAACTTTCCCAAAGGCACTTAGATGGGCATAAGCTGAATCACCTACACGTGTATGGCTACGGATGGCATGATTGCCCTCCACCACTTGGACTGTCATGACTTTCATTCCATCTAAAACTCCGATATAGGCAGTTTCGCCAAGATCCTGTGCTAATTGATGCAGGGATGGAACAACTAACCAATGAAGTCGAGTGTTAGCAGACGATGAATAGTGTCCCTTTAATTCAGAAGCTTTGTACGTGTGACCATCTTTTTGAATAAATCCTGTCATTTCCAGCGTATATAGCAGACGGAAAGTTGTAGACTTGTTAAGGTTAAACCGATGCATGATCTCAGTCAGTCTCATGGGTGTACCTTGTTGCAACGCGTCTAGAATGAGTAGTCCTTTTTTTAGGGTTGCAACCTCATATTGATCCATTGATTCACCTCTAAGCGGGAAATTATTATAATTGAATTATTGACATATAAACTGATTACATTCTTTATGCTGACCTCATTACAAGTGAAAAAGAGAGGGAAGAGCTTTACGCCCAAACCCTCTCAGGTATATTTAAGTGGTTATGACCATAACCATGACACTTATTCTCCTTTTAAAAATAGGCGAATGCCCTCAACTGCGTAAGCATGATCCAACTCACCGGTTAATCCGCCAACCGTTACAGATCCGACTACGCCAACACCCTTGACACGGATGGGAATAGAACCGCCAACCGCTTGATATTCTGCAGTGGAAAGCAGGGAGTGTTCTGCATGAGAAGCACCGCTTTGGATAAAGCGCTGGTCGATGTAGGCAGAACTGCGGTTATAGTGATCGACAATCCGTTTTTTTCGAAATAACCATACGTAGTTTTCCTCCGAAGTACCATCCATGAGATGTGTAAACACGGGAACTCGGTTACGTTCAATATGCACGGCCACCGCTACGTTGTTTTCTTGAGCATACTGCACAATCTGGTTACCAATGACAAGAGCATCTTGATGGCTAAAACTTGTAAATTCCAATTCTTCCTCTAATAGTTCTAGTGATTTCAAATCCATTTATCCTCTCTCCTCAACAAAAAGATTCTGTTTCTTATCCATTCTGTAGTTTATAGCTGCCAGTAAAAAGGCGAAACCTGCCATAATTGCACCAATCCAAGCCGTGTCCATCATATGCAAGTGGTCTACTGCAAGCCCACCCAATGTTGAACCAGCAGCGATTCCGATATTAAATGCAGAGATGTTTAATGCAGAAGCGACATCCTTAGCAGAAGGTACCAGCTTTTCTGCGAGCATTAGAATGTAAGCCTGTACGCCGGAAGACATCATAAAAGCGAAGAAACCCATTAATATGAGGGACAAAATGGTGAGCGTCTTGTTGGGCAATAACCATATTTGGAGCAGCAGAGCAATGCCCTGAAACAGAAATACGAAACGAAGTGCCTTTACAGGATGTCCATTTGCTAATTTCCCCCCAATAATATTCCCAATGGCTATAGCAACACCGTAAATCAGCAGTAGCCATGAAATAGACGAAGATGAGTAGCCGCTAATCTCTTCAAGGATAGGAGAGATATACGTAAATAAGGCGAAGGTTCCGCCGAAACCTAGAATCGTCATTAACAAGGCAGTGATGATCCGGGGATTAACAATCAAACTTCCAACATCACTTAAGGTCGGTGAGTGCATTGAACGTGGGACCTTTTCTACTGCCACAAGACTGACCACCAAGGCTATCAGCCCTAAAACTGCGACCACGGCGAATGACATTCGCCAACCAAATTCCTGCCCGATATAGGTTCCAAGGGGAACACCCAAAATGGTAGCGACGGTTAACCCAGTGAACATAATGGAGATGGCGGTGCCTTTCTTGTTAGCAGGCACCATATCTGCGGCCACTGTAGCTGCAACAGCGAAAAATACACCATGTGCAATAGCTGTAATTATCCTAGATAAAAGCAAAAGGAAATAGGTGGAAGATATTGCTGCTAGAGCATTCCCTAAAGTGAAGACGACCATGAGGAACATCAGGTATCCCTTTTTAGGCAATCTCCCGGTAATAACTACGACGATTGGGGTTCCGATAGCAAGGGCCACTGCATACCCTGACACAAGGGTCCCAGCTTGCGTTACCGATATGCCAAGATCGGTGGCTACCTCTTGCAGAATACCGACAATAACAAATTCTGTCGTTCCAATAGCAAAAGCACTTATTGCAAGTGACATTAGTGCTATAAAAATCTTTGAATTCATACGTTCACCTCCTTATGTAGGCCAATATTAAGTGAGAACTTAATTGAGTTCAAATAAAGAAAAAAAGTTTCTATAAAAGAAACTTTTCTCGGTGGATACAATAATAATACCAATTGGAGAATCGATTGATCTTTACATAAACGATAACAACGTACTTCGCTTTGATCTTATGTCTCAATGTTATCCAAATGATACACGTCCATGGTGTCAATTATGGTTTCTATATTTTTTCGGTATGTTTGGTAATGCTCGGTATTCACATGTGCGACTATGGCATTTTCGTCAGCCCAAGACTCATAAAAAACATATGTGCCTTCTTTTTCAAGCGATTTATGCAGCTTGTACTGTATACAACCTTTCTCTGCACGAGACGGTTCAATAAGTTTGATCAATTCATCGCGTAGCCGTTCCTCTTGCCCAGGTTTTGCTTTTAGAATCGCACAAATGGTAATGACATTCATAAAATACACCTCTTAATAAAAATTTTGTTGATCTCTTGTTGATAAAACCTAAACAATAATTGAGTAACGATATTACTGTGTCTCTAAGCCGATATTTTTTCTGTACAGTGATTCTCCAAAGGGGTTAGAAGAAAGATCTGTTACTGAAATATGAAAAAAATGCATGCAGCATGGCCTATCATAGGTGAATCATAGGAGATTTTCAAAAAATGTTAGAAAGTTTCTAATAAAGAACCCATTCAGCAACCTTTCAGTTGATTTTAACGTTCCTTTCGTCTGGATTGGGTATAGTGGAACCAAGAAAGAGGAGGAGATCAACGATGAATATTTCTTCAGCATCAAGTTCTACGACATCCTACATATCCACATCTTCATCGAGTTCGAACAGCACAAGCGAGTTGGAGAAACAAAAGACGAAGCTTGAGGCCGAATTGGAGAAAGTGCAATCCAGCAAGGACGATGATAAAACCAAGGAGACCAAAACGAAGCAGCTGCAGCAGCAAATCAAGCAAATCGAAGCTCAAATCTCGCAGCAAAGCTCCCAGAGCAGCGGGGCAACCGCCACCAAAGAAGCACCGCCAGCCAAACCGCCAACCAATGGCATACAAGCAGCGTCCCCGCAAGAAATTGCAAATGCAACGACGGACAGCAACGGTCGTTTTGATATACGGGTATAAGAGGGAATACAGAACTTAATACAAAACTTAATATAAAATGTATTAAACGAACGAGCTAATCGATAAGTTATAGCTGATTAGCTTAACCAAAAAGCCCTGCCTGATCTCTATAGATCAAGCAGGGCTTTTGGTTTTTACATGTACATGCTTTATTCAAGCGTTAAACTGTTTATCCGTTCAGAGATGGATCTTTTTTTATAGTACATGCCGATAGTCACCAGAACCACCATCTCGGATAGCGGAACGGCAAGCCATACGCCAGTAACACCTAAGAATGAAGGGAGGATAGCAATCAATACTACCATAATAATCATCTCGCGTGCAGCTGTAATCCAAATGGCCATTTTAGCATTTTCGACAGATTGGAAGTACGTACTCATGACAAAGTTAATACCCATGAACAAGTATGCAAAAGTAAATATTCGCAGACCGTACACGGCGTTATCCGTCACGCTGGCACTGAAGTTCCCGAAGATTTGCACAAAATAAGGTGCGCCTAGTTGTACAACGAGTAACAGCAGGACCCCACATGCCAGAGCCGTTCTGGAGGCTAAACGAATGGTCTGTTTTTCCTGATCCATCTGTTTGGCTCCGTGATAATAACTGACCAAAGGTTGGGCAGCGGAGGCCAGACCGAGGAATGCCAGGAGAACAACACCATGAATATAGTTCAAGACTGTAAAGGATGCTACGCCATCCGTGCCCGCAATCCGATCCAGTGAAATGTTGTGAGAGATGGAGAAGACGGACATGCCCAGTTCAGCCAGGAAGCTGGGGAAACCAATGAGTACAATGGAAGCCAGCAGTTTGGAATTCCATTTGAAGCGGGTGAATTTAAGATTATTATTTTTCCTGAAAAAGTGAGTTAGCAACACAAGAAGCGCCAGAGATGCCGATACAATTGTACCAATCGCGACGCCACGAACGCCCCATTCCAGCACGTATAACGTTATATAGTTGAGCACAATATTGGCTACCGCAAACGTAATCTGAGCATACATGGATGTATTGGGATTTCCGTCGTTACGAACAAAAATCGTGAGTGCATTCTCAATGGTGAAGACAAAACCGAACAACAGCATAATGTTCATATAGTCCGCAGCAAACGGGAATGTTTCAGTATTGGCACCAAGGGCAAAGACAAGCTTATCTCTGAAAGTATATGCCGTATATCCAATAACCATTGTAATCAGCAAAATGATCGTAATGGATTTGGTGAAGAGTTGTCTCGCTGTCGTGAGATCCTTCTTACCCATATAAGTGGAATACAAGGTTGCCCCGCCCATTCCAATCCATAGCGACATGGCTACAAAAAGCGTATAGACAGGAGAAGCAATTCCGATTCCGGCTAGCGCTGTAGAACCTAGTTTGTGTCCAACCATAATGCCATCGATAATAAAGTTGAAAGCGATAACGAGCATCCCTAATATGGAAGGCACGAGGTAGCTTACAAATGCCTTACCTACAGATTGCCTTTCTAATGGGTGCGTCCAATTTGTGTTCATGATGACCTCCGTTAGTATACTGAATGTTCGTTCTATATGCTATTATACTGAACGTTCGTTCTGTATAATAACATGCCGAGAATTTGGTTGGCAACTTTTCCAAAAGATGACCGTTTATATGGTAGAGTTAATAGAGCAACTTTTTTGATACGGGAGGGAATCTCTTTATGAAGCAAAACAAATACGATGAAGCCGAGTTTTTCGGCAATTACAGTCAGATGGCCCGATCAACCCAAGGGCTGGATGCTGCTGGCGAGTGGCATGAACTGCAAACGATGCTGCCTGAATTAAAGGGTAAAAACGTACTGGATCTGGGATGCGGCTTTGGTTGGCACTGTCGATATGCACGTGAACAACAGGCGAGTTCTGTGGTTGGCGTGGATTTATCTGAAAATATGTTGCAACGTGCACGCGAGATGACGGATGATCCTCATATCGAGTACCAGCGTATGGCGATTGAGGATATTGATTTTGCACACGGACAATTTGATGTGGTGATCAGCTCACTGGCTTTGCACTATATCGAGCGTCTTGATCAGGTATACGCCAAAATCAATGCATGTCTCGTCCAAGGAGGTACGTTTGTCTTGTCTGCGGAACATCCCATCTTCACGGCACGAGCGGAGCAGGACTGGCATTATGGACCTCAGGGTGAAATACTGCATTGGCCTTTGGATCATTATCAAGAGGAAGGGCAGCGGGTAGCGAACTTTCTGAACCAAGACGTGGTGAAATATCATCGGACAGTGGCGACACATCTGAATGAATTGATTCAAGCTGGTTTTGTCATTCAACAGGTAGCCGAGTCCAAACCATCTCCTGAAATGATGGAGCAGGTTCTCGGTATGCGAGACGAGAATCGTCGACCGATGTTTCTGATGATTGCCGCGGTTAAAGCTTGAGCAGCAGCTTCGGCATCAAAATGAAGTTTATAGGTTTTATACTCGATAGACCAGCGCGTTCAGTACATCTGGACCTTGCTGGTTTAATTTATTTTGCAGGAGAAGGGTAAGAAATAAACCGATTGGGAACTAAACCCGATTGGATGCAGTCTTATTAAGTGAGGTGAACATCAGTTGGAATATCAATATCTGGCACACGCTCAGACGATCGACAATTACACACTTAGCAGCATGATGGATGAGTACGGGAACGACGTATGGAACTACGCGTACTTTCTGACCAAAAGTACCGAGCAGGCGGATGAATTATCACAAGAGGTGTTTATCCGGGCGTATTCCGGTATCGCCCATTTTCGAGGAGAATGCTCATTGAAGACATGGCTGCTGACCATTACTAGGAACACGACATTTACATACCGGAAGTCCAGATTTTTTCGCAGCAGCTTATGGGGAGAGACACTGCCAATCCACACGGAACAGAGGAATGCGAGCATGGGTGAGATGAAGCCTGAAAAATTTGTTCACCCTTCTGCCGAAGCCGAGGCGATCAGCAGGGAGCACGTTCATGAAATCTGGGACATCATCATGGCTCTGCCGGATAAATTCCGGGAATTACTTTTGCTGCATCTGAAGTATGAGCTTACGACGAGTGAAATTGCGGAAATGCTGGGCATCAGCGCGGGAACGGTCAAATCGAGACTGTCCCGGGCGAGGGCCAAAGTACGGAAACAGTGGGAGGAGTGGAGCGAATGAAACATAAGGACGACGAATGGGGAAAAGTAGTCAGACAGGAGCCGTTTGCGGCGTCTCCTTTTACCGAGGAGCATAAGCAGAACGTACTTCGCCAGGTAGCCTGGCTCAAATCGGGATCTGCACAGGAAATGAGTAATGCTGGGGTTAAGTCTGTCGAGCAAAAAAAACTGCCCAATCCACACAGACGTCGTTTTCGCTCCCGCAGAGCCGTTATGGCGTACACGACGATTGCAGCCGTGGCAGCGGCGGTCATTCTCTGGAACGGACAAATTGTGGAGCCTGTGATTGAAACAGTGTATCCCACAGCAGCGCTGCAATATACGGATGATGCAGGCATGAGCCTGCTCACAGACAAGATGAAAAAGAATGTAGCTGTAACGATGCGAGACTATCTTGGCAAACAATTACGTATAACCAAAGTGCAGGACCTTCCTGTTTCTGGAAGAGTATATGTCGAGGCTGGAAAAGAAGGTGACGAAGAATATGCGTTGATCTGGCTTGATGCGGCAACAGGCAATCTACGTGAGGTACAGATGAGACGGGAGATGGCAGCTAATGAGCTGGAGCATCGTTATTTGCGTCAAGTACCGTCACTGCTTCAGAATATTGGTGGGGACCCTGCGCTCAAACCAGTATCAGCCAAGCGATATGTGGGAATGAAGCAGGGTGAATTGGAACCGAAATCGTATACTACTCTAATGTTAGAGAATGAAAAAAGCTATGGAGAGATTATTTGGTTGCAGGATGAAGCGATCTCTGTTTCCGGTGATCTCGATCTTAAACAAGTTTCTCAAACTGCTTTGGCGTATGCAGAGGATTCCATTGAGGCGTTATCTGGCAAAACTGCTCTCGATCTGAGGAGCATACACCGGACAAAAGATGATGAGAATGGTGAGGATACAATTACTTTTAATTTTGGAGATTATTATTTTGTACAAACAACTGAAGGCAAGTCTGGCTTAAGTTATTCCGTTATAGATGCGAAGTATTATGGAAAAGAAATAAATAATTTGGAAGAAATGGAGGCTTATCATAAGGAACTCTTTGAAATGAAAGAATCTATCCTTAGGGAAAAGGCAGCACCAATAATCAAGAAAATATTTAAAGTTGATCTTCAAGCATATAAACTCCATCGAAATACCGAAACCCCGGGAATCGTTACATTTGAACTGGAATCGACAGGGGATGTTTTTCAAGTTCGATATAATGAGGATGCTCGTATTACGATGATCACAAGGGATGCCAACCTCTAAGACTTGATTCTATATGGTACAATCAATTTAATAGATGATTGGAGCATAAGGAGCATAACGATGAAATATTTGGTGAGTTCATGTCTAGCTGGCGTAGCCTGCCGTTACAACGGAACAGCGAGTCTGGATGCAAAGATTCAGGAGCTTGTGGAGCAGGAACAGGCAAAGATGGTCTGTCCGGAGCTGCTTGGAGGATTTTCCACCCCGCGGGAGCCAGCTGAAATTATCGGCGGCACGGGTAAGGATGTGCTGACAGGTACAGCCAAGGTCATTGAGAAGAGTGGCAAGGACGTCACGGATCTGTACATTAAAGGGGCCTATCAGACACTTGAATGGGCGCAAAAACTGGATGTCACCTGTGTAGTGCTCAAAGAATTCAGTCCTTCCTGCGGTACACAGATGATCTACGATGGGAATTTTGCCAACCACAAAGTCGTGGGCGAAGGGGTTACGTCTGCTTTGCTGCGGCAAGAGGGATTTACGGTTATCTCGGAAAATGAGTTCATGGAACAGCTCTAAATTGTTGTAATTTTAATTATCTCTGACATGAATCACAGGTAAGTCGCCTTGGAGAGTAGCAGGTCCATGGCGACTTGTTTTTTGTTATAATAGGGCACCATTAATCACTGAAAACCTTGTTAGATAACAATAGTTACTTTTATGAACTAAGAAACATTATTGTGCGTACTTTTATATTTTGATTATAAACTCTAAAATAATACTCAGGTATTCAGGTTCAGACCATAAATATGAACATAAACAAGAAAAGGATGTGCAGATCATATGGAATCCTCGGCAAAAGCCATTTCGAAAGAAAACATCTTGAACGCTTACTATTTTCGGCATGCAACCAAACAGTTTGATGCTTCACGTATCATTTCGCCAGAAGATTTTGAGTTTATTCTGGAAACGGGACGGTTGTCACCAAGCTCAATTGGTTTGGAACCATGGAAATTTCTGATTGTGCAGAACCCGGACTTCCGCAAGCGTCTGTCCGAAGTTTCTTCCGGGGCTCAGAAACAATTGGCGAAGGCCAGCCATTTTATTGTTATTTTGGCGCGGTCTGATGCGAGTTATAACTCGCCTTACGCGGAATATATGCTGAAAGAAATCAAGGGCATGCCGGATGACGTATTTGAGCTGACCCGTGAAGCTTACGGCAAATTTCAAAAGAACCAACGAATGCTTGAGAACCCGCGAACTTTATTTGACTGGGCGTCCAAACAGACCTACATCGCTCTCGGTAATATGATGACTGCGGCAGCGCTGATTGGTATCGATTCCTGCCCAATTGAAGGGTTTAGATATGAAGACGTACATCGTATTCTGGAAGAGGAAGGCCTGTTAGAGGATGGACTATGGGATGTATCCGTCATGGCAGCCTTTGGTTATAGGGCGGAAGATCCTCCACGTGAGAAATCCCGTCAGCCTTTGGATAAAATCACGCAGTGGATTGATTAAGCTTATCAGTCCATGCTCAAACAAGTAAAAGAAACGGTCAGCACCAAGTTCTAAACGTATACACATGTATTTATTGGCAGGCCGGTTCGTTCGTCGAATCGGTCTGTTTGGTTTGCAAAATGAAAGAAAGGCGGTATAATCTTACCCATGGAACCTATACTCATATTCAAAGCATTATCCAACGAGACACGTCGACAGATTCTGTTGTGGCTCAAAAACCCGGAGCAACACTTTCCACCGCTGGAGTTATCCCAGCATCCGGATGCTGGAAAGAGCGGCATATGTGTTGGAACGATTCAGGTGAAGGCCGGACTGGCTCAATCCGTCATATCCAGCTATCTGCTGACCATGCTCAAAGCCGGGTTGCTGATCTCCGAACGTAGGGGACAGTGGACGTATTATCGCCGCAACGAAGAAACCATTCGTCAATTTGCCGAGTACGTACAGCACGAGCTATAAGCCGGACGCCGAGACGGAAGCAAGAATGCAGGTGCAGGCGGGTATTCCGTCCGGATGTAAACGGCTAGAGGAGCAGCTCTGCCACATCATTTTTTTGTGCTTTTACATCTATATATCTGGATATACAAAAATAAAAATATAATCACAGAGGAGAACTTTCTATTATGTCTACCGACAACACAGCTTCATCCCATAAAAAACATATTAACGACGTTAAATTATCCATTCTGGATTTGGCTCCTGTCGTAGTAGGTGCAACACCTGCGGATGCGCTTCGCAACAGTCTGGATCTTGCTCAGCACGCAGAGCGTTGGGGATATCACCGTTACTGGGTAGCGGAACACCACAACATGCCAGGTATCGCTTCTTCCGCGACCTCGGTTGTCATTGGTTACCTTGCAGGTGGAACGAAGACCATTCGTCTCGGATCAGGCGGAATCATGTTGCCTAACCATGCGCCGCTTGTTATAGCCGAGCAATTTGGTACACTGGAATCTCTGTATCCAGGCCGTATTGACCTTGGGCTGGGCCGTGCACCGGGGAGTGACCGACGTACGTCTCTTGCTTTGCGTAAAGACCTGAACAGTGGTGAAGATTTCCCTGAATTGCTGGCTGAGCTTAGAGCATTCTTCGATGCTTCTGCTACATCGTACCATGCACCTGTTCGCGCTGTACCGGGTGAAGGATTGAACATCCCGATTTACCTGCTCGGCTCCAGTGATTTCAGTGCTCGTCTCGCCGGACAGCTGGGATTGCCGTTTGCTTTTGCCAGCCATTTCTCACCGGATTACACCCGGATTGCACTTGAAACGTATCGGAGCAGCTTCCAGCCATCCGATCACTTGAAGGAGCCCCATGTTATTGTGGGTGTAAATGCTGTCGTGGCGGATACCGACGAAGAAGCTGCATGGCTTGGTACAACGATGCAGCAGCAGTTCCTGAACATTATTCGTGGCACAACCGGGTTGGTGCAGCCACCAGCCGATATGGAAGGCAAATGGACGGATCGTGAGAAAGCTGGTGTAGAGCAGACCCTGAAAGCAGCAGTGAACGGTTCTCCGGAAACCGTGCGTGGTCAACTGGAATCATTTATTGCTCAGACCCAAGCGGATGAGCTGATTATTACGTCGATGATCTATGATCATCAGGCACGCTTACACTCGTATGAGCTGATCGCTCAACTTGCGGGAAAAGCATAAATAAAAAAGCAAAGCAAAAATGCAGCAGCGGACGTGAACTTAAGGCTCGAATGTTGCTGAGATATTAACGGTTTGTCTCTTCGGAGGCGAGCCGTTTTTTGGTAGGGATATTTTTCAAAGGAGACGTATGGGGCATAAGGTTCTTTTTAGGGTAAAATGAACTTACTGGTCTAATTTGAAACGGTTAAACAGCGCCATACGTATAAACTCAGTGTGTTATACATATGTTGGCTTGTACAAGCAACTTTATGCGCAGTCAAGAAACATGCAGGTTTACAGCTTATGCTTTTGATAAAGGATACATAAGAGAGGAAGACACGCCTATGGAGCAACCTGAGCAACCCCGCATTTGGCCGGATCGGTTTAAACGATTTTTTTTGAATAATAAGTTTGTCCTTTTTCTGTTAATTCTGCTGCTGGTAGGACTGAACGTGATGGTTCTTACCAAAGTATCCTTTGTTTTGCACCCGCTCGCGGTGCTGATCAAGACGATTGTGCTTCCGATTATTCTGTCGGGTATTCTCTATTACCTGCTGAATCCAATTGTGGATGTTATGGAAAAGTGGAAGATTAAGCGCGGCTGGTCCATTTTGATCTTATATCTCGCTATCGGGGGGATTCTGACAGTCGTTGTGCTGGCGGTCATTCCGGTCGTACGTAACCAGATTGTGGGGCTGATTGAAAATTTCCCAACGTACAGTGAGACGGTCAAACAGCAGTTTGAGCAGCTTACGGGCAGCAAGCTGTTCGGTCAGTTCCAAGAGACAGTGAATTTGAATTCTCAGGACTGGTGGGGCACGATTTCCCAGAAAGCCACTGAAATTTTGAACTCGACCTGGAACAAATTGGGCGGATTCCTCGGAGCGTTCACCGAGACGGTGCTGTCCATTGTAACGGTTCCTTTTATTCTGTTCTATCTGTTGAAAGACGGCAAGAAGCTTCCGTCCAAAATTCTGTCTTTCCTGCCAATCAAGAGCCGTACAGGTGCAATGCATGTGCTGGAAGATATCAATCACCAGATCAGTTCGTTCATTCGTGGACAGATTATCGTCAGCTTCTGCATCGGCATTCTGCTCTACATCGGTTATATGATTATTGGTCTGGATTATGCGCTGATTCTTGCGATTATCGCATCTTTCACGAGTGTTGTACCGTACCTGGGACCTGCAATCGCGATCACGCCTGCGTTGATTGTGGCTCTGGTGACTTCCCCGGTGATGCTGCTGAAGATGGTAGCGGTGTGGACAATCGTGCAATTAATTGAGGGTAAATTCATCTCACCTCAGATTATGGGCAAAACGCTCAAGATTCACCCCATCACGATTATCTTTGTCATTCTGACCTCAGGTAATCTGTTCGGTGTAGTGGGCATTCTGTTAGCCGTTCCAGGATACGCGGTGTTGAAAGTGTGTGTGTCGCATATCTTCAACTGGTTCAAGGAAAGATCCGGCCTGTATGATCCGAAGAATAACAATCTACTGTAACTGGAGCGAGCATATCCGTACAGTAGCTAGATCCCTGAATTAACCTCTTTTTTTCAAAACGGTGCCCTTATACAACAGAACCCCCGTCCATCGGCTAATAACCGAGAGACGGGGGTTCTGTTGTGTGAACAGGCAGGCTAATGCCTAGCTATGTTTAATATGCTGGAGCGTCTGCAGGAAGATCTGCTCAATGTGTGCATCATCCAGAGAATAATACACGGTCTTGCCTTCTTTGCGCCGCTTGACAATCCGCATGTTGCGGAGTGACCGCAGCTGGTGCGAAATGGCCGACTGTCCCATATCAAGCAGCACTGTCAGATCGTGCACACATAATTCCTTCTGTAACAGCGCATCAATAATACGAAGCCGTGTCGGGTCGCTGAAAGCCTTGAACCAATCAGCCATCTCGGAAGAGGTCTCGCGATCCATGAGAGAAGCACGAATGGTCTGCACGTCAGCCTCTGTTCCAGAGCAGGCCGCGTCGCATTCGGCTGGAGCTTTAACCGGTTGTTCCATTTCCTATCACCACCTATATTAACTCAACCTTTGATTTGATCAAATGTTCTTCGATAAGCCTATTATATCCAAAAAACGTCTAAAGCGAAATGATTACTATTAGCATATTCTGTATGAAAAATCAACTCGAATTGTTGACACTCATGTTTAAGCGTGCATATAATAGGGTTAACAAAACATATGAATGGTTGCTCATATATTGATTTAAAATCAAAAAAATTACGGATAACTTTGTTTTACGTACTGCAAAGGGGAGAGTTCACATGGGAACCGGACAGGAACAGGTGAAAAGGGAACTGCTGCTGGATGGATTGGATTGCGCGAACTGCGCATTGAAGATTGAGAATGGCGTCAAAAAAATTAAAGGCATTACCGATTGCTCGGTCAATTTTGTGACCAAAACCTTATCCATGCACACCACATCCGATATGGATGAGCAGGTCGTGGAAGAAGCGAAGCGCAAAGTGCTTCGGCTGGAGCCGCATATTCGTATTTCGGAAAAAGGTAAATCATCGCAAGGTAACCGCGGTGATGCTGATTCAATAAACCCCACTAAGGATCATGTGTACGCCCATGCAGGTAGCGGGGCTCACGCGCATGAGCATACGCCGAGTGGTCACGATCATGCTGGTCACTCCCATGACCATTATCATGCACATGATCACGGTCATCATCACGGAGCCCAAGATCACACGCATGATCATGGAAGCCATGCCAGACATGATCACGGTCATGCAGACAGTCACGATCATGATGCGCATGCCGGACACTCACATGAACATGGCGCTGGGCAGACGAAGGTGCTGCTGGCACGTCTGGCGGCTGGATCTGTTCTGGTGGCAGCCGCGATCTGGTCTCCGCTGGAAGGATGGGCACAGCTTGCACTTTATGTTGTCGCTTATCTGATCGCAGGGGGAGATATCGTTCTCCAGGCGATCAAAAATATAATTCGAGGTCAGGTATTCGATGAATACTTCCTGATATCTGTCGCTACTATCGGTGCTTTTGCCATTGGCCAATATCCCGAAGGTGTTGCGGTTATGCTCTTCTATCAGCTCGGTGAGCTGTTTCAGGGGCTGGCGGTTAATCGCTCAAGGAAGTCGATCCAGTCGCTGATGGATATTCGCCCGGACTATGCCAATATGCTGATTGGTGCGGGAGAAGAGACCAAGCGAGTGTCGCCGGACGAGGTACGTATTGGAGATCGAATCGTGGTTAAAGCGGGTGAGCGAGTACCCCTGGACGGAATCGTTAAGGCAGGTCGTTCCATGGTGGATACTTCGGCTCTGACAGGTGAGTCCGTTCCGCGTGAATTAGAACCCGGTAGTGATGTACTGAGTGGATTTGTGAACAAAAACGGAATGTTAACTATTGAAGTAACAAAAACTTTTGGTGAATCCACAGTATCCAAAATTCTAGACCTGGTGCAGAATGCGAGTAGCCGCAAAGCCAAAACGGAACATTTTATTAGCAAATTTGCTCGTTATTATACGCCGGTTGTCGTCATTCTTGCCGCTTTGATTGCGCTCGTTCCGCCACTGGTGCTCAGTGGTGCGACATTTGCCGATTGGATCTATCGTGCACTGGTCTTCCTCGTGATCTCTTGTCCGTGTGCGCTGGTCGTTTCTATTCCGCTTGGTTTTTTCGGAGGCATCGGAGCTGCATCACGTAACGGGATTCTCATCAAAGGAAGTAACTACCTTGAAGCATTGAACGATGTTAAAGTTGTTGTTTTTGATAAAACAGGTACACTAACCAAAGGTGTTTTCAAAGTAACAGCTATTCGCCCTGAAGGTGGGCGTAACGAAGATGAATTGATGGAGCTTGCCGCAATTGCCGAGGCCGATTCCAATCATCCGATTGCTGAATCCATTCGCGCAGCCTGGGCAAAGGATATCCGGACTCAGGGTGTGGATGATTACGATGAGGTTGCGGGGCATGGCATCAAGGTCAGTGTGGATGGACGTGAAGTGCTTGCGGGTAACGCCAAATTAATGGAACAGGCAGGTATATCCTACACGACTCCACAAACCGTAGGCACAGTGGTGCACGTTGCCGAATCGGGTTCGTATGTCGGTCACCTGATCATTGCCGATGAGGTGAAGGATGACGCAGCGGCAGCCATTCAGGCACTCAAGAAGCTCGGTATTCGCAAAACAGTGATGCTGACCGGCGATGCCAAGGCTGTTGGTGAAGCTGTAGGGCGTGAGCTGGGTGTCGATGAAGTATACGCTGAGCTGCTGCCACAGCATAAAGTCGAACAGTTGGAGCGTCTCGAAGCTGCCAAATCGCCGAAGGAGAAAATGGTGTTTGTCGGTGATGGCATTAACGATACACCTGTGCTCGCGCGTGCCGATGTAGGTGTAGCGATGGGGGGACTCGGTTCGGATGCTGCGATTGAGGCAGCAGACGTTGTCATCATGACGGATGAACCATCCAGACTGGCAAGTGCAATCCGGATTGCAAAACGGACACGAACCATTGTCTGGCAAAATATCGGTTTTGCGTTGGGTGTCAAAGCGATCTTCCTGCTGCTGGGTGTGTTCGGAATTGCCACCATGTGGGAAGCGGTATTCTCTGATGTAGGGGTGACCGTACTGGCTGTCCTGAACGCCATGCGTGTACTGCGGGTGAAGGACATCTAAGTTTTACGAAACGATCCGGACGGCTCTTCGTATATACGTAGAGCCGTTTTTTTGTTTTAATATCTGTGGTGTATTTTTAATGGAGTTAGGGGAGAACATTGTGGCAGGAGCAGTAGTTGGGATTATATGCGGAGTGTGCTATTTCATTCTGGGATTAATGGTGTACAAAAAGCCGCCGAAAAGGATTAACGGCATATATGGTTATCGTACTCCGCGAGCAATGAGTCATCCCGAGTTATGGGAAGAAGCGCAACGTTATAGCGCCAATCTGATGATGCAGTTTGGTGTGATTATTACGGTATTCGGCATAATCGGTTTTTGGCTTACGGATGTACGAGCTTTGGTTCTAAGTCTTGTGGCTACAGGATTCTATACATTCAGGCTGTTTACCAGAGTCGAAGGCCGTTTGAAGCAAATGCAGCGTGTCCAGCAACAGGAGCAGAAGGAGCAAGGCGCTTAGGGGCACAATGTGAAATTGCACCTGAACGAAGATCCGCGAGAGCGGATCTTTTTTGCATATTATAGAGGCTGAGGGCAATCAAAAACTGCGTTTAACAACGTATTGTAAAAATTAAAACTGCAATAATTTATTCTTGTTTGAGCCATACTACATATTCAAGTCCAAAATCTAACGTTGACGTTAACGTTAATAATATATATAATTATGTACATAACATTATAGACATATGAAAGTGAGGTGAAGGAAATGAGTTTATATAAAATCGATGACGTAGCCAAGGAATGTGGTTTGACCAAGCGTACCATTCGGTATTACGAAGAGATCGGTGTTATGCCTTCACCTCAGCGGACGGACGGTGGCACACGATTATACACTCGGGAAGATATCGATTATCTCAAAAAGGTGGTTCGGGCGAAGGAGGTTCTTGGTTTCTCGCTTCAGGAGCTACATACCTATGTGGCAACGGCGGATGCGCTGAACGAACAGCGTTTTGACTACCAGCAGACCACTGAAGTGAGAGAACGGATCGAAAAACTCACCAAGATGGAAACGACATTGAATGACCAGCTGCAATTGATCGAGCAGAAACTTCAGAGCATTCACGCCGTTCAGGAGGAACTTGAGGAATTACGTGAACGGGTTCAGAACGGCATTCGACGATTAGAAGGGCACGAGAATGACACATAACTGATGAATGCATCGAATTATGCAAAAATGCTAAATTAGTATTCCACGATAAGCACCGGGAGATCCGGTGTCATTTGTGCCGTTTTCTTTCCTATATTTCTGAAAATAAAGATGATATTTCATTGTTTTTCACAATTTGTTTCACAACATAAATCATGAACCAGGAGGAATTATGTATGAAAAGAGAACCCTCATTACCTGACGAATTGCCGTCATCCCGTGGAGGTCTGTTATCCCAGCCTAGAGCGGTATGGGCAGTAGCCTTTGCCTGTATCATCTCCTTTATGGGACTAGGTTTGGTTGATCCAATTTTGCCTGCGATTGCAGATCAGCTGCATGCTTCCAAAAGCCAGGTATCTTTATTGTTTACAAGTTATAACGCGGTTACCGGGGTAGCCATGCTGATTACAGGTGTTGTATCCAGCCGGATTGGTGTGAAGTGGACACTGCTCAGCGGGATTTTGCTGATCATTGTTTTCTCTTTCCTCGGCGGGACCTCTGACACTGTAGGTGCGCTCGTCGGTTACCGTGGTGGTTGGGGGCTAGGGAATGCCCTGTTCATCGCAACTGCATTATCCGCTATTGTAGGACTATCCACTTCAGGGACAGCCAAAGCGATTATTTTATACGAAGCAGCGCTTGGTCTGGGGATTGCCGTAGGTCCATTGCTTGGTGGTGAACTGGGTTCCATCTCATGGCGCGGCCCGTTCTATGGTGTAGCTGTTCTGATGGCGATTGCTTTTATCAGTATCACGTTTATGCTGCCTAAGATGGCCAAACCGAAAACGCGTAGTTCCTTGTCCGATCCGTTCAAGGCTCTGGGTTATCCTTCACTGAAAACATTGGCGATTACGGCCTTTCTGTATAACTTTGGATTCTTTACCTTGATGGCTTATTCGCCTTATGTCATGAATCTGGATGAGCACGGACTCGGTTATGTATTCTTTGGTTGGGGTTTGATGCTGGCAATTACGTCTGTATTTGTTGCACCAAGATTGCAACGTCGATTCGGATCGGTTCCTTCCATGAGCGTTATGCTGACCCTGTTCGCCATTGATTTGCTGGTAATGGCTGTAGGTACGGTAATGGGATCATCCACAACGGTTATTGTGTCCGTTATCGTTGCCGGGATTTTCCTCGGGATCAACAACACATTAATTACGACTGCAGTTATGGAAGCTGCTCCAGTGGAACGTTCTGTGGCATCGGCTGCATATAGCTTTGTCCGGTTCCTTGGAGGTGCGCTGGCACCTTGGCTTGCTGGTAAATTGTCCGAGTGGTTCCTGCCGGAGACACCGTTTTATTTTGGCGCATTGATGGTTCTGATCGGGGTCGTTGTGCTTCTGGTACGCCGCAGACATCTGCGCGATATCGATGCTGCCATTACGCATTAATGAACAGGAGGAATGGAATATGCTGAAACGAATATTGGTTGCTGTCGATGGGTCGGTTCATGCACACAAAGGTCTGGAGCAAGCTGTTGTTCTGGCAGAAAGTCTGAAACAACCGGCTTCTTTGATTATCGTACATGTTAATCCTTCGATCTCGCTAAATGAGCCCGCACTGGGTGTGGATCTGGAAGCACGGATCGCAGAAGAAGGACAGCATATTATACAACCTGTTAATGAATTGTTAGCCGCTCGTTCTGTTCATTATGAAACTTTGCTGATTGCTGGTGATCCCGTGAATGAGATCTGCCGTGTAGCAAAGGATAGAGACTGTGATCTCATTGTGATGGGGACGGCCGGGAAAAGCATGCTCGCTGAAATCGTCGTGGGCAGTGTCAGCCACGGCGTCTTGAAACATGCAGGTTGTCCGGTAATGACTGTAAAATAGTGGTATGACTTTCTTGTGTTGATGATGCTAAAGTGGTGTATAAATAGGTATGGGATAACGCTGTGTTAAACATGAATGGAGGATACAACAATGAAAAAACAACATCTGTTCATCGGGGGTAAGCCCACCGAATCAGTAGACTATATAGCACTCCAGGCACCGTACTCGAAAGAAACACTGGCAGACGTATCCTCGGCGACAGCGGAGGAAGTGGAAGCCGCGATTGCCGCAGCAGTTCAGGCAGGCAAAGAGATGCGCAGAATGCCTGCCCATCAGCGTGCAGACATCCTTTACAAGCTGTCCACCCTGCTGGAAGAACGGAAGGAAGAAGCAGCACGGATCATTGCGCTGGAGGCAGCGAAGCCGATTACTGCGGCGCTCGCCGAGGTTGATCGTACGGTGGAAACGTATCGTTTCGCCGCAGAAGAAGCCAAGCGGCTCACCGGAGAGACAGTTCCTATGGATGCAGCCAAAGGCGGCGAAGGACGCGTAGGCTACACGATGCGGCAGCCTTTGGGTGTTATTGGAGCCATTACGCCGTTTAATTTTCCGATGAACCTGGTGGCTCATAAAGTAGGACCGGCGCTGGCAGCAGGTAATACGATTGTGTTGAAACCTGCGGAGCAGACACCGTTGTCTTCGTATTATATTGCCAATTTGCTTCAGGAAGCGGGATTACCGGATGGCGCATTGAATGTGGTGAGCGGTGACGGCAAAACGATCGGTGATGTACTTGTAGAGCATCCTGACGTGGCCCATATTACGTTTACAGGCAGCCCTGCTGTAGGTACCAGCATTCGCAGCAAAGCCGGACTGAAACGCGTAACATTGGAGCTGGGGTCCAATGCAGCCGTCATTATAGATGCGGATGCCAATTTGGATAAGGTGGTACCGAGATGTGTGACCGGGGCTTTTACTTACCAAGGTCAGGTATGTATTTCACTGCAGCGAATCTATGTGCATAGCGCGATTGCGGATGAGTTCATTCGTCGTTTTGCAGAAGCAGCCCAAAAAGTCGTAGTTGGAGACCCGTTGAATCCGGAAACTGTTGTGTCTGCGCTCATCACATCCAAAGATGTACAGCGTACGCTGGACTGGATCGATGAAGCGAAGCAGGCAGGCGCTGAGGTGGCAACAGGCGGCGAAGCCGAGGGAGGCGTATTACGTCCAACCGTGCTTGTTAACGTTCCGCGTGATGCCAAGGTGTCTTGTCAGGAGGTCTTTGCCCCGATCGTTGTCATTAATACGGTAGAATCGGTTGAAGAAGGCATTGAGCATGTGAATGATTCAGTCTATGGGCTTCAGGCGGGTGTGTTCACCAATGATATTCATACTGCATTGCATGCAGCGGACCACATTGAAGCAGGAGGCGTAATGATTAACGATATTCCCACTTTCCGTGTGGATCATATGCCTTATGGTGGTGTGAAGCAGAGCGGGATGGGACGTGAAGGTGTTAAATATGCTGTAGAGGAAATGACGGAATTGAAGTTTGTCATGTTTAATAAGAACTAATTATTTCACTCCTAAGACGAGCGGATATTCGAGATAAAATAGACAAGATGATCCTGTGCCCGATTTAGGGGGTGCGGGATTTTTTTCTTTTTTACATTCAGCCCTTACCGTAAAAAAATACATAGCCTTTCTTTATTAACCTAGGGTTCACATCTGATGAGAAGGGTATAAATACTTATCATACCGCAAATCTACCAATTAGATGCCGTTCATATCACCGAAGCATTGTGTATCCATCCAGAGAAATGAACGGATTACTGGGGTACAGAATTGTTGGAAGTCTTATAATATCTCACTTAAATTTAAATAAAATGCAGTATGAACAAGCCTGAACCTTGGAGTTACAGGCCAGACAGGAGGTGTATTCAAATGGCATATTCCATGGTTGATCTATCCGGGATGTCCGGTGTAAGTCTGAGTGAATTGGGACAGTACGCGGAGACAGGTCTGCTGAATCCAGCCTTCGTAGGTCAAGATGAAGATATCTACTACGAGAAGCCAGAGCTGCTGAGACTACAGCAGATACTCTTCTGTAAAGAAGTAGGCATGGAGGAGGAAGAGATCGGCCCCATGCTCAGGGACACTCCCCGGGACATGATTCGTATTATGCAGCAGCATCGGATCGAGATGCTTGAGAAGGCACTTCATTTGCATGGAATGATTCAGACACTGGACAAAACCATCTCCTACTTACGTGGTGAGCAGGAACTGGATGAATATGAACTTTACGCCGGGTTTTCTAGTAAGGGGCGTCACCAGCTTCTGAATGAACCGATTTCTGACCATGCGTCAAAGAATGACTATTCTGAACAGTTGAAGACAGAGGACAGTCAGAAGTACAACGCCAATTCACCGGAGCAATCCACAATGCCTGATGGTCAGGCGATGAAGTCGAAGGAAGATTTTCTTGATTCACAGGCGAAGATTGACCGGATTCACTTGGACTTGCAGGGCGCTATTGAGGAAGGGTTAGAACCCGGCAGCACGGAAGTACAGCAGATTATTGGCAGACATCTCGATTGGATCAAGGACTATTACACCCCAACAGCAGAGATTTACCGGGATCTGGGCAATCTGTACGTCGAGCACAAAAATTTTCGCCAGATGTATGATGGCTACCACCCCAAGCTGGCCGAGTTTTTGCGAGACGGGATGATGATTAAAGCGGAACAGGATTTATCCTAGATGCATAAAGTATCTTGGGCGAGCAGAACATGGGTGTGAAGAAAAATAATCATAACAAAGAGCGCAGGCCCTCTAGGAGGAGTGCGCTCTTTGTTATTGCATATCATCGTAAGGCCGATGAACTCTGCATCGGCTTAAGACGGTACTTCAGGCAGTTAGGATAATTCCAGCTGCTCTGTAATCAGGCTTACCGCCTTTTCTAGGAAGATGCGGTCTTCATCGTCAAAACGGTTTTTGAGCGGGCTATCAATGTCGAGAACCCCGTACAATTCGCCGTTTTTGATAATGGGTACAACGATCTCACTGTTCGATGCGGCATCACAGGCGATATGGCCTGGAAAGGCATGAACATCTTCAACGACCATCGTACGTCGTTCCGCAGCAGAAGTGCCGCATACACCGCGTCCAAGTGGAATACGGATGCAGGCAGGCAGTCCCTGGAATGGACCGAGTACAAGTTCTTTTCCATCATACAGATAGAATCCGACCCAATTGGTGTCGGTCATAAATACATTGAGCAACGCCGCAGCGTTTGCCAGATTGGCAATAGCGCTAGGTTCATCGCGGATCAGAGCACTTAACTGTCCCAGGACGGCGGTTTGCTGCTCGCTTCGTGTTCCTTCATAAGAAACAGCTTGAAACATGATGAATCACCCTCCCGAGCAAAAATGGTACTTATTTTCAAGATAGTGCAGAGCCTGCGGTTAGTCAAGCGGAGGATTTCGGAAAGGGCAGGTCAGGCATGAATATTCCTCCTGTTTCTCATCTTCCTGGGTGGGGTAAATACTTAGCAACCACGGCGGGCTACAACCCGGGAAGGAGCTTGGCTTATGCATGCAGAGGTACAGAATCTTTTTGTACGAATTCATCTTCTATATTTAGCTCAAAATCAGGATTTAACTGTTAGCGACGCATTGCCTCTATTGGAAGAACGGGGGTATCGCGTTGGAGAACGGGAGATCAAGCAGGAGCTTGAGCATCTGACACAGGAAAACTTCCTGACCGCCCATGGAGATCAATGGAGCCTTACCGGGACTGGCATTGAGGAGTTTAAGGAAATCATAGCCGTGTTCGGCCGGGTTAGTGAGGAATTGCTGGGGACAGGCAAGAAGACGTCTACAGCCTGAACTTAAATTTGGATAAGGTATGTATCCCGAAATAGGATGCAAACTTGAGTTGATCCATATGTACAACAAGACCGGGAGCGGAAGTGGCCCGGTTTTTTGACGTGATCATGATGACTGAACAGTTGCCATTCGGTGCAGGTTATGGTTAGATGGCTATTGAATATGAGGTCTGTGGGATAGATCGGATCGGAGTGTCTTTTCATGTATAAATGCAAAGGGAGAATTCCCGAACTAGAGACAGGGCGGCTGCGACTGCGCAAAATGCGCCGCCGGGATGCGGCCCAGATGTTCACTTGCTGGTCCGACCGGGAAGTGACCCGTTATATGAATTTGGCGCCCATGATCGGGACAAGTGAGGCTGCGGATATGATTGGGCTGTTAAATCATATGGCAGGAGAAGAGGAGGCGATTCGCTGGGGTATTGAACTCAAGGAAACGGGCCTGCTCATCGGAAGTTGTGGATATAACACTTGGCAACTTGAAGGCGCATTCCGTGGTGAGATCGGTTATGAACTGGGGCGCGACTACTGGCGTCACGGTTATATGACGGAAGCATTTTCGGTTATGTTACCGTTTGGGTATGAGACGATGGGTCTCAATCGGATTGAGGCGCTGGTTGATCCGCGCAATCTCGCTTCGGGAGAGTTTTTGACGAACCGCGGTTTCACGCGGGAAGGCCTGCTGCGTCAAGTTCAACATACGTCTACCGGATATAAGGATATGGTGATGTATTCCCTGTTGTACGATGAGTTTTTACGTAAGAGAGATAAATAAAGAGAGAATGGAAAAAATCTGGGGATAACAGCGATCGAAAGGTTGTTCTGGTTCTTAGTGGGCTGTGTAAATCAATGTTCCAATTATATAGAGAATTGAAGAGAGAAGGGTTTGTGTGAATACAACCGGAGGTTTGAACCGCAGTTTCATCCTGGCGGGATTGCTGCTGGCGACTTTTTTGTCTGCAATTGAAGGTACAGTCATTGGTCCGGCAGGGCCAACCATTGTCAGTGAGCTGGGAAGTGTGCAGCTGTTGAGCTGGATTTTCACTGCTTATCTGTTAACGATGGCTGTGAGCACGCCGATTTTCGGCAAAATCAGTGATCTATACGGAAGAAAGCCAGTATTCCTTATTGGCTGTGCCTTATTTTTACTAGGCTCGCTTCTGTGCTGCCTTTCGCAGAACATGGAGCAATTGATTATTTTTCGTGCGATTCAAGGGATTGGCGCAGGTGCGGTTGTGCCTGTTACGTTTACGATTATTGGTGACATCTACCGCCTTGAAGAACGGGGCAAAATACAGGGATGGATCAGCTCCGTGTGGGGCATTTCATCTCTGGCCGGACCGCTGCTTGGCGGGTATTTCGTAGACAATCTGGGCTGGCAGTGGATCTTTGGGTTCAATTTGCCGTTCGGACTGCTGGCGATGTGGTTTGTGTTCCGTTATTTGAAGGAAGAAATGTCTCCGCGTACCGCGAAAATTGACTATATGGGTGCGTTGACTTTTACCGTTGGGATCACAGCGTTGCTCTTTGTATTGTCCGCGGGTGGACAGTATTATGCATGGAGTTCTCCTATTATTGTGGGACTGAGTATTGTGGCTATTTTGTTTATGATTTTATTTTTTGTGGTGGAAAAAAGAGCCCAGGCCCCGATGGTACCTCTCCATCTATTCCGTATTCGGGACATCCGGGTGGCGAATATCGCCGGACTACTGACCAGTACCCTGATGATTGGCCTAACCAGTTATTTGCCACTATGGGTGCAGGGGGTTCGGGGCGGTAACGCGACTGAATCGGGATTACTGCTTGCACCGATGTCTGTTGGCTGGCTGATTGGTAGTGTACTTGCTGGCCGTCTGTTAATGAAAATCGGATCACGCTTAACAGCTGTGATTGGATTAACCGGGATTGCCATCGGGTCGGGTGGACTCTTCTTGGTTGGTGGAACATCACCCCAAGCCGTACTGTTTATTTTGACATTTATTTACGGACTCGGCTTCGGATTTGCTTTTACCATCTTCACGATCATTTCACAGTCATCTGTTGGGTATAAAGAACGTGGATCTTCCACGGCGTTACATACCTTTATGCGTACGCTTGGACAAACCATTGGTGCAGCAGCCTTCGGAACATGGTTGAACTACCGGATATCAACGTTGTCGAGCGAACAGCATCTGGCAGAGGCGGGGATCTCGGATGGGGACCTGAATCAACTGCTTGCTCCGCATACGGAAGCTGCTCTGTCGGATGACAAATGGGCTCTACTGCGTAACGTGTTGGAAGGAAGTTTGCATTCCTTGTTTGTCATCATGTTTGTTATTGCCATTATCTCATGGGTGACGACACTGGCTTTGCGCAAACGGCTAATCGTTCCCGAAGATGCAGATGCTCCGCCGCAAGCACAGGCTTCAGGGAATTAAACGAAGTGAAAAGAGTAATCATTGGATTAAAGCAGCTGTTTCTCAGCTGCTTTTTTTGTTATTATTTTCTAAAAGTAATTATCTATAATTTACAATAATGGAATGGGAGGCGAGTGAAGATGAGCAGGCAATCACTGCAATCGTTCTGGTTAATATCCTTTACAATCAAGCTGCTGGCAGTCCTTATGACCTGCATTTCGCTTTCCATCGTTGTCGGACTCATGAAATATGTTCCCTTGGCAGAACGAGCGGAACATACATATTACTATCCCTTCTGGTATACATTGATCATAAGCATTCTTATCAACTTGGCTCTTCTTCTATTTTTGACCCTGCCTCTATCATTATTTGTGGATAATGTGCTTGCTTCTCTGAAAATGAACAGACCTATATCCAAGGTGATAAGTGCAATCGTAGCTTATTTTCTTCTTGGTGTAGGTAGTGCGCTGTTGTTCTCCATCTTTGTGTACAGAATGCATGCCTTTCAGAATGCTGGCCCTTATCAATACGTGGTAACAACAACGTTTGTTTTTTTACTGTGGCAATCAGGTCTGGGATGGATCTTGAATAAATTTCGTAAGCAGAAGCAGCAGACCAGCACAGGATAATATAGATATCTCATTTAGAGTAGGGGTGAGGATGATGTTTCCCAATAATCTGAATTCGTCCAAGGAAGATGAAGCCAAAAGAAAGTACGAAGAGACTCAGAGGGAGATTGAGGGTCACAGCCGCTCAGGTCTGTCCAGCTACATTGTCGATTTGCTGATTGCAGGTGGATTGGTTGTCGCTGTCCTCACGGTGTTGATGTGGATTCTGTACCTTTGATTAGATTAATAAACAAATTCGAATAACCGGTACCGCCTATTAAGGCGAACCGGTTATTTTTAGTTTGGATCAGGTGATATGGCGCTGCCCTTAGCCGTTTGCGGATAAACGATCCGCACCGAGTGCAAGCCTTTCCAACAGCTCAGAGAGCAATGTCTTATCATCTTCGCTCAGACCGCTGACAGCACGATCTATTTTGTGTGCGTAGCCTGGATAGATCTCATCCATCGTACGCTGGCCTTCTTTGGTCAATTCTACGAAAATGATGCGTCTGTCCTGCGGACAGTGTTTTCGATGTAAAAGTCCCTTTTGCTCCAGCTTGTCAATGACATAAGTGACATTCCCGCTCTGCAGCAGAAGCTGTGCACCGACTTGTTGAATAGGCTGTGCTCCTTTCATATATAACACTTCGAGCACCCCGTAAGCGGTGGGGTTGAAGCCATGCACTTTGCTTCCGGATACAGCGTGTTCATTCACGCTCTTAAATGTCTGGGCCAAGGTGCGGTACAGATGAAGAGAACGTTCGGTTCCGATTTCCTGTAATTCCAGCATACTGATCCCGCCTTTTCAGATTTATTGGAGTTGATGAATTTACATTTGACGATTCAGAGGTTCGCCATATTTCTATTGTAAGCATCTGTTTGCACGAAAAACATGCGATATGTCACAAGATTTGCATTTTTAGCAATTAAAATTTAATCATTTTTCGTCTATATAAATTGAACTAAACATTTACACGAGAACGGAGAGGACAGAAATAACCTGAAGAAGCGGAGCGTTCGCCTTTATCCTCGGATTTTCTCCTTTAAAAAGAGAATAAAAAAATCTGGGGATAACAGCGATTGGAAGGTTGTTCTGGCATCGGAGTGGTAAGTGTAAAATAATCTTTGTTCCATTTAATATAGAAAAGAAAAGCTCAAAATGATCAAACAATTCCTCACGAACTCGATTACAATATCATTAAAGAACCGAACAAGCACCTGACAGGACAGGGAGTGAATGATATGGAAATCGAAAACGAAGATACAGGCGCACAGGAGTCCATATTGGACGTACATATTACGGAAGCAGGATATGAGGCGGGGCAATCCACGATTAGGAACATCCGATTACACGTGGCGCCAGGGGAACTGGTGGGTATTATCGGACCGAATGGGGCTGGCAAAAGCACGACCATCAAAACATTACTTGGTCTGCTTGAACATGCAAAGTATGAAGTAACCATTGGGGGAGACGGACGTTATGCCTATATCCCGGAACAACCTGTTTTTTACGAATACATGACCCTGTGGGAACATCTCGATCTGGCAGCGGCTGCCTATGAGATGGAGGAAGAGGTCTTTGTTGCCAGGGCGGAGGAGATGTTGGTTCGTTTCGGCATGGACCACGTTCGTAATGATCTTCCGGCTAGTTTCTCCAAGGGGATGCGGCAGAAAATGATGCTGATGATCGGCTTCCTGTCCTCGCCAGATGTATATATTGTGGACGAGCCTTTCATCGGACTGGACCCACGCGCAACCAAGGATTTTCTGAAGTTGTTGGACGATGAGCGCCGCCGTGGTGCGGGTGTTCTTATGTCAACGCATGTACTGGATACCGCTGAGCGAATCTGTGATCGGTTTATACTCATTCAATCCGGGCGCTCAGCTGCCGAAGGAACACTGGACGAAATCCGAGCAGCCGCAGATTTGCCGGACGCCTCGTTGTTTGATTGTTTTGACACACTGACATCCTAACCGGGAAGGGGGGAGGAAGATGGAGACCTCTCGAGCATACACGCCACTTGGTTTATATAGACGCAGACGCAAGGAGCACTTCAATGAACAGTTAAAAAACCTGAAACTGGTAGTAGATTGGACGGTATGGGTATACCTGCTTATTCCGGGTCTGCTGTATTTCAGCGGATGGTACGTGAGTTTATGGTCCAAACCACTGCCCTCATGGGCGACCGGATTAACGCTGCCTACACTGACAGGACTGATCGACGTCATTATGCTTACAGGTGGAATTCTTATATTTGTAGAGGAAGCGGATGTGTTATTCCTGAAGTCGCGGTCGCTGTGGATGCGTACATTGATGAAACAAGGGATCTACCGGGCTTGCTTGCAGCATTTGGGTAAAATGATTGCAATTACGGCGTTGACTTCACCACTATGGTCCCGTGTGTATGACATGTCATTTATCCATATCGCACTAATAGCGATTTGGTTTGGCGCAGTAGCTTCATTCCAGGTCATTGTACTTCATATGACGAAAGTACGTTATACCGGATGGAGACGCTGGATTCGCATGATCCCTTTAGCAGTTGCCATGGGCATTATCACGATTGGAGTAACATCCTGGATGCATGGACACATCTGGACACTGCTTGCAGGTATTGTGGCCGCAATCCTTCTTCTGATTTTGGTTGGCCGATTGAGGCTGGAGATGAAGGGAACCTTTGAGGGCGATGTGCGTGAAGATTTACGAGAAAGGCTAAAGTTCACGGCCCTTTTACTGAGTCGATCTGTAACCAAACCGAAAGCACCACGCACCCGGACGATCATATTCCGCAAGCAGCGCAAGTTGCTGCGGCATCGAACGATCTCTAATCGGACAGCTGAGACGGCATTCAAAGCATTTTTTCGTAACTCCTCGACCATGAAATTGTACTTGCAGCTTGGCGGCCTTTCGATTGCTGCCGTTGCTTTACCACCTTTCCCGGTCAATGTAATCGTGTGTGGCTTGTTGGTCATCATGTTGAGCGTACTTTTCTATCGTTCCTGGGAGGTATTTGCAACCTCGGAGTACGTTCAGCTTGTATCCTATGATTCCGAGGCGTTAAATCTTGCAGGTGTGACCATGGTACGGATGTTGTTTGTTCCGCTAGGGATTCTAATGGGATTTTCACTGGGAGCAGCCTGGCTAGGCTGGCTGGAAGGTATCGTTACGGCTGCGGCTGTCGTAGCATTCGGACTGTTCGTCCTATCTATAACAGGCTGGATTCGTTACATCCGATCCGCTTAGTTGATATTCTTCCTTGTTCAGTAGCATATCAGATGAAGTAACTGACCATGCTATAGGAGACGGGTCTTACGATTTTGAAAGTAAGGGATCGGCTCTCGCAAGGAGGAAAAAATCATGTTGGATGATAGTGAACTTCAGGTACATTTTGCAGACAATGCAGCGTTGCTCGCGGCGCAGGCAACTTTGGAGGAACTTGGGTATAAGCCATACCAGTCAGGGCCGCTTGAATTGTACATTCCTACAGATCGACAGGATACGCTATCTGCTGTGGAAATCGTACAGTCACACGGAGGAAGTGCGGTGTTTCTCTCCGAAACAGATGGATTGGATCAGTTTCAGAATATTTCCATTCCGGCTCATCTCGTGAATGAAGATTGGAATGAAGGTTATGCGAGCGGAACCCAGGGGGGCAATCCCGAACAGGAGATGTCTAACCGGGATGAAGATCCGACATTCGATGATTCAGTGGATGGTTTCTCGGGCAGTGTGAAGGCGTAAATACAACAGGGGCAACGATGCTGCTTGCCTTGTTGGTGACAGTGATTCTGGATTGCATACACCTCAAAAAAACCTCGATACCCCGCCGATAGCGGGATGTCGAGGTTTTTTCATGCTCTTAATAAACTTACGTGATGTGGCCCCTAACTCTGTCCATCAACATCCTATGTTCAAGTCATGAGCGAGCGTTTTTATACTCTGCAGCATGCATGCCAGCCGTGTACCCCGTTGAGAAGGCAGCGGTAATATTATAGCCTCCCGTGTAGCCGTGAATATCCAAAACTTCACCGCAAAAGAATAGTCCCGGCAGCAGCTTGGATTCCATTGTTTTGGGGTATATTTCCTTTAAGTGGATTCCCCCACCAGTCACAAAGGCTTCTTTGAGAGAACGAGTTCCGTCTACGCGGAAGGTGAAATCTTTCATTAACCCCACTAATGCACTTAACATGCCTTTGGGGAAATGGTGAAATGTGAGGTCTTCGCTGATCTCTGCACGCTTCATCATCAATGGAATCATGCGCTCAGGAACCCATGTTTTGAGTATGTTTTTGACGGCCTTTCGGGATTCCTGCTCCAGCACCTGCTGAACCTGTGCTTCCAGAGCACCGGGGGACAGATCGGGGAACAGATCAATACTCATCGTGACCTGAGGGTTCCCAGATTTCATTTGCACCTTGCGAATGAACTGGCTGCAACGAAGCGCGATCGGTCCTGATACGCCGAAATGGGTGAAGATCATATCTCCGCGATGGGAGATAACCGATTTGCCTTTGGCATCTAGAACAGATAACCCGACATCCCGCAAGGACAAGCCTTGCAGTTCTTTGGATTGAATCCAGCTCTCACCAGACACAATCGGCACTTCCGTCGGATACAGCTCTGTAATCGTATGTCCAGCCGCTTCAGCCCAAGGGTAGCCATCCCCGGTTGATCCGGTTTGAGGGACTGATTTACCCCCGGTAGCGATAATAACTGAGCGTGCAAGTACCGTTGTACCAGAAGCCAGCTTTACGCCCTGCACGTGTTGACCATTCTGAATTAATTCCTTAACCGGCTGTTTGGTGCGAATCTCTACCCCAAGGGAAACAATTTTGCCTACCAACGCATCAACGACCGTTTTGGCTTTATCGGTTACCGGGAACATTCTCCCGTTATCTTCCTCTTTCAGGGCAATACCGAGATTTTCAAAAAAACGCATGATTCCCTGATTGTCCAGATTCTGAAATGAACTATATAAAAAGCGTCCATTGCCCGGAATATGCCGGATTAGTTCATCCGTCTCCTTGGCATTGGTCACATTGCAGCGACCGCCGCCAGAGATCCCGAGTTTACGGCCGAGCTGATCTCCTTTATCCAGCAGAAGCACTGAGGCTCCATGCTCAGCAGCGGCAACACAGGCCATGAGGCCCGCAGATCCACCGCCAATTACAATGACATCATACATGCATTATTACCCTCTTTTTTCATTGATTTTGTCTGTTTTCCGAAAACCCTGTCTACTCCTGCCTGTTTATGAAACAATACAAATGTATTAGCAGTTCTATTATGCAGTCTTAAGGGATATATTGTAATATACTGTCGCCTATGTTTTAATCAGAAATACATGAGGGAATGTGCAGGCAGAGGAGGGAGATGGCATTGTGGTTGCGTTGAAGGACATTCTTTTACAAATACTGCTTGCAGGAGCTGCGGTATTCCTGATTCCATTATTGCACTTGGGGCTCTCCAAGCAAGCGGTCGCCAAGGCAGGATATCATAGGATGGTACAGACCAGTTTTGCCGCGACCAGTGTGGTGAGCATGTTGCTATGTCTGCTTTTTGCCCACTATGGGAGTCCGGTGTCAGTTCCCATCTCCTTGGGCATTGTGCCCCTGACGCTAGTCATATTGTATTGCAGGCCTCGCATTGGTCTAACGCTGTCTCTTCTCCAGATACTCTTCTATTTTCTCTTTGCGCATCCCTATAATCTGTACGGATTTCTACTTCAAACGGGCATCCTTCTCTATCCTATTGTATGGTTGTCAGCCAAACGATTCAAGCATTATACACGTTCACGCAAAATGGCAACAGTTATCGCCTTAATAACGGCAGAGCTGGTTGTGTCCAGTGTACTGTATATTCCATTGATGGAAAGCCAGCCAACATTCTCAATAGTACAGTGGGTATTGCTAGCGCTGGGATATACCATCGGTGCAGTTCTTGCTGGAAGTCTTAGTATGCTCTGGATTGAACAGATGCAACATCACCGGGGGCTTGAGCAGCATTTGTCTGAAGTTCATCATAGATACATAGCCGAAACGGAAAAGCTTAACCAAATTCTGAATGCTGTTCCTTTATCCATCGCAACCGTAGATAAGGAAGGGACCGTGCAGTTCGTCAATGATACGATGGAGCAAACGGCGCGGGATCAACTGCCCTGCACAACCACACCGGATTTGATTGGGCAACCTGCGAGTCAGTTTGTCGAACAAGCCCAGGCAGACAAGATGGAGAGCAGTATTCGTAAAGCCATTGTTCATGGAGAAGTGAGTGGACTTACGGTGCGTTACGGTTCAAACGTGTTCCAATCCCGGACCGTTCCCATCTACGCGTATTCAGCAGAACTGCCAAGAGAGGCTATCGGAGCCATGTTGATCATTCAGGATATTACTGAGCTTGAAATGCTGCGAAGCGAGCTCGATAATGTGGATCGCCTCAGTCTTGTCGGCCAAATGGCTGCAAGTATTACCCATGAAGTACGGAATCCGATGGCGGTTGTGCGTGGTTTTCTTCAATTAATGCAGGAAAAGAGTCCAGAGTCCCTGGATCACTATTACCGGATCGTTCTGGAAGAGCTTGATCGGGCGAATAGCATTATTAATGATTTTCTGTCATTGGCTCAGAATCGAATTGCCGAGAAAGAAGAATCCCAGCTGCATGATATCATCCATGAACTAAGTCCTTTGTTATGGGCGGATGCAAATTTGCGAGGTCAGAGTATTGAATTTATGCTGGCTCACAATGTGCCGAAGCTGCATCTGAATTCAAAGGAAATCAAACAAGTGGTACTTAATCTGGCTCGTAACGGGATGGAAGCCATGAATGAAAAAGGGGTACTTACACTTGAGACCCGGTTGGTGGATGACACCGTGGAGCTGTGTGTGCGAGATACAGGCCCAGGAATACCTAGAGTGAAGCAGGAGAAGCTGTTCGAACCTTTTTTTACGACCAAGGCCAAAGGAACCGGACTGGGATTATCCATGTGTCTGAGTATTGTTGAACGGCATAACGGAACCATTACCGTCGAATCGGAGGAAGGGCAGGGTACAACTTTCAAGGTTGCATTTCAACGCTGAACTTTAAGCATGTTTTGCCAAGGAATGAGACATAATATTGAAGGAGAAGCCTTTCCGCAGGCGGTGTTTGAACCTTGCTTTCATTGATTAGGGATGTATAATAGGAATAGCACAAAAGCATTTAATTTTTTAAATAATAGAACTCACATGTTTAAGGAGTGAAACCGAATGTCTATGTCATTTGATCAATACATGAAAGATATGGTTCAACCGATGCGGGATGATCTGACTCGTTTGGGAATTCAGGAGTTGCGTACTCCAGAAGAAGTTGAAGCAAGTTTGCCGGATGCTAAAGGAACCGCTCTGGTTGTCATTAACTCGGTTTGCGGATGTGCCGCAGGTCAATGCCGTCCAGGTGTATCCCAAGCACTTCAACATGATATTACACCAGACCACCTGTACACAGTATTTGCTGGTCAGGACAAAGAAGCTACAGCAAAAGCACGTGAATACTTTGCACCGTATCCTCCATCTTCACCTTCCATCGCTCTGATGAAAGACGGAGAACTCGTTCACTTTATTGAGCGTCATCAAGTGGAAGACCGTTCTGCGGAGGAAATTGCGGCTGAGCTCACAAGTGTGTTTGACCGTTACTGCCGTTAATTAGCTCAAGCAACGCCCCGCCTTTCGGATGACCGATGCCGGGGCGTTTCATTTTGAGCAAATAGGGTTATTGAACCATTCGGACCTTTCAAAATGGACATCAAATTTCATTAATTTAGAAACGGGGTGTGTGAACGATGAGTTTGCAACAACAGATCATCGCTGAATTGAAGGTTAAACCAAGCATTAATGAAGAAGAGGAAGTGCGCAAGCGCGTTGACTTTCTTAAAACCTATGTGAAAAATGCCAATTCCAAAGGATTGTTAATTGCAATCAGTGGCGGGATTGACAGTGCTGTAGCAACGGCGCTTTGCAAAAAAGCAACGGACGAGCTTACAGCAGAAGAGAATAAGGAATACAAAACGCTGGGTGTATTCCAGCCTTACGGTGAGCAATCGGACATTGACCATAGCTATGCCGTGGCCAAAGCTTATGACCTGAAGCATGTCGTAGAAACCAACATCGAAGATGCAGTTAACGAAATCGCACTGGAAGTGGAGCAAGGTTTCAAATCCATGGGCAGCCCGCGTCATATGACTCACCAAGGCAAAGGGAACGTGAAAGCGAGAACCCGTATGGTGATGCAATATGCTCTGTCCTTTGAGGAAAACCTGTTGGTTGTCGGAACAGACCATGCCTCTGAAGCCATCACGGGCTTTTACACCAAATGGGGCGACGGAGCCGTGGATATTACACCACTGAGCACCCTGAACAAACGTCAAGTGCGTCAGCTGGCTGCGTATTTGAACGTGCCACAGGCCATTTTGGACAAGGCTCCATCAGCAGGACTCTGGGAAGGCCAGACCGATGAAGATGAACTGGGCATTTCGTACGAAGCGAACAGTGACTATCTGGAAGGCAAACAGATTGATCCGGCTGCACAAGAGCGTCTTGAAGCATTCTACACACGTACCCATCACAAACGTAATGCCATTCCTGGCATCTAATATGGATTGCAAGCATGCCATGATATGGACAATGCAAGCATCTGAACAGCAAAGAGTCACTGCATAAGGCAGCGACTCTTTTTGTTATGCAAGATTAGTTAATCCAAGTTGCGATCTGACGAAGTGTTTCTGCGATCGCCTGCTCAAGCTGCGGCGTCGATTCCTTGAATGGATGCACAGTGTTAAAAGTATGATTTCCGCCGGGAATCTGGTGCCACGGGATATCCGGGCGAGCCTGAACCAGTGCGGCCGAGCCGTTACGCAGCCGTGTGCCGTCCTCTGTCCCCTGAATAAGTGCCACACGCAGAGGGGAAGAAGCCAAACGATCAATGATGGCGTAACGATCCTTATGCTTGTCCAGATCTTCCAGAATGGACACGTCCAGAGGCATCTGCTGGCCGGTTCGCCCGTTCGTGACATGGCTGCGGCCCTGTGTGCGCATTTCTTCTTTTTGTTCAGGGGTAAAGAGATCCAAGTTGGTTACACCGTTCCAGGAGAGTACGCCTGCAATCTGTTCGGGATGATCCAGTGCGTACACCAGGCTTACGCCTGCACCGCGGCTATGTCCAAGTAGAAATACCGGCAGTTCGCTAAATTCTGGCTGTGTGAACACATAATCAAGCAGTGTTGCCAAGTCGGCAAGCTCTCGGCTGTACGTATTGATTGCAAACTTTTCAAGTTCAGAAAATTGCTCCAGATCTACTCCAACTCCGTTGTGAGAGAAATTGAAGGTCAGGACGTGATAGTTCTCGCTTAGCTGGGATGCAGTGTAGGGGAACATGCCCCAGTCTTTGAAGCCTTTGTAACCGTGAGCCAGGATAATGATTCCTTGAGCGGGTTGCCGTGCGGTGAATATATTTCCGCGAATGATGGCATCTCCGCCAACAGGCTGTTCAAATGCTGTGGACATATCTTATTCCTCCTAAAGTTTCATCTATTTCTGATTCATATTTTAACATAAATGGTAATGTGGACGAAGGTGCTCGCATCCGTGCGCGCCTCCTGCTACAATAGAATACGTGTTCGGATAAGTTACGGATCAGATGACCGAATGGAGATCGTTTACAGCATAAAAGGTTAAGCGGGTGAAGCGTTGATGATATATGGCATTGGAAACGACGTGCTTGAGATTGGGCGTATGCGCAGGCTGTTGTCAGGTCAACACGCCGAAGCGTTTATGAAGCGGATTTTAACGCATGCAGAGCGAGAGATTGCGGATCATCGGGGCAAACGGATGGTAGAGTTTGTATCCGGTCGATTCGCAGCAAAGGAAGCGGTGTCCAAGGCGTTTGGCTGCGGCATTGGAAGCATGATGAGTTTTACCGACATTGAAGTGCTGCCTGACGCGAAAGGGCGTCCCGTTGCCACACTTTCTGCTGAAGCATGGGAACGACTGCAGCTGCCGTACGGCAAACAGTATGATATTCATTTGAGTATTACGCACCAGACGGAGCTGGCTGCGGCCTTTGCTATAGTAGAGCAGATGGGGAAGACGGTACCCGGATCTGAATAGTAACAATGTGGGAGAACGTGTGAAGAACGTAAGCATGGTAACAGGAGAGGACGGGAATATGGGTTTATTGGAACAGAAACGACATTTCAGCGTGAATTTGCTGGATTGGTATATGGTCAACAGACGGGATTTGCCGTGGCGTCGCCACAACAATCCTTATTTTACGTGGGTATCGGAAATTATGCTTCAACAGACTCGGGTGGATACGGTGATTCCGTATTTCAATCGTTTTATCGGGAATTTTCCGACCGTACAGGCTCTGGCTGAAGCACCGGAAGAAGAGGTCTTGAAAAATTGGGAGGGACTCGGATATTATTCGCGTGCCCGCAATCTTCAGGCGGCTGCCAGACAAGTCATGGAGCTGCACGGTGGGGAGATGCCTCAGGACAAGCAAGCGGTCTTTGCGTTAAAAGGGGTGGGCCCGTATACAGCCGGGGCCATTCTCAGCATTGCCTTCAACCAGCCGCAGCCAGCGGTGGATGGCAATGTGATGCGGGTTCTGTCCCGATACTTCCTCATTGATGAGGACATTATGAAGGGCAGCACCCGGGTGTTGATGGAAGAGCTCGCAGGAGAGCTCATTCCGGAAGGGCGTGCGCGTGATTTCAATCAGGCGCTGATGGAACTTGGCGCGCTGGTGTGCACGCCCAAAGCGCCGCACTGCCTGACTTGCCCGGTCATGGAGCAATGTTCCGGCCGCATTGCCGGACGGGAGCTCACGCTGCCGGTCAAGACCAAGGCGAAGCCGCCGCGCCCTGAGCAGCGGCTGGTCGCCATTGTGGAAGGCCGCGGTGCTCATCGCGGCCGTGTACTTGTGCGCCAGCGCCCAGCAACGGGCCTATTGGCCCGCATGTGGGAGCTGCCGCATGTGCTGGCGGCGCCCGCCACAGCCGGCAAGAAGGCGGGGCCGCTGGCAGATGAGCCGGCCATGGCTTTGCTTGCCGGCAGTCTGTGGGCGGAAGGCTTCGCTGCCCGCCCGGAAGGGCTGGCTACCCATGCGGAGCATGTGTTCAGCCACATTGTCTGGAGCCTGCAGGTGTACAAGTGCACTGAGCAGGACCAGAGTAACGAGCTTCCGCTAATCGCTGCGGAAGCCAGAGCCGCCTACGATGCACAGGCAGCTGCCAAGGAAACCACTGCTCCAGCCCAAGCATCGGAGCCGGGCATCATCGATGCAGCCAATATCTCAGGCTCATTTGATGAGCAGGGGGAGCCGTTGTCGGCAATTGCCGCAAGTGACCCGGCGCATGATGTAATGAGTGGTAAAGGCGATGGCCTAATCTATCGCTGGATTGGTCCGGAAGATATGGACAAAATGGCATTCCCCAACATTTTTCTGAAGCTCATCAGCAGTTATTTTGCAGGAGCATATGACGATGTTAGTGAGTAATGGGTGCCTGCCATACCAATATTAAATCAACCAACGTGCAACAAACAAAAGTACACAAAAAAGAGCCTGATCCGGTCGCTTTGACCGAATCGGGCTCTTTAATTATGCTGGCAGTCTTATTTCGCTGCAGCGTAACGTTTGTTTACTTCATCCCAGTTGATTACATTCCAGAAAGCACCGATGTAGTCAGGGCGTTTGTTTTGATATTTCAGGTAGTAAGCGTGCTCCCATACATCCAGACCCAAAACCGGAGTCAGACCTTCGAAGAGAGGGCTGTCTTGGTTAGGTGTGCTAGTGATGGACAATTTTCCATCTTTACCAACTACGAGCCAAGCCCAACCAGAACCGAAACGAGTTGTAGCTGCTTTAGCGAAATCTTCTTTGAATTTGTCAAAGCCACCCAGTTCGCTATCGATTGCTGCTGCGATGTCGCCAGTTGGAGCGCCGCCGCCGTTAGGTCCGATGATTTCCCAGAACAGGCTGTGGTTAGCATGTCCGCCACCATTGTTGCGAACGGCTGTGCGGATACCTTCAGGTACGCTGTCAAGGTTAGCAATCAGATCTTCCAAGCTTTTACCTTGCAGTTCAGGAGCGCTTTCCAGTGCTGCGTTCAAGTTCGTTACGTAAGTATTGTGATGGCGATCGTGGTGAATTTCCATCGTTTGCGCATCAATATGTGGTTCCAGTGCGTCGTTAGCGTAAGGAAGTGCTGGTAATTGAAAAGTCATAATGAAATACCTCCTGAGATTTTTGAATTTTTGTTAAGGTCAGCATTTTGCATAATTCAATTCGAATCGCTTCCGGTACAAGTTCTAGACGAATAGGTTCACTTCGATCTATATCTTGCTGAGTGAAAGTCGCTCACAGGATTTATGCAAATTGCTCAGGTACCTATGTAATAATACCCTTGTCACTAATATTAAACCGCATTCGGGCTAATTAAGCAACATTTTTGTTTATTAAGTCCCCCCCAGACGTTAATCCATTCATGGGTCAGAGATAACAAACATATTTTACCCATAATGAAACTATTTATGTGATTTTAGGGCTTTGAATAGAGGAGAAATTTAATATTCGGATGTAAACGGTTACAATTAAGCGCTTTCAAAAGAAAATGCGTGTTTTATGGCGTAAAGTATGGTTTAATTGACGGAGAAGCGGTATTTTCTCGTTTTTTGTCATTATATGAACATTGGGTTTTTGGTAAAAAGGGGAGCCCCTTTTTGTAAAACCTCATCTAAGCTAACGAAAAGGGAGATTTAAGACATGCACGTTCGTTCCTTTCAGTTGAGTGATGCAAGCCAGATGACAGAGCTTCTCCAGGTTGCACTATCGGAAGAATGTTATGAGAACACGATGGGCCCGTTTGCCCGTCAATTGTCATGGGATTCTGACCTGATCATGGTTGCGGAAGAAGAGGGAGACCTCGTCGGCGCTTTGATCGGTACGATTGACCACAACCAGGGATGCATCTATCGTATTGCGGTCCATCCAGACTATCGTCGCCGCGGAGTCGGCAAAAAACTTGTCGAGGCCATGGAACAAAGGTTCCAGCAGCGTAAAGTCAGTCAAATATGGGTGGCGGGTGATGAGCACAACAAAGTAGCCATGCCTCTTTATGAAGCAATGGGTTACGGTGCCAATCAGATTATGAGCGCTTTCCAGAAACTCAGTATTTTGTCCAAAGCTTAGTTTGCAGGGTTAAAAAAGAAATATAACAGATTTTCATTTCATATTAGGCGTATCTTTCAACGTGTAACAACGTGAGGGATATGCCTTTCTATTTATATGGGTGCTATTCACCGATTATTCCCCTTTTTTCGCCACTTCTGAACGCCATTCCATTTAAATTAATCCCTGGTTCAACTGTTTTAATCTCGTTGTTATTCACCCTTCAAGTTGTATTGGTGCTCATAACCAATTGTTTCACTCTTGCAAATGAAGTAGAATTGAAAGGATTATGATCACTCAATTTTGGTAATATCAGAACATATAAACGCGGAACGCCAGCTTCCTGATATTTTTAAGAAAAACTTTCACTATATACAATCTGTCTTCCTTGAAAGTATGTCGATCGACGTTTTTTTTCACAAAATGGATAAACGAGGTGTCTCTTTGAACTCCAATAATCTTTCAACGGAGCATGTAGCTTCCAAGGAACGAAATGGTCCGGGAGTGCCTGATCCACCGGGGAAATCCTGGGGTGCAGAGCTTTGGGACTGGGTGAAAACCATAGTGATTGCTTTTGTAATCATGATGCTGTTGAACCTGTTTGTATTCAATCTTTCGATGGTCAAAGGTCAATCGATGCAGCCGACGCTGGTTGAGCGGGATCGTCTGTTTGTAAATAAAATTGTATATGATTTTGGGACACCGTCCCGATCAGATGTTATTGTGCTTCGTGATCCAAGCGAAGGTGTGGAGAAAAAAGATTTTCTGGTCAAACGGATTGTGGGACTTCCTGGAGACACAGTTGAAGTAAGGGACCATCATTTATTCGTGAATGGGGAGCAGCAAGCCGAAACGTACACGGATACGGAGGTTCAGGACCCTGATTTTGGACCGATTACGCTGGAAGCGGATCATTACTTTGTAATGGGAGATAATCGTCATGAAGGCAAGAGCAAGGATAGCCGTGTGTTTGGCAGCATTACTTCCAGTGAAATTGTAGGCAGGGCGGAGTTTATTTTTTGGCCGTTCTCAGAAATTAAAAAATTGTAAAATGTTAGCAGGACAAGGACAACAACTTCACGCTGCATTTTGCGTTAAACGATATAGACTCGGTTTCTTTTTAGCTCCGGTATGTCCGACTTGTATATCGAAATCAGCGCCTGTCCTCCCACCTGAGGCGGGCGTTCACTATTTGCGGAATTAGCGTGGAAGAAGAGAGGGAATAGATATGACGAGTGTACAGACCGGAGCAGCAAAGGCAGCAGCTGTATGGGAGAAGTTAAAACAAGAGATTAAGGCAGCAGCTCCCGAGATGGGTATTGATGATATAGGATTTGCTTCGGCAGAACCATTCGTGACCTTGAAGTCCATTCTGGAGCAACATCGGGCGAAAGGATTCGAGTCCGGATTTGAGGAGCCTGATATTGAGAAAAGGATACGTCCAGAGTTGAAAGATGGCGAGCCTGCTTCGCTCATTGCGATTGCCGTGGCTTATCCATCGAAGATGGTTAATCCGCCGAAGTCGGAGCCGGGTGCATACCGTGGTATTCTGGCTCGTTCCGCCTGGGGTCAGGATTATCACCAAGTCCTGCGTGCAGCAATGGACAAGCTGGTTCATTTTATACGTGAACGCGTACCTGAAGCCATGATTGAAAGTATGGTAGACACGGGGGCGTTGGTGGACCGTGCTGTTTCCCAGCGTGCGGGGATTGGATTCAGTGCCAAGAACTGTGCCATTATATCGCCCAAATTCGGTTCATGGATCTTTCTCGGCGAACTGGTCACGAATATCCCGTTTCAGCCAGACAACCCGGTGACCGAGGATTGTGGTGAATGTACGAAGTGTATTGATGCCTGTCCAACTGGAGCACTGGTCGGGCCGGGACAACTGAATGCACAGCGCTGCATTTCGTTTGTGACCCAAACGAAAGGCTTCGTGGATGAAGAGTTTATGCTCAAAATTGGCAACCGTCTGTACGGTTGTGATACCTGTCAGATTGTTTGCCCGAAGAATCGGGGTAAAAACTGGGACCACCATCCTGAGTTTCATCCCGATCCGGAGATTGTAAAACCTTTGCTGATACCGTTGCTAGACATCGGTAACCGTGAATTCAAAGAGCGCTTCGGCCAAAGTTCCGCCGCTTGGCGGGGCAAGAAGCCAATTCAGCGCAACGCCGTAATTGCCCTTGGCAATTTCAAAGACAAAACCGCTGTACCGAAACTAACGGAGGTACTGAAGCGTGATCCGCGTCCCGAGCTGCGGGGAACTGCAGCTTGGGCGCTGAGCAGAATTGGAGGAGAAGACGCAATGAGAGCCATTGGGGAAGCTGCCGCTAACGAACAAGATGGGAACGTGCTAAGCATGCTGCAGAAGGCCAAGGAACGACTGAGTTCGTCCGAGACCTTACCCGATAAGCCTCAGGCAGAGCCAAAGAGCAACGATAAGCCTGAGGATCAGAAGGAACAGAATAAGACACCCGAACAGGAAAATGGGCAGACGACAGAGCCTGCCAAACCAGAAGCTGCAGCATGGAAACCATCAGCCGTAACAGGTCTGCATGGTACGCCGGTATATTACGATGAGGTGCTAACGCCGATCGGTACACTTACGCTCTGTGCGACGGATAAAGGCCTGTGTCACATTGATTTTGGTGCATTCCATGTGCGCGAGGCGCATTTGCAACAATGGGCTCGTACATGGATTGGCGAATATCGATATGAGAAAAATGAAGAGAAGCTGAGCGAAGCTGCACAACAGTTGAAGCAGTATTTTGCAGGAGAACGAAAAGCGTTTGATCTGAAGCTCGATTTGTTTGGAACACCATTCCAGCTACAAGTATGGCAAGTCCTGTCCGATATATCTTATGGAGAGGCCTCAACACACCAACAGGTTGCGGAAATCATCGGCAGACCCAAAGCTGTTCGCGCAGTTCTGGATGCTATTAGTAAAAATCCGATTCCGATTATTATTCCCTGTCACCGCATCAGCGGTAAAGACGGAACCCTGGTGGGTTATGTAGGCGGGCTGCAAACCAAAGAGCAATTGCTCAACTTGGAGCAGCAATCGTAAGAGCGGGGGACGTTCATGAAGTATGTTAACGTGGAGAGCGTGGAGGCGGGGGAGCTTCTGGGCAAAACCATATATTCCGGCAACGGCACGGTGTTGCTGTCTGCCGGAGTCCAGCTCACCGTATTTATGGTTAATACGCTGAAGCGTATTGGCGTGACCATGCTGTACATCCAGGATGAAGCGTATAAAGATGTGGATACAGAAGACATTCTGGATGAAGCCACGAAAAAGGCAGTAATTAATGAAATGAGTGTTACGCTCGATTCTATCCGTTCCGGGAAAGACTGGAGCCCGAAGAAGGTCGCCATCAGCATAGATAAATTGTTGAACGATGTTCTGAACGGGCGTGAACTGCTTGTTCAGCTCACAGACATTCGGACCAAAGATAACGCACAGTATGTTCACGCCATGAATGTATGTTTGCTTTCTTCTGTCATTGGTCTGAATCTGGGGCTTAACTATGTGCAGCTCAAGGATCTGGCCGTCGGAGCTCTATTGCATGACATCGGCAAAGTGGGGGAGCCACCTGGCAGCGGTTCAGCAGCAAACTCATCCCTGCATCACACGTGGAAAGGGTTCGAGTTGATCAAGTCCAAACGGGAGTTTAATCTGCTTGTGGCACATACGGCTCTGCAGCATCATGAGCATGTGGATGGTACGGGACTACCGAGGGGCATTCAGGGAAAAGACATTCATCTTTTCGCTAAAATCGTCAGTGCAGCTAACACGTATGATAATCTGATCAATGGCCTTTCGGGTAGAATTATGCTGCCACATGAAGCCTGTGAAGAGATGATGGCGATGTCTGGCACGAAGCTGGATCGTGACATTCTGATCGAATTCAACCGGAGTGTGTCCGTTTATCCGAATGGAACAGCAGTTCGATTGTCTACCAAAGAGACCGGAGTCATTGTGCGTCAGCACCGGGGTCTGCCTGGTAGGCCGGTCATTCGGGTGGCACGTGGCAGTACACGTTATGATCTGGATGTGATTGAAGTGGATCTGGCTCAGCATACAACCGTTTTCATAGAGGCGGTACTGATGTAACTTATACGGATGCTCCTGAGAGATTTACTGAATGTTTTCGATCTGTTTTCTGGATGTTAAATTCAGCGTATAGCTGGAAAATCCGTTTGCTCAAGGCGTGCGGAAATGCTATGATAACTTTCAGGAAATCCGGTGCGTGTCATGTTTGCATCGTGAGCGTATAACATCATGTGCTGACACGGATCATCAGGCTTTTTAGATTGCATACAGAGGTGTCTAAGAGATGGAAATAGCAATACCGATTATTACATTGATTGTTGGTCTGGTCGGAGGATTTTTCATTGGGGTATACTACTTGCGGAAACAGCTTGAGAAAATGCAAAGCGATCCCGACATGCTCCAGAAGATGGCGAAGCAAATGGGTTATAACCTGAACGGCAAGCAAATGCAGCGCGCCCAGCAGATGATGAAGAACCAGCAGCCAGGCGCGAAGATGCCTCAGCCGCAACAACATCCTGCGCGTAAAAACTCGGGCCGCCGAAAATAATAGCTGTGAGCGAGCATTATGCATAATGCTGAAGTGAATAGCTGCTTACAGTATGTGGTTCGAAAGGAGGCGTTCGGCAGTGGCTGGCGTTAAAGATTATTTGAATTCAAAAGTATCCGACAATCGGGAGAAGATCGAGTATCACATTGAACAGATCTTGCAATTGATCGGTGAGGATAGTACGCGGGAAGGGCTGCTGGAAACGCCTGCACGCGTAACCCGGATGTATGAAGAGATTTTTGGCGGGTATGAAGTGGACCCGCGCGATGTACTTGGTGTGACGTTTGACGAGAATCATGAAGAACTGGTCATTGTGAAGGACATTGTCTATTACAGCCAATGTGAACACCATATGGCGCCTTTCTTCGGCAAGGTGCACATTGGATATGTACCGAGCGGCAAAATTGTGGGATTGAGCAAAATGGCCCGTCTGGTGGAGGCAGTTACCCGCCGCCTGCAGGTTCAAGAGCGCATTACCTCACAGATTGCCGATATTCTGACTGAGGCGGTAGAGCCGAACGGTGTCATGGTTGTCGTGGAAGGCGAGCACTTGTGCATGTGTTCCCGCGGCGTGAAGAAGCCGGGCAGTAAGACGGTTACATCTGCTGTACGTGGTTCTTTCCGTGACAATCCGGCACAGCGCGCTGAGTTCCTGTCGCTGGTAAAAGATTAAAAGTTCGGGCTCATTCCACACGTTGGACAAGCCAGAAGCGTTGAATCCTTCGGCACCATCATGTTGTTTCCATTTCATTCGGCATTTTGCTGAATCTGAAATGGCAGTATAGATGCTTGTGCCAATGGAAGCTTTCTTAAATAAGCCGTGTTCCCTGGGGAACCGGCTTATTTATATATTATTTTTGCATTCATGAGGATACATAAGGGTCATGTAACTATTTCAATTCATCCAGATTAGTTTAGTCGGAGGCTATCTTATATGAGTGTACCGTCCAATTCAGATCAACCCGGATCGCCGGGAGCAAAGCAGCAGATGCAGCTGGATCATTCATTGCCTCTGCAAATTTGGGAGACACCGCTGCTGCGGCACGGGAGCAGTGTGCTTGAAGCATTTGCTTGGGAAGAAGTCATGTGCCGCCGGGTGGGAGAGAGCCAATTGCCCGTTGCTCATATATGGCGGCATCCAGATGCCTTTGTAGCAGGATTGCGGGATCGGAGGCTACCACAGGCGGTAGAAGCGATGGAACGCATTAGAAGTCAGGGAACAGCGGTCTGCGTTCGTCCATCCGGTGGTGCAGCAGTTCCCCTGAATCCAGGGGTGGTTAACGTATCTTTAATTTTGCCTAACCCTGGACGCGCCATCAATATTCACGATGATTTTCGGGAGATGGCCTCACTGATTGCAGAATCGCTAACACCTTGGTCAAGTCAGGCACGTACGGGGGAGATCGAAGGCGCCTTCTGTCCTGGCGATTATGATGTCAGTGTGGGTGGACTGAAATTCTGTGGTATTGCCCAGCGCAGACAGGCCAAGGCTTATATCATTACGGCCTTTATCATCGTGGAAGGACAAGGGGACCAATTGGCAGCCGACGTGCGTAAGTTCTATCAGGATGCAGCAGACGGTGCCAGTGAAGGATATCCGGATGTTCGGCCCGGAACGATGGCGAGTTTGCAGGAACTGGCAGGTGTCCCTTCTGCTGCGGCGTATACAGCCTCGCTGGTACGTACACTGCGTCAGCGTTTTCCCCTGGCGCAGACGAGCCGTGTGTTGAGCGTGGATCGGGAAGCCGTTAGACGGACGGCTGAGCAGATGAAACTGCGTTACGATTAGGTTCAGAAGCTTGGACTTGGAATTGGGTAATAGAGATGATATGATGTGATTTCGGAAGGAGAGTGTCTACATGGAAACTTTAAGATATACGTACTTATATGAGGTCATTTCAACAGGCGAAAAGTCTGAATTTAGCCAAATGGCTACAAGCAAGGAAGAAGCAGCTGCCCTGATCGTTGCGCGTATCGCTGATCTTGAATTTACAGGTGAAGAAGATATCAAGCTGGGCGATCTGATCGCAATTAGCAAACAGGTTGGCGACAACTATGTTGCCTGTGAGGGTTGCGCTTCCTAAGGTAAACGCTCTGCATAGTGGGCCTCAAATGATAAGCAAGTCTCTAGTATAGGGGCTTGCTTTTTTGTATCTGTATTTGGATTATTCGATTCAGGTGTGCCTCGCTGAACAATAAATGAACGGGAAAATATGTTCATTTGAAGGTGGTTTTGCGAAAATGCGAGAAAAGGCATATTTTCACGAAAAATGCCGATAAATGTTAGTACTTTCTCCATTGTTAAGGTCAAAGACTGGACAGACAACACATTAAAAGCACAACCTTATATTCAGGGGTACACGGATGGCCGTTTCCGACCAGAGCGTAATGTAACTCGTGCGGAAATGGCAACATTAATCACGCGTATTCTGGGAACATCTGCTCTTGAGGGAAGTCATGAATTTACAGATGTAACATCCAGCCACTGGGCACAGGCGTCTATATCAGCAGCAGCCCAATCCGGTTCTGTTAAAGGTTATACAGATGGCAGCTTTAAGCCGGATCAAGCGATTACCCGCGCGGAAATGGCTGTCGTGTTACAGCCGTTATTAACATCTGATCAGATGACTACTGCGCCGACAGCATTTAACGATATGAACGAGCATTGGGCGCAACAAGCAGTAGAACAATTAAGTTCGGCGGGAGTAGTTACCGGATACAAGGATGGAATGTTCCGTCCAAGTCAGCCGATAACCCGCGCTGAAGCTGTTACAATGCTGAATAAGCTGATCGGTCTTCAAGCTGAAACGAATGCGGCAGGACATTGGTCGGATGTACCTGCCACACATTGGGCTTATGAAGCGATTGAGGCAGCTTCTATCCGCAAGTAAATAGTTGTATTCAAACTCAAAGAGATATCTTTCAGTCATTCGGCTGGAGATATCTCTTTTTTTACATCAACATATAGCACCATGGATTCAATGCGCTCCAGAGTACTCCCCGATGCTATGCTTAGCCCGAGAATCCTAATAAGGCGGCCATAACAGCTTGCGTGCAGTTTCATAACGTTCCGCCACAGCTGGCCAGTACACAACCTTCCACCAGTCCTCGATATATTTTTTGCGTTCATTCTGGTGTTTCAGATAGTAGGCATGCTCCCATACATCAAGCGGCAGGAGAGGCACAATGTCGGACTGAGATAAATTCTGGTGTTTCTCCGCTTGTAAAATTTCCAATCTATGCGCCCGCGGGCTCCATACCAGCATGGCCCATCCGCTGCCTTCTACTTTGTTGGCGGCTTCGGTAAATTGATTCTTGAACGCTTCATAGCTGCCAAAATCCCGCTTGATCTGCTCTGCGAGCATACCGGAAGGCTTGCCTCCGCCTTTAGGGTTCATGATCGTCCAGAAGATCGTATGCAGGTAGTGGCCTGCGCCATTAAATGCGAGTTCGCGTTCCCAATGTTTGACGAGTTCAAAATTATTCTTTTTCCGCGATTCTGCCAGCTTTTTCTCCGCGGTGTTCAGTCCGTCCACGTAGGATTGATGGTGCTTGTCATGGTGTATGCGCATCGTCATCTCGTCAATATGTGGTTCCAGCGCATTGTAGGCGTAGGGTAGGGGTGGCAGTGTGTGCCCTCCAATAGGCACGGGTTTCTCCTTGACCGGCGCAGCTGTAGAGTTGGTTGTGTCCTCTGCATTTGCATCGGGAGACTGTACAGTCGCTGAAGATTGTGCCTGTAACGCTGGAGTGGAGTTATTGATTTTTCCCGCAACATTGGACGATTCTTCTACAGCTTCACGATAGGGCTGTTCGGAAACGGGCGTTGAAGCAACTTGTACTTGTACGTTGGGATCAGACACCAAATCTCGCAAAGCTCCAGATTGTTTCAGCGTTTCAAGTACCCCCAGGAAATACTCGGATTCACGTATAAAATGCAGAATAACCACTTTGGCAATCGGCACTTGCTGAACAGCAGTACTTTGCTCCAGTAGGACGTACAACTGTCTAATGAACTCTCGCGATTGTGTGCAGGCAGCCGCTACGAGTTGTTCAATGCAGCGGATGATGTAAGGAGCAGGCGGCTGGGTTCCAGGCAGTATTTGCTTCAACAGCTGATTCGCGACTCGTTCGCTATTCTCAAAGATCGCTTCCCATTCCGCAAGCCATTTAACATAAGAGGGTTCAAGATCAGGGACCAAGGCACGAATGACAATCGTATGTTCCTTCTCTTGCTCTTTCCAGAAACGGACTTCTTCGAGTATCCGCAGAGGAAGCAGATGCCCATATCCATACCAATTCATAAGCGGTAAACCTCCGTTCAGATGAATTTGAATTCAGATCCAGCAAAAGAAATGAATTTTGTTTCCCCGGTTCGCTCAATTTTGTAATGTACAAGGTAGAGCTGTCTTTAATTACATCCCAAAAGTATATTCTTCAGGTATGTTGTCCTATGTACACAAAAAAAGAGCCCCCTAGGGGCTCTTGAATTATCGGATTTTCACGATTCTCCGGTATTGGTATTTTCCACATCATCGCTGCTCGTCTTCGTCACATGACTCAGGAATGTGGAGACACGGCGCAGATATTCCTTCGGATGCTCCCGGAAGATCAGCTCATGATGCGCACCGTCCACAATCCATTCATCGGAATTTGAATTGGTTTGGTTGCCGGCAAGCAGCTCAGCAATCGGGTAAGGAGCTTTCTCATCCTCGGTACCATGGATGAAGAAAATCGGGAAAGGATAATCTTCTTTTTTCACTTCTTGATACGGAATCTGCTGCAATCCGGTCCCGTTCAGAATAGGGAACAGCAGGTTCATAATCTCCAGCGTAGGCTGACGCGGAAGATCAATCTGATTATGGATGTTGTGATAAAGCGTATCCGGCTCAAGCAGGAACGTGCTGTCCAGAATCATAGCATCCACATCTTTGGTAATCAGCCCAGTTTGCAGGGCTGTACCTGCACCCATGGAGAATCCCCATACGACAAGCTCCTGAGCTCCGCGCTGCTTCGCAAACTGGATAGCACCAAGCAGCTGCTGGGACTCGGCTTTGCCGCCTGTAGCGACAGCTTTGTTCACCTGTGAAGCGAAACCGTAATCGAACATCACCACATTGAAGCCAAGTTGATGAGCATAATGGGCCAGGTCATACATCGGTACCCAGGTTTCTTCACGATTCGCACCATATCCATGGCTGAATATGATGGTTTTGTTTGCATTATCATCAGCCGGAATATACCAACCCTGCATCGTTCGACTGCCGTCTGCTGCCGGAAACGTGATGTCTTGATACTTCATGTTCTTCGCCTGCATGGGATTGGAGAATACAGGCGCTACAGTTGGATTGGATAATACCCAAGCAATATAACCGTGTAGTGCAATGAAACAAAAGAGCAGAAAAAATACAACGGAGAGCAACAACGCCACGACAATATGTTTGAACCGGATCAGCCTCGGTGATAACGAAGAAGGCAGATCTGACACTTTCGTTTGCAGCGGGGCTTCGCTCTGGGATGTCGGATACATGATTGCCCCTCCTTTAAAAATCAAATGAAGATAACAACGAGACGAACAGAGCGGATAAATGATTTTTCTGACTACTTATGAAGCAAAATCTTAATTTAATATATCTTTATCGTATGTTCCAATATAGTCAAAGTCAATTGATTGAGGCCATTTGTTACGCAATTGTTATATAGTTCTGAAGATATATGGGTAACATTTCCTTAGGGTGCAAAATGCAGGGGATTCTAATTTATAAAAAGAAAATATTTACAAATATCCCTATTCCAAATGGCGCTTTTTGGTTTACAGATGAGACCGTTTCTCATATAATTTATGTAACCAAGTTTCATGTGATGAAACATGAGGAGGGCAACTTGCCATGGAAGACCGAAAGTTAACCGTCCGGGCTGTAGAACGGGCGCTGGATATATTATTGTGTTTTACAACCCGCAGTGATCTGGGACTCACGGAAATTGCCAGCCAGATCGGTCTGCACAAGAGTACAGTCCATCGTCTGATGGCTACTTTGGAGGACAAAGGGTTCGTAATCCGGGATGCTGCAACTGAGAAGTATCGACTCGGCATACGCATCTGGGAACTGTCTGCCCATATGTCTCGCAGCGATGATCCTGCCATTTTGCTCCTTCCTGCGATGGAGCGGCTGAGAGATCGACTGGGCGAAACCGTGAGTTTATATCTGCGTGATGGCAGTGAGCGGATTCGAATTCAAGCCGTGCAGAGTGATCAGGCGATTCGTCGTGTAGCTCCGGTGGGCGTCAGACTTCCGTTATCAGTGGGAGCATCCAGCAAAGTGCTGATGGCTTTTGCCACCGAAGAGGACCGCGAAGATCTGATGAATGGACCGGAATGGCCGGTATTTATCGATCCCAAAGTATATTTGGCACAGATGAAAGACATTCTGGAATACGGCTACGCAACAAGTTATGAGGAACGTGAACCGGGAGCCGCAGCAGTATCTGTACCCATAATGGATCGGAAAGGCAACATCGCTGCTGCCCTGTCGGTATCCGGGCCTGTTAGCCGTCTCTCGCAAGAAACGTTGCATGAATACGCACCTGTGTTGAAGGAAGCTGCTACGCAGATGGGGCTTATGCTATCCTGATCTTATTTTCTGGAATTTAAAGGTTGTTTTTATGATTCGGTTGCGCTACTCTGTAATGGATGGCCCAACAGGGTCAGCATAAATGAATATGAATCTGCGGCCTAGATGCTGCAACTTGTTAACGTTACTGGGGGAGTCCGAATTGTCCGGACTGAGACGGAATCGCATGAGATTCCGGACCCTTTGCACCTGATCTGGATCATACCAGCGTAGGGAAGTAATCGGCGATACGATCACGAACACCATATAATTTAACCTATAGATAGGCTCCACTAAGGAGTCTCTATAAGGTGTGTTATTGGTGATGGAGATAAGCCGGTTCCCTTGGGAACCGGCTTTTTTTATACAGTAAACAGGCGAAAGCTGGTGTCAGAGCTGCTTTTGGATAAAGAGCTGGGAGCATTGGCGAGCATTGGGTTCCGATATCTTTTGCCTCGTATGTCTGTATTACTTGAATTGTATGTCTCTATTTTGTGTTGTAGGGTCGCTCTTTCTTTTTCTATGTTGTGGATGGTTTGGAGCCGTGTGCAAGTATTTCAATCCAGGCAAACACTAATGAGGAGGAGACAAGAGCGATGAGTACAGGAAACCGAACGATGGGACAGGACAAGCAGGATCAGCAGTTGGCAAAGGAAAAAGGTACGGCAGGACGGGTTCAGCCCTTCCCGGGCAGCCGCAAAGTTTACATTCATGGCTCACGACCTGACATTGCAGTACCGGAGCGTGAAATTGCCCTTCATGACACCAATACTCCTCAAGGAGTGGAGTATAACGAACCGCTGCGTGTCTACGATACGAGCGGACCGATGACCGACCCCGGATTTCATGCCGATATCCGGGCAGGGCTGCCAGCACTGCGTACCCGCTGGATTACGGAGCGTGAAGATGTTGAAGCCTACCAGGGACGAACGGTAAAACCGGAGGATAACGGATTGAAACCAGGAGGGAAGCGAACTGGAGCCGAGAAGTATCCAGGCTTGCGTGGTAAACCATTGCGGGCACAGGCAGGGCGCTGCGTGACCCAGATGCATTATGCACGGCAGGGACTGATCACGCCGGAGATGGAGTTCGCCGCCATTCGTGAGGGTGTGGAACCGGAATTTGTGCGGCAGGAGCTGGCGAGTGGCAGGGCCATCCTGCCGTCGAACATCAATCACCCGGAGAGTGAGCCAATGCTGATCGGGCGTCATTTTCATGTGAAGATCAATGCGAACATCGGAAACTCTGCGGTATCCTCCTCCATCGAGGAAGAGGTGGAGAAGATGACTTGGGCCGTACGCTGGGGATCGGATACGGTGATGGATCTTTCCACAGGCAAGGACATTCATACGACCCGCGAATGGATTATCCGCAATTCACCTGTACCGATTGGAACAGTACCGCTCTATCAGGCGCTGGAGAAGGTCAATGGAGAAGCTGAAGCCCTGACCTGGGAGTTGTATCGTGACACGCTCATTGAGCAGGCAGAGCAGGGTGTGGACTACTTTACGATCCATGCAGGCGTGCTGCTCCGATATATTCCGCTCACCGCCAAGCGTATGACAGGCATTGTGTCACGGGGCGGGTCCATCATGGCAGCATGGTGCCTTGCACATCATGAGGAGAATTTTCTGTATACCCATTTTGAAGAAATCTGCGAGATTATGAAAAAGTATGACGTGGCGTTCTCGCTCGGAGACGGACTTCGCCCAGGAAGCATCTACGATGCCAATGATGAAGCTCAGATGGCGGAACTGGCTACGCTTGGAGAACTAACACAAATCGCCTGGAAGCATGATGTGCAGGTGATGATTGAAGGTCCAGGGCATGTGCCGATGCACAAGATCAAGGAGAATGTCGATCTGCAAATGGAGATATGTAAAGAGGCGCCGTTCTATACGCTGGGACCGCTGACGACCGATATTGCACCAGGATATGACCATATTACCTCGGCAATTGGAGCAGCAATGATTGGTTGGTTTGGTACCTCCATGCTCTGTTATGTTACGCCAAAAGAACATCTGGGCCTGCCCAATAAGGATGATGTTCGGGAAGGTGTTATCGCCTACAAGATCGCTGCTCATGCCGCTGATCTGGCGAAAGGTCACCCGCGTGCCCAGCGGCGGGACGATGCGCTGTCCAAAGCACGCTTTGAATTCCGCTGGAGGGATCAGTTCAACCTATCGCTGGATCCGGAACGTGCGCTATCCTACCACGATGAGACGTTGCCGGCGGAAGGGGCCAAGGAAGCCCATTTCTGCTCCATGTGTGGGCCGAAATTTTGCAGCATGCGCATTACGCAGGATATTCGTGCTTTTGCCGCAGATAAAGGTTTGTCCGAAAATGAGGCCGTGGCAGCGGGTATGCAGGAAAAGGCTGAGGAATACCGGACACGCTCTTAGGCGTAGTTACAGCGTAATCTGGGCAGCCTGACATAGCGAAAAGCTGTTCTTCTCCGTGATTGAGGAGAGGAACAGCTTTTTTCTGATTTCTTGTATGTGTACAATCATCTGAACATTCAGTTCTCATCAGTATGGGTTTCTTGATTTTTCTTGTTCCACATTTTATATAAAATCCCGGCAATAACAAATAACAGTGCATCACTGAGTTTGAGATTACTTCCATGTAAAAATGCCGAACAGGCAAATCCAACTACAAATAATATAACAACATAAAGAAAACGCACGCTTATTCCTCCCGTCAATTGTAGATGTAGATGGTTTGAATGGCTTACGTCTCGGATTCAAAGTCTAACGCCGCTTCAAGCTCAACTTCTTCTCCAAATACGATGCAAGCCTTGCCAGCGGGCTATAGATCGTTATGCCTGTGTCTGTTGTGACCCGTACTGCTGCGGGAGCCATCGACAGTTGAGCTGCGACTACCGTGTTATCCAGGAACTGCTCAGCAAGTTGTTGTAACCCGGTGCTCACTGCTGCAAGATAACCTTCCTTATCGCCTCGCATAATTAACTCGAATGTGCCCGGGATCAGTACTGCTTCAGTCTTTATGGTCACGGCCTCGTGTCGCTGCTCATCTTCATCATCTTGCTGCAAAGCCAGATTCACCCGCGCCATCGTTCCCTCAATCGTTGCGGGGTTGGTAAACGCTAGAATGTACTCGCCAGGATTCTGCTGCATTTCCTGAAGTAAGGGATCATCAATACCAACCACGGGTACGGGAACATGTTGTACCTCCTGCTCAAGTACGGCTGCAAACAGGGTACAGGTGACAAGGATGGCGTCGGCATGACAATGTGCGATCCATTGCAGCGTTTGTGATACTTTCTCATGTATAACTGCTTCGGTGAAATCAGCATCATGTTTGAGGCGATCCAGCCCCGGATCGACATAATGTACAAGTTCAACCTCATAAGGAGCGAGCGCTTCTTCAATCAGTGAAATGTTGGAATAGTGAGCGTGAAAACAGCCAATGGTCATCATCATACTTGCCCCCTGAAATGGATTATGTCTCATATAAGTTCCGCAGATATTTAACCCATTATAGGGATGTGACAATAGACTGTACATATTTAAAATACGGAGGTAGCAACATTTATCGTGAAAACGCGAATAACCGTTCATCCACAACTTCGCAGAGGAACGGTGCAAACCACGTAAGCGATTCTCAATTCGCACGTCATTTCATTTATCGCATAGAAGGGGCAGCATTCTTTTTAGCCATTTTTTGTTGCAAAATTTCATGAAAGGATAGACCTTGAGTGTTCTCATTCTCCTTTTTGGGAGCAGTGGTCGCCGTGTTGCGCGGATATTGATGGTGGTACGGGATCATTTGCTGAATAGGCATGCGGATCATCTTGGTTCCTCCTTTAATGCATTTTTGAATATGCATATGTGATTATTAATAGGTTATGTATTTCGACGGGTTATCGTCTCTGTTACGCAAATAGGTATATGTGACTTGTTAGACGAATCAAGCAACTTTAAGGTGTAATTCCAATTGGATTGTAGTGATTTTACCCCGTATTCAGGAGATGTAAACGTTTTTAAGTAAATTCAGGAGAAAAGGACCGCATATGTGAGGTTTCGTATGGGAGGATAGAAGCGGTTGTTAAGTGAATAGACCCAGTTTTGGGAATGCCAATTGTGTCGAAATTAAGACATATTGTCTGGTTGTATAGGTACGGTGCAAGCTAGCTAACTTGGTACCATGGTCGGTTGTCGGGTGCATATTAGGGCATTTTTCGATGGATAGACAAAGGTGAAACGCCAAAAAGCCGTCAGGAAAACCTGACAGCCTAACAGCATTTTGTATAAATCCGGGAGCGGTATTCCATTACTGGGATATAGATCGAAACGGTGAAATTGGAATTAAGAAATGACCATAATCACTTTTTTTCTTATTTTTCTTGGCGAACAGCGATATACAAGTCCACTTGTACGTTCTCAGGATCGAGGCTTCGTTCATCATACAATTCGAAATCTCCGGTAAACGTACGCTCCCCCTGATTGTTCCAGGCCCACACCGCACCCCAGGCCTCACCTACGACCTCGCCCATCGGGCCCTTTCTGGAGGTGAACACCGCATATGTTGCAGACGGCAGGTCAACGGAACTCACTCCCTCAGGCAACGCTTCATCCAGACCCACCTCATGACCCACCAGTATAGTGTATTCTCCATTTATGCCATCTGTATAATTAGCGTAACAGCCATAGCGGTTCGCTTCAGGGGCAGGCTGATGATCTGAGGCGAAGTAGCTGTTCCAGAGTCCCTGAATACAGCCTTTGCCACTCATCTCAACGGCATTGGTTGTTCTGGCGGACACACCTGCAAGGCGCTTTCCTGGCAATGTGACGTACCGAATGGGCTTTGTGGAAAGCCGATTGTCGCGAGTTTTTTGATTAAATTCAACGGAATCATCCGAATTTTCTGCCCCAAATGTCACGTTCCGTTCTGAGCCGGAGGTATTCCATCTTTTCAAAAAAGGAAGCTGGTTACGCAGCATCGCCCTTGCTGATTCCTCGTCCATACCTTCCTGATTCAAGATGGCAGTGCACATTTCAATCATGCCCTCCAGCGTAATATCGGGCTGCTCGAACTTGCCTTCTTTATAACAATAGATACAGTATTCGCGGGTTGTAGTACCATCCGTTTCTGTTCCGAATTGAGCAGGGGTAGTAAGTGGCATTCCGCAGCTTTGGCATACTGTGACGTTCATGATCAATTCCTCCTCGTTATGTACAACTTGAATATAGTAGAAGTATAACGTGAGGAACTGGACACCTGTCTGTCAGGTTAGGGGTGGGGCTTTATAATGTTGTACAATTTGTTCAGCAATTCTAAGAATCTCTTCCCGAATATGCAGAGGCTCCAGCACTTCGACATCCGCGCCAAATCCAAGAATGAACCCATACAACCAGTTGTCCTCCGGGAATGCGACTTGGCTCATATAATACCCCTCACCATCAGAAACGACGTTCTCTATGCCAAACCATTCCTCTGCGATGTGACGGATACGAGCATGGAATCTCAGGCTCAGGGCCACTTTATTATCTGGAGTTGCCCATTCTTGCTGCCAGGGCCTGTCCTGCAGGTTGATCGGCTTGCGTTCGAAGCTTCCTTGGGCAAGGACGACATCTCGCATGCGGACTAGCTTGAACATGCGGAAATTGTTGCGTTCGTGACAGAACGCATAGAGATACCAGGAATGCTTTTTGAGCACAAGGGTATGCGGATCGGTCGTTCTATGAGTTTGAGTACCTTCTGCACTACAATAGGTAAACGTAATGGGCCGCAGTTGATCCATGCCCTTTTCAATGAGTTGAAGTTTCATTTGCAGTTCTTCGGGATGGGTCCACATCGAATAATCTACAATGAAGCGGCTGGTATTGGCCTGGAAATCCTCATTTTTGGCTTCAGGCACGATACTGCTGAGTTTCTCCATTAACAGATCCCGTGCTACATTCGTATGGGAGGTGGAGACACTGCGCAGCGCAGTGACAATAGAGGCCAGATCCTTGTCGGTCAGTACGTTTCGATCAAGCCGGTAGCCCTCTGCCAGGCCAATACCACCGCTTGCGCCCTGATAGGTGACGACAGGGATACCTGCCTGGCCCAGCGTGTCTATATCTCGGTAGATAGTACGGATGGATACTTCAAACGTATCAGCTAGATCCTTTGCCTGTACCCGGCCACGATTGATTAACAGCACAACAATGGCTAATAAACGGTCGAGTTTCATATATTGGATTCCCTTCAATCATTTATAAGTTGGATTCAGATATGTTATATTGTTGAGCATCACATATAGGAGTGGAATAAGCAATGAAGCGTATTACGATTTTGATCGCAGATGATGAAGTTGAGATCGCTGATCTGGTTGCATTGCACTTGCAAAAAGAAGGTTATCACATCATCAAGGCATTTGATGGGAAAGCGGCGGTCCAAGCCGTTCAGACACAAGCAATAGATTTGGCCATCTTGGATATTATGATGCCTGGTATGGACGGATATGAGGTAACCCGCAAAATTCGGGAGCAGTATCACCTGCCTATCATTTTTCTAAGCGCCAAAACCTCGGATATGGACAAAATCACCGGGCTCGTGCTGGGCGCAGACGATTACATGACGAAACCATTTAACCCGATGGAGCTGGTTGCGCGGGTCAATTCCCAGCTGCGTCGTTCACTTCAATTCAGCCAGTCTGTACCGATTCAGCGCTCCATTCTGGAGAAAGGCGGGCTCATTATTTCGCCAGATCAACATAGTGTCACTCTTTATGGCAAGCCAGTAGAGTTAACACCGAAGGAGTTTGACATTTTGTATCTGCTCGCAAGTCATCCCAAACAGGTGTTCAGTGCGGAGAGCATTTTTGAACAAGTGTGGGGAGAGGCTTATTATGAGAGCGGCAATACCGTGATGGTTCATATTCGGACCCTTCGCAAGAAACTAGGCGAAGATGTGGGCAAGAACAAGTTTATCAAAACGATCTGGGGTGTGGGGTACACGTTTAATGAATAAACGCAGAAGTTTTCGAACGACCATGATTCTGTTGCTTGGTTTAAGCATGTTGGCATCTGGTGCGATTACCTTTGGAGTATATAAAGTGATGCAATACTATTACACTGGTGTGCGTGCGGAAGATCAGTTAGCGGAATATCGTCACTTTATGAGAAGTATAGGAGATATTTACTTTTTCCTCATCTTGTTTATACCGCTTGCCATCCTGTTTTTCTTCTGGTTTACCAAGCCGTATGTTACCTACTTCAAAAATATCTCCACAGGTATCCGGCAACTCGCAAATGGTGATTTCCAGCACCGTGTGCAAATTTCGACGAAGGACGAGCTGGGCGCGATTGCTGAGGATATCAATCTGGCGAGCCTGAAACTGAGGGAAGCGGTAGAACGGGGAGATTTTGCGGAGAGCAGCAAGGACCAACTGGTTGTAAACCTGGCGCATGATTTACGTACCCCGCTAACATCAGTATTGGGTTATCTGGATCTGTTGATGAAGGATGATCAGCTGACGGAGGAGCAGGTCAGACATTTTACAGCGATTGCTTTTGCCAAATCCCAGCGTCTTGAGAAACTAATCGATGATTTGTTTGAGATTACACGGATGAATTATGGTATGTTGTCGATTGAAAAAAAGAAACTTGATCTTAGTGAACTGCTAAGGCAGATGAACGAAGAGCTGTACCCTGTTTTTGAAAAGAACCACCTGGTCACCCGACTGCATATCGATTCCGAGTTAACCATTTTCGGCGATGGTGAGGTGCTTGCCCGCGTGTTTGAGAACCTGTTGATCAATGCAGCGCGTCATGGTACAGATGGTCTTTATGTGGATATCCATGGGCACCGTGATGCAGGACAGGTTATCATTCAGGTCATGAACTATGGGGGACATATTCATCCGGATGATCTGCCTCATATTTTTGATATGTACTATACCGGAGATCGTGCACGGACACCTCAGGAAGGTGGAACAGGTCTGGGGCTATTTATCGCCAAAAATATTGTGGAGCAGCATGATGGGTCTATTTCGGTCCAAAGTGATATCGTACGGACCGTATTTGAAGTGCGGTTGCCAGCACTAGAATGAAGTAAAAGACTGAATTTAAGAAAAACTTTAGAATTGCCCTGCTTTTTTTTAACTAGTTTTCTCTATCCTTGAATGACGAGGTAAAGGAGGAGCATGGAATGAAAAAGTGGGGATTTTTGATTTGTATCATTGTACTGGGATATATCTTTTCCAAGTCACCCGCCCTGTTTGAACAGAAGGAAGAGGCGAATCTGGAAGTTCAGGATACGGGTGAAATTCGTGCAGGCTATACCAAAACAATTCATGTGGATATGCAGAATCAAGTACATAAAGGGAATTTATTGCTCGTCAATTCGGAGTATCCCGTTCATGCGGAGGGAATTAGAACCGATATTGTCAATCTGGCTGAACAACATGAACTAATCCGGGGATACGGATTGCTGGATCAGAATATTATGTTGTCAAAGTACGTAGCGCAAGCGTTCCAGAAGATGGTTGAAGCTGCTGGGAAAGATGACGTACGATACTTCATTATTAGCAGTGGCTATCGGGACTTTACGAAACAGGAGCAACTGTATGAGGAAAAGGGATCGGACTATGCGCTTCCCGCGGGACATAGTGAACATAACCTGGGCTTGTCCATGGATATTGGCTCCACGCTGGCTGCTATGAGTGAAGCACCAGAAGGAGCCTGGCTTGAAAAGAATGCATGGAAATTCGGATTCATCTTGCGTTACCCGAAGGATAAAGTAGACATCACCGGCATCCAATTCGAACCATGGCATTTCCGCTATGTGGGATTGCCGCACAGCGCCATTATGTATCATAATCATCTGGTATTGGAGCAATATTTGGAGCTGCTGCAGCAGAAAAAGAGCATTTCCGCTGAAGTCGGGGGCGAGCATTATTTTATACGTTATTACGATGCATCCAAAGATGAGACCATTAATATACCTGAGCATGGTCAATATGAGATATCGGGAGACAACATGAAGGGAGTTGTCGTGACGGTGGAGGAATAAACAACAAGAAATACGTGGAGGTTCATATATGAAACCAAAAGAGTTCAACATGAAGGTGATCTGGGTCGCGGCATTGATCGTCTATCTGTATCTGCTAACCAAGCTGATATTATTCAAGGGACACACGGTGGATTGGAACATTGTGAGGGTTCAACTTATGGCGATCGCGCAGCAGCCGGATCTGATTCATACGCGAACTGTTAATCTGACGCCATTTCAGGAAATCTCGAGAGACTGGCATAGCCTGTCGTTACATCGTCCAGGTACCGCAATTCATTTGTTAGGCAATGTCATGGCCTTTATCCCACTGGGTATTTTCATTCCAGTGCTGATGGGGAACAAGCTGTTGTCAGGGGCCAAAGTACTCGTACTTTCCTTGCTCTTAAGTTTTGTTTTTGAAGCGACACAGCTATTGACGGGCATGGGCATATTCGACGTGGATGATCTTATGTTGAACACTGTTGGTGGAATGGTTGGTTATGTCCTATATACCATGCTTATCGGTCTGAAACGTATGATTGTGGGAGGAACAGCAAGCACTGCGAAAAAAGAGTATAATTCCAATCAGAGTCGGGTGTAAGGAGGGAAAGTATTTGATGATTTTCTTGGTTGTTCTAATGATTGGCACAGGAATGGTGTTTATCGTTCGTCCACGTTATGTTACTCATTCTTCGTCAGAGGATGGAACCAACAACAATCAAATTACCTTCAGATGGATTGGGTACACACTGATCATAATGTCCTGTCTGTTTGTGGTCATGGCCATACTGCAATCCCTGGATCAAGCATCTCATTACATTGGACATTAAAAGAAAGTGTAGAGGCGTTACATAGCCTTTGGTATATTAATAAAAAAAGCTCCCCGTCACCGTGCAGAGCGCACGTGGCGGGGAGCTTTCTGTATAACTTAATTGCATTAAATATCAATGCGATTAAGATTTTTTCATCATTTGACGCAATACGGTTTGCAGGATACCACCGTTATGGTAGTAGTCCACATCAACCATGCTGTCCAGACGAGCGATAACAGGGAAGTCGAACTTGGTGCCGTCCTCACGAGTTACGGTAACCGTCAGTTCTTGTCCTGGTTTCACATCATTGCTCAGACCTGTGATGTCATACGTTTCACGTCCATTCAGACCGAGGCTGGACCAGCCATGACCTTCCTGGAATTGCAATGGCATTACGCCCATGCCCACCAGGTTACTGCGGTGAATACGCTCGAAGCTTTCTGCGATAACGGCTTTGACGCCAAGCAGGAATGTTCCTTTTGCCGCCCAGTCACGCGAGCTTCCTGTACCATATTCTTTACCAGCGATAACGATCAGGTTCTGTCCTTCGTCCTGATACTTCATGGAAGCATCGTAGATGGACATTTCTTCGTCTGTTGGCAGGTATTTCGTAATACCACCCTCAGTACCTGGAGCCACTTGGTTACGAATACGAATGTTTGCAAACGTACCACGCATCATAACTTCATGGTTACCACGACGGGAGCCGTAAGAGTTGAAGTCTTTGCGTTCTACGCCATGTTCTTTCAGGTACAGCCCAGCTGGACTGGATGGTGCGATATTACCCGCTGGCGAGATGTGATCCGTTGTTACGGAGTCAGCAAGCAATGCCATAACACGTGCGGAACGAATATCTGCGATATCAGTCAACTTGTCGCCAAGCTCCTGGAAGAATGGTGGATTCTGAATGTACGTGGAGTTTGGATCCCACTCATACAATTCGCCTTCCGGTACAGGAATCGTATTCCAACGTTCGTTAGCTGTAAATACGTTCTCGTATTTGTTGCGGAACATCTGTGCATTCAGCGAGCTAGCGATGGTATCCTTGATTTCCTCGGAGCTAGGCCAGAGGTCTTTCAGGAATACAGGTTCGTTGTTGGTATCATAACCGATTGGATCGGTTGCAAAATCAATATTAACGGTACCCGCCAGAGCATACGCCACAACGAGTGGCGGAGAAGCCAGATAGTTGGCTTTGACCTGCGCGTGCACACGACCTTCAAAGTTACGGTTACCGGACAATACAGCCGCTACGGTCATATCATTCTCGGCGATTGCTTCGCTTACCTCGTCTGGCAGTGGGCCAGAGTTACCGATGCAAGTTGCGCAACCATACCCGGCAACGTTGAATCCGAGTTTGTCGAGATATTCAATCAGACCTGCTTTTTCCAGATACTCGGTAACAACGAGGGAACCTGGAGTCAAGCTGCTTTTCACGTAGCCAGGTTTAGTCAGACCACGTTCAACAGCTTTTTTCGCAAGCAGACCCGCTCCGACCATAACGCTAGGGTTGGATGTGTTAGTGCAGCTAGTGATTGCCGCGATAACGACAGCACCAGCACTCAGTTCGCTAGTTGAACCGTTAGGGTGTTTCACAGGCACTTTCTCAGCGATTTTCTCGTCGCTCAGACCATATCCACCTTTGTCGATCGGCGTGCGGATAATGCTATTGAATCCTTCTTTCATTTGAGTCAGCTCGATGCGATCCTGTGGACGTTTTGGTCCGGCAAGACTTGGAACAACGGATGCCAGATCCAGTTCGATCACGTCTGTAAACTCAGGATCAACCGTATCCGCAGTACGGAACATGTTTTGAGCTTTGTAATAAGCTTCAACCAGATCCACCTGTTCGTCGGTACGGCCGGTATTACGCATATAGTTCAGTGTTTCACTATCAACAGGGAAGAAACCAATTGTTGCGCCGTACTCTGGAGCCATGTTGGCTACCGTTGCGCGGTCAGCCAGGCTGATGTTGCCAAGACCCGGTCCGTAGAACTCGACAAATTTACCGACAACGCCTTTTTTACGCAGCATTTGGGTAACTGTGAGTGCCAGATCCGTTGCCGTTGCGCCTTCGCTCAGGCTGCCTGTCAATTTGAAACCGATAACGTCCGGTGTAACAAAATAAAGCGGTTGGCCCAGCATACCTGCTTCAGCCTCGATCCCGCCAACACCCCAACCAACAACGCCGAGTCCGTTGATCATGGTGGTGTGGGAGTCCGTTCCTACGAGGGAATCCGGGAATACAACAGTTTCGCCATCAATGGTTTTGGTTGCAGCCACGGAAGCCAGGTACTCCAGGTTAACTTGGTGAACAATCCCTGTGGATGGTGGAACTGCACGGAAGTTATTGAATGCCGTTTGTGCCCAGCGCAAGAAACGGTAACGCTCTTCGTTACGCTCGAACTCAACCTTGATGTTGTAGTCGAGTGCATCGTTCGTTCCGAATGCATCAACCATAACGGAGTGGTCGATAACGAGATCGACAGGTACGAGTGGGTTGATCTGTTTTGGATCGCCGCCTGCTTTTTTCACGGTATCGCGCATTGCAGCAAGGTCAACGACCACGGGTACACCGGTGAAATCCTGCAGAACGATACGTGCAGGAATAAATGGAATTTCTTTGTTATTGTCACGGCCTTCTGCCCAGCCGGTCAGTTGTTTTACATGTTCTTCAGTAATAGCACGTCCGTCGAATTGACGAATAGCTGCTTCGAGCAGCACTTTAATGGAGAAAGGAAGCTTGGAAAGGTCGCCGTAGCCGCCTTCCTGAAGAGCATCTAAACTGTAGTAGCGATAAGACTTGCCTCCGACCTCAAGACTGCGGGCCGCGGAGAAATGATTCTTGGCTGACATACATGTACCTCCTTAAAATGTGTCGGTGAGATGAAGAAAACGTTCATTTAGGTGAAGAACAGGCCTTCATCGTTCCGTGTCCTTGTTCGATGGTTTCATTAGGTGAAACGTAATTTCATAATCGTAACTTTAGTTTTAAGTATAACGTTTTCAGCTCCGTACGTAAAGGGCTTTTTGCCTGTCCAGCCAAGCTATTGAGAGATTGAATGCGTTCTCAATTAATGGGAACGGACGCGATCTCTTCCGTACGAATTATCCCCCATAATAAGGCTTCAAAACAGAACCAGACACATACAACCGAAATTCTCTCATATAAATAAAAAAGAGTTTTCATGCAATGGATCATTCCGGACAGAACTCATGCCAAAGGGGGACACAGGCTTGGAACGCGAATGGAAGAGCGCCTTATATACCTACGTGAACCAGTATAATCGCTGTGAGATCGACTACCGCCCACAGACAAGCGAACGGATTGTCACCGATCCGGAATTTGTGATGGAACGGGGAGAGCGGATGGCCAGACTGGACCAATGGTACCGCAAGCGGCGGGCCGTGCCTCTTCGCAGTGAGACCAGCGCCAAGCTTGTGCGGACACTTATGGATGGGGCAGATGAATCGATTGTCGATGTACAATTGTACAGCAGGCTGTTCTATGAGAAGAATGGTTTGACCCATCGGGAAGACCGGATTGAACGGGAACGCCTGACCTTTCTTAGGCAAGGTGGAGTTTGGACCATTGCACGTGTAGAACGTGAAGTGCCGGAGCGTCGTCCGGTAGGAGAGGGCCGTCCTTTTCAACAAGCCGATTTTGTACAGGCGATGAATCGGCCGCTGCTTAACCGAGAAGTATTGGGACAGGGGAGGAGATCGAGGCAGCAGCTGTACCGCAGAGATCTGGCTGTCGCCTACGCGGACCGGTGGTGGAATGCGGGAAACCCGGCATTTGAGGAATTCGAAGTAGATTGCACCAATTATGTGTCCCAATGTCTCTTTGCAGGGGAAGCACCCATCCACTATACTGGTAAAAGAGAAGCAGGATGGTGGTACAAAGGCTATGTGAATGGCTCTGAAATGTGGAGTTACAGTTGGGCCGTGTCCAATAGTTTGGAGCGTTATTTATCCGGCAGCAGCTGGGGATTGTCAGCAACCGAAGTGGATCGTCCAGAGCAGTTAATGCTGGGAGATGTAATCCTTTACGACTGGGACGGGGACGGCAGGTTTCAGCACAGTACCGTTGTGACCGCTTTTGATGCGGGAGGTATGCCGCTTGTGAACGCACATACAGTCAGCAGTCGCCACCGTTTTTGGGATTACCGGGATTCTTACGCTTGGAACGAGCGGACGGTGTACCGGCTTTTTCACATTGCAGATGAGTTTTGATGGTCAAAGATTTTACGGGATTCGGTGACGTGGACATCCGGTTCCGTGTAAAATAAGTCTAGATAACAGAATAAAAAGTGGTGCTGAACATGACAGACATGGCAGTATCATTGCACAGATAATCGGAGGTTACGCATGAGTATGGATAAATTAACAGTAGGCGTCGTTTACGGCGGAAAGTCAGGCGAGCATGAGGTGTCGCTGCAAACGGCGTTTGCTGTAACGAACGCATTTGATTATGAGAAGTATGAACTGGTTCCGTTTTATATCTCCAAGCAGGGGACGTGGAAAAAAGGATCCGTCATGCACGCGCCATTCGCGCAGATTGAAGATTTGAAGCTGGAGCAGGCGGCGGGCGGAACTCAGGAAGCGCTGAACGCGCTGTTCGGCCGTTTATATGGCGGAGAAGAGGCGATGGACGTCATGTTCCCACTGCTGCACGGTACGTTTGGTGAGGATGGCACGATTCAAGGGATGTTCGAGATGGCGGATATGCCTTATGTTGGCGCAGGTGTACTCGCTTCGGCAGGCGGCATGGACAAAGTGGTCATGAAGAAACTGTTCGCGCAGGCCGGAATCGACCAATGTGCCTTTACGTATTTTAACGCAACTCAATGGAAGCAGACCGAACATGAAATGATCTTGCAGGTGGAAGATCAACTGGGCTATCCGTGTTTCATTAAACCGGCCAATCTCGGTTCCAGCGTAGGGATCTCGAAGGCGCGTAACCGGGATGAACTGAAGAAAGCCGTTGAGTTCGCTCTCCGATACGATACAAAGGTAGTCATTGAGGAGTTTGTAGAGGCACGAGAAGTTGAAGTCAGTGTGCTCGGTAATGACGAACCGATGGCTTCCGTACCAGGAGAAATCGTATCTTCCGGTGAATATTATGACTATGCAGCCAAATACATCGATGGTCAGTCTCAGATGCTGATCCCTGCTCCGCTAGACCCGGAAGCCGCAGATCGCATCCGCGAGGCCGCATTGCAGGCATTCCGTGCGATTGAAGGCAATGGTATTTCCCGTGCAGACTTCTTCATTCGCAAATCGGATGGGGCATTGCTTATTAATGAAGTAAACACCATGCCTGGTTTCACACCATACAGCATGTACCCGCTCTTATGGCGTGAGACGGGCGTATCGTATGCCGAACTGCTGGATCGTATGATTGAGCTGGCTTTGGAACGCTACAACCGCAAGCAGGCGCTGAACTACGAGAACGGCGTACACGCGTAGCCTAAGGACGACATTATAAGGAGGGGTATGAATGGGATTTCAGACCGAATTCAATTCCGTGTGCAAGTTCAAGAATGAACAAGAGCTGTTCGAGTTGCTTGAATACGGCCGTGGCAAAATGGTAAAACAAGGTTTTCGCGTATTTCCTACCGGACAGAAAGTCATTGCTTACACACCGGATAACGTGGCCGTAGCCATCGTAAAAATCGTAGTCTCCATTGCTGAGATTAACTTCCAGGGTCAAGAAGTGACCGAAGTGGAGATGCAATTGATCCGTAAACTGAACGAGGAAGAATCACGCATTCAGACTGCTCTCGCGGACGAGATGTTCTTTGGTGAACAGGCTCAGGGGTAGTTTGTTACATGTGTACCCGAACGAATGGACGGATTTGTCCAAACACGATTATGGTCACTCTTTTAGGGTAAAACTTGGTTATATAAAGTGAAGGGAAGACTGCCGGCTTCATATGCCGGGAAGGAATCCCGCCCTAATAGAGAGGAAGAAATTCATGCTCGTACGTTTTGGCTATGTGGCAATGTCTGTGCTTGTGGAGAATGCTTCACCTTCCCGGACGATGACTATGTCCAGCTTTAAGAAAATTGATGATAGGGAAGCGGCAATTCGCAAGCTTGAACGGATTGCGGCCGAGAATTTGCATAATACATTACGCTTGCTCAGACACAACAAAGGAAGCCATATTCATGTATATCGTTTCTCTTCCAAATTAATTCCGCTGGCAACGCATGAGGATCTCAGTGATTGGGACCCGTTTCCCGCACTTAAGCAGGATTTTGCCGCGATTGGCGATTTTGTGAAGGAGAACGAGATGCGTGTGTCTTTCCACCCGGATCATTTTACGGTCCTCAGTACGCCTCGGGAGGAAGTGCTGCGGAACTCCATGCGCGACCTTCGTCATCATGTACGTATGCTGGATGCCATGGGGCTGAATGCTACTGCCAAGAACAATATACATATTGGTGGTGCATACGGGGACAAGCCTAGTGCAGCGCTACGTTTTGAAGAAAATTTTCTAAAGCTGGATCGGGATATTCAGGAACGGCTGACGCTCGAAAATGATGACAAAACGTTCAATGCTCCCGAGACCCTTGCGGTATGTCAACGTATGGGGCTGCCCATGGTGCTGGATATCCACCATCAATGGGTGAACAATGAAGGCGAACAGCCGTGGGATCTTTGGCCGGATATATTGAAGACGTGGGAGTCCCCGCTTGCTCAAGCGGATTCACCGGCAGACAAGCCGTTACCGCCCAAAATTCACGTCTCCAGTCCAAAGAGTGAGAAGGACCTGCGAGGACATGCGGATGGGGTTGAGGTGGAACCATTGCTCGCTTTTTTACGTCATATTGCAGCAGATACGCCTGCCCTTGATGTGATGATTGAGGCCAAACGCAAGGATGAAGCTCTGGTGCAGTTGATGCAGAAACTAGCATTCTATCACGAAGAGGGTGTGGAGTGGGTGGACGAGTCAACGGTTATCATTCATCCGTAGCGCCAAAAGGGGCCTGGGCAACGAGAAACTTTACGACCCTCGGGGCGTATACTTTTAACAAGTATTTTAATTTTTCGTAGATTGATATAGAAAGTAGAGTGAACGCTTTGAATGAGAAGGAAAAAACACCTTATGTCGTGACAAGCAAAAGCTATACTGCCGTCGCCATTAATGCAGCTTCCAAAGCTGGAGAGTGGATCAAGAGCCGTCTCGGAACTGTGGGAGAGCCCGGAACCAAGTATTCGCCGCAGGATCTCGTTACTGAAGTCGATAAAGGTGCGGAACAGATGATCCGACGCCTGATTCTGACGCATTTTCCCCATCATGCCATTCTGGGTGAAGAAGGCGTGGAACCGGGACCGGAAGCATCAGCGAAGGCACTGAAAGAAGCTGAGGAAGAAGAGTTTCTCTGGATTGTGGACCCGGTGGACGGAACGACGAACTTTGTACACGGTTTTCCGTTCTATTCGGTATCCATCGCTTTGGCCCATAACGGTGAGGTGATTGTAGGGGTAATCTACGATCCTTCCCGTGACGAGATGTTTGTTGCGGAAAAAGGAAAAGGCGCTTACGTGCACGGAAACCGGATGCTTGTATCGGGTGAACAGGAACTGGCACAGAGCCTGATCGCGGTTGGTTTCCCAGCGGATACAACCTACGCGTTGCCGATCAATATGGCCGCTGTTCAGGCGCTTGCACCGCAAGTACGCAGTCTGCGTGCGGGTGGTTCTGCTGCCCTGCATTTGGCATATGTTGCAGCGGGGCGCCTCAGCGCTTATACCGAAGTTGGTTTGAAGCCATGGGATATCGCCGCAGGTGCACTGCTGGTTGAGGAATCCGGCGGCAAGGTTACCGATACCGTGGGAGCGCCTTACCAACTGTCCGTGAGTCATGTGGTTGCCAGCAATGGCAAGATTCATGATGCACTGACAGATGTGCTGAAGAAAGCAAACGCAACAGGTTTGGAGTAAAAATTTACTGAAGGAGCGAACAACAATGGATGAATCCAAAGAACTGGAACGACGTTTGAGTGATATGCTGACTGAAGGGGACATGGAGGAGTCCGGCGATGCTGACAAACGTGAACGTCAGCTGATTCCTCCCAAGTACGAGGTTCGCATTCAGACAGAACGGGATCCGATTGTTGAAGAAACGTTGAAGTACCGGGACATGGCACGTGAGGTGGATGATCGCTACGATCATTACCTAGAGCGTTCTGCCGGGAACAAACCGGATACCGACCCGAATAAATCAAAGTCTTAACGAGTGGACATCTTGCTTATACTCAACGGATAACAGACTTGCCAAATTTGGGAGTCTGTTTTTCGTGCGGGTAGGGGTGCAGACGACAACACCCCTTTAATAATGTTAGAATAGAGTTACACGAACTTCTGTCATCGAAGTGAAGAGTGTAATATGTAATTATATTTTATTATATAGATACGAGAAAAAAGGAGTGTTCTAAGAATGAAGCGTAGACGCATATGGAGAAGTACCGCCGCGGGATTAACGGCAAGTATGCTGGCAGGGATGCTGATTTTGGCATCATCCGCACAGTCTGCTCATGCTGCAGATAGCAATACGTTACCAGCGGGAAGCGTAACATCATCGTTGCCTTTACAGAAAGATGCGGTAGCGGTAACCAAGGATTTCCGCCTCGTCACATTGGGGGATTCCATCACTGTAGGGTATGAGCCGAACCTGAAAGAACTGCCATACGGTTATGTAGAACGGTTGCAGGAACAAGGTCTGCTTCACGGACGTACTCAGGTGGACAACTATGGTATTGCCGGATTGAAGAGCAGTGGTTTGAAAAACTTTGCAGATGCGATTAAAGAAGGGAAAGCGCTCACTTCCGAAGCTATTCAGCCGAGCCTTCCTGATCCAAGAGCGGCACAAGTTGGAGCCAATATTGCTGTCATCCGGGAGAGTGTAGCTGGAGCTAATCTCGTTGCCATCACAATTGGCGGGAACGATGTATCCGAGTTGCTCGGTTCAGCAGATAAGTTGAGTGATGCAGAACTGGAAGCCAAAGTGAAGGAATTGCTATCTTCTTATACAGCCAATGTTAGCGCAGTTATCAATGATATTTATGAGATTAATCCTAATGCCAAAATCGTAATCGCAGACCAGTACCAACCCATGCCTGAAGTAGCTGGCAAAGCGCTCTATGCGAAACTGATGGAAGCTTCCCAAGGGTTTACTGCGACCATTGATGGAATTGCGACTGAATTTTCCGCTAAAGGGATTGATGTAAAAGTCGCTCATGTCGCCAAGGAGTTTGTTGGCGGTGAAGGCACGATGACTCATATGATTAAAGACCGCGATTTCCACCCGAATCAGTTCGGATATGAAGCGATTGCCCAAGTGTTCGCAGAAACAATCTGGGGCGATTACACCAAACTGACGGCTCCTGCTGCAGGCCAACCGATGAATATCATCGTCAGTGGTAAAACGCTGAATACACCGTACAAACCAATTAACCGCAATGGTAAGAACTTTGTGGCGATCCAGGATATCGTGAATGCCGTGGGCGCAACCACGGTATGGGATAACAAAACCTCAACCGCAACGATTACATACGGAGATCGGAAGGTTGCTGTTAAGATTGGTGCAACGGCTGTTCAGGTGAATGGTGCATCTGTAGCCGTGGATACACCCGCATTCCTGAGCAAGGTGGGTACAGAATCCAAAACGTATGTACCTCTCGCCATGGTAGCCGAGGGTCTTGGCTTTGATGTCCAGTATGTAGCCAAGTTAAAAACGGTATTTGTAAATCCATAACAATAAGTAGTACTTTTATACACTATTTAGCATGATATCGAACAGCCAGATTCCTTGATCCTTTCAGGGAAACTGGCTGTTTTTGCGTCTGTTTTCATGCAAGTACAAAGAGACACACCTTCGAAAATGACCTAAAATGTTGCATAAATATGACTTGTCATCTGACCATGGATGTGTAAATATGAAAATAACTTACAGTAGATCGAAAACAGTTTCGAATGACAGCACCCTTCGCGAGCCAAAGGAGCGCTTTGGATGAGTAGAATTAAAAACGCTTTCACGAAATTACCAATTCATCATAAAACCATTCTCCTCATTGGACTACTGATGATGATCAGCTTCACATTCTATGTATCTGTCTTGGGGTATGTGTTCGGTATTTATGACCGACAAATCTATGAGAAATCTTCACAGGTACTTAATATGTCTTCGGTGGGCATCGAGAACCAACTGCGTGAGATCTCTAATCTATCCTTCAAGGTTATGTCTGACGAGCCTCTTCAGCAATATCTACTTCAGTTGGATAAGGCTGAATCAGGATATGAGAAAAATGGCTTGCGCAAAAAAATTACCAACAGACTGGTGGCATATGCAGGTTCAGAGAAATACGTCTATTCCATGATCTTTATCGATAATGATAATAATATTATGGCAGCTGGAAACCGTGAAGGGATCTCCGAGAAGAAGCAAAAAGAATTGGTTGCTTTGGGACAGCAATATTCAGGCTCCAATGCCTGGTACACAGGCGGGGACCAACAAGCCAGATTACTGTCGGTTAGACAGGTAAAGTCTTTTACCGGTGGAGCATTCACGCTGGAGAAGCTGGGTACTCTGGTTATTCGTGTACGACTGGATCGAATTGTTCAGGATCAGATGCAGCACCCGGCAGAGGATTCACAGCTATTAATTACAGATGGCCGGGAAGTAATCTACCCAACAGAGTCGACGGTCAGTAAATCTGAAATTGAGTCTGAGCTAAAGCGCACTCAGCCTTATGGGATAGCCATGTTTGAGCAGGGAAGAAATTTCGTCGCCCGTGCGAATTCTCCGTATACCAATTGGGTGTATCTGTACATGACGCCCTTTGACCAAATGTTTAAGCAGATCCAGTTTGTCAAACAGCTGGTGACTGTTATTTTTATCATGATATTCCTGGCGGCGCTTATATTTGGAGCCAAGTTTTCTAGCAGCATTACACAGCCCATCGCCCAGTTGATCAAGAAGATGCGCAATATTGAAAAAGGCGATCTGGATAAGCTGGAGGAAGCAGCGCTGGGCAATGTCCCAGCATCTTCGCAGAACGAGGTGGGGTTGCTGCATCGCACGTTCAAGATGATGGTACAGCGTATACGCGAACTCATTGACGAGAATTATGCGAAGCAACTCGTGATCCGAGAGACCGAATTGAAAGCGCTTCAGGCTCAGATTAATCCACATTTTCTATATAACACACTGGAATCAATCAACTGGCTTGCCAAAGTGCAGAAGCAGCATCAAATCTCCGAAATGGTTGAGGCTCTCGGATTTCTGCTGCGAAGCTCAGTGAACATGTCCGAGAAGTGGATTACTTTGGAAAGGGAACTGGATATTGTCCGCAGTTATGTGACGATCCAGCACACGCGATTCGAGGAAAGACTTGATTTTGACATGGATATTGCGCCTGAAGTGGGCACTGCACGCATTCCGAAGTTAACCCTGCAGCCATTGGTAGAGAACGCCATTCATTATGCATTGGAGCCAAGCATAGAACCTTGCCGTATTCGGATTCGGGCGAGAGCAGACGGAGACAACGTTGTAATTGAGGTGGAGGACGATGGTCCGGGTATGACTCCCGAATTTCTGGAGCAATTGCAAGAGGGACGCGTACAGACGAGGGGACAGGGGATCGGACTGTCGAACATCAAAGAACGGATCAGATTGACCTTCGGCGAAGAAGGCGAAATGATCATGAGCAGCAATCCCGGATCAGGGACCGTAGTATCGATCAGAATACCTTGGATTAGAGAGGACGATGACGATGTACAAAGTGATGCTCGTAGATGATGAACGTGTCATTCTGGAGGGGATTTCGCAAGTCGTGGATTGGGCTGCAGCGGGAACGGAACTGGTGGATACCGCGAGAAACGGAATTGAAGCACTGGATAAAATCGGTCATTCCAAACCGGATATTATCATTACAGATATTTCAATGCCTGGCCTGGATGGTCTTGGACTCATTGAAAAAGCTTCCGAAGCTTATCCTGGACTTCGCTTTATCATGTTGTCTGGCTACAAAGAGTTCGAATACGCTCGCCGGGCCATGCAATATGGAGTGAAACATTATCTGCTCAAACCGTGTAACGAGAACCAGATTCACGATGCCTTGTCCGAGTTGCTTCAAGAACACCAGGATGCCCAGGTAAAGGAACATGTCGCCGGAGAGATGAAACAGCGGCTGCAGCGAGTGCTACCACATGTCAAGGAGCAGTTCCTGCTGGAGTTTATGACGAACCAAACCTATGGTCCGGTTGATTTGGAGTATTATCAGGAGCTGTTTGATCTGGAGCTAGAGGATAACGAAGTTCGGCTGCTGCTGTTCCGGATTGCGGATGAACATGATTATAGTCATCTATTTGCAATCAAAAACATTGCCAGTGATCTACTGCTCCATGTTCTGTTAAGCACTACCATTGAAGGCAAACTGTTAATTTTATTGGGGGATTATGCCGATCCGGTTGGTCTGAAGGAGAGCATTGAGGAAGTGCGGGCTGCTTTCACCAGATTATATAAATTGGAAGTTACGGCTGCCCTAAGCGAAGCAGATCGAATGATTCAGTCCCGGCGTTTGTTCCGTGAGGCACTGCAATGCCTGAACCACCGCTTCTTTATCGGCGAAGGCAAGCTGATTACCAAAAGTGATCTGGAGCTGGCCGGGGAATGTGATGGGGTACATGTTGAACAAGACGCAGAGCAGCTCTGTCAGTTGATTAAGTCAGGCAATACGGAAGAAGCTGCAGCTGAAGTGGATCGCCTGTTCGAGCTTTTGTCCGGTCAGCAGCTTGAGATTGGGATTACTCGTTCGTATGTGGTTCAGTTGTACTCCGCAATGATTCATGTCTGTCCTCCCGAGGAGGCGACGGAATTTACCCAGCGTATGGCAGAACTGCCCCATATCGACACATTGTCTGGCTTAAAATCCTTTGTCGCCAGCAGCGCAGCCCGGTTAACCTCCGGTTACTACAAAAATCATATTAGCCGTCAGTCTTCTGCCGTAGAGAAGATGATGGATATTGTGGATCGCCACTATGGCGAAGCTGATCTCTCTCTTAATGGGGTTGCCCATCAGATGTTATATATGAATCCGGATTATCTCGGCAAGATATTCAAAAAAGTGACGGGAGAAAACTTCTCCAATTATGTGAATCGTTTACGCATTGAGCGTGCCTGCGACCATATTCGCAGAGGTGGAGATGTGAAGGTTTTTGAGCTTGCCGAATTGTTTGGCTTTGGGGGGAACTCACAATATTTTAGTCAGGTGTTCAAGAAGTGGACCGGCATGACACCTACCGAATTCCGCAGAACTGGCTTATAACAATTGACTGACGATCATCTATTCGATATATGAGGGGGACTAACAGTGCCGATAGAGGTGCAGTTGTCCTCCTCTGTTTTTTGAACCAACAAGACGGTTTTGTGTATTCAACTCTGGTCCGACATTTGCGAAAATGACAATATAAAGTTCGTGAAAGCGTTATCAGAAAGTGGAAGATAACTCGTTCACACAACCATTTCAACATAAAAGGGGAGATTGGCATGGTGAAAAAGGCGATATTCCTGATGATGGCGGCATTGCTGGTATTAACAACGGCATGCAGCAGCAGCGGAGGATCGGGCGAATCATCTGGGGATGGTTCGGTAACACTTCGTATCGCATGGTGGGGATCGGATGCACGTCACGAATATACACAGAAGGTCATTGACTTGTACAAAGAGAAAAACCCGAACGTCAAAATTGATGTGGAATACGCTTCATTCGATGACTACTGGAAAAAGCTCGCTCCACAAGCTGCAGCGAACCAACTGCCGGACATTGTTCAGATGGATATTTCCTACATCAGCCAATATGCACAGAATGGACAGCTCGAAGATCTGTCCCCGTACCTCGGAAACCAGATTAAAGTGGACGATGTATCCGAGAACGTTATCAGCACAGGCGTTATCAACAGCAAACAATATGGAGTACCTGCCGGTGTTAACGTACTGGGTTTCCAGTATGATCCGGCTCTGCTCAAAAAAGCGGGTGTGGATGCCATTCCCGAAAATATGACTTGGGAATCGTATGAAGAGCTTGGCAAACAAACGGCTGCCAAAGGACTCTTTTGGACGGGGGCGTAGCGCCGGATATCTTCTTCCACTATTTCTTGCGTACCAAAGGATTGTCCCTCTACAATGCTGAAGGAACGGGGCTTGGATATGATGACGACAAACTATTCGTTGAGTTCTTCGGACTCATGCGCCGGATGATCGAGCAGGGTGCAGCGCCTTCCCCGGATCTGGCTAACCAGACGAAAGGTATCATCGAGGAATCCGATTTGGTCAAGGAAAAAGGAGTTGGTATTTGGCAATGGTCCAACCAATTCGTAGCCGTACAACAGGTTGCCAATCGTCCACTGGAATTCGCTCCTATGCCTGGACCTGATATGGAAAAAGGACTTTACATGCAACCAAGTATGTACTGGGCTGTTACTTCGAATTCAAAAGTGAAGGAAGAAGCGGCCAAATTCATCGATTTCTGGGTGAACGATGTGGAAGCTAACAAACTGATCAAAGGCGAGCGCGGTGTGCCGATCTCGGGCAAAATCAAGGAGGCTATCGCTCCTGAGCTGAGTGATGCAACGAAACAGGTATTTGAATTCGTAGCGTCCATGGAGCCTAAGGCCTCCCCAATGAGCCCGCCTCCACCAGTTGGTTCACCTGAAGTAATCGCATCTCTTGCGGATGTCGTAGAGGAACTGAACTTTGGTAAGGTTACACCGGAACAAGCAGCAGCGACATTCCGCAAAAATGCCGAGGCGGTTCTTGCCAACAATAAATAACAGTTGAATGATCGCTTGCTCATCCCAATACCGGGATGGACGGGAACAGGGCTACTCGCATAACGCGAGGGCCTTTCCCCGTCCAGTAGCCCGAAGTAAGGCTGTGGTAAGCAAGCAGATCAATAAAGGAGGTTCGTTCCGTTGAGGCAATATTCGTCGTTGCGCAGAAACTTAACCGGGTATGCTTTTATTAGTCCTTTCATCATCGGTTTTCTGGGCTTTACGCTGATTCCGATGTTTGTATCCCTATACATGTCGTTTACGAGTTATAACCTGTTCACCTCTCCGCGGTGGATTGGGCTGGACAACTACACCAAAATGTTCTTTGATGATCCGAAGTACTGGAATTCGGTTAAAGTAACGTTCCTGTATGTGTTTATTGGTGTCCCTCTAAGGCTGGTTTTCGCGCTTTTCGTAGCCATGATCCTGAATACGGGATCCCGTATGGTCGGAACGTATCGTACCTTGTACTACCTACCGTCCATTATCGGTGGTAGTGTGGCCGTGTCGATTATGTGGCGTAACCTTTTCAGTAATGAGGGTGTCATCAACAGTGCATTAACAGCAATCGGAATCGGACCTATCAGCTGGTTTGGTGACCCGAATGCGTCTCTGGTTATGCTGATTTCGCTGTCTGTTTGGCAGTTTGGATCTTCCATGCTTATTTTCCTCGCCGGTCTGAAAAATATCTCTCCCGAGATGTACGAAGCAGCAGGTGTGGATGGTGCCAACCCGGTACGCAAATTTTTTGGTATCACCTTACCGCTACTCAGTCCAATCATTCTGTTCAACCTGATTATGCAAACGATCGGTGCATTTATGACCTTTGTACCTGCATATATCATCTCTAAAGGCGAGGGTGGTCCAATGGACGGTACGATGCTTTACTCGCTGTATCTGTTCCGTCAGGCGTTTATGTTTAACAACATGGGTTATGCTTCGGCCATGGCCTGGATCATGCTTATTATGATCGGTATACTCACAGTCGCGGTGTTCCTGACATCCAAGTTCTGGGTGTTTTATGAATCCGAAGGAGGGAAGTAACGATGGTTTGGAGAAATGTGAAATGGCCCATCTATCACCTGTTCGTTGCAGCTTTGGCCCTCCTGATGCTTTATCCCGTTCTATGGATGCTTTTCAGCTCATTCAAAGAAAGTCGTACTATCTTCGTAACTGCCGAGTCCTTGTTCCCTACGGAATGGATCTGGAGTAACTATGCGGATGGCTGGAAAGGCGCAGGCGGAAGACCGTTTATGGATTACATCACCAACTCACTTGTTATTGTGGTCATCTCTACGATTGGTGCCGTGTTATCCTCATCGCTGATCGCCTTTGGTTTTGCCAGACTCAACTTCAAAGGACGTAACTTTTGGTTCTCTCTGATGATGTTGACTCTGATGTTGCCGCATGACGTTGTACTTGTACCCCAATATATTATCTTCACGAAGCTTGGCTGGTTGAATACCATTCTGCCGATCGTTGTACCTACGTTCTTCGGGATGCCATTCTTTATCTTCCTGATGGTTCAGTTCATTCGTACAATTCCGAAAGAGTTGGATGAGGCGGCTACCATTGATGGATGTAACAAGTTCAGACTGTATGTACAGATTATTATGCCGCTCATCAAGTCATCACTCGCAACGGCTGCGATCTTCTCCTTCTACTGGAGATGGGAGGATCTGCTCGGTCCAGTATTGTATCTGAACTCGCCGGATAAATATACGGTCTCCATGGCGCTGAAAATGTTCCTGGACAGTGAGTCTGCCTCCAATTGGGGAGCGATGTTCGCGATGTCCATTGTGAGTCTCGTACCTGTTGTAGCCGTGTTCTTTATTTTCCAGAAACAAATTGTACAGGGCATGAGCACCAGTGGACTGAAAGGATAAACGGTATTCATTCTGGATCCAAACCTGGATTAGCATGTTGAACAAGGAGGTTGTTCTTATTGAATAAGGCCCAGGGTAGTCAGGCCGTTGCCACGGAGGTAATGGTAGAGGGCGGTAAAGAGGCCGTTACCCATTGGAAGTTCAATTTTGGACCGGACTCTGGCAGTACAGGTGAGATTGATGGTTATTTGAAAGTAACTGCCAGCACCGCATATGAAAAACAGGGGGGATACGGTTTTGAATCCGGCTCCCTTGTGTATGAGAAGCAACGGATAAGTGAAGACGAAGTATCGGATACCAGTCAGACTAACAACGGCAAACAAGGGCAGGCCAATGTGTCTGCCCGATTGCGTTCAAGCTTTTGTATTCCACTCAAGGCATCTTTCATCATTGAAGTTCCCGATGGAACCTATCAGGTTTTGTTAACTGCAGGGGATGACTTGGCGGAGACGATCACCCGAGTCAAAGCCGGAGAGGGAAGATTGATGCTGCCAACCATACGTACACTTCCTGGGCAATGTGCAGAGGTTCGATTCTCGGTTGTGGTTCGTGGCGGGAAGCTCCGACTATCCTTCTCCGGTCCTGCACCACGGATTAATGCATTGGAGATCACGCTTGCCAATCAAACGATGACAGTATTTCTCGCTGGTGATTCTACAGTGACAGATCAGCCGGAAAGTGGATATCCATACTGTGGCTGGGGGCAGCTGTTACCCGCACAGTTCAAACATGATGTTGCTGTGGATAATCATGCCCAGTCTGGACGCAGTTCCCGAAGCTTTATCAATGAAGGCAGATTGGATGCCATTCTGGAGAAGATGAAACCGGAAGATTTTCTGTTTATTCAATTTGGACATAACGATGAGAAGCCGGACCCTGACCGGGGAACGGAGCCTTTCACAACATATAAGGAATATCTGAAAAAGTATATCGATGCCGCCCGCGAAGCTAAGGCTCATCCGGTGCTCGTGACACCCGTGCATCGGCGCTATTTCGCTGATGACGGAACATTGACCGACACCCATGGCGATTATATCGTCGCCGTGCGTGAGCTGGCACAAGAGGAAGGGGTACCGCTGATTGATCTGGCTGAGCGAAGCCGCATTCTGTTCGAGCAAGCGGGCATTGAAGGCAGCAAGGAGGACTTCATGTGGGTGCTGCCGGGTGAGTATGTAAACTTCCCAGCAGGCGTGGAGGATAACACGCATTTTCAGGAGCGCGGTGCCCGTCGCCTCGCCATGCAGGTAGCGGAAGCCATCCGCGAGCTGCGCCTGCAGCCGCTGCAAATGTATTTGAGGTGAGGGAGCAAAGGAGGAGGGCGGAATCGGAGCAGAGGGAGCGAAGCGTCCGCCTTTGGAGCGGGATTTCCCCTGCTGAGGGGAAATGAAAAAGAAATCCCGAGCCAACAGCGGCCCACAGCCCGATCCGCCCACCGCAGCGCCTGCACGCGAGTTAGCCTTGCTTTTATTCAGCGAGTTAACGAAGTAACGAGCAAGGATGCTTTTTAAGTTGCCCAGCGAGCATAGCGAAGGCAATAAGCCTTTAAAAAGCCAGGGCGAGCGTTGCAGCGGAGGAGGGCGGAATCGGAGCAGAGGGAGCGAAGCGTCCGCCTTTGGAGCGGGATTTCCCCTGCTGAAGTGGAAATGAGAAGAAATCCCGAGCCAACAGCGGCCCACAGCCCGATTCGCCCGCCGAAGCGTCTGCCTCGCGAGCCTCCCGTGCGTTTAACTAATTATTGCATTAGCAAAGGAGGAGGGCGGAATCGGAGCAGAGGGAGCGAAGCGTCCGCCTTTGGAGCGGGATTTTTCCTGCTGAGGGGGGAATGAGGAAGAAATCCCGAACCAACAGCGGCCCACAGCCCGATCCGCCCACCGCAGCGCCTGCCCCGGGAGCCTCCCGTGCGTTTAACTAATTATTGCATTAGCAAAGGAGGAATTATTAATGGCACAGGATCAGACAAACACTTCAGCACATAAAATATCTTCCACTGCGACAGGTCACACCTACTGGGTGATCCCCGATGGTTATATTCCACCGGACAGCTCGGGCTCGCTTGAGAGCCATGAGAGCATCTGTGTATTAAATACAGGCACAGTGGATGCACAGCTGCAAATAACGATTTACTTTGAAGACAGGGAACCGCTCGAAGATATCGTTGCTGAGGTTCCTGCGCGGAGAACAAAGCATATCCGGACAGCTTCGCTGAGATCGGGTGAACAACTTATCCCTCCGGGAGTACCCTATGCCATTACCGTCGCCAGCAATGTTCCTGTTATCGTACAGTACAGTCGTTTGGATACCACTCAGCCTGAACTGGCACTCATGAGTGTTATGGCGTTTCCACTGGGATAACATGTGAATTATAAAATGAAAAGACGATAAGTAACCTTGCATGGACTGCAGGCTACTTATCGTCTTTTTGCGTTACTCATCGTATTTATACGTACTGGCATTGAGGATTTTCACATGAACCTCCACCTTACCGAGTTTAAACCCCTCCAGTGGATTAGTCCTTTTATATACCGCTTGTCTCCATAAAGGGAGATCATGACGATATAGATGTTCCACAAAACCGTAGGAATCAACTTTGCGTGATTTGGTTTTTTCAAACGTATTGCGGATTTCGGACTCAATCTGTTTCTCCGCTGCCTTTTCCATGACATGGGGAGAACGATGAGAGTCATGATCCTCGATGATGGCGCCTTTAACCGAAGTAATCAAGTCAAATGTAACACCGTTTCCTTCTTTCCTCGCCTTAATCTTTGTCTTTGGGTTATTAAGCCTAAGCGTCAGCTCCGGCATTTTGCTCCCGTTGCTGTATACGTACAATGGATATTGATAGACGCGGTCATAATTCACGAATCGTGCGCCATCAGCGTCCTTACCCGTAACCCTGCCTTGATTTTTACCGTTTGAAATGACGTAAAACCCATCCATTCTAATCAGCGGGGGTGTTTCATCCCCGTTATACCAGGTCTGGTTCTGATTGGTAATGGACGGCAAAAGAATAACGGAAGCAGGCTCCCGAAATCCGTCAAGGAGCTGATGTAGCCGGATGGGTTCATAACCGGAATGTTGCTTGTACAGCTTCATAGGTTCAAACAGCTCGATCGTCTGGGCGGATTGGTTCAGCAGGGCAGAGGGAGAGAGTACATCTGTAATGTTATGCTCTGTACCGTAGAGCCAAGGGGTATATCTCAGTTGGCCTGAATGCAACAGTGTATTGAAGACATCCTCCAGTCGTCCATTCAACACATTTTTGGATAAAACAATCGCTTTTACATGGGTCCACAGCGTTTGTTGCTGAGAAGTTTGATATAGATCATCAATAGCCATACTCAGCGTAGAACCCTCACCCCGTCCGATCCAGATATCACTTGCTTGCCTTGAAGTTGGCCCTTCCTGTTTGGCAATACTGGAGAAATCAATGAGCTGAGCGTAAGCAACGTATTGGTTGTCTACATAATCTATTCCTACAGCCGTGATAAAGTTAATGCTCTGAACCTCTTTTGAATCCCAGCACCCGGTCAACAGGATAAAGCAGCTTATAAGCAAGCTAACCTTAGCCATCCATCTTGTCACGAGCGTTTCCTCCGGCGAGTGGAATCCTGGGTATGGAGTACGGCTGGGCGTTTGGTTCGTTTCATGGAAGGGGGCATGGAGACGGCTTGGGTGAAGTCGCCGGGTATATAAGGAGAGACGGGTGACAGGTATGAGACACCATAACACTCCAAGGATACGAGGTGCACCAGCAGACCAAGCAGTCCAATCATGAAACCGAATAACCCAAGAATGGAAGAAATGACTAGCATCCCAATCCGGACTTGAGCAGTAGCCCCACTGAGCACGGTATTCACCAGAATATAACTGGAGATCACCGAGATAGCGACCGTGACTATGATTGTGGGAGAAGTAATTCCTGCTCGAATAGCTGCATCTCCAATAATAAGTCCACCTACGACGCTGACGGTTTGTCCCAAGGCACGTGGGAGTCGGCGGCCAGCTTCATTAAATAGCTCGAACATAAATATCATTAAAAATGCTTCCAGCGTTACTGGCATGGGTAGACCCATCCGCGTGCCTGAAATGGTTGCCAGCAGGGGCAAGGGGATCTGCTCCACATTGAAACTGGTCAGGCCAATATAAAAGGCAGGAAAGAAACAAGCAATCAATAATCCGGAAATGCGCAAAATTCGCTCAAAAGTAACGATGAAAAAGGGGGTACTCTCGTCTTCCGGCGATTTTAGCTGATTAAACAGAGTGGTTGGAGCGATAATGGCTACCGGTGAACCTTCAATGAGAACCACAAATCGCCCATTTAAAAGAGAGTCCACGACATAATCGGGTCGCTCCGTATTATCCGTGAGTGGGAAGATACTGCGAATTCCCCCCATAATTGCACGTTCCATAATAGAGGTACCAAGAATGCCATCGATTTCAATTTGGTCGAGATTCTTGCGTGCTTCTTTCAGAATATCCGGGTTAATGATGTCTTTGACATACAACAGACCAATAGAGGTCTGGGTACGACCACCTTTAACATATTTCTCATAACACATGGAAGAGGTTTTCATTCGTTTGCGAATGAGGCCGATATTTACGGACAGCTCTTCAGTAAATCCGTCCCGAGGTCCTTTAATTGATGACTCGATTGCTGACTCCTCAGGGTTTCTTCCTGGTATACTCGCGATATCTAGACTGCAGGACTGATCACCATTTCCGAAAATAAGCAGTAATTGTCCGCTAAAAATCAGCAGATTTAAATTCTCTGTATCTGTAAGATCTTCTATTGGATTCAAGGTTAATCCCAATTCTTTGGGGTGTGCTTCTTCTATGAACAGAGAATGCTGTTCCAGCCGTGGGATAATAAACTGGTTGATTTGTTTACCGTCCACCAAACCATCGCAATAGAGCATAATTACCGACATATCGGTTTCATCTTTGGCTGGAAAGGTCTGAATAACAACATCTGCGCAGGGATCAAACTGCTCTTCGAAAGAGGCAAGCAGTGTTTCATGGGACGTGGTGTCAATCGTTTGGTGCTCCATGATGTTTCCTCCTCTGATGGCGTGAACTGATGTATGCAACTGCTGTTGCAACTACCGCTAGTCCGCTCAGATACATGAGATTGAACGGGAATATGTACTGGACAAGCAGCTTTTCGAATGTCATATCATCCAGAGGATACAGCATGGAAAGAATAAATAAAACGCCAAGAGTGGCACAACATATGATCCTTCTGGAGGCGCTCTTAATATTCCAAATTTCTACTACAATATACATGGCCAGACTAATCCGGGTGAAAGAACCGGCGAGCCATTGGTAAATGGAAAAGAAATCAGTCTGGGCAATATATTTGCCCAAGGAGGCAATTCGCCATTCTTCAAAGGCCGGATAACGCATTTTGGCAGCTTCGAAAGGGTCGAATTCCACGATTGCCCCAATAAGTGGGCCAAGGGTTAGACCAAGAATAATTGATGCGAGCATCAGGTATTGCCATACACGTATCCGCTTGGAGAGGTGGGGCTGCAAGTACCAGATGAACAGCAACTCAAACATGCCTGAAAGGCTGTAGACTGTGCCATGAAATACGGGATGCCAGCCATGTTCAAGCACAGGCAACAGACGACTGTAATCCTTGTATTGTGTATTAACGATAGCGACATAGAAGCCAAGCAACACAACCAAAGGCAGGATCAAGCCTGCTGTAAATGCCAGAGAGCGTACTCCTTTATAGGCCGCATAGGCACAGAGAGACATCAGGGCAATGCTTGTAACCAATATTGGCGTCTCCGTCAGATAATTGGTTTTGGCCCAAGTGGTGGTATCATGCAGAGTGAAGTAGATCACGGACAGAAAAAAGAGGCTGTTTCCCACCCGAAACAGCATGCCAAGAGGCTTGCCAAGATGGGAAGTCAGCCATTCATGCAGGGTTTGGTGCTGGAGAAAACGAGAAACATACGCAAGCATTAGAGTGAATATAAGATAAGGTCCTGCAGACAACAGAACGGATATCCATGCATCCCTTTTGGCTGAAGACAAAAGGGCAGGGATGATCAGGACGTGGCTGATCAGGCCGACAGATAACATCATTAACATCATGGCTTGCAAAAAAGAAGGCTGTGTTGGTTTCATGCTGAGGGGACCTCTTTTCCCAATATACTGTTCTCAGCAGTGTTAACGTGAACAAGCCTTCTCATACCGTCAGTCGAAATAACGTATTCCCATCGCTTCACGAACCTCTAGCATTGTCTCACGTGCAGCTTGACGGGCCTGACGTGTACCTTCCACGAGGATTTCTTTCACTTCATGCCCACGGTGTTCATAGTAATTTCGCCGTTCACGGAAAGGGGAGAGCAGTTCGTTAATTGCAGTACCTGCAATCTTTTTGCAATCCTTGCAACCAATGGTGCCGTTACTACAGTTCGCATGAATCTCAGCAGCCTCATCCTTTCGAAACAGCTGGTGATAGGCAAACACCGGACAAATATCTGGATGTCCCGGATCAGAACGATGAATGCGTGCAGGGTCAGTTTTCGCCTTGGACAGCTTGGCATATACATCATCAGGATGAGCATTCAACGAGATGGCGTTGCCCATACTTTTGCTCATTTTGCCCACGCCATCCAGTCCGCCCAGCCGTTCTCCGGTCAGAATACGTGGTTCAGGCAGAACTGGGGAATATAATTCATTGAACCTCCGTACCAGTTTCCGCGCTGTTTCGATATGTGGGATCTGGTCTTCTCCCGCTGGAACAAGGGTTGCTTTGCAGAACGCAATATCCGCAGCTTGGCTGACGGGATATCCAAGAAATCCGTAATAGAGATCCTTATAACCACGGTCACGCGCCTCGTTTTTTATCGTAGGATTATGCCGAAGACTGTTCACCGTGACAAACATGGAGAAAATGACAGTTAGCTCGGCAATTTCCGGAATCATCGACTGGATGAACAGAGTGGCTTTATTGGGATCGATACCTACGGCAAGATAATCAAGTGTCACTTGATGCACGCTGTCTGCAATCAGCCCCGGTTGGTCATAGTGGGTCGTGAGCGCCTGTACATCAGCCAGTAAAATATACGTTTTGTACTCATCCTGCAATTGCACCCGACTGCGCAGGCTGCCCACGTAATGGCCGAGATGAAGCTGTCCGGTTGTTCGGTCGCCGGTTAAAATAATGTCTTTGTTCTTGTTCATGGTTTATTCTCCTTTGATGTTGTGATTTTGCGATCCATAATTGCTGACGCCACCAGCCGTCTTCCACGACCATCACCTCCTTTCAGCCTGCATCTTTCTCAGTCGAACTAAAGATTATTTACACTTGTCACTTCGATGACAGAACAACCTTCCGATCGCTGTTATCCCCTGATTTTTTGATACACTTTTACAAAGGTGAAATCTGGGGATAAAGGCGAACACTCCGCTTCTTCAGGTTATTTCTGTCCTCTCCGTTCTTGTGTAAATGTTGAGTTGTACTAATAAAGAAATTAAATCAAAAAAAGCCTCGTCCTTCATCCTGTTTCCCAGACGGGAACAGAATAGAAGGACGAAGCTTATGCTTCGCGGTGCCACCTTAATTGGCCGCTGGTTGCGGCCCACTTGAGGGATACGGATAAATATATGCGGAAAGCTCACATATGCCTTATCGATATCCTGTCCATGGATAACGGCTGAACATGCCGCCTTGCCTACTGACGATCCGCGCTCCTGAGTACAGGTGGCAGAACGGGTTCAACTCGGAACTCCGAAGCCCATTTCCACATGACCGATACACCTGCTCACACCATCCGCCGGCTCTCTGAGGTATCCTGTCCTGTGTACTTCTCTTCATCATTGTTGATAACGTCCGTTTACAATTTTTCACATTGTATCATGCTTTATCTGGATTGACCAGCCCACGTTTTCTTCCGCTCATATTGGTGCCAAGTACACCAGCGATGATCAGCAGGGCTCCAACAAAGTGGTATCCATACACTGGTTCATGCAATATCCAGGCTCCGCCAGCAATCGAAATGAGCGTGGACAAATTACTGAATACACTCATTTTGGAAGCTTCCAGATGAGTCAGGGCATAACTCGCCAGCAGCGTGGAGAACATGGTGGAGAGGACGGCCAGATAGGCCAGTGCTCCTAGGTAAGATGCATCTCCGAGTGGCTTCACATAATCCACCATGGTTCCGCTCGACGCGTGACGAATCAGGGAAGCTGCGTTGAAGACGATAAATCCAACCATCAGGGTCACCCAGGTCAATTCCATCGGTTTATATTTCTGCGCCAAGGGTCTTGCCAATACACCATAACCTGCAAAACACACTGTGGAGAGCAGCAATAAAGCAATACCTTTAAAATTGCCTGCCGACATCCCGCTTCCTTTCATCAAGAAAATAAAGATCACACCCGCCACGGACAACAGTAGAAACAGTTTTTGCAAAAGGGATGTACGTTCTTTTAGAAAGATAGAGGCCAACACAAGTGTGAAAACGGGGGCCATCGCCTGGATAATCCCTGCTTCCGATGAGTTGGACGAGACTAACCCGAATGCCTGAAAGGCAAAAAACAAAACAGGAGAGAGCAGCCCGAGCGGAATGATACGCCACAGATCACGAAGGGTTAGCTTGATCTTGATCCATCCAAAAATAACAGGAATGCTGACTACAAGTAACGACAAGGCAAAACGGTGTGCCAATACATCAATTGGATGTGCGACACTTACCGTCATTTTAACGAATAAAAAGGATAAACCAATAATGGCTGCATATAAAACAGCTGCTACATATGCATATGTTCTAGTCTGGCTATTGTTCATAGGGTTTCCTCCAATAATACGGTTTTTCTTTATTACTTCAACGGCGCATATGTTGCTGCGTACGCTGTCTGACCTTATTCAATATACTGCCAGACCAATAGTGGTACAATAGACAAAAACGTATACTGTACCGGTACACTTAAAGTAATGCTGAAGTCGGAGGAGAGGCAGAATCCAATGAGAAAGTACGAAATTATTGCTGAATCACTTAAGCAATGGATTCAGGACCAATTGCGCCAGCAGAACAGTGGACAATGGCAGGATAAAGGCATCAAACTGCCGGCTGTGCGTGTTCTGGCTGAGCAATATCAATGTAGCGTAAGTACAGCCATACGCGCGTACGAGTGGCTGGAAGAACGCCATCTGGTCTACGCGGTGCCTCAGTCCGGATATTATGCGGTACAGAATGGAGCCGAAGTGGAGGATGGGGAATGGCAGGGTCCAATGGATTTTGCCTCCGCAGCTCCTGATCCGCGAGTATTCCCTTATTCCGATTTTCGCCATTGTGTGGATCAGGCTATGGAGAAGAAACAGGCGGATTTGTTTTTGTATGGAACTGAGAGAGGCTTACCTTCATTAATTGATCTGCTGCAGAAGCAATTCGCCGATTATCAGGTGTTTGCCCGGAATGAGCAGTTCTTTATTACGTCAGGGGTGCAGCAGGCCCTTGCTGTGCTGGCGCTAATGCCTTTTCCGAATGGGAAAAAGCAGGTGATGCTGGAACTGCCGGGTTATCATAATATGCCTTCGCTTCTACAAGGTCTGAATGTACCGATTGCTGGGGTCAGACGCTCTCTGGGTGGCCTAGATTGGGACACGCTCGAACGACAGTTTCGCGAAGAAGACATCAAATTTTTTTATGTTATGCCGCGTTTTCACAACCCGATTGGGACTTCCCTGACGTCAGCTGAGAAGAAAAAATTGATCAGGTTGGCGCAGCGTTATGATGTCTATCTGGTAGAGGATGATTTCTTGGCTGATCTGGAAGAGAACACGAAGCAGGACCCGTTATGGTCATATGATACGGAAGGGCGAGTCATTTATCTGAAAAGTTACTCCAAAATCCTGTTTCCCGGCCTGCGGATTGGCGTGGCTATTTTGCCTGCAAGTCTTACTGCATCGTTTAGTAAATACAAAAAAATGCTCGACATTGACACCGCGGTACTATCCCAGGCAGCACTTGAGGTCTATATCCGTAACGGGATGTTTGCCCACCATGGCAAAGTCATCCGCAGCCGCTATGCTGCCCGGATGAACAAATTGTATCAACAACTTAACGCCTTCCCAGACTTCGGCCCATTTGCGAATGCACCGCGTACTGGAGGGGAGCATACGGTTCTGCCGCTGCCTAAGGATATGCCGCTCAGGGTCTTGCTGTCCCGGTTGGACCAACGGGGAGTCATTGCCGATACAACAGAACGATATTATCCGGAAGGCGCACAGGAAATATATCAGGATAAAATGCTGCGGTTAAATATATCCAATGTTCCAAAGCAGCGGATCAAGGAAGGGCTGCGGATTATCCGTGAGGAAATAGTGAAACTGCAAAAGGCGTCCACACAAGCGGATTAATCGCTTGTGGGACGCCTTATTTCATGTGAATGTGATTAATTTCAGTAACATGCTATGCTGCGACGTGTGAATTGTTCTTGTTAGATAACGGTCTACGCCTGAGCCATAGCTTTGAAGGAAGCTTCTGCGGCTTCGAGTGTTTCCGCAACATCCTTGTCCGTATGTGCAGTAGTCAGGAACCAGGCTTCATATTTGGAAGGAGCCAGATTAATGCCACGATTCAGCATATGACGGAAGAAGGAAGCGAACTGTTCACCGTCGGTATCCTGGGCTTGATCATAGTTCGTAATCGGGTGGTCACAGAAGTGGGTGGAAAATGCACCACGAATTCGGTTAATGGTTAATGCAATGCCATGACGATCTGCAGAAGCCTGAAGGCCTGTTGTCAGATCAATCGCAAGACGTTCCATCTCCGCATATACACCTTCGCCTTGCAGGACTTCCAGACAAGCGATACCCGCAGAGATAGACGCAGGATTACCAGCCATTGTTCCGGCTTGATAGGCAGGGCCGAGTGGAGCAACCTGCTCCATAACCTGTTTACGACCGCCGTAAGCACCGATTGGCAGACCGCCGCCGATAATTTTACCAAGTGCAGTCAGATCCGGTTCGATCTCCGCATGATTGTCCAGTCCAGCGTAAGTCTGTGTAGAGCCATAGTGGAAACGGAAGGCTGTAATGACCTCATCGTAAATGACGAGCGAGCCGTTGTCCCGAGTCATGGCACAGAGTCCTTCCAGGAAGCCAGGTTCTGGCATAACCATACCGAAGTTGCCGACAATCGGTTCAACCATGACTGCGGCGACATCATCGCCCCAACGCTCCAGAGCTGCTTTCAGGCTGTCCAGATCGTTGAAAGGTACCGTGATGACTTCGTGCGCAATGCTCGTTGGAATGCCTGCACTGTCGGGAATACCCAGCGTGGAAGGCCCCGAACCTGCTGCCACAAGGACCAAGTCAGAGTGACCGTGGTAACATCCAGCAAATTTTACAATTTTATTACGTTTGGTGTAGGCGCGGGCAACCCGGATGGTAGTCATGACTGCTTCTGTACCGGAGTTTACAAAACGAACCTTGTCCATTGAAGGAATGGCTTCTTTCAGCATTTTAGCGAGCTTGATCTCAAGTTCCGTAGGCGTACCGTACAGCACACCATTTGCTGCTGCCTCGGTAATCGCCTGGGTAATATGAGGGTGAGCATGTCCTGTAACAATCGGGCCGTAGGCCGCGAGATAATCGATATATCGGTTGTCGTCGACATCCCAGAAGTGCGCTCCTTGCGCCTTTTTCATAAAGACAGGTGCACCGCCACCCACTGCTTTGAATGAACGGGAGGGGCTGTTGACACCTCCGACAATATGTTGAAGTGCTTCTTCGTATAAAAGCTCGGAACGGGAACGTGATGGATTCATAAGATAACTTCCTTTCATATTAGATAAACAAAACACAGCGAGAGGGCAGCATATGGGCTGCCCTCTTCGTGTGCACTTCATTATTGTGCAGGTTGCTTGGAATCTTGTTCGTCACCACTTGCCGTTTTGTCTTCGGCTCCGGTAGTACTGTCTTCTTCTTGAACAGGAGGGTGAATGATATCTTGAATATATTGCTTGAGTTTTTCCTCATTGGTTACCGACAGCACTTCAGCTCCGCCTGGGGTACGTTCTTCCTTGAGCATTTTCATTGGCGGAATTTGCTCGCTACCGTTCATGCTACTCTGATATCCAAGTCCGCCCAGCTTCCACATGTCGGAGAGGGTCAGATTGGTATCTACATAAGGATTTACTTCTTCCAGAATGGAAGGTAGTTTGGCAATCGTTGTTGTTGACTGCATTTTCGCTGCTACTGCTTTCAGGAATTCGCGCTGCCGTTCGGAACGGGCATAATCCGACATGGCATCATGACGGAAACGAACGTACATGAGAGCTGTGTTGCCATCCAAATGCTGGTAGCCTTTTTTCAAATCAATATCGTACTCATTATTGTCCGCTTTACTTGTATAGTGCATGTCCTTCTCTACGTCAAAATCCACACCGCCAACGGCATCCACCAATTTGATGAATCCTTGGAAATCGGTATACACATAATACTGTACAGGGATACCCAAGAGGTCTCCGGCAGCTTTCATTGCCACGTTGGGACCATGGGTAATAGCAGTATTGATGCGTTCCTTGCCATACCCGTCAATGTTGACGTATGTGTCGCGCAGAATGGAGAATAGATTGATTTTTTTGGTGAGTGGGTCTAGCGAAACGACCATCATGCTGTCAGAACGAGGAACTTCCCCCTTCTCCAGCCCGCGGGCATCAACACCCATAACGAGAATATTTACCGTTTCGGTGCCTTCCCATTTCGGAGGATCCGGTGTACTTACTTTTTCAACATTTTCGATACCGGCAAACGGCGATTCATCGCCTTCCTTTTGCAAGCCATTCAACTGATTGAGAATAGAACCGAAATAAAATGCCGCAGCGCCTCCAACAATCAGCACGAAGGCGGCAAGAGAAATCCATATGGTTCTCTTCGTCTTTCTGGTCATGCTAGCTCTCCTTTGTATTCAAAATAAATGAAGATGAGTCCAATTTGATCTAGCCTAGGCTTTCCGTACACGACATATCTGTGAGATGCAACAGAGGACGCGGCCTCAGACTATTTTTTAAAGCTTGCTGAATTTTGACTGATACTATTATAATTTCTTTTTGGGCTACAAGCAATTTCAACAAAATCCAAGTGAGGTATAATCATGCTGGCGATTGATGTCAAAGATTTACGCAAGTCGTTTAGCGTCCAGAAAAGTCGAGGAGGACTTAAGGGCGCATTCCAGGATCTGTTTGCACGTCAATACCAGGAGGTCTTGGCTGTAAATGATATTTCATTTCAAATTCCGCAAGGCGAAATATGCGGATATATTGGGGAGAACGGTGCCGGTAAATCAACAACGATTAAGATGTTGACCGGCATTTTGGTGCCTACATCAGGGCAAATATCGGTTGGTGGATATGTTCCGTATCAGGAACGTGAGAAGTTTGTACAGAATATTGGTGTCGTTTTTGGTCAACGCAGCCAACTCTGGTGGGATATCGGTGTCATTGAGTCCTTCCATCTGTTGCGCAAGGTGTATCGAGTAGGTGAGGTCGATTTCCGCAAACGTCTAGATGAATTGGTTGAGCGGTTACAGCTTCAGGATCTGCTGAACCGTCCGGTACGCAAGCTCAGTCTTGGACAGCGTATGCGCTGTGAGCTGGTTGCTGCGCTGCTCCATAATCCGGATATTGTGTTTCTGGATGAGCCAACCATAGGTCTGGATATTGTTGTGAAGTCGGAAATCCGCGAATTCCTGAAAGACATGAATAAGGAACACGGGACAACCATTTTGCTGACAACCCACGATCTGCAGGACATCGAAGCTTTATGTTCAAGAGTTATTATGCTCGATGCGGGCAATATCATCTATGATGGCGGGTTGGATCATCTAAAATCCCAGTGGGGTAAAGAACGGGAAATCCGGTTCAAATTTGGTACGGCTCACCCCATGGAACAAATGCTGGAATGGACAGCTGCTCTTCCTGTTCGCTGGACGGTGGAGAACGAACTGTCCGCTTCGGTCTGGATTCCACTTGAACTCAACGTATCGGATGTGCTAGGACGTGTCGTTGGACAGGCAGATATTACCGATATTCAGATTATTGAGATTAACACGGATGAGATCGTGCGCAGTATTTACCAATCCGGTTCAGCCGAGCGTCCCGAGATTGTGGGAGCAAAGAATGAAGCGGTGGGTGTATCCTAACATGAATAGTGCATTTTTTGATTTTATGCGCATCCGGTTCCTGACGATGCTTGCATACCGGGTGAATTATTATTCCGGCATTTTGATATATACGCTGAATATCGGCGTGTATTACTTTACGTGGCAAGCCATTTACGGCAGTAGTGGTGAATTGGGTGGTTTTACGGCAGCTCAGATGACGACATATGTGGCTGTATCGTGGATGGCGCGTGCGTTTTATTTTAACAACCTGGACCGGGAAATAGCTGCAGACATTCGGGATGGCTCCATTGCCATTCAATTCATAAGACCGATCAACTATGTCATGGTCAAAATGATGCAGGGGCTGGGCGAAGGTATTTTCCGTTTCCTGCTGCTCATGATTCCTGGAATGCTCATTGCCATTCTGTTGTTTCCGGTTGAACTGCCTACGGCGCCGTCCGCGTGGGTTGGCTTTCTGGTTATGCTGTTCTTCAGTTTTCTCATTAACTCCCAGATTAATGTCATTACGGGACTGGCCGCATTTTTTGTGGAAAACAATGAAGGTATGATGCGCATGAAACGCGTTGTGGTTGATCTGTTTTCAGGTCTGATCATTCCAATCAGCCTCTATCCGGGCTGGATGTCTTCAGTAATGAAAGTATTGCCTTTTCAGGCCATTACGTATCTGCCCGGTTCGGTTTTCACCGGAAGAGTGGAAGGCACAGGCATCTGGAGCGTACTCGGTATTCAGGTGTTCTGGTTTGTCATACTGCTCATTCCAATGATGCTGATCTGGCGTCAGGCGCGCAAGCGTCTGTTCGTGCAAGGAGGATAACAGAGTGTACTATATGGGTCTGATCTGGGAATATTTAAAAAATTATATGAAAACACGTCTCACGTACCGCGCCGACTTTTGGGTCGAAATCCTTTCGGATTTGCTGTTCCAGGCGACCAATCTGATTTTTATCTTTGTGGTTTTCCGACATACGGATAATTTGGGCGGCTGGAGTGAGAGTGAAGTCCTTTTTGTTTATGGATATTTTATGGTGCCTTACGGCATTTTCAGTTGTTTTATCAATCTGTGGGGGTTCAGTGAACGGTATATTGTCAAAGGCGAGATGGATCGCATATTAACACGACCTGCGCATAACCTGTTCCAAATTTTACTCGAAAATGTGGACCCGCCTGCACTCGTTGGTTCGTTTATCGGTCTGATCATTATGGTCATCAGTGGTGCAGAGATGGGACTTGTGCTGGAGTGGTGGCATATTCCGGCCCTCATTATTCTTACACTTAGCTCAGTGCTAATCTATGCAGGAATCTATATCACTTTGACGTCGTTGTCTTTCTATTCGGACGCGCCTACAGGCATCCTGCCATTAATGTACAACATTCAGGGATATGGACGTTATCCCGTAACCATCTATAACCGTGCGATTCAGGTCCTGTTAACGTGGGTCATTCCATTTGCCTTCGTTGGCATTTATCCGGCAGCCCTGTTCCTGGAACGATCCGAGATGCATCGTATGGCGATGCTAACACCTGCGATGGGATTGGTGTTTGGCTCTATCGGCCTTCTGCTATGGAATTATGGCGTGAAGAAATATCGCGGAGCAGGATCATAACAGAAGTCCGTTATGAAGGGATAGACGAGATAAAGGAGGAAATGAGATGACATTAACCGAAGGCAAGCTGGCACCAGACTTTGAACTTCCGTCCAGTACGGGAGAGACGGTGAAGCTCTCGAATTATCGCGGACAGCGGGTGTTGATTTATTTTTACCCGAAGGATATGACCTCTTCCTGTACACAGCAGGCGTGCGATTTCCGTGATCGTCATGAGGAGTTTAAGGGGTTAAATACAGTTATTCTGGGGATTAGTATTGATCCGATGAAGCAACACGACAAATTCATAGCCAAATACGGCTTGCCATTCATCCTGTTATCCGACGAAGAACATAAGGTTGCCGAGCAATACGGCGTATGGCAGCTCAAAAAGATGTATGGCAAGGAATACATGGGGATGGTACGCTCCACATTTCTCATTGATGAAGAGGGTGTACTTCTGAAGTCGTGGTTGAAAGTGCGGGTTAAAGGCCATATTGAAGCAGCACTTGAGGCTGTACAGCAACTTTAGGAAGTTAACTCGTCTGTTCTCTACACATCGAAAATATGTTTACTTCATAAATAAAGGCTGTGATCGCGGTTTATACCGTGAATCACAGCCTTTTTATGTGGGCAAGCGTTCTGGAGGGGGCTGATTTTTCCGGTTCTTTCCAAAGCGAATGCGATGAACAAGTAAAAGCAGCAAAGGAATAATAAAACTGCAAGTCATGTCCCAATCCACCCATGCAGGCATGATGGTTTCGATATAAAAAATGACATTGGGGGAGATCAGGATGGCTAATGCAAACATGAGCAAGGATGAAGGGAGAATGAGTGGTTTGTATGTTTTTAACTGGAACAGCTGAGCTAGACCGATAACAAAAGCGAACATGTACAGCAGACTTTTGAAATAGGTCGCAATTAACCAGGCAGTAGCCATGAAGGCTTCAATACGCTCAAAGAAGTTACCGATATTAATTTTTTGAGACAGGGTATACGAAATAAAAATGTTATGTTGGGTTAGGAAAGGGCCCACAACCATAAGGGAAAACAATAACAGTATACACAGGAGCAGACCTCCGCAGAAAGTGGCAAGCAACAGGTCTCGTTTAAGGTGCGGCCCTGACACTACATAAGGAAGAATCATCGTAAGCACGAGCAACTCCCCGAAGGATGTAAATGCTCCACGTACAACGGTTTCAATTAAATGAACCCGGCTGATGTTAAAGATAGGCTGCAGATGTGAAACTTTTATGTTGGGCAGCAACCCCACGAACAGGAGTGCCATGAAGACAACAACAATAGGGGTCAATAGTTCACTGGTTGCTCCCATGGTTTGCAATCCTTTCATTAGGCCCCAGATCAGTGAACACATGAGCATAATCAAAATGACACGGATGGGGGTCTCGAGGTAGATTTGAGTCGTCATAAAGTCTCCAACTTCGCGGATACAAATGGCAGCGCCTATTGCAAAATAGAATAGGTAACCAATAGACAAGACCGATCCAATCCATGTACCAAGCAATTTCTTGCAAATTTCTATTAAAGATAGTTCAGGGGAGGTTTGTTGTAGTTTGTACAAAATCCAAATGATAAATAGACCGATGGGCTGACTGAGGAATGAGCATATCCATGCATCCTGTTTACCCAAGGTAGTGACCAACGATGGATAGATCAAAATCATATCCCCAACCATGACAAGAAAGGTAAGCAAGGTGAATTGCCTAATGGTAATTTTATCTTTAATTATCATGGTCTCCAGTCTCCTTACTGACATAGTAGAACTTCAGCATTTCCTTATCCCGAAGGTTTGTTTTTCCAGCGCATTTTGAACATGTGCACCAACAGTAACAGTCCCGGCAAAATAATGCTCAATGTGGTGTCCCAATCTACCCAATATGGGACGACCGTAATGACGATGAAGGTCAAATTGGGCGAAACCAGATTGGCAAGGCCGAATATAAACAATGATGCAGGCAGGATGAGTATCCGATACTGCTTGAGCTTAAATAGTTCGGCGCATCCGACGATAAATGCGTACATATACACCATCGCTTTAACATACGTGGAGATCAGCCAGGAAGAGGCCATGATGGCTTCAATACGCTCAAAGAAACCACCGATGTTTATCTTCTGAGATAAAACAAAGGAAGCATAGATGTTGTGCTGTGTAAGGAAAGCACCTAGAACAAGCAGAGAGATGGTAACCAATATAGCCAGCAACAAGTTGCCAAGTCCTGCCGCCATAAGAACATCCCGAGTTCGGTGAGCCTGTTTTAGCGTGTAGGGAATAATCATCATAATGGGGACCAGTTCACCTACGGGATATATGATACTTATGAGAATACCCTGCAGGATGGGAACAACGCCAGTATCTGTAGCAGGCTTTAAATTGCTGGGATCAATCTGAGGTAGTAGACAGAATGCAAGCACGAGAATAAACACGATAAGGATAGGCATCAGCAATTCACTGCTTCTCCCCATCGTCTCCAGACCATGATATAACCCCCAGCCAACTGTAATAACAAACATCAGAATGATGACTCGAATCGGGGTGTACTGAAAGATTTGGGAAGTTAGGAAATCTCCGACCTCTCGGGTGTGCGTAGAGGCACCTATTACAAAAAAGAATAGGTAAAATGCGGATACAAGACTGCCTGGCCAAAATCCCAGAATGCTCCGTGAAATCTGTATCAGATTTTCCTCCGGATACAGACTACACAGCTTTAAAAACATGAGCGTGAGGGCCATTCCCAACGGAACCCCGACAAGAGCGCATATCCAGGCATCTTGTTTGGCATAGGATGTGATGACCGAGGGATAGATGAGCATCATATCCCCGACCACCATCATAAAAATGAGGATGGACAATTGTCTTGTTCCGATGCGACCCTGTTCAAGCATAATGTCCCCTCCTTTTTTCCTTAAGTTCCAGTCAAGTGTGCCAGAAATTGATTTACAGGTTCATAGATCCATATGATGAGATAAAGTGGGCTTGGGATTTCCCACAGGTTGGCCGCAAAGACACTGAGAATGGTAGCCAAGAGCAGTAAGACACTGTAAACAGCTAATTCTTTCCATTCCTTGCTACGTATGAGCCCCGGCAGATCTAACCACCCAATGAGCCCTGCGGTCACAATGACACTAAGTGTAATTAACACCTGTCTCACTCCCTAATTTGATCTTTGAACGAATCATCCAGTGTACCTACACGTTTGATTTGAACATTGACATCGTAATGAACATCCAGATTTTCCAAATAACTATCCCAATCTTTCTCCACCTTTTTGAAGAACTTTGGATCAGCATGGTAGACCTCTTGCCCGAATCCGAAAATATCAACGTGAAACTTGCGCTGTACCGATTTGATGGATTTTTGCATCAGTTCTACAAGCCGTTCCTCACTGTCCTGTTCCAATTCCTTGAGTACTTTCATCGAACCGATTTTGATTCCACATTCAACGGCACCTATGGAAGATACATTTTTGATTTTAATATTGATTAAAGGGTGATCTGCTACGACTTTTGCTTTCCGTTTGGTCGTTGTACGAAGTGTTTTGAAGGTCACATATCCTTCTTTTCGGCAGGGAAGATGGCTGATGGTGGATACCACATTGTTTCGAATGTAGTTATATCCCTTGGATTCATCCTCGGTTAGCCACCCAATCAGCTTGTCTCCCTTGAATACAGACAGTCCTGTTGAGTTGAGGCTAGCAGGAGCCTTAATGGTCGCAATGTTAGCTTGACTTCCACTTTTCTCAGGTTGACCAACAACCTCCACTCCGGTAATTACAGGCTGTATTCCAGGAGCCAAAAGGTATTCCATTAACTGATCCCCAGTTACGGTTGTTGTGGGTGACCAAGTCTTGGTGGATACATCCAATGAATTGAACATCTTCTCCGCAGGTAAATTTTCAAGTGGTGTCAGCACATCTAGCACCTTGGAAGCTGTTGTATTTCGTGCAACCATGACGTAATAGTCAGGACGAACCGTAGGCTCGCGCATTAATGCTTCTGTGATATCATAAATGCCCACTTTGCGAGCATACTCTTCGCCAATGACCATCACGCGGATATGTGCCATGAATATACGACGTGGGCTAGATTCCGTTAACTTTTGAATGGCTTCAAACAAGGTAGGCGCAGAAGCCTGATACTGAGTCACAGGCGTTCCTTTACCTCCTCCTGACTTGGAGGATACTTCATTGGGAACAACCACTTGAGCACTAACCTTAATCATATCGCCATCCTTGTCTACACCAAGACCCAGCATGATGCCAAGCTCATTGAGTTCCTGTCGATCCCAGCATCCGGTAAGGAGAGGGAGCAGAACGGCAAAAGATAGAATCAATTGTAGGCATTTGTTCATACACGTTCTCCTTACCGATTATCGCTTCGTTTTTTTGTTAGCTTGTCTGGTTTCGTTCGCAGTTCCGGTAGAGAGCGGACGGGTTTTCATCCGGGTCCAAGGCACGCGGAATATGGTATCTTTGAGATCCTTCCCGATGTAAGGTGCGAACGGGGACATATAAGACACACCAAAAGATCTTAAACTGCATAGATGGGTTACTGTAATCAGTAGAACCATCAGAATTCCGTAGAAACCAAAGGCAGCAGCCAGAATCATCAGGACAAATCGCAGAATCCGCACAGAAATGGAGAGTCCATTTTCCGGAATAACATAACTGGATATCGCTGTAATGGATACGATAATAACCATGGCAGCCGATACAACGCCAGCATCTACTGCGGCCTGACCAATAACAAGGGTACCCACAATGGAAACAGCCTGACCGACCGTTTTCGGAATCCGTATGCCAGCTTCCCGCAAAATTTCATAGGTCAATTCCATTAAGATGGCTTCAATAAATGCCGGGAATGGAACGCCTTCACGCTGCGCTGCCAAACTGATAAGCAGGTTGGTAGGCAGCATCTCTTGATGAAAGGTTGTAATGGCAATATAGAAGGATGGAGCGAGCAGCGCAATAAAGAAGGCTAAGTACCGAATCATTCGAATTAATGAGCTAATATCAGCCCGTTGGTAGTAGTCTTCGGGAGACTGAAAGAAATGAACAAACAGGGCTGGGACAAGCAGTACGAATGGAGTGCCGTCTATAATGATCGCTACCCGACCTTCGAGCAGTGCAGCACATACGGTGTCTGGTCGCTCGCTGTTATAGACCGTAGGGAAGATCGTACCTGTTTTGTCTTGCACAAGCTCTTCGATATATCCGCTTTCTAGAATAGCGTCAATATCAATCTCATCAAGTCTGCGCCGCAGTTCTTGAACAACCTCTTGATCGACGATATGCTCCAGATATAACACGGCAACTCTGGTATTAGAGACTCGCCCAATCTCCCTTTCTTCAATCCAAAGATGAGGGTCTCGAATTCGTTTGCGTATTAACCCTGTATTCGTACGCAAGTTTTCATTAAAGCCCTCCATGGGACCGCGAACAACCGTCTGGGAGATCGGTTCACCGACGGCACGATCCTCCCAACCTGCTGCTGCAATTTTCAGGCCCTGATTGGAGCCTTCTAGAAGTACAACGGCAAAGCCCGCCAAAAGGGCGTCAAGAACGTCTTTTATCTCATCGATCAATATCACGTTGCTGGCTGCCAGCACGTCATTCTGAAGATAAATCAGATGCTCATTATCTGCCGAAAATTCAGGTATCTCTCGGGTTTGTAACAAGGATTCCAGGATGGAATGGTTAATAATCTGCACATCCACCATTCCATCGATGTACAACATGACAGAAGGCCATTTGTGCAGACATTGCAGTGGACGAACCATCAAGTCTTTGCTATTCCCCATCACTTTTTTGCAGTAGTCTACATTTTCCGTAAGATTCGGAGATATTCTCTGATCCTGACTGCTCTGCGCTGCTGTACTCATTCCTTCACCCCTTATTCACCCTATATTTGCAAATTAGTATGACCTGGATGAATCAGGATTATCACAAAAGCGTTATTGAATATCCCACAAAATAAAAAAAGAACATTGTCAATCCTTTTAAATTAGAATATCATCTAATTAGATTTATATCTAATTTATTTATTTGAAAAGAGGATTCGTGATGTTGTTTAGATCTTCCGTTCTGACCCTGCTACAAAAAGAATCGGAATACCGCAAGTTCTTTATCGCGGGATTAGTGAACGGCATAGGTGACCGTTTCTGTCAGGTAGCCATGCTTTCGTTAATTCTCAGCACAACAGGATCTGGACTTGCTGTAGGACTGGCCCTTGGTCTGCGTGTGCTTCCATTTCTGTTGCTTGCTCCTGCAGGCGGCTTGTTAACCATGCGTTTCTCACGGCGGAAGATTATGCTGTTTACCAATTTGATAAGGGTGCCTCTTGCTATGAGCTATTTACTCGTAGATAGTGCAGATGATTTGTGGATCCTATATACCGCGAGTACTTTACTAGCCTGTGCTGAGGCTCTCTATGCGCCGGTCCGCAAATCAGGTATTCCACTGCTTGTACAGCCGGAACATTTGCTCAAAATTAACGGACTTGAACAGGTAATGAATGGTACGGTGCTGATCGTAGGTGCCTTTCTTGGGGGAATCACCTCATCAGTCATGGGGCCGCAGGCTGCGTTTATAACTAATGCGGTGTGCTTTTTGTTGGCTGCTGTTTTGATCCGAAAAGTCTCGTTTCCATCCAGAATGGGTACGGAATCAAATGAGATATCACTTGAAAGTATGGAGAGATCAGCCACAGCAGCTTCTGGTAAATCTTCAGTGATTACTCGTACCAAAGGTGCAGATCATGTTCCTTCGGTGATATGGAGGCTGGTTCGATCCTCTGTAGCATTACAGATCATCATCCTATTCGAGTTATGGGTCCCTGTCATCAACGGGATTGATAATGTATTGATCAGTGTTTATGCAATTGAAGTATTTTCCCTTGGGGATTGGGGTGTAGGTCTGTTCTATGCGGCGCTTGGGACAGGGCTGGTATTAAGCAACTGGTACTCTCGTTATTTTCAGCATTGGCTGCTTCCGGGAGTAGTCCTGTGTCTACTTGTGGAAGGGGGATTACTTATGCTGCTTAGTGTGGTGACTCTGCCAGTGATCGCAGTGCTGATTTATATTCTGCTGGCCCTTATGTCAGGAATAGGCAATGCTTGTCTGGATACATTGCTGATGAATGAAACACCTGAGAAATACCGAGGGCTCATCTATGGCTTGGTGACGGCTTGCAGTAGTACCATGCTGGGGTTATCCATGTTTGGTGCGGGTTTGTTATTAGAAGTGGTGGAGCCACGGAAGCTTGGTTTTGCAGGCGGATTGGGTTTTGCGGCCATTGCTGTTTTGCTTACAACCTATGGATGGTTAAGGGCGCGTGAGGTTTTTAACATTAGACGTATAAGCAAAAGAAGAACATAAAAAAGGAGCCGCGATATGCAGCTCCTTGCTATTATCAGAAACAGAAAATATAACCTGAGGTTCCACAGGGACAAAAATCTCTGAGCTAAATGTGTCTGAATCCAACCATTGATATCATCGACTAATATGTGAGTGCTGTCGTTTATTTTTGTCTTTGCCGAATAGCGGCAGGTTTGCGCAACGATCGAGCTGCCCACGCTTTTCGATAACGGTACAGTACGGCTGCAATCAGCAGCAGTCCGATCCCCGCCACGATGTAAGGTGCATATTGATGAACAAGCTGAAACACAGCGTTCCATTGCGGTCCAAATATTTTGCCAATGCCTAGGAACAGCATGACCCAGAACAGTGCGCCTGAATAGGCATAGAGAGCGAATTTACGAAAGGGAACAGCGGCTATACCCGCGAAATATCCGGTGAAATGTCTCACTCCCGGAATGAAATAACCGATGAAGATCAGGGCATTACCGTACTTAGCAAACCACTTTTGCGTTTTATCCAGCTTGTCCTGTTTCATCAGAAACCATTTGCCATATCGTGTAATGAACGGTAGACCTGCTTTGGCCCCAATAAAATAAGTGATCGTCATGCCAATCGTCGTTCCCAGAAAAGCAAGGATGGCAAGTATTCCAAAGTCCAGATGACCCTTGTAGGACAGAAATCCTGCATAAGCCATAGTCGTTTCTCCCGGGAAGGGAAGGGCGATGAATTCCAGCAATAAACCAAAAAACAAAACGCTGTATCCGTAGGATCCAAACAGATGCTGGACCTTCTCAAGCAATTCCAATAGACTTCACTCTCCTGCAGACAGGGTGGGAGGAGATGTTTACTCTCCAAGGAGTTTTGTTCACGATCCTACCTGTCCATTATGCTACCTAATCCGAAGCCAAGAATCAATCGCGAGCCATCCCAAATTGTGAAAAATTATAAAACAAAATCGCGTCTTTTTTCAGTGCGTCCTCCATATAATTCTAACAAATCTGCTGAAGTCTATCAGCAAATTCACTAGAGACGTTGGAGGTCGATTCGTACATGTTAACGCCAATACATACATTATTATCTGGAAAATGGTCTGTACTAATACTTCGCATAGTTGTACTGCTGTGTGTATTCGCTGCATCTGCAGGCACAACTTACGCTTCCTCTGTATCGGGGTCTGATGCACCTGCCCCTAAAGAAGAGAATCCTCAAGATAAGGTAGTCTATTTGAGTTTTGACGATGGACCGGGTAACCATACCCGTGAAGTATTGGATATTTTGCGCAAGGAACAGGTTTTGGCTACATTTTTTGTGCTTGGAGAGCAGGCAGAACGTTATCCTGAGATGATCCGTGCGGTTGTGGAAGATGGACATGCTTTGGGCAATCATACGTTTAATCATAATTATGAACAGCTATATAGTGATTTCAAAGTGTTCTGGAAGCAGATCAAACAGACAGAGGCAGTCGTAGAGCGAATTACCGGATTTAGACCGAATCTGGTCCGGGCACCGGGCGGTACCTACGGACATTTTGATAAGAGTTATTTTGATCTGCTGAAATTGGGCGGGTACACCGTTATGGACTGGAACGTAGACAGTGGTGATTCCAAACGGAAGGGTGTTCCAGCCAAAGAAATCTTACGCAATGCGACCAAGGTGCCTGCCGGAGCACGTTCGGTCATTGTATTGATGCATGATGGAGGCGCTCATGCCGAGACGGTAAAAGCACTACCTGGCATTATCAAGTATTACAGCGATCAGGGATTTCGTTTTGACACGATGAAGGCCTCGGATGAGCCTGTTCAATTCCGAACCGATTCCAATGGTAAATACAAGTCTCGCAAAGCCCCGAGTAAGGAATGGATCGCAGAAAATGTACAAGAGAACAGCAACCTGTGGTTGGCCGGCAAGGAACTGAAGGTGGAAATTGGATTGGCAGCAGCCACATTGAAGCCAGGAGAATTTCGCGTGGAAGATCAGCGGATCATGGTGCCTTTGCGGACCTTTATGAAAAAGTTCGGTGGTAGCGCTCGTTGGAATGCAGAGACCCGAACAGCCACAGCCGTATGGAAAGATCGAACCATCCATGCAGACAGTGTCAGCGGAGATCTGACAACGAAACGTTCAGACCAGTTGAATGACAGAACAACAGAGGGAGTCGTGCAGAGTCAGGGGGGAACGATCTGGGTTCCGCTGCGTGAATTGATGGAGCATATGGGAGTAACCGTTGATTCACTAAAGGCGAATGAAAAGGAATGGATGGTTAAAGCCAGCGTTCCTCTAGCAGCAGCTAACAGCATGTATTTGGATAAATTGATCTGAATAAAGTCGTTCGTACAGGACTATTCTCTCTACTTCCGGGCAACACTGAATCATAGATTAGTATGGTTCAGGAATGCCGATGGATGGAAGGAGATTAGAAGATATGTCTTATATCCGAATGGAACATGAACATGCTGTAGAATTGCTGAATAGAGTTATGAAGCGAGTTGAAAGTGTGATCATTGGCAAAAAACAAGAGATTCGTTATGTGTTAACTGCAATGCTGAGTGGAGGTCATGTACTTCTGGAAGATGTACCGGGTACCGGCAAAACGATGCTGGTTCGCGCCGTCGCTTCTGCACTGGATTGCTCCATGGGACGAATTCAGTTCACGTCGGATGTGATGCCGGCAGATGTGACGGGCACGTCGATGTATCATCCGCATACGGGAGAATTTAAGTTTCGATCAGGACCCGTCATGTCCAATATTGTGCTGGCCGATGAAATCAATCGCGCTTCCCCCCGCACTCAGTCAGCACTTCTGGAAGCGATGGAGGAACGGCGCGTTACGGTGGATGGCACAACCTATGCTTTGCCGCGCCCATTCTTTTTGCTGGCGACGCAGAATCCGTTGCAGTTTGAGGGCACTTATCGTTTGCCTGAAGCGCAGCTGGATCGTTTTATCATGAAGATTGGACTGGGGTATCCTGATCCGGAGCAGGAAGTCGAACTGTTAACCCGGATGCAAAGCAGAGAACTGCTTGATGAACTTCGCCCTGTCATGCTTGCTGAAGAAGTCGTAGCCATGCAGCGTGAAGTAAAACATGTACATGTGGACTCTGTTGTCAAACAGTATCTGGTTGCTGTTGCCGTTGCCTCCAGAACTCACCCTGCGGTAAGACTGGGTATCAGCCCGCGCGGAACATTGGCCTGGATGGCCGCTGCACAATCGTTTGCTTACCTGCAAGGACGCAGTTATGTCATTCCCGATGATGTGAAAGAGATGGCTGTGCCTGTCCTATCCCATCGCGTTCAATTGAAATCCCAGAACAGAGCGGAAATCTGGGCACAGGCGCAGGTGATTCAGGAAGCTCTGTCATCGGTTCCTGTACCTGTACAGATGGCGGCACAGGGAAGGGGACGGCGTCAATGACTGCGCTGGGTCAACGGATGTTGGGTGCTATCCTGGTCATAGTTTTTGCCTCTTTGTATGTATGGCATGGCGGCAAGGCCGCGCTTTTTCTATCCATTATGGCAGCCTTGATGCTCGCAAGCGCACTGATTATCCATTTTTTTGGACCGCGCAATATTAACATTCGGCGGCAAATGCATGCGAATCGGGTTGTGGCAGGCGAAAGAACGCGAGTGGCCGTGGAACTGAAATTCGACTGCCCGATTCCACTGTTATGGATCATTCTGTGTGAGAATACACCTGCTGGTGTACACCGTAAGTTACTATTTCCGGGAACCCGTCGCCAGTTTACGTATCAATATGAATTATCGGGTTTGCGCAGAGGTGTATACAGATGGGAATCAAGCAGATTGTACTGGGGTGATGTTTTCGGATGGAATACGGTCTCCGCAGAGACTGTGAATCATACCTCGCTCATTGTTGTTCCCCAAGCAGCGGAATGGGGTGAGAATAATCCCGGAGAATACTCGGCAGTGGGAGAAGATACACTGTCTGAGCGAAGAAGTAGTCAAGGGAATCGCAGTCCTGAGTTCCGGGAATATCAGCAAGGAGACCCGCTGGGGCGTGTTCATTGGAAAAGCACAGCCAAAACGGGTCGACTTCAGACATTTTTGCCTGAAACCTCTGATTCTGTCTCGCTGGGTATACTGGTGTATGAAGGCGCATCCGGTTATGAAGTGCGGCAGTCAGAGAAGAGAGATACGCCCGCTTTTGAACGTGTAGTCCGTGCAGCTGCCCGTTGGATTCATACCGCTGAACGTGACAATATTCCTTATCAACTGTGGACGGAAGGTGGTGGGTCAGGATCTGCTCATCAGGAGATATGGCAGCAAGAACTCCTGCACTCGCCTGAAAATCATGCGCTGGACAAGCTGGCTCAGGCGCGAATTTCCGCGCCTCAAGCTGTATCTCCATCGCTTCGTACAGAGATGTTGGATAGAATGGCGATCGGCTCACGAATTGTGATCCTCACTGGCAAAATGGATGACGCTTTGGTGGAGTGGGTAATGTGTGCAATCAGGTTGGGATACAGGGTAGAGGTCCAGTTAACGGAGTTCATGGCCGGAGAAGGTTCATCATCTATATCGCGAGCGGAATCACTCAGCAGCCATATGGCTCAGAAGCGAGGACATCATGTTGATGCGGCAGATACCACTGTAGCTGTAGCAACAGCACAGTCCATTGCAACAGATCAAACTATTCGTGACATGGACAATGAAAGTGTGGAACAACTTCGTCAAAGTGGAGTACAGATCCATTGGATTACAGACGGCTCTTTACCTTCAATGAGAAAGGCGGAGGTAACGGATGTGGGAGCATAATGGAAACTCTCAAGCGAATTCCACTGTGGCTGACCGGAGGCACACCGCAAGTTTGGGGTTAGAGTCTGTGCATTCCATATATAAAGCTGAAACCAGGACATCTGGAGTAGATTTGAAGAGTCCCGGCTACAGTTCGGAGCCTCTCCTTTACAGAATCGGTCTTTCTGCCATTTTGCTTATATTGTCCATGGAGTGGATTTATCCGGTTACGTCAACGGGTCAGCAGGGCAGTGAACGATTCTTATCCGTGATGGCAGGATTAACGGGGGCCTTGCTGCTCGCGGGGTTACTTCGTACGGGTTGGATCACGGGAATACTGATTAGACTCTTCATTGCTCTAGCCGCATTATGTTGCATGTATGGAGGTAATGACCTTGCTGGATGGGCAGTTACCTATCCGACAACTCTTTCTACCGACATGGGCAGTTTCATGAGTACGTGGCGTTTTCACTCGATTAGTGTGGAGACAAGAGGTCTGCTCATGATGTGCGGTTGGAGCATGCTGATGGCTTCCGTGCAGTCACTGGTACTGCTGCGACGAAGTGTGATGCTTTTTGGGAGTGCAACATTGGTCTATCTACTGCTGCTTGAATCCTTTGCCGGGTTGGATGTATATGCTTCCGTGATACGTTCTGTGTTGTGGATTCTACTCATTCAGGCCATGTTACAGTTGCTTCGCCTTAACGGCGGGGTCACCACACCGATCTTTAAGCATAGTCCTTATGGCCGTTGGTCTGCGGTAACGCTTGCGGTGTCGACAGGCATGGTACTTTTCTCAGCAATCCCTGGTCAGCTTGCCACTATTCCTCCACCGGAACGTATTTCACTTGAGCAGATGGGTGAGCGTTTGGCCCGCTGGGCAGGCTATACACAGCACGGAAGTATTCCTGCAACAACTGCCGTCACAGGATACAGTACAGCGGATGCACCAATGGGCGCACCTTTGGTGCAGGGAGACACGATTTTTTTTACGGCAAAAAGTCCGGAAGTTACGTATTGGCGGGGCGAGACCCGTTCATATTATAACGGAAGCACCTGGAGTGATCCTGTGCAGAGCTTTGAGACGACAAGTCCATCCGGATTGGTGCGTACCGACGGTTGGGAGTACCCAGCCTATTGGCAACGTATTCGTCAAACGGTAACGATGAAGCGAGAGTGGAGAGGACCCAATCCCCTCTTCACAGGTGGAATGCCACTCAATCTGTCGTTCCAGGATAAGAATAGTGATAATCAGAAGAATAGACGTTTACTGCTATCAAATGAAGACTCCGCAACGTTATGGCTCGCGGCTAATTATGACAATCAAACTGTCAAAAGTTATACGGCAGATGTCATGATTCCCGTGGCAACACCTGAACAACTTCGCCTTCTGGGAAAGATGTCCAACATGAAAGATCCGGCGGCAATTCGCAGAACGTATCTGCAGCTACCAACTACGCTTCCAGGACGCGTGCAGGCTCTTGCCAAGGATATCATTCAGGGGAGTGAGACCCGTTATGATGCCGTGCAGGCTGTAAAAACATACCTTGCCGACCACGCCGAATATACGCTGGATACCCGTATGCCGCCACGCGGAACTGATTTTGTAGATGATTTTCTATTCGTTACACGGCAGGGATACTGCAATCATTTCTCGACAGCTATGATTGTGCTGCTACGTGCAGAGGGCATTCCGGCACGTTGGGTTAAGGGATTCGGACCAGGGGAAGCCGATGCGGACGTCTCGGGGCAATACATTGTGACCCAGGGAGATGCACACTCCTGGGTAGAAGTGTATTTTCCAGGCGCGGGCTGGATGCCGTTCGAGGCTACGCCAGGCTTCACCATGACGCAGGGTGAAGGCCAAGACGCCGCTGCGCTCAGCGGGCAGCAGCCCGTTGCCGTAACCCCGCCGCAGACGGACGGCGGGGTGGCTCACGCGGGCGCATGGCTGCTCGCCCGCGCTCGGGCCATTGCCGCGCACCCATGGCTCGCGGCAGCCCTTGCGGCAGCGGCGCTGCTGTGCGCCGCCGGGGCCATCCGCATGCGGCGGCTTCGCCCCGCGCTGCGGCTAAGGCTGCTGCTGGCGTGGCCGCGCAGCAGCTTTCCGGACCGCGAGCGGCTGCTCAGCGCCGCCGCTCCGGTCTGGGCCGCGCTCGCGCGCCGTTACGGCCCGCGGCCGCCGGGAATGACGCTGCGTGAATATGCAGCGTCTCCCGCCGTGGCCGCAGGCACGGACGGCGCGGACATCGCGCGGTTCGCAGCCGACTGGGAACGGCTGCTGTACGGGCCGGACCGTCCGCTGCGCGCGGACAGTCTGGACTTCCTGCGCCGGGCACTTCATCTGGCCCGGCGCATGCAGGCGCTGTAACACGAAGTACAGCGCAGCGCTAAACATAGGACGCCTTTCTCGCCCCTAAAGCGAACGAGGCGTCTTTCCACGATCATACACTATGAGACTCCGTGCGGAAGATCTCTTTTATGCTGAAAATAGTGCCTCAACCCTTTTCTTATATTTCCGATCGGGAAATATATAGAATAGAGGCGAGAATATTCGACCGAATACCTTAATCTCAGGCGTTGAAAATGCCATGTTTTGAGATGTCGAAAAAAGGAGTTTCGCCTTTCCTTGACGGTATGTTTTGTCGTTGCGTATAATTAGTTTCATTAATTGAGGGAGGCTCGGTAATGAATAAGCAAAATGAAATAGTGGTTGTCCTTGACTTTGGGGGCCAATACAACCAGTTAATCGCCAGAAGAATCCGGGATCTGGGCGTATACAGCGAGCTTTTGCCGTATAACACACCGGCGGAGAAAATCGCAGAATTATCACCAAAGGGAATCGTGTTCTCGGGTGGACCATCTAGCGTTTACGCAGAAAATGCACCACACGTAGATCCGGCCGTTTATGATCTGGGATTGCCAATCTTCGGAATTTGTTATGGAATGCAGCTTATGGCGCAACAGCTTGATGGCAAAGTGGAGCGTTCTGAGAAGCGTGAGTACGGTAAAGCGGATATTGAGTTTGCACCAGGTGCTGCTCTCGCAAAAGGTATCGAAGGTGAACATACGGTATGGATGAGTCATGGTGACCACGTGGTTGCTCTTCCTGCTGGATTCAAACTGGATGCAGGCACGGAAAGTGCGCCAATCGCAGCAATGAGTAACGATGAGCGCAAATTGTATGCTGTTCAGTTCCATCCAGAAGTACGCCACTCTGTTCGCGGTAATGAAATGATCAAGAACTTCCTGTACGAAATCTGTGGTTGTGAAGGCAACTGGAGCATGGAGACGTTCATCGAAGATACGATCAAAGATATTCGTGAAAAAGTGGGCGACGGTAAAGTATTGTGCGCACTTAGCGGCGGTGTAGATTCTTCCGTTGTGGCTGCATTGCTTCACAAAGCCATCGGTGACCAACTGACATGTATGTTTATCGACCATGGTCTGCTGCGCAAAGGCGAAGCGGAGAGCGTAATGGAGACGTTCGTCGGCAAATTCGACATGAAAGTTGTCAAAATCGATGCACAAGAGCGTTTCCTGTCCAAACTGGCAGGCGTGGATGATCCGGAACAAAAACGTAAAATCATCGGTAACGAGTTTATTTACGTATTTGACGAAGAATCCAAGCAGTTTGATGATTTTGAATTCCTGGCGCAAGGTACACTGTACACGGATATCGTGGAAAGTGGCACAGCGACAGCTCAAACCATCAAATCCCACCACAATGTGGGCGGATTGCCTGAGGACATGAACTTCAAGCTGATCGAACCACTGAGTGCCTTGTTCAAAGACGAAGTGCGTAAAGTCGGCGAAGAGTGCGGTCTGCCAGAAGCAATCGTATGGCGTCAGCCGTTCCCAGGTCCGGGTCTTGCGATCCGTGTGCTTGGCGAAGTAACGGAGGACAAGCTCAAAATCGTTCGTGATTCGGACTACATCCTGCGCGAGGAGATTGCCAAAGCCGGTCTTGATCGTGAAATTTGGCAATACTTTACAGCCTTGCCTAACATGAAGAGTGTTGGGGTTATGGGTGACGCGCGTACGTATTCCTACACTGTAGGTATCCGTGCTGTAACATCCATCGACGGTATGACAGCTGACTGGGCGCGTATCCCTTGGGACGTATTGGAGAAAATCTCCGTGCGGATCGTTAACGAAGTGGACAACGTAAACCGTATCGTGTATGACGTAACTTCCAAACCACCAGCAACGATTGAGTGGGAATAGAAGTTATCTATACAGATTTAATAACAAGAGATCGGAGTTTCCGTCAAAGGAGCTTCGGTCTCTTTTTTTTAATTTTGTGTTTGCACCAGACGTTATTTATACTTTGATTTATGATAATGATGGACCATCCAATAGATTAACGAGGAAGAACACTCTGCAAGGAGGAACTATAGCGGATGAAGGAAAGAATCGAACTCAACCCAGGATGGACTCATGAAGAGGTTGCTGCACTTACGGCTCATCCTGAACTAAAGATTGTTCAATACAGCGAACACAATATCCCGGATGTAAACCTGATGCAGATATTGAATGAGGAGCTGTTTGCCAACAGACCCGATGTTACTTTTCGTATATATGGTTTTCATTCGCAATCTGGCGACTTGTCTGTTCTAACATATATGAACCATGTAGAAAAGCTTGTGATTGATTGTAACAGACGCATTAATGGAATTGAGGGCATAGGCGAATTGCTAAGGCTAAAAGAGTTTGCTTTTGACGTATTTGAAGCGGAGTCTCTTGATGTATTGGCGCTTTTACCTACCACTTTACAGCAGCTCCGCATCGGTAAAACCAAAACGAAGAAAACGGATTTGTCCGTACTTAACCGCTTTACTGAGCTTGAAACGCTGAGTGTGAATGGTCATACAACTAACATCGAAACGATCGGAACGTTGTCATCACTCCGGTCCCTCTATATTTCGGGAATGCCATTAAAGGAATTGGGATACTTAAAAGATGTAACGGATTTGAGCGAACTTCATCTCAGTTTTGGTGGAGCAGAGAATCTGGATAGCCTTGCGGAATTGAAATCCTTGCAATTGTTGAAGCTCCTAAGGGTGAAAGGACTATCAGATCTATCCGTATTGCCTGAACTGAAGGGGTTGCGCTTATTAGGGATAGAGGACCAGCCGCATCTAACGAGTCTGCCTTCTCTTGAAAATCTGACTGAATTACAGCGTGTTTTCCTGAACAATGTGAATGTAGAGAGTATCGATTGGGCAAAGACTTCCAAAAGCCTGAAAGAGCTCGCTCTTCTGCAAATGAAACATCTTACCGCCGAAGATATCGAATCTTTGATTCATCATAAATGTTTGGAAAGAATGATCGTTCATTTGAAAAGTGCCAAACAGCAAAAAGTGGCGCAGCAGGCGATAATGGCAGCAGGCATGTGGGATGAGAGCGGATGGTGGTATAACGATGAATCTCTGAATATTTAATTCCTTTTTTAGGTTCGTTTCAGATTGTTTTCATGTGGGGCTTGTACACTAAGTACAGAATACGGCTATGTGGCAACGAAAGGAGAATTGAATGTATGCGTAAAACCGACAATATGAGCAAATGGAAGATGGGCATTGGAAGTGCGTTTCTGATGGTGATGCTGGCAGGATGCGGCTCGGGTATGCAGGACTTGGCTCTTGGTGCGGGAGAATCTTCATTTGTGAATTTAGAGGCAGCAGATTCGTCTTCCGATCAAGCCCAGAATCAGGAGTTGTCTGAGGGATCTTCCGATAATATAGGTCAGGAACAACAGCAGGCACAGGACGCGCATCAGACAGAGATTTAGCATAATGATAGGACTTACCATGTAAAAAATGAATTAGTAACCGTGGCAGCCTGCTCTCTATACCTAAGCTTTTTGAATATTCAAATACATGATCCTCATCACATAACCATTTTCTCGGTAACGATAACCCATGAAGCTACCGCAATCAAAGTGTGCGTGCCACCTTTGATTGCGGTAGCTTTTTGATTTGGTGCAGAAGGGAATCACCCTTTGACATGATCAACATATACTCGAAAAACTCACCGGAAACCTCAGTATTATTTGGGTTGTAAACCGCTGAACTGGTTCATTTTGTTAAATAATACGAACGATTTATATGATGAGTGACAATAACATTCGTTTTTCTCATTGACAAACTAGAGGTAACCCTCCTAAAATAGTGATTGGAAACACACAAATAGCGCATAATACTTCGTATAATCCCGGGGATTGGCCTGGGAGTCTCTACGAGATCACCCTAATGATCTGGCTACGAAGAGGAGAAGGCTGAGCACATGAATTCTACATGGTTGCGTCGGGCATGACATCACGCACATTAGAATTTTTTTTGTTCTCCGTAATTGGCACAGTGCCACTCCTCATCAGCTAAAACCCTGGGTGATGCATTCATCTTCAGGGGTATTTGTCGTTTTCAATAAGGCTTCAACATCTCTAAGGAGGAATTAGTGAATTATGGATCGTTTCTTTAAACTAAAAGAAAACGGAACGAACGTTAGAACGGAGATTGTTGCGGGTCTTACTACCTTTATGACAATGGCGTACATTCTTTTCGTAAACACGTTGTTCTTGGGATCGGCCGGAGCCGGTATGTCGGACAATGCAGTATTTTTTGCAACAGCCGTAGGTGCCGGTTTGATGACCATCATTATGGGATTGTTCGTTAACATTCCGATCGCCCTTGCACCAGGTATGGGTTTGAACGCGTACTTCATGACCGTGGTTCTGAGTTCCAACGGTGCGATTTCCTGGCAGGCAGCTCTCGGAGCCGTATTTATCTCAGGTATCGTGTTTATTATTTTGACAGTGACCAAAATTCGTCAAATGCTGCTCGTTGCAGTTCCAGACTCATTAAAAATGGCAATCACAGTTGGTATTGGTCTCTTTATTACCATTGTAGGTTTCAAACTGGCCAATCTGGTGGCTGTAACAGTTAATGTTGCACCTGATGCAGATCTGAGCCAACCGATTCCGGGCAGCAGCTTTAATCTGTCTTTGGGTAATTTCATCACGCATCATGATGCGTTACTGGCTCTGATTGGACTGCTCATTATTGCTGTACTGATGGTTATGCGCGTCAAAGGTGCATTGCTAATCGGTATCATTGCCACAACGTTGATTGGTATCCCGATGGGCGTTACGAATCTCAGCGGCTTGTCCGGTGCAAGCTGGCTCCCTAACTTCAGCGATCTGGCAGTTGGACAACTGGATTTGAAAGGTGCCATTAGTCTTGGATTGTTTGAAATCATCTTCATCTTCACCTTTGTTGAGTTGTTTGACACATTTGGAACGATGGTGGGTACAGCAACACGAATGGGGATTATGAAGGACAAGAAAAAAGGCGAGAAAACAATTGGTAAAGCAATGCTCGTCGATGCAGTGGGTGTAAGTGCAGGGGCTGCACTGGGTACAAGTACAATTACCGCTTTTGTTGAAAGTGCCTCTGGCGTTGAAGCTGGTGGACGTACAGGTCTGACCTCTGTAACGACAGGTATCCTGTTCATCCTGGCTTTGTTTATAGCTCCGCTGGCATTGGTTGTTCCGTCCGCAGCAACAGCTCCAGCATTGATTATCGTGGGTGTTTTGATGATGAGTCAGGTTCGCAGCATTGAGTGGGATGACTTCCTGCAAGCTTTCCCGGCGTTTCTTACTATTGTATTGATGCCTTTCACTGGAGGAATTGCAAACGGGATTTCCGCAGGGATTGTATCCTATGTAATTCTGGCCGTATTCAGCAATCTGGTTACGGAGCGCAAAGTGAAGATCCACTGGCTTATGTGGATATTGGCTATCATTGTTATATGCCGGTATGTATTTATCGGTGGAGAATAAAAGTTTGACTGAATGAATTGGGTCAGAGACTTATAATGTATTTCTTATTTATACAAATGAAAGAAGCGGAAGCCTTGGTACTTTAACGGGGCTTTCGCTTTTTTGTTTCTTATATATGTAGCATGAGCTTTTAAAAGAAGGGACAGGAGACTCTTTGAAATGTTCTACAAGGGATATTCTTAATCTGTGGGAGATCGAAATTGACTTTCTTCTATAATATATAGAAGGAACATAGTGTTTGAAGCGACGGAAGAAGCGGGCACAGATAATTGATTAACAGAATACTCGCTAGGAAAAGAAGTGATTTATGCTTCATTCGCGTGCTCTGTTGCAGAAGACGCCAATAAAATGATGCGTGAGTTGGTAGGAAACATAACGTTGGTTTCTTTGATGTAAGCGGCTCGGATGGTGAGATCATCAGGCCCTAATGTGTATATTAGAATAGCAAACTTGAAAAACATCACGATGAGGATTACATGAAACTGGTGTAATGTGAGAGAGTTGCTATTCTCCCGAGTTTGGAAAGGGAGTTGTTGCTGCAGGATGAGTATCGTATAAGAAATAATACTGGTAGGGAGGAAGAAGAGGAGCGCCCATAGATAAAATTAAAAATAAATCTTGCATTCCAAATCTGTACATGGTATATTCTTATTCCGGCCAAGAAAACACGAGAAACACGGTGCGGCAAGCGAATGAAATAAGCTTCGAAAGAAACTTAAAAAAATGCTTGCAAAGTTGGTTCGGAAATGATATTATATAAGAGTTGCTGAAGAGAACGACGGCAGTAACGAAAATGAGTTTGATCTTTGAAAACTGAACAACGAGTGAGTAACGATCTTGCTTGCAAGATCGACGCTGAGAAATCGGTACAAGCCTTCGGGCTGTATGGTTTCGAAGCATAAATGAGATTTTTAATCTCGTCAGTTTCAAAATGAGCTTATCGCTCTTTTCAATACCACCGATGATTTTCATAGCGTCTAACGATGCTTCTGAAATTCATCTTTATTGGAGAGTTTGATCCTGGCTCAGGACGAACGCTGGCGGCATGCCTAATACATGCAAGTCGAGCGGACTTGAAGAGAAGCTTGCTTCTCGGATAGTTAGCGGCGGACGGGTGAGTAACACGTAGGCAACCTGCCCTCAAGTTTGGGACAACTACCGGAAACGGTAGCTAATACCGAATAATTGTTTTCTTCGCCTGAAGAGAACTGGAAAGACGGAGCAATCTGTCACTTGGGGATGGGCCTGCGGCGCATTAGCTAGTTGGTGGGGTAACGGCTCACCAAGGCGACGATGCGTAGCCGACCTGAGAGGGTGATCGGCCACACTGGGACTGAGACACGGCCCAGACTCCTACGGGAGGCAGCAGTAGGGAATCTTCCGCAATGGGCGAAAGCCTGACGGAGCAATGCCGCGTGAGTGATGAAGGTTTTCGGATCGTAAAGCTCTGTTGCCAGGGAAGAACGCTTGGGAGAGTAACTGCTCTCAAGGTGACGGTACCTGAGAAGAAAGCCCCGGCTAACTACGTGCCAGCAGCCGCGGTAATACGTAGGGGGCAAGCGTTGTCCGGAATTATTGGGCGTAAAGCGCGCGCAGGCGGTCATTTAAGTCTGGTGTTTAATCCCGGGGCTCAACCCCGGATCGCACTGGAAACTGGGTGACTTGAGTGCAGAAGAGGAGAGTGGAATTCCACGTGTAGCGGTGAAATGCGTAGATATGTGGAGGAACACCAGTGGCGAAGGCGACTCTCTGGGCTGTAACTGACGCTGAGGCGCGAAAGCGTGGGGAGCAAACAGGATTAGATACCCTGGTAGTCCACGCCGTAAACGATGAGTGCTAGGTGTTAGGGGTTTCGATACCCTTGGTGCCGAAGTTAACACATTAAGCACTCCGCCTGGGGAGTACGGTCGCAAGACTGAAACTCAAAGGAATTGACGGGGACCCGCACAAGCAGTGGAGTATGTGGTTTAATTCGAAGCAACGCGAAGAACCTTACCAGGTCTTGACATCCCTCTGACCGGTACAGAGATGTACCTTTCCTTCGGGACAGAGGAGACAGGTGGTGCATGGTTGTCGTCAGCTCGTGTCGTGAGATGTTGGGTTAAGTCCCGCAACGAGCGCAACCCTTGATCTTAGTTGCCAGCACTTCGGGTGGGCACTCTAAGGTGACTGCCGGTGACAAACCGGAGGAAGGTGGGGATGACGTCAAATCATCATGCCCCTTATGACCTGGGCTACACACGTACTACAATGGCCGGTACAACGGGCTGTGAAGCCGCGAGGTGGAACGAATCCTAAAAAGCCGGTCTCAGTTCGGATTGCAGGCTGCAACTCGCCTGCATGAAGTCGGAATTGCTAGTAATCGCGGATCAGCATGCCGCGGTGAATACGTTCCCGGGTCTTGTACACACCGCCCGTCACACCACGAGAGTTTATAACACCCGAAGTCGGTGGGGTAACCGCAAGGAGCCAGCCGCCGAAGGTGGGATAGATGATTGGGGTGAAGTCGTAACAAGGTAGCCGTATCGGAAGGTGCGGCTGGATCACCTCCTTTCTATGGAGAATCGTTTCCTGTAACGGAAACATTCAAATATGCAGCTTAGCTGCAAAACTTACTCACTCGTTGCTCAGTTTTGAGAGCTCAAACTCTCAAACAGCTTGCTTTTGCATGGAGCTTGTTCTTTGAAAACTAGATATCGAAACGAAATTTTGCGATTTAGAACATTCCTTTTTAAGCTGAACTTGTGTTAAAACAAGTTTCAATAAATAGTGAAGACTGCATTGCGATGGTATCGAATGAGAGCGACTTTTGGCTTTGCGTAAGCAAAACAAGGGAAGCGAGCAGTCGAAACCGGAGCAATTATGGTTAAGCTACTAAGAGCACACGGAGGATGCCTAGGCGCTAGGAGCCGATGAAGGACGTGGCGAACAACGAAACTGCCTCGGGGAGCTGTAAGCAAGCTTTGATCCGGGGGTGTCCGAATGGGGAAACCCAGCTGGGGTAATTTCCAGTTACTCACAACTGAATACATAGGTTGTGTAGAGGCATACCAGGGGAACTGAAACATCTAAGTACCCTGAGGAAGAGAAAACAATAGTGATTCCGTCAGTAGCGGCGAGCGAACGCGGAGAAGCCCAAACCAGAGAGCTTGCTCTCTGGGGTTGTGGGACATCTCACATGGAGTTACAAAGGAGCCGGTTAAACGAAGAGGTCTGGAAAGGCCCGCCAAAGAAGGTAAAAGCCCTGTAGTTGAAAGTTGGCTCTCTCCGAGATGTATCCCGAGTAGTGCGGGGCACGTGAAACCCCGTATGAATCCGGCAGGACCATCTGCCAAGGCTAAATACTTCCTAGCGACCGATAGTGAAGCAGTACCGTGAGGGAAAGGTGAAAAGCACCCCGGAAGGGGAGTGAAATAGAACCTGAAACCGTGTGCTTACAAAAAGTCAGAGCCCGTTTTAGGGGTGATGGCGTGCCTTTTGTAGAATGAACCGGCGAGTTACGTTCCCGTGCAAGGTTAAGGTGAAGAGCCGGAGCCGCAGCGAAAGCGAGTCTGAATAGGGCGATGTAGTACGTGGACGTAGACCCGAAACCGGGTGATCTACCCCTGTCCAGGGTGAAGGTGCGGTAACACGCACTGGAGGCCCGAACCCACGCACGTTGAAAAGTGCGGGGATGAGGTGGGGGTAGCGGAGAAATTCCAATCGAACTCGGAGATAGCTGGTTCTCCCCGAAATAGCTTTAGGGCTAGCCTCGGAAAACAGAGTCGTGGAGGTAGAGCACTGATTGGGTGCGGGGCCCGCAAGGGTTACCAAGCTCAGTCAAACTCCGAATGCCATAGACTTACTTCCGGGAGTCAGACAGTGAGTGCTAAGATCCATTGTCAAAAGGGAAACAGCCCAGACCATCAGCTAAGGTCCCCAAGTGTGTGTTAAGTGGGAAAGGATGTGGAGTTGCACAGACAACCAGGATGTTGGCTTAGAAGCAGCCACCATTGAAAGAGTGCGTAATAGCTCACTGGTCGAGTGACTCTGCGCCGAAAATGTAACGGGGCTAAACACACCACCGAAGCTATGGCTTGGATCGACTTCACTGCTTCTTTGAGGCGGTGTTTACCACAAGGACATTTTTGTCAGACAAGAATCAATAATCTTGGATGACCCAATGTTTCTCAGGGGATAAACACAGGACTTCGAAGCTGGAGTGAAGTCGATCCAGGGGTAGGGGAGCGTTGTATAAGGGTTGAAGGTGTACCGTAAGGAGCGCTGGACATTATACAAGTGAGAATGCCGGTATGAGTAACGAAAAGATCAGTGAGAATCTGATCCGCCGAAAGCCTAAGGGTTCCTGAGGAAGGCTCGTCCGCTCAGGGTAAGTCGGGACCTAAGGCGAGGCCGAAAGGCGTAGTCGAAGGACAACAGGTCGAAATTCCTGTACCACCGTAAGCCGTTATGAGCAATGGGGGGACGCAGCAGGGTAGTGACGCGGACTGATGGATGTCCGTCTAAGCAGTGAGGCTGATGTGTAGGCAAATCCGCACATCGTTAAGGCTGGGCTGTAATGGGGAGCGAAAATTATAGTAGCGAAGGTCATGATCTCACACTGCCAAGAAAAGCCTCTAGCCAGGTGATGGTGCCCGTACCGCAAACCGACACAGGTAGGCGAGAAGAGAATTCTAAGGCGCGCGGAAGAACTCTCGTTAAGGAACTCGGCAAAATGACCCCGTAACTTCGGGAGAAGGGGTGCCCCGGTAGTGTGAATAGCACGAGGGGGCCGCAGTGAAAAGGCCCAAGCGACTGTTTAGCAAAAACACAGGTCTGTGCGAAGCCGTAAGGCGAAGTATACGGGCTGACGCCTGCCCGGTGCTGGAAGGTTAAGGGGAGCGGTTAGGGAGTAATCCCGAAGCTGTGAACCGAAGCCCCAGTAAACGGCGGCCGTAACTATAACGGTCCTAAGGTAGCGAAATTCCTTGTCAGGTAAATTCTGACCCGCACGAATGGCGTAACGACTTGGGCGCTGTCTCAACGAGAGATCCGGTGAAATTTTAATACCTGTGAAGATGCAGGTTACCCGCGACAAGACGGAAAGACCCCATGGAGCTTTACTGCAGCTTGATATTGAATTTGGGTACGATCTGTACAGGATAGGTGGGAGCCTTTGAAGCAGGAGCGCCAGCTTCTGTGGAGGCACCGTTGGGATACCACCCTGATCGTATCTAGGTTCTAACCTGGTACCGTAATCCGGTGCGGGGACAGTGTCAGGTGGGCAGTTTGACTGGGGCGGTCGCCTCCTAAAGAGTAACGGAGGCGCCCAAAGGTTCCCTCAGAATGGTTGGAAATCATTCGAAGAGTGCAAAGGCATAAGGGAGCTTGACTGCGAGACCTACAAGTCGAGCAGGGACGAAAGTCGGGCTTAGTGATCCGGTGGTACCGCATGGAAGGGCCATCGCTCAACGGATAAAAGCTACCCTGGGGATAACAGGCTTATCTCCCCCAAGAGTCCACATCGACGGGGAGGTTTGGCACCTCGATGTCGGCTCATCGCATCCTGGGGCTGAAGTAGGTCCCAAGGGTTGGGCTGTTCGCCCATTAAAGCGGTACGCGAGCTGGGTTCAGAACGTCGTGAGACAGTTCGGTCCCTATCTGTCGTGGGCGTAGGAAATTTGAGAGGAGCTGTCCTTAGTACGAGAGGACCGGGATGGACGTACCGCTGGTGTACCAGTTGTTCCGCCAGGAGCACCGCTGGGTAGCTATGTACGGAAGGGATAAGCGCTGAAAGCATCTAAGCGTGAAGCCCCCCTCAAGATGAGATTTCCCAGTATGTAAGACCCCTTGAAGACGACGAGGTAGATAGGCTGGGGGTGGAAGTGCAGCAATGCATGGAGCTGACCAGTACTAATCGGTCGAGGGCTTATCCAAGATATGCAGGTTTTAATCGCGAATTTCGTTTCGGATCTAGTTTTCAGAGAATAAACTCTGAAATGAAAATCGGTACATCACGGAATGTGTGTATGATTTTCAGTTCCATATCTGATTTTAAGAAGCTATGCTTCGACAAATCGCGTTTGGTGGCGATGGCGGAGGGGTTCCACACGTACCCATCCCGAACACGACCGTTAAGCCCTCTAGCGCCGATGGTACTTGGACCGCAGGGTCCTGGGAGAGTAGGACGCCGCCAAGCAAAGAACCACTGCCGATGTTATTCGGTGGTGGTTTTTATTTGTTTTATACGAAGTATCTAATAAATATCTAATATAGACTGTAACAGCCCAGTGAAAATCCAGGGCTGTTTTTTTATTTCAATTTATGTGAATGTGCTAAATATTTTTTAGAATGTTCATTTCTTTATGGTCAGTTTAATTTAAGCAGACTCTGTCTATTCATTCATTTGGTTGCATGCATCTGCTAGTCTTAAAAGCGAGTTCTCCAATGCATGCTGGGTCTCTGAATCAATGATGACTCCTTGTTTATTCATCTTCAATGTAATATAAGGAATGGTTAGAGAGGCTTCATTTAAGACTTTGGCATTAATCATGTTTAACGTCAGTAATAGTGAAGCGTGGGCTTTGTCACCGCCCATGGGGCTTGGAGAAGCAGCGATGGCAACGGTAGGTTTATTAAGCCATTCTCCAGAAGATACAACCCAATCTAATGCGTTTTTTAAAACCCCAGGAACTCCATTTCCGTACTCCGGCGTGCAGATCAGAACTCCATCCGACTCCTTCAGTTGGGCTCTCAAATTCTGCACGGATGCTGGACCCTCCTCGACATCGAGGTCAGGGTTAAAATGCGGTAGATCATTTAATTCATCATATACTCCAAACTTAAGGGTAGGAGGAGCCAGCTTAATCATGGCGTGCAATAGTAACGTATTGGAGGACTGATTGCGCAGACTTCCGGAAATCGCAAGGATATTAAATTCTTTTTTCATAGGTATACATCATCTCTATTCTTTAGTAATGGTTGGCAATCTGTTTATTTTCCTCCTGATGGAATGGATTGTCTATAGAAAACGCATTTTATTAAGGCATTCTTCATGTTACTCAGAGGATATCCACAATTCTTCATCCAAAATGCATGCGATATCTTGCATGACTCAGGGTAAAGGGTGAAGAGATCACTTAAAAAAAACAACTGACGAATGAAGTATAATAAATATTTTAAATATATTAGTACCAAGTACTAATACTTAGTGCTATAATGATAAAAAACAAACGAGGTGACTACCGGTATGAATCAATCAATGTCAACCATTACCGCAATGGGTACGTATGTACCGGATCGAATATTAAGCAATGCTGATTTGGAGAAGCTGGTCGACACGAGTGATGAATGGATTGTACAGCGTACAGGGATGAGAGAACGGCGAATTGCAGCAGATGATCAATTTGTATCTGACCTGGCTACCAAGGCTGTAGAAGATATGATGCATCGTTATAATGTTAGCGTAGAAGATGTGGATATGATTTTGGTTGCTACCAGCACACCTGAATATTCATTTCCCAGCACTGCATCCCGAGTACAGGCGAATCTCAAGATTCCACATACAGGAGTGCTTGATTTGAATGCGGCATGTGCAGGTTTTACGTATGGATTGCAGTTGGCCGACAGTCTGGTAACTAGTGGCATGTATCATAAAGTATTGGTTATTGGAGCAGAGACGTTGTCCAAGATTACCGATTATACAGACCGTACGACATGTGTATTGTTCGGCGACGGGGCAGGAGCGTTTTTGGTAGAAAGAGCTGCTGGGAAAGGCGATTTTGTGGCGGCCATCTCAGGTACGAGTGGAGAAGGAGGTATTCATCTCTATAAGAGTGGTCTTTCTTCTGAGATGAATGGCGTACCTTTGCAGGGTGAGGGATGCCTTGTCCAGAATGGCAGAGAGATCTATAAGTGGGCAGTACGCACGATTCCAGAACAATTGAGTGGACTTATAGCCAAAGCAGAGATGAAACCCCAAGAGATTGATTGGTTTGTACCCCATAGTGCGAATCTAAGAATGATTGAAGCGGTTTGTGAACGCGGTCCTATTCCGCTGGAACGGACTTTAACAAGTGTGGAATACCGAGGAAATACCTCCGCGGCTTCCATTCCTCTTGCTCTACAGCTTGCAGTAGACGAAGGAAAATTAAAGAACGGGCATCAAATAGCCCTGTTTGGTTTTGGAGGCGGACTGACCTACGCAGGTCTTGTGCTTAGATGGAGCGTACCTGATACCAATTAAAGAACCGAATATAACTCTCTACTCATACTTGAATTGAGATACCAAAAAGTACACCCCTTTTCATGAACGCATGAAGTGGGTGTACTTTTTTGGTTAGCAGAAAGATTGAAGACAAGTTGTATAACTCGATAGCAATTAGCACGGTATTTGATACCATTTAATCACTATGGAACCAGATATTTAGCCTTAATGCTTATGATATTTTAATCGTAGTTTAAATTAATTCTATTAACGATTTATGGCGTGAGCTTTGGTGCTTGGCGGTGATGAGTCCCTTGCTCATAGCTGTAAGCCAGCTTGATCAAGGTTCCTTCATCAAAGGCGCGGCCCAGGAATTCCATACCTACTGGCAGACCTTCAGTTGTAAATCCAGCAGGTACGGTAATTGCCGGGAAGCCTGAGAATGGACTCAATCGGTTGTTACCACCGGAATTTTGTCCTTCGCCAATAACACCAGCGGCTTGCGTGGACGTAGGATAGATGATGGCATCCAGGTTGTTGTCCGCCATAACTTTCAGCAAGGACTCACGCGTGATTTGGGTACGTTTCAGTACGATGTCCTTATATTCGGTAGTCTCCAATGTTTCCCGCGCATCACGAGTCTTCATCGACTGTTCTTGTGATTTGTCGAACTGTCCGGAAGCAATAATCTCGGACAAGCTGTGATAAGGGGCTGCGTCACCAAGAGACTCCAGATAGTCATTAAGTTGGAATTTGAACTCGTATCCACTCAAGCTTGGGTATTTGTTGATTTCCGCCAGGTTTGGAATGCTGATCGGGACTGCCGTAGCTCCCAGTGTTTTGAGTTCTTCTACAGCGTTGTTAATCACGTCAGCGACGGCTTTTTCCTCAGCTTTGGTGCTTGGGATGAGTTCGGTGGCCACACCGATCCGTGCACCTTTCAGACCGTTTACATCCAGGAAGTCTGTATAGCTGGAAGGGATTTTGCCTACAGCATAAGCTGTAGCGACATCGTTTTTGTCATAACCGGCTGTAGCATCCAGCATAATTGCGGCATCACTTACGGTACGAGCCATAGGGCCACCGACATCCTGTGTCAATGCGAGAGGGATGATTCCTTCACGGCTGGACAGTCCGATCGTTGGACGAATGCCGACAAGGCTGTTGAAGCTGGAAGGGATGCGGATTGATCCGCCAGTGTCAGTACCCATGCCTGCGGCTGCAAAGTTTGAGGCAATGGCGGCACCTGTACCGCCACTTGACCCGCCTGGATAGTGATCCAAGGCATAAGGATTCAGTGTTTGTCCACCCAGCGAGCTGGACGTGGTAATGCCGAATGCGAATTCATGCAGATTGGTTTTGCCCAAAATAATGGCCCCGGCTGCTTTGAGCTTCTTCACTTGTTCAGCATCGTGAGCAGGTACAGAATCTTTCAGACAGATACAGCCTGCGGTTGTAGGCATATCGTTGGTATCGAAGTTGTCTTTAACTAAAACGGGAATACCATGTAAAGGTCCACGGGCGCCTTGAGCTGCACGTTCTTGATCCAAAGTTTCAGCGATTTTGAGGGCATCCGGGTTCAATGTAAGGACTGCATTAATGCTCACACCCTGATCATCGTATTTTTCAATGCGATCCAGGTACTTCTGAACGAGTTCTTTGGATGTCAGCTTTCCTTGCGTCATGGCAGCCTGGAGATCCGTAATGGTGGCTTCCTCCAGAACAAATGGTTTTATGTAGTTATAAATGCGGTCTTTCAATATGGCGACATCATTTTGGGTAAGCACTGCATTAGGAAGGAAGAGGGCGTCGGTATAACCTTTCATCAACCCTGCGGTGTTCAGCGCACCAACGGCACCGGCAAAGCTCGCCTGATCCGGAACATCCTTGAACGATTCTGGAGTAGACTCCAGCTTCAGCCAGGTTTGCAAAGCTAAAGCAGCATCTTTACGCTGTACTGTTGTGCCGGAAAGCTTGTCCATGGAAAAAGGAACACCTGCAAGTGTAGCCGCTTCTTCCATAGCTTGGACAAATGCTGCTGCAGTGACAGGAGCCTTACCAGCGGTTACGGCTGCAACCGTAGTTTTGCTCGAAGGCGTTGCTGTTGCAGCTGAGGCTGAGGGAACCGTTCCTCCCCATGTTGTGGCAACAACTGCTCCGGCCAGTAACAAGGCCCCACTTTTTTTCAATACAGATCCATGATAAGTCATGCATCCACGCTCCCTTCCTGTGTGTCAATGATGTGTGTTAGCGAATCTGATATAGTTGCTTTTGTCACATTCTAAATAGATGTAAGGTATTCTTACAACACTCATATTTATCCGAAAAAACGTATACATACTATATTATCGCAATAGATTCTATCGAATGCTCCTAATTCCATGCACAGAAGAAAATTGTCGAAGAATATTGTGTTAACTAATGTGACATTTAAATCACAAGATAGACGTTTTATGAGGGGAATCGTTATTTGTGAAGCCAAAGCAAACCCATACCATGAAATGATATAATGAAAAGATAGAAGCAGAAGAATTCTTTTAATCAACCAATAGAAGCATTGAGAGTCATAGGTTTTATCAAAGAAAGGAAGATATGGAGTGAAAACATTAGTACTCGCAGAAAAACCATCTGTGGCACGTGAAATAGCCAGAGTGATGGGGGCGCGTGATAAACATAAAAGTTATATGGAAGGCCCAAAATATATCGTGACCTGGGCGCTTGGACATCTTGTTGGTTTGGCTGAACCAGAGGATTATGACAAAAAGTATGCAACGTGGAATCTGGAGGATCTGCCGATTCTGCCCGATCGTACCAAGCTGAAGGTACTTAAAGAGACAAACCATCAATACAAAGCGGTACAGCAGCTGATGAAACGTCAGGATGTTGGTGAATTGGTCATTGCAACGGATGCAGCACGTGAGGGTGAATTGCTGGCTCGTTGGATTATGCAAATGGCCCAGTGGAAAAAGCCGTTCAAGCGGCTGTGGATATCATCTCAGACCGACAAGGCAATCAAGGATGGATTTGCATCACTCAAGCCAGGCAGCCAGTTTGATCGTCTCTATGAATCGGCACGTTGCCGGGCAGAGGCGGATTGGATGATTGGTCTTAACGTGACTCGTGCATTGACGGTTCGATTTAATGCACAATTGTCAGCTGGACGGGTACAGACCCCTACACTTGGCATGATTATGGACAGGGAAAATGAGATCAATGGTTTCCGCTCGCAGGAGTATGAGACGTTAACGGCCGATCTGGGAGGGTTTCAGGCGGTATGGCGCGCCGCAGGTGGTGATTCACGCATCTTCAATCCGCAAGAGACACAAGAATTGAAGAAACGAATAGAGGGACGCAAGGGCACGATTGCCCAAATGAAAAAAAGCGAAAAAGTTGAGCCGCATCCGCTGGCTTATGACCTGACGGAATTACAAAGGGACGCTAACCGGAAATACGGTTTCTCCGCCAAGCAAACATCGAATGTTCTGCAGCGCCTTTATGAACAGCACAAGCTCGTAACCTACCCACGTACAGACAGCCGTTACCTGACATCGGATATGACGGGAACGCTGAAAGAACGACTGGATAGTGTTGCGATTGGCCCCTATGCGTCTTTGGCTCGTCCGTTGTTGCGTAAAAATCTGAATATCACCAAACGTATCGTGGATGACAGCAAGGTAACCGATCACCACGCGATCATTCCAACAGAACAGACGGTTCTCCTCAATCAGCTGAATCCAGAGGAACGTAAGTTATACGATCTGATCGTACGCCGTTTTATCAGCTTGTTCTATCCGGCTGCGAAGTACGACTCTGTTGCGATTACTGTTCAGGTGGGTAACGATTCCTTCCATGTGAAAGGCACAACGGTGAAAGAAAGCGGTTGGCGGGAAGTGTACGGCGGAGATTATAGCGATGAGGATGATGATCGTGTTGACGATTCTTCGGACCATGAGCGTGCGCTTTTGCCAGACGTTCAGCAAGGTCAGTCCGTGACGGTTCAACGTTGTCATATCAAAAGTGGACGGACGATGCCGCCCAAACGGTATACCGAGGCAGCTTGGCTTTCCCAAATGGAGAAGTATGGACTGGGTACTCCGGCTACCCGTGCGGATATTATCGAGAAGCTGGTAAGTTCCGACACCATCGATCGTCAAGGAAACAGCATGCATCCAACGGGAAAAGGAAAACAGTTAATTGAACTGGCTGCTCCTCAGCTGCGTACACCGGATTTAACAGCCCGCTGGGAAGCTGAACTTGAGCGCATTGCTCGTGGGCAAGGGAAGCCAGAGCCTTTCCTGGAAAGCATTCGTTCAATGGCGAAAGAGCTTGTGTCTACGGTAAAAGGAAGCAAAGCGGAGTATAAGCCGCATAATGTATCGAATAGTCACTGCCCGGATTGTAATGCACGCTTGCTTGAGAAGAAGGGTAAACGTGGCAAGTTCCTCGTATGTCCAACAGAGGATTGCGGATATCGTCGTTCGGCTGAAAAACGATTATCCAACCGTCGCTGTGCACAGTGTCACAAAAAGATGGAAATTAAAGAGGGTAAGGCAGGTTTATACGTGCAATGTCTGCCTTGCGGCATAACGGAAACATTGGATAAAGACAAACAGCATGTGAACAAACGTGATCAGCAAAAGCTGGTCAAACAATATGCGAAACAGGAGTCGATCGGCTCCAATCTGGGAGAACTGTTGAAGGCAGCCATGGAGAAAAAGGGAGAGTAAGACTGTCGTATAAGATTCTCCTTTTTCAGGCAACGTAAGCCTAGGAGGTGATACGTAGATGCCACATAACAAACCAGAAAAGATTCATAACCAACAGAACAAAGACAGCATTCAGGAAGAGAGTATCTCTGTACGTCCCGAAAAGGCAGCAAAAAGAGCACCAAACCTGAATGGTATTCCTAAACAGGAGTCATAGGTTCGGTATTCGGGATTCATTGCTTCTAAATATCTTTGCGGTTCCCTTCTCGCGTTGATCATGTTCCTTCAGAGGACTATAATGGAGGTACAGGGAGATGTCCCGGGACAGGGGGACCGCTAGAATTATATGCAAACTGGATTGATACTGTGGTTTTTATTTATCAACGTAGTAGGTTACCTGGTCATGTCAGATGACAAGAAACGCGCTCAGCGCCGTCGAGACCGTACACCCGAACGAACGCTGTTTCTGCTGGCCTTTATTGGTGGGGCATTGGGGGTATGGATTGCAATGTATCGTAAACGTCACAAGACCAAACATCCCAGTTTTACGATCGGCATTCCGTTGTTGTTATTCCTAAATGCGGTAATCTATGGGTATTTCCTGCAATAAGGTAAGGATTGAATGGTTAGGATCTGCTGTACTCCAGGTGAATGACTAGAATGATTATGTAAAATGTTTCTTATAAATGGTTCATTTAGACCTGGGGACGTTTAAGGAGTTACATGGTTCTTGTATTTTATGTCAGACCGAAGCTGGCTTCGAATGTTCTACATATAAAGGAAGGGACGGGATTTACATGTTATTCTCCAAAATATTAGTAGCATATGATGGTTCGAAAGCTTCAAATAAAGCACTTGATCGTGCGATTGAGTTAGCCAAAGTTTCTCCGGGTGCTGTTTTGGATGTTATCCATGCCTTTGACTTTCCACGTGTATTCATCGGGGAAGGACTGGCACCTTTGCCACCTTCATTGAATAATGACTACTATAATCTGGCGGTGCAAACAACGGATGAAGCGAAAGAGCGGATTCAGGCTGCTGGCGTTACAGCGAACGTGGATCTGATTCAAGGAGCTGCTGCCGAGGTTCTCCTCGATTATGCCAAAGAAAACGGATCGGACATTATTATTATTGGTAGTCGTGGTCTTGGTGGAATCCGGGAATTTGTCTTGGGCAGCGTCAGTCACAACGTAGTTCAGCATGCTCAGGTTCCGGTACTTATCGTGAAATAATTATAGAATGTGTGTATACACATAATAGAGAAAAGCCGGCTGTCTTCGATAGGTTGAAGAGGGGTCGGCTTTCTTTTTTGGAATAAAAGGGTTGCTGTATCTTCGAATGATCGGTTATTTCCGAACATTACATTTGTCAATATGTTAAATGTTCGTCTTTAAGTTGACATTAGCTGTAGGGGATTGTTAGAATGTTAGATGTGTCGATCAGTTATATATAAGGTCGAGTAGGTTCGAAAGATGTGGAATCTTCAATATTAATGAATTAATTTGTTGAAATAGATATTTGCTCGTATAACGCCGGGAATAGGGCCCGGAAGTATCTACCCGGGAACCGTAAATTTCCGGACTACGAGGAGATACGGCTGAGAGACGCATGAAATCAGATGCGGACAGCAAGCCTGCCTTTGGCATGCCCAAATGCGGGATACGTATTTCTTGGAGTCCGGTGTCCGGAGAAAATGTGATGTTTTCGCGGGTAGCGGATTTTTTCATTTCACAATAACGAGATGCAACAGGATGAAACCAAAACGCTCAGACGGGAGTTGGATGTATTCATGTCAGTACAGGTAGCTGTAATTATGGGCAGTAAGTCGGATTGGGAAACGATGAAGTATGCTTGTGAGGTGCTGGACGAGCTGGAGATTGGGTATGAAAAAAAGGTCGTATCTGCGCATCGCACACCAGATTTGATGTTTGAATATGCGGAGCAAGCGATTGACCGTGGATTCAAGGTCATCATTGCAGGTGCGGGCGGGGCGGCACATCTGCCCGGTATGGTCGCTTCCAAAACGATGCTTCCGGTCATTGGAGTTCCCGTGCAATCCAAGGCACTAAATGGTCTCGATTCCTTGCTGTCCATTGTTCAGATGCCTGGCGGCATTCCCGTTGCAACGGTCGCGATTGGCAAGGCAGGTGCAACGAATGCCGGATTGCTTGCGGCTCAGATCATCGGTGCTTTTGACCAGGATGTCCAGCGTCGCAGCGAAGCCCGCAGAGAGCGAATCAAACAAGAAGTGCTCGAAAGCAGTGACGAAATATGACGAATACAAAAATTCAATCCGGATCAGCAGGCGAAGCAGAACGTGTCTTGCTCCCAGGAAAAACAACCATCGGTGTTCTTGGAGGTGGGCAGCTTGGACGGATGCTGACACTTGCCGGAACAGCGATGGGTTATCGGTTCGTTACACTTGATCCGGCAGCAGATGCTCCTTGTGGACAAATTGCCGATCAGATTGAAGCGGGATATGACGATGAAAAAGCTGCACTCGACCTGGCTCGGCAATGTGATGTAATCACTTATGAGTTCGAGAATGTAGATGCAGATGTTGCTTCTCTCCTAGAACGGGAATCCTATGTACCGCAAGGAAGTGCGTTATTGTACACAACCCAGCATCGTTTGCGTGAAAAACGAGCCATTGAGGCGGCTGGTGTACGTGTAGCTCCTTACCGGGAAATTACAAGCAAGGACACCATGAAGGCAGCAGTGAGTGAACTGGGTGTTCCTTGTGTACTGAAGACGGTGACCGGCGGATACGACGGCAAGGGGCAACGAGTTATTCGCGAAACCAATCAGGCGGTAGCTGCTTATGAAGAACTCGCAGCTACCGGTGCGGAACTGGTATTGGAGCAATTTATCAAGTTTGACTGCGAAATTTCAGTCGTTGTTGCACGCAGCACGAATGGAGAAATTAAGACGTTCCCGCCTGCGGAGAACATTCATGTGAACAACATTTTGCATGCTTCGATTGTACCCGCAAGAGTGGCGACTGAAATACAGATTGAGGCGCAGAAGTTGGCAGCAGCAGTGGCTCAATCCATACAAGCCGTTGGATTGCTCGCAGTGGAGTTGTTTGTTGCGGCAGATGGAAGACTGTATGTGAATGAGTTGGCACCTAGGCCGCATAATTCCGGCCACTATACGATGGAGGCCTGTGCCACATCACAATTTGAACAGCATATTCGTGCGATTTGCGGATTGCCGCTTGGAGATACTTCATTATTGAGCCCGGTTGTTATGGTCAATGTGCTTGGAGAACATCTGGAAGGTATAATTGCCAGAACGGGTCAGGCTGACGCGGAAGCGTTGGAACTCGGTGTGATTCCTAAGCTTCATATATATGGTAAATCCGAAGCGAAGATAGGACGGAAAATGGGGCATGTCAATCTGCTCTGTCAGGATGTCGAAGAAGGATTACAATGGATTGAACAAACTAATCTTTGGAGGAATACAAATTTATGATCGAACGTTATAGCAGACCCGAAATGAGAGCTATTTGGACTGAGGAGAACAAATTCAAGTCATGGCTGGAAGTTGAAATTTGTGCATGTGAAGCTTGGGCAGAGCTTGGCGTCATTCCTAAGGAAGAAGCAGCATTGCTTCGTCAGAACGCTTCTTTTGACATCGACCGCATTTACGAGATTGAACAGGAAACACGTCATGACGTTATTGCTTTCACACGTACGGTATCGGAAAGTCTGGGAGCAGAGCGGAAATGGGTGCACTACGGACTGACTTCCACGGATGTCGTTGATACGGCTCTCGGATATGTACTCCGTCAGGCAAACGAAATCTTGGAACGTGATATCGTGAACTTTATCGAAATTTTACGTGACAAAGCGAAGACTTATCAGCACACGCCAATGATGGGACGTACACATGGGGTGCATGCGGAGCCAACGACATTTGGTCTGAAAATGGCACTCTGGCATGAAGAAATGAAACGGAATCTGGAGCGTTTCCGCCACGCGGCAGACAACGTACAGTACGGTAAAATCTCTGGAGCAGTTGGCACATACGCGAACATCGATCCATTTGTTGAAGAGTTTGTCTGCGAGAAGTTGGGTACGAAGCCTGCACCAATCTCAACTCAAACGCTGCAACGTGACCGTCATGCAGAATACATGGCTACACTGGCATTGATCGCAACATCTTTGGACAAGTTCGCTACAGAAGTACGTGCGCTGCAAAAGAGTGAGTTCCGTGAAGTGGAAGAAGCATTTGCGAAAGGTCAAAAGGGATCTTCTGCAATGCCGCACAAACGTAACCCAATCGGCAGTGAAAATATTTCCGGTCTGTCCCGCGTCATTCGTGGACATATGGTATCGGCATACGAGAACGTGACACTGTGGCATGAGCGTGATATCTCGCACTCTTCCGTAGAGCGTATCATTCTGCCGGATGCAACGATGCTGCTGAACTACATGCTGAACCGTTTTGGTAACATCGTGAAGAACTTGACGGTATTCCCTGAAAATATGAAACGTAATATGGAGCGTACCTTCGGTGTACCATTCTCCGGTCGCGTAATGACGAAGCTGATCGACAAAGGTTTCAGCCGCGAGCAGGCGTACGATACTGTTCAACCACGTGCGATGCAAGCATGGGAAGAACAACGCCAGTTCCAGGATATCGTGAAATCCACACCGGAAATCACGGAAGTGCTGAGCGAAGAGGAAATCGCAGATGCGTTCAACCCATCATGGCACCTGAAGCACGTAGACACCATCTTCAAAAAGCTTGGTTTGAACGACTAATTACTACTTAAATATAGGTTGATTATGTGATCACGCTTGGAACGAAGAAGGCAGAAAAAACCTGGAGAAGCGAAGCGCTCGCCTTTATTCCCGGATTTTCACTTTGGAAAAGTGGAATCAAAAAAATTCGGGAATAACAGCGATCGAAAGGTTGTTCTGCATTCGGAGTGGTTAGCGAGATTAGGGAAATGGAACTTATATTTTACATCTCCTGAAAGAAGGTGAGCCTCCATGGCGCTGTCCACTGCGGCAGATCTCGTTAAAGCTCCTTTGTTATATAAGGGAAAAGTACGTGAGTTGTACGATCTGGGTGAACATTTTCTCATCGTGGTTACGGACCGGATTTCGGCATTTGACTATGTGCTGGACCCAGCCGTTCCCGAAAAGGGCAATGTGCTTAATAAACTGAGCAGCTTCTGGTTTGAACTGACGGGCGACATGATGGATAACCACGTGGTGCATACGGATGTAAACCAATTGGGCGATATCATTACTGATTCTGGACTGCTCAAAGACCGCATCATGGTGACCCGCAAAGCCGAGCGCATTGATATTGAATGTGTGGTGCGTGGATACATTACCGGTGGTGGATGGAGACAATATGAGAAAAGCGGAGAGGTCAACGGCATCAAGCTGCCGGATGGACTTCGCAAAAACGCCAAGCTCGACGTTCCCATCTTCACCCCAGCAGCTAAAAACGATGTCGGTCATGACGAAGACATTTCGATGGATCGAATGAAAGAAATTGTGGGAGATACTCTCGCGATTGAGCTTCAGGAAAAGAGCCTGCGTCTCTACGAATTCGCTCGCGACTATTGCGATCAGCGGGGCATCATTCTCGCAGACTGCAAATTCGAGTTCGGCATGGTCGATGGCAAAGTCATTCTGATCGATGAAATCTTCACGCCAGACGCTTCTCGCTTCTGGGCCCAGGAGAATTATGCACTCGATATCGAGATCGACAGCATGGATAAAGAGCCAGTGCGCACCTATCTGTTAGGCAGTGATTGGGACAAGAATAGCAAACCTGACCCGCTGCCACAAGAGGTAGTGGAGGCCACAACCGCAAGATACGTCGATATTTATAATCGTCTAACGAAATAATAGGTTGTAACGTTTGGAGTGGGCTACAGGAAAGTTTGAATAGGCTAACGTTTGAGTGTAGGCTACGGGAAAGTTTGGCTTACGATCGCTGTTGCCCCCGGAATGTTTTGATTGGAATCCTTTTTTCAAAAGGAAACATTCCGGTTGCAAAGGCGAACGCTTACGCTTCTCCAGCTCAAATCTTTCCCTCCGCCAGTGTCAAACTGGGGGATGAGGCAATTAAGAGCGATGGCTTCCCACAGGTAGGGAAGCCTGAAAAGATTACGAGAATTAAATTCATTAATTACTAAAGTAACTTAAAAACCATTCACTGGTTTCACGTAATGGTCAGTCCCGACCATTACACACCGTGCAACGTAAAAGGTTTTGGCCTTTAAAAAACGTCGCATGGACTAGCGGAGGGGCGGAATTGTTCTTAAAGGAGCGATAGCGTTCGCCTTTGTCCCCGGGTTTTGACCGCAGAGCGGTTCAAAACAATCAAAAAAACCTGGGGACAACAGCGACCGGAAGAACAATCCGCCCCGGAGCAAGCTCCCAAGTCACTTTTTTTAACAGCGTAAAGCATTTATCCCGTTCATTACTGAGGAGGAACATAAGGATCATGATCAAAGCAACCGTCTATGTCACTATTAAGCAAAGCGTTCTCGACCCGCAAGGAGTAGCTGTTCAAGGTGCCCTGCACTCGATGGGATTCAATGAAGTGGAAAGTGTACGGATTGGTAAAGTCATGGAACTGACTCTGGATACAACAGACCGTGCGGAAGCGGAGAAACGATTGACAGTAATGTGTGAGAAGCTGCTGGCTAACACCGTTGTTGAAGATTACCGCTACGAATTGGAGGGTTAATCCCATGAAATTTGCAGTTCTTGTGTTTCCTGGCTCCAACTGCGACATTGACTGTTACAAAGCAGTAGAAGATGCGATTGGACAAGAGGTTGATTATGTATGGCACACGGCTACAGATCTATCGGCTTATGATTGTATTCTAGTTCCAGGTGGTTTCTCTTATGGAGACTATCTGCGCTGCGGAGCGATCTCCCGTTTTGCACCCGTAATGAACGAGGTAGCTAAGGCTGCTGAACAAGGTAAATATATTCTGGGCATTTGCAACGGATTCCAGATCTTGACTGAAGCAGGATTGCTTCCTGGTGCTTTGATCCGCAATATGTCGCTGAAATTCCGTTGTCACGATACGGTGTTGAAAGTAGCGAATGCAGATACTCCATTTACACGTGACTATGCACCTGGGGAAGAGATTGTTATTCCGATTGCTCACGGTGAAGGAAACTATTACTGTGACGAGGAAACGCTCGCGAGTTTGCAGGCTAATAACCAGATCGTCTTTACGTATGGCAGCAACCCGAACGGATCCCTGGGTGATATCGCGGGAATCTGTAATGAGGGTGGAAACGTGGTTGGTATGATGCCACATCCAGAGCGCGCGGTGGACTCACTGCTGGGTTCGGAAGACGGCAAACGTATGTTTACATCTATTTTGAAAGCATGGAGGGATCGGCATGACGCAGCAGCTATCCGCTAAGGAACCGACGGCAGAACAGGTCGCAGAACATAAACTTTACGCACAAATGGGCGTGTCTGACAGCGAGTATGAGCTGATCTGTGAGTTCATGGGGCGCAAGCCGAACTACACGGAAATTGGTGTTTTCAGTGTAATGTGGTCCGAGCACTGTGCTTATAAAAACTCCAAGCCATTGCTGCGTCGATTCCCTACAAGTGGACCACGTGTCCTGATGGGGCCGGGTGAAGGCGCCGGAATCGTGGATATCGGTGATAACCAGGCCGTTGTATTCAAAATTGAAAGCCATAACCATCCTTCCGCGGTTGAGCCTTACCAAGGTGCTGCAACAGGTGTGGGCGGAATTATCCGTGATATTTTCTCCATGGGCGCAAGACCGGTTGCATTGCTGAACTCCCTTCGTTTTGGCAAGCTGGAGAGCGATCGCGTTAAATATTTGTTCGAACATGTTGTAGCAGGTATTGCAGGATACGGGAACTGTATCGGTATTCCTACCGTTGCTGGTGAAGTGATGTTTGATGAGAGCTACGAAGGCAATCCGCTGGTTAACGCGATGTGTGTGGGACTGATTGATCATGACAAGATCCAGCGCGGTGTAGCTAAAGGTGTGGGGAACCCAGTGTATTATGTTGGGCCACCAACAGGCCGGGATGGTATTCATGGAGCAACCTTTGCATCGGTTGAACTGACGGAAGAATCCGAGTCCCAACGGACAGCGGTTCAGGTTGGTGATCCGTTTATGGAGAAACTGGTGATGGAATCCTGTCTGGAATTGATCGACACGGGAATCGTGCTGGGAATTCAAGATATGGGTGCCGCTGGTCTGACATGTTCGAGTGCAGAGATGGCGAGTAAAGCAGGTAATGGTCTGGAACTGTATCTGGATCAGGTGCCACAGCGTGAAGAAGGCATGACACCTTACGAGATGATGTTGTCCGAGTCCCAAGAACGGATGTTGTTCGTCGTTGAGCCGAAGGATGAGGCGCAGGCGATGGAAATCTTTGAACGTTGGGGCGTAATCTGTGCCAAAGTCGGTAAAGTAACGGATGATGGTCGTCTGAAATTGATTCACCACGGCGAAGTGGTTGGAGACATGCCGGTAACAGCACTGGTTGACGAGTGCCCTGTGTATGACAAACCTTCTTCTGTACCTGCCTACTACGAGCAAAGTGCTTCCATCGACACGCTTCGTTACGACGAAGTGTCGGATCTCGGCGGAGCTTTGAAACAAGTGTTGGCTTCACCAACAGTAGCAAGTAAAAAATGGGTTTATGATCAATATGACTACATGGTGCGTACAAGCACTGCCGTTCGTCCTGGTTCGGATGCAGCCGTAGTTACGATTCGTGGTACACGCAAAGGTCTCGCGATGACAACGGACTGTAATGGACGTTATGTTTACCTTGATCCTGAAGTAGGTGGACGGATTGCAGTCAGCGAAGCTGCCCGTAATATTGTATGTTCCGGTGCAGAGCCACTCGCGATTACGGACAACCTGAACTTCGGTAACCCGGAGAAGCCGGATATTTTCTGGCAAATGGAGAAAGCGGTAGACGGTATGGCGGAAGCTTGTCGTGTCCTGGATACGCCGGTCATCGGTGGTAACGTAAGTCTGTATAACGAAAACGCCAAAGGCTCCATCTATCCAACGCCAGTTGTCGGTATGGTAGGTCTCGTTCATGATACGGATCATATCACGACACAAGCATTCAAATCCGAAGGTGATGTTATCATCCTCCTCGGTGACACAAAAGCTGAACTGGGTGGCAGCGAGCTGCAATATGCGGTTCATGGTCAGACGGAAGGTCGTCCGCCAGAATTGAATTTGCAAACGGAAAAAGCGTTGCTCAGCACGGTGTTGGAAGCTATTCAATCCGGTCTCGTTCGCTCTGCACATGACTTGTCTGAAGGCGGCTTGGCTGTTGCCCTCGCAGAGTCTTGTATCAGCGGTAACGTAGGAGCACAGGTGAATGTGGAGACTGCATTACGTGCAGATCACGCCCTGTTCAGTGAGAGCCAATCCCGTATCTTGTTGTCGGCTACGCCAGAGCAAGCGGGTAAACTTGAAGCATTTGTACGTGAGCGCGGTGTACCTGTAGCTGTGATTGGACGTGTAGAAGGAAGTAACCTGACGATTGAATTGAACGGAACATCAGCCGTGAGCGAACCTGTAGGAGGTTTGGCTCAGGTCTGGGAGGATGCGATTCCATGTCTCATGAACTGACGACAGGACCGTTGTGGACAGGCGATTATTATAATGAAGGGTCCGGCAAGGAAGGACTCGACAAATTGAAGGAAGAATGCGGCGTGTTCGGGGTGTTCAGACACCCTGACGCAGCTTCGCTCTCCTATTATGGACTGCATGCGCTGCAACATCGGGGCGAAGAAAGTGCAGGCATGTGTGTGAGTGATGGCAGCCAGTTTAACTATCATCGCGGCATGGGTCTGGTGAAGGAAGTCTTCACTAAAGACCTGATGCAGACGTTGACCGGGGATATTTCGATTGGACATGTCCGTTATTCAACAAGTGGTGACAGTAAGCTGACGAACGCACAGCCATTAGTATTCAAATACCGTGATGGCGATTTGGCAGTAGCAACCAACGGAAACATTGTTAATGCACCAACTATTCGGCGTGAGCTGGAGCAGAGCGGATCTATTTTTCAAACGACTAGTGATACCGAAGTTATTGCCCATCTAATCGCGAGATCCTCCAAAGGATTGGTAGAAGCCGCGAAGGATGCGTTCCAGCGTATTGTGGGTGGATATGCATTTCTGATCATGACCAACGACAAATTGCTGGTTGCTTCTGATCCCCATGGTCTGCGTCCGCTCACAATGGGTAAATTGGGAGATGCGTATCTGTTCGCATCCGAGACATGTGCATTGGAGACGATTGGTGCAGAGTTGATTCGTGACATTGAACCGGGTGAACTGTTGGTGCTGGATGCGGATGGTCTTCACGAGGACCGCTTCGATCATCACAAACACCGCAAGGCACTGTGCGCGATGGAGTATATCTACTTTGCCCGTCCGGACAGTGACATGAATGGTGCAAACCAGCACGCTGCGCGTAAACGGATGGGCAGCCGGATGGCGATTGAGTCGTTTGTCGATGCAGATCTGGTAACAGGCGTACCGGACTCTAGTATTTCCGCGGCAATCGGCTACGCCGAGCAGACAGGGATTCCGTATGAGATGGGTATGATCAAAAACAAATACACCGGACGTACGTTTATCCAGCCAAGCCAGGAACTGCGGGAACAAGGCGTGAAGATGAAACTGAGTGCTGTGCGCCGTGTGGTAGAAGGCAAACGCGTGGTCATGATTGACGACTCCATCGTACGGGGAACCACTTCCCGCCGAATAGTGAACATGTTGCGTGATGCCGGAGCAACAGAGGTGCATGTACGCATTACATCACCACCGTTCAAAAACCCGTGCTTTTACGGCATCGATACGCCTGACAGTCGGGAGTTGATTGCATCTCAGCTGTCGGTGGAAGAAATTTGCCGTGAAATCAACGCGGACTCCTTGTCGTTCCTCAGCCCCGATGGGCTGATTACGTCGATTCAGGGAGATAATCAGGATGACTACAAAGGCGGGCTTTGCCTCGCATGTTTTGATAATGATTACCCAACCCGCCTCGACTTCGGCGGCGAAGAGAAATTCGGCTGTAGCTGTTAGCCCTCAAGCCCCGCCTTGCGGAGCAAAAGGGGCCCGGGCAGCCAAGCGAAGCAGCTGCCTCGGGGCGCAGCCCGGCCCTTAGCCCCGCCTTGCGGAGCAACAGGGGCTCAGGCAGCCAAGCGAAGCAGCTGCCCCCGGGCGCAGCCCGAGCCCTTAGCCCCGCCTTGCGGAGCAACAGGGGCTCAGGCAGCCAAGCGAAGCAGCTGCCCCCGGGCAAAGCCCTAGCCCATAAGCCCCGCCTTGCGGAGCAATAGGGGCCCGGGCAGCCAGGCGAAGCAGCTGCCCTCCGGGCGAAGCCCGAGCCCTTAAGCCCCGCCTTGCGGAGCAACAGGGGCACGGGCAGCGGTGCCAAGCAGCTGCCCTCCGGGCGAAGCCCGAGCCCTTAAGCCCCGTCTTGCGGAGCAACAGGGGCACGGGCAGCCAGGCGAAGCAGCTGCCCTCCGGGCATAGCCCGAGAGCCCTTAAGCCCCGCCTTGCGGAGCAACAGGGGCCTGGGCAGCGGTGCGAAGCAGCTGCCCCCGCGGGCTTGCCCCGCAGCGCAGCCGAGCGGGGTTCGCCGACCGGTGGCCTGCGGCCAACGGAATCGGCGAACAACCACGCGAGCACACGAACGAACCAACCATAGCAAGATCATACCAGCCACCCCTGCACCGCTAGTTTGGCGGGTGTCCAGAGGGCCTGCCAAGGTCCTTTGGGGTCCTCCCGGGCGGGAGGATTTAGGAGGGGCGAAAAATAAGGAGCTGATTCCACTTGTCCGAAGCATACAAAAACGCCGGCGTCGATATCGCGGCAGGCAACGAAGCGGTTGAACGGATGAAAAAACACGTGAAGCGTACCTTCCGTCCGGAAGTGATGACAGATCTGGGAGGCTTTGGCGCCCTGTTCGGTTTGAACAAAGATAAATATGATGAGCCGGTGCTTGTATCCGGTACAGACGGTGTAGGAACCAAGCTGAAAATCGCATTTGCCATGGACCGTCATGATACCATCGGAATCGACGCGGTAGCCATGTGTGTGAACGACATTGTGGTACAGGGCGCAGAGCCGCTGTTCTTCCTCGACTATCTGGCTTGTGACAAAGTCATCCCGGAGAAAATCGAAGCCATCGTTGCGGGAATCGCAGAAGGATGTCATCAGTCGGGCTGTGCTCTGATCGGTGGCGAAACGGCCGAAATGCCGGGTATGTACAGTGAAGGTGAATACGATATTGCCGGATTTACCGTAGGTATCGTGGACAAAGCGAAAATCATTAACGGTACAACGATTGCTCCTGGCGATACGGTCATCGGACTTGCATCCAGCGGTGTGCATAGTAACGGATTCTCCTTGGTACGCAAACTTTTGTTAGAACAAGCCGGATTGGACTTGCAGGATGAAGTCGCTGAACTGGGTGGAAAACTGGGTGACGCACTGCTGGAACCAACGAAAATCTATGTAAAACCACTCCTGTCCCTGCTTGAAAAGGTAAAAGTAAAAGGCATGGCCCACATTACTGGTGGTGGCTTCATCGAGAACATCCCGCGTATGCTGCCAAGCAGCGTGAATGTAGATATTGATTATGGTTCTTGGCCGATTCTTCCAATCTTCAGCCTGCTGCAAGAAAAAGGATCTGTCTCAAACCGCGACATGTTCACCACGTTTAATATGGGGATCGGACTTGTCCTGGTCGTGAACGAAGCAGATGCAGGTGAAGCATTGGAACAATTGAAAGCATCCGGTGAAGAAGCGTACATCATTGGACGTGTGACCGAAGGAGATGCGCGAGTAACCTTCACGGGAGCGGATGTTTAATGGCGAACTACCGTATTGCTGTATTTGCCTCTGGTGAAGGGTCGAACTTTCAGGCATTGGTTGATGCAGCACGGAACGGAGGACTGGAGGCATCGATAGATCTGCTGGTATGTGACAAACCGGCTGCACGTGTGGTGCAGCGGGCACAGGATGCAGGTGTGGAATGCCATCTGTTTACTCCCAAAAATTATGATTCCCGCGAAGCCTACGAGGCTGAGATCGTGGAAGTGCTTGAATCCAGAAACATTGACCTGGTTGTTCTTGCCGGATACATGAGATTGTTGACTTCAGTAGTCGTGGATCGCTATGCAGGACGACTGATTAACATTCATCCGTCCTTGTTGCCAGCGTTTGCAGGCAAAGATGCCATAGGGCAGGCACTGGAATATGGCGTTAAAATCACCGGTGTTACCGTCCACTTTGTGGATGGGGGCATGGATACAGGGCCGATTATTGCCCAGCATCCGGTTTCCATTTTGCCAGAGGACACGGCTGAATCCGTCAGTCGGTCCATCCATGCTGCCGAACAGCAGCTGTACCCTGAGGTTGTATCCTGGTTTGCTCAGGGAGGGGTTCAACTCGAAGGTCGACAAGTTACGGTACGGAAACCGGTTTGATATAAGTTGGAATCTTTTACACGTTAATGGAGAGGCCAGAAATAAGCTGTAGAAGCGAAGCGCTCGCCTAAAAGCTTTCTGAAAGAAAGCTGCATCGGAAGCATATGCTTCGCTTTTATCACCGGATTTTCCCTTTAAGAAAAGGGAATCAAAAAATCTGGGAATAGCAGCGATCGAAAGATTATTCTGGACTCGTAGTGTTTTAGTGTAAACTCATTCGTTCAACTTATATAACAGAAGTCGAAAATTGGTACGCATTTTGTGATATTTCTCGGGAAATAAATCGGTTGTGTTTCGCCATGAAACGCGAAGCCATGGGACATTAAAGGAGGAGCATATTGTGAGTATCAAAAGAGCGCTGGTCAGCGTATGGGATAAAACAGGCATCGTGGACTTTTGCCGCGAGCTGTCGCAAATGGGTGTGGAGATTATTTCGACAGGAGGTACAAGCAGTCTGTTGTCGAAGGAAGGCGTACCTGTAATCGGAATTTCGGATGTGACCGGATTCCCGGAGATTATGGACGGACGTGTTAAAACATTGCATCCGGCAGTGCATGGTGGTTTATTGGCTGTACGTGACAGCGAAGAGCACAAGCGCCAGATGGAAGAGAATGGACTGGATTATATCGACCTCGTTGTTGTAAACCTGTATCCGTTCCAGGACACCATCGCCAAACCGGACGTAACGTATGAGGACGCAATCGAGAACATCGATATTGGTGGTCCAACCATGCTTCGTTCTGCTGCCAAAAACCATGCTTATGTTAGTGTCGTTGTAGACACAGCAGATTATGGCAAGGTGCTTGAAGAGGTTCGCAGCAATGGGGACACCACACTCGAGACACGCAAACGGCTTGCGGCAAAAGTGTTCCGCCATACAGCGGCATACGATGCAGTTATTTCCGATTATCTCTCCAACCTGAACGGTGATCCACTGCCAGAGCGTCTGACGGTTACTTACGAAAAACTCCAGGATTTGCGCTACGGCGAAAATCCACATCAGCAGGCGGCATTCTATCGCAAACCGCTGGCAGCCCAAGATACGTTGACAACAGCCGAGCAATTGCATGGCAAAGAGTTGTCCTACAATAATATCAACGATGCGAACGCAGCATTGCAGATTGTGAAAGAATTTGAAGAACCGGCAGTTGTGGCGGTTAAACATATGAATCCTTGCGGCGTGGGTATTGGCGAAAGCATCTACGAAGCTTATGGAAAAGCTTATGCGGCTGATCCAACTTCTATCTTTGGTGGAATCGTGGCAGCCAACCGCATTATCGATAGCGATACAGCAGCTAAACTGAGTGAGATTTTCCTGGAAATCGTACTGGCTCCTGATTTTACACAAGAGGCACTCGACATCCTGACCAAAAAGAAAAATATTCGTTTGCTCAAAACGGGTGAACTGAACGCTGCCCGCAATCGGGAAAGTAACTTCGTAGTAACCTCCATCGACGGCGGCATGATCGTGCAACAAAGCGATGTGCATTCCATTGAAGCGAGCGAGCTCAAGGTAGTTACAGATCGTGCACCATCCGAAGAAGAACTGAAACAGCTGTTGTTTGGCTGGAAAGTGGTTAAGCACGTGAAATCCAATGCAATCGTGCTTGCAGCAAACGACATGACTGTAGGTGTAGGCGCAGGGCAAATGAACCGTGTGGGCGCAGCCAAGATTGCTATTGAACAAGCTGGAGAACTAGCCAAGGGAGCCATTCTGGCATCCGATGCGTTCTTCCCAATGGGCGATACACTGGAACTTGCAGCGAAAGCTGGAGTTACAGCCGTTATTCAACCAGGTGGTTCGATCAAGGACGAAGAGTCTATCAAAGTAGCGAATGAATATGGTATTGCCATGGTGTTCACAGGTGTTCGTCACTTCAAACACTAGAACGAAAAAGGTTTAATAAGGGGTGTCGCCTGTCATGCTTATGACTTATGGTACACCCCTTCTTTTTTAAGCTATTTCAATACGTAATAGTATAACAAAACCAGTTATGCACGGAGGGGGAACAACGCTAATGGATATTCTGGTAGTGGGCGGCGGTGGCCGGGAACACGCAATCATATGGGCACTAGCGAAAAGTCCGAAGGCAGGCAAGATTCATTGTGCTCCGGGAAATGCAGGCATTGCACAGCTTGCCGAGTGTCATCCGATTGCGGTAAATGATTTCGATAAACTGACGGCACTTGCCGTTGAGCTTAACGTGGGATTGGTTGTTATTGGGCCAGACGATCCGCTCGCAGATGGCATTGTAGACGCTTTTGATAAAACAGGCATTCCGGTATTTGGACCACGCCGCAATGCAGCAGAGATTGAAGGCAGCAAAACGTTTATGAAAGACTTACTGCACAAATACAATATTCCGACTGCAGCCTATGAGAAGTTCGACAATTACGAGCAAGCGCAGGCTTATCTGAATGAGCAGGCCATTCCTGTGGTAATCAAGGCCGATGGGCTGGCAGCTGGAAAAGGTGTTACCGTAGCCTATTCCCGTGATGAGGCTGACCAGGCACTCCGCAGCATTATGGTGGACAAAGTATTTGGTGAAGCAGGAGCCAAAGTCATTATCGAAGAATTCCTGGCAGGTCAGGAAATGTCGATTTTGGCGTTTGTCGATGGGGAGACCGTTCGTCCGATGGCTGCTGCACAGGATCACAAACCGGTATTCGACAATGATCAGGGGCCAAACACGGGCGGAATGGGTACATACTCGCCATTGCCACATATCCCGGCTTCGATTATTGAAGAAGCGGTAGAGACGATTATCAAACCAACAGCCAAAGCGATGGTATCCGAAGGGCGCCCGTTCCAAGGTGTATTGTTTGCCGGGCTGATGATTTCGCCAGATGGTAAACCCAAAACGATTGAGTTCAACGCTCGTTTCGGTGATCCTGAGACTCAGGTCGTATTGCCGCGTCTGAAGAGTGATCTATTCGACATTTTCTGGGCAACTGTGCACGGGAAATTGGCGGATATCGAGATTGAGTGGAGCGACGAAGCCGCTGTATGTGTGGTGCTTGCATCTGGAGGCTATCCTGGTCCGTATGCAAAAGGTGTAGTTATTGAAGGACTGGATCAAGTCGACGAAGCAGTGGTATTCCATGCTGGAACGGCACGTAATGATTCTGGAGAATGGGTCACCAATGGTGGACGGATTCTAGGCGTTGTGGGTCTTGGTTCTGATATTGCCGAAGCCAGAAACAAAGCCTACGCTCAAGCGGAACGTATTCATTTTGACGGTAAACATCAACGTTCTGATATTGCTGCCAAAGCGTTGGTATAACTAATTCTAATTCATTGTAACTTGATAAAGTGAAACCAAAGGGCCCGTAAAGATGTACACCGAAAAAGGTGTTTGCATCCTGCGGGCCCTTTTCAACGTATACATCATTATCGTTTCATTGCTGGACTTGTCATGGTCCGGATAAGGCAAAGAAGAATGGTTGTACTTAAAGGCCTGTAGTAGGTTTAATCGACTAAAGTAAAGGGTACCATTTCTATAAACTGTTCTATACTAATTATGTGAACCATATCACATAAAATAAAACTGTAGATCGAGAAAGACCACATACATAAAAGTTTATTTTGTGAACTCATTTTATAATCTATATTCCAAACCATAACGTGCAACTGGATGGTTTGGCGTAGAACATGTTATACTTTTCTGAAACAGGAATGAACAAGAGGGGAGGTGGATATCTATTGGGAAGGCGATATTGTAAACTGTCCAAATGGAGAATTTTGGTGGAGTAAATCGAGAAACAATGACAGCATGAGGGGGAACCCTGTTTTTAGTGAAGTAGTTTCTATAAGTGATTGACTTCATCCTGAATTCCTGTTTTGCAATTTTACAAGGTCAAAGTACAACCTATACACAATTTATCATTTATCGATTTCATATAAGGCATACGTCATATTGAACGTCAATCAGCTGTTGAATGGTTAACCAAGTTAACCGATGACGCTGTAACTATCTCTGGAGGTGAATCCCTGAGAATCGGGGAAATCATTGGACATAATCACCATATTAAATATTGTATTACTCATTATCTTGATTGCGTTGACCGCATTTTTCGTTGCATCTGAGTTCGCTGTGGTTAAGATTCGTACATCAAGAGTGGATCAACTGGTTGCCGAGGGGAATAAAAAAGCCATATTGGCCAAAAAAGTAGTCTCGGACCTCGATTATTATCTGTCAGCCTGCCAGCTCGGTATTACCGTAACTGCCCTTGGATTGGGGGCGCTCGGTAAGCCAACCGTTGAAAGGTTGTTATACCCGGTATTTAATTATCTGGACGTTTCAGCTTCCATATCGGCGGTTGCTTCCTATGCGATTGCCTTTATCCTAGTCACGTTCCTGCACGTGGTGGTTGGGGAGATGGCTCCCAAAACGATGGCGATTCAATTTTCGGAAAAATTGACGCTGTTGCTCTCGCCGCCGCTATATTGGTTCGGAAAAATTATGTATCCTTTCATTTGGGCGTTGAATGGTGCATCCCGGGTAATTCTTCGGACATTTGGCGTGAAGCCTGCCGGACATGAACAGGCCTACTCGGAGGATGAGATCAAAATCATCATGAACCAGAGTTATGAAGGAGACGAGAACAACAAGACCAAGCTTTCATATCTGGAAAACGTATTCGTGTTCGATGAGCGTGATGCCAAAGATATCATGGTTCCGAGGACAGAGCTTGTGACACTGAATCAGAATATGACTTATGACGATATCATTCCGATATTGGATGAGCATAATTATTCACGTTATCCCGTTATCGAGGATGGGGATAAGGACCGAATTGTTGGTGTAGTGAACGTGAAAAAGATTTTGCCTGACATGGTCGCCCTTAGGGAGCACCAACTTATCGATTTTGTTCGGGAAATTCCGTTCGTTTCTGAAGTTACAAGTATCCAGGATGCCATGATCAAGATGCAGCAGGAACGCGTGCACATGGCTGTGGTGGTGGATGAGTACGGAGGTACTTCGGGAATCATTACAATGGAGGATATTCTGGAAGAGCTTGTCGGCGAGATTCGGGATGAGTTCGATGCTGATGAAGTTGCTGACATTCAGATAACCGGAGAGAACCAATATCTCATTAACGGCCGGGTGCTGCTGGATGAGTTGGAGAGACAGTTTGGGCTTGTATTTGAAGGTAATGAAGAAATGGATACCGTGGCCGGATGGATTCAGTTCCAGAAGGGTGTCGGTGTGGAACAAGGCGATACGGTAGAACACGGTGATTATGTCTGGACCGTTGTGGACGCAGAAAATTTTCACATTAAGCAGGTTCTGCTTGAACGTGTAAACGGTGCTCAGGTCGAGGAATCTGCCAGTGACCTGGCGTGATGTTGGTTCGATCATGACTGTAATCTAGGGTATGACTGCCCATTTGGCTACTGCGCTCAGAATTTTAATGTTTTGGCAACGTAGCAGTGTAGGGGACGGGATCAATTCTGAAGAAGCGTAGCGTTCGCGTTTGCAAACCAATTTTATACCTTTGAAAACAACAATCAGGGAAATTTGGAGGCAATGGCGATCAGAAGAACGAGCCGTCACCGGAACGTCACTCGTGCAACCTTAATATAAATTTTACTTGGAGGTGAATCCCTCATATTGAGGGAAATCATTGGACGGAATAATAGCCTTAAATTTATTTTTAGTAGCCGTATTTATAGGACTGACCGCCTTTTTCGTTGGAGCGGAATTTGCAATTCTGAAAGTACGGATGTCCCGAATAGATCAGCTGATCTTGGAAGGGAACAAAAAAGCGGTGTTGGCCAAAAAAGTGGCTCACAATCTGGATTATTATCTATCTGCGTGTCAATTGGGTATCACGATCACAGCACTGGTATTGGGTGCGTTGGGTGAACCCACTGTTGAGGAAATGCTTCATCCGCTGTTTGAGCGACTAGAAGTCCCAGCGGCATTGTCTACGGTACTTTCGTACGGGATTGCCCTGGCAATCATCACGTTCCTGCATGTCGTTATCGGTGAATTGGCACCGAAAACACTGGCGATCCAGTTTGCAGAGAAGATGACACTATTGCTCGCACCACCGCTGTACTGGTTTGGTAAGATCATGAATCCGTTCATCTACGCGCTGAATGGGGCTGCCCGTCTATTACTTGGTATTTTTGGTATAAAACCCGCCGGTCACGATACGGTTCACTCCGAAGAGGAATTGAAGCTGATTATGGCGCAGAGTTATGAGAGTGGAGAAATTAATCAGACAGAGCTGGACTATCTCAAAAACATTTTTGCTTTTGATGAACGTTTGCTTCAGGAGATTATGATCCGCAAAGAAAAAATCGTCACGCTGGACAAAGAAATGCCGCTGGAACGTATGATCGAGGTTCTAAAGCAGCATGAATATACACGTTTCCCGGTGATCGAAAAAGGAAATCAGGATCAATTCATTGGATTTATCCATACAAAGGAAATGCTTACGAGTGTTGCCGCAGGCCGGGAGTTCAACATGGATACGTTTGTACACGACATGTTGAAATTTTCTGAGTTATCGCCAATTAAGGATGTCTTGGTCCAGATGCAGCAAAGTCGTTCCCATATCGCAACAGTTCATAATGAAGATGGGGAAACAGTTGGTCTGGTTACGATGGAGGATATTCTTGAAGAAATTGTTGGAGATATTAAGGACGAGTATGATGGCAAAGATCTGGTTCAACCTCCTAAGCGATTAAAATTAACCTAAAACGTAATGCGAGATTGTAAGAATTGATGTTGTGCGGCGGAAATAAAATAGGATTGAAGGAAGACAGGTTTCCGAGTGATCGGGACCTGTTTTTTGTCCATTTCGGTATACTCTCAGACGGCATTAGCAGGTTAAAGCCCAGTAATATCTTAACTTTAAAACAAAAGCTTGCTTATTTAGTCCTAATGGATTAATATAAATTTAAAGAATCTTAATTTAAAGATAAATAACAAAAAGCGATGCATAACGAAATTCTAAATATAACAATGAACCAAATAAAACCAAGGGAGTGGAGATTATGTTCAGAACTTCAGGAATCCATCACGTTACGGCTTTTGTAGATGATGCACAGAAAAATGTTGATTTTTACGCAGGTGTATTGGCACTGAGACTGGTGAAAAAAACGATTAACTTTGATGCACCGGATGTGTACCATCTGTATTATGGCAATGAGGACGGTGCACCGGGCACCATCATCACCTTCTTCCCTCAACAAAATGCCAGAAGAGGTGTCATCGGTGCAGGACAGACGGGCGTAACCGTATATGCGATTCCGGTGGGCAGTCTGCCATTCTGGAAAGAACGTCTGACCTCTTTCGATATTCCATTTGAAAATAAAACAAGATTTGGCGAGCAGTACATTCGCTTCTTCGATAAAGGCGGTCTGTTGCTCGAATTGGTCGAGCGAAAAGGAGGCCAGCCAAGCCAGTGGGCATTCAACGGTGTACCGTCGGAACATGCCATCAAAGGTTTTGGTGGAGCTGTATTATTCAGCCATGTACCTGACAAAACAACGGAAGTGCTGACAACGATGCTCGGTCTGGAACAGGTAGGGGAAGAGGGTGGAATCATTCGTCTGCAGGCGAGCGGTGATATCGGTCAACTGATCGACATTCAATCAACTGGAATCCAGCGGGGAATTGGCGGAGCAGGTACGGTTCACCATATCGCATGGCGTGCAAAAGATTATGTCGAGCATGAACAAATGCAGCAGGAGCTCCAAAAAGCCGGTTATCATCCAACTTCGGTCATTGACCGTCAGTACTTCAACGCTGTGTATTTCCGGGAACCGGGAGGTATACTGTTTGAACTGGCTACTGATCCTCCAGGATTTGCACGGGATGAACCACAGGAAAGCATGGGTCAAAAGCTGATGTTGCCTGAATGGTATGAACCACAGCGTGAGCAGATTGAACAGCTGCTGCCACCTATTCAAGTACGTGAATGGAAAGGAGAGTCCAAATCATGACTACTACCAATACAATGAAACATATTTATAAAGCAGGTTCTCAGCCAGATGCACCCACCCTTTTGTTGCTGCACGGCACAGGTGGAACGGAGAACGATCTGGTAGGTCTGGCCGAGATGATTGCCCCAGGAGCAGGTATTCTGGGGGTGCGTGGTAATGTATCCGAAAATGGAATGCCCCGTTTCTTCCGCCGTTTGGCGGAAGGGGTGTTTGACGAAGAGGATCTCATTGCACGGACAGCGGAATTGGGTTCTTTTGTGGATGCAGCTGCTGTGGAGTATGGCTTTGATCGTGCCAATGTCTTCGCACTGGGCTACTCCAACGGAGCAAATATCGCAGCAAGTCTGATCTTCCACCAGGCTGACGTATTTAAAGGAGCGATTCTGCACCATCCGATGGTACCGCTTCGCGGTTTGGAATTGCCAGACCTGAAGGGGCTGCCTGTATTCATCGGCGCAGGAGAGAACGATCCAATTGTGCCGAAACGAGAAACGGATGAACTCGCTTCATTGCTTAGTGGAGCAGGTGCAGTCGTGCATATGCACTGGGAACGTCAGGGGCATCAGTTGACTCGTACCGAGGTGGAGGCTGCTGTGGTTTGGTTTAAGACTCAGGCTTGAGTCGAAGTGACTGTATGCAGAGGTAATATGTTATTGATAGCAAAAGAACACCGTTAACCGTACAGGTAATGGTGTTCTTTTTTATTGCTATAGTCTATACAAACTTAGATGTATCATTGATAATTTATTTGTAGCTACCAGTTACAAAAACGGACTGTGAATCAAATCCTATATTTGGTAGATCAGCAGTAAATTTAAGTTTTTTAACTCCTCCGATATCAAACGAAGCCGTTTGTTTTCCGCTAGAAGCATTTATTTCGAACTCTTTAAGAAGGGTATCTCCATCGAATACTTTTAGACTAACGGTATTATTCATTTTAACGGGAAATACAGAAAGTTCTATCGTTTGATATTTCCCTTCTGGAATTAAAGTGAATTCTTGACTTAAAAAAACTTCTTTGATAACTACTCCAGATTGATAATCTTTGTCTTGAACTGTAAATTGTTTGTCTTTTGTTACGAAGGAATCATGCTTCACTTCAATTTTTTCGGAAGTAATAGGTGTTGTATCTGTTTTCTCACCAAGCATAAGGGTCTGGCTACTGTTGTTATAATCTACGGCGACCCCAAGTGCTTCACCTACAGATCGAACAGGTAGATATGTCGTATTGTTATATGTAATTGCTGCTAGTTTTTTACCATTCTGATCTACTGGACTCCATGTTTTACCTGAAATGCTGTAGTTAATTCCCCAGTTAAGATTGGCAGTAATTTTCTCCAAGATAGGCGCGGCTCCTGCTCCGATAGCCATACCACCGAGAAGTGTAAAACTTGATAAAGCGATAATAAACTTTTTCTTCACAAATTATTCCTCCTAAAGTAAATATATGATTTCAATGTAATTATATTACTTTAGACATGGTGTGACAATGATTTTGTTGGTCTTAAAGACCTATGCCTTGTCCTAAAGTGTGGAATAATCTATAATCAAGTAATTGATAATCATTTTCAATTAGATTCGGTTTGTTATGACTATGCGTGTAATCAGGAGGGGAAGATGAAGCCTAACCATAGCTCACATTCTTTTGGTTCAAGTGCATTTATTCAGACCCGGGATGGTCGCAAACTACATTATATGTCCAGAGGAACAGGCGATCTGACCGTTGTATTTGAGTCCGGTATGGGCTTCTCACGATCGACTTGGGGGCTGGTAGCACCTGCTGTTGCTGAACATGCACGGGCTGTCGTGTACGATAGGTCGGGGACAGGGCGAAGTGAAGTCGATTCGTCTGCGCGCAATCTCCGTAGAATAGCAGAAGACCTGGACGATCTGCTGACTGCATTGGGGTCTGGTCCGTTCATATTGGTAGGGCACAGTTGGGGAGGCCCGATTGTACGAGCGGCTGCGGCCTCAAACCTATCAAGATTAAGGGGAATCATCCTGGTTGATCCTTCAGACGAGCATTGCCAATTGTACTTTTCCAAAGCAGCCAAATTCAATTTTGGCTTAAACAGTCTCCTAATTCCACTCATGGCACGTACAGGATTGTACAGATTATTAGGCAGCAGACCTGGAAGTGTACAGCCTGACGATGTTGTCAGGGATCACCGTTCCGAGGATTTCACTGTACGGGCGGCTAAGACAATGGTTGCAGAGTCGAACCCTTTTCTGACTGACTTGGCTTCCTTGCTGATTACTCCTCTCGATCTTGGTGATCTGGAGGTTAGCATTATATCAGGCACGAAAACAGGCATGGGAGAACGTAAAATAAGACCTGCTATTATCGAGGCACATCGCCGGACTGTGAGTACTTTAACGAATGCAAAATGGATCGGAGCCGATCGATCCAGCCATATGGTCATGTTTACAGATCCACAGGTCATTGTTGATGAAATATTGCGAATGGTAATTGATGCGAGCTCAGGCGCAAGAACAGAACAAAAGTGATACAATAAAAAGAAAAAGCAATGCTTGCATTGCCAACCAAGATAAGCGGAGTGTGGATAAGAGATGAAACCAGTGGAACAAGAACCAACGGGAACTGCCAATTCCGGCCGTACCGGTGTTGGCATGGAAGATATCGTGCGCGCACATCATGTACTGCGTGAAGTCATTGTAAGAACGCCATTGCAGCGGGATGCTGTATTGTCGGCCAAATATAACTGTAATGTGTATCTTAAACGGGAAGACCTACAGGTAGTCCGTTCGTTTAAAATTCGTGGAGCATACAACATGATTCGTAGTCTGACTCCAGCTGAACTGGAGAAAGGCATTGTCTGCGCGAGCGCGGGTAACCATGCGCAGGGAGTTGCTTTTTCCTGTAATGCGCTTAGCATCCACGGCAAAATCTTCATGCCGAGCACAACTCCAAACCAGAAGGTGAAACAGGTCCGTCGATTTGGTGGAGATAATGTTGAAGTGGTGCTGACAGGTGATACGTATGACGATGCTTATGAAGAAGCTATGCGTGCGTGTAATGAACAGGGCATGACGTTTATCCATCCGTTCGATCAACCGAAGATCATTGCAGGTAATGGTACCGTGGCGATGGAAATCATGGAGAGTTTGGATGAAAAAGCGGATTATGTTTTCGTAACTATTGGTGGCGGCGGTCTGGCTGCTGGTGTTGGAACTTACATGAAGACGGTTAGCCCGGAAACCCGCATTATTGGCGTAGAACCACTTGGCGCGGCTTCCATGAGTGAGGCGATGTTCCGCAAGCAGGTTGTGACGTTGGATGATATTGATAAATTCGTGGATGGTGCTGCGGTAAAACGCGTCGGTGATCTGACCTTCGACATCTGTAGCGGCACGTTGGATGACATCCTGAAGGTGCCTGAAGGCAAAGCCTGCACCACCATTTTGGAGCTATATAATGAAAATGCGATTGTTGTGGAGCCTGCCGGTTCTCTGGCGGTTGCTGCACTCGAGCAGTATCGCGAACAAATTGCGGGCAAGACGGTTGTCTGTGTGATTAGCGGCGGCAACAATGATATCGATCGGATGCAGGAAATCAAAGAACGTTCGTTGATCTACGAAGGTTTGAAATATTATTTCATGGTCAATTTCCCACAACGTGCGGGAGCTTTGCGTGAATTCCTTGTGGAAGTATTGGGACCCAATGACGACATTGCCCGTTTTGAATATACGAAGAAGCATGATAAGGAAAATGGACCTGCCTTGGTGGGCATCGAGTTGATGTACAAGGAAGACTACCAGCCGCTGATTGAACGTATGAATCGTAAAGGTCTCGCGTATACCGAACTGAACAAAAATCTCAATCTGTTCAACATGTTAATCTGATGAATCAATCCAATGTGAAGTCGGACCGTAGTGAGGCGCAGCCTCTGTTGAGACCTGCTCGCATAGAAGATGCGGCACAAGTCATTCCTCTGCTTTATCAGGCGATTGGTGATATTGCCTATGCTCTGGCGGGTGAAGGTGAGCATGAGAAAGCGATGCAGATATTGCAGCAATTTTACGTGCAGGAAGACAATCGGATCAGTTATCGCAATATAACGGTAATGGAGCAGAACGAACAGGTCGCTGGAATACTGGTGGCATATGATGGCGGTGAAGCAGATCGTCTGGATCAGCCGATTCTGGATCGGCCTGGTCGGAGTACAGATGAGAAATATACGTTGGTCAAAGAAACCCGTCCCGGGGAGTATTATCTGGATACTCTATCCGTAAGCGAAGCGTATCAGGGGCAGGGTATCGGCAAGGCATTGATGGCTGCTTTTGAGCAGCAGGGTAGGGAACTGGGACACTCCCAGGTATCCCTCATTGTTGAACGTGACAATGGGCGGGCCTTGATGTTGTACGAACGCCAAGGTTATATCAAGGATGAAGTGATTGTCATTGCTGGACATGAGTATAACCATATGGTCAAGCCAATTTTGTAGTTCTTGCATCTGAACCGGCCTGGTATAGGAGATTCAATTCATCGATAGAACCACAAAGAAAACCGACATGGGAGCGAATCCTATGTCGGTTTTCTTTGTGTTCTTTAAGTGCTTTAGGTGATTAATATCATGAATTATTTAATAGCCGGCATACGCCCCGGTCGGAACATTCTGTTCCAGCCATTTCTCCACCACAGCTGTTTTCTCATATCTCGCTTCCTTAACGACATCCATAAAGGCACCCAGCTTGGTGAGGAATTCACTATCGACGGATGCAAGACGCTGTAAGACGCCGTTGTATCCTCTTTGGGCGTTCGCAACCATTTTGTTCGTGTCATAATCAAACAGCGGTGTATTGTTCAGCCCATAAAAGGTATACAGCGTATAACTGTTCAACAGATCTTGCACCTGCTTGGCACGATTCGATTTCGGATGCAGCTCCAGGAATCTTTCCTGGCTGAGTGCCCGAAGGAGAATTTCCTGATAGCCAATGACCAGAGCACCGTCATCCGCTGGCAAGTTTTTCGTTTCCTTCGTCATGATCATGATGTAGCTTGAGATATCTTCTGTAATATCAGAGGTATATTTCACGAGTGCCGCATAATTCATAATGGGATAGAGGGAGCCTTCGAGCATGACGAGGCGATAACCGCTGTCACGGGCTTCTTTTAACAGTACACGCAGATCGGAGTCCTGGGTACGCCCCATGAGTTTGGTGAAGCTGTCGTTCGTTTGGTATGCCTTGAGCATCTTGTCCTGAATGTTAGGAACGAGCAAGCGGTCCGTCATGGAGGTTAGAGCCTTCAGGCGTGCATTCTCCAATTGAAGCACCATCAGGGTAGCGTGATGCTTTGTTACTTTTTTGATATTGGATTCCAGAAAGGTGTCAGCGGCGGGTAAGCCGTTCTTTTTTTTGAGCATGGACTGAAATGTTTTATATATGGCGGTTGAACTGCTGGTGGTTACTTTGGTATCCGGGCTTGAAGGTGCGGCAGTAGCAGCTCCAGATGTAGCTGCGGTTCCTGTAAAAATTGCAGCAAGGGTAAGGACTGTGATATAGAATCGTACCCCTTTGCGTTGTCCAGATAAATACGATGATGTCATCTGTGTGAACCTCCCGTAATTTTAAAAATAATAGGTTGTTATTCACTATACCTTAAACGAATTTAGGAAGGATGTTGTTGCGGAATAATGACAAATTCTTCTGTTATTTTTAACCTTTGGAGGGTAGATGGTGCAAGGACATTTCTGCGAAAATATTTTTTGTGGGATTGGAAACTTTTACTCATGTTCATACGTCTTAGATGTGCACAGGAAATTACAGGAATAAATTGAAATTCAAAAAAAGATCACATTTTAACTCAAACAATGAAGAGAATGGGGATATTGGATATGAAGAAAGCGGGAGGACGTCAAGTGAAAAAGGTGATGTCAGCACTGGCCGTATCGGCTATGTTGATGTCTGCACTACCAACGTCGGTTATGGATGCAGCTGCGAGAATTAGTATATATATCAACGATGCGGAGCTTTCGTCCGCACAGGCACCTGTCATGAAAGGTGGACGTGTACTGGTTCCGTTGCGGTCCATTTTTGAAGGATTAGATGCCACTGTACAGTACACCAACAAAACCAAAACGATCACGGCGAACCGGGGTGACCAAGAAGTATCGCTGACGCTGGGTTCCAAAACGGCTTACATCAACGGAGAAGCGGTAGCGCTAGATGTACCTGCAAATACCATCAAAGGAAATACGATGGTTCCGATTCGTTTTGTCAGTGAAGCTTTTGGGGAGAAAGTATTCTGGAATTCCCGCAATCAGCGGGTAGATATCAAAACAACGTCCACTCCTCCTGTGGATGATACGAAATATGCAGCATGGAACATTTATGGTTCTGTATCCGGGAGTAATGGGGATGGACGTGACCTAACTGTAAGCTTCACGCGTCCGACGTCTGAGAAGGCTGTATCCCAATATCGTGTAATGCTCGTGAAAACAAGAGATGTGAACAGCTTCAATGAGTCTGCGGCATCAGTCGTTCCATCCAGCAATTATACATCCATTTCTCCAAATGGTACTGATCCAAGATTAACGCTGAACGCTCAGACACGCGACGTGAACGGGGATTTGTTAAATACAAGTGAAACCTATCGTCTATATGTACTTACGGTGGGGAACAGCAACAACAGCTACAAAAATCAGCTGGCGTGGTCTTCCCAGTCCTTGAAATTAAACAATGTGAAAACAACGGTGCAGCCTGTCACAGGTCTGAAGATCGCAGATATCAGTGACTATGGCGATGGACGTGACCTGGAAATTAACTTCACACAGCCGAGTACAACATCCAATATTACGTATTACCGTGCTTTTGTAGTCAAGGCGAAAGACGCTTCTTCATTCAACCTGACTACGGCCAACAATGTGTCCAGCTCTAATTCAACCATTATCTACAAAGGCAACAGCACAGCGGTTAAAACCCAGCTAAGTTCCTCGACGCGTGACACATCGGGGGAATTGATCAAAAACGGCACATCTTATGTCGTCTACATTGTATCCGTGAGCTCGAATGCGGCAACTGCAGACAATAAACTGTCCACAGTATCCTCTTCGCTCACGCTGGGCGTAAACACAGCAACGGCACCAGTTATCACATCAGTGAGAGATAATTCGGATTATGGAGACGGTCGTGACATTCAGGTGAGCTTCAACCGTTCATCCGATGAATCCAAAGTTGCTAATTATCGAATTTTCGTAGTGCGGAACTCGGTATCCAGCAGCTTTAATCTGACTACGGCGAGCAATCTGTCTTCCAGCTTGTACTATAACGTGAACAAAACAGGCAACAACATTACAACAACACTGCCATCCTCCATGAAGGACACAAGTGGTTATAACGTAACGAATCTGCAAGATTATCGAATCTATGTTATGGCTGTAGGCAACCAGCAGAATGGATATACCAATGCGCTGTCTTCCTCGTCGACGCTGTTGAGACTGACAACGAATAGTAATGCTGGAGTCGCAAGCAATATTGGGGTTGCTGATGTGAGTGACTATGGCGATGGACGCGATCTCCGGGTTTCGTTTAATAGAGCTTCGGATGAATCCAATGTTTCTGCGTATCGTGTATATGTTGTCCGTTCCGGCAATGCAGGCAGCTTCACACTGAGCGCGGCTAACGCATCGAACAATTATTATCAGGTGAACAAGACGGGTGGAAATCAGTCATTTACCCTCCCTAATTATATGGTGGATACCAACGGTTACACAGTTTCCAATAACAATAACTATCGCGTGTTTGTCCTGTCGGTAAGCACAAGTGGGAACTCCAGCCAGAATGCTCTATCATCTTATTCTTCACAGATTACGCTGACTGCCAATGCAGCTGTGACTGCACCGAGCAATGTGGTGGCAACGGATATTGGGGATAACGGCAATGGTAGTGATCTGCGTGTGACTTTCAATCGTTCAACGAATGAGACGAATGTGAATCATTATCGTGTGTTTGTGGTGAAATCGACAAATACGAGCTTTAATCTGACATCTGCGAACTCAGTTAGCAGTGCGTATTATACGTATGTAAGCAAAAACGGAAACAACCAAACTGTTAATCTTACAAGTAATACGAAAACGGTAGATGGCAGTGCTATTGTGAATGGTGTGGGTTATCGTCTGTATGTAATGGCAGTGAATAATAACGGCTCTCTTGCCAATGCACTGTCTTCAGGCTCGGGAGTGATCACATTATCTTCCAATACGGCTGTAGTCGCAGCGAGTAATGTAAGTGCAACTGTGAAAAAACAGGGGCAAGCGGGAGATGCTTCGGATGTATCTATAAGCTTCAGCAAGCCTTCCAGTGAGAATGGGATTTCGGGTTACAAAGCTTTTATAGTACCAGCAAATCAAGTGAGTGGTTTTAGTGTTTCTTCTGCACTTGGAATTTCTTATAATATTGATATCAACAAAAATGATGCTTCAAATCCTGTCGTTTTGAATAATGGTCACCGGGATATTAATAATAAGTCACTTGTTATAGGGCAGAACTATCGAGTCTTTGTGTTATCCGTATCGGACAGCAGTTCTCGTGCTTCCAATCTGTCCTCAGCTTCCAACGAATTCAGTATCCTTGCTCCAGCCGCACCTGTCCAAACAGGGATCATCACTAAAATTGAGAATAATAGCACTGCTGCGGATGCAGGCATCAAGGTTACTTTCAATAAAGCGGCAGACGAAAAAGGGATAGCCCAATATCGACTTTTTGTAGTAAGAGCCCAAGATGACTTTGTTGTAGCTCAGGCAACCCAGAATATTAGTTTTAAACAAGTTTCAGCTGGAGAAATTAACTTGACCAAAGATACGTTGGATTCTAATGGGAAGGCAATTGAAATTGGAGCAGAATACAAAATATATATCCTGTCAGTATCTAGTGATAATTCCTTGTATACAAGTTCGCTTTATGGTCCTTCGGCTACAGTTAAATTAGATGCGCCAGTTGCGCCTGTAACTTCTGCTCCAGATTCATCTCAAACGACAGACACAAATACTGGATCTTCCAATTCGAATCAATCTGGTACTACATCTCCACAGACTTAAAATCAAAATTAAATAATAATAAATTGTATCAAATAAGCTCCCTTTCCAAATGAGAAGGGGAGTTTTTTTATTGTGATCTTAAAATGTTGTGTCACCGCAATGAAGTTTTGTGAATCACACATACTCCACTTGTAAATCTGCCACCAAAAAGGTTCCTTTGGCCATTGCTGCAAGTGGGTAAACCGATGGATAATAGGAGAAAGAAGAGCATGATCCGAAAGGAATGATGGGATGCTTGCATTTCGCTTGACCGGCTTGCCGGATTCCCGGTTACCTCTGTATCTGTATTGTGTGGGAACACAAGAAGAGAAAGTTCATTTTAGACCGGATGGATTTCCGGTGTATCAGCTTTTTTTATTACGCAGCGGCAAAGGGGAATTTAAGGTTCCAGGTGAAGGAGCATGGACAGTATCGGCAGGTGAACTGTTCGTGATCGAACCGGGGGTGGCCCATGAGTATATTCCGCATTCCAAAACACACGGGGAGCTTGGATATATTGGCATTGGTGGAGAGGCGGCGGGGGCGGTGCTTCGGTCGGCGGGATTGTTGCCCATGGGGCCACGGCGCTTGTCCGAATTTGAACAGTTCTGGTCACGAGTGACGGACATCTGGCACTCGCTGGACGATGGGATGAGTGAAATGTGGAACAGTTCAACAATCATCTATCAGCTTATTCTGGATATTTCACAGTCCATCTTCCCGCTTCATGATGCGACAGAAGAGCGAGAAGCAAGAAGTAGGTCGTTAACACGTTCTGAGCGCGAGTCGGAATCGGCAAATGAAGCATTCACTCGAGCAGTGTCGCTGATGCATACACACTACCAGGATGATCTGCTGTTGAAGCATATAGCTGAAGCCGTTGGTTATTCGGTGCAGCACCTGAACCGATTATTTCACCAGAGACATGGGATGACGGGGCATCAGTACATGCAGCGATTGCGTTTGCAGAAAGCTTCCGATTGGTTGGACAAACACCCACTCGCAAGTGTAAGAGAGGCCGCGGAGACGGTTGGTATGGAAGTGAACTACTTTATCCGGATGTATAAACGAGAATTCGGAGAGACCCCGGGCAAGGAGATCAAGCATCGCATTCAGCTCAAAATGGAGAAAGACTCTACGGGCCCTGTGGATCATCTATATGAAGTATGACAAGGTCATCCTTTCGGATATGGATTCAGTTTCAAACGAGCTACTGGCCGTAATATAAGGTTACTTATGAGTTGTGGTAAGTGATTACCTTTACCTATGCTAGATAAAAAGCATTATGAGGTTTCCTATACGTCTGTAAATAAAAAATAGCTGTCGAGAACTTCTCAACAGCTAGCTAGGGGCCATTAAGGCCCCTTTTTTGACATTCGATATTCTATCTCATCACCGAATTGTCGTACTTCACTCGTAATTCATCTTCGCACATATTACATAACTGTACGATATGCCCAATGCTGCTGCCCCACACAGGACATCAGCATCCTTACGCTTTCTTTTGTCCGAATAGTGGTCTCAACGTAGCTAATCCCACAATCCCGATTACGAGACTAATCCACGGAGACAGCGTAAATACAGGAAGGCTGTCACGCAGCGGATATCCTACAAATAAGACAAGCACAACGATAACGATATAGATGACGATTCCGCGAAGATTGACCTGTGGCTTGGCAGTCTTGTCTGCTCCCTGATCATCTGGACGCTCAGCAAGGCGACGAAGCATTTCAACCAGTGCAATACCCCCAACCGCCGCAACGATCAAGGAGAACAGGCTGATATGGCTAAATGGTTCCGTATCTCCACCGGTCCAGCCAATAAATAGCCCAACCGCACCTTGAATCAGCATGACAAAAGACAAAGCTGCCCAGGAGATCATGAAGTACCATTTGGGCGTCCGTTTCACTTGATCCGGAGTCTCCACAGGTTCGGCTTCAACTGCTGCTGTCTTCTTGGATGACGTACTGGTTTTATTGGATTTGCTTCCGGAGCCCCGTACGGCCGTACTTGAAGCTCTGGATGAGTCCATATTTGATTCACCAGCAGTTGCGGCCGGATTATTGTCTGCTACTCCTAGTTGTGAATAGATATGTTGTTCCAGATCAGGTCCATATAATTCGCGAGCTGGATTACCGTCACGCTGAGCTTGTACGATGGCTCTTCCAGCCGAGAGAATCCATTCTTCCTGTGTTCTCTCATCTGCAGGTGATTGACGCGCAATGGTGCTGATCTGATCGAACAGTTTTACATGTTCCGGTGTCATTTTACTCATTTCGGTCATTTGCCGATTCTGTATTTCTTTCAACTTCTTATAGGAAATCCCCAATGATTGCTCCCCCTGTCTACACACGTTCTGATCCCCGGTGAATCTGGAGACCCTGACGGTATTTTAGTATACGGGAAGGGCTCTCGTTTCGCAAAGTCATTCCTTATAAAACAACTGTTTACGATTCGACCATAGCCCTGCGCAGGCCAGAATGACACAGGTGCATAACAGCACCAGTTTTCCGTGACTACGAATCCATTCCAAGATGTGTTCCATGAATTCAACCCTTTCGCCAGAAGGAATCGGAGGTAAATGTTGGCTATGATATATGGCTTAGGTTCTCCGTGGTTAGCCGTTAATATGCGTAAGGGATCGTCCAGTTCTAACGATTGTGTGAAGAATGAATAAAGTACAGCCGATTCCACCACAATAGTAGCATTTCCAACAGAAACCAGGGATAGGAGTGTGGCAGGAATGGATCAACAAACGGAACAATTAACAAGGAAGCTGCTGCTGAACAGCAACTCCCGTGGAGTAACGGATGAGGTTGTGCCAATGGATGAGACGTTGGAGGATGCTGAGTATGCGGAAGAGTATTCACAAGGAACCTTTCAATCAGGGAGCTTCTGGGGGAATTCGAATTCGGCTCATGAACATGAATGGCAAGGTCGAGTGGAGACCCATGAGATGTTCCGTCGCAGTTATGAGTAGTGGCTTCAATTATTAGGAATGACTCGAGTCAGCTGGTGTCAGCTTGGCTCATTTTTTTTGCGAAATTGTCGATAAAATGTAGACAGGGTACGTCTGGAAATGGACGTTCCTTCACGTTGACTTGAGGTTCACAGGATGATAATATACTAATATCATCTTAATACACATTAAACTTATCGGATTTATATATAATTAACAAAATGAACATGAGCAGGGAAGAATGGAAAGGGGAAATGGGCATGGAGCGTCAGATCAGTATTCGTCATGGGCAGGAAGAATTAACAGCCACGATTCATTATCCGGTCGTCAAAGACATCAAGGAGGGAAATCACCAACAGCGCGTGCCTCTTGCTGTCATCTGCCATGGATTCGTAGGAAGTCGGATCGGTGTAGATCGTTTGTTTGTGAAGACCGCCCGTGAGCTGGCCGAAGATGGGTATTTGGTGCTGCGCTTCGATTACATCGGCTGCGGGGAGAGCAGTGGTGAGTACGGAGCTGAAGGACTTGAATCCATGATTACCCAAACACGTTCTGTGCTGGACTATGCGGTAAACTGCAGTGATGTAGATCCAACCCGTGTAACGCTCATCGGTCATAGTCTGGGTGGAGCTGTTGCTCTGCTGACTGCTGTTCGGGACAAACGTGTCAAGAATCTTGTTATGTGGTCTTCCGTGGGATATCCGTTCAATGATATTGTGAAAATTACGGGACGTGATGTATACGATGAAGGGGTGAAACTGGGGTCTGCTGATTATCTCGGCTACAAGTTTACACCAGCATTTTTTGAATCACTGGCTGAACATCAGCCATTCCAGGAAGCCGTTAAATTTAACGGGGATGTTCTGGTGGTGCACGGCACGTCGGATGAGATCATTCCTGTCGATTACGCATTCCTATATCAAAAGGTATTCTGGATGCGCCAGGAAGGCCGCTGCGACAAGGAGATTATTTTCCAGGGCGATCATACCTTCTCTTCTGGTAAAGAGCGTGAACAGCTAATTACGCGTACGAGAGAATGGCTGGGAGAACGTCAGAAGATCGAACAAGATTGGCAGCACTGGATGATCTAAGAGAGGTTAAGTATCATTCTTTATCGTTAGGCTGGAACATTCAATATCCAACATGGATTGGTCCATAAGGCAACATGCGCGTCCAGATTGCATCTGATTGGGATGTTAGCTTGGAAAAGCGCCTTCTTCGGAGTAAAATAGAAGGGTAAGCATCCTATCCGTGTCTGGAGGTTGGCAGCAATGACATTACCCGCACTATTCATTGCGCATGGTTCTCCCGCTCTGGCGGTGGAGAGCAATGACTACACTCAATTTTTGAACCAGCTTGGAGACAGGCTGCCGGCTCCGAAAGCCATTGTTGTATTTACGGCGCATTGGGATCGTCCCGAACCGTCCGTGACAATGGATGATACACATCAGACCTTGCATGATTTTTACGGATTTCCCTCTAATATGTATACAATGAATTACTCTGCGCCTGGTCAGCCAGACCTTGCGAATGAGATCTGCGCTCTGTTCACCCGTAGTAATCTTCCAAATCAACCGGTTCGAGGTCGGGGATTGGATCACGGGGTATGGGTACCGCTGTTACACATGTATCCAGAGGCCAATATTCCTGTTATTGCGGTATCTGTCGATTCGCTGCGTTCCCCGCAGGAACAGTATGATATTGGGCGGATGCTGGAGCAGCTGCGTCATGATAATGTGCTGATCATTGGCAGCGGCGGAACGGTTCATAACTTGCGCATGCTTGGCAGTAATGATGAACCGCAAGACTGGGCAGTGGAGTTCGATAACTGGATTGGCGAGCGGCTGGAGCAGTGGAATACGAGAGAGCTGTTTCAATATGACAAAAAAGCGCCTCATGCCCGCACGGCAGTTCCATCTTATGGAACGGAGCACATTGCGCCTTTGTTTTATGCCATGGGTACGGCTGATATGTCACGATCTGCAAAACGTCTATTCCAGTCGTATCCTTACGGTACGCTCAGTTTAAACTGCTGGCAGTTTGGTGACGGCGTATAACTTGGAACAGACAAGAGTATGTGAACAAGTCTTTGAGTTTTACTTTGCAAATAATACCTAGTTCATCGACCAGCCAGACTTAGGTTATGAATGAGCTGAACCAAAAAAGGTTTCTGCGGCCAGCGTAATGGGCCTCAGGAACCTTTTTCTATAACTTGAGCATTCTGCAATGTAGTATAATCACTTGCGAATCTCGAAAAGCTCACATGCTGTACGCGAGTGATATGCCAGTTCACTTACACTGGACTGAACCACAACGGTATTACTGTCAAAACGGATAATGACGCCACCGGAATCAATCTGGTGATTATCTTTGAAAACACGGACTTTATGCTTCATTTCCATAGCTTCCTGGAAGTCGGCATCGGTCTCAAGACGGCGCTGGGTTGGCATGTCATGTACTCCTTTAATTGTAGTCGATCGATATGTTCATCATAATACGTGTTTCTGTCGATGGGCAAGTCAGATGACCTACAAGCATATATAAAAAAACAAAAAAGTCCTGCTCTCCAGGGGGAGGGGAGCAGGACCGGAAATGTCTATTTACGATTTAGGCTGTTTTGTGCGTATGGTTTATCGTTGGTGTGTCTTTAGGCTGACTTCCTTTGTTGCGAGTGAACAATCCGCGAAGGTAAGGCATTACCCAATGATCCAAACCGATTTTACCAGCGTTCGCACCAGCGACTACAAGGAAGATTTCCATCAGAACTAATTGAGCATTCGTGCTTACTGTTCCCGAGAAGAGGAACGCGAAGTTCATGACCATCGCCATCAGTGCTGCAAGTGTTGTAAAGCATCCAAGAATGAGACCCAGACCTACAAGGAATTCACCCAGCGGGATGATGAAGTCGAACAGTCCTGCATTTGGTACCGCGAAGTTCTCAAGGAATGTTCCCCACCAAGCTTGAACGGTTGGGTTTTCACCCGTTGCTTTTCCTACAGCGCCTGCAAGGAATCCGCCAGCTTGGAATCCTCCTGTTAATTTGCCCCAGCCATGTGTCATCCAGTCGTAACCGATATACACCCGAAGTACTGTCAAAATCCACATTGCCACTTTGTTTTCTCTAAGCCATTGGTTGAAGCTGAACATATAAACCACTCCTTCATGGAATTTAGTGTGTGTTGTTTTTTTGTTTTTCTAAGTGATCACCTTTGATGTCTTTATTGTATAGTTCAAAAGTCATTCTGTTTGTGATTAAAATCACAATCTAGTTCAAATTTTAAGTAAGGTTTGAGAAGTTCACATTTAGGACATATTTTTCAGTCTGCCTCAAGTTTCAAACGTGAAATGAAGGGTAGAAAATGCTCTCCTTATCGAAGACAAATGGTGCTGTGTGTGATTAAATGGAAAGAAATACGTGAAATGGTCATTTACATAAGAGCAACTACAGCCTAGATTTCAACCATATCGTCCAGGAGGTACATATATTGAAGCAATTGAAATGGAACAAAACGACGTCAGCGGCGTCGCTGCTTATTCTGGCCCTGAGTCTGGTCGCTTGCCAGAATAAGGAGATGGTCCAGATTCCAAAGCCGGAGTCCGTTCCTACACCCATACAGGAAGAACAAGAGACGGAAGAACCTGCCATGTCGCTCTACACAGCACCGCTGACGGGTCTGCCTGTTGATGAAGCAATTACGCGTCGTCCACTGGCGGTTATGATTAACAATGCTCCTGCAGCGCGGCCCCAATCCGGTCTGAGTGCAGCAGATATTATTATTGAAGTGCTCGCTGAGGGAGGTATTACCCGTTTTATTGCCATCTTCCAAAGTGAAGGCGGGGCAGATACGGTTGGACCTGTGCGCAGTATCCGTCCGTATCTGATCGAGCTTGGTGAGAGTTACGATGGTGTATTGGTTCATGCGGGTGGCAGCCCGGATGCCTATTCCATTTTACAAAAGCAGCAGAAACAGCATATGGATGAGATATCGAATAGCGGCCCTTATTTCTGGCGTTCCTCGGATCGTAAAGCACCGCACAATCTATATACGTCGGCGGACAAGCTGAGAGAAGGCGCGGATACCAAAGGCTATAGTCACGACTTTAAGTCTCCAATATATACGTATAACGAAGAAGGTGCCACGTCTGCTGGAGAGTTGGCCAAGCAGTTCGATATTCATTATTTATTGGAGAGTTACCGGGTCACGTATGATTATGATGAAGTTAGCGGACGATATATGAGATTGGTGAACGGAAAGGCAGATCAGGATCTGGATAATGGCAATCCAATTGGAGCGGCAAATATTATTGTAGCGGGTGCGGATCACAAGGTGCTCGACAATGTGGGCAGACTTTCCGTTAATTTGGAACAGGGCGGTGAAGCCATGCTGTTTCAAAAAGGCAAGATGGTTCGAGGCCAGTGGATCAAAAAAACGGGTGATATTATTCGATTTGTGCAAAATGGGTCCGAAGTTGCGCTTGTTCCTGGCAAGACTTTTATCAGTATCGTTCCGAATCAGCCTGACTTTGCGGGGCACATCGAAATTGAAAATTAATCCATTTTGAAGAGAAATGTAAACGCAGTGTAAAATTTCATCATCATTTTTCCAGCCATTCCAAATAATTAAGATTCATTTCAGATTTATGTGATAAGAATATAAAAAAGGATCATGCCTTATGTACAAACCGTGAAACATTTATGATAAGATATCAAAGGTTGTCATTTCATGTTTCATCGGTTATCGGCAATTTCTCGTAAAGGGGATAGAGCTATGAAGCTTAAGAAGAAGAAGGATATATTTTTTGAGACACTAGAGAACATGGCAGATACGGTCGTGCAAGCGGCTGATTATTTCTCCCAACATGTTTCCAACCTTCAGGATGTGACTCTTTTTGCCAATGAAATGAAGAAGTACGAGTCCCAGTGTGATGATTATGTTCATACCATCATTACAGAGCTCAACAAGACATTTATCACGCCGATCGAACGCGATGATATTATGGAACTGACAACGACACTTGATGACGTATTGGACGGACTCGAAGCAACAGCTTCCCGTTTCTATATGTACCAACTGACTGACCCGGACGAATATATCGTTCAATTCGCTGAAATTTTGCGCCAATCGGCTTACGAAATTCAGAAGGCCATTCATTTGCTGTCTCAGAAAAAATTGCTGGCGATCCGCGAGTACACGATTCGTCTGAACGATCTGGAAAACCAGGGCGACGAAGTGCTGCGCAACTGTATCAAGAACCTTTTCGCTACTGTGCCTGATCCGATTGAACTGATCAAACGCAAAGAAATTTACGAACGTCTTGAGACGACGACGGATGCTTGTGAACACGTAGCGAATGTGCTCGAATCCATCATCATGCGTAATTCTTAAGGAGCCAGAGAATAATGGAAACAACGATTTGGGTATTGGGTATAGTCGTCTTCCTTGCACTGGCGTTTGACTTCATCAACGGATTCCACGATACGGCGAATGCCATTGCAACTTCGGTCTCGACACGAGCACTGACTCCTCGCCGGGCAATCCTTATGGCTGCCGTGATGAACTTTGTCGGTGCCATGATGTTTACTGGAGTAGCGAAGACGATCGGGGGGAGTGTAACAGACCCCACCAAGCTGGATAACGGGATTGAGGTCGTCATAGTCACCTTGATCGCCGCGATTATCTGGAATCTCGTTACATGGTGGTTTGGAATTCCTTCTTCATCCTCGCATGCACTGATTGGTGCTCTTGCTGGTGCTGTACTTGTTGGCGCAGGGGCTGATAAAGTCAAATGGAGTGGATTTATTGACATCGTCGGAGGATTGTTATTATCACCTCTGATCGCATTTGCCATTGGTTATGTGGTCATGACCATTCTCAAATATATTTTTGCCAAACGCAGTCCGCATAACGTGAACAAAGGTTTCCGTACGGTACAGATTTTCACAGCAGCGCTCCAGGCGTTTACGCACGGTACCAATGATGCGCAGAAGGCAATGGGGATCATTACCTTTGCATTGGTCGCAGCAGGCGTACAGGATCATCTGGATGTTCCGTTGTGGGTTAAAATCTCTGCGGCAACAGCGATGGCTCTCGGTACTTCCATCGGTGGTTGGAAAATCATCAAAACGATGGGAACCAAAATTTTCAAAATTGAACCGATTAACGGGTTTGCAGCTGATCTATCAGCCGCATCTGTTATTTTCTCGGCAACGTTGCTCCACCTGCCGGTGAGTACAACTCACGCTATCACATCTGCCATTCTGGGTGTTGGTTCCGCGAAACGTTTCTCAGCCGTTAAATGGGGACTAGCTGGACGTATCATTATTACGTGGTTCATTACGATTCCGATTACCGGGGCGCTGGCAGGATTGTTGTACTGGATCATTTTCTAATTCGAAAAAGTGTTCCTGGACTAATTCTGGGTTTCAGACAAACTGTTCATAACATTGTGAATATCGGGATATGTGGACAATTATACAACCAAAAAGAAGAGACGCCTGTGCATGAACGTGTGGACAGGCTGGATATGTGGATAGCCATCCGTGGAATGATAAACCAAAAGAAGATATTCCTGTGGATACAGGAGACTGTGGATAGGGAAATGAGAGAAGCCAACAGGGTTGGCTTTTTTTGTTGTCGCGTTTGCAGGATAACGTGTGTATAATGGGCTGTTGCAGGAGACGGTTCAATGGTTAAAGTTGTACAATAACGTAAAGGATACAAGACAAGGACGTGGTCTAATTTATGATTCGTACACTCGCCATCTCACGGGATCATCAGGTATCTGTAAATGTACCGCTTACACAGCTGAATCTGCAGGATTACGCCTGGGTATGGGCAGATTTCAATCAGCCTTCCGAAGAGGAAAGCCAGTTGCTGGATACATATTTTCATTTTCATCCATTAGCTATTGAGGATTGTATGCATGTATTGCAGCGACCCAAGCTCGATTATTATGACAATTTACAGTTTCTCGTGCTGCATGCACTGAATCCGAACACATTGGAAGCGGAAGAGGTGGACCTGTTTCTGGGTGCGAACTTCCTGGTATCCTTTCATCACGGGGCACTGGAGGAAGTCGATGAAGCTTGGGAGAGGTTGCTGCATCATGCGCACGAACGAACCATCTGGGCCCGGGGCCCGGTGGCAGCGGCATATACAGTGATGGACAAGCTGGTCGATCATTATTTCCCGTCTCTGTTTACCATTGAGGATGAGCTGGCTGAACTGGAGAACCGGGGCGGCAGGGAGTCGGTGGAAGACCTGATGAATCAAGTGTTCGACTTGCGCAGTCGATTGCTGAAGCTTAGACGGACGGTAGTACCCATGCGGGATCTGCTCTATCGGGTAGTCAATTCTCAGCATGTGCAGCGAACAGGGGAGCATACCGTATATTTTACCGATATCTATGACCATTTGTTGAAGCTGACAGACATGATTGAAGCTGATCGGGAAATGACGGCAGACCTGCGCGACAGTTACATTTCGCTGAATTCCAACCGTATGAACCAGATTATGAAGACCCTCACCGTGATTACAACAGTCTTTATGCCATTGACGCTGATCGCGGGGATCTATGGCATGAACTTTGCTTATATGCCTGAGCTGCAATGGAAGTTTGGGTATGGAGCTGTACTGCTGTTGATGTTTGTTCTGGGCGGAAGCATGGTGGCCTGGTTTGTGAAGCGGGGCTGGTTTAAGTAAGGAAGAATAGAAACTATAGCAAGTGAAGAGTTAGCGATCTGCACAGATCGCTTCTTTAGCCTGTGTATGATGTGTATAAGAGGGCAAATAGGAGTACATATAGATTCATTTTCGGAATAGATGTCCACATGTGGATAAAATAAATGAAGAAGCATCATGTGCATAACTTTATTTGAGGGAATTTGGCTGTTACGAACAGGGTGGAAAAAGTAAAAGGCATCTTCAGTACTGAAGAGTACTGAAGATGCCTTGGGGAATTTCTCAAGGAATGGATTCCATGAGCTGAATTTTAACATGAGATTCTTATCATGAAATGAACCCTGCTACGTTTTCATAATAAGTTGGATGGCTCCATTCGAATTAGGTTACTCTGTTTGCTCCAATACAAATGTGGCTGTAGCGGTAGGTTGTCCATTAACGACAATCGTTAGCGTATGCAAACCGGCATAATGCTTTCTCGTCGTAATGACTTTGAACGATTGCTTCGTTGCAACCTTGGTTCTCCCGGTAGGGAAAGTTTTGTCAGAGCACTTGAACCGCTTGGGTGCCTGCTTGCCATTTGCTTTCATATATCCGATCTCATATTCGATCCGCAGCATCTGTGACTGACCACTTTCATTAACGACATTAAAGGAAAAATGAAGATCTTCCCCGATGGCAACGGTATCTCTTGCAAGCTGAAGATGCTCGATATGTGTCGCATCCTGCTCGACATAACCAAAGAGACTCAGCGCCTTCGGATGCCCCTTTTTCAGCAATGAGCGGCTTGCATGACGAACGATCCAGTCCGTATGATCATGTTGTCCGTACCAGCTTGAGGCCAAATCCAGGACCAGTTCTGGATGGTCTTTCGAGATGTCGTTCAGGTGATTGGCTACACTTTTCCGGACATACAGGGACTCGTCCTGCTTCAATTCATGCAGAATGGGAAGTACTGGTGTTGGATCGGTGATGAATCCCCGAAGTTTGGAACCCCATGGAAGACGTGGACGGCTGCCTTCACTGGCAAGCCTGCGTATATGTTCATTGGGACTTGCCGTCCATTCCATCATGCGTTTCATCGTTTCGATCGGGTAGCGTTCAATAAACGGGCGTACCGCGAACTCGGAACTGGAATAAGGTGTGAAGAGGGTCAAGTACTTCATGGATAGTTCGTAGTTTTCCGGCGCAAGTCCGTTGACTTCAATAAAATCGGGAACGAACAGATACTCGACCCCTCGCATCTGTGGTGCTGCCTGCTCAATCACGTGTAATGCCTCTTCATAGTTGTCAGGCAGAACTTCGGTCAATGCCGACGTAATGCGGCGGATACGACCTTTGAATTCCAGCTCTCCCCAGCCTTCGGCAAATACAAGTTCATGAAACTGTTGCTTGTCCAACTCCGGGTAGAATTGGTGTAACCATTCTCCTGTCCGGTCGATTAATGCGGGAGTATATTTGTCTTTAAATAGTTCCATAGTCCGCCTCCTTTATCTATAAACTCAGTATACCTCAATTCACGGGAATAAGAACATAGGTTCCTAAGAAATTGGTAATGAATATTCTCTTATATGAACGATTGAGTGGATTGAAGAGAAAGAAGATGGAAGTGGATTAAGGCACCCCCTTATGTAAGAGGGCGCCTGGGAAAAGTGTTAGAGCTTTTTGCTTTTTTTGGGACGACGTTTGGTGGTATTGGATTTATTCCGGCCCGTTTTACTACTCGTGTTCCGTTTGCGCGGAGCAGAGGTCGTTTTTTTACGACGTTTGCGTGAGCGAGGTGGCGAATACTCTTCATAATCTTTATCCGCAAGACTGCTACCTTTTTTTCCTTTTCCAAAAGGCAGAATCCCCATCACCAGCTTCATCATTGGGGCCATCTGCTGGAAGCCACCAACGACCTTTTGCATTTTGCCGATTCCGTTCACGATGCCGTCGATTCCACCAAAACGGTCGATCATTCCTTTTAATTCCCCGAGATTGGCCAGGGAAAAGCCTGAGGAAGACGCAGGCGTTTCCACCGGAACAGGGGAAGCAACAGGAGCTCCCCCGCCGAAAAAGTTTCCACCAGGTCCCCCCGGACCACCTGGACTATAAGGTACAAGTCCGGATGCTTCAACCTCTTGGAATTGGGGAGGATAATAAGGTTCTACACCAGGATACATGGGCTGAACCTGTGCCTCATTCAATGCCCGTGGCGGCATATAGGCAGAAGTATGGGCCTGCCGTTGCGTATGGGAAGACGGACGCTGCCGTGGAGCGGGCTGACGGTGATAATAATGCTGTGGCATGAACTATCACGTTCCTTCTATGTTGGATTTCGGAATTGCGTTCCTTCAGCGACTGGACGTGCATAACAGACTGAGTTGGAACTCCCTTTTGCTATACTGTATGTCATTAGCGGAGAGACGGCGTAGGCGAGTATCCCGCAAAACGGGATATTTGCGGATTTGGGCGCAGGAGAGGATGATAGCTTCGCAGTGGAATTATATAGATCGGACACAAATTTGTCACATTTTAAACGAGATAATTCCTACATAATTAATCGGAAATATACGGTGAAAAATGGGATAAATCGTGAGATAGAGGGGGATTGTACGCGCAGGGAGGACATTAATGCTATATGAAAGCGGTAACATGTATTTTTATTCTGTAGTGCGTGAAATCGTTAACGCTTGAAATACCAACTCAGGCTGGGTACAATGAAGGTACACAGTAACCGCTAGGGGATGATGATGAAATGCAGCTGAAAAAGCTAAATGATAAAAGCATTGAACAATTATTTGAGGCTATTCTAACTCTGAAAGATATTGAAGAGTGTTATGTGTTTTTTGATGACCTCTGCACGGTAAACGAGATTCAATCCATGTCCCAGCGACTGGAAGTAGCACGTATGCTTGGCAAAGGAAATACCTATAACCAGATTGAAGCTGAGACAGGTGCAAGTACAGCCACGATCTCTCGTGTAAAACGCTGCCTGAACTACGGTAATGACGGTTATAAAATGACGCTGGAACGCCTGGGACGTTAAGGATGAAGAAACCGGGTGTACTCATCATTAGTCACGGTTCTCAGGAGAAAACCTGGGTAGAATCCGTCGATGACGCGGTCTCCCGGTTGAATCTGCCTGAACCCTTGCCCGTTGAAGCCGGGTTTCTTGAACTTGTGGAAGGACGTCTGATCCAGGACGGTATCAACCGACTGGAAGCACAGGGCGTAACCGATTTATTGGTTGTACCTCTGTTTGTTTCATCTGGTAGTACACATGTGGATGAGATCGAGTATGCCATCGGTGCCAAAGACGCTCCGGAGCGTGAGACGGATCTTGAACCATTCGAGGTGAAAGCACAAGTCCACTTCGGCTATCCTGTGGATAACGACCCGGATATTGCGGTCATGGTCTGGGACAAGGTAAAGGCCCTGTCGCAGCAACCAGAACAGGAGACGATCCTGTTAATCGGACATGGGAGTATTCACGATGGATTCCGTCAGCGATGGGAAGCGGGCATTTCTTCACTCGCACAGCGGGTGCAGGAAGTCAGCGGTGTTGCTCATACCGATTATGCGCTGCTAAATCCGGATAGTGTGTACGATAAGGCGAAATACTGGAGTGAAGAGCGGGGGAGCCGGGTTATTGTGGCGCCGCTGTTTTTGAGTGCCGGTTATTTCACCATGAAGGTGATCCCGGGCCGACTGAAGGAACTGGATTACGTATATAGTGGTGAGACGCTGCTTCCACATCCGCTATTAGGAACGTGGCTGGAGCGCCAAATTCAACTTTTACTGGAAAGATGTAATGAGGTTAAGGTTTAATTCAGGGAAAACAGATCGCTGCTAGCGATTATTCCCGTTATCTCTAACAATAGCTTAAACACAAACGGCAGAGATGCCGTTTTTTTGTTTTTTTATATGTACTTTAGACCAAACACGCCGAAGCAGGCGTGTTTTTTCTGTATTAGGCAAAACCTTATACGAAGCGGAATTTCGGGTTCAATCCGCGGAGACAGAGTGGAGGGTGAGGGTTCTAACTCTGAAATGATTCTCTTTACAGGAAAGTTTTTGTCTGATAAGATGTCAACATTCAATTGTTAACCTTATAAAATATTTTGGTTAACAATTGAAATAATCTAACGGAAGGTGATATCTTGTGACACATTATGAACGGCTTGCAGCTATAAATAAGGCCCATTTATGGAACCCTTTTACGCAGATGAAAGATTACAATAACTCCGATCCTCTCATCATTGAACGAGGCGAAGGCGTCATGCTGTATGACGTCCATGGACGTGCTTATTATGATGGCTTCTCCTCGGTTTGGCTTAATGTTCACGGACATAACATACCCGAGCTGAACCAAGCCATAACGGATCAGTTGGAACGTGTTGCACATTCTACGTTACTCGGAATGGCTAATGTGCCAGCTATTGAACTTGCTGAGAAACTGGTAGAGATTTCCCCAGAGGGATTAAATAAAGTATTTTATTCTGATTCGGGAGCAACCGGTGTCGAGATCGCAGTGAAAATGGCGTTTCAATACTGGAAGAACCGAGGAGAAACCGGTAAAACGAAGTTTATCACGATGAATCAAGCCTATCACGGAGATACGATTGGTGCGGTAAGTGTCGGTGCAATTCCGTTGTACCATGATGTGTTCCGTCCGATGCTGTTTCCTACTCATGTCATTCCGTATCCTTACGTTTATCGACATGAGGATGGCGAGCGGGAAGCCATGGATGCTACGTTAACCGCATTACGCAATGTACTTGAAACGAGTGCAGATGAAATCGCGGCTATTATCGTGGAGCCGATTGTGCAAGGAGCTAGCGGCATCCTCATTATGCCAGACGGCTGTCTGCGCGAGATGGCAGCACTTTGCCGTACATATGATGTACTGTTCATAGCCGATGAGGTGGCGACAGGCTTCGGTAGAACAGGTGCTATGTTTGCTTGTGACCTCGAAGAAGTGTCACCTGATTTGATGGTGATAGGCAAAGGCCTTACAGGCGGCTACTTACCTGTGGCAGCGACACTGGCAACAGATGAGGTGTACAGCGCATTTTATGCCGATTATGAGGAGCAAAAGACATTTTTCCACGGTCATTCCTTCACAGGTAATCCGCTCGGCTGCGCTGTTGCTTTGGCTAACTTGAAACTATTTGAAGAGCGCAACCTGGTGGAAGGTGTAAGAGCAAAGGCGGCTTTTGTTGAGCAGAAGCTCTCCGTACTTAAAGATTCTCCACACGTCGGGGATATCAGGCAGAAGGGATTGATGTTAGGAATTGAGCTTGTACGGGATAAAGCAACTCGGGAACCGTACGATTGGGCTGAACGAATCGGCGTTCGGGTAACGGAGCGGGCCAGAGAGCTTGGCATGCTTACGAGACCCCTTGGCAATGTTGTTGTGTTCATTCCTCCTCTTGCTAGCACAGAGGCTGAGCTTGAAGCCATGATTGATATCTTGATGCAATCCATTTTTGACGTTACCGAAGGTGGTTTGGAATCATGAATGGTTTTCGCGGATTATTCGTAACAGGTACGGATACAGGGGTTGGGAAAACAATTGTTACAGGGGCTCTTGTTGCTGCGCTTCGTGCTGAAAAACGGAATATAGGCGTCTGGAAGCCTGTACAATCGGGTGCACTTCTTGGCAGTGGAGAAACCGATGCAGAACGCCTGTTGCAATACACCGGAATTGATGAGCGTGCCGAGCATGTGGCGCCATTTACGTTCCAAGCTCCACTGACCCCGATGATAGCTGCCAAGCAGGATGGGGTGGAAATTACGCTACAGGAAATAATCAGTGCGGGTCAGCCACTGGCAAATCGATACGAGTCGATACTCATTGAAGGGGCAGGCGGCGTCGCTGTTCCACTGACCGAAGACTCTCTTGTAGTAGATTTGATCTCGGAGCTTCGAACACCGGCCCTGATCGTTGCGCGAACAGGTCTAGGTACGATTAATCATACACTTCTTACAGTGTCATACCTGCAGCAGCATGGGATTAAGGTCGTAGGTTTTATTCTGAACGATGGTGAATCTGACGAGATTTATAACGACTCCAGCATCACAACTAACGCGGAGCTGATTGAACGTTATTGCGGCATACCCTTTCTTGGACGTTTTCCCCGCTTGATGGACGAAATGAATACGGAAATGTTGATCCAGGTCATTCGAGAGAAGATCCAGTTAACACCAATCAGACAGGCATTAACAGTTCAATCCATGGAGGAGGAATGAAGTTGAAAACAACGGTAACTAATCTAGAGTGGTCGTCGCTTGCGAAACGATCGTTGAATGGCGAATGTTTATCGATTGAAGAGGGACTTGCCGTGCTTGAAGCAAACGACGATGAGGTACTGCCGCTAATGCACGCGGCTTTCCAAGTGAGGCAATATTTTTACGGCAAAAAAGTGAAGCTGAATATGATCATCAACGCCAAAAGCGGCTTTTGTCCCGAAGACTGCGGCTATTGCTCACAATCCATCGTATCCACCGCGCCCATCCAAAAATACAGCTTGCTCGACAAAGAAACGTTGCTTGCAGGTGCACATGAAGCTATGGCGCGTAAAGCAGGAACCTATTGCATTGTAGCTTCAGGCAAAGGTCCCACGAATAAGGAGCTGGATCAAGTGGTAGAAGCGGTAAAAGAAATCCGTGAAACGATGCCACTTAAAATCTGTGCTTGTCTAGGAATCTTGAAGGACGGTCAAGCAGAACGTTTGGCTGAGGCAGGTGTGCACCGATACAATCACAACTTGAACACAAGCAAGGCCAATTATCCATCGATAACCACAACGCATACCTATGACCAGCGAATTGAAACCGTGGAAAAGGTAAAAGCATACGGCATGTCACCCTGTTCCGGTGTCATCATCGGTATGGGTGAAAGTAATCAGGAAATTGTTGAGATGGCTTTCGCACTCCGTAAGCTTGATGCAGATTCAATTCCAATTAATTTCCTGAATGCGATACCGGGGACCCCTCTGGAAGGAGCAGGACGCACACCGGCTATGAAGGCGCTCAAGGTACTAGCACTATTTCGGCTCATCTGTCCGTCTAAAGAGATTCGTGTTGCGGGTGGACGCGAGATCAACCTCCGTACATTGCAACCTTTGTCACTGTATGCTGCTAATTCACTCTTTGTAGGTGATTATTTAACGACAGCAGGTCAGGAAATATCGAATGATCATCAAATGATTGAAGATTTGGGTTTTGAGATTGAGTTAAATGCACTTTAAGGCGGTACGGACTATGAATTGGATGGAAAAAGAACTTGCGTTATTGGCTGATGCCTCCAATGAACGTTACTTGCGTGATAGTGCCGTGGTTCCAGATAGCCCTGGTTATACGTGGAGAGGAAACCGGGTGCTCCTCAACCTGGCCTCCAATGACTACCTGGGACTTGCTCGACATCCCGCTATCATCGATACAATTCGCGAGGCGCTTCTTACCGAAGGAGGAGGCTCGGGCGCATCTCGCCTTGTGACTGGGAATCGACCGCTTTATGGCCGTCTGGAAGAAGCGCTGGCCACTTGGCAGCATAGTGAAGCTGCGCTTGTTTTTGCAAATGGTTATATGGCTAATTCTGGTGTCATTCGCGCACTCGTGGGCCGGGATGATGTCGTTTTTAGTGATCAATTAAACCATGCCAGCATCGTAGACGGTATTGTGCTGAGCCGCGCGGAACATGCCCGGTATCGACATAATGATATGGAACATCTGAAGCTATTATTGAACAAACATCGGGATAAACGACGTAAGTTGATTGTCACGGATGCCGTCTTTTCAATGGATGGTGATCAAGCACACTTGGAAGAGCTCGTTGCGCTAAAACAAGAATACGGGGCAATGCTGATGGTGGATGAGGCGCACAGCGGGGGCATCTATGGGAAACGGGGTGAAGGACTTTGCTTTAAGCTTGGTCTGCATCATGATGTGGATGTGCATATGGGGACGTTTAGCAAATCATTCGGTTTATATGGAGCTTATGTCTGCGGCAGCAGAACATTAATCCGCTTTCTCGTTAACAAAGCAAGACCGCTCATCTATTCAACGGCATTGCCGCCTTCTCTCGTAGCTGGTATATCAACAGCGTTAACTTTGGTAAAAGCGGATCATTGGCGCCGCGAACGCCTCAACTCGGCAAGTCAATTATTTCGTTCTTCGCTTAGTGATGCCGGATTTAACGTTGGGACCGGGGACTCCCCTATTGTGCCGATCATTGTCGGTGATAACGAAAGGGCTCTTCGTTTCAGTGAGGCACTTGAAGCAGGCGGTATCGCTGGGATTGCCATCCGACCGCCTACCGTTCCTGATGGCACAGCGCGAATCCGCTTCTCCTTATCAGCCGACCATACTCCTAAGGAACTGAATGATGCCAGTGCACAAATCTGCAAAATCGGACTGCAGTTAGGAGTGCTGAGCTCATGAATGCCTCGGATAATAATTCACTGCAAATAGAGCGGGAGACAAACGGAACCGTATTATGGTTAACGGGATGGAGCATGCCTGATGCGGTGTTTGACCGTCTTCGCCTGTTATTGCCTGATTTTCGACATATTTCTGTAGATTATAGTGCTGCGGATTCTCCAGAGGAAATGCTGTGTTTAACTGAAACATCAGTTAGAGATATGTTATGCATTGAAGGAATAGCTTGCAGGGAGAGAGTTTCCCACGGTCCGCTTCTAATATCAGGTTGGTCGCTTGGAGGTTTACTGGCGCTCAGACTAGCGGCTAAAGGTTACGCCGATGGCCTTGTGCTGTTCGGTGCAACGGCTCGTTTTACCCGCTCAAAAGAAGAGTTTGACCGCGGCTTGGCAGATGCATACGTTAGGCAGATGATCAAAGGGATTTTAAAGGATCAACACGCAGTTGAAGCCAATTTTCGAAAGATTATGTTTACGGAGCAAGAATGGGAGGCGGGTCTTGCTGAACATCTACCTCCTATGGGGAGCTGGACAACTCAAGCGCTACTGGCAGGCCTTCAGCTTTTGAGAAGCGAGGAATGTTTGTCTCAATTGCCCAATATCAGTTGTCCGGTTCTTCTTATTCATGGGACTGAGGATAGGATATGTCCTTACGGTGCTGGCTTGGAACTTAGCACTCAAATACCTCAAGCCGAGTTAATTACATTAACAGGCTGCGGGCATGCACCCTTTTTGGGAAAGGAAGTACACATCGCTGATGAATGGAGGAGATGGTGGCATGACCATTGGAAGAAGTAGTGCTGTTCAACGCCAATTTAATCGTAGTGCCACTTCTTATGATGCACATGCTCATATTCAGCGTTCTATGGCTGAGCAGCTAGCAAGATCCCTCGCAGAATGGAAAAACAAAGGGGTCTTAAGTGATCCGAGCATTCTCGAAATCGGTTGTGGAACAGGGGCATTGACTCAAATCCTAGTAAATGAATGGCCTAGTGCAAATATTACTGCACTTGATATTGCAACCGAGATGATCGAAGTGGCTTCAAAACGGTTCCGATCAGTTGAGCATCCAGGTACTGCGAATTGTACAAAGGATCGTTTACGTTTTCTACAGGCAGATATCGAAATGTGGGCTGTAAATGCTCCGGAGTCCTCAGTAGATATCATCGTCTCTAACGCGTGTTTTCAATGGCTAAGTTCGCCACAGGAAACACTGGGTCACCTGCGGCGAATGCTGCGCCCGGGTGGCTTGCTCATATTTACGACCTTCGGGCCTGATACATTTCGTGAGATGCATGAGGCATTTGATGAAGTTTATCGAGCCAACGGGATGGAATCACAGCGGCATGGACTTTCGTTTCATTCACCTGTTCAATGGGAAATCATGCTTCAGGAATCCGGGTATTCTAGTTTCCTTTGTGAGCGTTCGATTTATATGGAAAAGTATGCTTCCGCAAGAGATTTTCTGTATACGGTTAAAGGAATGGGAGCCAGCACTACAGAAGCAGCAACGATTCCTGGGTACAGTTTACGACGTTTGTTCACCAACATGTATAAGGAGTATGAGGACAAGTTCAGCATAAAGGGAGGAGTCTCTGCGACATATGATCTCCTGTTCATTCAATCCGTAGCTCCTTATTAACCCTTTACCTGAGAAGGAAGAATCAGATGAAGCTCCAGCAAAGACATCAGTTCTTCAACAATCTTCTCGGCTGGATAAGGCATGGAATTCATGATCCACCATTCCAGCAGCCCAGCGGAGGCACAGGCCAGAAATTGTACTTTAATCTCCCGATTGATTCCCTTGTGAATGCCGCACGCATCAACTTGCTCTTCCACTCCCTGAATCAGGATGTTCATCAGCCGGTTTCGAAAGGCAGGAATGCCTTTTTGGGTTAATAGCGTGGTATAAACGGGAGCATGCTGCTCCAGGTAACGGAAGGTTGAGAGCAACGCGTCCTTGACGGTCATGGGCGTTGTAGGACTTTCCACCATGCAACTCTCCACCAGCTGCTGCAAATACGTCTCAATGCTTTGATCCAACAGATCGAACTTGTCCGTGTAGTGCAAATAGACGGTACCACGGTTCACATTGGCCCGATCAGCAATCTCATTAATCGTAATTTGCTCGAATTCCTGCTCTTCTAACAACCCGATAAAGGCATCGGTTATAGCTTTTCTTGTTTTGACAACTCGTCTGTCCATGGCTCCTCCTTTGATGTTTTCAACAATATGGATCCATTCGTTGATTATTCAACAATAACGGATATTTTAGCGATTGAAGCGTTGCAGATGCTTTGTTACTCTTATTTTATCAACAAATGTTGATAAAGCAACGAATATCCATAAAAATTTGAAATAGAGGGATAACTAATGAATATATTAGTGTATGGCGCAGGTGTTCTGGGCAGTCAGTTGGCGCAGGTTCTGGTACGTGGGGGAAATGACGTCACCATTCTGGCTAGAGGGAAGCGGGCAGAGGAACTGGAGAGAGATGGTATTGTCATTCGTCATGTGTTCCAGTTTAAAACGACCGTTGATCCGGTTCGGGTAACAAAAACACTGGAAGAGAATGATGAATATGATCTTATTTTCGTGGTTATGAAATATAACGATTTTCCATCGGTACTGCCTATTTTGGCGGCCAATCAGAGCAGGAATATGGTGATTGTCGGTAACAATGCAGATGCACGAAGCATGCAACTCTTTTTGGAGGAAAACAGCAAGGTGGAAAAGAAAGTCGCATTTGGTTTTCATATCAGCGGCGGGCGGCGGCAAGAAGACCGTATGTTATCCATTGGTGGAGCAAGCGGGCAAATGGTGATTGGTGGGCTGGACGGTGAGATTGCCTTTAAATCTAGACTGGATCAAGCGTTTGAGAAGACGAAATACAAGTTGAATTATCTGGATGATATCGATGCCTGGCTGAAAAGCCATATTGTGCCCATTCTGATGCTTAATGCGGTGAGCTTTAATGAGAAGCATGAGATGATCAAGCTGGACGGGAACAGGAAGCAACTCCAGCATATGATTGGGGCGATGGATGAGGGCTTTAGCGTGCTTGAGGCTATGGGTATAACGATTATACCGAAGATTCAGGCCAAACTGATTCGCAAACATCAACGGATGTTTTACCTTCTACTGAAGATGTATAGTATGCTTCCGATCTATAAACTGGTTGCGGGTTCCTTTGGGGAGATTGAGGCGTTAGATAATGCATTTACTGATTGGAAAAAGGCTACCCGCACGCCCACTCCTCATTGGGATGTGCTCAAAAAAGAATATTCTAATCTCAAATGAGATGACTATTGCTCAAAGTCCCGATCCCGACTACAATTAAACCAACTAATAAAATAGGGATAAGGAGATATGCAGATGCGGGAAGTGCCTATGCGCTATGTCAAAGCGAACCAGATTGGGATTGTGCTATTTGTTGTCCTGTCATTTCTGTTCAACCAGCCGTTAATTCTGGGAGCATTATGGATCATCCAAGTCATTGGTTTGGCATCCGGAGGCAAGCTTAATCTGTTTGTGCAGATTGGGAAGGCTGTGTTAACGGGAAAAGGGACAGAGACACAGGCAGTGGAACTGCAACGCTTCAACAATGTTCTGGCCGTATTATTTCTCACGCTGGCACTTGTCTCATTCGGCCTTGGTTGGCAGGTAGCAGGTTATATTTTCTCGTCGATGCTTCTCCTCGCTGCAAGTGCCGCATTGCTCGGTTACTGTGTAGGCTGCACCGTATATTTTTGGTATAAACAACTCCGAGCTGGCAGAAAGATTGGTTTTTAAACTATATGTGATTGCAAAACAATCCCCTCCAAGTTCTGTGTCTACTTGAAGGGGATTTTACTTTTTTTATCTAAACCAGGCCTTGTTTAAATTGTTTGTAAAATTGCTGTCGTTCAACGAAACATTGGACCTGCCAAAATCGGTCTTATTCAGTGCCGAGACCGGAGGAAGGGGAGTCTTTCGGGAAGTACCATGCGTACATAATAGCCCATACGCCATTGTGCCATGCCGAACGCGAGTACACTTGGCCTCTGCTTGAGCTGCAGTCCTCATGATTTGAGAGGGTATTAGACTATTTCCGGCCCAAGCGGGCAGAATGGTGATGGATGGTTATAAATGACAGGAAATCCATAGGATTAGATTCAAGAGGAGTGCTAGAGGTTTATTTTGTAAAGGATAGACAAGTTCGGAAGTGAACAGAGAGCATGCTCGTCATTGCTGGAGTGGGATAGTTCTTTAGGTTTTATCGTTATTATTATCCAGATGTAAAATTTCGTTATAATCGATATGAAAATAATTACTTATGTATCACAGGCTAGGACATCTTTACATTTGATGATATGATAGTACATAAAGGCTTTGGAATGAGACGGAATTCCTTATGCATATATATAAGTAGAGAAAAGTGTTGGGACAGGATTAACGGACGTGAGTCATTGTGTAAAATGATGCCCGACTACGGTCACTCTCAGATAGTAAGAATATGAGGTCGTTCAGACTCATGGATAATGTGGAATAGGTGGCGTATGAGATGAAAAAAGCTCGCTTGATATATAATCCGACCTCAGGCCGGGAAGAAATGAAGAAACGTCTGGCAGATATTTTGCAGCGTTTGGATCAAGGTGGTATCGAAGCCTCGTGTCACGCAACAACGGGTGAGGGAGATGCAACCCGAGAAGCGGAGCTGGCGATTGAACGGGGATATGACATGATTATTGCCGCTGGTGGCGACGGTACATTGTATGAAGTCATCAACGGCATGGCCGAGCGGGAGAATCGTCCTCCGCTTGGTGTATTCCCTCTGGGAACAACCAATGATTTTGCGCGTGCGCTCGGTATTCCAAGACAGTGGGAAGATTACGTCGATCTGGTCATTAACCAGCAGCTTCGTCCGCTCGATCTGGGCAAGGCAAATGATAAATATTTTATTAATATTGCAGGCGGGGGTTCGTTAACCGAGCTGACGTATGAGGTGCCAAGCCGTCTGAAAACGATGATTGGGCAACTGGCCTACTATATGAAGGGTATTGAGAAAATGGCGAGCCTATCTCCGCAGGAGTTGGTTATCCGTGCTGCGGGTCAGGAAGAAATTCATGATGAATTCATGCTGTTCCTCATTGCCAATACAAACTCTGTCGGGGGCTTCGAGAAGTTGGCTCCAGGTGCCACCATTGATGATGGTCTGTTCGATGTGATCGGTGTGCGCAAATGTAATCTGGCTGATATGATTCGCCTCGTAACCCTTGCGCTGCGTGGTGAACATCTAAATGATAAGAAAGTCGTTCATTTCCAAACGGATTATATGGAAGTAACGTCGCCGGGCTATGTACAGTTGAATTTGGATGGCGAGTTAGGCGGCACATTGCCTGCGACATTCAAGAACCTGCGTCATCACCTGATGTTGTATCGTTAAGCGTAGTATGGATCGGGGAGAAAATGTGATTTCCTGTTGCCGTGGGCAGTGGGATCACGTATAATCTCATGGTGCCTGAAAATGAATGGAATCTCCCTTGCACAAGGGATGAACATATATGAAGAAAGAAGTGAATGTACGTTGTCTAATACGAACCGCAGCGGTCGTGGAAAAAACCGCCGGAATTCGGCTGCCTCTCAGGGGCAAGGGAATGCGTCAGCCTCCCGCCAGCCGAGCAAATCATCTCGTCCATCTACACGTCAGCAAGGGAAAGAGGTGCGGCCACAAGGCGCATCTCTTTCTGCCGTTCGTCCGAAGGGACGGGAACGTGAATCTGCACCAATCGAAGGACTTCCTGTAAGCAAAAATGAAGAGACCGTCATCGATATCATCGGCATGAACCATGACGGTGAAGGTGTCGGCCGTGCCAATGGATACACGCTGTTCGTGCAAGGTGCGCTTCCGGGCGAAACTGTACGCGTAAGAGTGATGAAAACCAAGAAGCAGTACGGCTACGCCAAACTGCTGGAGATCGTGAAGGCCAGTCCGGATCGTGTATCCGCACCTTGCCCGATCTACGATCAATGCGGCGGATGCCAGATCCAGCATATGAGCTACGCCGGACAGCTTGCGTGGAAACGCCAGCTGGTGGTGGATAATTTGCAGCGGATTGGTAAGCTGAATGTGTTGGTGGAGGATGCGGAAGGTGCCGAGCAACAGGGCATTCGTGTGCTGCCTACCATGGGTATGGACGAGCCATGGCGTTATCGCAACAAGGCACAGGTGCCTATCGGTGCAGCCGAGGGTGGTCTGGTAGGTGGTTTTTACGCTAAAGGAAGTCACCGGATCATCGATATGGAGAGCTGCCTGATTCAGCATGAGCATAACGATGAAGTGGTCGCCAAGGTCAAGGAACTAGGCAGCCATCTCGGTATTAGTGCGTACAACGAAGAGACAGGCCGCGGCCTACTGCGCCACGTGGTCGTGAAGAAGGCTTTCCGTACTGGTGAGATGATGCTTGTTCTCGTCACCAATGGCCGCGACATCCCACACAAGGATGCATGGATCGGTAGTATCCGTGAAGCGATCCCGCATGTGGCGAGCATTTGCCAGAACGTTAACAAAAAGCAGACCAATGTTATATTTGGCGATGAAACCCGCGTCCTGTGGGGCCGTGATGTGATCTACGATTATATCGGGGATGTGCAGTTTGCCATCTCGGCACGTTCGTTCTATCAGGTGAATCCGGTGCAGACAGAAGTGCTGTACGGGAAGACGGTAGAGTACGCCGAGCTGAGCGGAAAAGAAACAGTCATTGATGCTTATTGCGGCATCGGAACAATCTCTCTTTTCCTCGCACAGCATGCGGATCAGGTGTACGGGGTGGAGATCGTGCCCGAAGCAATTGAGGACGCACGCAGCAATGCCATGTTGAACGCGATGAAGAACGTGAAGTTCGAAGTCGGTGCATCCGAGAATGTTATTCCACGCTGGAAAGAACAAGGTATCGAAGCCGACGTCATCGTTGTTGATCCGCCGCGTAAAGGTTGCGATCCACGTTTGCTGGATACAATTCTGGAGATGAAACCGGAGCGCGTGGTGTATGTGAGCTGTAATCCGAGCACTTTGGCACGTGATCTGCGTGTGCTGGAGGATGGTGGGTATCGCACGGTTGAGGTGACGCCGGTGGACATGTTTCCGCATACCGTGCATGTGGAGTGCTGTGCGTTGATAGTTTGGAAGGACTAATAGTTGAGGTGTACTGGCGTATACGGCAACGAAGCGGGATAGGTCCCGCTTTTTTTTATTTTTAATTCAGGGTTTTATAGAAAGCGTCCTTTGATTTGCCCCCAAAGAGTGCTTAGTGGAAAAGCTAATGCATGTGCACCCATATTCAGCACTGGAACCGCGTTCGTTCAAAAAGCTTCCTTGCTTCTTTAAAATATATGTCTGTGGATTTCGAGGGGCAAGTGAGTTAAGAAATAGCTTAATGAACACAAAGTCAACAAGTGAAATGCGTGCGTAGCTCAATGCATTTGGAAGCAAAGATCATGATGGGGCGGAGGAAAGTGGAGATTAAGTTGCCAAGTAGGAGAAATAACGGACCATTGAGGTAAAGACTGGACAGACAATAGACTTTCCTAAGAATTTATCATGGAAACATACCTATAACTTTGATAGGATATAATTACAATTGAGGTTTTTAAAAATGGGTTTAAATGGAACAATAGAAGGGGTTACACATATGTCAGAGCAAACAATTCAAGATGAATTATATTCGATACCTATTCAAATATTAGATAAATATACATGTCTAAGCTTAGGAGCGACAACTGTTAATGATTTAATTAAAAGTGGGAAGCTGAAAAATTTAAAAGTTAAAAAGAATTTCGGAAAAAAACCCGATGTATTAATCGTCAATAAAAATAAAGAAGTAGTTGTTTTTATGGAGTTTAAAAGGCCAGAAGAATTTGATTCAGAAGCAAAAATTCAAAAGGCAATTAAACAAGAAATTCATATTGCAAAAGAAGTAAATGCCAAGATATATATAGTTTCGGATGGTGACACGTTTATTTGGATAAATCCAAAGACCCAAAACAGAATAATGGATGAGAACGGGAAAGAAGTAAGGCTTCATATTAAGCCTAAGAATGAGTCGAAAAAATTAGCGGAATTCATTGAAAAAGTGGTTTTTTCAATAGATGAAAATAATGATAGAATCCTTAAAATAGAAGACTTAGATCCATCAGATTTAGCAAAAAAAATAGCAGGAATATTAAAGAAAATGACGTTTGCGTCTTCTAAAATGTCTTTATATACCTTCGTAGAACTATTTTTGTTTAAATACTTATCAGATATAAGTGTTTTACAAAATTCGAACTCATTTGAAGAAATTTATAAATTATATTCGGATGATTCAAAAACAGATGCTGATGTTTTAGGAGCTTATCTAGATGGACCAAGAAATACAATGAAATTATTATTTCCTGAAGGGCCAGATAAAACAACCATTGTTAATGGGCAGGTATTCCATGCTAAGAAAGACTTAACAGGTCATTATATTAGCGAAGATAGCACTGATGAAGTGTTCAAAAATGTAATGATTGAATTTTATAATTATGACAAGAAAAATGGTAAATTTATAAACATAAGTAAAGACTTTAAATCTAAACTTTTTGAAACTTTTATGAAAAATAGCGATGATAAAACAGATATGGGACAATTTTTCACTCCATTAAAAATTGTTAAAGAAATGGTCAATATGGTTGAAATTAGACCAAATATGAAGATTTGTGATCCTGCTTGTGGGGTAGGTAAATTTTTACTTGAAGCTATTTCTGATAGAAGTGATTTATTTCAGATGAATGGGAAAGTATTAACAAAAAATATTGAACTTTATGGATTTGAGAAAATGATGTCAGGAAAAGATGATATTACCACTATATTAGCTAAAGCTAATATGTTGATATATTTTTCAAAACTATTTAGAGAAAGTAATGATGTTAAATCAGTTCAGTATTTAGCAGAAGAATTATTGAATAATACATTTTATTCAAGTAAAACAATGTTAGGTACTTTAGGTGAACTAGAAGAAAATAAATATGATTTGATACTTGCGAACCCTCCATATTTACCCGATGCTTCAATGACCAAAGCTGCTAAAAATACTGGTAACTATACTTTTAATGCCCAAGGGGTAGAGGGATTGTTTTTAGAGTGGATTATAAAATCACTGAATTTCGGTGGAACAGCTAATATTGTTTTACCTGATGGAATCTTTTCGAATATAAAGAACAAAAAGCTTAAGCAATCAATTTTGAATAGTTGCTTTATTGAAAGTATAATTTCGCTGCCAATACGTTCATTCTTCAATACACCTAAAAAAACTTATATCCTTACTTTGAGAAAGAAAACCCAAGTTGAATTAGAAAGTGAAGTGAAACAATATTCCCCTGTATTTGTTTATTTGTGCAAATCTGTTGGCGAAATGCTTAACGCTAATCGTTTTGATATTGATGATAATGATTTACATGAAGCAGTAATTAAATTTAATTCATTTAAAAATTTAAAGGATAAACAGGTTATTGAAGAACCATTTAAATCTTGGTTTGAAAATGATAAACAAATGAAATTGTTAAATATTGATATCTTTAATGTAAATAATAGTTGGATTGCAGAAAACTTTTGGTCTGAAGAAGAAAAAATAGAAATAGGAATCAAGGAAGCTAAGGAGTTATCAACAGTCGAAGATTTTATTGTTTTAATGAATGAAACTATTAAATTAATAAACGAGACTATTACAGTTTTTGGAGGAACCCCTGAATATATGAAGAATGGGGAGTCAAAGGATGAAATTTAAAGAAGTTAAGATTATAGATATATTTGATGATTGTCCTTCGGATAAAACTTTGACTAGGGAAAAGATACAAAATTTGAAGGGCGATTATCCTGTATATACAGCAACAATTGGTAAGCCGTTTGGAATGGTGAAATTTTATAATAATACAAAACCGGCTTTATTGGTTGTTAATGATGGAGCGGCGGGATATACCTATATTGTAGAAGATGAATATTACACTTTAGGAAAACATGTAACTGGATTAACCTTGAAAGAAGAGTATAAAGATTGCATCCTATTAAAGTATGTTCAAATTGTCGCACAACCTATATTGATACTTAAGAATAAAAGTGAAGGTAGGGGTAACTTACCCAAACAAGATCTTATGAATGTTAAAATACCAATTCCAGTTGATGTAAATGGAAATTTTAATTTATTAGAACAAAGTAAGCTTGCGGATAAACATCAAAGAATTGAAAATCAAAAGAAAAAACTTATTGAAAAGAAACAGGAAATAGAAAATATAAAATTAGCTTTTTCACACGAAGTAGCGACTATTGATGTAAAGTTTAATGATTTATTTATATTAAAACGAGGGAATGTAATATCTAAAGAAATGATTCATAATAATGCAGGGATATACCCAGTATATTCTACTCAAATAGATGGAGTATTAGGTTATTTAAACAGTTTTATATATGATGGAGAATACTTATTATGGAATACAGACGGATTAGCCGGATATATAAAACACGTAAAAGGAAAATTTTCTTTTACCAACATAGTAGGGATTATGATATTCCATAAAGATGTAGATTCATCGAATCTAGATTTACGGTATATTAAGAATTATTTAGAACCGCTCTTTAGATCAAATGTAAAAGGGAGAATGGGTGATAAAGGGAAAAATGAATATACCAAATTTAATAGTACAATGATAAAAGAATTAGATTTTACAATTCCTATACCAGTTAAAGCGAATGGAATATATGATTTAGAAGTACAAAAACAACTTGCAGATAAAATAGAGTTAGTTGAAAAGCAGAAGAAAACACTGATTGATAAAATTGATGTTTTGATTAACACTGAAATTATTATTGGTAACCAATAAAGTCAATGGTTAGTTAATATAAAAATATAAAGTTATAAGGAGATTCTACTACATCGGATTATTTCGGGCCATCTTCAGTACTTGTTCACTGTTGGTCAGGAAAGGCTAATAGTTGAGGTCTATTGGCGTATACCTTGCTAATTTTGGTTTTATTTGGTATGGTGAAGATAGCGGTGCCCCACATGGACTATTTGAGAAATGTGGCATATAAGAAATTGATACTTATGTGCAGGCGAAATGACAGGAATTTTGACGTTGTCTTTTTATGGCAAGGTCTTTTTTGTTTAGCCAGGTGCTGACTTTATTTCATGGAGGTATGCAAGGAAATGAATAAAGTAGTCCCGCAATTTGAGAACGTAGCTATGAATCGTCAGGAACGAAGAAAGAGACGGAAGTTGATAATTGCAGCACTTGGTTTGACGAAAGCTGGAAAAACGTCGTTTATTACATCGTTAGTAAAAAAACTTGAAAAGATTATTACACTGTTTCTGGGGGACAAGAATAGGACAAAAGTTACTGTAGATTATCATTTGATCTCCTCCTTAACCTCAGAAGAGCAAGATTTAATGATTGAAGATATTCAATTTCGAATCTCTGCTATAGCAAAATCAAGTGATTTTTCAAGTTTTGAACAATTTAATGATGAGGTTCAGAAAAATCCAATATATAAAATACTGAACTTGCAGGCCATTAATGAAAATGAAAACTTTGAAGTAAGGCTACGAGAAATGTTAGACAGTTTTCAAGAGAGCATAACTCCAAAGGATTTAGCAAAAATATTAAATACTGAAGGCATTGATGAATATATAAAAAAGATTACTGTTTTAGTTGAGGCGGCTGAAAATCTGGCTAATGTCCTTGACGAGCTAGAGATTGACTTATACATGAGAGATACTAGAGGTCTTATGGATTTAGCGCTTAAAAAGCAAGAAGATGGAACCAAGATTACTAACATTAGATCGTTAAGTGATTTAGGGCTTGATGGATTAAGTGGAGTATTATTTTTTTGTAGTCGTGACGGTTATACCAATAATATTCTTCAAATTTATGAAGATACGCTTAAGAATGTTTTTAAGTCAGTCCCCATTTTTCTTATTAGAAGAAGTGAAGTTCTTCCTCTAGCTTGTAAGGTCCAAGGTACACCTACCAATGTCGAAGAAACGGTAGAGCTTATTCAAACAATTCAAAATGGTGAAAACAATTTATTTCCAAACTATGAATTGGATAACTTTCAGACAACTTTGAAGTTATTGCATGATTTAAATATTACTTATTTGAAGCAGAATCAATATATGTTCAAGGACTCGTATTTTGATCAGAAAAGAATGGAGTTTTTAGTGCCTGATTCAGCTTCTTTAACTTCGGCTAGTACAGTCAATGATACTGTATTTGATATATCTTCCGAAGATTACAATTTGTATAAATTGTTTAGTATGGCGTGCATGAGTCAGGTATTGGAGATGATTACTGAACTCCATAAGTTTATGGATCGAGTAGTTAGTGATGGTATTACTAAATATATACAGTCTAATAAACAATATATAATAAATTTGATCACTCAAGATTTAGGGAAATATGATTTAGATGGTGTAGATACTGGAATTGTAAGACCACAGTTAAAGGCGTATACTAGCAAAAATTTATGTGATTTAATAGTTGACTCAAACTATGAAGTTCTGGGACCAAGAGGCGGAATCACAACTCCTAGAAATGGTGTTTTGCGTTATGCGCCTACTGCTGTTCTAGCTGTATCATCAAAAAGAGCAATTGACCACCTCATTGAAAAAGTATCTGAGATAAACAACATTACATCATCGTTAAACAATATATCATTAGATAAGCAACTTAGTCTGATTAAAAAGGCTTTGAATTTTATATTATATCGAAATTTCGTTGACATTTATGCAACAGTGCAGAACTATGTAATTGTGCCAAGAGGCTCTGCAAAGAAAGCGATATACAGTACAAGAGAGCTAGGAGTGCCTACAAGTATACCTTTGGAGACCGCGGTATCGTTTATACTCGATGAGTTCTGCAATATCCTTGAAAGCTCCGATGTAAGAAGACTGTTTACGAATTAGGTGACATTTTCTAACCGATCTTAGAAGAGTGAAATTCTAAGAGAAATAAAGATAAATCCAAGTTAAAAGAAACCACTCGGCAGAACACTTCAGTGACGTCGTTTGGTTTCTTTTAACTTTATGGAGTGTTCTAAAGCTCATCCTCCCAACGTATGTTATCGAAAAAACGTTGTAGTTCCTTTGCCAAGCTGTATATTATGAATGAATGTGATCCTTACAGCCTGCAGGACATTTTGGGAAATACCTCACAGGACATGGTCAAGAAATACGTGGATTTATGGCGGCCGGAGATGCGATCTAAGCGTGCGAAATCCTCACCTATGAGGAGATTTTATAAGGAGAAGTTATTGGATTGAAAAAGGGATGTTGCTTAGAGGAGGTGAAATTGTACATTTCTCTGGGAAAAGCAAGCAGGCACTTGCTTTTCCCGTTCATTACCACCATCTACGCTCAAGCTTCTTTTGGTCAGCGTTCTTTTGGTGATCGCGTTTCCCGAAAAACTCGTCTTCCCGGGCAATCGTTGGGTCATACCAGTCTGCCTTGGCTTTTGCCCAATCTATCCAATCTTTTGTCTTGGGATCAAGGTTTTCAGATGCCTCAACTGCCGCAATGTAGCGTCTTATTTTGCAGGCGACATCGTAGTCCTCCGATAAATTTGCCAGTATAAGTGTTTGGTCAACCTCTTCATTTACACGTTGACGGCGTTCCTCTCTTCGACGTTCCTCTTCCTGACGCTTACGTTCGGCTTCCTCTCGAGCCTCGCGCTCTTGCCTGAGTATATCGGAAGCCTCATACAACGAAATCATGAGATCACCAAGACGATCTTCAATGACGTATGATTTACAATCTCGGAAGCTTTTTGAGTTATTAACCGAAACGGTTATTCGGCCATTGTACACATAGTCATACTTTTTGATTTTTGGTTTTGACGCCCAGGAATTGCGGCGCTTATCTTCTTCATACTTTAGTAGTTGTATATTTTCTTCTTTCGTAGGAATATGCTGGATTTCGTCCTTTGCTTCTGTTACCGAGACAGAGACGGTTTCACCGTTGACAACAAATTTTAAATCGCTAGTTAGGGAGCATTCGAGCGGCTTCATGGCTTTGATTAGCGCATCAAAGAGATGCAACACCCTAGGCAAGGATTCTTCAGAAACCGTGTCGGCAAGAAACAGAGGAGTATCCATAGCTCTTCTATTATAACCTTTGCTTTCTTGCTCCCTATGTTTTCTCTTCCAATCAATGACTGATTTTCGGTGGGCTACAATTGTCGGATGCATTTTGGCGTTCTCATCGGGCAGTCTGATTTGCGTTGCAATAGAAAGAACAACACTTCTATCTTCTTCATTTAAAAAGCTGAGAGTCTCTTTCTCAAGTGGTGGACTGTAATCTGCTCCGGTTCGTACCCCTGATTTTTTAGTAGGCTTGTTGGTTATAGGTAACGGAGTACGGGGCACTGGCTTGCCTGCTCGAAGCTTGGCCCAATACCCAACTGGAGGCGTGGGGATATCCAACGACTGGCATACCTTGCGGATTGCGACATCCGAGACAGCATACCGTTTAGCTATTTCGGTTACGGGAGCCAACCATATTTCATTGTATAGAAGCTCTCTGTCATAAATATTGAAGGTTTGTCCGGATTGCTCATACGTTTCTGGTAGGTCAATTGTTTGAGCGACCTCGCTGGCATCATCCTTAATTGTTGTAGAAGGGAAGGGAGCCTGCTCTTCCACTGGTAATGTAGGAGCTTCGAGTGCTGTTGATGCTTCTGCGATGCCTGCTTCCAACTCGTCTTTGCTGTAGCTTTCAATCGTTAAGCTTTGCCGCTTCTTTTTAGAAGTAGAAGGTCGGGAGTTGGATAACAAAATGATTTCGTCTGCCGGCTCCGGTAATTCAAGCTTGGTTACAGGCTTGTTAAAATTGAGCTTCGTCCAGTATCCAGACGGAGGAATCGGAATGCCCGCGTCTTTAATCTGTTTCATAAGGTGGGTATAAGGGAGGTTGTATTTTTTGGCCACTCCGGCGACCGATATTTCCCAGATTTCATCGTATAATTGCTTTCGAGTCATTTCAATATTCGAATACTCGGGCAAAGCGCTTCCCTCCTCTCCTTCACTTGACGAGCTTACTTCAATTATGGGAACAACTGCAGGTTCAATTCTAGTTGGTTGCTCTTCTTGTGCGACTTGTTGAACTGCTTCTTTATCATCATGAAAGTCAATTGCAGTATGTTTACCCTGCAGTGCATGATTTACCCGCGGTGCAAGGATTGCGTCGAATTGTTTGATCCCTCCAATCCCTCGTTTTCGCTTAATAGAAAAACCAGGTCCCGTTTCATTTCTTCGAATTGATTAATAATCGTATTCAAGTTTTTTTCAATATTCTCCACCTGAATTGCATTGATCTTGCCGTGATTATAGGCAATAAGCCGTTCCGGTACGATGGTATAAGACCAACTCTCCCTATATTGATCTTCATTACGAATTGCAAAACCAATGGGCAACAAGTCATTTCTCATGCCGGGTGTCAGCATGTTTGGGGATATACCCAGGTAATCTGCTGCAATTTTAATGGTAATTTTGGACATGCCTCTGATCTCTTCATCCGAATACTTAGCCATACGTTTCACCTCCTTTAGCAGGGCGTTTTTCTCCCAGATTTAATATCATTATTTTCACCTTTATCATACTACATAGTAGTGTGCCGGGTAGTTGTTTTTGAGGATTTGATTATACGTAACCTCTACCCTGAGGCAACAATAGATTAAAGGATATGATGCCATTACTGTCGAAATTTATAAAAATGCGTCGATGACTGGAGATGGCATAAGGCAGTATATTAACAAGCCTATCGGCGCAAGGAATTCTATACTAACGAGGGAATGTGTGACGAGTATGAAGTTGTTCGACATTATTCCGGATCGACTGTTTACGCTGCTTGTGGGCTCTAATAAGCAAATCTATGCTGAGGCTCTGTTGCTGCTGTACGATCAGGCGCAGACAGAGCGCTTCGGCATTCGTTTTAACGTCATGCGGGATTTGCTGCAGGAGATGCTGGATACCCGGCGCGAATTGGGTGAGGATATTGCTGTATTGGATACGGAAGACGAGGAGAGCGAGCGCAGTGACGATTTGAGACAGATTAACATGGAAGACCTGACGAGGGCTCAAGCGAATACAATGTTGCGGCGACTGGAAGAGCGAAAGTGGATCGATGTGGAGACGCGAGCTCAATTCGAGCGGTTCATTGTATTGCCCCACTATGCCAGTCGGCTGATTGGTGTGTTAAAAGAGTTGTGCGATGCGAGGACGGTTGAGTACCAGCGATTCGCATTTTTGGTCTATCAATCGCTGACCGGAGAAGGAGCCCGGCTGCAGCCTTGTTCGGCCGTTATGAGTGCGGCGGAAGTAAGTGGACAGTTTCGACAGGAGCTTGTGGCGCTTTACAACAATATGAAGCACTTGATGGAACAGGTTGTTCAGAAGACGTCAATACAAGATGTACTGGATCATCATTTTGACCATTATAAAACGCAAATTATTGACAAGAGTTATCATCGGCTGAAGACGTCCGATCATGTTGCCCGTTATCGAATGCAAATTCTAAATACGGTACAGCAATGGCTGCTAGATCGACAGCAATTGGAAGAGGCTGCACTCGATGGGGTGAAGAGTGGATTGTACACTTCGGTAGACGAGGCTGGGCAGGCTGTGAAGCAGGCACTCTTTTTCATTGATGAAACGTTCAACGGGCTGGATGAGTTGTTTTACCAAATTGATGTGCGGCACAATCAATACTTGCGTTCCTCTTATGATCGTGCTCGCTATTTGAGTCAGCAGAATGAAGGCATAGATCAGCAGCTTGCACGTTTAATTGAACGGCTGAGCAAAGACTTGTCAATGGATGGTACAGAGTCGTTGTTTGCGCTGCGCCAGACCCGAGCTCTTTCTGAACAATCCTTATTGCCGCCGCGGCGTAAGCGGGCGCCTCATCAACCTGATGTGCATGTAGCTGTGGAGATGCCTGATCATCTACTGGAGGAATTGCGAACCAAAAACCTAGAACGAATGCGCAAGGCGATTACCCGAAAGAAGGTCGATGATTATGTAACGAATCGTTTGGGTGAACGGGCAGAGATGGAGATGGCCGAACTCGCACCCGAGAATGCGGAGCAGTTCATTATGCTGGGCTATATTTATTTGTATGGATCAGACGGGGGCTCGAACTTCCTGGTTCGGCGAAGTGATGGCCGTAATATTCTAACGATTGGCGGTTATCGCTTCGATAACCATACAATTGTCAAGAAGAAAGGGGGCCCGAAAAGATGATGTTTGACGAATTGAGTGAATCTGAGCAAGCCAAGGTTCGTCATGTATTGAATCGGTTATTCGAGGTCAATCTGCTGGTTAGAGACAGGGATCGTGAAGCTTATGCCATCATACGGCGTCATAGTCAGGCACTTGAAGCCTACTTTCAATTTCTCGGTTGGGAACTAACAGTTGATGAACGTCATGAATGCGTCTTTCTCCACCTTCCGGATGGAAGGCTCCGCAGGCGTATGGATAGGGAACAGACCCTTTGGCTACTTGTGCTGCGTCTTCTGTATGAGGAGAAGCGACAAGGCTTGTCGTTAGCTGATTATCCGATGGTGACGTTGCATGAAATTCGTAGTAAGTTTGAGACGTTTCGGATTGAATGGGTGGGACGAACAGCGCTGGACAAGCTTATTCGGTTGTGTGCACAGTTTCAGTTGCTCGAAGCGATGGATGAGGATCATCGAGCGGACGATGCCCGGTTCAAACTGTACCATACTTGGATGTATGTTGTTCAGGCTGACGAAATCGCTCAACTTACGGAAAGACTGGAACGCTACGATGCCGCAGAGGAAGGAGGATTGCTGGATGAAATGGATGACACGGCTCCGGTTGATTAACTGGCACTACTTCAAGGATGTAACTATGGAATTTGGCCGACAGACATTAATTACAGGACAAAATGCCGCCGGTAAATCGACGATTATCGACGCCCTTCAGGTGCTGTTTGTAGTTGATCAGCGACTTATCCGCTTCAACGCTGCGGCTCACGATGAGGCGAAGCGCAGTTTTGAGAATTACCTAATGGGTAAGATTGGCAGCGATGAGCGTTCGTACGTTCGGGACGGGGATTTTACGACCTACATTATTGCTGAGTTCCTAGACGAGGACAAGAAGGAATCGTTTGTTATTGGTGCAGCTATTGACGTGTACCGCGACCGTTCGTATGAGGAAGAGTATTTTATATTGGCTGCATGCAAGTTGGATCAGCTTGACTTTATTAATTCGCAAGGGCAGTTGCTGAATCGGGAAGCGTTTAAACGACGATATGGAGCCGGTGTTGGGACTGGACTTGGAGAAGGAGATCTGCAGCTTGGTGTGAGGCAGGGATCAAAGAGGCGGGCTCTATTTGAACGTAATAAGTCTAACTATCAGAAGGCATTGTTGGCAAGATTGGGTCAACTGCAGGATCGATTTTTCCATATATTCACCAAAGCATTGTCTTTTAAGCCGATCCGCAATATACGGACGTTTGTTTACGACTACATCCTGGACAAGCGTGAGTTGCAGTTGGATTTGATGAAGCAGAATTTCGAGATTCATGAGCGCTACAGGCAGGAGCTTGAACTGCTGCAGAAGCGAAAATTGCAGTTGCAGGGCATTCGAGATGGCTATCAGGAGTATGCCCGGCTTAAAGAAACAATTAAAGAGCAGGACTATGTTATTCGAAAATTAAAAGTGTTGTATGAAACAGAGAATCTCGAGCAACAGGAGCGTTTCAAGCAGCAAGCAGAGGAAAATTTGGCTCGCCTACTGGAAAGTACTGGATTGGCAGAGTTTAAGTTGAATGAGGCGCGTGAGCAGTCGCAGCTCGCTTACCAGCGCTGGCAGAATCATGCAGCTGAAAGACGAAAAAAGGAACTGGAGGCGGAGATTCGAGAGCTTGAGACGAAACGAGTGGAACTGGAGAAATTATTGTCTATTTACTGCACTAGGCTTGATCGGGAGAGACAATTGCTGGAGAACTTCTCCACCTGGACGGACGGAGAATATTGGTCGTGGGAAACAGGAGAGCGTGAGAAGATTGGACAATATACGGAGCATCTTGCGGGATTGCTGGCGATTGTAGACAAAGGCAAGGCAGAAGAATTGGATGAAGAAATATGGGCGGCGAGGCTAGCTACAATTGCTGAAGCCCGGTCTGGTTGGTATGACCGGCTCTTGATTGGCGAAGCTCGTTTACTGGAAACACTGAATGCAGCGGAGGAGCAGGCTACTGAACTGGAGAACATTATCCGTGATCTAGAGCAGAAGAGGCGCAGCTATGCGGAGCCGGTCAGACAGTTAAAGGCATTGTTGGAGGACAGGTTAAGGGGACGTTCTGCGGTCTGGATTTTTTGTGAGGAAGCGGAGCTTGTTGACGAAGGCTGGCGGGATGCACTGGAAGGTTATCTGAATACGCAACGATTTGATCTATTGGTGGAACCGGAATGCTTCGCGGAGGCTCTAGGCATCTATGAACGAGAGAAATGGACGCGAAAGCTCGAAGGCGTGGGCCTTGTCGATACTGAAAAAGAAAGAAAATATCTAGGGACGGCGGAGCCGGGTTCGCTGGCGCATGAGCTTGTTGCTGAGCATCCTGTCGTTCGGGCTCGTGCCGAGCACCTGCTAGGCAGAGTGATGAAAGCTAAGGACGAGCAGGAGTTGCGACGGCATCGTACAGCCATTACGCGTAGTTGTATGGTATACAATAATCTTGTGGCCAGACAAATTCCGAAAAAGTACTATGAAATCCCTTATATTGGAACCAAGGCAATCGCACGCCAATTGGAGATTCGCAAGTTGGAGCTTCAAGAGATTAGGGAAACAGTTACAAGGCTAAGGGAGTTGGGGGCTAGCTTCCGTGAGTGGCTGGATCGATTCCGGGACAAGGATGCCGTGTATAATGCTTTATCGTCTCACCTCACATTGCCGCGAGAACTGGAAACTTGCAGGTTTCGTCAGGAACAAGTGCAACTAGAATGGGAAGGACTCAACCTGGCGGAAGCTGAACGCCTTAAGGCTGACTACGAGCATTGGCGCGAGGCGGAGAAGCATTGGAAGGAGAAATGGGGAGGTCTCTTGCAGGATAAAGGCACGATTGAAGCCGAGTGTAAGCAGCTTGCGGGAGCTTTGTTCGTTCAACAGAATAGAGTGCGAGACACTGAAGTTATCCTTGAGCAATGGGTGGGTGAGTATGGGGCTGAGAGTGAGCAGCGAGCCAAGCAACGTTATGAGGAAGCGGAGCGATCAACAACAGCCAGTACGTTTCAAAAGTTGCAAAACTGGGAACGTAGCTCCAAGGGACTACAGACCAAGCGTGATGACCAATTCAATGATGTAGCCAAACTAAGGCAAAAATACAATGTTGATAATACTTTCAATGGTGATGCGAACGATTCCGAGAATGATGCCTATGATCGTTTGCTCGATACAATTGAACATCTTAACATCCCAGAATATCAGCAAAAGGTTGCAGAGGCGCTTGCTGAGTCCGAGGAGGAGTTTAAGTCTCACTTTGTATTTAAGCTGCGGGAAGCAATTGAGATGGCGCGGCGTGAATTCCAACAATTGAACTATGCGCTGCGGAACTTCCCCTTTTCTGACGACAAGTATCACTTCGAGGTTTCGCCGAGCGAACGGTACAAGAAATTTTATGAGGCAGTGATGGACCCACTTTTGATGGAGAAGGGATCTCTGTTTGACCTGCCAGAAAATGATCGAACTGCAGTGCTACATGAATTGTTCGAAATGCTGGTGCGTGGAGAGGCCGGGCAGATGGAAGAGTATGCCGATTACCGGCAATACCTGGACTTTGACATCATTGTTTCGTCGAGCAGTGGGGGGCGTTACCGATTCTCGCAGGTACTTAAAGAGAAATCCGGCGGCGAGACACAGACTCCTTTTTATATTGCGATCCTAGCTTCGTTTCATCATTTATATTCAAACAAAAGCTCTCGTCTGGTTGTCTTCGATGAAGCGTTCAACAAAATGGACGAACAGCGTATTCAATCCAGTTTGCGGCTAATTAAGCAAATGGGACTGCAATTGGTAGCCGCTGTTCCAGACGAGAAAATGCAGCATATGGCACCTGAAGTGACGACTACGCTGTTTGTCAGCAAGCATGACTACCAATGCTTTGTTGATATGATTGACCGCTGGGTTCCAGATGAAGCGGAGACGAGTCCTGCATTTCACAATATTGAAACAATCGAAAAGTCGATTGACTTAACGGATGATAAAATTCCCAATACGGACTCATCCTCGTCAAAGTTAGGTGAAAGTATAGAGAGTCCTCCGTTTGAAAGTGAACGCCACGGAAGGCAAGGCACCTTATTTTGAATTGGTAGTAGGAGGTAAGACTTGTGCATGGAAGCAGACGAAATAAGCTTTAAGCAGAAATTTGGCAAGGATTTGCTGACCTTGCTTTTGAACAAATACGAACAAAGCCAATCATTTGTTACAGGGACCCCTGGAAAAATGCGTCCCCAACTCATAATTGGGAAAAGTCCTTTTGCTCGAGATTACAACGATGAGATGGACTTTCGAAAGCGTCATTGGATGAACGAAAGGCTAGCCGAGTTAGAGCAGGAAGATGTTGTTCAACTTACAATGGCTAAATATCGTTCAGACGAAATAGAGAAAGTATATTTGCAATGGGAAGCTGTAGAGGAGGCTTACCGAATTTCCGGTCGTACTCCTTTGCGCACCAAATTGGAGCAACTGCGGGCTTCTCTGATTCCGTTGAGTTCTCATCCGTGGCGTTGGGTTCAAAAGTGGCGACAGGAAATGGACGATGCATTGGCGCAAGGCAAGGCTGTTCGCCTCGATCCAGATGATGTGCAAGGAACGGTTGATCTAGTTCACACGTTGAACGAGTTGCCGCTGCTTGGTGATCGTGCAGTACCAATTCGCATCTTTAGCCAGCAGTTATTTCGAGATACGAAGCATCTGGAGCGTCAGACGCTTAAACGGCTGATTGCTCTGGCAAAGCAGGCTTCCGGTGAGCAACGGGAGACAGAAGAGGAATGGTTGGATTGGCTTGGTCTTACTCGTAATCCTCAAAGTGTCTTTTTATGCGGCTCACTTGTCTTTCGAACCCGCGACGGCAAGCAGGTTGACACCAGCGCATTTCCGGGCGGTCTTGGGCTTTCTGGTGAGACGATTGATGTGATAACGCATGTCTTTGTGTCTGCTCGTCACATTCTTTCCATTGAGAATTGGACGAGCTACCATCATTATCTAGAGCAGCCTTCGGTTCGTGCTGGTGAGGTTCTTGTCATCTACACAGGAGGGTACCCAAATCGTGTCTTGCAAAGCTTTCTCCGAAAGCTGAGTCAGGTAGTAAGTGAAGCGTCGAATCCGCCAGAACTGCTCCACTGGGGTGATATCGACCTTGGCGGAATCCGCATTTTTAAGTGGATTCAATCCAATTTTCTCCCAGGGCTTCGACCTTATCGGATGGGAGTGGATACGCTACTCCAGTACGAATCACAAGCAGCGCCGGTCAGTGAAGATTATGCCAGTCAGCTTGTTCATGCGTTAAGAGAACCACGATATGCGGATTGGCTTCCGGTGCTGGAAACCATGATAGAGCGCAGGATTCGTCTGGAGCAGGAGTGTATCATAGACTGAGAGACGGATTTTATACAAACTTCAAGCGGGTTGTGCTGCATCGTTGGACGGAAGATAGAGCCAATTTAGTTGGTTTTAATGAAAAGAAAGGGGGCCCGAAAAGAGAACAAGAATAAATATTAACCAGCATTCACTCTTTCCGTTCTGATAGTTTTTGGCTGGATATGCATTCATCAAACTTTTCATTTCGGATAGCCCCATCTTAATATTCATAGAATTCGTCTAAGCGCAAAGGGGGCACCGCTATTCAAAATATAAATTTCGCCATTGAATGCCGAAACGTATGCGGAGAAACTCTGACGCCGGTAATGTCAGCCATGTTACCGTAGGCCTGCATTTTGTCTTGTAAGGCTCAGTACTGATTTGTTGGTTGTCCCTGTTGACGAACAAGGCATCCATCTCCAAGTCGCCTCGTGAGGATGGAGAAGGATTGATTGCATATCCAAATAGAACAGGAATTTGGAAAAGTTTGTCGAATTACTGGAAAGGTAGCTTAATGCATTTCATGTTTGTTCTTGTCGCTAAAAACAATATATTTTTCAGGATCAGGTGGAAGCTATGGAATATAAAGATTTGGAACAGGGTCTGTTAGACAAAGTGAATAAATATAGTCTTAAACATTTGCAGGGGGTATTGCCTGAGAATGAGGCGCGTTGCGCTGTCAGATACTTACTTAATGAAGATCCCGATGATTTGGGAGGGCTTATTGCACTTCGTGGTTTTGTTTACCAATATTATGTTGCCATTCACTATATGGTAGAGATGTTGCATGCAGAGCATGCATGGTGGAACGAAGTGATTTTTGAATTTCTGGACGATGTAGCGCTTTTGGGGGAAGACAAGATTCGATTTGTTCAAGTGAAAACGGTTAGAGAAGACGGGCAAGACAGACACTTGAAACCGAGTACCTTGTTAAAAAGGGAAAGTGGTTTAGATAGTTGGCTTGATACGCTTTTTTTAAATCTGCCGGAATTCGAGCGGAGACAAAAAAACATACAAAAACAATTCAATACTAGCAATGAATTCGGCGTGCAATTTGAAATCGCTACCAATGCATCTTATGACAACAAAAGTCTGAAATGCTATGCGCAGAATGATTCCTATCAACTCCCCGAAGACAGCATTTCTAAAGAAGACAACTTGGTCATAAATTTAAGTAAACCGTTTGTGAAATCGGTAAAGGTTAAAAAGAAGGTTGTTTCTACGCAAGAACTTCGCTTTACTGAAATGGTAGGCCACGATCCGGAATGGTGTCTGGATCGGTTTTATCTAAATCATTTAGGTTGCATGACGAACTTGAAAGAAAAAATTGTAGGGAAGTTATCGGATTATTGCAGAAGAAACTTGGCGTATTTGAATAATTTTACTCATACTGGAATTGTACAAGGGAAAAGCCGCTTATCGGGAGACGGTTTACTTTATGATTATGTAGCAAGAAAAGTATTCAAGCAATTATTGCTCCGAGTTATTGAACGTACCCATAAGGATGATCTTCCCGATAAAATGCTTCTTGTGTTTAACAAGTCTGAGCTTGTGCAATTGATCCAGGACTGGCAACAAAAAGCGATGATGGAAATTCAAAAAGATGTTGAGCAGGCGGTACAACGAGGACACTTCGTCAAATGTTTTGAAGAATTGCGTGAGGAAATTGATACTTCCTGGAATGCGTCACTAAAGGTTGATCTATTGAATACGTTAGGTTGGATGTATAACGCTTTGGAGCATGAGGTTTTAAATGGAAATCCATATGTGTATGAACAATTTTTGAACCGATTATTTTACTTGAACAATTCTCAACTTCCCACAATGCAACGAATGAAGGATGAGTTTTATTTAAAGGAATCACTGAAGTACATGATAATCTGTTTGGCTTTCTATCCTGACCGTAACTTTGTTTTTAGTGATGCGCAACTCTTATTCAAGCAGGGGAAGCAAGGAGAAGAGGCTTGGAATCTCTTCACGATGTACAATGCAAGAGAGAAGGAAACCTATGCGCAGGCATTGAGAAAAATAATATCGCGATCTAAAGATTGCTTATTCACGCAGAGTTTGCAACAAACGTACTACTGTTTCGTCACACATGAAGATAAAACACAAACTCTCTCGGTCGAAAATGACCCCTTCGCCTCATTAATTCCAATTACTCATAACCATGATAACGATGAAAGCGAAATAGTGGAGCAGCCTCAGAACATCAAGTTTCAAAAACAGGATAAGATTAATCTTGTAATTAGCCGATTTAATCAACCGGCCAATGTACGCTCTTTTCAAGATCATGAGATGAGGGCAGGGTGGCATATATTACTTGATAAAAAGGATTAGCAAGAGGGAGTTGGGAAAATGAATCCGATTCAATTAAGAAAGCGCCTTGAAATGGCAGATTTTCAAAATAGTCAAACAGATTTTCCCGTCCAAGACGATTCTATATTAGATATGCACCTCAATGCTGATTTGGAGTTATGGTTTTCTGATGAGCGTATAGCCGTGCTTAAGACATACACGAGCAATCATCATTTTCTTTTAAATTGGCGTGAGGATCAATTTGTGATTTCTCATTTGCTGGAGCTTTTACCTGCTCAATATAAAAATAATTTGTACTTTCTTCTTGTGTTGGACTGGGAATCGGGGCTATTACCTGAAATACCTATGGAAATGAACAGAGTAGAGAAAAACGCGAAAGTTTGCCGTAAATATGTATTACATAACATAGACGATTTGGAAAGGGTGCCCTTTTTTCAACCTAAGCATATTTACGCAAAAAAAGGATTTGATTTTGTAGAAAAATTCAAGACTGAGTTATTGATTGAACAATCTTTAGACCCTAAAATTCGTCGCGTAGTGGAAGGGTACTTTCAGTTAGAGCACTTGATTAGGATAAATAATAAGCTTGATACGAAACAGTATATCCTAAATTTATTGAAAGGGGATGGGGGATCATAATGAGACTTTCTCGTCTTATTATCAATAATTTTAGAGTGTTTCCAGGAGAATATATATTTGACTTTTCCAAAAAGCAATTGATTCTAGTAGGCGGTCAAAACGGACATGGAAAGAGCTCGCTGTTTGATGCTATACAATGGTGTCTTACGGGTGAAATTAGGAGATATAGGGGCTCAAGCGAATATCAGAATTTCAACTATCTTATTAATGAACATGCGCTTGTCAAAGGCACAGGAAGAGTGAGTGCATCTGTCGAAGTTTGGTTGGAAATGGATAATTTTATTCATAAGATAACCCGAACATTACAGAGGAGTCCATCAACACAAACCACGAAAATCAAAGTTAATGGAACGAATTACGGGGTAAAAGAAGGTACCACTAAAATATGTGAAATTCTGTTCCGCGGCGGGGACGAAGAGCAACCGACAAGTATAGACAAAACCAAACATTTACCAAGCTATTTTTCCACAACACAGATTTTGTCTCAGGATCAACTACATGAGTTCATTCTTGCCAGCAATCCGCAAGAGCGGTTCACACTGATGGAGAAAGTTCTTGGTATAGAAAAATACGGGAGTGATTTTGGTAAATATTTAGTAGAATCGCTGCAAGTAATTAAAGAAGAGAAAGGGAGAATAAATGTAGATAGGCAAGGGAGCAAGGACTCTTGGCTTGAAGTATCGACCCTGCTCAAAGAAAAGGAAGCTCTGTTGCAAAAATTAGGGGGGACGACAGAGAAGGAGCTAGAAAGACAATTGTCTGGCTTACTTGAGGATATTCGTCAATCCGGATTGGAAATTCCTCAAACATTGTCAGGCTCGGCAAAAGTAGATGATAAAACGTTATCTGCATATAGTGAATTTCGACAAAGTATAACAAAACTTCAGGATCGTAGTGATCAAATTCTTTTGATGTTAAAGGATGCTAAACCGTTGTTTGATTTGACAGAAAAGCAGTATTACATCGAACAACAAAAATTTAATGAGCTAACACAAGTCTTTAATTCAAAAATGAAACGCCGGGAAAAGAGCATTCTTCTGGCTGATCGAAATAAATCAGAGATGGAGTCTTTGATCCAAAAACGTAGAATATATTTATCTAGGCAAAGGGACATTGAGGATTTAAACAGTCAAATTAAACTGTCAGAGCAAAAGCTTACTGCCATAGAAAAAAATCCTCAAGTATTAATGGTGATAGAACAGTTTGAAAGTATCGAGAAGTTTGTAACGGCTTTTAACAAGACGATTAAGGATCTCTCTGAAATTAAAATTAAGATCGACATAGGTGAGCGAATTGGGGTTTCACTACAACTTTATGAAAAAATGGATGAATTGAAACAACGAACTAGTGAACTGGACACCTTAAAAGGAATTGGTTTACAAAATCTAGAGCTAGTAAAAACTGAACTGGCGGTTCTATCTGGCAAAATAGACTCTGGAAAAGAAAACACCATAGATCAAATGATTCATGATATACAGCATTTTTTGATGGGGCAAACAAGTAGTTCGTGCCCTGTGTGCGGAACAAACTTTCAAACTTCCGAGAATCTTCATTCAGTAGTTCGTCTAAAATGGGAAGAAGCAAGTCATCATTTATCAGCTCTTGAACAGGAAGTAATGAAGAAGTCAGGCAGGAAGAATGAGCTTGATAGAGAGCTAAATAAAATCGAATCAGATTTAGCAAAAATCGCTGAACAGATGATGGAAATAAAGACGTCATACGACCAGAATCAATTAATAATTGAACAACAGCGCGCTTTGGTTGAACAGTGGGTACAGGAAATACCTCTGGAGAAACTCACGCAATTGAAGCATTCGATGGAATCATTCCTAGAGAACCATTCGACTACTTTCAAGTTATTAGAATCTCTAGATGAAATTCGAACTGAGTTATTGAGACTGACAAACGAGAGAAGCATCGCAATCAGTTGGATGGAAGAGCAAAAAAAGCTTTTAGGGAAGAGAGCTCATTATCTAACCAATGAAGAAGAAAAGCTAATTGCTAAAATTCAAAAATTAGATCAATACTTGTTGCAAGCCCGAGCTCAAATAGAACAAAGCATGCAGGATGTCAAAGAAGTGTCGAGTCAACTAACGGCATTAGAGCATAAATGGAACCAGCAAAACTTAAAAGCAACAGAAATAATCGCACTGATTCCTGAATTTAATAAGTCAGAGCCTAGACTACAATTGTGGATTGATGAATATTATCAACAAAAAACGCAATTTGGACGGATTAATGCTGCGGCTGAACATCTCCTTGAAAAGGTGGAGGCGTTTATATCCAAAGGTGAGGTGGCTAAGGCAAGAATAGAAGAGCGTAAGTTGAACGACCATGTTAAAGCAGCGGACACAGAAATTGAACATTATGAGAAGCTAGAATCGGAATTAGAGGTACTAAGGGAACGCCATAATGAGATTCGCAGCACAATCATGACTGACTATTTGGTTAATTATAGTGAAACAATTGATCAGTTGTTCATGCAGATCAGTCCCCATGCTATTTATAAGCATGTACATTTGGTTCCGAGGGAAGGTAAGCTTTTTGTATTAATGAGCGAACATAGCGGGGATGCAGCAAATTTGGCTAATCTCCCAGAAGACCAATTGGCTTACCGATTTAATGCAAGTTTAACGTTTAGCTCAGCACAGGCTAATGTTCTTGCTGTTTGCATTTTCTTATCTTTGGCATTATCCCAGCAGTGGACGCCACTTGAAATAATTGGAATTGATGATCCTTTTCAAAATATGGATGACATCAATGTATTCTCATTTATCGATGTTATCAGCCAAGTCGTTGCGCACAAGCAGGTAATGATAAGCAGCCACGAGGAAGATTTTGTGAGTCTTATCAAAAACAAATCAGGACTAGAAGGGGAACAAATTGGTTATATTCATTTCAAATCTTATAGTAAAGATCAAATTGATTTGGACACGAACTGTAGAGTGGAAGCTGATGAAAAGTAGCTCAGAAATAAATATTCGATAATAGGGTGTATTATGATCCTCAATCTACTGTCAGTATACAAGCTCTCAAGATATTTTAATCTTGAGAGCTTAACGTTAGTTGAAAATTAAAAATCAGGAATAGTGAGCCATTCTAATGCCCGATCCTCGCGTCTTATACGCTCTCTGATGTGTTCACAAACTTCATCAAAAATCTCCAAAAGTTCATCGTATGTATCTTCGTCATCCCCAATTTGGTTCTACATTGTTATTAAATTATTCTATTTTAAGGTGAATTAATTTTTCTTAGCGGCATCTGTTTGAGCTTATAAGGCCTTACTATCCTCAGAGAATAAACTCCTCAGTTTCATCCTGCAGATTTTTATATTTATGAGGGTCCGATTTTGATTGAAAATTGAAATGATAGGTAGAGGGATAAAACCTCATTGCACCTTGAAAACAAAATACTCATCTTATCCTGTACATTCTTCGCATGCTCCAAAGGAGACAGCCAGTCTGCAGGTGCGCCATGACCATCTTATAAAATAGGATGCTAGCGATTTTTGCCATGCAGTAAATAGATGATGGTTCCATTTAAGGCGACGATTCATGCGAAGGTATAATGATACTTCTGTCCAGCCACAGCTTATCGCAATGGGGGCAGCTCGCAGAGAACCTGGGAGAGGTAAGCTACCTATGAGAATGACTAACCATCGTTCGCCGGATAAGTAAATTGTCACACCAAAACAGAGGAGAAGGGGCATTCGCATGCCCCTTTCATTCAAGCTCGTGCCTACCTATGCGTTTGTCTTAAACGAATCCCTTTAATAATGAATGTTCACGATTTTTTCATTGGGAGGTATTCTATGAAGCACAATCTAATCCGATATAGTATGCAAATTGCTATGCTTAAGCAGCTATTGTCCATATCTCTGATAACCGAACAGGAATTTCATGCGCTCAAAAACAAGATCATGAAAGACTATGGTGTGATTTCCGACCTGACAACCTGATTCGCACAATTGTTGATTGCACCCAGTCTTATTATACTGATTCCGAGATAATAAGAGCTGAAGGAGGATTAACAATGGCATATGAAGTTGAAGTGATTAAGGCCAGCCGAAAAATAACCGACCGAAAAACTGGAGGGCTTTCCGATATTTTAAGAGTAGCCCCATATGCAAGAGTAAGCACGGATACAGAGGAACAGCTTAGCAGCTATAAATCGCAGGTTTCCTATTACACTGAACTGGTAAACAAACGCTCGGATTGGCAGCTTATTGATATTTACGCAGATGAGGCAGTAACCGGAACACAGGTCAACAAGCGTGAGAACTTTCAACGTATGATTGATGATTGCATGAATGGAAAAATTGATATGGTCATTACGAAATCTATCTCACGATTCGCCCGAAATACATTGGATACACTCAAGTATGTACGGATGCTGAAGGAGCAGAATGTAGCTGTACTCTTTGAAGACGAGAACATTAATACCATGACAATGGATGGCGAGTTGTTACTGGTCATTTTAAGCTCAGTAGCGCAGCAAGAGGTTGAAAATATTTCTTCCAACGTAAAAAAGGGCTTGAAGATGAAAATGAAGCGCGGCGAGCTAGTTGGCTTTCAAAGCTGCTTGGGCTATGATTATGATGTACAGACGAAGAAAATATCTATAAATGAAAAGGAAGCCGAACTGGTTCGTTATATATTCGAGCGTTACATAGCGGGCTACGGAGCTTATATGATTGCTAAGGAATTAACCGCTGCGGGCTATAAAACGAGGTCAGGTCGAAGCAATTGGCAGGATACAGCGATTCTTGGTATCGTTAAAAATGAAAAATATAAGGGCGATTTACTTCAAGGAAAGACCTTTACCGTTGATCCGATCTCAAAGAGAAGACTGGAGAATTATGGCGAAGAAGACCAGTTTTACATTAGGAATCATCATGAGCCAATAGTGAGTGAAGAGGTTTTTGAAAAAGCACAGGCTATTTTGCATCGAAGAGGAGCAAGATTAAGAGGCATTGAAAAAGGGAAACGCGATAAATACAGCAGGAAGTTTGCTTTTAGCAGCAAGCTGGAGTGTGCGTTTTGTGGTAGTAACTTATCCAGGCGTAATTGGCATAGCGGCACGACGCACGAAAAGACGATTTGGCAATGTGTGACGGCAACCAAAAAAGGAAAGAAGTATTGTCCTCATAGCAAGGCTTTAATTGAAAATGTCATTGAGAGTGCTTTTCTTGAATCCTACAGAAGATTGTGCAGCAATCATATGGATGTATTAGATGAGCTGATGAAGCACATGGAGACTGTTCTCGGTAATCAGAACCATATGAGAAAACTAAATAAAGTGAATAATGAAATCAAGCTCATGGAGCAAAAGCGTTGTAAGCTCATTGACCTGTGCTTAGATGAAAAAATAGATCGAGCTACCTATGAGAGCAAATATGCGGAGCTGGAGAGCCAGCTTAGTGAATTGTTAAATGAGCAGGCGCAGCTAGAGCAAAGCTCACGGCAGGAATTGGATGTGGAGAAGAGACTGGAGCATCTGAGAAAGGTGCTGCAAAAGCATGAGGTGCTTTCTTCATTTGACCGCAATGTATTTGAGAGCATTGTAGAGAAGGTTACTGTAGGGGATTCAACTGATCCTGCACAGTCTGACCCGCATAGATTAATGTTTATTTATAAAACAGGCTTTACGAATTCGGTGGAGAGTAAGATGATTAAACAAAAAAAGCTATCCAGAAATGAAGGGGGGGAACCGCATTCCTATACTTTGAACGACACATGTGGAGAGTGTAGCAGTATTGGTTAGAAGCTAAACATAAAGATAAAGGGTTCGAGAATTTATATATGATTCTCGAACCCCTTCTTGTCTTTGTTTCAATACCATTCATTAATTTGTGAGTAATTCTGGAATGAGTTCATTAACTATAGTAGTCTAAAACTCCCCATCATGCCAGCCGGTAATTAATATACGTGCACACCCGTACCAAGCACGGACTTGTTTTGCACGGAATTACCGGATAGATATACCTTTTGCAGATTAGGCAGCTGGCTTAGGGTCTCGATATTGGAAATGGCATTGTTCTCGAGATGAAGCTCTTTTATGGCCTGCCAGTTACTCATGAATTCCAAAGAATCCAGATTGCTGTCTTGCAGAGTGAAGGAACGCAGAGCGGACATTTTGGCAAAGTAAGGCATCATTTGGTCAACTTCAGTAACAGAGGTGTTGCTGATGCTGAAGTATGGCTGCTCTAAGGTTAAATGTTCAAGCACGCTGTTTTCTGCGGCCGATTTTTGTCCGAAATTCAGTCTACACTCGGAGCACATCAGAGATTTGACCTGCTTCAAACGAAATAAAGCATCGCTCTCCTTATATAGTGACGAGTCGTAAATGCTTAGGGCCTCTAGGCTGGACAAGCCGTCCAGGGCGCCAAGACGTGTGATTTCACTGATCTCCCAGAGGGAAAGCTGCTTCAGCTTCGGGAATTTCCCCAGCGTCGCCAAATTCAACTCTCCGCTTCCGCCACGGAGCGTCAGGCTGGTTGCGGCGGGCGCCTTTAGCCCCGGGAGAAAGGAGCCTGGGACTTCCACTCGGCCTACATTAGGTAAAGATAACGCCTCTGCGTTCTCATAGTAACCGGACAGAGCTAGTTCCCGCAGAGAGGGCAGACTGTTTATGGCCTTTACCGAGCTAAGTTGACTTAGAGAAGCCAGACGTAGTGTAGTAATGGAGTTTTTGCCGGCCAAGGGCTCCAGGTTGGAAAAGTTTACATTTTCGATATCTAGTGTTTGTAGAGTAGGCATATTTTGTACAAAGTCGATGGACTTTACATTTGTTAAGAAGGACAGCCGAAGCTCCTGAAGCTGGGTCAAGGCGTATAGCGGCTGTAGGTCTGTGGCTTCACTGTAATTGATGGACAGGGAGGTCAGCCCTGTCAGGGACGACAACCATCCGAGTTCATCGACAAAGGTGAGCGACAGGGACTTGAGCGGCAGTTTATTCAACAGAAAGAAATCCGTTACAGACTCATCCACATAGGTAATGGATAAAGAGCTCAGATTAGGAAATTCCAGCAGTAGGGCCAATTCCTGATTGCTGCGAAGCTGAGTGGAAAGCTCCGTAATCTTAGTCTTGTCGCCAAAGTAGCCTGAAAATTTGCTGAAGGATTCGTTAAAAGCGCCTCCATAACTTTTTAATCCGGACATATGGGCCAAAGTGGTTTGGTCCGTCTGGGAGATTTCATAGGTATTTGTCAGGTCCAATGCCGTCAGTCCCTTAAAAGCTTCAAAATCTCTCTGATCAATCCGCTGGCTATTCAGTTTCTTGTCCTGAGTAATATAAGTGATCTTCTCGGCCTGTTCATCGCTGAAGGGATCGGAGAGGCTATATGTAAACGTCCACTGATCATTCTCCGAATGCTCTACGGTTAAATAGCGAAGACGAGCCAGTTCCTCCTCTGTCGGCAAGGCAGACCCTTTATCGAAGATATCTCGCAAAAATGAGAGCAGAACCTCGCTTTCGGGCATCTTTCGCACAGACAGATTGGCTTCTGTTTTTGGATAGGTGGAGCTGTTGCTATAATAAAAATACGTACCGATGGCGCCAGTTAGGACTAACATCAGCATCAGCAGTAGCTTTACGGAGGCAGCCTGCTTCAGCGGTGCTTTAGGGGGCGTTCCGTGGTAATGATTAATGGTCTGGTCTACGTAATGGACATGATTTTGCTTCAATAAAAGCTCTGTTTCACAATAGGGACACTTTAAAATCTCACCTTCTTTGTATTCAATTCTTCCGTTGCAATTGGGACAGTTTAACGGGATAAACGCCACGAATGTCCCCTCCTTCATTATGATGGTCATAAGATCATGCTGAACGGTCATCTGACTTCATTATACCTTGTGAATTTACGTTTGATGAGAGAAAGAAGTTTCACATAGCGAAGGAGCAGGGAAATCCTGCTCCTTTTGATCTTTTTTAAGTAAGGCTGGTGGTAGGCATTATTAAGAGGGGATCTGTTGTGAGTGCTGCGACGAATTTATTGCCGCGACTTGATCATCGGAAAGAAGAGCAAGTCCATACGAGTATCAGACTTGGTAGAGTTCTGTAAAAAACTAAGATTCCCCTTTAATTTGGAGTAAGAATTCTCTTCCATGAAGTGGTATTATCTGGGGTGAAAGGAGGTTGGCTACAACAATTTATGTAAGCGCTTTATATGTTTTATAAAAAATTTGATGTGGGGGGAATGCTTCGAATGAGGAAATCACTAAAGCAGGTCGTTTCCGGGTTACTCGCAGCGGCTTTGCTTCTTCCGGGCGGCTTGATAGCTCCGGCAGTTAACGCTGCAGATCTAGTGGCAACTAATTCACAAATTGTGTATCAGGAAACATTCCAGAATGGTCAAGGCAAGGCAACTCCATCAGGCGGTGCCCAGCTGGACGCTGTAACAGCCAAGCCGTTTGAAGGCAATGATGATGGAGCGGCTCTACATGTTAGTAACCGATCTAATAACTGGGATGGCGTGGACCTCGCTTTTGATGACCTTGGTTTGTCAGTTGGCAAAGAGTATTCTGTAACCGCTTCCGTATATGTCGATACTGATGCTAACCCACCTGCAGACGGGAAAGCCGTTCTGGAAATTGTAAGCAATAAGGGCGTTGATGGATCTGAGGCATACACTGGAATTAGCTCTGCTGACTTTAAAGCAGGACAAGGCATTACGCTATCCGCCGATCTCTCCGTTAACAGTGTGGAGAATACAGCTCTGCGAATCAAGTCTGATGAAGCAGGTAAGGGTGTCTCTTTCTATATCGGGAATATCACGATCACCCAGACAGTAACACCTGTCGAACCCACGGTAGTCCTTAACCAAAGCTTTGAAGACGGGAATACCGGTGGATGGGGCAAACTGGGTTGGGGATCGAATGGGGACACTACGGTCGTTAACGACGTAGCCTCCGAAGGCACGAAATCTCTGAAGTTCTTCAACCGGGCCGATGAGAAGGCTGTTCCTGCTCTTGTACTTACAGGCAAGATGAAATCCGACCATAAGTATGATATTTCCCTCAAGGTTAAACTCAGTTCAGGTGAAGGCCAGTTCCATCTGGCTTCCAAGATAGATTCTGAAATATTGTCGGGAGACCAGAAGTACCCTTGGATTATAGGGAACAAACTTGTAACCGCTTCCGAATGGACGCTATTTGAAACCAAAGACTACGAAATCCCTTCTAAAACGAATGAGGTCATCATCTATGTTGAACCATCGGGCAATACGTTAACCTCGGATATTTACATTGATGAAGTTATCATCACCGATGTAACCCCTGATCAAACCGCACCGGAGATTGTAGATGAAACAGGAATCACTGCAGACTTTGAGAATGGTCTGGATGGATTCAAAGCACGGAACGGCCGTGAAACGGTAGTTCTTTCCCAAAACGATAATCATACAGCTGGCGGCAAACAAAGCTTGCTTGTGACGACTACGACACAATATGATGCAGCCTTGGTTGATGCTACTGGCAAAATGGCGAAGAATCACGAATATGAGCTGTCTGCTTGGGTAAAAATGGCACCTGGCGAAACGCCTACAACCCTTCGTATTAGTGTTCAATATGCTGACAGCGGCTTTGCGAACGTTTCACCAAATGCAACCGTTACAGATCAGGAATGGGTACACTTAACGGGTAAGTATACGCTCACCACTACTCCAAGCGTACTCAATGCTTATATTGAAACAGCAAACAATGACGGCGGCAACCGTACCTTCTTCTTGGATGACTTTGCTCTAAAATATCTGGGGCCTGTAACTGCCGCACCTCCGATTCAAGAAAACCTTCCTAACCTCAAGGATATTTACAAAGATGATTTCCTGATCGGGAACATTGTTAATCCGTCTACCTTTGACGAGACTCGGCTCAAGCTTCTGAAGAAACATCACAATGTCGTCACGTTTGAGAATGATATGAAACCGGATTATGCCTATAACGCGGACAGACAATTTGATTTCACCGCAGAAGATGCTCTAGTCCAAAGAGTAAAGGATGCGGGCCTAGATTTGCACGGTCACGTGCTCGTATGGCATGCGCAATCACCTACTTGGCTTTATACGGCAGCAAACGGCGAACCTTTAAGTCGTGAAGAAGCTCTGACGAACCTAAGAACACATGTTAAAACGGTCGTTGAGCATTTTGGTGACCAAGTCATTTCCTGGGATGTTGTCAACGAAGCGATGAACGATAACCCGGCTAATCCGGAAGACTGGAAAAATGCATTGCGTAACTCCGGTTGGTTACAGGCCATCGGCCCTGACTTTCTTGAGGAGGCATTCGTTGCAGCCAAAGAAGTCATTGATGAAAACGGCTGGGATATCAAGCTTTACTACAATGATTACAACGATGACAACCAAAATAAAGCTACAGCCATCTACAGCATGGTGAAAGAGATCAATGAGAAGTATGCCCTAAATCACCCTGGCGAGAAACTGATTGACGGCATCGGCATGCAAGCCCACTACAATTTGGGCACGAGATTGGATAATGTCAAGATGTCGCTCGAGCGTTTCATTTCCTTGGGAGTAGAGGTCAGTGTCACCGAGTTGGACATTATGGCAGGCACCAATTCTACAATTACTGAAAAAGAAGCAAAGCAGCAGGCCTATCTGTATGCCCAATTGATGGATCTCTATAAAAAGAACAGCGAGCATATTTCACGTGTCACCTTCTGGGGATTAAATGACAGCACCAGCTGGAGAGCCGAGCAGAATCCAACCTTGTTCGATAAGAATTTTCAAGCAAAACAGGCGTTCTACGGGGTAGTTGATCCGCAAAAGTATATGGCGGAAAATCCGCCTGAAGAGCTTGAATACAAGAAATCAAGTGCGCACTATGGGACACCAGCTATTGATGGCTCTGTAGACAGTGTATGGAGCAAAGCTCCTGAAATGAAACTGGATACGAAGCAAATGGCATGGTCAGGTGCGACAGGAACGGCAAAAGCACTGTGGGATGACGACAATCTGTATGTATTGGTTCAAGTCAGAGATGATCAACTGAACAAGTCCAACCCGAATGTATGGGAGCAGGATTCCGTTGAAGTATTCGTCGATGAAAACAACGGGAAAACAGCTAACTTCCAAGACGATGATGGACAATACAGAGTGAACTTTGAGAACGTAGCTTCCTTTAATCCTGCGGAAATCGCTGCAGGCTTCGAATCCAAAGTCTCTATTTCCGGTACCAACTACACGGTTGAAATGAAGATTCCGTTCAAAAAGGTTAAGCCTGCGAACAATGCCAAAATTGGCTTTGATTCGCAGATCAATGATGCCAAAGACGGCAACAGAATCAGTGTGAATGCATGGAACGATCCATCCGGTCAAGGTTACCAGGATACTTCCGTATTCGGTGAATTGACGCTCACTGGCAAACCCTCTTCTGGCGGAAACAATGGCGGAGGAAACGACGGTGGAGGCAACAACAGCGGGGGGAACAATGGTGGTAGCAGTGGCGGATCAAATTCCGGGACTACTCCGCAGCCACAACCTCAACCAGAGCTTCCAGGCAGCGACTCGGCGATTGTGCCGGTAATTAAAGTCGAAAATGGAACAGCCACAGCAACCATTTCAAGCGACAGCCTCAATAAAGCGATTGAAAAAGCTTCTCCAGGTGCAAATGGCAAGAAGCAGGTTACCATCGAAGTGCCGAAGCAAGCAAATGTACAATCCTATGTTGTGCAATTGCCGACTTCAACCCTGCAAAGCAACAATAATGTTGAGTTTGTGCTTAAGACGGAGAATGCAACAATTCAAATTCCGTCCAATATGCTTTCTAATATTACGGGGCAAGCGGATCAAGTCTCTATTCAGATTAACAAAGTCTCGGCAGATCGTCTGAGCGCAGATGTTCGCGCTATTGTGGGTAGCCGTCCGGTGATCGATCTAAGTGTAAAAGCTGGTGACCGTCACCTTGCCTGGAACAATCCAGCGGCACCTGTAACGGTATCTGTTCCATACACGCCTGCTGCACAGGAGCTTGTCAATGCACATCAGATCGTGATTCTTTACATTGACAATCAAGGGCATGCAACAGCCGTGCCAAGTGGACGCTATGATGCTAAATCCGGTTCAATGGTGTTCAAAACAACTCATTTCAGCACTTATGCTGTAGCCTACGTAACCAAGACTTTTGCCGATGTGCAAAATGTCCTGTGGGCAAAACAAGCAGTCGAAGCGCTGGCTGCACGCGATATTATTAAAGGAATCTCTGATGACAGCTTCGCTCCTGCAGCTTCTATCACGAGAGCCGACTTTATCACCTTGCTTGTAAGAGCACTTGAATTGAAGGGTTCGGGCACGAACGGGGCAGCCTTCAGCGATGTACAGCCAACTGCTCACTATGCACAGGCTGTGGCTATTGCCAAAGAACTTGGAATTGTCTCTGGATTCGAAGATAACACTTTCAAGCCAGGCAGCAGCATTTCCCGTCAAGATATGATGGTTCTTACGGCGAAAGCCCTGAAAGCAGCGGGTAAGCAATCTACAGGCAACGGAAATCTAGCTCCATATTCCGATGCTGCAAGCATTTCCACTTACGCGATGGATAGTGTAACTTCCCTCGTAGGAAGCGGAATTGTTAACGGCAAAGATGGTAAAATCGCACCAGCCGAACCATTGACCCGTGCTGAAGCAGCGATGGTTCTCTATCGGATCTGGGAAATGTAAATGTAAAGTTTAATTAAACCAGCTGATAAAAAAGACTACCCCCGTTAATCCAGACGGGGGTAGTTCTACTATTTCATATCGAAGTAAAAAAACTCGTCTATCACTCTGCAGAAAAATGAACAACTGCACTATATAACATCTTGTTGCGAAACGGGTCGAACGTGACTTGATGCTGAACCTGCTTCACCCGGAGCAGCAATGCCTTGTTCATTCCGATTCGGTCTTCGATAGCTCGTTCTAGTTCCTTGAAGTCATAAGCCTGCAAGCATTCAACTTTGTCTTTGATAATATCGAGTGAAATTTCCATGTTTGATTCAGGCCTCCTCCATGTCACGATTTGCAGGTACAAAAGCCTGCCGAACTTTTATTGTAGAGGAGCTAGTCCCGTTCGGCAAGAGCGAACAAAGCGAATCATTAGAACGATGGAGGCGGTCTGAATTCTATACTGGGGGGCCAAAACGAGAAGGTAAAGTTATGCTTCAAATAATCACTAATAAACTCGTGCTGAAAATCAACTAAAGACGTGGTAAAATTGGTGGAGTAATAAATGGAGAAAAGGGAAACCCGGACCCATACGGTAACTAGCAAAGGGGGGCGTCGCCCCTCTTTTTCATGCGAGTCTATTGAAGGGTACGCTTCTCTTCGGGGTAGGATATATTCATCTTGATGTGATTAACAGATACTGATGTTTGAACGAAGTTGCATTTGCATGGTATAAGTGAAGAAGAAGCAAGGACATCAAAATGTAAATTGCAACGAATCTGTTAATGTAAATGATACGATTGTAGATGTATGGCTTGCGATTTTTTACTATTAATGAGGACAAAGATTGTCCTGGTATATATAGAGGAGTTTCTAATATGAAAGAAAATTTTTGGCGTGATTTGCCACGACCATTTTTTATACTGGCGCCGATGGAAGATGTGACGGATGTTGTGTTTCGTCATGTCGTAAGTGAAGCGGGCAGACCGGATGTGTTTTTTACGGAGTTTGCGAATACAGAGAGTTATTGTCACCCGGAGGGGAACAAAAGTGTACGCGGGCGTCTGACTTTTACAGAAGATGAACAGCCGATTGTGGCACATATTTGGGGAGACAAGCCGGAGTTCTTCCGCGAGATGAGCATCGGGATGGCCAAGGAAGGTTTCAAAGGCATAGATATTAATATGGGCTGTCCTGTCGCCAATGTGGCGGAGAATGGAAAAGGAAGCGGTCTGATCTGCCGTCCTGCGCTTGCAGCGGAGATCATTCAGGCGGCCAAAGCTGGTGGCTTGCCCGTCAGTGTCAAAACTCGCCTCGGGTTCACCGAGGTGGACGAATGGCGCGACTGGTTGACTCATATTTTGCAGCAAGACATTGTGAATCTGTCCATTCATCTGCGTACAAGAGAGGAAATGAGTAAGGTCGATGCGCACTGGGAGCTGATCCCGGAGATCAAGAAACTTCGGGATGAGATTGCACCGAATACGCTGCTGACCATTAATGGGGATATCCCTGATCGTCAGACTGGCTTGAAGCTCGCTGAGCAATATGGTGTGGATGGCATTATGATTGGACGAGGCATTTTCCAGAATCCGTTTGCTTTTGAAACGGAGCCAAGGGAACATACCACAGAGGAGTTCCTTCATCTGCTGCTGCTGCACTTGGACCTGCATGATCAATATTCAGAGCTTGAACCGCGTTCGTTCAGCCCGCTGGCCCGCTTTTTCAAAATCTACGTCCGTGGATTCCGCGGGGCAAGTGAGCTGAGAAATAGCTTGATGAACGCCAAAACAACGACTAGAGTACGCGAATTGCTCGATGAGTTCGGAAGTCAGGAACATGCGGAGACAGAGTAGGACGAAGAACACGAATGGTTGTAATCATGGATACGGAGTATGATTCAGGTAGATTAGATTTAACAGCAAAAAAGAAGCGGTAGCTCTTCCGCTTCTTTTTTTGCTGTTAATGTGGTTTTAGCGGTAAAGGTCTACTGCACTTCATCCATTTACGCGATTTAGGGAACATCGGAGCCGTTTCCGATTCTACTGAAGATGTTAACGCGTATACTCCGGCTTCTCCATAGCAATGGGTTGAGGATTATCCAGCACCCATAACACCGCCAGCTCACTTAATCGGGCAGGCGCATCATAATTCGATCCATGGCGAAGCTTGTGGGCCAAGTCTGTTGCTTCTTGAAGAAGTGCCGGGGCTAATGGCGTACCAGATCCCAGATGGCGAATCAGCGCATCCAGCATGTTGCGATACGGCTCATCCCAGTTTCCACCGCCATTATCCAATACTTCATGGGACACACGTCCTGTGATGCGGATGACTTCTCCCTGAACCGTTTGGGCATGTCCCTGGGCCGGGATGAGATACTCCCACAGCTCCTGATGCTGTTTGGGCCAAGTAGTTGCTTTTACCTGAATGGGAGCTGTTCCATCGTGCATCATTCGACTCGCTACCGGCTCGACATCAAATTGTTGATAGAGCTTGCTCAGTGCGTCTGAAACTTCATCTACCTTGTCCTTATTGAACTTCTCACGGACAAATTCAAAATCCTTGCCAATTCGCTTCACGGACTCTTTCATTTCCGGGGTGACTGTTGCTCCGGCATCCAGCAGAATCGCGGAAATCTTCGACATACTGACAATATCGCTATTTCGGCTATTCATTAATCCTTTGGCTAACGGAGTATTGCCTCTTTGATTGACTACATTGATATCAGCACCTCGGGCTACCAATTCTTGTACCACTTCGGTTCTATACGCATTGACCGCTGCGTGTAATGGTGTTTCATTTTGGTAGTCCACAGCTTCCAGATCCGCACCTAATTCAAGGAACAGGGCTACATTTCCTGACCAGTGTGAAGCATGGGCATGTAATGGAGTGCGTTGATAATTGTCAAGTGCGTTGATATCTGCCCCTTGTTCTACCAGCCAGCGAACCAATTCATCGGAAATATGCCGAAAGCTGAGGGCCGTACCTTTGCTGTAGCCCCCGCGGGCATCCCATTCGCATTGCTCGAAGACCTCTTTTACGGCAACGATATCATTATCTTTAACGAGTTTTTCCATATGCGCAGGTAACGTTGTCTCCTTAATCATTAAACTCTTCCTCTCCTTTGTGGATAGCATCATCGACTTCTGAAGGCAGGTGAAGATCTTCTCAATTGACAGACAAATGATAGTTTAATAGATTACAGATAATTTCCAGCAAGTTTATCATATCCAGAAGTGGAAAACCAATAATAGGAGTTTTGACTTTAAGGGCTGGGTAGATCAATCCAGGATGTCTGTTCGTTGTGCTATGTTATAATTTAAATCAATATCGTTTTGAACTGATTGCCTTAGATGAGGCAGCAGGCTTTTGAGAATAGGAGGATCTATGTCCTGGAGTAAATTAAAGCAACAGCTAGAAAGTTTTCTTAGTCCTGCGCTGGTTGGAAAAGTAGATTACCGGGCGACCAGCTATCGCTATTCACCTGATAAATCAGGTAGTTGTTATCTGACCGTGGATCAGAAGAATATCCTCAATATGGGGGACACAACTTCACCAATCCGTTGGTATCATTCCGATCAGGAGATTAAGAATGATCCCAATATCGTGATATCTGTAAGTGATGAAGAGATTGAAGCTATTCGAAACGAAACCAAAGGGAACGTTCCAGAGGACCGTCTTCAAGTCATGGCAAGAAGCAGAAAAGTCTCCGTACATGCCAAAGAGCTGTTGCTGGCACAAACCGCGTTAAGTAAAACGAATTTTACAGCAGCAGCGACTACGTTTTTGTCCACTTCCATAGAGGATAATCTGGAGAGCAAGGAGATTCTGTTCAATATTCTGGCTTTGGTGGACAGACGTGTTGGCAAGAAGCGAATTCTGAACATGTCTGATTCGATTAAAATGAAGCATCCGGCTGTGCAGTATTTTTATGAAATACGGCGCAGGACGGTGTGAAATTGATATATTGCTATAGCTTTTAACTATAACTAGTTATGGCATTTAAGTATCTCAGCCAACCTCGTTCTGCATGATATGATAATGGTATACAACGAGGGGGTTTTTGACATGACTGATAAGTTCCAGATCGTAGGTAGTTTGTTGCGTCCTGATGAGCTGCTGACATATAAAACGCAAATTGAACATCGTGATGATATCAAATATCCATTCTATGAAAGTTTTGAAGGTTATGAAAAATGCGAGACTGAGGCCATCAAACAAGTGGTGAAAAAAGAAATCGAGCATGACCTGTCGATTATTACAGATGGAGAGTTCTCCAAATCGATGTGGCATCTGGATTTTGTTTGGGGCTTTGGTGGAGTTGAGCGTTATATTGCAGACCATGGCTATTTTTTCCGTGATGTCGATGGATCTTCAAAATATGAAACACGTAAAGATATTGGCCTGCGCATAACGGGCGAATTGAGCGGTAAAAATCATCATTTCATTCAACTGTTCAAACAACTGCAAGACACGGCGGGTGACCAGCAAACGAAACTTTGCGTTCCATCGCCATCCCATATTTTTGGTGAACTCTCCTGGTCGGATAATATCGGCGGTACGGACGCTGTTTATCAGAATATTCAGGAGCTCAAAGCGGGTCTTGTGAAAGCTTATAAGGAATTTGTGGAAGAATTCGCTGCGGTAGGCGGTAAAATCCTGCAAATGGATGATTGCTTGTGGGAGCTGTTTGCAGACGATAACCCGAACTCTCCGTTTACAGGGGAGCATATTAACCAAGAGGAAGTACAGGGTCTCGCTACAGAATTTATTGATATTAACAATACAGTGATTGACTTCGGTCATAGCCTGGGCTTGAAAATGTGGACACATAATTGTCGCGGCAACTATGATTCTCGCAACATGGGCGGTGGATCTTACGCGAAAATCGCTAACCTGTTCCTGAAGCAATTGAAATATGATCGTTTCTTCCTGGAGTGGGATGATGATCGTGCGGGTTCGCTTGAGGCGTTGGAAGTGTTCAAGGACAGACCTGAAACAGAAGTCGTATTAGGTTTGCTTTCCTCCAAAACGAGTACACTCGATGATGAAGCGCGTGTTGTTCGTTTGCTGGACGAAGCATCCAAAATCATCGATAAAGATCGACTGCTGCTGTCTCACCAATGCGGCTTTGCATCCTGCGATGGTGGTAACGAATTAAGCGAAGCTCAGCAATGGGCGAAGATTGATCAGGGTCAGAAGATCGCCAAGCAATACTGGAACAACTAAATTAGAATTGCACCATCTTGAATGAATAGGGATGACTCGTAGGGCCATTGGTGGACCTGCGAGTCATCTTTTTGCATATAGTCGAAGACACGCTTGGCTTTTATAGCATAGGTGGAGATCGATTCCACGGACTATGCCCACCCCGGAAACATCTATCCAAAAGGAAAAGCTCTTGCCCACGCAGAAGTTATATACTTTCAAACTCCTGCGATGAGAAACAATGGCATGGATGCATTGAGTGGTTATATAGAGTGAAAGGGAGAGGGGACAAGATAATAATGAATCAAACACCGTTAGAAAAAGACCGGGTTCTTAAGAAACTGGATTCGCTTGGATACTCGGACCGGATGAAGCAAATAGCTCAACTGGGTCACCAGCATTCGGATCAGGCAGGGTATTCTGCGTTACTTATAGCTTTACTCGATAGCGGTACTGCCTATGAAGCACATCTGGCATTGACTGGTGCGAGTGTAATAAATGATGTAAATGCCGTATTGCTTGCTTTGAAGCATCCCAAGGCAGGGGTCAGAGGTCGGGCAGCCGGACTGTTGACTACAGTGGTGACAGATCCAGATTATTCAATTGAATCCGAAATCATTTCTATGTCCTATCATTCCCGCCGTCAATTATTGCAAAGCATTGTGAACCATCGTAGACAGGATTGGGCGGAGCGTCTGTTACCACTTGTGCTGGTTCGCTGGGGGGCACAGGAAGCGGCTTTGGTACTGTCCGTGTGCGGTGAAGAGACGGTTCGCGGCAGACTTCCGGAACTCGGCTATGCGCTCCGCAATTGGCGGGTAATTACGAAGCGTTTTCCTGATCTGGTCGCAACATATCTGGAGCATGCTCTGCAAAGCGCGACACAACGTGGAAGAAATAGCGTATGGTGGACACTTTCTTCGGCGGTGGAGAAGCTGAGTGAATCCAGACCAGCGATCGTGCTGGAATATGCGCTCAAATATGGACCATTCGATACGATACATCCTGTGATTAAGCAGCAATTGGGTGTCCTGATCCAGACGAGCCCTGAAAGTGTCTTCGAACTGCTGACACGGGAGGAGACACGAGGTTATCTCTTAGAGGAGGGGGTACCAGCCGGTGTTCTGAAAAAAAGAAAATGGTTCACTACAGCCCAGTGGACCACGCTGGTTACCCTACTCATTGACGAACCCATACACCTTGCCAAAGTATTGGAAACACTTGCACCGTCAAGTCGTGAAGCGATATTTGATAAGGCATATAAGGAAAATGAGCGGAGGACACGCATTTTTCCTACGTCGTTATTGGACGTTCTACCGCACCAACTGCGTGACAAGGAAGCAACGCGCATGCTCGGATTGCGCGACATCCGGGATGATCGGAAACAGACGCTTGAGATTACAGCCCGCCGTTTGATCATTCATGCGAGGGAAAAGCTGGAGCAAGCTGTTCAGGTATCGAATGCGGATGAACGTGCTGCGGCGTATGGTCGGCTTATTCGAAGCACGGCGATATCCCGCCGGGGGATGGATGAGACATTGCGTTTCCTGACACGAGTCAAGAACGATCAGGACCCGGTACGTTGGACGGTGATGTCTGAACTGTCGAACTGTCCTGTTCCCATGTTCACCGAGCAGCATGTGGACGACCTAACTGTGCTGGCAGACAGCGTGGTCGAAGCCAGAGATACCTCATATGGGACGAAGAATGCGACAGAGAGACTGGCCTTCTCCATACTACGTGAGCATGCGCAATCGCCGGATAGCAGGCTTTTCAGGTTTGGTTTGAGAACGTTGAAGAGAATGGTCGTGCGGGATGGGCAGTTCGTGTTGTATGAGAGAGATTGGAATAGTATACCTGATCATGCGCTTGAGGTTTTGTTCGATGAGTTGTATGCATTGGGTATAGAAGCGAACAAGCGAGAGAACGATGTTGTGGTCTTGCGTATGGCCGAATCTTTCGGTAAGGCGATTGATCGTTTGCCTAAGCTACAACACTTGCTGGAGGAACTGGTGAAGACAAAGAAGGCTCCTGCTCAGGCGATCCGATATTGGCTGGCTCCTTACGAAACGCGGGATGAAAGAGTCAGAGAGTTGCTCGACAGAGACCCGTCCTTCATCTCGTTCCATGAGGTGTTTTGGCATTTGCACCTGAAGCGACAGGAGTGGCTGGATCCGTTCATCGCGGGAACAGTCATTAAGGGCAAGCATTTGTCGGGAAAAACCATTTATGTTGTGCCTGCTAGTGACGGATTTTATAGGTGGCTGCCACGTCAACAGAAAGCACTGGCCTCCCTGCTGGAACAAGTCGCACTCGATACCAAACGAACTTCCTATGAACGCGCTGCAGTGATCCGAAGGCTGGCGAGCATGCCCGACCACTGGTCCGAACAATTGGAGGTGCTGTTGCAGGATTCGGAAGTGCATGTCGTGGAGGCGGCACTGTATGCCTATTCGTTAGGTGAAGAACCGGAGAAGGCACTTCCTGTTCTACTGGACAATCTGGATGGAGACCGTGCTCGTGTTGCCATGTATTCAATCCCTAGATGCGCGCGCAGGGTGAGTCCAGTTTTGCTAACGTCGATGCTTTCGGAGTTGCTAAATCGGGAGAAACTGAAGATTACGGTCAGAAAAGAAGCCATTCGGCTGCTTGGTGCTTATAAAAGCAATGACAGCATGACCCTCCTCGTTCGGGAATACGAGAAGCCCAATACTCACAAAGACGTCATTATCGCCATTGGACATGCGGCAAGGCAATGTCTGGATGATGAGCGAAGCTGGACCATGATGAGTACGATGGCTTCCTCTTCGGAGCGGGATATTGCCCAAAGCTTGTTGAACCAGCGGCCCAGCGAACTTCCGCTGGAATCGCGTCCAAGGTATTTGAGATGGATTACAGGGATCGCAGGCCATGCAGATCCGATTGTAGCCAGAGAGGCTTTTCGCTCCATGATCTCGTGGTTGAACGGGAATGAAGAAGTAATCGTCACTTGTGCCAGTAGCACACTGCTTGATTTTCAGGATAGTACCCGATGGAAGGCAGCGCTGGACACCCTTATTGCAGCTTGCTCGGAAGGCAAAACAAACGAACAGGTCATCGAGGTTTGCAGACAACTGGCTGCCACAGAAACGATAGACGAATGGAATGCGGGGAATGAGAGAGATCTGCCGCAACGGCAGCGTTTGCTCGCACTGATCGACAAGTTAACCTCGTTGTCTCTGACGGAAAGGAAAATGCTTGTTCCTTTGTATACGGGTATCATTACATGTCTCAATTCTGATGAAACCATGAAGCTGGCGGTAATCCGGTTGCATCTGGCTATGATAGACTGGAGCAAGGCGGACCTGGCGATAGGCGGCTTGGACCCTGTCATTGGCATAGTGAACAGACAGCCGTATGTATTGGATTTTGTGAACCGGAAGGTCAGTCGTGTCGTGAATGCAAGCAAAGGGTACTGGAAGCCGGAAGACCTCCTTCAGATGGTGGATCAGTTGAATGCTCGGCCTCACATGGCCGCTTTCCGTATAGGGCTATGTTTGTTGAAGATCGCCGGCGAGGCATTATTATGGAATGAGGACTGTTCGGATCGTTTAAGAGTATATCGAACCCATGAGCAGGAAGCTGTCCGTCTGATGGCTTTGGATATATGGACAACTCTTGAATAAGCATAATTGAACAGTGCGGTACAGAAAGTATTCTGTACCGCCATTTTATTACTCGATAATTAGCTCATTTCAGATCTGTGATTATGGCGCTTTAGGAGAATCTGGATGAGAAGCACGGGAAGAAGCTGTGATACAATGAGAGCGAATTTGTTGTACGGATCATCTGGCGAGTAAGTAATATAAAAAGGGGTGTTATTCATGAACGTGGAAGAAGTGATGCAGGAGCTTGAGGCGCTCGGTAAAGATCGAACGAAAAAAATTTACATCTCCAACGGTGCGCATGAACCGCTATTTGGCGTGGCAACCGGGGCGATGAAACCGATGGCGAAGCAGATCAAAAAGGATCAACCTTTGGCGGAGCAATTATACGCTACGGGGAATTATGATGCGATGTACTTTGCGGGAGTGATTGCCGATCCCCAAGTGATGACGCCAGCTGATTTCGATCGTTGGATCGATGCCGCTTATTTTTTCATGATCTCCGATTATATCGTTGCTGTGACGTTGGCCGAGACAGATATTGCGCAAGAGGTCGCTGACGCATGGATTGCTAGTGGTGATGAACTGAGAATGTCAGCGGGATGGAGCTGTTACTGCTGGCTGCTCGGAAGCCGGAAGGATGCTGAATTTTCGGAGAATAAAATGATGGAGATGCTCGAACTGGTGAAAAACACGATTCACGAATCTCCGGAACGAACGAAATATTCGATGAACAACTTCCTGTATACCGTCGCGACCTCCTATCAACCGTTGCATGATCAGGCGGTGGAGACAGCCAGGGCTGTGGGACCTGTCGAAGTGAACAAGAACATGCCCAAGAGCAAGCTGCTGAATGCCTCTGAAAATATCCAAAAGGCAGTGGATAAAGGGCGGACGGGGTTCAAGCGTAAATATGTAAGATGCTGAAATTTTCGCCGTATCGTCATTTCTCTTATACGGAGCATATCTCTCTAATGAAATAGCTGCTTTTAAGGGCGGTAGGCTTAACAAGAGGATACACGATCAAGTAGACCGCAACCTTCACAAAGGTGGGCGGTCTACTTGTGTTTTCAGCTTGATAACAAAATGAAACAACCTCAAAGCTACGTATCGTATAAAAGCCCGAAACCTCTACATATCGTTCCGTTTAACCATTTCTTTCGCTTGCTGCCTGCCCGCCGAGAGAAAGCTGTCGCTAAGATCAGAATCACTAACAGACCGTGCAAGAACAAGCGAGCCAACCATGGTACTGAACAATGCACGACCTTTGTATACATCGATTTCAGCCAGATTGGAGATAAAAGTGACCATCCGCTCCAGTTCATGAGTGAATACCTGCCGAACCTCTTCGGAAGAGCGGGATATTTCGCCGGAAAGGGCAGGGAATATGCAGCTCATTTCCGTTTTGTCGCGGTGATAAGGACTGAGATAATAATCGATGACTGTATTAATTTTGGGATTCTGCTCTTCCTGATCCGCGACTTTTTGAAGAAGTGCGATGGTATCGCTAATGGCATATTCACAGGCTTCGGCGACCAACTGTTCCTTGTTGTCAAAGTGTGAATAAAACCCTCCATGAGTTAATCCGGCACCCTTCATAATGAACGGTACACTGACATCTTGAATACCGTTGGTGCGAAAAGCCCGAGCAGCACTTTCAACAATTTTACCTCGTACTTTTATTTTATGGCCTTTGGGATAGGGCATTATCATTCACTCCATAGCTTCATCATTCTGCTTTTTTAAAATATTATAGTCATCATAATAAAGCCTGTCAATTTGGCGTTTGGATGTTTGTTGATTTACAAAAGGGCCAAATACGGTTGTTGACTGCCTCAAAATATGATGGTTATAATATATTACGATCATCATATTTTAAATCGGCTTCAAATCGGGAGGTATCAGGATATGAGTAAGCTTGAATCTGTAGATACGTTAGTTATTGGATCAGGTCCGGGAGGATATGTGGCGGCGCTTCGTTCTTCGCAACTGGGAATGAAGACGGCAATCGTCGAACGTCAACAGTTAGGCGGGGTTTGCACGCATGTGGGTTGTATACCATCCAAAGCATTAATTGCAGAATCACATCGCTATGATTTGTTCAGACAGTTCAATCAAGCTGACGCGGCAGCGACATTTAAGATTGCTCAGCATTTTAAGCAGGGGGTTGTGAATAAACAGGCAGGTGGCGTCCACTATTTGTTAAAGACTGCGAATGTGACCATACTCGAAGGCGAGGCCAGTCTGGTGGATGAGCACACAGCGATGATCCAGCAAGCTGGACAGGAGCAAAGCATTTCTTTTAAAAACCTCATACTGGCAACGGGGTCTCGTCCAATTGAGCTGCCAGCATTTCCAGTTGGAGGTCGTATCTTGTCTTCCACAGAAGCACTGTCTCTGCAGGAGGTTCCGAGTAGTCTGGTTGTGATCGGCGGAGGGTATATTGGTGTGGAGCTTGGACAGATGTATGCCAAATTCGGAACAAAGGTGACGATTCTGGAGGGAGGAGCACAAGTATTGCCCGGATTCGAGGCGGAATTTGCTGCCCCTGTAGTCAAACAATTGAAGGCGGATGGCATCCACATCGTAACCGGAGCGATTGCTGAAAAGGTGGAGCAGAAGGCTGATTCCATTACACTGCATTATTCCAAAAATCAAGAGCAGCACCAAGTTACAGCGGAATATGTATTGGTCACAATCGGCAGGAAACCCAATACAGACGGCCAGTTAGAACTGGAACGCATAGGTTTGCCCGTAACAAACAAGGGGCTGATTGAGACGGATGAACAGTGCAGAACGGTTATCCCGCACATTTATGCCATTGGAGATATTACAGCCGGCCCGGCACTCGCTCACAAGGCCTCCTATGAAGCTAAAGTAGCAGCAGAGGCCATTTCGGGTCTCACCTCCAAAGTGGATTACAAGGTGATTCCGCTTGTCGTCTTTTCTAATCCGGAGCTATCCTGTGTTGGAGTAAGTGAGACGGAAGCCAAAGCACAGGCCATTCCGGTGATTATCGGAAAATCTTCTTTTGGGATCAACGGAAGAGCATTGGCATTAAGGGAAACCGATGGATTTGTAAAAATTGTGGCTGACCCAACCTCAGGAATTGTCATTGGTGCGCAAATCGTTGGCGTGGAGGCATCCACACTGATATCGGAGCTTGCGCTTGCGATTGAGATGGGCGCAACCGTAGAAGATCTGGCCATGACGATTCACCCTCATCCCACGTTGGGAGAAGTGATTATGGAGGCTGCCGAGAACGTGGTCACCCAAGTGATAATGAAAAGCAAAAATACGCAGCAAATTTGACCATATAAATTGAACTAAACTTTTACACAATAACGGAGAGGACAGAAAGAACCTGAAGAAGCGAAGCGCTCGCCTTTATCCCCGGATATTACCATTAAAAAAAGGAATCAAAAAAATCTGGGGATAACAGCGATCGAAAGGTTGTTCTGTCATCGGAGTGTCCAGTGTAAATATTTTTAGTTCAACTTATATACACGAGGATTGGGAATGGGAGAGATAAAAGGATGAAGTTAAAAGCAGGTTTGTATATCGGAATTGCGATGGTGCTCATTGTTGGAGGTTCACTTCTGGCTGTTAAAGGGAAGGATGCTGTAAGTCAGGCCGAGAGCAGGAAACAAGGCATGCTTGAGGCAGAGCAAACGACATTGTTTTATCAGAATAGTCCGGGGGCGATTTTAGAGGCGGGTGCGTCTGCAGGTGACTCCGTGAAAGAGGGAGAGGTGCTTTTCAAAGTGAAATCAGCTGGGGAAGGAGATGTGGATGTACTCGCACCGTATGATGGTTTGGTCGACCGAGTTGCTGTAAAGCAGGGAGATCAAGTACAAGCAGGTGTGCCGCTGGCAGTTCTGCAAAAGAATAATTACTATACGGACATTTACATACAGGAGAGTGAAATTCAAAAGATTGAAGTAAATCAAAGCATTGATGTTCATTTTCCGTATTTGGACCAGCCAACACAGGTGAGCGGGGTTGTTACGTCCATCTCATCTGCCCCGCAATTCGCGAGCTTGCGCATGTCACGGGAAAAGGGGCAAGCCGATTTAAGTATGTTTCTGGTCCGAATATCGATGGATTCGAATGCTGATTTACTTCCCGGGATGACAGCAGAGGTGAAACTTGATGAAATCACTGATTGACGAGTGGAAGTACGTATCGGGAAGTAAGTATGTTCGATTGATTTTTATCGGCCCGCTTATTGCAGCCCTATTCTTTGGTTTAATGTTCTCGCAGAATCAAATTAGCAAATCGCCAGTTGTGATCATTGATGAGGACCATAGCGAATATTCATGGCAGTTGATCTCCAAAATAAATGCCTCGCAATATATGAGCGTCAAAAGCATATATGCGAGCCGAATGAGTCCGGAAACATTACTTGTCAATGAGCAGGCAGTAGCTGTCATTATGCTTCCCAATCAATTGGGATTACGTCAACAACAGGGGAAATCGACGAATATCGGCATCTTGATGGATAACACAATGCCCTCGGGGCTAACCGGAATCCGGACCGCGATTCAGGAGATCATCCAGACGGAAAATATGACCCTTTCCATGACACGACTGATCCAGAAAGGGATGGATGCAGAAACGGCTAAAGGAATCGTGTCGCCGATCTCGCTTCAGCAAAGGATGCTGTTTAATCCAACCTCCAGTTATGTCGGTTTTATGGTGCTTGGATTTGTGAATATCGTAGTATTGATGATTACAACAAGTGCAGCGGGCTCGATTGCACCTCGACTACGTCAGGAAGGGAAGCTTTTTACAAACGGAAGGTCACCTTTCCAGCTATGGGTTAGGAGTGTACCGTACGCTGTGTTGAGCTCCCTATCGCTGCTCCTATCCTATGGATTATTAAAGCAGGTGGGGGGAATGCGTTTTGAAGCGGAGCCTTATCTTTTTATTATCCCACTGGTTATTTATGCCTTCGCCTTGTCACTTCTGGGTATGTTGATTGGATACACAGCCAAAGACATATCTAAAGTCAGCCTAAGAACCAGTTTTGTATTGTATCCCTCCTTTCTGGCCACGGGAATTCAACTAACGCCGCTTGCGTTTCCAGAACCGTTCCAAATTTTCGCATGGGCATTACCGATGAACTGGCTTAACCGCCTGATTCGCGGGATGGCTTTTCGGGACGGAGCACTTACAGCCTACAGTCAGGAGTTGGGGGCATTGCTAATTATTATTGGCGTTGTGTCCTTGTTCATGGGGTTACTGTTTCTGCGGGAAACGAGGAAAGCTTCTACCAGCCGGGAACCCCTGTTGAATGCAGATATGTTGCCGAGCAGCAGTTAATTGAAAAGATAAGCTGTGAATCGAAAAACAGACGCACGGGAGTCATTCCTGATGCGTCTTTCTTTTTAGTTACCGCAGATGACTTATAAAGATAAAGGTCCTTCTAGCGAAGGTTTTTTATATCGTTTATACTTGTAAGGCCAATTTACTTGAGGAGTTGTCTAACGAATCATGAATAAAAAAGAAGTAGCGCATATACGCAAACAGTTTAAGATGGATCATGATCTACTGAATATTTACGATATTCTCAACGTGTATATTACGAAGGAAACGAACGAAATTTATCATTGGGAGCGCCATCCGTTTGAACTGGTGGACAGAGAGAAACAGGAACTGTACATGGGCAATTTCAAAAAATTGCTAACGGGTGAGCTGGATCAGAAATTGTTTGAGCTGAAGTTCCAGGAGCAAGCGGAGGAGCCGGCTCAGGTGATGCTTCACCAAGCACTGGTAACAGGGGATCCGGAGGAATGGCAGGACCTGATGCTCCTGTTAGTAGAAAGAATGTTGGTGGATGCCAAGTATGAACGGGATATGGTGATCACGTTTGTTCGTGGACAGTATTACTTGCCAACCAAGGCTCGGAACGATGAAGCGGAAGAGAGCGAGAAAAATGAAGTGTTCGCACATCCATTCATTCTGTGCAGTGTGAATTCCACGGAGAAGCAGCGGAAAACGCTCTTGTTTGATTACGTGGAGAGAGAATTTAAGTACAATGTCATTGTAGATCCGGTTGTCAAATTAAGCACCCCGGAGCAGGGTTTCCTGTACCCGAGTGTGACGGACAACTACTCCGATGTAAATCGTGTTCTATATTGCACAGGGAAATCCAATTTCCCGGATCCGCATTTTGTTGAGAATGTTTTGAATGGAGAAAGGTCTGTGACAGCGCTGGAAGAACGAGCGATTTTCGAAGATATCGTGAAGGAAGTGGCCGGTGAACAACTGGACTCAGCCACAATCGCACATGTGTATGAAGAGATCAACCGGGTCATTGAAATTAACGAAGAGTCACATGAGGAAGAACCTCCGAAACTCGATTATAAAGACCTGGAACGTGTACTGACTGCAAGCGGTGTAGAGGACCTGACGTCTGAGAAGGTGGAACGTGCATTTGAAACTATCGTCGACAACAAGAATTATGAAATGAAAGCGACCAGTGTTATGCCGAAGTTTACGTCCAAGTCCATTAAGATTGAAACTAAAGTTGCTACGATTTCGGTTAGCCCACAAGACTTGAGATATGTGAAACAAGTGAATTTTCAAGGCAGACGGTGTATCATGATTGAAGTCGACGAAGATGTCGTGATTGAAGGGTTTACGCTTACGACAGAGGTACTGTAGTTAGCATGGTGGTAATTAAACTAAAAAACTAAACATTTCAGTTCAAAGAAGACGCTCGAGACTCGCTCCCGAAGCGTCTTTGATTTGCCTATAAACTCTATCGCAGATATCCCTTCCCTACATCCACCCCGTAAACTCCAATATGGAGGCTTTCGCAGATTGAACTTCAGACTGTGCGCCTTTGCGCCATTCTTTCGGCGATTTCCCCATAAGTTTGGAGAAACAGCGATTAAAGCTGGAAATGGACTGAAAACCGACTTGTTCAGAGATCGAAAGAATGGAAGCGTCCGTGCTTTTTAATTGTTTGCAAGCTTCTTCGATTCGGGTGCTGTTCAGGAAATCCAGAGGTGCGGTTCCCATAATGTCATGAAATTTCCTGCGAAAATGTGTGGTGCTTAGGTGGCACAGATCAGCGAGAAAATCGATAGTTATGGGCGACATATAGTTTTTGGTGATATACTCCAGAACCGGAGAAATAACAAGGTCACCTTTTAGATTATGCTGCGTTTCTTGATCTGCCAAGGGTTCATTCCGGGAATGGATTCGCAGAAGTTCGATATAAAGGGATAACAATAAGCCATAGGCACTTTCCTGATAAAAAGGATTTTTCTGCTTTAATTCCTCTACCACAGATGTCGCAAGGGTATAAATCCTCGGATGTTCCTCCCTGTTTAAAATGCAGTTCAATCCCTTAATTGCCCTCAAATTGGGCTCAAAGTTACTGTAGGCACTGCTCTTAAACGATTGTTGAAAGAGGTCCTCGGGCGAGAAAAAGAGATAAGACCATAAGCTGGCTTCATTGGGTGAACTATACGTTGTATGAGGAAGATATCTGGGGATAAAGGTTACATCACCGGCTTTAAAAGGTACAGATTCACCTTTGATCTCCATAATGCCGCTATCTGAATGGCAAATACCAATCTCCAGATGGTTGTGAAAATGAAGATGTTCACTTTTGATATCGGATATTTTCCAACGTTCACCGCTTAACAGCAGAATAGGAAAGTGGATTGGCAAGCTATAGTGGCGGTATTCAATAATAGGCTGCTTTTTTCTGGGCACATTCGATAACTCCCATTCATAAATGATTGAAATTGCGTAGTTTTGTTGCGAATATGCTTAGATTGACACTATTTTACTGCGTACAATGGAATAAGTAAAGCGTTTTCAAACCAAGGACGGACAGCTCTCAAGCGCATTTGGGGGCATGTGCGCTACGAGAGGGGAATCACCGATGCTTCAAGTGAAATATGACAGGGAAGAAATTTTAAACGTTATTGATAACGTTACGAAAAAAACACTGGCGATGGATTTGACGTGGGATTGGCCTTGCGGTGTGGCGTATTATGGTGTTTCCAGAGCTTATCAAACGACAGGCAACCAAGAGTACTTGGACAGGCTTGTCCAATGGGCGGATGAATACATCGAGCTGGGGTTGCCGGACTGGACCGTAAATACATGTGCGATGGGCCATATGCTGATTACTTTATATGAAGAAACAGGGAACCAAAAATATTGGGATATTGTAATGAGCAAGGTGGATTATCTACAAAATCATGCGCTCAGATTCGGAGATAACGTGCTGCAGCATACCGTATCCATTTCCAATGATTTTCCCGAGCAGGCATGGGCGGATACCTTGTTTATGGCGGCATTTTTCCTGCTCCGTGTAGGAAGCAAATTAAAGGATCAGGATATGATCCAGGATGCTCTGAATCAATATTACTGGCATATCAAATACTTGCAAGATCCGAGTAGTGGTTTCTGGTACCACGGCTACAATAACGTTAACAAGGACCATATGTCTGGATTGTATTGGGGAAGAGCAAACGCTTGGGGTGCTTACACCATGTCGCAAGTAAAACCACAGTTGAAGGACTGGTATCTATATCCACAGTGCATGGACGTAGAGTGCTCGCTCCGGGATCAACTGGCAGCTCTGAAGCTCGTGCAGACGGAGAATGGCTTGTGGCGGACAGTTCTGGATGACGAGCAGTCGTATGAAGAGGTGTCGGCTTCCGCTGGTATTGCAGCAGCCATGATCAATAACGGTAATCCGCTCCATACCAAATACGTTCAAAAGGCATTGGAAGGTATCCTGAACAACATTAGTGAAGATGGACGTGTGCTTGGTGTATCTGGTGGTACGGCGGTGATGAAGGATCGGGATGGCTATCGTAATATTCCAAAAGACTGGATTCAGGGCTGGGGTCAGGGCCTGGCACTCGCTTTCCTGTCTGACATGTTGAAATAGGGAGGGAACCAAGTTGTCCAAACCAATCAAAGGCTCCTTTACACTACCCGGCGAATCCGGTTATGAGGCACTGACTTTGGAACTTGCCGAACGGTGGGGTGCCGATGTCATTCGAGACAGTGACGGTACACAATTATCCGATGAAATTATCAACGCGGGGTATGGCATTTATTCGACCATCTGCATCATCCGGGATCATAACGAATGGGCATCCCAAAATCAAGATAAGCTCCAGCAATGTTTTCTTATTACGAATCCGAAGGTAGCTGTACAAGATTATGTATCGTTTTATCTGATGGAGGATTTCTTTGCTGAACAATTCAAGGTGAATGATTCCAAAGAGGCCTTTAAGTATTGGCAGGTCTTTGACCGGACAACCGGGGAGGAAGTGCCAAGAGGGCAGTGGAATTATGAGAGGGAATCCGGCCATGTAGTCATTACCGGCATTGTTCCTTGGCATAAATACACAGTAAGCTTCATGGCCTATCGGATCTGGGAAGAAATCTCGATGTACAATCACACCACGAACCATTGGGACAAGGAGCACTTGATGCAAATTGATCCGATCTATACGGAAACGCAGACATATCTGCTGGATTGGATGGAGGACTGGTGTCAGCAGCATCAGGAAACAACGGTAGTTCGTTTCACCTCATTGTTTTATAATTTCGCCTGGATCTGGGGCAGCGACGAGCGTAATCGACATCTCTTCTCGGATTGGGGTTCATACGATTTCACGGTAAGTTCGAGAGCGTTGGATCTGTTTGCTCAAAAATATGGGTATTCACTCTCGGCTGAGGATTTTGTGAATGGCGGCAAATATCGCGTGAGTCATATTCCGGCGCAGCAGCGCAAGCTGGACTGGATGGCGTTTATCAATGATTTTGTCATCGAATTTGGGAAGAAGTTAATTGATATCGTGCATAACCACGGCAAGCTGGCGTATGTCTTCTATGATGACAGCTGGGTTGGTATGGAGCCTTATAATGACCGCTTTCAGGAGTTTGGATTCGATGGGATGATTAAATGTGTGTTTTCCGGTTATGAGGCGAGGATGTGTTCAGGTGTTAACGTGGATATCCATGAAATTCGTCTGCATCCCTACTTGTTTCCAGTTGGTTTAGGCGGACTTCCTACCTTTAAGGAGGGCGGAGACCCTACGCTGGATGCCAAAAAGTATTGGATTAATATCAGGCGAGCTTTGCTCAGAGAGCCGATTGACCGGATTGGGTTGGGTGGATATCTGCATCTAGTAGAGCCTTACCCCGACTTTTGCGATTACATCGAGAAGATTGCGGACGAGTTCAGGGAAATAAAAGAACTTCATCATGAAGGCAAGCCCTATCAGATTAAGACGAGGGTAGCTGTTCTGCATAGCTGGGGCAAATTAAGATCGTGGACGTTGTCCGGCCATTTCCATGAAACGTATATGCATGACTTGATTCATGTAAATGAAGCCTTGTCAGGCTTACCGGTTGAAGTGCAGTTCATAGATTTTGAAGATATCCGTCAGGGCGTGCTGCAACATATAGATGTCGTGATCAATGCCGGCTCTGCCGGTTCAGCCTGGAGCGGCGGAGAACATTGGAATGACCACCATTGTGTGGACCTGCTGACCAAATGGGTGTATGAAGGCGGTACTTTTATTGGCATCAACCAGCCATCGGCGGTAGAAGGGTACGACAGCTTTTTCAGAATGGCACATGTTCTTGGGGTGGATGAGGATACTGGCGCCAGGGTGGTTCATGGAAAATGGACATATGAGACTCGCGATGAGCATGGTTTGTTGCCGGAAGGGGCAAAAATAGCACCGAAGAATAACATATACCTTACCGATGGAACAGCTGCTGTGGTGGATAAAACGGATGGCATGATTACATTGTCTACACATGACTTTGGTAAAGGAAAAGGAATCTACCTGCCTTCATTCGAATTCAGTTGGGAGAATACCAGATTGCTGATGAATCTGATTCGCTTTGCAGGTCATGAATTCCATAATTCGAAGTACATTACGGATAACTTATTTACAGAGTGTACTTATTATCCGGAGAGTAAAATGTTGGTCGTCATTAACAATAGTGATCAGGTTCAAACCACGACAATTGATACGGACTACGGAAAACAAACGCTCGAACTGGCTCCGTATGATACGGTCATCACCAAGATTGGTTTAACCAAATCGATGTCCTCATAGAATATCTTCTGCATAGACCGTTTCCCTGATCAGGGAGCGGTCTATTTTGGCTAAAAAGGAATTCTGCTCATGAATATTTTTATAATGTAAACCATAAAAGTAAATCTGTTCTATGACTCAACCATGGACATTTTCTACTTCGTCTATATTACTAGGGAGGGTAATCTTTATTCAGTTGGGATGAGTTTTTGTATAGAAAGGGTGTTCGTCTTTTAAAAATAGGGTTATTTCACAAAATATATGAAAATATCAAATAAATCATGTTAAAGTATATGGTGATTATGGGAATTGGAGGGTTGAAATGGAAATACATAATAAGTTTAATCAAATTAGAATTAGAAACAATTCAACAACTGAACAAAAAACAATTTCCATTGTAAGTGCGATAGTGATCGGGGTAATTTTAGGTTTAGCAGCAAAGCTTGTAGATGCACAGGGGATTAATCCCATATTTGATGCTATCGGTGGACGTTTAGGTATATGGATTTTTGTTGCAACACTCTTATCGGTTTTTAGTTATTCTCCTAAATTAGCAGCTCTAAAGATATTCTTCTTTTTTGTGTCGCTATTAACTGCTTACTATGTGTACACCGTGTTTTTTTTGCACTTTTTCCCCAAGAGAGAAATTATATTTTGGGGAATATGCGCGTTGATATCTCCGGTATGTGCTTATGTAATGTGGTATGCACGTGGCTATGGAATCATATCTAGCTTGATTTTATCCTTTCCGATTACAGCCTTACTGTCAGAAGGATTTCAATTGCGGCACGCTTACTTACCTGAGCACACTCACTACTATTTGATCCCTATACTTTTGGGAATATATCTGATTATGGTCATTGTTTTACTTTTTATTGTTCCTAAAAGTCCGTTAAGATTTCTGATTGTTCTACCAATTTCTATAGTTCTGTCGTTCATTATGATATATTTTCATGTTTTAGGGCATATATTTGGTGGATTAAACGGCTTTTTGTGAGGCTAAAAGAAAAAAATGTAGAGCAATATTTGCTGGAAGTCATCCAACCTAACGAATCCGCAGTTCCGCTCTAGTGTGGAGAAGAACGATCTGGAGCAGTTCAAAGAATTTTGAAATGTGGAGCCCTCCTGCAAAATTCAATCGATTCCACCTACGCTGTGCCTGAAGCTTTTATCTATTTGGTTGCACGTCTGGATCACAGCATTGTTGGCTATGGCCTTGGGGTGGGTGAGGATTCAGGCGCCAGAGTCGTTCTTGGAAGATGGACATATGATAAAATCGGTATAGAAACATAAAAAGCAAGCAATAAGACGTTCGGGACTAATTCCTGAAGCGTCTTATTTTGCATGTGTAGTACACAGCCGATCCCCTGAATATGGACCGGCTATGTTGTAATCAGAATCTTATAAGGACTTCTTTTTAACTAATCCTCCAGTCAATCCAGTTATTGCACCTGCCAGAGGGTTGGTGTTGCCGAAGGAATCCAATCCACTTGAGACGTGTGTGTAAGAAGGCATTTATACGTCAGGTTATTGTAGCTCACGATTGTGCCCACTGTGTATTGCGTGTTGGCTGCCCATGCAGGTGCAGTAGCAGCCGCGGCTGTTTTACCGCTGACTGTGCTAGCAGCAGATTGGTTGCCTGCTGCATCAACAGCATAAACCGAGAAGTTGTAGGTTGTGTTCGCTTCAAGATTGGTTACCGTATAAGACGTTGCCGTCCCGGATGTTGTTGTAACTAAAGTAGAGCCGTTATAAATTTTATACCCTGTCACGCCTACATTATCCGTAGATGCCGTCCACATCAGCTGAATGCTGGAGGCGGTTGGTGTTCCCATCACATGCAGCCCGCCTGGAGATGTAGGTGCGGTAGTGTCGTTTGCAGGAGGCGCAGTTGTGGTAACGCTTACACTATTGCTGGCTGCAGATTCATTGCCTGCTGCGTCGACTGCTTTGACCGTAAAGGTATAAGCCGTGCTTGCTGTAAGCCCTGTTACGGTATAGCTTGTAGTTGTGCCAGATACATTGCCTATTAAAGTAGCCCCGTTGTAAATTTTATACCCCGTTACCCCTACATTATCTGAGGAAGCCTTCCACGATAAGGATGTACTGGTTGCAGCAGTTGCAGTTGCCACAAGTGCAGTTGGAGGTGTTGGTGCTACATTATCAACCGGGTTCGTCCCGGAGAAGTTTACATCGATGACATTATAGAAGGCATTAGGAGTATCCGCAACCTCCCAGACTGCTAGAATGACATGATAACCGCTGCGATCTGGTACGTTGCATGAGTTGGTGTAGCTAAATGGAGGCTGGCTGCCATTATAGGGAACTGAACAGAACGGTGTCAGGTCAAACGAATCACGGGATAGAGGTGCATTCGGATTCCAGTTCGTTTTCGTAATATAATATTTCCAGCTTGCCGTTGAATGGTTAGCTGTCAGCTTCCAAGTAAACGTATTACTGCCACTAGACATATTCACTTTCGACCAACGTGTGGCGGATTGCTCATCGAGCTTAGGGAAGACGCCGTTAGCGCTTGCAATATGGCCGTCCGTAGGTCCTGCAGTAGGGAAGCCTTTAGGTGCTTCCAGGCTTTGGGGTTCATACACGATACTGCCGCAATCTTGATTGACTCCCGAAGCACAAAGTGCAGCTCGACTCGCTGGCCCTTCTACGTAACCATGTGACAACGCCTTGGGACTGTTGAACAGCATGCTTACTGTTGTAAGCACCAGCAGACAGCAAATCATTACTAGCTTTGAAGACGGTAAAATGAATCTGAACATTCGATAGCCTCCTGTATCATTTTTTTTATATAAACTCAAGTAAGAGCTTATATCGTAATTAAGGAAGTGCTATTCCATATACCATATATGGATATTGTTCAATAAAGAAATCGATATACGGGAATTTCTAAAGTTATTGTAAAGGACCTACATTTGCTGAACAAGGATAAATTTGATAGATAATCCAGTTATTCAAGACTTAGGTAGGCATGCAAAAAGGCCTTTGCGGAGAGATCATCTCTTCACAAAGCCTTTATTTCCGACAGGATTGATAAGTGAAGTGCGTATTATACATCGATTTTACAGAAAAGGCAAGGGGAAAAAGATTGCTTTTAAGAAAGGAATCGTTTATGCTAAAAAAAGGAAGTTTACTATAATTGAAAGGAGGAAGTTGAAATGGAAAATATGTGTATGAACATGATGATGAACATGTGCATGGAAGAAATGATGTCCAAGATGAAATCCATGAAGATGATGATGGAATGCATGGAAGACAAAAGCATGATGGAAGGCATGGACATGAATAAAATGATGTCCTGTATGCAAGAATGCGACGAAATGATGACCACAATGATGGGCATGATGAGCAACATGAAGAAAGCATCCATGTAATTATCGATCATTCATTTTATGTAAAGCTGGCGGGCTTTACATATTTGCGGAACAGTTGACTGTACGCATCAAAAGAATAGTAAGCCTTTAATCAAGGCGGGTTAAGCAGACGAACTGCAGACCGGCTTTTTTTCTTGTTTATTTTATTTATATTGAAGAATCTTCCGAGAGACATCAATCCGCATTAGCTTCAATTTGAACCATTGCTCCTGTAAAGACTCAGTCTGGTAACCCTCTGAAGCGACTCTCAGTTTGCTGAAAATGTCTATCAGTTGCTTGTTGATTCGGTCATAGCTTGTAAGCAACTCACGGAGCAGTATCGCTTTTCGTTCTTCCTCCAGCAACGCGTCCTTCTGATCTTGAAGCTTCCTGAGAATATCTTCAGCCCATTCCGAGTCTTCTATGGTACGGGCATAATTATATAAGTCCAAATAATCGTTAACCCAAGTTTGTGTCAAAGAATCCATGGCGTTATTCACTCCAGTCAGCTACTCTTTTCTATATACCGAGTATTATACCCGGAATAATACAATTTACAAGGGTTGAATGTTATTTTCCTGTTTTTTTTCAGTAGCAGTCTTATTTATGCGATTCCTGTGATACATGCTTAATAATATTTATGATTTTGCGCTCTGCATCCTTGGCTTCAGGAATAGGATAAAGCACAAAGACGTGATTCATTTTGGGATATACAAAGGTATTATGGTCAATATCCTGATCGGTAAGCAGTTTGTAGAGCTTCATGTTGTCGGGAAATAAACCTTCATGGGTTCCGATGAAAATGGTAATCTTTCCGAGTCCTTTGAAGTCTCCGTAGATTGGACTGATCAATGGATCATCCAGATTTTTATCTGCCGCCCATATTCTCCGAATTACATCATAGCCTTCCACAGCCAGCATCGGATCTCGGGTCTCATAGTCGAATATGACCGGATTGTCCAGAACCATATCCACACATGGCGATAACAAAATGATATCTTTGGGTTGAGGAAGAAGATTCATCTTAATGTAATGTGCGAAACTTAGCGAAATATTTCCACCCGCTGAATCTCCCATAATAGTAAGTTGTGCAGGACTCTTTATCGATTCAATGATTTCCCGGTATAAGTTTAAGAGTCTTGGATATGTATGCTGGTAGTTGAAATGAGGCACTTTGGGATAGATGGGGGCTATAACTTTGGCATTCAACGATTGTGCGATGCGGTCCATGAACTTCCAATGAAAGGTTAGCGGCTGGTGTGTATGAGCGCCGCCATGTATATATAGGATCACTTTTTGATCAGCAGATTTCTGGTCATTCAATGTAAACACCTGCATGTCTTCAAAGGAACGTTTGTTGACTGAGGAGATTAATTTAACCTTACCCAGCTCATAAGGCTTAGTGTTCTCTACACCCATGTGTTCCAAGTGCTTCAGGGTGTTTTCTCGCGTGGATAAATTCTTCTTGCTATCTAAAGTTCCGATGTATTTTTCTAGTAAATAGCTCTTGATAGAGCGTTTTTTGTTATATATATTTACACTCATGTGGCCGCCGCCTCTCATCCATAAAGTATGATATCCACATTATAAAGCCTGAAGTATACTTTAAGGTCAAGGCTGGGAAAGTGATTGGTGCACATAAAAGAAGCGAAATGAATTCAGCTATGCATTCACCTGATTAAATATATATTCTGGAAAATAAATTAAAAATATACTATGTTATAGATTGATAGATGAAGGAATCATTTATCTGTAATCAAAGTGATGATTATATCAAACTGAAGGAGCATACATATGTTCAATCAACCGACTGCTTTACGTTCAGTGCTCAACCCTAAATATCTGGAGCATGTATTGAGTGATCAATACGACATCGGATCGTGGGAAGAATGTTTATTTTGGCTGAGAGGGTTAAATGATACTTACCGGGTACGTACTTCTTCTGGCATGTATATTCTTCGTGTCTACCGTACTGAAATTACGGAGGTTGATGTTCAGTACGAACTCTCCCTGTTATCTCAATTAAAGGGCATTTTAGGTTCATCTGTACATACCGATATTGGAGAACACATCGAGAAGAAAGATCATACTGAATATACGGTGCTGGAGGCCGCGGAAGGCAAGCGGGTTGCTGTGATGTTTCGGTATATAGAGGGTATCGAGAACAACCTTGAAGATGAAGAGTCGTGTTACGTTTTTGGTCAGTCTGCGGCTGAGCTGCATAAAGCGATGGACCAAGTGGTATTGGAGCAGCCGCGATATGAGTTGGATACGAAGTTTCTCATTGACGAACCTCTTGAGCGAATCATCAACTACATCGGTGAAAAAAATGAAGCATCATCATTTCTACATACGTTTGCTAGAGCGTTAAAAGAACGCATCGGCGTCGCATCCAAACAAGGTTTGGACAATGGGCTGTGCCATGGCGATATGCATGGGAACAATAATGCTTTTCAACAGGGCAATCAGTTCATCCATTATGACTTTGAGTGGGCGGCTAATGGTTGGCGTGCCTACGATCTGGCGCAGGTAAAGGCTCGAAAGAGACAGTCTGGTGAGCAAAAAGAAGTGTTATGGAGTGCGCTCATAGCGGGATATCGTTCGGTTAGAAGCTTCACTGCCGAAGATGAACAGGCTGTTGACCTTTTTATTATTGCTCGCCGATTCTGGGTTATGGGTCTGGATGTTGCTTTTATCGAAAGTGATATGGGCGCGCTGGATTATGGTTCGGATTGGCTCAATAGTTTCGTGGAAGAGTTCCGGGATAAGGGGATTGTTTAGCGGTGATGACTAACAGCAATGATGAATTCAAATGAAGAAGGCCTTCTGGATGGTTCCAGAGGGCCTCTTTTTTTGTAAGATGCATTTCATGACCTTTACTTAGTTCGATGAAGTCGAAGCTACGACGGCAGCCGATGTTGCAGCAGCGGCCATGGCGGCCTGTTGGGCAATGATGATGTTGGTGATGCTAGTGGAGACCGTCGTGGTCAGGACGCCGTTTCGAAGATCCTCCACATATTGCACTGCCACCAGCGAGGACGAGAGCAGCAGCAATTCCTGTTTGTTGATTGACCAGGCACCAAAGCCCTTCTGTGTACGCAACCACTCATACGTTTCCTCAACTTGCTCTACCAACGTATCTCTGTCAGCGGGCAGTAGGGAGAGGATTCCCAGAGCCGGCAGGGTGTACATTTTGTCTAATCGTATTCCCCGTCTGCGGAACGCCTCATTTAACGCTATCACATGAGCGCCCGCCTCCGGATTATCATCGCCTAGGACCAGTACCTGCGTTAGTGCCTGCACACTATTGCCTGGTGAGAACTCAGGTTTTAATTCTACATAGAGCTGCTCCATACGGGTCACACCGGATTCCACGTCGAGATCGGAAAGGGCCAGCATAGCTGCAAAAATATAGTCGTCCTGTCCGGTAAGAAAGCGGTGTTGGGCCTTCATGTGATCATAAAATGCTTTGGCTCGTTCGACCTTATGCTCGAATTGCTCAGTCGTCGCGTGAGCTGCAATCTGATAGGCGGCGATAACCAGAAAATCGGACGTACGAAATTTGATTTTTTTCATCAGATCATAGATAAGCAGGGTGTCTTCCAGTTTCTTTTCCTGATCTGTCGTAAGCGAGAGTAAGGTGGCGATGCTGATCGCCGAATTTCCCCTGAAGGCCGAGAAGAGATTGGTGTTTTGCTTAATCAATTCATGACTTTGGCGAATGGCCTCGCCATCGGCTTGTTTATTTTCTGCTGCATATAAAAGGGCTGCCAGACGGTGCATCATCACATTTTGCCACTTGAATGATTTTTTGATGATCTGAGTGTTGGAAACGAATAATTCGACTCGTGCAGCATGTTGCTCTTGCATAAGCAGACCTCCCGAATGATTGGACCTTTTCTCCAGTTTACTATAAATGGGGCCTCCCTGTTGACAGAAAAAAGCACCCCAACAGAAGTTTATGGAATCCTTGGCAGGCTCCAATTTGTACTTCTAAGAGGTGCATTTTTGATTAAAACTGAAAGAGTTCATGTATTTGAATCTGTATATAAGAATGGATACTATGTGTTCGTTGTACTGTTAATTGAAAGATATGGTATAGGATACGGAAGGGTACAACGTCGTGGACGCTGGTACGCGTTCTACCACAGTGACCAGAGTGCCAGGATTGTAGTAAGATGAACCGCCGTTGTAATTGTTGTTGTTTACAATGGCTGTCCCCAGGTCGATTGTCGTATTATTGTAGCTCCAGTAGTAGTGCAGTTGAAGTGCATTGGCTGCGGATGCAGTAATTTTTACGCTTGTACCGGTTGTTTTGGCATTAGGGAGAATGTAGGCGTATCCTTGACCAGCAGTGAGTGTATTGGAATAGCTGCTTCCATAACTTACGATGGCGGGATTCGCTGATGCGGTCAGGCCGAACATAAGGGATATGCCCATAAAAAATACAAATAATGTGGTGCTTAGTTTTTTCATCGATACCTCATCCTTTCAAAATGAAATGTTTTAAAGTGTAAGCTCACTAAAACGAAAACCTTTTCGAAAATGGATTGAGACATCCTCCTTTTTTCAGTTTATGTTAGCGTTAACATTCCTGACGGCTATAATATATACCAATAAAATACAGTTGTAAATAGCGATTAAATGACAGATAGATTGTACGAACTGTAACCCTTCACGGACGACATAGAGCGTTACATTTCCTTTCTAATTCCTTTCAATATGTTATATGTTATGATATTTGCATCTTCAAAAGTTTGGTTGAAGGGGCATAGCGTATGAATCAGAGCATACAACAGTTTAAAGCGGATTTTTTCAAAGCGTTGGCGCATCCGATGCGAATTCAGATTCTGGAGCTGCTGAGCGATGGGGCGAAAAATGTAAATGAACTGCAAAGCATTCTGGGATCGGAAGGTTCCGCCGTCTCGCAGCAGTTGGCTGTATTGCGCAGCAAAAACGTTGTCCAGGGATTAAAAGAAGGAACGACAGTTACGTATTCGCTTCGTGACCCTTTGATTAAAGACCTGCTGGCCGTTGCTAAAAAGATTTTTGACAATCATTTGGTTGATGCCATTTCCATGCTGGAAGACATTCGAAAAGATACTTAAACACATTAAACAAGAGGAACCGGAAGCAAGTTCAGGTAACTTCTTGTTTTTTGCGTTTTATGAGGGTAACTGTTGTGAACATTACGATTGACAGAGAGCACAGACCGGAGTAGTCTTTTTGTTATATTCAAATATTCAAATATATAAAGAAAAGAAGGTTAAGATAGATGAAATGGATGGGGAGATTTGCAGGATACAATGCTTCCGCTTTTCGCAAGGATCTGTTATCCGGACTGATTGTGGGCATTATTGCGATCCCGCTCGGAATGGCGTTTGCGATAGCTTCCGGAGTCAAACCTGAGTATGGTCTGTATACAACGATAATCGCGGGCGTTCTCATTTCCTTGCTGGGGGGATCCAAATTCCAGATTGGTGGTCCAACGGGTGCATTTATTCCGATCCTCTTCGCCATTGTCATGCAGTATGGATACGAAAATCTGCTGATTGCCGGGATGATGGCGGGATTGATGCTTGTACTTATGGGCGTTTTCAAGCTTGGCGCGTTGATCAAATTTATTCCAAGACCCGTGACCATTGGATTTACGGCGGGTATTGCTGTGATTATTTTTAGTGGGCAAATTGCGAATTTTCTGGGGCTGAGCGGCATTGAGAAGCACGAGGATTTCTGGTCCAATATGAAAGAAATCGGTGTGCATATCTCGACGGTTAATATATACAGTTTGTTGACAGCTGGAATTTGTCTGGTTGTTCTTTTGCTTGTGCCAAAGTTTGCACCAAAGGTACCAGCCTCGCTGCTTGGTCTTTTTCTATCCACCGTCGTGGCTGCACTCTTTTTCAAGGATCATGTGGCTACGATTGGCTCGACCTTCGGTATTATTCCAGGAGCGCTACCCCAGTTTCATATCCCAGAGATCACATGGGCTCGTGTGGTGAGTTTGCTGCAGCCCGCTTTTGTCATCGCCATGCTGGGCGGTATCGAATCGCTTTTATCAGCTGTTGTTGCGGATGGCATGACCGGGAGCCGTCATAACAGCAATCGGGAGCTGATTGGGCAGGGAATCGCGAATATGGTGACACCGCTATTCGGCGGCATTCCAGCAACAGGGGCCATTGCGCGTACGGCAACGAATATTAAATCCGGTGCATTATCGCCATTTTCTGGCGTTATTCACGGCGTTGTTGTGTTGCTGGTGCTTGTTCTCTTCGCACCATATGCGTCCCACATCCCGCTTGCCAGTATGGCCCCGGTGCTGATGCTGGTTGCCTGGAATATGAGTGAGCGGAGATCGTTCATACATGTAATGAAAACCAAAACGAGTGATTCACTCGTACTACTCATTACCTTTTTGCTCACCGTTTTTACGAGTCTAACCACCGCTGTGGAGGTGGGATTGATCCTTGCGGTCCTTCTATTCGTGAAGCGCATGAGCGAGATGCTGAAGGTTGCCAAAGTGCTGCCTGATCCCGATCACAAGCATGAGAAGGTTATGGCGCATATGGTTGATGAAGGGCATGATTGTCCACAGATCAGTATGTATACGATTGAAGGCCCTTTGTTTTTTGGAGCGGCAGATCTGTTTGAGAAATCGGTGATGGATTCAATTCATCAAAGACCAGGTATTCTGCTGCTGCGTATGGGGAAGGTTCCTTTTATGGATACAACAGGTGAAGCCAACCTTGCCAGTTTGGTGAAGCATTTTGAGCGATATGGTGGCATGATACTGTTTTCAGGCGTTCAGGCACAGCCCTTGGAGATGATGAGGAAAACGGGTTTAATGGAGCGCATTCATCCTGATCACATGTTTGAGCATACCGGTGATGCCATCAATTATGCATTACAGCATCTAAATCACCAGAAATGCCTAGGCTGCAAGCATTTTGCTTTTCGTGAATGTGCTGTGTTGTCGCGAGAGGATAATGTTGCTGAACGGCAAAGTTTGCTGGAGTCTACCTCCATATAATCTGGAATTATCGTTCTGATCGAAGCTTCTTCACACGGAGGGAATTGGACGAGTACTTGCGTCTATATTTGATGGGGATGCTACTTTGTTGTACGGCTTGATTGAGAGCACTAAGTCAAATGTGTAAGTCCGGTGACAAGCATTGAATGCTCTGGTTATTCTGGTTTTGCATGGCCTGCTGCCCATTTATTCGATGAATCCGCTTCCTTACATTCCTTGTTGTATTTCTGCGGAACATCTCGTACAATTTGGTGAAGTAATTCTGCATTGCGTTAATGTGAATATGATAATGTAATCTTACAACAAGAAGCTGTACACCAGAAAAGGGGAGAATCGTTTGGAATCAAAGCAACTATCTAGAGGGCTAAAGCCCCGCCATGTAGAGCTGATTGCGCTCGGAGGTACGATCGGGGTCGGATTGTTCATGGGATCGGCAAGTACGATCAAATGGGCAGGTCCTTCAGTGCTACTGGCCTATTTGCTGGCCGGGATCATTATCTTTTTTGTCATGCGTATTATGGGGGAAATGTTGATTCAGGAGCCTGTCACCGGTTCATTTGCCACATTTGCTCATAAGTATATCAGTCCACTCGCCGGGTTCCTGACTGCCTGGAGTTATTGGTTCCTCTGGGTCACGGTTGGTATGGCGGAAGTCACCGCGATTGGGATTTATGTAGGCTACTGGTTCCCGGATATTCCACAATGGCTGCCTGCCTTGGCTGGCGTGCTCATTATTGCGGCAGCGAATCTGGCAGCGGTAAAGTACTATGGTGAATTCGAATTCTGGTTTGCACTGATCAAGGTGACGGCAATTGTCTTCATGATCGTGATTGGAACCGGACTGATCTTCTTCGGCTGGGGGAACGGAGGACAGCCCATTGGGCTATCGAATCTGGTGAGCCATGGCGGATTTTTCCCTGGAGGCATCAAAGGTTTCCTCTTTGCCCTGTGTATCGTAACAGCTGCTTATCAAGGCGTTGAAATGGTAGGGATTACGGCAGGTGAAGCGGAAAATCCGAAGATCACGCTGCGTAAAGCGATCAAAAACATCGTGTGGCGTATTCTCATTTTTTACGTTGGGGCCATCTTTGTCATCGTGACATTGTACCCTTGGAATGAAGTAGGAGAGACGGGAAGTCCGTTTGTTCTGACGTTTGCCAAAGTCGGGATTGTCGCTGCAGCGGGAATTATCAACTTTGTCGTGCTTACCGCCGCGATGTCGGGATGTAACAGTGGGATCTATAGTGCAGGACGTATGCTTTACACGCTTGCGGAGAATGGACAGGCACCAGCCTTTTTCAAAAAGCTGTCCAGAGGCGGGGTTCCCCGCAACAGTATTATCATCACGATTTCCTTGCTGCTGGTGGGTGTGGTACTCAATTATCTGATGCCGGACTCCAAACTGTTCCTGTACATCTATAGCGCAAGTGTTCTTCCGGGGATGGTTCCATGGTTCGCGCTAGCCTTCAGCCAGTTCAGGTTCAGAAAGCGCTGGGGTAATGAGATGGGAGACCACAATTTTAAGTCCAAATGGTTCCCCATCAGCAACTATATCATCATCGTATATCTGACGCTCGTCATTATCGGTATGGCATTTAACCCGGATACGCGGTTACCCCTGATTGTCGGGGCGACATTTATGGCGATCGTTGTGATCGGATATTTCGTATTTGGCATAGGAAAAAGACAGCGGGTAGATGATGGCGGAAATCACTAGCCTCATATTATAAAATCGTTGATGTTAATATGTTTAGAAGTTGTGCCTGAATTTTACACCGGAACGGAGAGGGCAGAACCAATCTGAAGAAGCGAAGCGTGCGCCTTTATCCCCGGATTTTCCCTTTTTAAAAAGGTGAATCAAAAAAATCTGGGGATAAGAGCGATCGGAAGATGGTACTGCACTCGTAGTGGCAAGGTGTATAATTTCCCTAATCAACTTAATATCTTAATATCATACGTGCATTCCTTGAATACATGGGAGAACCTTCGGGAGATCCAATGTCATACAGGGGGTGCATTTTTTGTTTTCAAAATTCATGTTTGAATCTCCTGTAACTGGAGGTTTTATGATTGGAAATAGAAGAGCTGCTGCACGATATATTTTAATTTTAATTGTGGCAGAGAAGGGGGCAATGAATAATGAGAACACTAGAATGGATTTATCTTATTTTCAATGTAGTGATGCTGGTGTGGTTGATTGGGGGCCGAAATCAACCTCGGAAAATGGTGTGGGGAGGATGGGTCATATCGGTTGTATTATTGTTGGTACATGGGGTGATTGAGGGATTACGTTGGCCCATGATTCCGGCGTATCTGCTCACACTGGTTCCGCTGATTGTGTTAATTGCTAAGAGGTCAAAATCAGCCGACGGGCGGAAATTCGGACGTGTTCGAATCATCGTGACATCGCTGTTGGTATTAGTATACGCTGCCGTGACTATGGGGCTGCCACTTCTGTTCCCGGTATTTTCGTTTGATAAACCAACAGGACCTTACGGAATCGGTACGGTATCCTACGATTGGACGGATGAGAGCCGGGAGGAATTGCTGACGAGTACTGCCGGAGATAAACGGGAACTGATGGTGCAGATCTGGTATCCAACGGATAATGACACCAAGGGAACAACGGCTCCTTATGTGAATGATCCGAAAGTGTATGCAACAGCCTTTAATGATGTACTGACGCTGCCAAAGCTTCTATTTTCAAGCCTGAGCCAAGTCAAAACCCATGCTATTCAGGAGGCATCATTGTCTGATGCGGAAGCCAAGTATCCAGTCATTCTTTTCTCTCATGGCCTACATGGATATGAAAACCAAAATACGTTCCAGGTGGAGCAATTGGTCAGCCAAGGGTATATTGTTGTGGGCATTAATCATACGTACAGCAGTCTGGTATCGGTGTTCCCGGATGGGCGTGTGGCGCAATTTGAATCGGAGGGCAAGGAAGGATTCGATCAACTGCAGTTCAATTATATGGACAAGCTCAACGAGACATGGGTGAAGGATGCGCAATTTGTGCTGGATCAAGTGGAGAAGCTGTCTGCCAATGATGCAAACGGGCGTTTTAACGGTCATATGGATCTGGACAACATCGGCATGTTTGGACATTCATTTGGCGGGGCAACAACCGTACAGATGCTGATGGATGATCCTCGTGTCAAAGCAGGTATGAACATGGATGGTGTATTGTTTGGAGAAAAGCGCATTCCTGCTGAAGGTGTAGGCAAACCGTTTCTCATGATGAGCGCGGACACAACCGTTGCAGGTACAAGTGTCATGAGTGACGACGAGATTGCAGCTATGGGCACCACTCGTCCGGAAGCCGAGAAATACTACGAAGAAGTGTATGCACGTTATGAACCGGTGACCGCGGGAGGGAACTACTGGATGGAGCTGAGTAATACCAAACATTTAAGCTTCTCGGACCTCTATCTGGTATCTCCCATTCTGGAATGGTCACAGGGTGTAGATGCAAGGAAAGCACACCAAACCGTAAATGATACAACAATCGACTTCTTTAACCACTATCTGAAAGGGCGACCGCTCCAGTTGGACAGTGAAGTGGGAGAACACACATCCTATTCATTGAAAAAAGGTTGAATCTAAAAATGGAAGAGGACTGGAATTCAGTCTTCTTCCATTTGTTTTAACCGCAGTCGCATGCCTTCTTGCAACAGATTAATGCCGTCTACGATCTGGCTCCATTCAGGATTCACGATCTTGCAGAGCTTGTTAAAACGAAGGATGCGCTCTGTTACGGAGTCGAGCATATATCGAGCTTGTTTACGGAAAAATGCTTCCGGATCTCCAGCATGTTCAATACTGGCGTACATCATCACAAAATCCCACATCATGCTCTGCACTGCGGGGCTATCTAACGGCCAACATTTGTCCAGAGCTTCGGTGGCACGAATGCGGATGGTCTCCATTTTTTTCACCCAGGCGTCTGCTTCAATCTGTGGATGATTCGCCATGGTGAAGAAGGGAAGTTCGAGGCGGGCCAGATCGGCGATATAGACCGGATCGTTGATGATTTCCTGGATTTCCTTCCATGCCAGTGTTTCTTGGGCGGACAGCTTTGTATCTTTCATCATGTATTTATCGAAAAAATGCAGAAACGAAACTCTCCATTCATGCGGAATACCATCCAGCAGCTGAGATTCTTCCATTTTGGCCGAAACGAATTGTTTTCTTTTTTGGGCATTGGCGGTCAGCGAATCCACTAAGCTTGAAACATAGGTTAGAGAATGTCCGGAATGGAGTGTATTTTCCTTTTCATGTTGTTTCGCTTGTTGCAGAATGGAGAGCATGGAATTCATGGTCCCGATCTGAGTTTCCAGGGCTTCAATCTGTAGATCCAGCGCCTGTGACACGCCAAGTTCACCGGACATCAGCTTGCGAATATCCGATATGCCAAAATTCAAATAGCGAAGCGTTGTGATGAGTTCCAGCCGCCAAACGTCTTGCGGTGTATAAAGACGGTGACCACCTTCCGTATGAAAAGAGGGCCGCAGCAACTCGATTTCATCGTAATATCGAATCGTTTTGACAGTTGAGCCGATCATTTTGGCAGCTTCACCGATCGAATAGGTATCTTTGTTTTGGTTCAATGAAATCACCTCAGGATCTATTATACAACCTCCAGTAACTGGAGATTCAAAGTCGGAAGGTTTGCCATGGAAATGTTTAGAGCCAGTTTAAATTCCATTCATCTCGGTTACAAAGGAAAGAGTGCAACTTTTATGAAAACAACATAATAAATAAATTTAAATTTACATGATAACGAAGAGCGCAGAAATAACCTGGAGAACCGAAGTGTTCGCCTTTATCCCCGGATATTCCCCTTATAAAAGGAGAGAAAAAAATCTGGGGATAACAGCGATCGTAAGGTTATTCTGTGATCGTAGTGATCATTGTAAATTAATCCGAGGAGGAATTGTACATGGCTAATCAAGACCAGCACACCATGCAAGATCCGACGACACAATATCCGAAGGCAACATCAGATTGGAAGCAGCAGCAGGAGGAGCCGGGGCTTCAACGTGAAATGACTCCTGTACCTGATGCAGGTGAGAAAAGCTATAAAGGCAGCGGCCGTCTGACCGGACGTAAAGCTGTTGTAACCGGAGCAGACAGCGGTATTGGTCGGGCAGCCGCCATCGCTTTTGCCCGTGAAGGTGCGGATGTCGTTCTGGCTTACCTTCCTGAGGAAGAAGCCGATGCGAAGGAAGTGGTCAAGCTGATTGAAGAAGCAGGCCGCAAGGCTGTTGCGATTCCAGGCGACCTCAAGGATGAGAAATACTGCGAAGAACTCATTGAATCTGCTGTAAAAGAGCTCGGTGGAATCGATATCCTCGCCAATGTGGCAGGTAAACAGCAGTTTGTTGAGCAGATCGCCGATCTGACCACAGAACAATTTGATGCAACATTCAAAACCAATGTCTATTCGATGTTCTGGCTCTGTAAAGCAGCTGTGAAACACATGAAACCAGGCAGCTCCATCATTAACACGTCTTCTATTCAGGCATATAAGCCATCTCCAATCCTGCTGGATTATGCGACAACAAAGGCTGCAATCAACACCTTCAGCAAAGCGCTGGCCCAGCAAGTCGGCAGTAAAGGCATCCGTGTGAACGTTGTCGCACCAGGTCCTGTATGGACGCCGCTTCAGGTCGTTGGTGGACAGCCCGTAGAGAAGCTTGCTGATTTTGGATCGAATACTCCGCTTGGCCGTGCAGGACAGCCTGCTGAAATGGCGCCGGCGTTTGTGTTCCTGGCGAGCCAGGAATCGAGCTATGTGAGCGGTGAGACACTGAACGCCAATGGCGGTACAGTTAGTCCGTAATTTTGGATATAAAATGGGGCTATGAATCTTAGGTCAGTGATCATAGGCAAGTAAAGCAAAGAACTCCAATCCCGATAAAGGTGAATGGAGTTCTTTGTTATTATGGACTTTTTCCTGATTATTGCATTACTTCTGATCCGGGTTAGGCTCCAGAATGGCGTAGCTGCCGAGCGTGGCCAATTGAGCTGTATTCAGCAGGGCTTCATCTACCGCAGCGAGGGCTTCGCCTGCAGCTGTCATCAGCTCATCAGAGTCCACAGGTGAGGCAAAACGGAGAATTACCCGATTTTCTCCATTTTTTAGTTCACTCTCAGCCTTCGTTTTGTATTCACTAATCGAAGCGACTTCGAGATCGTTCTGTACATAATAATCGTTCGCATCACTTTCGCCATTAAACAGGGCGAGTTCGGCATCAAGCCAGTAATCCTTATCGGCTATCGTTTTCTGACTTGCAGCCGTCTCATCATTTGCATTGTACAGGAAGTAAGGAATACCGGAATTGGTCAGATTGTTGGTGGCATCTACATGGAACCATTCATTTCCGATTTTCACCTTATTCCACGCATGAGGAACACCACTAGATGCTCCCGTTACGACGATGCTTTCCAGTCCAGACAGATCGGAGAGCAGTTTGTAGACGGAAGCATAGCTGGCACATACGCCAACACCTTTGACAAGAATACCATAAGTGGTAAACGAATCATTGAACTGTGCATCCACATTTTTAAAGTTGTTCTGTTCTGCATTTTCTAATGCTGCATCGTCATACTTCGCGTTATCGTTCAGATAATCGTAGATGGCTTTCCGTTTCTCATCATCCTTCATGCCATCCTTGATGATGGAAGCAACAACCTCGTTTGATTTGGCGATAATCTCGCTCTGCTTCTTCTGGATGACATCTGCCGACTCATTGTAATGGATTGAAAGGGTAAGTGTACCGTAATTGTATTCAAAACCTTCCACACCAAGAATCAATGGATTCTGGTACATTACTTTCAGGACAACATCCGAGAGCGTTGTGAAATTTTGGGCCTCTGGAAAAGCTTTTAATGAGATCTTGTCTTGGGCAGCAACCATGTTTTTAGCCAAAACTTCTTCCAATGCAGAATCTGCATTGATCATTGCATCGCCTGTAGCCGGCTCAGGCACCGTTTCCTGATTGCCTTGTTCTACATTCTGCTGTGTATTGGATTTCTGCTCATCTACCAGATTATCCTCTTCAATTTCGGAAGCTGGATCAGGAGATTCATCGCCAGCCTCGGTGGATGCAGAATCAGTTTTATCTTCTGACGTTCCAGTATCGGTTGTGGACTCCGTAGATGGAGCTTCCACTGCTGGTTCTGTTTCTGCTTCCGATGCAGGCGTATCATGATTGTTGATAATGGTTGGCACATCAGGTGCAGGGACGTATGGTGTGTCATTTTTCGGTTCTACCAGTCCGTTACTGGACTCGGCAACCGTTTGATTATTCAATCTGTCCAGATCTTCTTGAGTGATATTCTCTACGCGTACGTAACTTTTCAGAGCTGTTCCTTTAACGTGAAAAGGAATATTCGTTTCATTGAACTCCGAAATCTCTACGTTGGCGGTATCATAAACAATCGTCTCACGGGCTAAGGAACCATCATTGTACTCAACTGTCGTTTTTTGGGGGAGTACATCTATATTCTTTAATTTCTCCCTATACAATTGTTCTTTCAAAGCTGTTGGTAACTGGGAAGCAAGCGGAGCTGTAGGGACACCTTTGCTAAAATTGGATTCTTTGCCTCCACCTAGTGCAGTGACGTAATATTCTCCTCGTATACCATGGTTCTGATGAGTAGTTATCAGTTCATTATAAGTGCCGAGCCCGCCTTTTCCGTCTCTCAAAAAATCATTGAAAGACGTCTCTGTCGTTACCGCAAGATCTAAAGGCAGACTATTATTAAAAGCATCCTCTGCACCGGTCACAGGCTTGTTTGTATCAAAGGAAGTTAGGTCAGAACGCTCATAAATTTTATATTCGGTTGCACCTTCAACCTTGTCCCAGACCAACTTTAACCGTCTGTCTTTATCAATCTCGTATCTTAGGTTGGGCACAGGTAACTCCGATTTCACTGTAAACGGAATAATGATGGGTTGATTGAGCAGTGTTAGCTTCTCCGCATCCGGATCATAGTTCAGACGAATGTAATAGATAGGGGCACCGCCCCAAGAACTTTGATGCGTGTTATTTAATGAATCGGAGCTTAGTACACCCGATCCAAGAGGCTCAATAGAAACATTGTTGTCATTGATTTCTGATATTGCATAAACTTTGCTGGCTTTGAGTGCTTTAATATCGGTATGTACACTAATAATGTCACTTGCTTGTATACGGCTATTTTTCAGATCTGCTTTGAATTTAAACTTGAATTCTTCATCTTGAGCTACGTTATACATCGGCATAATCGCTTTATTCGATTCAGAGCCGTACTTCTGCTTCAAACTTAATACGCTAGAACCTTCTACTATTTCTGTGGGGTTATTCTCGGACGGACTACTCTCCTTGTCATTGCTCTGGCATCCAGCCAATAACAGGGTGAGCGTAAACATAATCAAAAATAAACGTTTCATGATACACCGCTTTCTCGTTTTTCTCAGTTGTTGCAAAGGCTAATTTCTAAAAAAAATCAAAACACCGAATATTATCATTTCTGGTTAAAAACTATTTTCAAACCTCTTATCAGCAAGACCTCCTATTAATTCCCTAATGTCTTTTGCTAGTCTATGGTCATATAGACTTATTGTCAAGATATGTAATGGTATATTATGACTATATACAATAGAGTGATAATCGTGTATTAGAGTTAGTCAAATTGATCTTTGCGAGAGAGTGAGAATTGTCGAGACTTCTGGTACAATGCATGATAAAACGAAAAATGGAGTGGATCGGATGACGCCAGAACAGATTGTCAGAACTTTTTTTGAAGAAGTGCGCTCGGGTCGCAATCTTGATTATGCCAATACACTGATGGCCGAGCAGGTACTGGCTCACCAGGTGATCTCGGAAGAGGAAGTGACCGTCACAAGAACGCCTTCCGTCTATGCGGATCATGTGAGGGAAATGATTGAGGCGTACGGAGATTTTTCGCTGCAGATTCAGGAGTTGCTTGCACAGGGAGATAAAGTATATGTACGCTGGAGACAAGTGGGTACTCATGTCGGGGAAGTGGATGGATATGCGCCGACCAACCTGCCCGTGATTGAAATGGCGAGTGCGGTATATCGAGTGGAGAATGAGAGAATTGCAGAATACTGGATTCAGATCGACAGGCTGGGAATCGAAAAACAATTGGAGCGCAATCAGAGCTGAGAGCCAGCTCTTTTTTGTTGTTTAAATTGCTTGAAGCCAAAATCTGATCTAGATCAGATTTTGGCTTTCTTGACCCTATACCAGTATGAATAGATTTCCGAGAATCCAAGTTTGGCATACAGTTTTAATGCAGGAGCATTATTAGCAACTACTTGCAGGTAACTGGAGGTAGCACCATTCTCTTTTCCCCAATGCAATAGATGAAGGATCATCTGCTCAGCCAATCCCCGATTCCGAAAGTTAGCGTCCGTAATAATGTCATACAACCCAATATAACCTCGTTCCACCACACCGAATCCACAAGCGACGACTTGTCCGTCGATGAACAGCGAGATGTAACCTGTGCGTGTACGGATGTTGGTCAACATTTGTTCCATCGTTCCCCGATGCAGATCATTTACCTGATTCAGCCTGCAAAAGTGATCCAGCCACTCTCCGGTTAACTGTTCGTCCATTTTTACATCAGAGTGCTCAGGCTCCTTAATAGTTTCCAGGCTCCGAGTCTGGACCCGGCTCAGATCCACAACATCATACCCCTTTTCATGCAAAAGCTGGTCGAGATGATCCGGCTGGATAAACGGTGTAATCTTAAATATGGTACTTAACTGATTGGAAGTATACATTCGCTCGCATTGCTCGATCTTTTCATACACATCTTGGGTAGAGTAGTGAAGGGGTTGAATGGAGTTGGCACGCTTCGTATATCCCTGTGCAAAACGCAGTACCCATCCGTCAAAAAGCAAGCTGGATAAGGGCTGCCAATGGTTGAGGGATAGTTCCTCAATGGTTTTGTAATCCGGATTCGATGTAGGGATCATATCTATCCTCCTATTTTATAATTTATAATAATACATATTAATGAATAAAAATTCAATACGAGATATATAATGTGTCGCTGAACATTATGCATAGAGCTACTGAATAGGTTACAATCTGAATGAATAAATCCAAATTTTGAAATTGAAATATCGGAAGAAGTGGAGCAGGTTATGCTAACTATTGAAATAAACAATCACATTATTAACTGTCACATCGAATATGGGAAACGGAAGAAAGCTTCCATTACGATGGATTTACCCTATATGGTCACAATCAAGGCTCCCAATGGTACCAGCGAAGACATGATCCGGCAGCTTGTTACGCAACATGGGGAAGTGATTTTGACAAAATCAGCTCTGATGCAACAGGCGTTGGACGGTCCTCAAGCGAAAGAATATGAAGAGGAGGGCAAAGGGAAGTTTCTGCTCTTTGGCAAAGAACATGCGCTGCATGAGTTAATTGACGTAGAGGGACGTTCGGAAGAGGAATTGCGTGCGAATCTGAAGAAGTTTTATGTTGCCGAGTGTAAAAGAATGATTGGTGAGCGGATCGGCCGTTATCAGCAGGAGCTAAAGGTGAAGCCGAAGTCTGTGGACATCGTCGAATCGGCGACCAAATGGGGAAGCTGCAGTTGGGATAAAAAGCTGACGTTTAACTACCGCTTGGCGATGGCTCCATTAGAGGTGATTGATTACGTGATCATTCATGAGTTATGTCATATCCATCATATGAATCATGATCGCTCGTTCTGGCGCCGTGTGGGCAGTGTTATGCCTGACTACAAAGCCAAAGAGGATTATCTGATGCGAAATGGCCGAGCCATGACGTTGTAAAAATACGCGTACCACGAATGGACGTGGTGGAAGGAGTTCAAGATGTCAGAGAGTACTTCTTTTGATGTGCTGGTAGATGAATATATCGCGCAATTTCCTTCGGATGTACAGGTCAAATTACAATCATTAAGAGAGATTATTCGCGATTCCGCTCCCAATGCCGTGGAGAAGATCAGTTACAAGATGCCAACGTATGCAGAGCACGGGAACTTGGTTCATTTTGCAGCGTACTCCAAGCATATCGGATTTTACCCGGGTGCCAGTGGGATTGAAGCGTTTAAGGAAGAACTCTCACGGTATAAAGGAGCCAAAGGATCGGTGCAATTTCCCTTGGATCAACCATTGCCAGAAGAATTGATCCGCCGGATCGTGGAATTTCGGGTGCAGGCCAATGTGGAGAAGGCTAAGGAAAAGAAGCGAAAGAAGTAGTGGATGGTACCGTAAATATATGCATGAATATAAGAGAATGTACGATGATTAACACGGTTTATATGTGACTTCAAAGATTTGAGAATGGAATAATTAGAGCAGATTAGACGTAAAATGCAAAGAGAGCCGTGCTGGTAACACGACTTCTCTGAGCAATAGCCGCTTTTAAGGGCGGTGGGCTTCGGTAACATAAGAGCACGATGAAATAGACCGCAATCCTTTGCTATGGGGGAGGTCTATTTGCGTTTATCGGACAGAATGGCAATGATGAGCGTACCGAAGGTAAGCATCAACATGATTGCTTCAAACACTGTCACAGGGCATCCCGAAAAAAAATAGCTATGTTAAATTCTAATATTAAATTTGTGACCATAAGAAAACCGCCTTTGTGAAAAGGCGGTTATTTTGCGATTGTCTCCCCTTAAGTGATAAGGTCATCTTACCGTCTGGTAAACGAGACCAATAGCTCCAGAATCAAAGGTCTTATTTTCAATTAGCTTAAGATTGATCTTCTCCTTGATGCCATGGAATAATGGCAATCCCTTACCGATCAGTACGGGAGAAACCGTAATTTTATACTCATCAATTAAATCAAGCTGCATAAGGTGGTGTGCGAACCTAGGACTGCCGAGGATGACCATATCTTTGCCTGGCTGCTGTTTGAGGTTATTGATCTCTTCCTCGATATCTTCTTTCACGAGTCTTGAATTATTCCATTCGACTTTCTCCAACGTCGTGGAAAAAACGATTTTGGCTGTCTTTTCGATCCACTCAGCATGATCTCGTTCATGTTGCGAAGCTGACGGGTCCGAAGGCACAGATGGCCAGTAACTGTGCATCATCTGATAAGTCCCACGCCCCCAAATGACAGTGTCGGCAGTACTCAGAATTTCTTTCGCGTGTTTCTCCAAATCAGCATCGTAGGAAACCCAGCCAATGTCCATTTCACCATTCGGCCCTTCTACAAAACCGTCAAGCGATGCGTGAAGAAATAGAACGAGTTTTCTCATTTTCAGTTCTCCTTTATGCATGAGAGATATCTAACTATGAACATATTTTTCTTATTCGATGAGGTATCCTCATATTCCTTGTTGTCTATATGAGCATTTTTGAGCACAACTCTGAATTCAGCCTTTTTTCAGGTACAGGCATTATACTATTCCCGAATCCTGTACTGGAAAAGGAGTTTTGGCATGTCTAAGGTGATCCATAAGTCGCTTTATCTCATTCTGCTTGTTTTTGTCGGCGTGTTTATCGTTTCATCCCTGTTTGTCCGGGCGCAGTACAACTACACCTTGTATGGGGATAATCCGATTCTGGATACGCAGCAGTGGAGTATTTTTATCCCGGTGATTGCTTTGCTTCTAGGATCGGGTGTCGTGTTATACCGCCTTTGCCTGAAGCTGAACCAATACAGTCCAAAGGTTGTCATTCCGGTGGTGCTGCTATGTTCTCTGGCCATTCAAATTATAATTATCTTCGTGTTTCCACGAGTGCCTACGGATGATTCACAGACCGTGCTTTCACTCGCGATGAACATGCTTTACGATCAGGATTATTCCTCGTTCGAAACGGGTGGATATCTGCACATGTTCCCGTTCAACTTTTCTACCGTTTTGTACCTAAAGACATTGCTGTACCTGTTCCCGGATAATTATCTGGTAATCAAGCTGTTCAATATTTTGTTTGCAACGGTAACGACATTAATGATTTATCTCATTTATAAACAGTTAAATCATAAGTCCGAAGAACGTGATTACGGGGTTCTAATCTTTGCAGCCACGTATCTTCCAACTCTGTTCCTGAACAACCTGATCTATAACGATGTAATTGCTACGGCATTTCTGACGTCTTGTTTATACTTTTTGATTCGGTTTATACGTGAAAAGTCTTGGCAGACGATCGTCACTGCCGCCATTTTGCTCGCGATTGGCAACTACTTCCGAAGTATTGGCGTAATTGTCCTGATTGCTGCTATATTAACCATCCTGCTGAATATGCGAAGTATTGGATTCAAGAAAATGATTGTCTCCATTTTCTTACTGGCTATGTTGTTTAACGTCCCAGGGTGGACTCAGAATGCGGTCTTGAAATCTTCAGGTGCTGTAAGTGAGCCTGTTGGAGAAAATTCAGCACCGGTCTATATGTGGTTGAACATGGGTATTAATTTGGAACGATTCGGCTTCTGGGACAACATGGAGAGCTACCAGATTTATCAAAGAGAAGCCAACTATAATAAAGCTGAAAGTACAGCACTGTACAAACAGGAGATTGAACGCAAGCTGTCGGAAGCTAGCTTAAGTGACTTGGCCCAGATGTATTACAAAAAGATCATTTGGACCTGGACCGAAGGGACCTACCAAATGGATCGATATGGCATCGGCAACGAAAGCTCCTCGGGTATGGGAGGAGGAAGAGATGGCGGAATTGCGGGCTCCTACAGTTATACCAATGCGGTAACAGACTTATTCAAGGGAGATTCCGTCTACCGGACGGGGGTGCTTTGGATCGTTTATGTGATGAATTTCATGATGTACTGTTTTATTTTCATTCGTTTGGTCGGTGCAATTCGTGGAAAGCGGTATGAGGAAGTCTCTTTGATTCTCATTATTCTCGGATTTATCGGGTTCTATATTCTGTGGGAGATTAAATCGAGGTATATCTACCCCGTATATCCTCTGCTGATTGTATTGTCGTACATGGGATTTAAAGATGCGTATAATTTCATGTTTCATAGAAAACTTGGCTGGGAACGTCCTTCCCTGAGAAAAGGGTGATCCGTATGCGAAAAAATGGTTATCTCATATCGGCTATGCTCTTGCTGCTGACCTGCTCAGTTTTAATCTCTGCTTGTGATGTTATTACTGCCCAGAACATTACGAATACCGGTTCTGCACAAGGCATGAACGGTGGCGGAATGATGAATGGCGGTGGTCCGGGCATGAATGGAGGAGCACAAAGGGGCGGAGGGCAAGGGATGAATGGCAGAACAGGCGGTCAGGACGATATGCGGGGGATGATGAATGCCGATCTTACAGGCAAAGTGATCTCTGCCACAGGGAGTACCGTCACGATCTCGTTGCTTGAGGTGGAGGATAACTCATCCACAGGCTCGACTAATGGAAATGGAAGACAACCTGGCGCCTCCAGAGGCGGAAGCATGGAAATGAAAGATACGGGCATTGAACTGAAGTTGGACATCAGTGAGGATGCGGATATCACGGAAGGCATGGGTGCCCCAGGCAACAACCAAAATGCTAATTCATCCCTTCAGGTGTCTGACCTGAAAGAGGGAGATGTCGTTATGGTTTGGTATAAGGAGAATACCGAGACCGTAGAACGAATGGTTGTTACACAGTCTTGATATTCATTGCCTATCATCACTTGATGGAGTATTATGGAAATAACTTGTTTTTCGGAAGGAGTGAGCGTCATGAAACGACGGGCTAAGATGATGCAAAGCGTTACTACAACAATTAAGGTGATTACGAACTGAATAGATCCGGCAGAGCAACGGACACATGGCGAAGCATTTGGAGCCTGCTAATGTGACGATCTGAAGTCTGCCGACATATAGGGATATAACTGCTCATTTTTCCTGGTATGCACGAGGTTTATTTGCTTATGCAAGTAAACCCGTGTATCCAGAATTTTTAAAGCCGCAGGCATAGCCTGCGGCTTTTTGCGCGCAAAAATAGGATTCGGAACGCTTAAAGCGTTCTATATTAAACGACCACTAAGGAGATATGCCCATGTTAAAACTTAAATATTTATTCCACAATAACGATCTCGCCGAGATGATTTTGAAAAACTGGAGTTACGATCCGGAGTCACTGGACATGTTCCAGTATTATCGTATATCCTCCAATGCCGTGTACCCGTTCCGGGATCAAGGAAAGGTTCACTTACTTCGTTTTGCCCCTGTAGAGGAGAAAAATCAAACCAATCTTGCAGCGGAGCTGGAGTTCCTGACCTATCTTAAACTAAACCAATATGGTGCCATGGAAGCTGTACCTTCTCATGCGGGAAAAGAGCTGGTAGAGGCTCATACGCCTTGGGGAACGTATTATGCCTCCGTATTCAAACGAGTTCCTGGTAACCAGATGGGCAGTATCGATATAAATGACCAGATCGTGTACAGCTTGGGTGAGGCATTGGGTAAGCTGCATCGTTTATCTCGTGAATACACACCCAAACAGGCAAAACGCTGGACGTATACCGATGTACTGGATTGGATGAAGGACGTTCTGGGGGAGTTCCCTGGCGAGAATGCGGCGCTCAATGAGGTAGAAGTTCTCCGGAATTATTTTGCAAATTGGCCCGTTACACAGCAGAACTTCGGGTTAATTCATTATGATTTTGAACTGGATAATGTCTTCTATGACGAGGAGAGTCATTCCTGTTACGCCATTGACTTCGATGACGCCATGTACCACTGGTACGCAATGGATGTGGAGCAGACTCTGGATAGTTTACGGGATGAAATTCAGCCGGATGAATGGGAGCAGAAGAAGCGAATATTCTTGAAAGGGTACTGGAAGGAAGCAGGAGATGCCTATGATATGGAGTCGATGTTTCCGGCATGTCGTCGTTTTGCCAATCTGTACGGTTACGTACGTGTGCTTCGATCTGGGGCAGAACAATGGGCAAATGAGCCGGAGTGGATGAGTGGATTAAGAGCAAGGCTGGATAAAGCGATGACAGTGAAAGCAAAGCAGTTTGGTCAGCAGCAGCCCCTCCAACTACCGGCTAAATGATCCTCATTACATTATCAGCAAAGATGATTGAGCTTAAATCAGGCCTCTGCATAAGCGCAACGAAATAATGATTGATTTTTTATTCATCTCCATTGTAACATTAGATTAAGCGCTATACCTTTTATTAAAACATCAATGTTGGATTACATGGTCAAGTGGAAACCGGCAATTCGTTTCACCAATTGAATGAAGAGGACGGTCATAACGAACATGGACGACAAAAAGTTAATTATCTTTTTTGACAGCGGCGATACCATTGTTGATGAATCGACCGAGATTCGGGACGAAGAGGGAATTGTTCTGAGTGCGGATTTGATTCCGGGTGCGGATATCACGATTCAGAAGCTTCATGAAAGAGGGTACACGCTGGCCCTGGTTGCTGACGGCGATGCACAATCCTTCAAGAACGTATTTAAGCAGCATGGACTTCATGATTATTTTAGCGCAATGATTATTTCGGAAAATATTAAAGCCAGCAAGCCAAGCCCGCGGATGTTTAAGGCAGCAATTGGTGCCCTTGATTTGTCCGAAGGGGATTTTTCAAGAACAGTGATGATTGGCAATAACCTGAGTCGTGATATGAAGGGAGCCAATGCACTTGGCATCACCAGCATCTTTCAGAGTTGGACGCCGCGTTATCCCCATGAGCCGGTGGATGAGACAGAACGTCCGACTCACACAGTCGGTGAACCGCTGGAGCTGCTTGAACTTATTGAACGGCTAAATGCCGAAGTCAAATAAATAAAATGTTTGCTTGTATGCCCGTGAGCAGAAGGATAGAATGTCATTCAACCTTCTGCTCACGGGCTATTTTTACTTTTTTACATGAGAAAATGATAGAATGATCGTAAAATCCGGAACTGGGGTAGGTGTTCACATGGAGGAACCACATCGGAAGCCGTTGTTGTACTTGCAAACTGCCGATCTGGTGATGGAAGAAATCCGTAACCGGAAATTGCAGCCACATGATCCCGTGCCATCAGAAGGTGAGCTCGCCAAACTGTATTCTGTCAGCCGTATGACAGCCAAGCTTGCACTGCAAATTTTGGAGAAACAAGGCATTGTCTATCGGTTGGCGCGGCGGGGGACATTTGTGTCGGGTGATTATTTGGGCGGCCCGGGTAAGGAGTCATTATCGGGGAATGTAACTACAGACAAGAAGCTTATGAAGCGAAAAATTGCTCTGGTGTTCCCCAATATGGATGATTATGTAGCCAGAATTATAGCATCCGTTGAGCAGGAAGCACGTAAATCCGGGTGCCAGCTGCTCATTCGGATCACTACGGATAAAGAGGATGAGAGTTTCTGCCTACAAGAATTGTACGAGGAAGGACTCGATGGAATTATTCTGTTTCCAAGGGGACGAACACGCTGCAGTGAAAAGGTGTTGGAGCTTAATCTACTGAATTATCCATTGGTGATCATCGATCGAATCTTTCGTGAGGTCAATATTGATTGTGTGTATCATGACCATTATCAGGGAGCCTACAACTTGACGGAATATTTGATCAATAGAGGACATCGGGAAATTGGGTATATCTCTATGCCGTTTGATGGAGTGACGAGCCGCGAGGACCGCTATAAAGGCTATGTACAGGCCATGCTGGACTATGCACTTCCCGTCAACGGTCGTAATATTTGCCTGGATTGCGCAGAGGATTACATGCTCAACCTGAATGGAGCGAATCTGCAACTCAAGGATTTCATTCAAAGTAATCCCGCAATGACAGCCGTAGTTTGTGCGGATGATTATATCGCGACTTCTTGTTTGTACACGGCCTTATCCATCCACAAGCAGGTACCCGAGGAACTGTCCATCATTGGTTTTTCCGACATCCAGTTGGCGAGTCTACTGCCCGTGCCACTGACTACGGCAAGGCAAACCACAGAGAAGCTTGGACAGGCAGCAGTGAATTTGCTGTGCAAACGTATGGAGAATTCCCGAGAAGGTGCGTTATCCATCAAGGTAAACACAACCATCATCGAACGAAGCTCCGTACGTAATCTTAATCAATAAATGTCGATCTGGTTCCGCGTTATTTAAGCCAATTCAAGCCTTCCTTATCTCGTTTTAATGATAAGGAAGGTTTTTATATGTCAGTGACATACGATGGTTGTTATCCAATTCAAACTCAATAATACACAATTTGTTATGTATCTCACCGTTTCATGCAAAAATATTGTAAATAATAGTAGTTATATGAATTTTATTTGGAGAAAAATTTACATTTATATCATTGTATATGTCAATGACATATATTAGTGTGAAGGTATGCCACATATCTTTCAAGGATGAAGGGAGGATTTTCCGGAAAGCGCTACCATACATCCTGGGAAATGACCTGCAGAGCCAAAAGAAATGAACGTACGAACGTTGGCAATAAACGAAATCATTATTCGAAGAGGAGCCCGAATATGACAATCAAATCCTTGCTTGCAGCTTCGTTCTTGGCAGTATCTCTTTTCTTTCCACTGGCGCAGCCCGCGCAGGCGGCAGAGGACAATGCCGTAACGGTTTACCAGGATGGAGATTTTGGAGGCAGCTCCCAACCGTTTGGGGTTGGCCAGTTCAATGTGAATCAGCTTAATGTGGTTGGTAACGACAAAATATCTTCGGTAAAGGTAGCTCCGGGATATCGATTGACCCTGTATCGTGACAAGGATTTCTCGGGTGACACCAAAACGCTGACCGGCGATGCGGGATGGCTTGATGATTTTAACGACGCGACCTCCAGTCTGAAAGTAGAGAAGATCGGAGGCCCCAATAAACCAGTTATCGCATACTCCAATTCACCTTATGGAGGTTTTGAGCAGCAGTTTGATATTGGCAGCTATAATGTGGATGAACTGAAGGCTGGAGTAGGCAATGATGCCATCTCTGCACTTCGGATAGCCCCAGGGTATAAGGTCACTTTGTACAAAGACTACAATTTCGCTGGATACTCCAAGGTTCTGACTGCAGATGCGATCTATGTTGGCGGGGATATCAATGATTCGGTTTCTAGCTTGAAGGTTGAAGCCATCTCGCCGCTCGACACCACCTCGGTTGCCGTTCCGGGTAACGATTACAGTGACACAGCCAAGCGTGAAATATTGCAAACCTTTGCTCCTAAAATCTGGTTTGCCCAAGGCGAAGTTTATTTTCCATCCTCGGTAGAACACACCCTGCCTTATGTGGATCGTTATGTGAATCCAGGTTCAGGCTTATATGAATTCAAGACCAAAACGGAGTTGAATCCATATACCCTGAAACTACCGTATTTTACGGGCGATCTGGCTAATGCACCAATCTATGCGTTTTGGGTGGAGAAGGAGTATAACAATGTCGATCTGGTATATTTCCAGTTCAGTCCCTATGATCTCGGGAAAACAGTGTTTGGCACGGAAGTGGGAGATCATGTCGGAGATTGGGAGCGGGTCACGGTCAGATTGGCCAAGTTCACTGATCAGAACAGTAACTATGTGAAGCCGGTTCAAGTTTACTATGGCGCGCATTCTTTCGGTACAACCTACTCTTGGGGTGAAGTGGACAAAGTAAACAATACACATCCTGTCGCTTATTCAGCGTTTGGTTCCCATGGGATGTGGAAAGATCCTGGCAATCATGTCTATCAGGAAATCGTCGTGACCCAATTGATTGATGTGACGAATCAGGGAACGGCATGGGATACCTGGAACAATATCCAGGCTTTTCAGTATTATCCGAATACTCGAACAGGCAATGGCCTGGGAAATGCTTGGCCATCATGGCTGGACAGGGATTACAGTAATCCGAACAGCTTGTCTGTCTATAAATTTGGAAATCCGTCCCAAGGCTCCTTCTTTGGTCAACCTTTGCTTGCAGGAGGACCAACAGGACCGCAGGAAAAAGGCGCATTAACGAATGATGTTATTTTAGATTAGGCGATGATTAACGAGGGGACTCGCTTTCACATGAAGCGGGTCTCCAATGCTTATTGTTCAAGTAAACAGTACTAACTGTGAATCTAACAACGGAGGCTCAGACAACGATGACTAACCGTAAAAAAGTACATGTTGTTTTTAAAACTCACCTGGATATCGGATTTACGCATTTGGCGGAAAACGTCGTAAAACAGTACATGGAAGAGTATGTACCCAAAGCTATCGCTTTGTCCGCGCAGTTGGAAGCAGAGGGAGGGCGAGAGCAATTCATATGGACCACGGGTTCCTGGCTGATCCGTCATTATCTGAATCATGCGTCCGAAGAGGGTAAACAGGCCATGGAACAGGCGATCCGCAAAGGTCATATCGTATGGCATGGATTACCGTTCACAACGCATACCGAACTGATGGACCCCTCATTATTTCGCTACGGATTGTCCATCGGATTGGACCTGGATAAACAATTTGGCAAAACGACCATTGCAGCAAAAATGACGGATGTACCCGGGCATACCCTGTCCATGGTGCCTTTGATGAGTGAAGCGGGTCTCCGGTATATGCATCTTGGAGTTAATCCAGCTTCCATGCGTCCGGATGTGCCTAAACTGTTCAGATGGCAGGCAGCGGATGGCAGTGAGATCATTGTCAATTATGCGGACACCTACGGAGAGGCAGTCGAAATTGAAGGTATCGATCATATCTTGTTGTTTGCCCATACGGGCGACAATTGCGGACCGCCAAGCGCAGAAGAGATTCGTGAACAATTTCAGCATATCCAGGAAAGATACCCCGATGCAGAGATTATGGCTTCGTCTCTTGATGCATTTGCAGTGCACCTTGATCAGGTGCGGGACCAATTGCCTGTTGTACGTGAAGAGCTCGGGGATACTTGGATTCACGGAGGCGGTACCGACCCGCTTAAAATAGCCCGATTCCGCCAGTTGCAGCGGTTAAGAGACAAGTGGCTGACCGAAGGCCGGATCGATTCGGCAAGCGCAGAATATAAAGGCATGAGTGATGCCATGTTGCTGGTTGTGGAGCATACGTGGGGACTTGATGTGAAGAAATGGCTTCCGGATTTCCGGAATTATGCCAAGCCTGACTTCAACCGGGCGCGGGAAATGAACGACGTCGATGTGGAGGATATTCCTGCTAAATTTCAATATATCGGTGCCTTCGCCATGGATGAGTTCGACAGTCATTCCAGCGGACTATTCTCTTCGGAGACGAGCCGTCGTACCTATTCCATGATAGAGAGCTCTTGGGCGGAACAGCGGGGATATTTGGACACGGCTGTGGCGTGCCTGAGTGAAGACAAGCAGAAGGAAGCGCTGCAAGCTTTTGAACAACTAAATCCAGTTAAAAGTGTTTCTTCCGACATCGTATCTGCGGCAAGTCATCAAGTTTATAGCAGTGGCGGATACCAGCTGGCCTTCAATAACAATGGTGCACTGATTCAGCTGACGGACGAGATGGAAAAGAATTGGGTGGACGCGAAGCATCCGTTCGGAGCCTATGCCTATGAAACCTTTGGGACGGAGGATTACGCCAGGTATTTCCGTACCTATATGCAGAACCTGCCTGTGACACATCCTTGGGCGGATGCCGACTTCAGCAAACCTGGCTTTGAATTTGTGCGCCCGCTGCCAAGCCATCAGGTGTACTTGCCAATCGTGACCGATATGCACAAGTCAGGCAATGCTCATGGCGATACGTATTGGTTCCGGTTGTCCATGCCAGCAGAAAGTCATGAATTGTACGGAGCACCCAAGGAACTGGAACTGGTATATACGTTTTCACAGGCAGGAGTGGTAGAGGTTAGCTTGCAATGGTTTGGAAAAGAAGCGAATCGTCTTCCAGAGGCAAGTTGGTTAGGATGCGGACTTAAGGTGGATAACCCCAATCTGTGGATGATGGACAAGCTTGGAGGACGAATCTCTCCGTTGAATGTTGTAAAAGACGGCAACCGCAATCTGCATGCTGTAGACAAGGGAGTATTCTATGAAGGCACAGATGGTCAGGCCTCTATTGAAGCATTGGATTCCGCTTTGGTCGCACCTGGACAGAGAAGGCTACTGCAATTCGACAATTCGTTTGTTTCGCTTGAATCTGGATGGCAGTTTAATCTGCATAACAATATTTGGGGCACCAATTTCCCAATGTGGTACGGCGAGGATGCCAAATTCCGCTTTCGACTAAATACAGCTGCAAATCGCAAATAAGAGAAATTGATGTTGAATTTTACCAAAAATTGATGATCGCATAATAATCCTAGTACAATTGGAACCTATACTTGGATTTGTGAGTAAGGGCTGTTTGAGCAGACTTGGACTGTTCGGAACTGTTTCTGAAATGAATTTAAAAAAAACAGAATTTTTTTGTAAAATCCCTATTGCTTGAACGTAGTCATCCATGTATTATATACAAATAAAGCGTTTACATTTTCTTATATGTCAATTAAACCGGTTTAATTCTATGAGATGTTTTCCCGATTGAGAACCTCTGTTACATAAAAATTAAACCGGTTTAATTGTATCTACATATGTACATAAAGGGTTTATTTCGTTAGGGAGGTGAGCGCCAACCAGAGCATATTTAGGCAAGTTAATGGCAAATCCAAACGTGGAGGGGTTTAGCTTGAAAAGGAAAAGCAACTTGTTAATTGTTCTTGTCCTAATCACGACAATACTAGGGGGATGCTCTGCATCTTCTTCTAACAACGAAAATGAGGAATCAACAGTGAAAGAACCTGTTGTTACGGACAACAGTGCCAAAGAAGCCCCGATGCTGGCAAAGCTTGTCGATGAAGGTAAATTGCCTGCCCTGGCTGAGCGCCTACCAGCTTCCAAAGACATTATGGTTGAAGAGGTCGTCGAGGAAATCGGGCAATATGGCGGAGATTGGAACATGCCTTGGACTGGTGTTCCTGATAAGTGGGGGATAGGCCAACCGACAGAGGAAGCGCTGTTTCGTTTCAACAAGGAAGGAAACAAGGTTGAGCCAAACGTAGCCAAGAGCTATGAAGTGAATGATGATTCCACCGTGTTCACCATCCATTTGCGAGAAGGCATGAAATGGTCCGACGGTGTTCCTTTCACAGCGGATGATGTTCTCTTTTATTGGGAGCATATGTTGACCAAAGAGACCTTTGGCAAAAAGATCTATGACGCTTATTATTCCGTTGACCCTGTTACCGGGGATAGAGCGTTGGCTGAAGTGAAGAAGGTGGATGACTACACGTTTACCGTAACTCACAAATATCCAAGTGTGCTCTTCCTAGAACGTGTGGCCATTGATAACAAGTGGTTCTTCGCTCCTGCACACTTTCACAAAACCATTCTTCCCGAGTTCGTAGGGGATGCCAAAACATTGGAGATTACGAAGCAATGGGGTTATGAAGATCCCAAAGTATTCTTGATGGAAACCGGGTATACGGATTGGCTGCACTACCAGATTCCTACACTTCGGGCTTGGGTGCCAACCAATGATCCTAACGGCGATCAGTTTGTCATGGAGCGCAACCCGTACTACTGGAAAACAGATAAAGAAGGCAAACAGCTTCCGTATATTGACCGGATTGTAGCGACTAAGATTCAAGATCCGAGCCAAAAGGTCCTTGGAACGCTTGCCGGTGATTACAACCTGGTGATCTTTGATTCCAAAGACTTCACGGTACTGAAAGAGAATGAGAAAAAAGGTGACTACCGTATCATCCCTTGGACACAACCAGCTTGGTCCAGCGCGGGAGTACAGTTAAACCAGACTACGGAAGATCCGAATCTCCGCAAACTCTTCCAGGACATCAAGTTCAGGGAAGCACTCTCCATTGGGGTGGATCGTAACCAGGTGTCTGAGATTGTCACCAGTGGACTGGGAGAACCGATTCAAGCTTCCGTACCTGAAGGCGTAATGGGCTATCAGGAAGGATGGGCTCAGCAATGGGCGGAATACGATCCTGAACGCGCTAACCAAATTCTTGACGAGTTAGGCTTGAACAAGCGGGATAAAGACAACTTCCGTCTGAACCCTGATGGTTCCGAGTTGACACTCACGGTGATTGAGAGCACGACCGATACAGCACCATTCCTTGAATTGCTTAAGAAATACTACGAGGATATGGGGCTGCGAACGAACCTGAAAGTGGTTGACGGAGGCACTCATTTTGATATGAAATATGCCAACAAGATTCCGATGACTACCGAGAATATTTCCGTCGTCAACGTAGCCTTCAGACCGGATACCATGGTTCCGCTCCGTGTTATCACACCATGGTTCGGCCATTACGGCTTATACAGCCAATCTGGCGGCAAGGAAGGTGTCAAGCCTGAAGGGGATGTTGCTAAAATCCTTGAGTATTGGGAAAAAGTGAAAGCAAGCAAGACACTGGATGAAATCAATCAGTACAGCAATGAGATCGTGAAGCTGCACCAGAAGAATCAGTGGGTCATCGGATATGCGGGACCAACTCCGGTGCTGATTACAGCCTCGAATAAAATTCATAACATCCCTACGGATCTTATCTGGTCCGATGAGTATCGCTCGCTGGGTCAAGGCCATCCGGCACAATTTTTCATCAAGCAATAGCTGGTGAAGCATTTAGGTAAACAATAGTGAGGAGGGGCTTATCCTTGCTATTGTTTCCTTTTGTATCATTCACGCGGTGCAGAGGAGAGGAATAGATGTTTGAATACATTTTAAAACGAATCCTGTTGGCCATTCCTGTTGTTGTTGTGATCTCCTTTATCGTCTTCTACATTATTCAATTGCCACCTGGCGATTACGTATCCTCATACTCGGCCAAGATGTCCGCTTCCGGCGATATCATGACCCAGGCTGAGATGGATGACATGCGGGCGAATCTGGGGCTCGACCGGCCAATCTATGAACAATACTTCGTTTGGGTAAAGAAAATCATTCTGCATGGCGACTTTGGTTTCTCGTTCAACTATAACAAACCGGTGATGGCGGTGATCCAGCAGTATATGGGATTGACTCTGGTCGTCTCGCTGGTGACAATGGCCTTCCATTATATAATCGCGATTCCGGTTGGGATCTACACGGCAGTAAAGCAGTATTCTGCGGGCGATTATTTCTTCTCCGGTCTGAGCTTTATCGGAATGGCAACGCCCAACTTTTTGTTAGCCATTATTCTCATGTTCTTTTCCTATAAGTGGTTCGGTAATCCATTGCTCGGCTTATTCTCCAACGAATACGTGAATGCGCCGTGGTCCATGGACAAGGTAAAAGACTTAATGCAGCATATGGTGATTCCGGTTATTGTTATCGGACTTTCGGGTACTGCGGATCTGATTCGGATCATGCGCGGACAAATGCTCGATGAGTTGAACAAACCGAATGTCATTACAGCCCGTGCCAAGGGCTTATCAGAGATGCAAATCCTGTTCAAGTATCCGACACGTGCAGCCTTGAATCCTATTGTGAGTACCTTTGGCTGGTCACTGTCCTCCATCTTTACCGGCGCTACCATTACAGCAATCGTATTGAACCTGCCGATTCAAGGGCCAGTTATGCATAATGCATTGCTCGGTCAGGACATGTATCTTGCTGGAACCTTTTTATTGATCATGGCTTTGCTGACGGTTCTCGGAACACTGATTTCCGATATTTTGCTGGCTTGGCTTGATCCCAAAATACGTACAGAGTTCAGAGGATCCTAATGATGAGACCACTACCGTTATTTAAAGGTCAAAGGCCGGCAGTCCCAGTTACAGCAGCACCCAAAGATACTGTATACAGCTCGCAGTGGCGGCTGATATATCAGAAATTCAAGAAACATAAGTTGGCCCGGATCAGCATGTACATTCTGGGCGCATTTTACATCATCGCACTGTTCGCACAGTTTATCGCGCCGTATGGGCTGCAAAGCTATGACAGCAAATACGTGAATGCTCCACCAATGGGACTTCGATTCGTTGATGCGGACGGCAAGTTTCACATCAAGCCGTTTGTATATGAATTGAAGAGCGAGCGTGACCCCGAAACATTGCGTAAAATGTTTGTCCCGGATACCGAAAAAAAGCATTTCTTCAAGTTCTTTGTGAAGGGAGAAGAATATAAGTTTCTTGGTCTGATCCCCATGTCGACGCATTTGTTCGCTGTAGATGAGCCAGGGCGGATATTCCTGCTGGGTACGGACGGTATGGGGCGTGACCTGTTCTCCCGGATCGTGCTGGGCAGTCAAATATCACTGAGCATTCCGCTGGTCGGCGTAGGCATTAGCTTTATTCTGGGTTTGATTATTGGAGGCATTTCCGGTTATTTTGGTGGCTGGATTGATTCCATGATACAGCGCATCATCGAAATCATCCGTTCCTTTCCGACGCTGCCGTTGTGGATGGCACTATCCGCTGCAATTCCGCCACGTATACCGGTCGTGACCATGTATTTATACATCGTGATCATCTTCGCTTTTATTGGCTGGACGGATCTGGCACGGGTGGTCAGAGGCAAGTTCATTTCGTTGAAGAATGAAGATTATGTAATCGCTGCAAAGATCGCTGGTGTAGGAGACGCAAAGATTATCGTTAAACACCTGCTGCCAGGATTCATGAGTTATTTAGTCGTGGCGACAACCCTGGCGATTCCGAGCATGATTCTGGGTGAGACAGCTATGAGCTTTCTCGGTCTTGGCGTACGTTCGCCGGCAACCAGTTGGGGTGTGCTGCTTCAGGAGGCGCAAAAAATTGAAAATGTGGCCCTTTATCCTTGGAAGCTCATTCCGCTCGCTTTTGTCATTCTGACTGTATTGACCTATAACTTCATCGGCGATGGCTTGCGCGACGCGGCTGATCCGTACAAAAAATAATTGTCCAAATACTAGGCAAGCGAGGGGATCGCATGGCAACTCAAGCTGTTGATAAGGAGCAACCTTTACTGTCCGTTCAAGACCTGAAGATTCGGATTCAGATGGAAAATGGCGTCATGAATGCCGTGGATGGAGTCGACTTCAATATATACAAAGGCAAAACCCTTGGGCTTGTGGGGGAATCGGGCTGCGGTAAAAGCCTGACAAGTCGATCGATCATCAGCATCAATCCCAAGGAATGTGAAACGAGTGGAACAATCACTTACAATTCCGACTCGGAATCGACTCTCCAAGGTTTGAACCTTTTGTCTCTTAAGCCGACAGGCAAGCAGATCCGCTCCATACGTGGCCGCAAAATCTCGATGATCTTTCAGGAGCCGATGACGGCCTTCTCTCCGATGTATACCATCGGGAATCAAATCATGGAAGCGATTCGAATTCATCAGACGAGGAATAAGAAAGAGGCCAAAAAAATCGCGTTAGAGATGCTAAGCAAAGTCGGGATTTCCGATCAGGCCAAGCGTTTCGATCAATATCCGCATGAATTCTCGGGAGGTATGCGTCAGCGGGCGATGATCTCCATGGCATTGTCCTGTAACCCCGAAATTCTGATTGCGGATGAGCCCACGACGGCGCTCGATGTGACCATTCAGGCTCAGGTATTGGAACTTATGAAAAGTCTGCAGGCGGAATTTGGCATGGCCATTCTGCTGGTGACCCATGATCTGGGTATTATCGCCGAGATGTGTGATGAGGTTGCGGTGATGTATCTCGGGAGAATAGTTGAGCAGGCCCCAATGAGAGAAATCTTCAACAATCCGAAGCATCCCTACACGAAAGGGTTACTTAAATCGATGCCCAGACTGGGAGGAAACAAAAGCAAACGGCTGGATTCCATTGAAGGTTCCGTTCCGATGCCGATCAACATGCCTCCGATGTGCGGATTCTATGATCGCTGCAAGGACAGGATTGAAGGTGTATGTAATCAACAAGCTGTACCGAAAACCGCGATTTCCGACCAGCATATGGTCAGATGTTTCTTGTACGCGGACCAGAGAGAAGGAGAAGCATAATGATCAAACCCATTCTTGAAGTCCTCAACCTGAACAAAAGCTTTCAGGTCAAATCCAAAAAAGCCCTGTTCAAAAAGCCAAAACCCATTCATATTCTGAACGAAATTTCATTTGAACTCCTTGAAGGGGAGACGCTCAGTATTGTCGGGGAATCCGGATGTGGAAAAACGACGCTCGGACGCTGCATCGTCAGAGGTGTGGATGCTTCTTCAGGCAGTGTAGTCTATCATGCGGAAGATGGAAAAGAAGTGAATTACCTAAACTTGAAGGGCAAAGAGATCAAAGCATATCGCAAGGATATCCAGATGATTTTTCAAGATCCGTATTCCTCACTGAGCCCCCGGATGAGCGTATTCGATATTATCGCCGAACCGCTGATTGCGAACTTTAAGCTGAGCAGGGCTGAAGTGGAGACGAAGGTGATGGAAATTGCCGAGAAAACAGGTCTGAATGTGAGTTATCTGAAACGTTACCCACATGCATTTTCGGGGGGACAGCGGCAGCGGATAGCCATTGCACGTGCGCTGATTACACAACCCAGACTGATTGTCTGTGATGAAGCGGTCTCTGCGCTGGATGTATCGATTCAGGCTCAGATTATCAATCTGCTCAAAGATTTGCAGGAGCAATTCAAGATCACGTATATCTTCATCTCGCATGATCTTTCCATCGTACAGAACATTTCCGACCGAGTAGCGGTTATGCATCTGGGCAGAATTGTTGAACTGGCAACAACGGAATCATTGTTCTCGAATCCTCAGCATCCCTATACCGAGGCGCTAATGTCAGCCGTGCCCCAACCGAATCCGGATTTTAAAAAAGAACGAATTATACTGGAGGGGGAAGTACCGAATCCAGCCAATCCGCCAAGCGGCTGTCATTTTCATCCCCGATGCTCGTATAAGACGGATAAATGCATCCAGCACGTTCCTGAACTCCGTGAAGTAGGATATAATCATTTTGCTGCCTGTCATTATGCAGAGCAGCTTCAGCTTCGCGGCGTTCCAATCGAGACTGAGGATGAGATGCAATCCAGGACATCTTAACCATCGACATGAACCTGACGGTACCATCAGTCATCTTTGAACTCGCGAGGACGAAATCGAACTAGTGTTGAGGAGAGGTTGTTCCTAATGGCAAAGATTGATGATGTAGCCCGTCTGGCGGGTGTATCCAAGGGAACGGTATCCAACGTATTCAGCCAGAAAAGGCCAACGAGCAAAAAGGTAACCGAGAAAGTACTGCAAATTTCGAAGGAATTGAATTACGTGCCGAATCATATTGCAAGAAGCTTGGTCACCAAGAAAACAATGGCGATCGGGCTTACGATTCCGCACGGAAAATTCTTTTTCAGCGTGTTCCATAATCAGTTTATCAATGGTGTCATTCTGGAAGCTTCCAATTACGGATATCGGGTGCTTCTGGACATGATTGCTGCCGAAGAGGTGAAGACACCTTCACTTGCGAGTTATCCTATTGACGGTGCCATTGTGCTGGGACCAACAGAAGAGGATGACCGGATCAATCTGCTGTATCAGCATGACATTCCGTTCGTCACGATCGGTAAAATCATTAACAAGGGACTTCAGGGTGTATCTACCGTCAATAATGATAATAAACAGGTCATGCGCGATATTTGCGATTATTTGCTTGGACTGGGGCATCGGAACATCATGTTTCTGAACGCCGGGGAGCAGATGACTGTTTCCATTGAGCGGTCGGAAGAGTTCGTCCGGGTACTGCAGGAGCATGGTGTGACGATCCAGCCCGGAATGATCCATTACAAACCAGGTATTCATTCAGACAAGTATATTAAATACGGCTATGATGAGACACTTCATAATGTGAAGAACCCCATGGGCAGGGTTACGGCCATTATTGCAGATGACGACCGTACTGCATTTAGCGCTCTTAATGCCATTAACGATGCGGGTCTTCGTGTGCCGGAAGATATCTCATTGTTTGTAATCTGCGGTGATCAGTCCATGATGCATCAGGTAAGACCTTCGTTGACGGGAATGGATTTGCAACCATCGGAGCTGGGTGTTCAGTCGGTAAGGCTGCTTATGCATAAGCTGGGTATTTTGGAGGGATCGTACGAGAATAACAGGATCGTGCCTAGCAAAATAATAGAAAGAAACTCTTGTTCCTCGATCAAGAATTAGCAAGAATGAGTTTCGGATGTTGTGAGGTTAAATATGATAACGTTTACATCCTGGATGGGCAACTCTGTACCTTTTGAATATTATGTCCGAATTCTGATCAGTGCTGTGCTCGGGCTGTTAATCGGATTCGATCGGACCCATAAGAACAAACCGGCTGGCGTAAAGACGTATACATTTGTCACGGTCGCTTCTGCACTCATTACAATCGTATCCATTGAGAGTGTTGAAGTGTACGGACAGCTGCATAACCGAACGATGATGGACCCGATGCGTCTGGCGGCTCAAATCGTCTCGGGCCTTGGTTTTCTCGGAGCAGGACTCATTATGAAGGCCGGATTTGAAGTGAAAGGTTTGACATCGGCAGCGATGATCCTATTTGCAGGTGGGGTCGGTATTGGTACGGGAGCCGGTTTCTACGGAATTGTGACCTTTTCGATGGCGGTAGCTTTCTTTTTCATCCGGGTTGGGGGTTGGATTGAGAAGTGGGAGCACAAGAAGCTGGTGGCAAAGGGAGAAAAGAAAGACTTGAGTGCTTAAATGGTTGAGTATTTTCTGCAAACGAATAAGCGTATTCAATGGAAAGCTTTGAGTACGCTTATTTATTCACATAGCGAAGAATGCATAGTTACCCCAATCCTTATTTAGGATACTAATTTATAAATTACATATCCTAGTACCAATAATATAATGAGGATTCCAGTGCCTTTCAATCCCAAACCTCCAACTAAATCTGCGAAGCTTCCAAATTGAGCACGATTTACGCCATCACCCAACGTACCCATGGGGTTTCCCTTTAATTCTTCTTGTCTTAGACGTTCTCTTTTTTCTTCAGGTGTTTCTTCTCGAAAATCCATGTGATCACCCCTGAAATATGATTTTTTGGTAAACAGAACCTATATTCAAAAAGAGCACAGGTGATCCGAAGTAAGTCAGGAACGCTTTGTGCTCTTGTTGTATTCAAATGATGTAGGAGTTATGGTTCAATACTAAGATCGAAATTGGGTTCGCACATATACCCCTTGTTATCCACATCAATCGTAAATTCCACATCATAGCTTACGTGGAACTCTTCCTTGTACGTTCCCTTCATCATCTTCATCGCATCAATGTATGATCCGAATTCGGGATCTTCTATATAGGGAATGGCAATGAGTTCAGTGTTAATGTGATGAGTGATCTCGCTGTTGCTGGAAACACCCGTATTAAACTTGGTAGGCTGAAGGTCAATTGACCCAATCATGCTCCCGGGGAAACCGGGACTGCAACTTATTCGCATAGTCATCTCCTTCGTCGTTAGTTAATCATTAGACGAAAAAATGAAGGTAAAGTTGCTCCAGAATTAGGAAATTAAGGCTGGATATGAATGAAGCTATTTCCAATCGTCTTGCTCTTTTGATACAGTATTTATAGTAAAATCCGTGGGGATATATTGTTTATGCAACAATCACTTCAGGAACTCCTGCGGAATGCGCGTGCGTAGGCACGTTTCGGTTAGATACTAATAATTCGTTCATTCTGAAAGGAGCCGATCCCATGAATGTGAAAGATAACTTGATTGAACAGCAGTCCCTAACTTTCGTAGGCATTAAAAGAACGTTTTCTTGTGTGGATGGCGAGAATTTGAGAGAGATTCCAAAGATGTGGCAGGAAGCTTTGGCGGACGGAATAGAAGATCGTTTAAACGAGTTTAATAACGGGGCCGTCTCCGGTTTGGTTGGCATTTGTATAGATCAGAGTGAATTACACAGAGGTCAAATGGAATATTGGATCGCAACTTCACACTCCGGGGAAGTGCCTGAGGGTTTGTTCTCAATAGAGATTCCCGCGTCCCACTGGATGGTATTTGAAGCCGATGAATTGGCGCCAGAAGCGATACAGCGGTTGTGGAAGTATATTATGAGCGAATGGTTCGGAGCCACTCCTTACAAGCACGCAGGAATTCCGGAACTTGAGGTTTACCCTGGTCAGGGTCTTCCTCCTCAAGTATGGATACCTGTTAAACCGTTATCGTGATTTAACGCATAACAGGCTAGGTTATATCGTTATATAGGTAAAGATCAACTATATCAATTGAACTAAACTTTTTCACGATAACGGAGAGGACAGAAATAACCTGAAGAAGCGGAGCTAAAAGCATTCTGAAAGAAAGCTGCATCGGAAGCATACGCTTCGCCTTTATCCCCGGATTTTCCCCTTTAAAAAGGGAATCCCAAAAATCTGGGGATAACAGCGATCGGAAGGTTGTTCTGTCATCGGAGTGCCACGTGTAAATAATTTTTAGTTCAATTTATATTGTACCAGAGGGTTTACTCATCATGGCTACATCATGTTCGATTCATTAGGAGGCTTAATATGTTATCCAATAAAGTGATTGATTATTGTCAAAATCAGGGCTGGTGGCATGAAGATGTGCCAGCAGAGTACGAAGAAGCTTTACGTAAACTGGGTATTGATCTTGCATCTGATTTTGCACATTTTTATTTGCATGCTGATGATGGTCCGACCTTTTACAGCAGACATCAGGAAATCTATCAGATCTGCTGGGTTATGGAAAACACCGTATATCTGGAGGACATGACGGTGGCTCAACTTACGTTGGGATTGCCAGAAGCCTACATCCCGCTGGACAGCTTTGAGGGCGAGGGTGGATTCTTTTATAACCGCCAAACGGGAGATGTGGCTCTGGTGGAGCTTGGTGAATCGATCGAACGTTTCCTGAGCGGTGAAAGCACACCGCAGTGGGCGAACTTCAATAACTTTCTGGAATGGTATTTCGAACTGGAGGAGGAGGTTACGGAGTGAAAGATTTGACACCGGAGCATCCCGAACTGGAGAGACAAATTATTGAAACGGTAGAAGCAGGCAATGTTCTGGATGAAACGCAGCAGCATGAGCAAGCCCTGATCTATTATGATCAGGCTTGGGGGATGCTGCCCGAGCCGAAGACCGACTGGGAAATGGCAAGCTGGATCGCTTCCTGTCACGTGAATGCACATATGGACATGAAGCAGTACGCGCTGGCGAAGCCTTGGGCAGAAATAGCACTGCAAACACGAAGTTCGGATATTAATACCGGGCCGTGGATTGAGCTGGGTATAGTCTGCATGAAGCTAGAGCAGCATGATGAAGCTTTTGCTAATTTGGACCTGGCGTATGCATATGGCAAGGAAAGAGCATTTCAAGGAAGCCCGCGTGATGTCTTGCAATATTATAAGGAACAGAAGGCGAAGCGTGAACGAAACTGATTCTATTGGATTAAAAAAGGGTACCCTGTCTGCCAGCTCATTGGCTGTGGGGTACCCTTCTTACGAATTTATATAGATGAATGATTCTTCACCGAGTTAATCTTTCGATCCGTAAGGGAAAAATTCATCTACGAGATCCTGCGGCGATATGGATATAAAGACGTGATCCAGGTCGGTTTTGCTAGCGAAATCCACGATGTCCCCCGTATAATACCGTGGATCAATCAGGTAAATCTCGGACACGACGGTCGACAGGAAGGAGATCATCGGCACTGCGAGAGAGTCCTTGATGAACAGTACCTTGAGTCCGTTCGGTTTGTCTTTATTCACCACATGAACGATTCCCTGATTTCCGTACAGGTACGTAAAGTACTTGTCAGCGGTTAGATCATAGGTAGCTCCTTGCACATTCAGCGGATAGGTTGTAAGCAGCGCATCCTCAAAGCGGCCGTTCAGTGTGGCTTCCGTCTCGCCGGTTTTGAAATAGAACGAATAGTCGGTTTTGAACTTCGGGTAAATCAGGTCAAAGTCATCGTCACCAGCAAAGTATTTCCCGGCTTTTCGACCCTGTGATCCAATGAAAATATCCTGATACGGCACCACATTATAGTTATTTAAGTCCGTGAAATAATGATCCGGGTCCAGCGGCTTGTCGTACATGCCGTCCAGATGATTCACCAGCTGGCCAAAGGCCCAGAACGCGGTCTTGATTTTCCAGTGGTGATCTGTGGTGAAAAAGAGATCCTTTGCCGGAATACCACTCTCCAACAGACCTTCGCGCAGATCCACCGTATCGATGCCATCCTGCTTAAGATTGGTCAGAAAGCCGTCGGCTGTTTCGTTGTTATAATTGTAAGGAATGCCTTCCGGGAACTGGGTATACCCACGTACGTATTTGTCTGGTGTCATCACATAGGTCAGTTTAGTTTTGGGGTCCAAATGTGCTCCCAGCGCTGCAACCCGATCCGACAGATCTTTCGTATCCGTTGGCCCTGTAGCGAAGTAGGTATAGTGCAGCTTGCCTTCCATGTCTTTTACGACTTCGAAGTTGTTCTCCTCGTTCTTCCACATGAGTGACTGCATATATCCGTACGCTTCCACGAAGCCGAACTTATCAAAGACATATTCATTAATGTCGTTATCCAGTTCGTGAATCAGTTCTTTGGCTTCAGAAAAATGGAAGTCCGTTGAAGCCAGCGTCTTTTGGATCGGCCCGAAGGATTGAATAATGTTCAGAACAGAGAATGTCACGAGCACGAGAATGAAGAGGAAAGCCGTGATTCTCTTTTTGGCAAAAAAGTTGTGCATGGTTGTGCCTTCTCTCAGAAATTGAAATAAATAAACGGATTGTATGTACCTTTGACCAGATACGATACACAGACCAGGAATAAAACGATGATTGTGACCGGGTACACCAGTTCCAATGGTTTGCTGAAACGGGCGCCGTCCACCATCAGTTTGTTCATTCGCGGGGCAATCGGCATGCAGAACAGAATACCGAGGATGAAGAAGAGTGCGTACTCTTTCAGGAACATCCAGGTTGTATCACTCCAGAATCCATTGCCGTACAGTCCGAACATGTTGCCCAGATAGTTGCCAGCTTGCAGCAGATCCGGTGAACGGAAGATCACCCACCCGATGACCACAATAAACATGGCATAGAGATGCCGCAGCGGGTTGAAGCGGGTACCTTTATCAAAGTTAGAGATTTTTTCCAGCGCAATGAATGCGAAGTTAATCAATCCCCAGACTACAAATGTCCACTCCGCACCATGCCACACGCCAGTCAATCCCCAGACGATGAGCAGATTGCGAATCATTTTATCCTTGTTAGTGACACGTGATCCCCCGAGTGGGAAATAGACATATTCCTTGAACCAGGTGCCCAGCGAGATATGCCAGCGGCGCCAAAATTCAGTGATGGACCGGGAGATATACGGATATCTGAAGTTCTCTTCGAACTTGAACCCGAACATGAGGGCGAGGCCAATCGCCATATCGGAGTATCCTGAGAAATCAAAATAAATCTGCAACGTATAGGCGATGGCTCCCAGCCATGCCAGACTTGCTGGAATATCCGAGGTGCCCCCCATGCTAAAGATGTGATCGGCGACAATGGCCATGCTGTTGGATAAAAGCACTTTTTTACCCAGGCCCACAATGAAGCGGCAGCAGCCCAGTGCGAACTTGTCCCAACTCTCCTTACGGTTGACCATCTGATCTGCAATCGTGTTATAGCGCAGAATCGGTCCGGCAACGAGCTGAGGGAAGAAGGAGATATATAGCGCCACATAAAAGAGATTCTTTTGCACGGCACCATGTCCGCGATACACGTCGATGACGTAGGAAATTCCGTGGAAGGTGAAGAACGAGATCCCTAGCGGTAACGCAATATTCGGGATATTTAGGCCAAAGCTTGTATTCTCATTCACAATACGCAGTGCAAAAGCCATGTATTTAAAGACGAACAGCATACCTAGATTGACGATAAGCATCAACGTAATGATGGTGTACGCGGCATTCCTTCGTTCCCTGAACTTGTCCACAAGCAGGGCGAAGATATAGTTGAAACAGATGGAGGCCAGCATGATGAGGACAAACCACGGTTCACCCCATGCATAGAAGAGCAGGCTGGCAACCAGCAGCAGTATGTTTTTGGCCGTAACCGAGAATCTCAGTATGTAATACAGCCCCAGAACAAGCGGCAGGAAATAAAATAGAAAGATTACACTGGAAAAGAGCACTGCCTTTCCTCCTTGAGGATCATATAAGGGAGCACGTTGTATCAATTGATGCAACATGCTCAATTAAAAATAGACAGACACCCGCATCTTAGGATGCGAGTTGGTCTGCAAGGTTCGTTTACATGCGAAAAGGTCGCCGTGCTTGTCGATCATTGCGGGAACGTCGCTTTCTGGCGCCCTGGGCATTCCGTTGTCTTCTCCACATCCAGTAGAGGACGAGTCCATGGATTCCGGCAGCTGTTAACAAGAGACGAATAAACCATCCCACCGATGTTTTCATCAGTGGGTCGGCAGGGCTGAGCACCTTGGTAATTTCAGATGGGTCAGGAATAGAACGTGGCGTCCCGTCTTTCTCCTGAACATTCATCGCTGAAGAGCGATCCAGCATGACGGTCTTTGTCAGATTCCATTTGCCATTCACAAGTGCACGTATGGTGGCCTGCTCAGCATCGACATCGGTATGCAGCGTCAGCAGTCCATCCGGTGTAATGGATACTCCCTGCACGGGGGTGTCGAGCTGGAATTTTACATTGGGCTTTTCTTCTGAGGAGGATTCAACACCGTATTGGGCAATGGATTCCCCGGCTACAGGCTTCACCACACGTTCGTCACCAGTCATTTGCAAGGTGGTGAGCCCGTTCTCCACCACAGCTTGCTTCTTGGACAATGGCTTGATGTTGCCGATGCGGAAGCTCAGCTTGGCGTTTTCGGGAGTTGTGGTTGTAATGCCCCAGCCAATGACTTTACCCAAGTTCACCTGACCTGCCGTGCTGGCCTTGTCCTGGACCATTAGGCTGGAAAAGGGGATGCGGATTTGTCCGACAAATCCCGGTTCCAATGCAATCAGGCCAGATAACGGACGAACCAGTTCAGCGTGTCCGGTTGATTTCTCGACTACGATGACGTTTCGATCATCAGACACAGTAAGGGAGGTTTTATCCGCTCGGGTCAGTACGATATTAAGAGGCAACCTTCGGTCCGATTCATTGCGGATGGAGAAGGTCAAAGCCCCATAGCCTGACCAGTCTCGATTCTGCAGCTCATAAACGTAGGCCGAATAGTATCCTTTTTTGAGCCCCAGCGTGGAGGTCTTAATCTGAATACTGCCTTGCTTATCAACGCTGGCGTCTACCTTGGCTCCATTGTTCCATTCATGGAGTGTACTCCTACTCACCTTAAGCTGCTCTGCCTGAACAGCCTGGATGGGATACATGTTCCATAACACAACAAGACTAGCAACAAGTGTAAGTTGTTTCCACTTCTTGATCATGCTTTCTTGCCTCCCCTCTATAAATAAGCCATCTCGTTCAGTTCGTCTGGAGAGATGTTGTTCTTGCCCTGGGATGCAGGGCCTGTTTTACCCAACTGAATATGTTCCTTATTCCACTGTTTCAGCAGAGCTTCCAAGGTTGGCATCTGATGGTTGCGAGCAATATCACGAATATTGGTCACACGGTACAAATTGCCTCGTTTGTTACGCAGGGACTGTACCCACATGCATTTCAGTGAGATGTCTTCGCTAAGCGAAAGTTGGATCTCATTGGCCAAATCATGATGCTCCATCTCCACCAGGACGAATTCATAGTTGAAATCCATCAATGTCACGATTCCATGATCTGCCGTTGGCAATTCGCGATTTAGCGCAATTCGTGCCAGCTTCCGGTTGGACATGAATTCACTCTGACCCCGACGTACAAAATTCAGGCGAATGTCTTCAAATGTACTGATATCCTTGTCCAGCTTCTGTGGCAGCGTAGGTTCGCGATCATAGATGATGTGCAGCAGCTGGCGCTGCTCTTGTTCCGTGATATCCTTAACGGTAAAAGCATATTTCCAACGGTTTCCGATCGAAGCGACATGTGCCACCTTGCCTGTAAACTCGCTTGAATACCGGTCATTTACCAGTTTAATGCCAATATCCATATCACTTGGAATGTACTTCGGTGTATCCAGCATGACGGAAATACCGCCTTCCGAAAGATCATGGGTGATGCAGGAGATGATCTCCCCTTCCGTTGTGAGCGTGCAATCCACGGCAGCCATTGAGCGCTCGTGATTGCGGAACACTTTGCGTCCAGCCAGGAAGAAGATCGACATCATGATGTTGTAGAGATTGATCAACAACCAATACAGCACAACGAGGAAACCAATCGTTCCTTGGCTAAATGTCCAGTGGATACAATTAACGATTCCGATAATGGATAGTACCGCCAGAATCAGATGAGGAATCATCTGTTTAATCTGATAGTTCCGATCATCATTTTGCGCACCGTCTTTGCGGGTAACGACGAATTTGTTCCTCGTGATGCCCAGAGTTTCCAGAATGACGGCGGGCAGAAGGGAAGGGAACAGAATGGTCTCATATACATTGGTCCATTTGGTGGTCCGAATATTGCCGGATAACATTCGCAGGCAGGTGTTGGTCAACAGATACATCGGCAACCAGAACACAAGAATCTCCAGAATGGTACATTTCACAACCAGAACGCCGAACACGGCAAACAGTATGGGTGACATGATGTACAGCAGTCGTTTTAACCCGGAGTACCAGTAGGTAATGGAAGAAATGTAGTTCAGTTTTTGAGCAAAACTAAGTCCCTTTTTGAAGAGAAGGTTCATTTTTTTACCTGTCTGAATACAACCGCGCGCCCAGCGCTGACGCTGTTTAATCAGACTTTTCAGATCACCGGGAGCAAGTCCGGAGGCCAGTACTTTATTGGTAGCGAAGCAACGATACCCTTTGCTTTGCATTTCAATACCAGTGGCGAAATCCTCTGTAATGGAACCGGTATAGAAACCGCCGACGTCTTCCAGTGCCTGTCTGGAGAGTACGGTATTTGTTCCGCCATAGATGACGGAATTGGATTTGTTGCGACCTACTTGTACGTCCCGATAGAAATAATCCTGTTCATTCGGTATCCGGTTCTCGGAGTACAGATTGTACTGGAACTGATCCGGATTATAGAAACTCTGTGGTGTTTGCACAAAACCAATTTTTTCTCCGGTCAGAAAATAGGGAACGCACGACGTCAGAAAATCATGTTTTGGAATCATATCTGCATCAAAGGTGACGATTAGCGGGGAAGACGTATGCTTCATGGCATTGTTCAGGTTACCCGCCTTGGCATGTACATGCTCTGTTCGCGTAAGGTAGTTAATACCCAGGTGCGCAGCCAGGTCCCGCATCTCGGGACGGTTCGAGTCATCACACAGATGGATATGTACTTTGGAGCGATCAGGATAATCCATGTTCAGACAGCCATTAATCGTTTTGAACAGAAGCGAAGTGGGTTCATTATAAGTTGCGATAAATACATCCACATCCGGATATAAGGCTTCGTCAACAACGGGAAGTTCGGGATATTCGAGCCGGGTCATATTGTAAAAATGGACGGCGAGTTCGAACATACCTATAAGTTCGACAATGAGGAGGGCAAGACCTGCGGTTACAGCGAGAGGGCCATGTCCAAAAGGAATGGTGAAAAATGTACGCCAAATGACGTAAATACAAGACATAATCACAGTAGCTGTGACAAGTATCTTGTTGCGTGTACTTAAGTAGTTCAAGTGAATACCTCTTCCTGATTTTTCTGAGTAGTGCCGCCTATCGGAATAAAAAGAATGTGATCATTGTACTAAATGATTCTGAACAAATTCTGAAAAAAGAGATAGGACCTCGAAAAATATAGAACCTTAGGTTCAATTTTTGATGGTTAATTTTGTCGTATCATAATAATTATTGTAGTTATTTGTCGAAAATTGCGCAATATGTTTATTTGTTTTTTCGCATAAATGAAAGTAGAGGCCGGATGTTATCTGAAAACACAAAAATGACGAGCTCAATGTGCAATGTCATTAAGTTAAGTAACTTAATGATATTGCCCCAAGGACTCGTCATTTCTGTTTCAGTCTTCTGCCATTGTGATCAGCAAAAGGCATATATTCATTTCAAATTTAGTCGGAGATGTTGCGCGTATAATACTCAATAATATCCTTGCGACGGATAATACCGAGGAAGACACGGTCCACATCCACCACAGGCACAAAGTTTTGATCTGCTGCCAGCGTCAGCATATCTTCCATTTCTGCCTTAATAAAGACACATTCATTATATACACGGTTGTCGATCTCATGCACTTGGACCTGATCCATCGTCTCAAATGTCAGTCCAGGAGTGCTCCGCATTTTCCATAACAAATCGCCTTCGGACAGGGTGGCAACATATTTTCCATCCTGGTCAATCACGGGAATGGCGGTATAATGCTGCAATTCAAGCTGCTCGATCGCATCTTTCATGGAAGCGGAAGACTTGATATAGGCCACTTCGGCTTTGGGGAGTAAAAAATAGCTGATTTCCATCATCGGGCTCCTTTACTGTAATCTCACTCTCCTTATTTAAACATATTATGTGAGCTTTCGGCTATTTTTAATGATAAATTCGTCAGATTTGTTCCATTGTTTAATTGAGGCTGGAAATCTATAGTGTATATTAGAGGTGATATGATGAAATCGAAACGTAAAATTATTTATGGACTGCTTCCCATCTTATTTGCCGGTGGAATCGGAATGTACTTATACATGCAGAATAGCAAAACAGAGGAAGTAAAGCCCGAGGTAACCGCTAATCAGTACATAGAGCATTTGCAAAAGAAAGAATTTGATCAACTGTATACCTTGATGACACCTGCTTCATTGAAAGAATCCGGTATGAACCGTGAGCAATTTGTGGAAAAATACAACGCAATCTATTCGGGTATGGAGGTTTCTGCGATTAAAGCAGAATTGAAACCGAAAGTAATCGAAGAGACAACGGATGGCAAGGGTAAAGAAAATAATAACCAAAACCAAAACCCGGATGCCTATGAAGTGGACTACAGTCTGCAGTTAACGACTTTCCTGGGGGAAGTGGATGAGACACATACACTGAAACTGGTGCGTGAAGAGCTTGAGGAGGGTGGCAAAGTCTGGCGGATCAACTGGAAGCCATCCATGATTCTGACTGACATGGTCAAGGGAAGCAAAGTTCGGGTGAGAACCCTTTTCCCGGAACGTGGAGACATTGTTGATCGTGAAGGGCTGCCCCTCGCAACAAAAGGAAATATATATGAATGGGGTATCATACCTGAGAAGTTGGGAGAGAATCCAGAGGCGATGATCGCCCGGATCGCGGAGCATTACAAAGTAACAGAAGCTATGATTAACACCGCGCTTGCACAGAAATGGGTGAAGCCAGAATATTTTGTCCCGATTGCTTCAACCGAAGACTCCCGGGTGCCTACAGCACTGGCTGGTGTGCAAGTTCAATCCAAGGAAATACGATATTATCCTCTTGGTGAGGCTGCTGCTCATCTAATCGGTTATGTGCGCAAGGCCACCAAGGAAGATTTGGAGAAAGATACGGAAGGCTATTATCGTGCGGAAGATTGGATTGGCAAAGCCGGACTGGAGCAATCCCTGGAGAAACAGCTTCGCGGCGAACGAGGTGGCCTGATCGAGATCACCGATGAATCTGGAAACACTCGCTCTGAGCTTATTCGCAAGGATGCAGTGGATGGAGAGAATATTCAACTGACGATAAGCTCTGAGCAACAGCGCAAGTTGTATAAGACATTATCGAGTGGCGGTGACGCCGGAGCAATGGTGCTGATGAACCCAACGGATGGTAATTTGCTGGCACTGGCAAGTGCGCCCGCCTATAATCCGAACAAGATGGTTACAGGACTGACGCAGGCAGAGTGGGATGCCTATTCAGCAGATGGGAAGCTACCTTTTATCAACAGGTTTACGAATCGTTATGCACCAGGTTCAACCTTTAAAGCCATTACGGCAGCAGCAGGTCTGATGGAGAAGGTTACCACAGCCGACAAATCGCATGATATCTCTGGTCTGCAATGGCGCAAGGATGAGAGCTGGGGCGGTTACTATGTGAAACGTGTGAAAAGTGTATCCCCGGTGAACATGGTTGATGCGCTGGTCTACTCGGACAATATTTATTTTGCGAAGGAAGCCATAGAGATGGGCAGCGCTAAGTTCATAGATGGCATCCAGAAGTTCGGTTTTGGAGACAACTTTGGACTGGATGAACTGTATTTGAAACCAAGTCAGTATGCAAACGAGGCTCATCTCGATCTATCATCCGAGGTGCTGCTCGCTGACACGTCCTATGGACAGGGAGAAATGTTGATGTCGCCGATCCATCTGGCTTCGTCCTTCACTCCTTTTATTAATGAAGGAAAAATGGTGAAGCCCGTACTGATAGAGGAGAAGGAAACCGTCGAACCGGAAGTTGTGATTACGCCTGAAGTGGCAAATACGGTGAAGGATGCATTGAGCGAGGTTGTGACCCGATCGGGAGGAACGGCTCATTCCTTGAACTCACTCCCTGAAGGACTGGCGGCCAAGACAGGGACTGCCGAGCTGAAGGCCAAGAAGGGTGAAAAAGGACAGGAGAACGGATTTGTCGTGGTGTTCGATACCGAATCACCATCCTTCCTAATAGCCGCAGTCATTGAACAAGTGAACGGTAGAGGCGGCAGTCATTATGTTTTGGGTAAATTAAAGCCTTTCCTGGAGAAAAAGGGAGTAATACAGTAATTGGATTGCGATTTACGATGTATCTTTAGTATTTGAAGAGCCCATCCACCATTCATGTTACTAAAATGGCGGATGGGCTTTATTTTGCCTTTATGTTATAAGATTTATTTCCGAGCAGTCAGCATAAAACGTGCCGAGTTCGTTCGAATCCCTTTATCGCAGCGATTTTGCTCAACAAACTGTTGGAAACGCTTGAAGTCAGATTCCTTCTCTCCAAAACCGGGAATGATCGGTGCGTGGGTCAACAGGAAAAGCAGATCATCAGGCGTGGCGTAATATTCTGTTGCATTATATTCGTGTGTCTCAATGTCACGAAAACCCGCTTCGCGAAGCTCACGTTTGTATCGTTCCATTAATGTGCCAGGCTGAACATCTGAGGCTTGACCACGGCCAAAGGCATTTTTTACATTATATTTATCATGTTCACTGACTTGTTGGGTAAGGAATACACCGCCATCGTCCAATACCCTGAATACTTCTGTAGCGCAGAAGTCGCAGTGTCTGGAGGACACTACATTGAAGAATTGATCTGGAAATGTCAGTTGCTCTGCATTCATATGCACAAAACGGACATTCGAACGGGAACCAGATGCCTTGAGATTACGCTGGGCAGTCTCAATCATTCCCAGGGAAAGGTCGATTCCAACCAATAATAGTGCGGCATCCGCGATGGACAGAACTACTTCTCCACCACCTGTACCAATATCAAGCAATAGATCAGATGGTTCGGTGCAGCGTATAACTTCCTCGTAGAAATTCCATTTGATTCCCTCTGAAGTCACTTTCAGGGAGCTGAAGTCCCAGCCATTCAATCGCCCAATACGTTCGTAAAAAGTAGTATAGTCCATCTTTTTCTTCATTATATGATTCCTCCAATGTGAGTTCTTGATTCTAGACAGATGTTGTGCCAAATCGTTACGATTAGATGCCGAACAGGCTCAAAAGGGCAGACGTATCCCATGTTAGCTGGTACGCGTTTTGACCCAGCCCGACGACTAATTACTTCGAACGATTCGGAATAACATCCGTTTCACCTCACAGTCTGGAATATCGTTATTATATTGAATTGACAGCGTATACGCGAGATGTTATTTTGAGGTGAAATCCATTCTATTAGATTGAGGTGATCGATGGTGGCTGTTCGCGCTAAGCAGATATTTGTTAATTTGCCCGTTAAGGATTTGAAGAGGTCCGTTGATTTTTTTACCAAAGTAGGGTTTGAGTTCAATGCGAACTTTACAGACGAATCTGCAACCTGCATGATCATTGGAGATAACATCTATGCGATGCTGCTGGTGGAGGATCGTTTTCAATCGTTTATTTCGAAAAAAATATCCAATGCGGCGGACACGGCAGAAGTCATCGTAGCCTTGTCGGTGGAGAGTCGTGAACAGGTCGATCTGATTGTACAAGCTGCCCTGGATGCTGGCGCCAAACCGTATAACGATCCTCAAGATCATGGGTTTATGTATGGGTGGAGTTTTCAGGACCCGGATGATCATCTGTGGGAAGTTTCCTATATGGATCTAAGCAGCTTTCCTACGCAAGAATAGAATACATTAGTTAATCAGTGCCTTCCTATGAACAGGGAGGTACTTTTTGCGTTCATTTATCTGAATCATACATAAATACATAATCATTTCGATTTGGAGGAATAGACACCGGATTTATCCGAATAACTTATGGTGTAATTTACCTTTTTACTATATGATAAGTGTCGATTCATGTAAAAATAGCATAGTATACATACGTTCTTTTTGATGGAGGGATCAGGGTGTATTGTCACGTATGTGGGACCAAAAGCAATCCAGGGGATAGCACATGTAGAAAGTGTAGAACGAAATTAAAAGATTCAAGCTCTACCGATGAACAGATTTGGGCAGAAACAGCAGTTGGTCTGGAAAGTGGAACAGGAAAAGCACTAGATCAGTTATCCAGACAGCAGCAGTCTGCACCGAAGCAGAGCAATACGGCACAAGGCCGAGCATTTAGCTGGATTATCCCACTGCTTCTGGCAGCGGTGATGGGGGCCTTGTTGACTTATTATTACAAGCAGGAGATGGGGATCAATGCGGAGGTAAAATCACTGCATCAACAGGCGGAGCAGGCTGCCTTAGATGGTAAATATCAAGAGGCGCTTCAACTTCTGGATTCGGCTCTTGCGAAACGGCCCAATGTTGATGGCCTTGTGAAGGATCGCCAAATTACAGCCAAAGCCTTCAATCTGATGAATCAGCTGAACGAAGCTGCGACAAGTTTGAAAACGGGAAAACTTGCTGCCGGTGACAAGACACTTCAGGCTGTAGCAAAAGTGTTGAAAGAGCGAGAAGAACCGGTTTTTGCCAAGGTGCGTACGACTCTAAACAACAACAAGGTGACACTGGCTGTCCTGAAGGTGAAGAAAGAAATCGATAGTTTGACAACCGTACAGGCACTTGCTGAGAAATTGGACACTGTATCAAAATTGAAAGGCAAGGAAGCAGAGGCGGTTCAGAAACAAATCATCGACAAGCTGGCTGGACTTAGCTATAAGCAAGCTGAACAGCAAGTGAAGAAAAAGGATTTTGCGGCTGCATTGCAAACCGTTGATCAGGGACTGTCCTACGCGCCCGAGGATGACAAACTGACAGCATATCGCGAAAGGGTGCTGAGCGAGAAGAAGGCTTTTGAAAAAGCAGAAGCTGAACGAATTCAACTTGCTGAGCAACAAGCGGCAGAAGAAGACCTGAAAAACCGTACAGCAGCGGTGAGCATTGTAGACGTAGAAGCGACGCTTGATATGTATGGCGACCTGTATATTAGCGGCTCAATCGTGAATAATGCCACTCGGCCTATCTCTTCCGTGACGGTTATGTTGGACATCTACAGCTCAGACGGGGCATATCTCGGTCAAACCTATGCGGATGTGTACCCAAGCTGGCTGGATGTAGGGGATCAGGGATTTTTTGAAACGTATTATTACGGTGTGTACGAGGAAGCTGAAGTTTCTGTAGTGAACGCAACGTGGTATCTGGAATAGGAGGACAGGTTGTAATGGCCAAACGAACATGGAGTACGATTATATCCAGTGCAATCATTATTGGAGCAGGAGCAGGAGGGGGGTTCTGGATTCATCAGTATTCAGCAGATCAACTGCAGGATGGACCAAGACTGGCTGTTGTCACTACGAAGGAAACGGCAACTACAGCGTCTAAACCGTCCTCCCAGACAACCGTGAAGAAAACACGTAAACAGATTATTGAAGAGAGTCAGAAGAAAGTGGTTACGATTGAAAGCAGCAGCGGACTGGGTTCCGGTTTTCTCTACAATGATCAGGGGGATGTGGTAACCAATGCTCACGTGGTGGAGGGCTCGAAAGAAGTAACGATTCGAACCCTGAATCATGAGGAGTATAGAGGAACCGTTATCGGGATTGGAGAAGAGACGGATATTGCTGTCGTCAGGGTGCCTGATCTGAAAAAAGTTAAACCGCTGCCTATCGCCAAATCCAAAGCGGAGACGGGAGATGAGGTTCTCGCTCTGGGCAGTCCGCTAGGTCTGGAGAACACCGTAACTACAGGCATTATCAGCGGTGTTGGTCGCAGCTTCGAAATTGCCCCGTATATCTATAGTAATCTGTATCAAATCTCGGCGCCCATTACACACGGCAATAGTGGTGGCCCACTGATCAGTGCGGACACCGGTGAAGTATTGGGCATTAATTCAGCCGTTGTGGAGCAGGAAGGCGGAATCGGGTTCAGCATTCCTATCACCAGCGTATTGAAGCAGGTCCAGGCCTGGTCTGAGAAACCATCATCTAAAACGGCGGTTCAGACGAGTGGCAGTCAGGGAGCAGACTCAGCTTCTTTGGAAGCGGAGGGTCTGGTGACCGAATTTTATATGAACCTGAATCTGAATGACTATGTTACCGCCTATGCCTTGCTTGGCAGTGAGTGGCAGAGCGGTATAAGTTATGCCAAGTTCCGTGAAGGTTACATCAACACCAGTTATGTTACCATCGCCGAAGTTTCATCCTCGGATAAGTCAAATGATGAAATAGAGGTCACTGCGGTTATTACAGCAGATGAACGAAAAGATGGTGAATTGGTCACCACGAAATATAAAGTTACGTATCAAGTCGGTTATGAAAATGGACAACTGAAAATACTTCATGGCCAAGGGAAAAAAGTGAAATAAAGATGTGAAGGGAGAATGGGCGCCAAGCCGATTCTCCTTTTTGATTGCTTAAGTTTGATGCTTCTGTTAAAATACAGAACGAACGTTCAGTATGCAAGAGGTGGAGTGAAATGTATGAGTATGAATAAAAAGCAAATTCAAACCGAGCAGACCAAGAAGAAACTTGCGGATGCCTCAAGAGCTCTTTTTGTGCAAAAAGGGTATAAAGCAACTTCCATTGAAGATATTGTGACTGCGACAGGCAGCAGCAAAGGCAATATCTATTACCATTTTAAAAGTAAGGAAGGCCTCTTTCTGTATCTGATTGATGAGTGGGATCGGGAATGGGAAGAAAATTGGGCGGCCAAGGAACATTTGTATAATACGTCTACAGAAAAGATCTACGGCTTGGCAGAACAATTAATCCTCGACGATATGAATCACCCGCTAACCAAGGCTGCAGATGAGTTCTTTACGGGGGAAAAGAAAGAAAATGATATTGAAGAACGCATAGCTTTGATGTTTGAGCGGCATATTCAATTTAACAAACAATTGGTGGAACAGGGGATAGAGAGCGGAGAGTTCAATGCGGACAACGCTGACAATCTTGCGCTCATTCTGGAAAGTACCATTATTGGACTTAGTCAGCTGTCGCGCGGAATGGAGCCAGAACAGGCTCTTGCCTTGTACCGCCAAGCGGCTAGCGTATTCTTGTATGGAATAGCAAAAGATAAAGCTTAAGGCAACATTTTGACAACTACGGAGGATGGAATCATGGCATTACTTACACGGAACAGGGGCGCATTGCTGCTGTTAATGTTTAATATTTTTCTCGTTTTTACAGGTATAGGTCTTGTGGTACCTATTATGCCTGCGTACATGGATCTACTGCATATCACCGGGTTCACGGTTGGTTTGCTGGTAGCAGCATTCTCCTTCACGCAGTTTCTATTTTCTCCAGTTGCGGGCCGTTGGTCTGACATCTTGGGACGTAAAAAAATTATTGTTGGCGGGATGTTAATCTTTGCTGTATCGGAGTTTATGTTTGGTGCTGTGAATGCACCATCGCTGCTCTTCGCAGCCCGGATGCTTGGAGGGATCGGTGCAGCGATGATCTTCCCAGCAGTAATGGCCTATACCGCAGATATTACGACAGAAGAAGAACGCGGTAAAGGCATGGGATTAATTAATGCCGCAATTACTACAGGATTTATCATTGGTCCGGGGATCGGCGGATATATCGCTGACTTTGGTATTCGGATTCCTTTCTATGCCGCAGGTATTGCGGGTTTGCTGGCATCTATCATTACGTTGATTATTTTGCCGGAATCGACCAGAATTACCGGAGAGCAAACCAAACCTGTTGCGGGTGCACCGAAGGTCAAAAGCCCGGGCATGGTTTCCCAGTTGCTGCATTCGTACCGGGAGCCTTACTTTTTCAGCTTGATTATCGTGTTTGTTATGGCATTTGGTCTGGCGAACTATGAGACGGTATTTTCACTGTTTGTGGATCACAAGTTTGGTTTCACGACAAAAGACATTGCATTCATTATTACGTTTGGTTCCATTGCGGGAGCCGTGGTGCAGGTCTCACTGATTGGCTGGCTGTTAAATCGGTTTGGTGAGAAAAAAGTCATTTCGGTCTGTTTGCTTTTTGTAGCCGTATTTGTACTGTTAACCTTGTTTGTGAACACCTACTGGATGATTCTTGTCGTAACGTTTATCGTGTTCCTAGGTATGGATATATTGCGTCCGGCAATCAGTACGCAGATGTCCAAACTGGCGGAAGAACAGCAAGGCTTTGTGGCCGGATTGAACTCAGCCTACACAAGTTTGGGCAATATCGCAGGTCCCATTGTAGCGGGAGCATTGTTTGATGTGAATATCAACTATCCTTACGTTTCAGCAGCTTTTGTTCTGGCAATCTGTTTCCTATTATCTCTGCGGGTGTTAAGAGGAGTTAACTCCACAGGCAACGCCAAAGCAGAAATGTAATCCTGATTTGAATAAGAATGCGTGAGTGAACCAACACAAAAAGCCAGTCGGCTACACATGAACGATGTGTAAACGACTGGCTTTTTAATTTACAGTATTAACGGACTTCTCCATTGGTTTCAATCAGTTTTTGATACCAGTGGAAGCTCTGTTTGCGGATACGTCTTAATTCCTTGATATCGAATTCTTCCCGATCCACGTAGATGAATCCATAACGTTTGCTTGATCCTTGATGTGTGCTGACCAGGTCAATCGCAGACCAAGGGCAGAAGCCGAATACATCTACACCGTCTGTAATAGCCAGTTGAATCTGTTCGATATGTTTATTGAAAAACTCGATGCGGTAAGGGTCGTTGACCACGTCGCCTTCCTCCAGTTTATCAAATGCACCCAGACCATTCTCGGTAACGATCAATGGCAGATGATAACGGGAGTAAATCTGACGAAGGGTAGAGCGGAAGCCGACCGGATCAATTTCCCAACCAAACTCCGTTTTTTGCAGGTTCGGATTCACAGATCCTCTATATGCACCCGGTTCTCCTACGATTTCGTGCTGATCTCCTGTATGGGAGAAGTCATTACCATCGTTTAGACTTTCACCAACGGTTTGGGAAGTATAGTAGTTGAACGCAATAAAGTCAGGGTTTCCTTGAGCCAGGATATCCATGTCTCCATCTTCAATGACAGGGGTATATCCTTTTTCTTCGAGATAACTCCAGGCAATATGATTGTAGCGTCCATATACCGCCATATCGAGATAGAGCCAGTTGCGAATGGCAGCATAGTTATCAGCAGCGAGCGTATCTTCCGGTTTGGAGCTCGCGGGATAGATTACACCGATATTGGGAGCCGGGCCGATTTTGGCTTCAGGCAGCATCTCATGACACAGGACCATGGCTTTGGCTTGAGCGACCAGCATGTGGTGATTTTGCTGATACAGTGTTTTTTGCGGATCAACAAGCGTTGTATCCAGTGTACCCAGAGAGCCAGGATGTAGGATCAACATATTTTGTTCGTTGATGGTCAGCCAATATTTGACCCGGTCACCGTAGTTCTCATAAAGCGTTTTGGCATATTGTTCAAAGGCATCTATCGTTGCGCGGTTGGACCAGCCCCCTTTTTCTTCAAGCGCATAAGGAAGATCAAAGTGATACATGGTCACGATGGGCTCAATGCCGTATTTAATCAACTCATCAATCAAGGAATCATAAAATGCCAGCCCTTTTGGATTTACTTCACCTGCGCCTTGCGGATAGATGCGTGTCCATGCGATGGAGAAACGGTAGGCTTTGAAGCCCATTTCGGCCATCAGGGCCACATCTTCTTTGTACATATGATAGTGATCACTGGTTACCTTGAAGTCGGTTACGCCTTCCACATGATTGCCCATGTCGATGACAGAAGGGCCTTTGCCATCTTCATTCCAGGCTCCCTCAATTTGATAGGCAGAGGTTGAACCTCCCCAGAAGAAATCTTTAGGAAATGGTTTAAGTTGAGTATGCTTCATTGTTAGTTCCTCCTAAATTGAATACATATGATATGAGTTGAGTTAGACAACCAAAGTCAACAGGACATCGTTTTTCTGTACATGCTCTTGAGTCGTTTCGAATACATCCACTTCCTGCTGGGTAAGAGTAACAATGACAGGAGTCACCGTTTCGTATCCGGCTTCTTTAATTTTATCGATTTCAAATTGGATCAACAGATCGCCCTGTCTGACGATATCCCCTTCCTTAACTACAGGAGAGAAGTGTTTTCCTTTCAGTGCTACTGTGTTGATGCCAATATGAATCAAGATTTCCGTTCCTGCGTTGGTGGTTAATCCAATGGCATGTCCAGTCGGGAAGAGGGAAGTGACCACACCGTCTACCGGAGCAACAACTTCACCAATCTCAGGGACAATCGCCAAACCTTTGCCCATAGCACCAGTCGAAAAAGCTGGGTCATTAATGGTACTCAGTGCTACGGCTTTACCTGTAAGTGGGCTATAAATTTGTTCTTTCTTGATTTCTGTTGTTTTGGTCTCAGGTACGACAGGAAGATCTATCGGCGTACTTTCAACAGATGTGCTAGAGACAGATTCATTTTTCTCGGAAACTGTGTCTTTCGTTTTGCTTTCATAACCGAACATCACGGTCAATACCGCTGCTACAGCAAAGGAGCAGGCAATCGCAATCACGTATACAACCGTTGGTGTATAGACAGGAATGGCAAATATATTGTGGAACACATAAGCAGTCATTTTAACGCCGAAGTGACCATTAATGGCACCGCCGATCGCACCTGCAATGACAACGATAGGAATCACTCGTTTATAACGCAAGATCAGACCGTATACGATCGGTTCAGTGACACCTGCAAGTAAACCGGTGAGGCTGGTGGAGCCTGCAAGGGTTCTCAGGGTTTTGTTCTTTTTGGCTTTCAGGAAAATACCAAATGCTACACCAATTTGTGCAAACACGGCTGCAGCAGCCATAGCTTCAATTGGATCGCCGCCAACCCCGATATTCTGAATCGTGATTGGTGTGAAGCCCCAGTGGAGTCCGAAGACAACCATGAAGGTCATGAATCCACCCAGTACAATTCCTGACAAAATACCGCTGACGCCAATAAGCCAAGTTACGCCGGAGGAAATCCAGTCACCTACCGTGGTGCCAAATGGTCCGAAGGCCATTGCGGACAAAGGAACCATAATCATCAGTGCAATCATTGGTACCAGGAACAATTGCAGATCTTTCAAAATGATTTTCTTCAGTAGTTTGTCAAGTACAGCGTAGATGCTGATCGATATGAAGATCGGGAACACGCTGGCTGAATAATTCATCATGACAACCGGTATGCCGAGGAACGATACATCCGAGCCTTTATCCATCAGTCCGGTGAAGTTCGGTTCCATCAGGGCGGCACCAATTACCCCGGCTACATAAGGATTGGCTTTCAGTTTCATACCAAGTGTGATACCGAGGAAGATAGGTAAGAAATAAAAGACTGCGTTGCCGGCAGCAGATAGAATCAGGTACGTGTCACTTGTATCAGACATCCATCCAAGCATGGTCAGGACAGTCAGCAAAGCTTTTAACATACCTGATCCTGCCATGGCCGGGATTAACGGTGAGAAACTTCCGGATATAACTTCAAAGACTTTGGATAATACCGAGGTTTTTTCTCCTGTAGACTCAGCGGATGAGGAAGAATCTCCTCCAAAATCTCTGTTCTTCATGATCTCTGCATATACATGAGCCACATTGCTGCCAATGACGACCTGGAACTGTCCACCGCTTTCGACAACGGTAATGATACCATCGTGTTTCTCGAGCGTTTCTCGTTCTGCCTTTTTCGAATCCTTCAGATCGAATCTCAGCCGGGTTGCACAGTGGACAAGCCCGTTAATATTGGCTTCTCCGCCGACGAGGCGAACGATGTCATCCCCCATTTTTTTATGATCCATGTTCATTCTCCTTTGTTGTTAAGATTGCCTGAAAACAAAAAAATACCTAAACGAATGGCTATGATCATCAGAAAAATGACCCGTTGCCAATCATTTAGGTATCGCCTGCTTTACCAGTAACAATCCTTGTCGTTAAGTTGTGAGACCTACTATAAATGACGCCGAAATCGTTTGCAAGCTTTTTTTATTCAGCGTCCAGCATTTCGTTACGTGAAGTGACACGGTGAATATGGATCGTCAAATACACTTTTTCATCAATGGACATGGCGCTTTCAAACTTCTCTTCAAGGTATTGATTAATCAATTGTGTACACTGAAAAGCCTTGGCATATTTGTCTTTAACCTGCTCATACAGGAAGTTATCACCCGATGCAAATTGCTCTTGTTCATTACTCAGCATTCTTTGTACAAAGTATTGCAGATGGGTAATAAACCGGGAATAATTAAATGAATTTTCATCCAGGGCAATGTGGTAATGATTGGTGACAATATTGAAAATATCATCAATAACCTCGGTAATTTCAACCGTTTGTTTCATACCCTGACCATCTTGCCGGGCGTTGACAAAGTGCATGGCAATAAAGCTGGCCTCATGCTCATCCATTTGGATGCCGAATTGTTCCTGAATCAGATTCACGGCATTCATGCCAATCCAAAATTCCTTTTTGTAAAATTTCTTGATTTGCCATAAAAGGGAATTCTTCAGCCCGACGGATTTACGGTACCGGGTAATGGCAAACTGAATATGATCGATCAATGATATATAGATATTATCACTAAAAATATCGCCCATTTCCTTTTTGGCATAGCCTACAATTTCGTCAGCCAATTTTAAATATTCAACCGATGTTTCACCGATCAGGTCAATCAATTTTTGCGGTATTTTATCCGATTTCAGCACAAAGGTTTTCTCGATTTTATCCTCATCCACGGGCTGTCCATTCTTCTTCTTGAAGCCCAGACCGTTGCCGATGACAACAAACTCTTGGCCTACCTGATTCTCGGCGCGAATGACGTTGTTGTTGAAAATCTGTCGGATGATCATGTATGTGTTCACCTCAATAGCTCGTAATAATAACAAAAAACCCAAACAAAGGCTTATTAGACAGCCTTTTGTTTGGGTATCGCCTGCTTACCAGTAACAATCCCGAAGAAGACACAGCTTCCTCTTTCAATTATGTCCACTATACCGCTTTCATAACAGAATAACAATACAATGATTTATGGAAATGAACGTAAAGACGTCAATTTTTGTTATAATAAGAAAGCTGGAAGTGAAGAAGATGGGCTGGGTTGCATAATAAGTTACCGAGGACGGTCATTTTTAAGCATATACAGGATTATTGGAGTGATAACATGAGCAAAGCAAAAGGAAAAGGTGGCACCGGCCGTGGTACTGGCAAAAAGGGCTGGAATCGTTGGCAAGCCGCCGCTAACCGGGCGAAAAGTGCCCCGAAGCCTTATAAAAGTAAAGGTACAAAGAATAAAACCGATGCCGAAACGCCAAGTGACAAGTCCCAGTAAGTGGGCACAAGATAAGTTGGAGAAGAGATCTGACCTGAAACAGGGCAGATCTCTTTTTTTTGGGCTTGATGCGTTAAAAAAATTATGCTTAACAGAACCTAATAAGTGATATCCAAATTGCCGATATAAATGGTAAATTACCCCTGTGTAGTGTCGACATACTACCTAGAACAAAGGAGATTTGTCATTGTCCAATAAAAGAATGATACTCACAATTAATCTGTTTATGGTTGTTACGCTTACTGCGTGCAGTTCTTCGTCTGGTATTCCCAATACTCCTGCGGTCTCCAAATCCATTTCTTCGGAAAAGACGGTTAATGAAACACCTGTAACAATGTTTTCTAAGAACAAGGAAGTGGAGATAACCCTCTCTTCGGATTGGAAGGTTTCAACAGAACTTACTAATCCATCACTATTGAAGTTAGCGACAGTGGATCGAACGAAGTCCATCCGAATCGACCGAGTGAACCGGGCAGACTACTTACCGGATACGTCATTGACTGATTACATGGCAATCCACAAGAAAAATATTGAATCCACACAAGGCCCAAAGAGAAAGAAAGATGAGATCATCAGAACCAGCAATCTAACTATTGATAAAAAGGAGGCTTACGTAAAAGAAGGAAGAACCAGTTATGAGAGGAATCAATTCGGGTACATTACAGCATACCTAGAAAGTAACCACCATTTTTATATCATTACATATACATCGATGTATGAATTTACGTTAGCAGACCGGGAATTTTTCGAAAAAATGTCTCAACAATTTCGGATATTGAATGATGAACCATCAGACCTTGTCCTTTCATCGACGGATCTTACATCGCATCAGGGAAAATATTCTCAATTCCAGATCCGTACTCCATCTAATTGGGAAGTTCAAGATTTTGAATTACGGGGTTCAGATCTGGATATCTCTCTGCAGGCAAACAATGATTACATGTCGATATATCTCGAACCAAAGGAAGAATCTGATTCCGATCTAACGTTAGAGGAGTATGGACGTTATGTCGCTGAAACGTATGCTGATCCAGAGAACTCCATTCTCGTTCCAGAACGCACGTCTGTTGAAATCAATGGTTTGAAGGGGATTCAGATGGAAGGGTACCAAGTAGTAAATAAACGTAAGATTGTCCAGCTACACACCATTTTAGAAGCTCAGGATCATTTTGTAGAGATCGTGTTCTATACGGGTGAGGGTCGATATGATCGGGTAAAGAATGAGTATCAGAGATATACAAGTACCTACAAGGAAAATAAAAGGTGAAGTTATAAAGGTATAAGAGATCTGCCCACCCGATATCTGGATAAGATCTCTTAAATCTGTAATACAGTCTATTATATAGCAGCTTGAATGAAAGAAGATGACTCCGAAACTTCAAGTGACAAGTCCGTTTAAATGGGCACGAGATAGAGTAGAGAAGGGAACTGACCTGAATACAGGGATGGTCTCTTTTTATTTTATCGCAAGCGCATCATATTAAACGAATAACAAAAAAAACAAGACGCAGAGGTACCCTCAAGCATCTTGGTTTTTTGTTATTAACGTTCTTATTGTTTACTTGGTATTCAGCTCTAGTTGGCCCTTACTTTAAAGAAGGAGATCAGTTCTTGCAATTGGCCCGATACAGCCGAGAGTTCATCAGAGGCTGCAACAATGGAAGCCATGGATGATTCCTGTTCGGCAATGGATTGCTCAATCTGTTTGCTGCTATGTGCTGCTTTGCTGACGCTCGCAGACAACTCATCCGCAGTAGCGGACATTTCCTGTGTGCTGGCGGATATTTCTTCGGTGGAGCTGGAGATATCCTGAATTTGGTTAGCGACTTTGTTCGTAGCTGTCAGAATATCTTCAAAGAATTGCCCCGTCTCCATAGTGACCTGAGATCCCTTCTCCACTTCTTGGGAGCCAAGCTGCATGGCTTCGGAAGATTGAAGGATATCGCGCTGAATGCCATCAATTAAGGTACGGATTTGTTTGGCAGAATCCTGGGACTGTTCAGCGAGCTTGCGGACTTCCCCTGCGACAACCGCAAACCCTTTTCCTTCCTCACCTACACGAGCCGCCTCAATGGAAGCATTCAGGGCGAGCAAATTAGTCTGATCTGCAATTTGTGTAATCATATTTACGATGCTGCTAATTTCGTTGGAGCGGCTTTCCAGAGACTGTATCGATTCCGACGTGTGCTTCACCGCACCAGAGATGAGTCTCATCTGCTCAACCACTTGTTGCATAATCTCATGACCTGTATTGGAACGTTGTTCCATGCTTAATGCCTCATCCGCTACATCTGCAGAACTGCTGGCAATCGTCTGCACAACAGTAGACATTTCTGTCATTGCTCGGGCACTTTCCACGCTGGCCTGATCCTGGGAGCGAAGGCCGTGAGAGATGTCCCGGATATTGCTGCTGATCATCTGGATATTATCATTATTTTTCTCGGAAATATCTAATAATTTCTTGGATGAGTCAGAGAGGTGATAGGATGTCGTTTGGACTTTGAACATCGTGTCATTGAATCGCTGAATCATCGTATTGAATTTTTCATTGATAATGCCCAGATCATCCCGTCCGGTTTGAATGGTTACATCCAGATTGCCTGCGCTTGCAGTCTCAATCCCCTTCATAAGGTCCCGGATTGGCTTAAGTGTTTTCTTCAATAGGATGTACTGCAGTACCATAAACAGGATCAGGAAACCGATAAGGAAAATACTACTGTATGTAATCAGCTTATGAAGTCCTTTTGGAACTGCGTTTGCATCAACGTCGAAGTAAAGTGCGGCGTACATTTTTCCTTCGGCATTTTTAATAGGGTACATAATCGTAGTCCAAGTACCGTATTCGTCCGTATAAAAGCTGCTTAATGCAGGTTCCTCGTCGTTTTTCATACCTTCAAGAGCTATAACGTTTTTCTGTGGTAATGGATACATTGAACCTGCTGCCATATTGCTTTCTTCAAAAGGCCCCAACAAATTAGTAGGAATCGCAATGATGGACGTTTGATTTCCTTCCTTCAGTTCAGTGCCGAAGATATAGGCTTGTGCAATATTAGGATATAGCTCGTGGATGGAATCCAGGTAATCTCTTAATTCTTTCTGAACAGGTCCAGAATAACTTTTCTCTTTTACTGCTTCAAGTACTTTGTCTGTATCCAGATCTTCAAACCATTTCTGTGTTGTAACTTCAGCCTGCTCGTACAATTGTTGACTCAAAATATTCTTTTGCAGTTGATATCCCGCAGTAATCAGAATAACCCCAATCAACATAATGCTGCCGAATGAAATAACGAGATTTTTAGCAAAGAAGGGAAGAGTACTCCACCTTATCTTATTTAACAACATAGTTCACTCCTTTTTCTAATTGTGACCATCTGGATGCGTGTTCGCTCTACGTATGGTGCTTTGTATCCATGTGATATATCGTAATAGGGTTAGACTAATGTTAGTTTTTGAATGAAAATGATGCTTTAGTACCAAGGTTTTCAGAATTTCCCTCATTTCTTTCATTATTGTGTTCATTATTAAAAAATGCGCAAATTCATAAGGGGAATTTCATTAAAGATTGTGGAAATTAAATGCCCCAAAGAATAAGACCCCTTCATTTTAAGAAGTGAATTGTGCCTAACATGTATATACATAAAGGAAGGAGGGATTTCTGTTGAAATTAAGATATGCGCATATATGAAATACATTAATACGCAAAAATGACTTTAAACGAGGCTTTACGAATATCGGAAAGATCACTGAACAATATCCTATTACTGTAATGAAAGCAGCAGTAAATAGACGAAGCTAGCTTTATAAGTAATGACATTAATGAAGAGAAGTTTTCTCGGCACTACGAAACAAACTGTTCATTAGAGCTTAGGCGTTAGGATGACAACCAATAGAGGCTGTCCCATAAAACTCAAAGAGCGGTTCTGTAGATTCCGTTGGTTTAACAACTGCTGGAGTGCATTTATAATAGGAGAGTAGATCAACCCAATGTAGTGAATAAAATTAATTTATAATATGGGTTGTAATTAGTATTAGAACATGATATATTATTAATCCGGCCAAGAAAACACGAGAAACACGGTGCGGCAAGCGAATGAAATAAGCTTCGAAAGAAACTTAAAAAAAATGCTTGCAAAGTTGGTTCGGACATGATATTATATAAGAGTTGCTGCGGTGAACAACACACAGCGATGGAACAAGTTTGATCTTTGAAAACTGAACAACGAGTGAGTAAACATTCTGCTTGCAGAATGAACGCAAAAGTTTGAGACAAGCCTTGGCTTGGATCGACTGGAGCATAAAATGAGATTTTTAATCTCGTCAGTTTCAAAATGAGCTTATCGCTCTTTTCAATACTTTATTGGAGAGTTTGATCCTGGCTCAGGACGAACGCTGGCGGCATGCCTAATACATGCAAGTCGAGCGGACTTGAAGAGAAGCTTGCTTCTCTGATAGTTAGCGGCGGACGGGTGAGTAACACGTAGGCAACCTGCCCTCAAGCTTGGGACAACTACCGGAAACGGTAGCTAATACCGAATAGTTGTTTTCTTCTCCTGAAGAGAACTGGAAAGACGGAGCAATCTGTCACTTGGGGATGGGCCTGCGGCGCATTAGCTAGTTGGTGGGGTAACGGCTCACCAAGGCGACGATGCGTAGCCGACCTGAGAGGGTGATCGGCCACACTGGGACTGAGACACGGCCCAGACTCCTACGGGAGGCAGCAGTAGGGAATCTTCCGCAATGGGCGAAAGCCTGACGGAGCAATGCCGCGTGAGTGATGAAGGTTTTCGGATCGTAAAGCTCTGTTGCCAGGGAAGAACGCTTGGGAGAGTAACTGCTCTCAAGGTGACGGTACCTGAGAAGAAAGCCCCGGCTAACTACGTGCCAGCAGCCGCGGTAATACGTAGGGGGCAAGCGTTGTCCGGAATTATTGGGCGTAAAGCGCGCGCAGGCGGTCATTTAAGTCTGGTGTTTAATCCCGGGGCTCAACCCCGGATCGCACTGGAAACTGGGTGACTTGAGTGCAGAAGAGGAGAGTGGAATTCCACGTGTAGCGGTGAAATGCGTAGATATGTGGAGGAACACCAGTGGCGAAGGCGACTCTCTGGGCTGTAACTGACGCTGAGGCGCGAAAGCGTGGGGAGCAAACAGGATTAGATACCCTGGTAGTCCACGCCGTAAACGATGAGTGCTAGGTGTTAGGGGTTTCGATACCCTTGGTGCCGAAGTTAACACATTAAGCACTCCGCCTGGGGAGTACGGTCGCAAGACTGAAACTCAAAGGAATTGACGGGGACCCGCACAAGCAGTGGAGTATGTGGTTTAATTCGAAGCAACGCGAAGAACCTTACCAGGTCTTGACATCCCTCTGACCGGTACAGAGATGTACCTTTCCTTCGGGACAGAGGAGACAGGTGGTGCATGGTTGTCGTCAGCTCGTGTCGTGAGATGTTGGGTTAAGTCCCGCAACGAGCGCAACCCTTGATCTTAGTTGCCAGCATTTCGGATGGGCACTCTAAGGTGACTGCCGGTGACAAACCGGAGGAAGGTGGGGATGACGTCAAATCATCATGCCCCTTATGACCTGGGCTACACACGTACTACAATGGCCGGTACAACGGGCTGTGAAGCCGCGAGGTGGAACGAATCCTAAAAAGCCGGTCTCAGTTCGGATTGCAGGCTGCAACTCGCCTGCATGAAGTCGGAATTGCTAGTAATCGCGGATCAGCATGCCGCGGTGAATACGTTCCCGGGTCTTGTACACACCGCCCGTCACACCACGAGAGTTTATAACACCCGAAGTCGGTGGGGTAACCGCAAGGAGCCAGCCGCCGAAGGTGGGATAGATGATTGGGGTGAAGTCGTAACAAGGTAGCCGTATCGGAAGGTGCGGCTGGATCACCTCCTTTCTATGGAGAATCGTTTCCCGAGTGGAAACATTCAAATATGCAGCTTAGCTGCAAAACTACTCACTCGTTGCTCAGTTTTGAGAGCTCAAACTCTCAAACAGCTTGCTTTTGCATGGAGCTTGTTCTTTGAAAACTAGATATCGAAACGAAAATTGCGAATTAGAACATTCCTTTTTAAGCTGAACTTGTGTAAACAAGTTTCAATAAAAACGGTAGATTGCATTTGCTCCTTGGAGCAATTGGTTAAGCTACTAAGAGCACACGGAGGATGCCTAGGCGCTAGGAGCCGATGAAGGACGTGGCGAACAACGAAACTGCCTCGGGGAGCTGTAAGCAAGCTTTGATCCGGGGGTGTCCGAATGGGGAAACCCAGCTGGGGTAATTTCCAGTTACTCACAACTGAATACATAGGTTGTGTAGAGGCATACCAGGGGAACTGAAACATCTAAGTACCTTGAGGAAGAGAAAACAATAGTGATTCCGTCAGTAGCGGCGAGCGAACGCGGAGAAGCCCAAACCAGAGAGCTTGCTCTTTGGGGTTGTGGGACATCTCACATGGAGTTACAAAGGAGCCGGTTAAACGAAGAGGTCTGGAAAGGCCCGCCAAAGAAGGTAAAAGCCCTGTATTTGAAAGTCTGCTCTCTCCGAGATGTATCCCGAGTAGTGCGGGGCACGTGAAACCCCGTATGAATCCGGCAGGACCATCTGCCAAGGCTAAATACTTCCTAGCGACCGATAGTGAAGCAGTACCGTGAGGGAAAGGTGAAAAGCACCCCGGAAGGGGAGTGAAATAGAACCTGAAACCGTGTGCTTACAAAAAGTCAGAGCCCGTTTTAGGGGTGATGGCGTGCCTTTTGTAGAATGAACCGGCGAGTTACGTTCCCGTGCAAGGTTAAGGTGAAGAGCCGGAGCCGCAGCGAAAGCGAGTCTGAATAGGGCGATGTAGTACGTGGACGTAGACCCGAAACCGGGTGATCTACCCCTGTCCAGGGTGAAGGTGCGGTAACACGCACTGGAGGCCCGAACCCACGCACGTTGAAAAGTGCGGGGATGAGGTGGGGGTAGCGGAGAAATTCCAATCGAACTCGGAGATAGCTGGTTCTCCCCGAAATAGCTTTAGGGCTAGCCTCGGAAAACAGAGTCGTGGAGGTAGAGCACTGATTGGGTGCGGGGCCCGCAAGGGTTACCAAGCTCAGTCAAACTCCGAATGCCATAGACTTACTTCCGGGAGTCAGACAGTGAGTGCTAAGATCCATTGTCAAAAGGGAAACAGCCCAGACCATCAGCTAAGGTCCCCAAGTGTGTGTTAAGTGGGAAAGGATGTGGAGTTGCACAGACAACCAGGATGTTGGCTTAGAAGCAGCCACCATTGAAAGAGTGCGTAATAGCTCACTGGTCGAGTGACTCTGCGCCGAAAATGTAACGGGGCTAAACACACCACCGAAGCTATGGCTTGATGCTTTGCATCAGGGGTAGGGGAGCGTTGTATAAGGGTTGAAGGTGTACCGTAAGGAGCGCTGGACATTATACAAGTGAGAATGCCGGTATGAGTAACGAAAAGATCAGTGAGAATCTGATCCGCCGAAAGCCTAAGGGTTCCTGAGGAAGGCTCGTCCGCTCAGGGTAAGTCGGGACCTAAGGCGAGGCCGAAAGGCGTAGTCGAAGGACAACAGGTCGAAATTCCTGTACCACCGTAAGCCGTTATGAGCAATGGGGGGACGCAGCAGGGTAGTGACGCGGACTGATGGATGTCCGTCTAAGCAGTGAGGCTGATGTGTAGGCAAATCCGCACATCGTTAAGGCTGGGCTGTGATGGGGAGCGAAAATTATAGTAGCGAAGGTCATGATCTCACACTGCCAAGAAAAGCCTCTAGCCAGGTGATGGTGCCCGTACCGCAAACCGACACAGGTAGGCGAGAAGAGAATTCTAAGGCGCGCGGAAGAACTCTCGTTAAGGAACTCGGCAAAATGACCCCGTAACTTCGGGAGAAGGGGTGCCCCGGTAGTGTGAATAGCACGAGGGGGCCGCAGTGAAAAGGCCCAAGCGACTGTTTAGCAAAAACACAGGTCTGTGCGAAGCCGTAAGGCGAAGTATACGGGCTGACGCCTGCCCGGTGCTGGAAGGTTAAGGGGAGCGGTTAGGAGCAATCCGAAGCTGTGAACCGAAGCCCCAGTAAACGGCGGCCGTAACTATAACGGTCCTAAGGTAGCGAAATTCCTTGTCAGGTAAATTCTGACCCGCACGAATGGCGTAACGACTTGGGCGCTGTCTCAACGAGAGATCCGGTGAAATTTTAATACCTGTGAAGATGCAGGTTACCCGCGACAAGACGGAAAGACCCCATGGAGCTTTACTGCAGCTTGATATTGAATTTGGGTACGATCTGTACAGGATAGGTGGGAGCCTTTGAAGCATGAGCGCCAGCTTGTGTGGAGGCACCGTTGGGATACCACCCTGATCGTATCTAGGTTCTAACCTGGTACCGTAATCCGGTGCGGGGACAGTGTCAGGTGGGCAGTTTGACTGGGGCGGTCGCCTCCTAAAGAGTAACGGAGGCGCCCAAAGGTTCCCTCAGAATGGTTGGAAATCATTCGAAGAGTGCAAAGGCATAAGGGAGCTTGACTGCGAGACCTACAAGTCGAGCAGGGACGAAAGTCGGGCTTAGTGATCCGGTGGTACCGCATGGAAGGGCCATCGCTCAACGGATAAAAGCTACCCTGGGGATAACAGGCTTATCTCCCCCAAGAGTCCACATCGACGGGGAGGTTTGGCACCTCGATGTCGGCTCATCGCATCCTGGGGCTGAAGTAGGTCCCAAGGGTTGGGCTGTTCGCCCATTAAAGCGGTACGCGAGCTGGGTTCAGAACGTCGTGAGACAGTTCGGTCCCTATCTGTCGTGGGCGTAGGAAATTTGAGAGGAGCTGTCCTTAGTACGAGAGGACCGGGATGGACGTACCGCTGGTGTACCAGTTGTTCCGCCAGGAGCACCGCTGGGTAGCTATGTACGGAAGGGATAAGCGCTGAAAGCATCTAAGCGTGAAGCCCCCCTCAAGATGAGATTTCCCAGTATGTAAGACCCCTTGAAGACGACGAGGTAGATAGGCTGGGGGTGGAAGTGCAGCAATGCATGGAGCTGACCAGTACTAATCGGTCGAGGGCTTATCCAATATGCAAGTTGTAAATCGCACATTTCGTTTCGGATCTAGTTTTCAGAGAATGATCTCTGAGATGTAAGCTAAGCTATGCGTTTGGTGGCGATGGCGGAGGGGTTCCACACGTACCCATCCCGAACACGACCGTTAAGCCCTCTAGCGCCGATGGTACTTGGACCGCAGGGTCCTGGGAGAGTAGGACGCCGCCAAGCAATCAAAAGACACGATCGTAATTAAGCGATCGTGTCTTTTTCTGTTATTACGATCCTGGGAATGAATATAACTCCTGTAGGCTGTTTTATATATCTTCGTCTTAGAGATAAAACTCATTTTATACATAAAATACTGGCCTTCCCATCATCCAAGCTGTGATACAATAGGTGGGGTCTATATAGAAACGGAAACACGCATGAGTACGAGGAGGAACTGAATTACGATGAAATCAGCCCCGTTTATTGCCGTGGAGGGTCCGATTGGTGCGGGGAAAACAACGTTAGCAACGATGCTTTCTCAGGAATTGAACCTTCCGCTGGTCAAGGAAATTGTAGAAGAGAATCCCTTTTTGGCTTCCTTCTATCAGGATATAGATGAGTGGAGCTTCCAGCTTGAAATGTTTTTTCTGTGTAACCGGTTTAAGCAACTGGAAGACACAGGCGTGCACTATATTAAGAAGAATACACCCGTCATTTCGGACTATCATATCTATAAAAATATGATTTTTGCTGAACGTACCTTAAAGGGAACGAAACGGGACAAATACCGTCAAATCTATCATCTCTTAACGGATGATCTGCCGAAACCCAATCTGGTTCTCTATATTGAGGCTGAACTCGATACATTGATGAACCGGATCAACAAACGTGGACGGTCTTTTGAGCAGGATATGGACCCGGCTTATATGGAGCAGTTAATTGCAGATTATAAAACAGGTATGGCTTACCTGGCCAGCAGCCCAAATCCGCCGATAATTATCAAGGTGAATGCGGAACAACTCGATTTTGTAGAACATCCCGAACATTTCAAACAGATTGTTAATCAGGTAAAGGAGTATATCACATGAATAACTATGGCATTCCGGCGAATGCATTAATTACGGTAGCTGGTACCGTTGGGGTGGGCAAATCCACTCTGACAGCCGCACTGGCTGAGCGTTTGAGCTTCAAGACTTCACTCGAGCAAGTCGACCACAATCCATATCTGGAGAAGTTCTATCATGACTTTGAACGTTGGAGCTTCCATTTGCAGATTTATTTCCTGGCAGAGCGTTTCAAGGAACAGAAGAAAATCTTTGAATTGGGCGGTGGATTTGTACAGGATCGTTCTATCTATGAGGATACAGGTATCTTTGCGCAAATGCATGCGGATCAGGGCACAATGTCGGCTACGGATTTCGAGACGTATAGCAGTTTGTTTGAAGCTATGGTGATGACACCGTATTTCCCTCATCCGGACGTACTGATTTACCTGGAAGGCAGCCTGCCATCCATTCTGAATCGGATTACGGAACGCGGACGGGAGATGGAGATTCAGACCGACCGTTCCTACTGGGAGCATATGCATGAGCGCTATTCGGTATGGATTAATCAATTTACGGCTTGTCCAGTGCTGCGTTTGAACATTGATGAGTATGATGTGAATGACCCAGCATCGGTGGATGCCATTTTGGCGCAGATTGCTGCTGTCATTAATCCTGCCAAGGGAGCTTGATTTATATAAAATGCCTTTTGACATGAGATAATTAGATTTATATAGTATTCCCCTCTACGCCAGCGAAAGCTTCTAGAGGGGATTTTTTTCGTTATTTGTTAAGAGGAGAATTCTCAGAAGATGTTTTTGACTTATGCTTTGTTAAGTAATACAGGAACCAGACGGCATGTCTCTGTTCATCCGTTGCTGCACGTCGAAACGATTCCTTAATGTAAGGGTCATTTGCTTGATCTGCGACTTGTGAGTAAAACTCAACCGTGTTTTGCTCATCACTAAAAGCATAATCTATTCCCGCGAAATACTCTGATGGACAATCCGAAGAGATTTGGACCGTAGGTTGCGTACCTGTTAACGAAACATAAATGGCGGTGAATTTTTGAAGATGCTCTAATTCATCAAGACGTATCTCCAGAATACGAGCTTTTTCCACTTCTGAGGGTGCTAATTCTGCCAGTTTGGCGTAACAGGCAATTGCTGAGGATTCTCCATTAATAGCTTTGGAAATTTGCGCTAACAGCAAGTTGTCATTTCGGTAATAGGGAACATAGTACATGGGGAGTACTCCTTCCAAACACGTTTTAACCAGAATATGCGGTTATTAGGCGGATGTGCCTATTTCTTAAAGAGTGAGGGGACGAAACAAAAGCAGAGAGAATTTTGTTGAATAAAAGGAGTATTTGTGGTTTCATAGGAAAGGTGAATTCTGGAAAAGAAGCATAAGCATGACTCAGGAGGGAAAGACAACGTGGAAGAGAAACAAGGGATCAAGATCGGCATGCCAATCGTTGGTGGATTATTGGCAGCAATTGTAGGAGGAATTGTGTGGGCAGTAATCGCTGCCATGACGGAAAGGGAGCTAGGGCTCATTGCTATCGTCATTGGGGCGCTCACAGGCTACGCGGTTGTATTGTTCTCGAACAAACGGATCGCGACGGCACATAAAGCCATTGCAGTTATCTTTGCCCTTATCGGCATTTTGCTTGGCAAGTATCTGACGGTGGTGTATTTTACTTCCGAGTTGTTCAGCGATGCAAGCATGTTGGATCTGGTGTTCGATGGTGAGATGGTTAGTGCATTTGTGGATACCTTTACGGATTATTTCAGCGAGCCGGTTGACCTGTTATTCATCGTACTGGCGATTGTATCGGCATGGCAGATTCCAGGACGGATGGCGAAGACCAGTCTGGCCTCGGATGCTTCTTCGTCTGATCACGCTCCTAGAGCTTAACCAATGGCTAGCAGGAAGCAAGACTTGTGTAATACAGGGACTGCCTCCATTAAAAAAGTACTCAGAGTGAATAACTGTAATGGCTTATTCACATTGCGGCTGAGATACTACAAGAGGGACGTGATGTCTTAGGGCGTACGTCCCTTTTTTGTGTAAACTGAGTAATGTTGAATCCCTCGGCTGTCCAGCACATTCCATGAACACGGAAAAGATGTGGCAGAACGGGGTTCTATTTAATACGAGCATATTGCCTATATCGAGAGAGCAGGTTTTCATTTGCAATAGAAAGATCGAGATGGAACTACTTGTCTACAACTTACACCTGATTGCGAGGGGCATCGGATAATACGGATAATGCTATAGGTGGAATCCATGTAGGCCTAGATTAACTGTTTCGATCAGCAAACACAGCCATGGCATCCCTCATAAATACAGCCAAGCCTTCGCCGAATTGATCAATATTACTTGTAAAACGTTCGTCATCTACGTACATTTGGCCCAACCCTCTGAAGGCTTCAGGAGAATAATTGCCCATGTTGTTCAGATAGCTGTACCATTCCGAGATTCCGGCTTGAGCTTCGGCAGAGTTTGGATCCGTGTGACGAATTGCTGCAAGACGAGTGTAGATTGAATTCATTTGATCGGATAGAGCTTTTTGCTCCCCAGGAGACTGGTTTTTTAACTTTTGATTAGCCTGATCCACTGCTTGGTCTCCCCAACGTTCCCTCGCTTCCTGTTCATACGGATTATGACTGAAGTTAAACCCTTCAAATTGTTCTTTGGCTGTCATCTTAATTTCTCCTCTCACGTGTTGAACCGATTTATCAATGGTGGCGATCATTTGGTCTAACCGCTGGCGTTTCTCCAGCAAAATACGGCGATGCATATTTAGAGCTTCTTCTCGATCGAACGATGGATTGTTTATAATCTCCTTGATATCTTTCAGAGAGAAATCGAGTTCTTTAAAAAATATAATCTGCTGCAGCATTTCAAGATTGGCATCTGAATACAGTCGATATCCGGCAGAAGTCACTTCGTCCGGTGTTAACAGTCCGATCTCATCATAATGATGCAGTGTGCGCACACTGATCCCGACAAGTTCGGCCACTTCTTTTACTTTCATGGCCATGATGGAAAACCTCCTTACACCACCGATTGTACAGCGTCACGTTACGTGAGAGTCAACTAGTAAAAATGAAAAAATAAGATGCAGGCACAGAGGCTGCATCTTGAGAATGATTGAATGTGCTGCACCATCTATCTGGTGCAGCACACGGGCTGGCGGTGCAGGGAGCGCATGGCTACGCCTGCATCCCGCGCACCGCCGCAGCGAACTGCGCAGCCGCTGCGCGCACATCGGCCGCGCCCGCGATGGCGGAGATGACGGCTACGCCGTCGGCTCCTGCCGCCATCACGGCGGCCGTGGTATCGGGCGTAATGCCGCCGATACCCACCACTGGAACTGCGATGCCTGCGGCGCGCAGTTCGGCTACCCCGGCGGGGCCCAGCACAGCGTGGGCATCCGCTTTGGACCGCGTCGGGTACATTGGCCCGACGCCAAGATAGTTGGCGCCCGCCTGCACCGCACGGCGGGCTTCCAGCACGGAGTGGGCGGATACGCCAAGCATCCGCCCTTCTCCGATGCGGGCGCGTACCAGCACCGCGTCCGCATCGTCCTGGCCGACATGGATACCGTCGGCCTCCACCGCCACAGCCAGCTCCACATCATCGTTCACGATGAACGGTATCCCGTGCTGGCTGCACATCTCGCGAAGCCGCCTCGCAAGCGTGATGCGTGCTTCGCCAACCAGAGCGCCAGTTCCTTTTTCCCGGAACTGGAACAGCGTAATGCCGCCAGCGATGGCTTGGCGCAGCACTTCCACCGGGTCACGCGTCGTATTCACGCTGCCCATGACCAAATACACCTGCAGCGCATGCCGTATTGCTTCTGCATCCAGAGGGCGCATTACTGTTCACCCCGCAGTCTGCGCTGATACGCAAAATGATTCGTCGGCCCATGTCCGTCCCCAATCCCCAGCTCATCTTCGATGGCTGCCTGAATGAATGCTCGCGCGGTGGTGACGGCAGCCAGTACAGTTGAGCCCTTCGCCAATTCGGCAGTAATGGCCGCAGAATACGTGCATCCCGTTCCATGGGTATGCCTTGTCACTACCCGAACGTTCTCCAAATAGTGAAAAGATTGCCCATCATAAAGCACATCGACAATCATCCCACTTCCCTCATCATGACCACCTTTCACCAAAGCATACGTGGAGCCCATCTGCACGATTCGTCTTGCGGCTTCTTCGCGCTGACTCAAATTTAAAATGGACATTCCAGTAAGAAGCTCGGCTTCCGGAATGTTTGGTGTTGTGATCAGTGCATGAGGCAGCAGCTCTGTAATTAACGCTTGAACGGCCTCCTTTTGTAGCAGGGGAGCGCCACCTTTGGCAACCATAACCGGATCGATGACCAAATTGGACCATCCATATTGCTGCCATTTCTCGGCAACCAGTTTAATTATTTCAGCACTATAGAGCATACCCGTCTTCACAGCTGTAGGCTGAAAATCATCACCAGTCGAATCCAACTGTTGAGCAATACCTTCATATGAAATTGGGAAGACGCCCTGCACACCTGTTGTATTTTGGGCAGCAATAGCTGTAATTATAGTCATGCCGTACACACCAAGCTCCTGAAAGGTCTTCAGATCAGCTTGAATTCCGGCGCCGCCACCATTATCGGAACCAGCAATCGTCAAAGCCTGCGCAATACTCATTACGCACCTCCATCAAACTGGCGAACCTGTGCCCGCTCTGCGAGAACGTCAGGTGTCACTTGGGCCAGTTGATTCAGCAATTCGATCTGGAAGCTGCCCGGTCCAAGGTCAGCGGTGCGTTCCGCCGCAATCTCTGCTGCAACGCCATAGAAAGCGAGTGCCTCCACAACACTGTTCAGCAAGTCTTCTCCCGGTTTAGCAATGGCTGCAAAAGCACCAATTACCGAGCTGAGCAAGCAGCCTGCACCAGTCACTTGGGTAAGCAAGGCATGTCCATTACTCGTCAGAAACGTCGTTTGTCCATCCGTAATGACATCCTCGCGTCCGGTAATGACGACCACACAGCCGAGTTTTAGTGCTGCCCGTTTCGCTATTCCGATTCGATCTCCTTCGCCTTGACCTGCATCCACACCTTTGATGCTCCAACGCTCACCGATGACATTGGCGACTTCTGCCACATTGCCCCGCAACACCGTGAGGCGAAGCTCACGAACGAGCATCTGAACGGTTTCCGTACGATAGGCGGTTGCGCCAGCTCCAACCGGATCGAGCACAACAGGTACGTTATTTGAATTAGCTGATCGACCAGCCAAACGGATCGCCTCAACCACCTTTTCGTCCAGTGTGCCAATGTTCAGTACAACTGCTCCTGACATCTTGGCAACATCAGCGACTTCTTCATGCGCATAAGCCATAAAGGGAGATGCACCTAGTGCGAGCAAACCGTTGGCCGTAAACGGAGCGACGACAATATTCGTAATGTTATGAACAAGCGGATTTTGCGTACGAACACGTTCCAGATAAGACATATAAGTTCCTCCTTATAAATAAGCAATTTGATCAATAAAAGCAGGCAGGGCAGGATGCCCTTATATCCGTTGTTAATTCTGCAACGTTGTTGAATAGTAATGAATTAGCAACTTTCAAACTCTCTTGATCTCACCCAGCAGTCGAGTTCCTTACTCACCCTGCAAGTTGATAAAAGCATCCTCAGCCTTTACGGAATCCGGAATCAGTTCACTTTGAACCAACCATGCACGTACATTTTCCCAAGAAGAGGCGTCCTGCCTGCCAAACGGCTGACCTTCTTCATTCATCAGTGGCAGTAAAATATTCAGACTTTTGGTTTCGATCTCCGGGTCAAGAGGAGACGTTTCGTTCTCATGTGCGAGCAGAATGTTCAGCGCGTCCTCGGGATGCTCTGTTACATATTTCTGTCCTTCCTGCATCGCTTTGATGAAGCGGGTAAGCTGATCTTTTTTCGCTTCAATACCCGTATCACTTGCAGTGAGGACCAGTTCATAATAATCAGGTACGCCGTAATCGACGGGATTGATCGATTTCATGGCATGACCTTCCTTTTCCAGAATCAATTGTTCATGGTTAATAAAACCACCCATAATGGCATCTGCCTGTCCGGAGGCCAGGGAAGGAATCAGGTCAAATCCTACATCGACCAGATTCATCTTGTCGGCATTACCGCCATCTTGGCTGATCATGGTACGCACCATCGCTTCATACAGAGGGATTGAGGAATAGCCAACCGTCAGCGTTTCAAGATCTTTTGGCGATTTCACTTTACCGTTGAGTTCGGTCAACAGATGCACGAGCGGATGACGAACGACCGCAGCAATTGAACGTACAGGAATGTTCTCCCCACGCGCGAGCAAAATTTGCGGCTGGTAGCTTAGTGCCAAATCGATTTTCCCGGCGGCAACAAGTTTGAGGGCATCATTCGTATCAGCAGGCATCTGGATTTCCACGTCCAGACCTTGATCCGCGAAGTAACCTTTTTCCTGAGCAACATAGATGAAGGAATGTACTGCATTTGGGTACCAATCGAGCATGATGGACAGCTTCTCTTTGGATTCCGATGGCGTTTCTATCGCAGATGAGTCTGTATCGTTTGCATTGGAAGTTGAGTCTGTGGAGGGCGTATTGATGCCCGTTTTACCGCATCCGCTGACGATCAGCAACAGAGACATGAGCAGAATGGGGAGCAGGGAATAGATATGCTTTTTATTCATAACGTAAAGTCCCTCGTTTCTTTTGTTTTTTGTTTTGAAATCCGAAAGTTATCCAGCTTTTCTTCTACCTGCATGACGTGAGGTACTGAATCTTCTCTCCATCCATGCAATGAGTACAAACAGGGCGATACCAAGTAGGGATAATAGCATAATGGCGGCGAACATCGCATCCGTGTTCATATTGCTCGACATTCTGCGGCTGAAGTAGCCAAGCCCCTTGCTTCCACCAAGCCATTCACCGATCGTTGCACCGACCACACAATACACCACAGACATTTTCAGTCCCGAAAAGAAGGAGGGAAGGGCAAGTGGAATCTGGAGTTTGCGAAAAATATCCCACTTGGTGGCCCCCATCGTCAGCAGCAGTTCACGCTGCTCCGGATCACCCTGGCGCAGGCCATCGTAGGTGCTCACCACAATTGGGAAAAATGCGATCAGGAACACCACCGCCACTTTACTCCACAGCGTGTAGCCAAACCACAGGATGAAGACGGGGGACAGGGCAATCAGCGGGATCGTCTGACTGATCACGATGAAGGGATATAACGCTTTTTCAATCGACCGATTCATATGCATACCCGTTGCAAGTGCAATTCCGGCACCAATGGACAAGCCAAAACCAACGACAACCTCCATCAAGGTGGCGGGCAGATGTGTAGCCAGCAGAAGGTGGTGATGTTCATACAGCGAACGGACAATCGCCGTCGGGGCTGGAATGATGAAGGAAGGCACCCATCCCATACACACAATCCACTCCCAGAGAGCAAGCAGCAAGATCATGAGCAAAAGAAACAGACCATAACGGGCAAGCCAACCTCTTACGCTATGCTTCATGCTATCTCTCAAGTTACCGTCTCGCATGCAATTGTTCCTCCAGTAGTCGTCTCATCTGAACGAGAGCCGGTTCGTAGATCATGTCCGAATGTCTTGGACGTGGCAAAGGTACCGTCAAATCCTGCAGCTGTTGGTCTTGGCCCACCGGAGTTAACAGGATAATCCGATCACTGAGCAGCAGGGCTTCTTCAATGTCATGTGTGATGAACAACACGGTTTTGCCCAGGCCCTCCCAGAGCTCCAGTAGCCACCGATGCATCTCACGTTTGGTCAGGGCATCGAGTGCGCCGAATGGTTCATCCAGGAGCATGAGTTGGCCACCTGTCAGCAAAGTACGAAGCAGCGCGACACGCTGGCGCATGCCACCTGACAGCTCGTCCGGGTAAGCATGCGCCTGACCGGATAAGCCAAATCGGTCGAGACCGGCCAGAATGTCCGCTCGAATCCTTACCTTATCCTGCCGACCTGGAGCAAGTTCAGCGGGGAGCATGCAATTCTCCAGGACGGTTCTCCAGGATAATAGGAGGTCCTTTTGTGGCATGTAGGCCACCTGCCCCAGTCGCTTTCCTTCTTGAACCCAAGGAATGTCAATGGTTCCGTGTGTTGGCTCAAGCAAGCCTGCCAGCAGCTTGAAGAGGGTACTTTTACCGGAGCCGCTGGAACCGATGAGCGAAACGAATTCTCCTTTGGCTACACGCATCGACAAATTGGAGAGCACGGGGGAATCCCTTTTTCCCGGGAAAGCGTAGCTCATGTTGTGAAGGGTTATATCGTTATCCATCTCGTTCCGTCCCCCTTGTTATTCAAAATTCAACCTCAAACCGCGGGATCTTTAATTACACCTTCTGATCTGCCCGCAGAACGCGAAAAAGACCCACCCATTTCCGGAGAAATGAGTGGGTCTGTAAGTCAATTCACATTAAATTTCATCATCAACATGAAAAAATCCGCTTACTGAGAGGCCGCTCCACTTCCCTCCGCTGGTATGATCCAGATCAGGTTCAAAGGGTCCGAATCGTTCGATTCGTCTCAGCCGCAAGGCTCCCCTAGTGCAATGTTCAAGATATGCAGTTGTGTGTTCAGCATATATCACATGCAAGTGGAATGTAAAGGGGCGGCTTAAAAGAAGTGTGCGTAATGTGAGTTAGGAAAGTAACCTAGGATTCTAATCGTTGGAATGTAACAGTGAATCAAGCTCACCGATCAGCCGGGCAATCTGCTCAGGTGTGCCAATCGTAATCCGAAGCCAGGTAGGCATACCGAATTCGGCACCGCCGCGAACAGAGATGCCTCTGTTCAACAATTCTTGGGTAATCGGGCCACTATCCTGCAACAGATCCACCATAATGAAATTTGTTTCGGAAGGGATGTAGGGTAAGTTCCAATGATCAAAGGACTGCATTAACGTTTCCCGTCCCTGACGATTGTAGTGCAGGCAATGAGAAACAAATCCATGATCATCCAGGCTGGCCGAAGCAGCGGCTTGGGATGTGGCTGTCAGACTGATAGGCAGCTTGACCCGGTTAATGCCTTCAATGATGCTTTCATTCCCGATGCCATATCCAATACGCAGGCCGGCCAGTCCATATATTTTGGAGAAGGTCCGCAAAATAATCAGATTATTGTACTGCTCCAGCAGCTTAACCGTATCAGGATAATCTTCACTTTCCGCGAATTCATAATACGCTTCGTCCAGGACAACCACGACATGGGAGGGAACATGTTCGAGTAAACCAAGCAGGGCATCTGCCGTGAAAATGGTTCCGGTTGGATTATTCGGATTGCACAGCCAGATGATTCGGGTAGAAGCATTAATCCGGTGCCGGAATTGCTCCAGGTCCAGCGAATGGTTGACCAAAGGCACTTCATGAATAACCCCGCCTGCCAGCAGCGTAGCGCCCTTATACCAGTTAAAGGAGGGCACCGGAATGAGTGATTCCTCGCCGGGATTAAGATAGGCTTGGGCGGTAAGGGTTAGGAGCTCGAATGATCCACTGCCAAATACCAGTTGGGAGGTACGCACACCCAGACGTTCCGCAAGTTTGTCACGGAGCAGTTGGCTGGAACCGTCGGGGTATTGAGCCAAAAGATCGGAACCCAGCGATCTGACCGCTTCTGCTGCCAGGGGAGAAGAACCAAACGGATTTTCGTTCGCTGCAAGTCGATCTACACTTTCCAGTCCCAACTCCCTCCGGATCTGTTCCATGGATTTGGCAGGCGTATAAGCCGGAATTCGATTTAACAAGTCTTTAACAGGTGGAGAGGGAACGGATGAAAGGGATTGCATAATCAAGCCTTCTTTCCAGTGGAATTAGATCGAGAATGATATCTGTTTCTGGGCAATCTGCTGTGGTGTCTCTTGTGGAGGAGTCAACAATCGATTCAGAATCAGGTTTTCAAAATGAGCAAACCCGCTGTCCCGAATGCGAGGCCGCTCCAGCGTAATTCGGGTATCCATCGTTATATGACCATCCTCGATTAGCAGCACCCTGTCTGCCAGCGCAACCGCCTCGCTGACATCATGCGTGACCAGAATGACGGTCAGATCTTCTTCAGCCCACAAGCGTTCGATTAACTGCTGCATCTCAATTCGGGTTAATGCATCCAATGCACCCAGCGGTTCATCCAGCAGCAGTAAGCGCGGATGACTTGCGAGTGCTCGTGCCAAGGCGACACGTTGTTTTTGTCCGCCAGATAATACCCCCGGCCAATCACCTTCACGCTCTTCAAGTCCTACATTGCGAAGTGACTGGCGTGCATCTTCCTTGTTCTTGTCGGGGATGCCCAGTCGTACATTGTCGAGCACGGATTTCCAAGGCAGCAGCCGGGCTTCCTGAAACAGAAATCGTGTCTCGGGTGCTGTACTGCCAAGCTTTCTGTTGCTCAGCATAATGCTCCCGGAAGAGGGGGGTTCCAGCCCGGCGATCAGACGCAGCAAAGTACTTTTGCCGCAGCCGCTTCGTCCAACGATGGCTACAAATTCCCCTTGTCTTACATTGACGTTAATGTCGGATAGAATTGTACGCTGATCATACGATTTCTGAACCCCATCTACTTGAAGAAAAGGACTGATCTGACTTGTACTCATGGATTAATTCACGCTCCTTTGGCTTTACTTGCGGGATAGAGCCGGGTTCCAGCGCAGCCAGCGCCGTTCCAGCCATTTGGCGATGGTATCGGACAGCTTGCCCAGCAAGGCATACAGCAGAATGCTTAAGACGATTACGTCCATCTGCATGAATTCCCGCGCGTTCATTGCCATATATCCAATCCCCGCATCCGCCGCAACCGTCTCGGCTACGATGAGGGTCAGCCACATAATGCCAAGTGCATAACGAACACCCACCAGAATGGAAGGCAGTGCACCAGGCAGGATAATGTCTTTATAAAGGGACCAACGACTGAGGCCATATACTTTGCCCATTTCAATCAGACCGGGATCGACCGATCGTATGCCGTGGAACGTATTCAGATATACCGGAAAGAATACACCCAGGGAAACGAGGAATAATTTGGCTTCTTCACCGATCCCGAACCACACAATAACGAGGGGGATCAAGGACAGATGCGGAATGTTACGGATCATCTGTACCGAGGAGTCGGCGATCTTTTCCGCAAGGGAGGAGATGCCGTTCAGCACTCCCAGCAGAAAACCCAGACCCCCACCAATGAGGAATCCTCCCAAAGCCCGTCTGGCGCTAATACTGATATTGTTCAGTAGTTCACCGTTACCAAGCAGACGAATGAAGGCCTCCAGTACTTGAGCGGGACGGGGCAAAATATTGGCTGCAACAACTCCGGATGCAGTCAGCCATTGCCACAGAGCCAGAATGAGTAGTGGTACAACAAAAGGAATGAACTGGTTAAACCATGCCCGGTTAAAGGTTTTGGACCGCACGTTATGCCTACCTCCTTGCTTCCTTCGTTATTGACTACCTGGAGCTGGAAGTTGATCTTGAAGTGCATCACTCCAGAATGTGCTCACATCGACTGCCTGCCCAAAAATTCCCGCTTGCTGAAACGTATCTGCTACGTCCTGTTCGGACTTGATGGCCTCATCAGAAATGGCAACAATACGTGATGGGCGTTGTGCTTCTCCATCCGTGTAGGTTTTAAGGGCTTGTTCCACCGGCTGGTGGGTGTTGTCTGCTGTAATTTGAGCCCATGTATCCTTATTGGCACGAGCCCAATCATTGAATTTGTTGATTCGCTCCAGATAATCGGCAAGGGCCTCTTTCTGTTCCGCATTGGCAATAGCCTGATCGGAGGCGGCTACAAGGAAGCTGCCTGACAGGATATCTTTGGCGCTGGCGAGCGTTGTTGCTTCATTCTGATGTGCGGAGATGATGGCATTGCCGTAACTGGCAAGGGCATCCACTTTCCCGCTAATCAGGGCGCTGAGTCCATCGGCTGTTGAAAGTTCGACCGGACTGATGTCACTCCAGGTTAATCCGGCTTCCTCCAGCATTTTGAGCAGGAAATAGTGGGCCGTTGTATTTTTTACGAAAGCAACTTTCTTGCCTTTCAGGTCAGCAACCGATTTGATCGAAGAATCTTTGGGAACAACGACCTCCTGATTTAAGGTGCTGCCTTGTTGTACCGCTATAATTTTGAAGCTTCCACCATTGGCAGCCTGAGATGCAAAAATGGGCGGAATTTCACTGGTCACACCAAAGTCCAATTGATTTGCAGCCATCGCTTCGAGGATCAGGTTACCTCCCTGAAATACGTTATAAGTGACTTTATAGGGGGTGTCATCGAGTCCGGCGGCTTTTAGCCCCAATTCGAGATTGCCCCATCCGGTCTGACCAACCCGAATAGTAACGTCTTTATTCGAAGCAGCTGATGCTACTGTCGGTGTTGTGCCTGTACCGGTGGCCTGATTATCAGTTCCGGGAGAGCAGCCGGAAATCAGCAACAACAGAAGCGCACTCAGAAAGGCAGTTAAGGGAAGAGTGTACTGGCGGTTTGGACGGATCATAGGGAGGAAACCTCCTTGGTGTATGTACTGCTTTCACTAGACTGACTGGATTCTATGAATGTTTGGCCGATGCGGTCTGCCTGAAGAATGGCTTCGGTTACCTGCGCCGTGCTAACTCCGAAGGAGAGATGTGCCGCACTGCCTTCCCGCAGCTGTAGTCCTGCTGCAATGCGCGCAGCAGCTTTCTGAGGCTGTTGTTGTATCCCAAGTTGGGCAAGAGTGATGGGCAGATTCAGCTTATGTAACAGAGTGGTCAACTCATGAAGCTCATCCCCTGCTTTGCCTTCAAGAATCCACTGGGTGAAGAGTCCAAAGGCTACCTTTTCTCCATGTAGCGAAGCGTGTGTTTCGGGTAATTTGGTGAGGCTATCATGCAGCCCGTGAGCAATCGCAGCATGAAGTGATCCATCGCTAATGCTGCCTACAAGTCCTGCGAGCACAATGATGGCATCGGCAACATCACGGAATTGAGGTGTACTACCGGTTGTATCGGTGGATTCATAGACATCGATGGCGTGCGCTTCAAGAATATCGAGTGCAAGCTTGGCAGTGCTGACACTGTTTCGGAGAGTGAGGCTGGTGGCGTTGCCACTTAGATTAACGGCGAACTCATGCCATTTTACGAGTGTGTCACCGATCCCAGCGGCCAAATACCGCCTTGGTGCACTCGCCAGAATATGAGGATCAGCCAGAACGAGATTGGGCGAACGGCGCAGGGGACGATATCCTGCAGCTTGGCCCTGTTCATCATAGAGCACGGTTAAGGCGGACCAGGCAGCGCAGGTTGCGGCAATCGTAGGGACCGTTACAATGGGCAATTGGGCTTGCTCGGCCACCGCTTTGGACAGATCGAGAACTTTACCACCACCGACGCCGATAATCAGATCAACATCCAGATCGAAAGCTTGCTGCGTAAAAGTATCAATCTGGCCTGTTGTAACTTCACCATGAAACAACTGCACATGGAACTTGATCTTATGCTCTTCCAGTGAAGGAAGAAGGTAAGGCTTTACGGCTTTTAATGCAGCCTCACCGGCGATGATGAGAACATGCTGCCCAAGCTGTGCAATCCGCGAACCACTTTGCTCAAGAATGTTAGCCTCGTGTACATATACTGCGGGTGCCTTAACAGTAATCATGAATACACTCCCCTTATAACTTATTATTCTTACGTTTTAACTTGGTTTTAAATTGTTTAGATTCTAGCATTGCGTTTCAGCAACCACAATAACCCGGACAATCAATACATCCTATACTTCGATTGAAAGAATCTATAAGTAATAATAGAACGGGGGAACGAGGGGCAATCGACTCTTTACTTTGCTTATGTTACGGAGGCAGGTTTATTTAAGATGTAAGATACGGTACAATGTCTAATAATTTCTATAGGTTGCTTTCGGGATATGACCAATGGAGAGGGGAGTGCTTATGAAAACTATTGGCCTTATTGGCGGAATGAGTTGGGAGTCATCGTTAGAATATTATCGAATTATTAACGAAGAAGTAAAAACTAAATTGGGAGGATTGCATTCAGCCAAGTGCATTTTATATAGCGTGGATTTCGAAGAAATCGAGCGCTATCAAGCTGAAGGAGAATGGGAAAGCGCTGGGAAATTATTAGGCAATGCTGCTCAGTCTTTGGAAAAGGCAGGAGCTGAAATGATTGTAATTTGTACAAATACGATGCATAAAGTAATTAATCATATTGAAGAAAAAGTTAGCTTACCCGTTGTGCACATTGCTGATTCAACAGCCAATCAGATTCTAAAGTCCAAAATAAGTACAGTTGGTTTACTTGGCACTAAATATACGATGGAACAGGACTTCTATAAAAAACGAATTGAGTTTAATGGTATTAAGGTTTTGGTGCCGAATGAAGAGGATCGAACAGGCATAAATAAAGTAATATATGAGGAATTGTGTTTAGGGAAAATTCAACAAGAATCAAGGGATTATTATAAAGAGGTTATTAAGAGATTAGTTGATCATGGAGCCGAGGGGATAATATTAGGTTGCACCGAAATTGGTTTATTAGTAAAACCGGAGGATTCAGAAGTGCCCTTATTTGATACAACACGAATACATGCCATTGAATCTGTTAATCTGGCATTAGCCAAATAAAATGGACCTAAAGGGATAAACCGGTTCTCGGATTTACCTTGGCACCTGAACCCGATATAATAGTGGTGGCACATATGGGCCGGATCACAAATGAGGGTGGGACTGTTCTCCCTCTAAGCAGAATGGGGACCCCGAGTTGAAAACGTTCAAGAAAGTATATATTGAGATCACAAGTATATGTAATCTGGCATGCAGCTTCTGTCCGCAGACCAAACGTGCCAAAAATTTCATTGACCCTGAAGTCTTCAACAATATATTGGATCAGATCAAACCCCATACCAAACATATTTATTTACATGTCAAAGGTGAGCCGCTGCTTCATCCCAAAATTGATCTGTTACTGGATTCAGCGCATGAAAAGGGATTCAAGGTTAACATTACGACAAACGGTACGCTGCTGCCCAAAACCCAGCACAAACTGCTCGGCAAACCGGCACTGCGTCAGATGAACTTCTCCCTGCATAGCTTTGATGGTCACGAAGGTTCTACAGACCGTGAGGGTTATCTGGGCAATGTGTTGTCTTTTGTCCGGGAAGCAGTGAAGCACAATGTCATTATTTCATTCCGACTCTGGAATTTGACACAGGATAACTTCACGAATGCGCAGATGAACCGAAACCGGGAGACGCTGGAGGTTCTTGAACGTGAGTTCAATCTGGATTTCCGTATTGAGGAGAAGGTGGTGCCAGGGAGCGGTGTCAAAATTGCCCCGAATGTGTATCTGAATCAGGACCATGAATTCCAGTGGCCGAGTCTGGATGCACCCGAAGATGATGGTAAAGGCTTCTGTCATGCGCTTCGCAGTCAGGCTGCCGTGCTTGTCGATGGAACTGTAGTTCCATGCTGCCTCGATGGTGAGGGTGTAATTAACTTGGGTAACGTTCATGAAAAATCGTTCTCGGAGATTGTGGATGGTGAACGAGCCAACAATCTGTTCTATGGTTTCTCCAAACGGGAAGCAGTGGAGGAATTATGTCGGAAGTGTGGATATCGTCAGCGGTTTGGCGCTTAAAGCGTAATTTAATAAATAAAATGAGATGCAAAATAATAGAGATCACGTTGTCTGGAAACAGATGAAGTGGTCTTTCGTTTTTTTTATAGGCCCATACAGGAACATATAGCCCTAAATTACAAGTTGTAAAAGAAGCATACCCTAAGTTGAGATCGGCACATTACACAATGGAGTACGATACAAAAAATGCCGAAATCACAGACATAATGCTGTCATTTTGATATCTAAGCTAATGATTATTATCGTAACATTCCTTTTTTGGTAGGATCAGGGTAGGTTCCGAGCCAGAGGTGCACCTCTGATCGGTTCCTTGAGGACAAGCTTATGCTTGTACGCCAATTCATCTGAATAAGGGAGGATTTAAGTGATGAAAAAAATGTTGACGTTGTTGCTGTCCGCCGGTCTGGTTGCTTCATTGTTCGGTGCAATTCCAGCTTTTGCTGCACCTACTGTTGTGAACTCAACGATTATTGTAGCCAAGGGAGAAACTTTTGATGGCAAAGGCCAAACGTATGTAGCCAACCCTTCCACCCTGGGAGATGGATCTCAAGCGGAAGATCAGAAGCCGGTATTTCGGTTGGAGGCAGGCGCCACACTCAAAAATGTAATTATCGGTTCACCTGCAGCTGACGGTGTTCATTGTTACGGTAACTGTTCTATTTCGAATGTGGTATGGCAAGACGTGGGCGAGGATGCACTGACGCTGAAGTCTTCCGGAACCGTAAACATCACTGGTGGAGCAGCTTACAAGGCCTATGATAAAGTATTTCAAATGAATGCAGCCGGAACGATTAACATTAAAAATTTCCGTGCAGACGATATTGGCAAGCTGGTACGCCAGAATGGCGGAACAACCTTCGCCGTGAACATGACGCTCGACAACTCGGACATTTCCAATGTCAAAGATTCCATTATGCGTACGGATAGCAGTACATCGCAAGGCAAAATTACAAATACCCGTTATTCCAAAGTACCGACCTTGTTTAAAGGCTTTGCATCGGGCAAAACAAGTCAATCCGGGAATACACAATATTAAAACGGAGCTTACCGGTTCGCAAGAATTTTCCTCTAAACAATATGATGCATAAACAATTAAAGGGGCTGTCCCATCAGTCATGAATATGACGGGGGACAGCCCTTGTTTGCGTTATCTTGGTTTAATGAACCTGACACACGTTATTCACTCACATTTGCACCTTTCTGAGATGTAACGAATCACAGAGACGTTACTTCTTGAAGCAGAAGCATATTTGTACAAAGAAGAACATATAGTTAATCACTCTTTCTTCTAGGTTAAACTGATTTTTCCTTATCAGTATTGTCACAAATACCCATGTGTTGTACAGTAGAAGCAATGAAATAAGTGAACCGGGAGCTCAATGAAGTTGGGCTGAGAGAGCGGCCTTGTGCCGCTGACCGTATATCTGATCTGGGTAATGCCAGCGTAGAGAACATGAATTTGCGATGAGCAATGGTAAGCGATAAGAGATAGAACATAAATGTCAGCGTTTCTTGGTTGCAACGGAATTTTTCTGATGTAACGGGGATGGTGTCGTTTGTTGTCTCCTTTCTCTATATCTGCCTAATGCGTAGCATCGTGAGAATTGTAAACTGTGCGTATGGCCTGCCTGGGAACCGGGGAGGCTTTTTTGTTTGTTTTATTATTTATTTTAAATCAAGGGAAACAGAGGAAGGAAGTAGAGAACATGTCAACAGCAGTGGGTAGCAACAGATTGAAGTTAACCGATATTTTGGTAACGATTGTGATTGCAGTGGTCTTCGGGGTGATCTACAAAATATGGGGACCTACATATGATCTGATGAAGCCATTCGGCGTTCATGCGGAGCAGATGATTTACGGCATGTGGTTCATGGCGGGCACCTTTGCCTTTGTAATCATTCGGAAGCCAGGTGTAGCCATTCTGGCAGAAGTTGCGGCATCCACGGTGAGTGCTTTTCTCGGAAGTGAGTGGGGCATGTCCACACTGGTATATGGGCTGCTGCAAGGGCTGGGTGCAGAGATTTTCTTCGCCGCATTTCTGTATCGGAAAAGCAATCTGCTCGTCACTTGCCTTGCGGCTATTGGTGCAGCGGCGGCGTCGCTTGTACTGGATTATCAGTACGGGTATATTGATTCCCTCTCGGCTTGGAACTATACACTGTTTATCGGGTTCCGCTTCATTGGCAGTATTCTGATTGCAGGTGTATTCGCCTATTATCTCGCTAAAGCGCTGGAGCTTACAGGTGTAACACGATCCCTTAGACCGGTGTCGAAGCAGGATTATGAGGCGCTGGACTAGATGAATGAAGTGGAGAAAGTGCAAGCGGTAGGTGTTACGAATCTAAGATGCAAGTTCCCGGGAGAGAAGGCCTTGGTGTTTCAAGGCTTGTCTCTCTCTGTGCGTCAAGGGGAGAAAGTGTTGTTGCTTGGACCAAGTGGCTCTGGCAAATCAACCTTGCTGCAAATTCTGAGCGGTCTGATTCCGCGATCTGTGGAGATTCCGATGAAATGTGATGATATTCAGGTTCCTGAGCAGCCCGGCATTGTTTTTCAAGATCCGGATACCCAGTTCTGTATGTCGTATACGGATGAAGAGATTGCTTTTGTACTGGAAAACCGGAATATTCCACGCGAGCAGATGCCTGCTCTTATTCATCGATACCTGGAAAAGATCGGGTTATGCTTTGAGCATAATCGCACACTCATTCAATCCATGTCACAGGGTATGAAGCAGCGTCTTGCGATGGCCTCGATTCTGGCCATGGAGCCAGACGTACTCTTTTTGGATGAACCAACGGCACTGCTGGATGACGAAGGAACCTCTCAGGTGTGGGATACGGTGAAACAGATTGCACAGGACAAAACACTTATTATCGTGGAACATAAAATTAATGAAATCGTCGAGTGGGTGGACCGAATCATCGTATTGTCGCCTGAAGGAAAGATTGTGGCAGATGGTCCGGCGAATCAGGTGTTTACAGATGAGCGGAATATGCTCAGGGAATACGGAATCTGGTATCCAGGGGTTTGGGAAGAACGAGGGCAGACGAAAGCACAGACGTTGGTCACAGGAGAGTTTATTCGTTATGGGGCAACAGAAACTGAAAGTATAGATTATAAGGAGAGGGAAACCTCTGCGCTGCCCCAACCAGCACTGGAAATGCAGCAATTCACCGGATGGCGCGGGAAAACGCCATTCATTCAGGTGGAGCAGGCCAAGGTATGGCACGGAGATTGGGTGGGGATTGTCGGGGCTAACGGGGCAGGTAAAAGTTCATTATTGCTGTCCATGATGAATATTCTAAAAACGACAGGTCATTATGGTGTGGAAGGACAATCGGCCGGAAAAACCGAGCAACTTGCAGATCGTATTGCCTTTGTATTCCAGAATCCTGAATTCCAATTCGTGACGAATACGGTTCGGGATGAAGTGGGATTCTCCTTGCTGAGGGGTAAGTTAACTGCCGCAGAAAGAGGTATTCGAACCGATCACATGCTGGAGCAATTCGGACTGACTGAGCTGTCGGGGAGACATCCATATCAATTGTCGATGGGACAGAAACGACGGCTGAGTGTAGCATCAGCGCTGGTACGGGAACAGCGTATTTTGTTACTGGATGAACCTACCTTTGGACAGGATGCGCGGAATACCTTTGCCATGTTATCACAGCTGGAGCGGCTGCGGCGTGAAGGGACAGCCATCGTGATGGTTACGCATGATCATGAAATCGTAAAACGTTATTGCAACCGAATCTGGAAGGTGGATGAGGGGAGGTTAACGGATGCAGCTCTCGTTTCCTCATCGTGAGACCTGGCTTCACGCGGTGAATCCGGGGTTGAAAATGATTTTCCTGACATTGCTGTTTGTCTTCGTCATCCTTGTTCACAACCTGAATGTAATGGCTAATGTGGCAGTTGTCATGCTGTTACTGCTGGGCTGGACGGGTCACCCATGGCCCAGATTATTGCTGTATGCGTCCCCGTTCATTTTGGTATTTATATCAACTTCCACAGGTATGATCATGTTTGGTAAAGGCGAGACCACCTGGTTTCAGTGGGGATTGATTCATATTACCGAAGAGAGCTTCTATCGCGGGTTGCATCTGGGATTTCGTTCCCTAAGTATGGCGGCAGCTGGATTGTTGTTCGGCCTGACCACGAAGCCTGTGCGTCTCTTTTATTCCCTCATGCAGCAGTGGAGGCTCCCACCCAAGTATGCTTATAGCTTTCTGGCGGCGATGCGCATGATTCCGATTTTGCTGGATGAATTCCAGACGTTGCGGTATGCCATCCGCATTCGGGGAACGAGGCAGCGCGGCTCCCGTTGGAATGTGTACGGCATATTGAAACGATATGCGATTCCACTACTTGCACAGAGTATTCGACGTGCGCAGCGTATGGCGGTGGCGATGGAAGCAAAAGGATTCAAGGAAGGTGGGAGCCGAACCTATTACGTTCAGATCGGATATTCCCAAGCGGATGTATGGTTTGTGGGATATTTTATCATCATGTTAACCGCTGCTTATATATTGGGAACCACATTTCCTTATAATTCAACCCTATTGGATGTAAGGTGAGACCTGTAATTATTTGCACCTTGTAAATATATTTGGGAGTAACAGTAACTTTTCCTTGTTCAAAACGTCTTTAATGGAAATAACTTCAAATAGATGAGGTGAACGAGTGTGAAGACAGGGTCGAAGTGGCAAAAGACGGGGTACCTATGGATCACTGTAAGCGGAATATCGGCCGTGCTGTTTACAGGATTCATGCTGATGGATACGAATACGGAAATACAGGCAGGACAGGGCTCTGGTTCGACAACTCAATCCTTATCTGCGCAAACGAAAACGACCTATAAACCGGGTGATACATTGAACTTGGAGGCAGGTATACCCCTATACACCCAAGTTATAGGTAACAAAATGCCCGTTGATTTGATGGGAATACAGTACTACACTTCCAGCAACGAGAAAATCAAAGTACAAGCCGTTCGCGGCGAATGGATCCAATTCCAGGATTACAACAGAGGTGAACTCTGGATTCCCGGCTGGTATGCATCCAAGGAAAGCCGAAGCCTGAAGCCTGTAACTCCCCAGACGTTCAGTCTTCGTCCCGGAAGTAAGCTGTATCTGGCTCCTGGAAGTTCGACAAGTTGGACTCCAAGTCCAACGCTGACAGACCAGGCTTTGATTGTTGCAGCGACGAAAGATTGGTATGGCGTTTCTATTGCCCCGCGCGTCTGGAATAAGGAATCATTCACCTATCGTCCTGCATTGCTGTGGGTTAAAGCACAGGCTGTAGAGCAGCAAGCCATTGTAGCGGATGGTTGGTTTCAAAAGGATGCATCGCAGTCCGCTTTGGCTGTACGTCATTTGACGGATATCACGTTGAACAAAAAAACAACCTCCAAACAAGTCAAACAATGGCTCGGCGAACCGGATTGGAAAGAGAATTCGGCCAATTTGAATGACACCGGTTATACGATGAGTATTGGACAGACTTGGCGATATGAGCGAGCAGACGCGCAATTTTTGGTGACATTCAATAAGAACGGCAAACTTGCCAGAACACGCTGGAATATACCGCAAGATGATCGGAACAATGTGGTGACGGATTGGAGCTTCAGTCGTTCGGATGAATATGAGTTCACAACCAAAATCACAGGCAAGTCATTGCCGATAACGCTACCTTGGAAACCAATATGGACAAATCAAGGCGATATCAACTATACCTTTTTGAAAGCAGCGACAGATGATGTGCTCCTGATGAAAGGGGATGACGGTGGATTCAGTGGTTTTCATTATGAGAGTTCAATGTATGCTCTTGACCGACATTCCGGTAAGAAATTATGGGGGATCAATGGTGGGTTTGGAAGACAGCAGGTAGAAGTGGATGCAGGACGCCAATACGTTACAATGTATACAGACTATGACCCTGACAAGAAAAAATACGTGGATCGTATACGCCACCTCCAATTGGTGAGCGGTGATGTCGTATGGGAGTATGCTCCCAAGCAAAAATTCAGATTGAACGGCATCACTGCCGCAAAGAATGTAGTTGTTGTGAGTAGTCCAGTTGTCGAAGGCTCAAGTAATAGCTGGTTAACCGTGTTGGACAGTGCAAATGGAAAAACATTATGGACAAGAAAACTTAGTACAGGATATCAACTGTTAAACAAAGGTTCAGATGACCCTTATGTGATGTATTGGGAGAAAAACCAACTGGTCGCAGCGGACCCTCTGTCTGGCCGAACCGTATGGAGCATTAAGGTTGGTAAACCGACTGTGGATCATCCTGAGAACAATTCATACTTTGATGGAATATACCGTCTTGATCCCTTTGCGTCAACTCAGCCAGAACGCTGGATGTTGTTGAGAGATCAGTGGGCGTTGCTTGATCTGAATACTGGCAAGAAGCTTGCACAATTCCCTGCTCGGAATGGACAGCAATTTGAGGTGCTGAGCGACGGCAAGCTGCTCATTCGTGAAAACAAGAAAGGGGATATATACGGCGATTACGCAGATTTCACAACCACTCTGTACGATGCCAAGAGCGGCACAAAACGTTGGACGCAAAAGGGCAAGATCGAACGAGGATTTGTGGAGGACGATCAATTATATGTAGTCAAAAACGGTTATCCGGCAGCCCTTGCATATGATACAGGAGAGACACGTTGGAATACACAAAACACGATTTCGTCACTTCGATACCCTACCAATCAGGGGAGTTACGTGGTGATTGAAGATCAGCTTTTGCTGCCGATGGGAGAGGATCTACTGGTTATGGATAAAAATAACGGTACCTTGATTGGCCGTGTGCATGATGTTGTGATGGGCACACCGGAGCACCGGGATCGGGATGCGAAGAATGGAACCATGAATCGATTTGGAAATGAAGTCTATATTGGGTCGTCCAACGGACGGTTTAGTATATATGATGCAAATGATTTGCACACAGATATCTCACGTTAAAGCTTGTTTCATGTGGGATGATGATTTATTATAAATAAACAGGATTGCTCGCGCTCCGGTTATCGGCTGTGCGGGCTTTCTTCATGTGTTCTTGAAGGACCATGTACGATTAATCGCAGGAGGAATCTCCCATGATTTCATTATACGGGGTAAGCAAGCGTTATAACGAGCGTGGGTCCCGTGAAGATCAGGGATTCGAAGCGTTAAGCTCGGTTTCCCTGGAAGTAGGCCAGGGAGAGATCCACGGCATTATCGGCTCTAGTGGTGCAGGGAAATCCACACTTCTGCGCATGCTCAATGGATTGGAGAAGCCGGATGACGGCGAAGTCATTGTGAATGGGCAGCATCTGACCCGGATGAGTGAGAATAGTCTGCGTCAGGCACGGAGGTCCATTGGCATGATTTTTCAGCACTTCAATCTGGTCAGCAATCGGACCGTAAGTGGCAATGTCTGCATGCCTCTGGAACTCGCTGGCGTATCCCGTACCGAGCGGGTTGCACGGGGACTTGAAGTGTTGAGATTTGTCGGACTTGAAGATAAGGCCAACCAGTATCCTGCACAGTTAAGTGGAGGGCAAAAGCAACGTGTTGCCATTGCCAGAGCACTAGCCAGCCGCCCGGATGTGCTGCTCTGTGATGAACCAACATCTTCGCTTGATCCGCAGACCACGAGTGGAATTCTGGATGTGTTGCGTCATGTCAATGAAACGCTGGGGGTAACTATTGTACTCGTTACACATGAGATGGAGGTTGCCCGAAAGCTCTGCAACCGGATATCGGTGATGAAAGAGGGAAGGATCATCAAAACGCTGTCGGAAGCGGAAGTACGCAGCATACCGGCACCGAAGCCTGATCTTCTAACATCCTTGTTGATGGGCGAAGATGTATCCATGAGTGGACGAAATACATCTCTTCATGGCGGTCAGGAGGACCAAAACGATGATACCTGAGTCCGTTGTGAAGTATCAGCATGAAATTTGGCAGGCCATCGGAGAGACGTTTGTCATGGTGGGGATCTCCATCACGGCAGCCGTGTTAATCGGGTTGCCTCTGGGTACACTGCTGTATCTGTTCAGAAAAGGGCAACGTTATCAGAATCGACCTCTGTTCACGATTCTGGGAAGTCTCGTCAACATCATTCGTTCCTTCCCGTTTCTGCTGCTAGTGGTATTTATGATTCCGTTCACACGTCTGCTCGTTGGAACATCCATCGGGACGCTCGCGGCAACCGTGCCGCTCTCGGTCATCGCCATTGCTTATTACGCCAGACTGGTAGAACAGGCATTGCTTGATGTCCCGAAAGGGGTGGTTGAAGCTGCTTCTTCTATGGGTGCATCGACCATACAGCTTGTGGTGAAATTCCTGTATGTGGAGGCTCGCTCAAGTCTTGTACTCGGCTTAACTACGGCAACCATTAGCTTTATCTCTTACTCTACGGTCATGGGTATTGTCGGTGGTGGCGGTGTTGGTGATTTTGCGATTCGTTACGGTTATCAGCGATTCGAGACGGAGATTATGGTATTTACGATTATCATTATGATTATCCTGGTACAGATGATCCAATTTACTGGCAGCAGACTGTCCCGCTGGCTCGATCGCAGATCCTGAAGAAGGACAAGCATTGCAGAAAGATTGAATTACAGCATGAACAATACAGATTACATGATGAAGGGGTTTATATCAGATGAAAGCAAAACTAATGCTCATGCTGCTGGCAGTGACGCTGGTAGCAGCCGGATGCGGCAAAAAAGAAGAAACACCTGCTGCGGAAGGAAATAAGGAAAGCACTCAAGCCGGACAAGAAGTGACGTTGAAAGTAGCTACTTTGATTCCGCCAATGACGGATGTGCTGGATATTGTGAAACCATTGCTGAAAGAAGATGGCGTTAATCTGGAAGTTGTTGTACTTTCCGATAACGTTCAACCGAATACTGCACTGGCGAACAAAGAAGTAGACGCAAACTTCTTCCAGCACGTACCTTACATGAATCAGTACAATGAAGCAAATAACGCTAACTTGGTGGCTGTTCAACCGATCTACAATGCCATCTACGGAGCATATTCCAAGAAGTATAAATCCATTGAAGAATTGCCTGAAGGTGCAACGGTAGCGATTGCCAACGATCCGTCCAACATTGGACGCTCGCTGGTGATGATGGAACAGAACGGCCTGATCAAGCTGAAAGAAGGCGTCGGTTTTAATGCGACGCAAGCAGACATCACGGAAAACACGAAGAACTTCAAGTTCAAAGAAGTGGATCTGTTGATGCTCGCCCGTATGTTGGATGATGCGGATCTGGTTGCCATGACGCCAGCCTATGCGAGTCCGCTTGGACTTACACCGAAGAAGGATGCGCTGTTCACTGAGAAGGATGATTCCCATTTTGCCATTACCTTGGTTGCCCGGGAAGATAACAAGGATTCGGAAGCTATTCAGAAGCTGGCGAAGCGTATGGCTGGTCCAGAAGTGAAAGCCTTCTTTGAAGAGAAGTATGCAGATATTGCAATCCCGGCTTTTAAATAACATCCGTTAATCTGCAACTGAAATGATTGTACAGATAGGATTCAGGACAAACATGAAGACCCAGGCCTCATTGCCTGGGTCTTTTTTTGTTAACTTGTATTACGGAGTAAAGGAGAAGAGCAGCATCAGCTTTTGTCAGAGTCAGGTTCTACCTTTGGCTCCATGAGGCGGATCAATTTACGCTCGGTAGCAGTGTCCGTTGCAGGTGTGTAGATACTGCACCGCAAATCGGCATTTCCCTGAACCTGAAGTGAGGTAAGATCAAAAAGCATTTTGCCAGCTTTGGAATGTCTAAATTCAATCAACACGTCCGGGGCGCTGCTAACACTGCTTTGTTTCCAAAGGGGTTGAAAATCAGGATATCTGTCCATCATGTCATCCAAAAACAAGTTGTACCATTCATCATCGACATATTGACCATAATAAGCACGGAATATAGCCAGAAATCCGCTAACAAAATCCTCCCAATTGACGGCCAGTCTTCGAAATTCTTTTCGTTCAAACAACAAACTGATCATGTTCCGCTGTTCAGCAGGAATCTGTTCAAAGTCCATAAACACATGCCGCGCTGCGTCATTCCAGCCCACAATGTGGCAGCGTCGGTCTGAGATGATTGTGGGACAATTGCGAAGTTCCTGCAATATTTTTTGCAAAGAGGGATGTATTTGGAGTGGCTTCTCATCCAGGATATGAAGTTCCGAATGGTAGTCCAGACCAAGGGAAAACAAATACTTCCGTTCATCCGCTGTCAGCCTGAGAGCTGAGGCGATGTTATCCAATACGGAATGAGATACCTGAATATCCCGGCCCTGTTCAAGCCAGGTGTACCATGTGGTGCTCACACCTGCCAATTGGGATACTTCTTCTCTTCTTAATCCAGGCGTTCTTCTCCGGGAGCCCGCGGGTAATCCGACAGATTCTGGCGAGATTTTGGAGCGCTGGTTTTTCAGAAAAGCGGACAGTGCCTGCAGCCTGACATCATGGTTCATTCCATCACCTTCGTTCCTGAGTTTATCATGGTAGTCATTATACTATTATAATTGACAACTTGTAATAGGATAATACGAATGGCAATATAAGTGCATAACTTAACTAAACAAGTATGGAAAGAGCACTAAAGGAGGATGCATTATGGAGCGTGTTGTTATTACAGGAATGGGGATTATCTCTCCTTTGGGGAATGATGTGCATACATTTTGGAATGGATTGGTGGAAGGCAAATCAGGAGTTTCGCCAATTGAAGCGTTTGATACAACGTCCTATAAAACGAAGATAGCAGGGGTGGTCCGTGATTTTGACGGAGAAGAACGGTTTGGACGGAAGGAAGCACGGCGTATGGACCGGTTCGTGCAATTTGCTGTTGCGGCAGCAGATCAGGCTTTATCTGACTCCGGTCTCGAGATGGACCATGTGGACAGGGAGCGCGTTGGCGTGTATATCGGTTCCGGCATCGGCGGAATCCAGACCCTGATGGAACAAGGCGAACTCCTGTCTGAACGTGGGCCTGCAAGAGTCAGTCCAACACTGGTGCCCATGATGATATCCAATATGGCGGCGGCTATGGTGAGCATGAGATTTGGCTGTTGGGGACCTACTCTCTCGCCAGTGACAGCCTGTTCGATCGGCAACACCGCCATAGGTGAGGCTTTCCGGCTGATCCGTCACGGAGGAGCAGATGTGATTTTTGCTGGAGGGACGGAGGCAGCTGTTACCGAAGTATCACTGGCAAGCTTCGGCAATGCGACGGCGCTATCTACACGAAACGAAGCGTACGAAGGAGCGAGTCGACCATTTGATGCAGGCAGAGATGGTTTTGTCATGGCTGAGGGTGCCGGGGTCTTGGTTGTAGAGTCTTTGTCCCACGCCCTTGCGAGAGGTGCAAACATCCTTGCAGAGATCGTAGGTTATGGTGCCAGTTCAGACGCGTATCATATGGTAGCAACCCATCCGGAAGGACGTGGTGCATACTTGGCCATGAAAGCCGCTCTGGCGGATGCACAGCTTCAGCCGCAAGACATTGATGTCATTAATGCTCATGCTACCAGTACGGAAGCGGGTGATCTTTCCGAGACACGAGCAATCAAGCAGCTGTTTGGTGCGGAAGCCTATTATATTCCGGTAACGGCAAACAAATCGATGACCGGACATATGCTGGGGGCGGCTGGTGGTGCGGAAGCTATATCGCTCATTCAAAGCTTGCGTAGCGGCATCATTCCACCGACAATCAATCAAGAGCAGAGCGATCCGGAATGTGATCTCGATTATGTACCCAACGTTGCAAGAGAAGCTGACCTGAAGATTGGCATGTCCAACTCATTTGGCTTCGGTGGTCATAATGCGGTCATTATTTTACAGAAATATTCATCGTAAACTTACAGAGAGCAGTGACTGCCCGAAGGCGCACTGTTCTCTTTTTATTTGCTGTGCGAAGACTGTTCCGGCTGCGAAAGTGTAATATAGGTCATTAGTTCGCTAGTTGCATGTAAACATGAGAAATGGCCCATGAATATGGTCGGGATATTCGTTAGAATATTCAATAGGGGCACATATGTGCGTATATTTGAATGGATAACGAAATAGGCCGAAGCTTAAGTTTGGTCCATTTTCCATGGTGGTATAGATATAAGGGCTGATAGAGGCTTCTTCTAACATAAAGCTATACATAGGAGGTTAAGCAGTGAACGTATGGATTACGGTGAAAAGTCTGGGTAAACGCAAGCCGGCACTTGCCAAACAAGCTGCCGAACTTCCGGAAACAACCGATACGCTGAGAAAGCTTATTAAGAACATGGTGGCTGAGCAGCTCAAGGCTCTTCAGGACAAGAAGAGTGAAGCGGAATGGCTTGCCTACCTGATGCCCGAAGACATTCAAGAGCAGGGAGCAGCAGGAAAAGTAGGCTTTGGCACAATATATAACGAAGGGGTTCCCGATGTAGAAGGCGCCATGGATACAGCTGTAACCGCATATGAAGATGGGTTATTTAAGGTATTTCTCAATGATGAAGAGTTGCAGGCATTGGATGAGCCGTTGATTATACAGGAAGACGATAATGTGGTGTTTATCCGCTTTACAATGCTTGCCGGACGTATGTGGTAGAGAGTGACGAGGAGGAGAATGGAATGAATCAGGAAGATAAAGTTCAACAGTATCAACAAGAGTTGCAGGAAAAAGTGAAATCGCTGAAGGGTGTGGAGCAGGAACTCGCAGGCTATGTTGCAGAGATGGCTGGATTCACCTATTTGCGCGAAGACGAAAAGGCCTATTTGGATGCAGTGCAGCAATTGCAAGGTATGTCCGCTGAGACGAAAACGCCATTGTTCCGTCCATTGCTGGATGTGCTGGAGCAACTGGTCAGTGGATCCTTCCTGACTCGATTCCGTTACATTGCAGAACGTGCCGTGAATTTTCCTTATAGCAAACATTATGAGCGCAGACCATTTCGTACGACCGATCCCGAACAGCATATAGGACAGGTTCTTCGTAAAATGATTGCCTTGTTCCGTATGGAGATGCATGACTTTTCTCTGAACGAATATGTATCCATGCGGGAGTACAAGTTTGATTATCTTCATGAGGTTAGAGCCGTTATACCGGATTGCATTGCCTTTGAACTGGATCATGAAACCGGGGATATGAAGCAGGCGCTGCATGATATTATTTATGGCGACAATCAGAATGCATTGCTGACCAATGAAATGATCAAGGGTATCTTCATGAGCAATCAGGTGGATGCTTATCAAATGGTTGGGGAATTGCTGGTAGCAGCCAGACTGCAGGAGGGGTTGCGCCAGAGCATTGTAGAACGGATGGATGAAGGAACGCTTGAGGCGTATATATACATATTAAAAATAATCATCGACAACAACCTGATTCGGTTCAGTTCAGTGGTGAGAGCGCTCGCCGTATGGACAGGTATTGGAATTGAAGCGGCGAATCAGCGTGTTGCTGCGCAATTAATTACACAAGCGCATCAAGCATTGACTGATTCTGCGGTGCGAGAGGAATGGCAGCAAAGTGCCAATGCAAACCAATTATTCATTAGTCTTTGGGCAACCGCAGTCATCGAAGAGAATGAATTGGAGCGAAAAGTCATCCAAATCATGGATCACGGGCAAGTATATCAGCAGATTGTTGCACAATACGTACTTGCTAACAGTCAGAACAGAGGGCTGCGCTTAAACATGGCACGTCAGTATCTTGAAGTACAGGATCTGGAGTTGCTGCATTGGGTGATTGAGAATTATGATGCCATGTACATGTTTAACTGGAGCTTTGAAAATGGGGAGAATCAACGTAGTGTTCACGTCTGGCCCCTGCCTGTTTTTCGAGATAAAGCCGTGCGTCGTCGTGACTTTGATCTGTTTAAACAAATGCTGGCCTACATTCCACAGGGAGGGACAGGTGGACCATCCGGTGTTCTTGAATTTGTTCAATATCGGATCGATCCGGATGATGTAGTGAAAAAAATGCTGTACCTTGCTGCATATGACATGGACCCGGAATGGATTGGCGAGGTCATTGCACTCAAGGACAAACTAAGCCCGGATTTGCGAGGAGAATTGTTGTCCCAATTTGTCCATCATCCCGAGAACGAAGTACAAAGACAGTTTATTTTTGATAGTCTGTCGGATAAGAGCATGAACAATCGTGAGAATGCTCTGCTCAAAGCCAAGCTGCTGACGCTTACGCTCGAAGAGATGCTGCAAATGGAGGCGTTACTCAAACTGAAAACGGGATCTTTGCGTCAGAAGACCATTCAGGTGTTACTGCTTCAGCCAACCGATCAGCTGATGGTATCCCTGAAACGACTTGTACAATCCAAAACTGAATTGCAACGATTGGGTGCGCTGGAACTGTTGACCGAGATCTCCGCAGATTCACAACGCATGGAGCAGCAGGAGCAGATGCAGCCAATCATAGCGTTAATCAAGACACCAACAGCCAAGGAGCAGAAGCTGCTGGACAAGCTTACAGAGCAGAGCAGCAGGTATACGGCGGCTAATGGATTCGGTTTGTATGATCCTTCATGGGAAAATCCATTGCTTCAGGAAGAACGTGATCTCGGCAGCTTCAAGCCGAAGGACATGTTTACCCTTTCCCTGGAAAAAGCGAAGCAGTTTCTTGATGGTTTGGATGCGTTGTTACATGAGCACAGAGACCATGAATATGAGGCAGAATATTATGCCGGTTACAAAGAAACCTTGCTTGTAGGTGCGACATTGCGTGCCATGGTCTTCATTCCTTATGATCAGCGGCAGGATATAGCATTATTGGAGCAGTTCCCTCTCCATAACATATGGGGAGAATATGTTCAGAAGAGTGGTCTGGATAGTAAAGAACTGCTGCAAATTTTGTTTGTGATTCGTTTGGAGGATCTGAACAAGAAGCTGGATAGTTATTACCGTTACTATTCCAACATATACGAATATAGTGAATTGGAGAAACAATGGCTGCTGGAAGGATGGCGCAAGGAATTTGCCGAAGAGGTCTATCCGGTTCAGTATATCCAGGACATGAAAAAGATGGTCAGTGAGCTTCGTTACACAGATCAGGTGAAAACGCTGATTGAGGCCGTTTATGAGGACAGTGATAAGTCAGATACATTTGAAATCGCTGAGCGGACATTGTATGCGCTGATGAAAATGATGCCTGAGGAACAAATGGAAAAGGAATCGGGCATACTTGCTCTCTTGTCTGGTCCATGGTTCTATATTGTCCGGGATCGTGTATATGACGATGAGAGTTTCATGCGATACTTCCAGACGATAAGCCAATTCGACCGATTAAATAAGGAAAGTAACCGAGGCTCCTTCCTCACTCTGGACGATTACCTGCGTGCTTATGAATTGGACTTCATTGATGCACAGGAAGTCTACAAGCAGCTGCTTGTGGGAGATTCTCGTGCCCAGTTTATTCGGGAATTGACATCAAGCCGGTCCGACTGGATTACGGAGAAACCGGTATTGGCAGAACTGCGAAGAACAGTTGTTGAACGGATTTTGGAGATTGAGTTAACCCGAGGAGAGCTCTCAACAAAAGTAAGTACGCTGGCCATGAAGCTTGAACGCATTGAAGGTATGGAGCATTGGGTGCATCTTGTTGCAGCCATGGATCAGGATACCTTTGTCCGTGGATATATCTACAGCTACGGTGACAATACGACACGTAAAGAAACGTTCAGCCATCTGATCCAGGTTTGCCATCCACGTGATGGAGAGGACGAAGTACTGTTGGGACAATTGCTGGCGAAGCATCCCATCCAGGAGAAGAAGCTCCTGGAAGCCGCAATGTACGCACCGCAATGGATGGAGATTGTTGCGAAGCATCTCGGATGGGAAGGACTGCGCAGTGCAGCCTGGTACTTCCATGCTCATATCAATGAACGGTTCACTGCTGAAAAGGAAACCATTGTGGCGCATTATTCTCCAATTTCACCTCAGGACTTTAACGAAGGTGCATTTGATATTGCCTGGTTCGAGGAGGCATATGAAGCCGTCGGTGAGGAACGGTTCAGTCTGTTGTACGATTGTGCCAAATATATCTCCGGGGGAGCCAATCATCGCAGATCACAGTTGTTCGCGGATGCGGCACTTGGGAAGCTGAAGCTTGAAGATATGCGTCAGTCCGTGGAAGATAAGCGTAATAAAGATCATTTGTTGACCTACAGTCTGATTCCATTTGCAGAAGAACGGGAACAGGACCTGCGTGAGCGGTACGACTTCATTCAGAAGTTTCTGATGCAGAGCAAACAGTTTGGTGCACAGCGCCGTGCCAGTGAAGGTCTGGTATCCCAGATAGCGCTGGGTAACCTTGCCCGTAATGCAGGATATGCCGATGTTACCCGGCTGATGTGGGATATGGAAGCTCGCAAGCTGGATGAGATGAGATCCTATTTTGAGCCGCATGAACTGGATGAGGCTACTACAGCCCAATTGGTCATTGATGAAGAAGGCCAGCCGGAACTGCTCATCGTAAGCAAAGGGAAAACACTCAAATCTGTACCTGCTCGGTTCAAGAAAGATGGATACATCACCGAATTGAAGGAATTAAAAACAGATCTGGTTGATCAGTATCGCCGGGCAAGACAGGAATTGGAGCGTTCCATGACGGCAGGAACATCCTTTACGAGTGAGGAAGTTTCAAGCCTGCTGCAGAATCCGGTTCTTCGTCCACTGGTTCGCACGCTTGTGTTCCAAGCAGATGACAAGCTTGGAAGATTCGATGTAACGTCCGGTGGGTTGGTTACTCCAGCTTCGGATGATTCGACAAGCACGATACAAACCTTGGCGGCACATGATCGCCTACTGATTGCGCATCCATTGCATCTGTTCCAGAGTGGAAGCTGGAGTGAATTCCAACGGGATCTGTTCAACCGTCAGGAACGTCAGCCATTCAAGCAGGTATTCCGTGAACTCTATCTTCCAAATGAGGATGAGCTGGCTAATGGAACGGTATCCCGTCGGTATGCAGGTTATCAGATTCAGCCGAAAAAAGCAGTTGCTCTGCTTAAAGGACGTCAATGGACCGTCAGCTATGAGGAAGGACTGCAAAAGGTAAGCTATGAGCATAATCTGATTGCCAATCTCTATGCTATGGCAGACTGGTTCTCACCCGCAGATACAGAAGCGCCTACCCTGGAGACGTTGCAGTTCTATGATCGGAAAACTTATAAACCTGTCGCGTTAAAAGATGTACCGCCAGTCTTCTTCTCGGAAGTCATGCGTGACATTGATTTGGTGGTTAGCGTTGCGCATGTTGGCGGAGTAGATCCGGAAGCCAGCTTGACCACGATTGAGATGCGTCATGTGATTGTGAATGAGTCACTGCGTCTGTTGAAGGTCGATAACGTACGGCTCGATGGAAATTACGCTCGAATTAATGGTGAACTGGGCGAGTATGCCGTTCATCTTGGTAGCGGCAATGTGTTCAAACAGGCGACAGGCGCGCTTCATATCGTACCTGTGCACAGTCAGCATCGAGGTAGGATCTTCTTGCCATTCCTTGATGAAGATCCGAGAACGGCTGAGATTTTATCGAAAGTGATGTTATTGGCTGAAGACAAGAAGATCAAGGATCCGCAAATCCTTGCACAATTGCAGCAATGATTAGCAATGTTGAAATGATGCCGTAGCCAAGTGGCATTAGTTGACGAAGCAGAATGAACCTATCGAATATCAGGCAGCTGAAGCACCGGTCCAAGGTGTCTTGGGCTGTCTTTTACTTTCTGTTTTTTGGTAAGGAATCAGCAGTGAGTTGACTCAAGATTGGCAATGGTGGGTACAGATTGAGTGTTGGGCATGGTAAAATATGCGTAGAATGATATAAAAATTGATGTATTAACCAAATCCAATCGCAGGATCGGATGGTTACATAATCGTTATATGGAAAAGGAAAAGGAGAATACATTGGACATGTTAATCGCTTCATATCGTGAACAGGATCATGACAAGTTGGTCGAGATTTGGGAGAGGGCCGTTCGGGCAACACACACGTTTTTGGAAGAACATCACATCCAGTTTTATAAAAAAGTAGTGAGCGATGTGTTGCAGCAAAGACAAGTTGAGGTATGGGAAGCGCTGAATGCTGACAATGAACCTGTCGGGTTTATCGGTTTGGATGATAACTTTATTGAGATGTTGTTTATAGATGTCAGTCAGCACGGACAGGGTCTGGGACGTCTTCTGATCAACCATTCCCTTAACATCAAAGGCCGTAACCTCAAGGTGGATGTCAATGAGCAGAATGCTGGAGCGGCCCGATTCTACGAGAAAATGGGATTTGTACAAATTGGTCGTTCTGAGTTGGATGGTTCCGGTAATCCGTTTCCGCTGCTGCATCTGGAGATTAAGGCAGATCAGGCTGCAAGATAATCATCGATGGACCACGAAACAGGAGGAATATGACGAAGAGGAGTGTGCAGGATGACACAGATTAAGGTCACACCGGAACAACTGGATACAGTTAGTGGGCAATTCGCCCAGGCACATCAGCAATTGTCGGGATTCATGTCCACATTGGATAGCCAGATCCGTGTCATGCGCAGCAATTGGGACGGAATGGAGCGGGAACGCTTTTATAACGATTATGCAACGGCTCAAGGTACAATGAAGTCTGTCCTTGAGCTGGTCTTGTCCATTCAGTCGGAACTCAAGAAAATTGCTGAGCGTTTCCGCACCACAGATGAAGATGTTGTGAACAAGGCTCTTATGGTGGCTTTGGCTGCGGCACAGACTCTTACGTCCCTCGGTAAACATAAAGGTGATGGCCCGGGCAAAACGTCAGGTCCTCCGGAGAATATGGAGGATTGGGATAAGAAGGACGCCGAGGATTACAAAAACTATGAGGAAATGTTAAAGAAAGCCGAGGAGATGGGTGACGAGAAACTTGCGCAGCAGCTTCAGGCCAGCATGAATGTTATTCGGCTTCAATATGAGGACGAAATCTACCAGATTGATCCGAACACGGGCAAGACGGTGAAGATTACCGAGGATTCGATTGTAGGTACGTATCAGGTTAAAAGCGACAAGGGTGAAACGACCAGCATCAGCTTGGATAAACAGGGTAACGTCGTGGATTACAACAAGGATACGAAAAAATACGAGTATTGGGAACAAACCCATACGACCAGTCAAGGGGAGCATCTCTTTGGCAAAGGAGCACAAACGGCTACAGCTTATGGAATTGGCCTGCTGTTGACCAGCAAGAGCGGATCTGCCTTTACAGAACATGCGACAGGGCTCGGTTCCTCCTTTGTTGCGGACAAGTTCCTGTTCTCCGTGCCGGAAGAAGGCGAGACGCGTACGATGATTTACCGAACCAACAAGGATACGGGCAAAATCGAGAATATGATCGTGGTCACGCGTGGCGACAACGATATTGAATATATTCCGTGGCGTGAGTATAACTAAGCCACGGAGCAAGCCTTGTAGCCTCCATTCGGATACAAGGCAGATATAACCGAGGGCAGGCACATAGTGAGCCTGCCCATAAACAAACACCCGCACAACCTTCATCACAGGATCGAAAGGTTGCGCGGGTGTTTGTGGTTTGGCTTACCGTCCAGCCAAGGTCAGGTGACCGGGTAGTAAGGAGGATTTTTTTTCCAAATATTAGTGTGTCTCTTCGTCCAGAAACGGTTTGTTCACCGCATAATACATGAAGCCCATCAACAGCACGCCGCCCACTAGATTGCCAAGCGTGACCGGAATCAGGTTGTGAATAACCCCGCCGAATGAGATCGTCCCCGGATGATTCAGTACCAGCGCAATGGCGAATGTACACATATTGGCGACGCTGTGCTCATATCCCGAGATGAAGAAACAGAAGACAAAGAGCATCATGGCGAACATTTTTGCACCATTCTCCTTCATGAACATTGGCACAAAGAACGCCAGACATACGAGCCAGTTACACAGAATGCCCCGGAAGAAAAGCTGCATGGCCGGTGCCTCCATCTTGTGCTCTACGACACTCAGCAGAAAACCATTCACCTGAGATGAATCGAACAGACCCGTCAGGTAGATTAACAAGGCAAATACCGCCGCACCCATCAGATTTCCACTGTAACTTGCAATCCACAGCTTCACCACTTCGAACCATTTCAGTTTCTTGCGTAAGGCGGCATAGGTGTAATAGAACGTATTTCCTGTGAACAAATCACCGCCACCATAGGCGATCAGAATAATTGCCGCGCCGAACGTGAGAGCCGCCATAGGGTATGTAAAAGGGGAATCCTCCATATAAAAGAAGTTACCCGTCTTGAACGCCACGATGACGCCAAACCCGATAAACATGCTGGCGAGCATGGAGCGTGCAAGGTACCTGATCAAGCTTTGTTTGTAAATCTTGTGTTTCTTCAGCGCCAGCTTCTCTACGTTGCGTAAACCTTCCGTTTCCATAATTCGCCTCCAATAGCTAAGTTGAATAATTGCATAAACTTACAAATCTCACCAAGTTCTTTTCATTATAACGAATTTTGAGGCAGATACACGTGATTTCAGAAAAAGAATGTAAGAAAGCGCAATGTGAGTTTTACGTAAATACGTATTATATGAACTGATATTATTTATTTTTTCATAATTTAATTGCACCTATTTCAATCCGATGGACAATCCTTTTTGTATTTAACTTTTTGATCCAATGTTAAGTGAAGTGGGGGTGAAGGGATTATTAGTAAGCACCTTTTAATTGGATAATATGTTAGTTTTTTTGTTCAGAATTTGTTCAGAAAATCTTGATAAACTATGTGCCGAAAACGAAGTTTTTGGGGAGGAACAAGCATGAATCAGGATTGGAAAAAAATACTACTTACTTCAATTGTAGTGGGCATGCTGTGGGGAAATCAGATCGTCAACGCAGCCGATCAAACGGGAGGAGTAGCAAATCATATATCATCGGTGTTCACAGATCAAACCGATATCCGTTCTACTTCCTTGCAAGCGGTTCAGGAAGCGGTAAACCAAGGATTAATTGCGGGATATCCTGATGGCTCCTTTCATCCGAGCCAGCATTTGACTCGGAGAGAAATGGCCGTATTGCTTGCTAAAGCATCCCATTTAACACTTGATGAACCATCGCAATCGGTTCGGAATAATTCGGACTGGGCTACTCCTTATATTGATGCTATTCGAAAAGTAGGCTGGATGACTGGAGATGCATCCGGTAATTTCCGTGCCAACGATCCAATTCGACGGGAAGAACTCGCTTCCATCTTGGTAAGAGTTACAGGAGCACAAGGAATAAAGGGAGGTCAACAACAGACACTTTTAGATGAATCCATGGTGAGTAGTTGGGCCAAAGAGCAGGTACATACTGCATTAAAGCTTGGATTGTTGGAATCCAGTGAAGGAAGGTTCAGTTCCAAGGCTTTGGTGGAGCGGCAAGATATTGCTGGAATTCTAGTAGACGTTTTTCAAACGGGAGAGAGAACAGCTTCTCTGACTAAATTGGATGGAGATGTTGCCTACATCGACGGACGTCCTTTTGTAATTAGTAAAGAGCTTCAAAGTATTTTTAAGGATGGGAATAAAGATGCATTACAGAACGCTGTGATCACTTATGATGCTCGAACACGTAATCTGTCTTCCTTGTCGGAAATTCAGATTGTTCAAGCAGGGACGGTTAAAGATCCAGTGACATTGGATCTGAAAGGTTCATCTTATAAGGGCATGATTTCAGTCTCGGCGGATCATGTTGTTTTGAAAGCCGATACATTGCCACAGGTTGTCTTCAAACCAGGCTCGAGTGAAGTGACAATCGAAGGGGACATCGACGAAGTAATCATAAACACCACTAACAAAGTTAACGTTCAGGGAAGTGGGACGTGGAAACAGATTGTAATGAAAGATGCGAAGTCTGTTATTCAATTACCTGAGACTGTAAAAACGGACAAGGTTATTCTTCCAAAGGGAGGAGCATCAACACAGATTATCCGCAGTACACCGACTGTAACGACACCATCCAGTAATACGTGGACTAGCAACTCTAATTCAGGTTCAGATGGCTCATCGGGCCCATCCACACCAACACCTGAACCAGAACCACCTGTTGTCATTGGACCTCCGTCTCCGGAGAATCAACCGCCGGTTGTTCAATCGACCATCCCCGACAAAATTGTATTTTTGGGAGAGGATGCACAAGAGATTGATCTGAGCACTGTTTTTGCGGATTCGGATGAAGATGAACTCAGTTATGAGATTTCAGAAATCGATCATAACATTGCTACTGTGGATATTCAGGGTTCAACATTGAGAATCCAGTCTATTGCTTTAGGTAATACGACGGTTACGGTGAAAGCTACGGACGGAAAGGGAGGAAGTATAACAACATCCTTTGGCTATTTTGTGAATCCGTTCGTTATAACCCCACCGATACCGCCAGTTATACCACCGATTGTACCGCCGCTACCTCCAATAAACCATGCTCCTGAAGTGGTGAAAACACTGCAAACTGTAGAAATTGAATTGGGTGCTGTAAGTGATCCGATAGATTTAAAAACTATTTTCTCAGACCCGGACGGAGATGAACTGACCTTCGTTGTATCCTCATCCGATAATCAAGTCGCGAGTGCTGATATTACAGACAGTATGATGACACTGAATATTTATTCTGTTGGAAGTGCCAAGTTGACTGTAACTGCCAAGGACAATATCGGTGCAGCAGTGAAGAGCGAGTTCACTGTCGAGGTCAAAGCCCCTGTAGTTATTAATCATAAACCTACGGTAGCAGGGCAGATTTCTAAGTTGAATGTAACTTTGGGAAAGGTTAGCGATACGGTAAACCTGGCTGGCGTGTTCGAAGATTCAGATGGAGACATTCTGACGTATACGGCAGAATCTTCGGATTCCAATGTAGTAGATACCAGTGTGCAAGGAGAAACATTGACATTGGGCTTCAAGAACGTTATTGGTTCAGCTACGGTTACGGTCAAAGCTACCGATCCTGATGGTGAAGAAGCTGAGACCACATTTACGGTTAACGTGGAAGACCCGGATGCAGGAAAGGGATTATTTATTTCTGAGGTAGTCTGGGGTGAGGAATTCAATCAGGCAATTGAGTTGTATAATCCTACATCCAAAACGCTTAACGGAGGGGATATCACAATTGTACGCAGTGATTCCAATACTCCCATAACGCTGGACTCAGGCACAATCATTCCATCGAATAGTACGTTGGTTCTCGCAGAAGAGTTTAGTGAATTTTCAGATGAAGATTATTATTATATGATTTTGGATCTGGTTGAGAATACGGAACCGGTAACGCTGACGCTATATTACAAAGGGGAAATCATGGATACGGCAGTTATTGTACCAACTCAATCTTTGACAAGAAAATGGGATACTGTTCAAGGCGACAAGGTTTCTTATGAGCCATCCGAATGGAGCAATATCGGAGAAAACAATTATGATAACTTGGGCAAATTCGATTCTTTAATTACTCCTTAATTTCGTTTAATTCAACAGAAGATACAGAAGGAGAATACTAATGCGAAAAATGAAAAGAACAGCACAATTAGCCATGATTGCATTGCTCTTAAGTAATACTGTTCCAGTTGCAGCACAGAGTCAGGATTCAGCAGATCAGAAGATAACCCCATCTAGCATATCTTCAGGCCCCAATGCTACAAATCAATTAAATGATTCGATGAATAAGGCTGTAGGCATGGGGTTCATCAAAGGAGATCCGGATGGGAACCTTCGGGCGACCGATCCGATCACCCGTCAGGAACTGGCGGTTGTTCTTGCGCAGGCTCTCGGACTAACAACAAGTAAGAAAGTTTCAGAGCCATTTGTAGATGTGAACTCAGCTAGTTGGTCAGCATCTTCCATTCAAGCGGTGAAGAAGGCTGGTCTTTTGCAGGGAGATACAAAAGGGTATTTCCATCCACGAGCGGAGATTACCGGACAGGAATTGATCACCGTTTTGGTGAGAGCAACGGCTTATGCTACACAAGGCAATCAAATAGAGTCACTTCCTTCGGAATGGAAAGGGGCAAGTGCGTGGGCGGCTCCTTATATCCAAGCTGCTGAGAAGGCTAATCTTCTAAGTGAATATCAGGGAGAGAATAAAGTTAAACAAGGTCTTGTTCGGGGCGAAGCCATAGGTATGATGTTGTCAGCCATCTTCCCAGAAACCCGCCTGTCTGTGGTTCAGTCAATCCATGGAAGCCAAGCTCAGATCAACGGAGTTGTCTATCAGATATCTGAACAAGTGACAGGTCTTCTGAATGAACGCAACAAGGCTGTACTTGATCAGGCTGGTATACAGTTTAAGAGCCAAGATCATACAATTACCGAAATTAACGCCTTGGAAATTAGAAAAGGCGGAAAATCAGCACAGACAGGAGAGGCGGAATTCAGCCGTAATCTGTTATTGAATGCTGAGGAAACCACATTGAATGGAGATCTGACGATTAAGGCGGACTTCACTTCTGTACAAGGGCTTAAGATCAAAGGCAAACTGACGATAGCACCAGAGATGGAACATGATTTCTATGCCAAAAATATAAAAGTAGAACAATCTATTTCAGTTCAGGGTGGCGACAGCAATACCGTTGTGTTCGAAGACTCTGTTCTAAACAATGTGAATATAGATAAAAGTGATGTACATGTGGTGTTCTCGGGCAGTACGAATGCTCAAGAGGTTAGCATTGAATCCGATAGTACTCTTGAAATTGCAAACACAGCTGAGCTGTCTTTGCTGAACATTGTAGATGGCGCAAGTAAGGTGGAATTGCAGGGAACTGTAGATAAAGTCAAGTTGAATACGTCACAGCCTCTGCAACTTAAGGGTAATGTCAGCCTGCAACAAATAACGGTAGAAGGGGTTGGTGCTGTTAATCTTAATGTAGCGGGCACCATTCAACAACTTCAGGTGAATAATGCAGCAGCACAGGTTAATATAACAGGGAATATTAAGGTTGCCGAGGTTTCTCTGGCTGCTGGAGTACCATCTTCGGCCGTAAGTGGAAACACCGGAACAGTAACTTCCAATGCGACATCTTCTTCGTCAGGTGGAACGGGAGGGAGCGAAACAACTCCTGTTGTTGCCAATCGATCACCTGAACTGCTGAAGCCATTTGAAAATCGCAAGTTTACGGCAAATGGTCAGGGTAAGACGTTAAACCTGAACGACTATGTGACTGATCCGGATGGTGATTCAATAACGTATACGGTTGCTTCGTCCAAATCCTCAGTAGCTAAGGTTGTGCTTAGTGGATCAAATCTCGAAATTATACCCTTGGAACATGGTACAGCCACAATAACTGTGTCCTCGAATGATGGTCGCGGCAAAAGGCTGAGGTCCACATTTGACGTCAACGTGAATGCACCACCTCTTCCATCACCGATCCCGGATCAAGAGCTTGTAGCCGGGTCAAGCAGCACAGATGTCCATCTCATGGTCTATGTTATGGATGATGAGAAATATGAATCGGAGCTGCTTTACAGTGTATTGAATAGTGCCCCGGAAATCGTGGATACAGAGATCGTAAAATCGGAATATGGGCAATCTGTATTGAGGTTAACGCCTAAAAAGGCGGGAGAGGTTGTTCTTAAAATCAAAGTGGATGATGGGCAAATCGCAGATGATGGCAGTACGGGTGTTACAGAACTCGACATGAGGGTTGTTGTTCTTCCACCACTAAATCGTGCGCCTATGGGAGAAGCTCCATCGAAAATAGACGTCTATCTGGGTGATGACATCCCTGTAGTGAAACTGAACGAGCTATATACCGATCCAGATGGTGATGCTTTAATGTATTCAGCAGCTTCATCCAATTCAGATGGGGTTACTGTGGAGGAAAATACAGGTGAGTTGAAGTTAACTGCTCTTCAACTTGGAACGTATACCATATCGTATTCCGTAAATGACGGCAAGGGTGGAGTAACAAGTGGAACATTTGATATTAATGTAGATCCTATACCGAATTTGAATCCGGTAGGACAGTCACCTAGTTCGATTAACGTATACTTGGGTTTCCTACCAGATCGAATTCCATCTGTTAACTTAAATGATTATTATAGTGATCCGGACGGTGACCCACTTACATTCAGCGCCAGTTCATCTGATCCGGATGGATTAATAGTGGAGGAAGTTTCCGGAGTACTGAATTTGACTGCTTTGAAATTTGGAGAATATACCATTAACTATTCGGTGGAAGATGGTAGGGGAGGTTTCGTTTCTACTGGATTTCCAATAAGCGTTAATCCTAAGCCTAATGCTTCTCCAGTTCTTACGAGTGATCTACCTGCTCAAACGTTGTTTCTGGGTAAGGAGGATATTGTCATTGATCTCTCACAATATTTTAGTGATCCTGACGGAGATGTGTTAGAGTTTCAAACGCCAATTGACTTTAATAATTTCCTGATAGCAGAGATGAGCATTCAAGAAAACAAGCTGATTATTCATCCCAAGCGGGTTGGTCAATTTGAAGCTAACATTATAGCAAAAGATGTATATGGAAAAGAGGCAACAGCCTCTATTGATGTGGAGGTCTTAGAATCAGGAAGTATTGGTTCTATCCCAGATCAAACAATCATGTGGCCTTGGTCGACTTTGGATATAGATCTTACTCCTTACCTGTTAAATTTTGATATAAGTACTTTAACGGTTGATGCCTCTTCTGGAGACGTCAATATTGCGGAGGTTTCTACCACTGGTCCAAAGGTATCTGTCGCTCCAGTTGCGGAAGGACAGACCACCGTGACGTTGTCGGTTTATGATCAGTCTGGACGAAGGGAGAAAGTATCCTTTGGCATGACCATACAAGGCGAGCCTGCTGGCCCTAATATATCACCAGAGGTTGTAAGCAGCATTTACGAACAAGTGTTAACGCCAACGGTAACGAATGATCGTACGTTTGATCTGAGTCAATTGTTTAGTGATCCCGATGGAGATTCGTTACAATTTGCAATTAGCAGTAGTTCGAGCGAAGCAGTTAATGCAAGCATTAATGGTAGCCTATTAACCTTGAAGCCGGGGACAGGTAATGCAGTAGCCCCATTAACCCTGACGGCGAAGGATGGAAAAGGTGGAGAGGCAGAGTATTCCTTTAATGTTCGTACCGCTTCTCTGGTGAATGCTGGAGTGATGCAGATCAATACAAAATCAGGGGTGCAGGATGCTCTAACCTATTCAACCTCGAATTTGTTCCCGGGACAGACAAGTTTCAAACTATACAGTGGCACACCAGATTCGACATTTACGGGACCGGATACGATGAATACGACTCAAATTCCTTTAACCGCATCTCCGTTGTACTTCTGGATTATTGGAAATGATGGTAGAGCCGTGGTCGTTCAGGTCAATTCGCTTCCACAAGGCTCACCCGAGTTGTTTTTCTCTCAATACATGGATGCAGGAGATGGACGTAGTGTTGTCCAACTGTACTATACTGGTGACGGAAATCCGTCTCACAAGGCAACAGGTTATCAAGTGGATGTGTATCAGTGGATGAAAAAGACGTCAACAATGAAGGTGACGACGAAAAATGTATTCGATGTTGTTCCAGGAATGCCTTTCATTTATATAAATTATATATTTTATGATTTTTTTGACATCACTTCAGCCACGTACTACAATGATGAACTGGAATTGTATAACCCGAATGAGTATAACGTCGTTGCTTTGGTTCTCAAAAAGGACGGAAGAATTGTCGATGTACTGGGAGACCCATCCTCGCATGATCAATTTATGCCTGCTGGTGGGACATTTATTCGCAAACGTGGGATTTACACGGGTTCACAACAGTTCTCATTAACAGGTGAGTGGAACGAGTTCCCTAAAGGAACTTTACAGTACGTGGGTAAACATACACCGTAGAGTTGAGGGTAATAAACCAAGAAATACAGTTTACTAGGTAGTATGTTTCATTAACGATATTAAAAATCCTTCATGCTCTGAACTTGAGTATGGAGGATTTTAATATTTAACCGGAGATGGATACATACGGGGTCTGAGAATTTCAATCTTCGGTTCCTCTGTTCGTTCGGACAGATTTCGTAGCAGCTTCTCCTGGTTTTGATTCAGTTTTCGTAAAATTCGTGTTTATTTGAAGTGACTCTAATGCGGACTTTGCACCAGAAACATGTTGATGTGCAACAAGAATAGCAAAGGCCGCTTCTTTCACCAAAATATACGCATCCCCCTCCAAAACCTCCTGAGCCAACTTGATCTCGGTTTCTGTAATGGGCAGAAGAGCGAGAGTTTGCAAGACATATATCTGTACATCCTCATCTTCTTCTGGATTACGAACAAGTTGCGCGGCAACATGAAGGATTTCACCCAGAAGAGCAGAGGAGCCTGCCATACCAAGAGCACGCCACGCTTCGATGCGTACCAGATCTTCTTCGTTCGTATCCATGCCAATAGCAAGAACTTGCTGAGTAAGGTGGTTATCCGTCAGCTCGATCAGATCACGAAGTGCTTGTAGTTTTTCTTCTCCACATACAGCGTTAAAATCAGGCTGTTCATTGTTGTTATGATTCAAATCAGACATATCCAATCATTCACCTCCTAAAGTATGTTAGGGCTGGGGCGGAAGAATGATCGGACGAGCAGCCAAGGCCTCCTCCACAATCTGTTCGGGGGTCAGGTCTCGGTCATCCCAGAAAATCAGATTACTGATCTCAGCATAAGGCATCTGTTGCTGTAGCTCGTTTAGCATCTCATCCAGTTCATTTTCTGTTCCTTCGGCATTCATCAACTTTCGAACTAATTCTACCAAGTGCAAATGGCTGGACATGTTGATACCTCCTGAATGATTCATAGAGTGAATAATTTAGTCTTTCATGGGTTGATCCAATGGATCATACGTAACGATCACCGGTAAAAATTTGGGCTCTAGCATCAGGCTAATGAGTTGTCCGTTTTGATCAGCATAAGAAACGAGATAGCTTCCAAAATGAGATTCATAGATGAAATCCCTGTATTGAAAGGATCGTTCGGGGTACTTTATGTTCACATATAGCGTAGTTACCCCGCGGGCAAAGGTTGCTTTCAACATCGGAATTTGGGCCAAAAGTATAATCGCGACAAGAACAATTGCTGTACGTTTAGCGAGACGGGTCAGATGGATTCACCCCATTATCGTAAAATGATTTTACCTAATTAATGAAGGTCCATCTAAAACCAGATGTCACTCCACGAGTATAGCAAGATTGCCAAACTGCTCTCCCTTTTCCATACGTTCGAATGCTTTCACTGTGTCCTGTAGCGGATATATACCATCGATCACAGGATGTATATCATGTTTCTCTACCCATTGCAGCATCTGAATAAACTCTTCACGGCTGCCCATGGAGGTGCCAATCAGGCTAACTTGCGGGAAAAAGATCGAGCGGATTGGAACAGCCAGATCATCTCCCGAGCTTGCGCCATACATCACGATACGGCCACCTGGTCTGATTATATCAAAATATTTGGGGAACATGGCTTGTCCGATGCTATCCAAGATGAAGTCAACAGGATCAAGATCATTCTGCAGACTCCAGTCTGCATGACTGTCTAGAGCTTGGAAAGCGCCCAGACGCAGGGCCTCATGTCTCTTGGCTTCACTTCTGGATGTAACGGTTACCTTGGCACCCGCAGCTACGGCCATGAGCAGGGCATAGGTCGCTACACCGCCGCCAATACCGGGAATGAGGATATGTTCACCCTGCTTAAGTCCGCCACGAGTGAATAAGGCGCGGTATGCTGTCAAAGCCGAAAGGGACAACACCCCTGCTTCCACCCATGATAGATGAGAGGGTTTGGGCAAGGCATTTCTAGCAGGCAGCGTAATATATTGTGCGAGAGTTCCATCCGTAGGGCCTCCTACAATATCGGGCACAATAGGTACTTCAACAGCGTGGTCCCAACCGAGAGTAGGGTGAATAATGACCTCATCACCTACAAATAAGTCCTCTACATCATCTCCAATTGCTATGATTACACCTGCTCCATCGGAACCAAGAATGAGTGGTGTGTCCTGGGATGTACGACCTGCCATGATGAACAGATCACGATGATTAATTCCAGCAGATTTTAGTTGGATCTGTACTTCACCGGCTTCGGGTGCTCGAGATGTTGACTCTGTATATTGAAGACCTTCAAGGCCGCTATGGCCGGAATGTATAATAGCTTTCATTTTCAAAATTCCTCCTTGTGTATATAAAAACTTCACTACTGAGCCTCATTGTACAGATGGGGCAGATTCACGTAAAATGAACAAAAATGAATGTCAGTATCAATTCAGATAATAGATAACAAGCAGGTGATCAGGGCATGGATGCAGGAGATTTAAAAATATTTCAGGCGGTTGCCCGCGAAGGCAGTATCAGCAAAGCAGCATTAGCGCTGAATTATGTGCAATCCAATGTAACAACACGAATTAAACAGTTGGAAGATCAGCTGCAAGTACCGCTGTTTCATCGCTCCAACCGGGGCATGTTGCTCACACCAGCGGGTGAGAATTTGCTGGGATATGCGGATAAAATATTACATTTATTATATGAAGCGGAGCAGGCAACGCAGATCGGAAATCCACCTGCAGGGATGCTTCGTCTTGGTGCGATTGAGACCGCTGCCTCCAGTTATCTGACGCCGCTGCTCGCTGAATATCGTTTATGTTACCCCGAGGTTCAGCATTCGTTAATTACAGGGGGGACACATGAACTCAATCAGAAGGTCATTCAACATGAGCTGCATGGAGCTTTGGTATATGGCCCGATCGACCACCCTGAGCTGAACTATATGAAAGTGTACGACGAAGAGTTGGTACTGATTGCAGAACCCGGAACCCATGAAATGCATGCTCTATTGTGCAAACCGATGTTGTTTTTTGAAGTAGGCTGTACCCATCGCGCGCAGGCAGAAGCCTTTTTGAAAGATCAAGGCGTGCACACCCTCAACGTTACGGAATATGGAACACTGGACACCATTATGAATGGCGTATCTGCGGGAATAGGTGTGTCATTGCTCCCACGATCCTCGGTTACGAAAGCCGAAAGGAGAGGCGAGGTTACAGTGTTATCTTTGCCTGATCCGTATCGCAGGTTGGAAGTAGGATTTGTGCATTCCCGGAGTGAGCATCAATACGGAGCGCTGGGTGCACTGGTGCAGATGATAACGAACCAAAAAACCAGAACAATAAAGGAGTAAATAACCTTGAAGAATACAGAGTTAACATTAGCGGAAGCTTTTAATCAGGCAGAGTTTATTATAGGCGGCCACGGAAGTCGTAAAGTCAAAGTACTTCAGGAAGCGCTGGAGCAGGTGGATGGGGAACAATATAGTGATCATTATGGCAACGGCAAAATCATTGATCAATTCCAGCAGCAGATGGCTGACGTTCTGGGCAAGGAATCCGCTGTATTTTTCCCCAGTGGTACGATGGCGCAGCAAATTGCGCTACGTATCTGGTGTGACCGCAAAGGCATCAAGCGGGTAGCTTATCATCCTTTATCTCATCTGGAAATTCATGAAGAGGACGGACTGAAGGAACTACATCACATTGAATCCATTTTGCTGGCGGATAAGGACCGATTGATTCGATTGGAAGATGTGGAGGGGATGAATGAAGAGATTTCCTGCCTGCTGCTTGAACTGCCCCAACGCGAGATTGGTGGACAATTGCCTGCCTATGAAGAGTTGGAAGCAATCTCGGCTTATTGCCGTGAACGTGGAATCAAGCTTCATCTGGACGGGGCACGTTTGTTCGAAATCACGCCATACTATCAGAAGACACCAGCCGAGATTTGCAGTCTGTTCGATAGTGTCTACGTGTCTTTTTACAAAGGCATTGGAGGAATCGCTGGGGCTATATTGGCAGGAGATACGGATGTTATGCAAGAATCGAAAATATGGAAGCGTCGGCACGGCGGCGATCTGATCGGCCTATATCCATATATTCTTAGTTCTCAATATTATTTCAATGAACGGATTGGCAAAATGGGGCTTTATTATGAGCAGGCGAAGGAACTTGCTTCCTTGTTAAATGCGTGTCACGGTATACGTACATTGCCAGAAGTACCCGTCTCCAATATGTTTCACGTACATTTTCCCTTGGCCCAAGCCGAGGTGGAGCGTATTCTGGCATCCATGACTCAGCAATTTGGCCTAGGGATTACTTCATACTTGCAGCTGACCAGTGCGCATAGCTGTGCCTTTGAATTGTCAACGGGGGATCGTTATCAGAATGTACCCAAGGACAAGCTGCGTTCAGCGCTGGAATGGCTGGATGAAGAACTGCGGAAACATGTGAACTAAAATATGCCATGGTTATTATGTTTTATTCTGCCTTATCCACTTGCTGGATAGGGTATTTTTGTTGCAGGAAAAGAAAGATAGGTGACGAAAGGTACTTTAATGCAGCAATAACAGTAATAATGTAGCTTCTGGTATCATCGTGTCGTTAATAGTGAACATATTTTTGGACCACAATTTCATTGATTTTCATTTATAGAGGAGGAGTTCAAGTGGAGTCGAAAGAATTGGAACCCATTCGTGATCTTTTGGTTGAAGCTTACAATACAACAATGGGAGAAGGGTGTACTCCTGAAACGCAACAGAGCATTGAGGATTTTGAGCAAAAGTATAACGTGAAATTGCCCGCAGTGTATCGTGAGCTCTTGCTTGAATTTGGTGCATGCAACTTCGGCGATCCTGCCTTGTATTCGGTGAAAGAATTGAACTGGGCATATCCCGAGTTCCTGGATGTATATCGTGAATATGAGAAGGAATACGAGTTGCCCGCTGATCTGCAACCATTTCCAATTGGTGGGTTTGGCGAAGGAAGCATTGCTATACTGGATCAAAATTCTGGCAAGGTCCTGATGTTAATCCACGATGCGGGAGAACTGCCTCTTCGTGAGATTGCCGTGGACTTTAATGAATTAATGACGATGCTGGCTGAATCAGCTGTTTGGGTTCAGGAACAGATGAAGTAACAGGCTAGTCGGAAGGGAAGTACACCAGACGTATGGATATTCGAAAACTACGATACTTTATCACCGTGGCGGAGGAGCTTCATTTCCACCGTGCGGCTGAGAAATTAAATATGACGCAGCCGCCGCTGAGCCAGCAGATTCAGAATCTGGAAGAAGAGCTCGGGGTGAAGCTGCTGGAACGCACGAAAAAAATGGTTCGTCTCACGGCAGCCGGTGCCGTATTTCTGGAACAGGCGAGGCTGATCATGGCCCAACTTGAGCGATCCATCCAGCTTACGCAGAAGGCTGACCAGGGCATCATTGGACATTTAACGGTTGCTTTTGTGGATTCGGCTTCAGGGAGTATTATGGTCGATGTGTTGAGAAAATTCCGTGCGGCGTACCCGCAGATTGAACTTACGTTGCACGAGATGACCTCGTCCGAACAATTGCAGGCACTAGCAGATGGACAGATCCATATTGGATTTTTGCGGTATCAGGATCATACCGGACATTTGTCGTTCCGGGTCTGTCAGACGGAAACATTAATCGCAGTGCTGCCAGACCATCACCCTTTAGCTTCACAGACTCAGGTGTCAATAACAGAACTAGCGGACGAAGATTTTATTTTATTCCCACGGCATCTGGGTTCTCCGTTCCATCGTCTCGTTCTGGATTATTGCAGGGAGCATGGTGTAGATCCTCGTATTACACAGGAAGCCATTCAGATGTACACGATTGTGAATCTCGTGGCAGCGGGTATGGGTATATCCATCGTTCCTTCTTCAGTAGATGTGTTCGAGCGGAGGGGTGTGGTATTTCTACCATTAGCAGAAAGTCCGCCCTCCGTACCGTTGTACACGGCATGGCGGACGGACATGAATCAGGAAGTGATTTCCCGTTTTATGAATATTGTAGATGAAATCGTTGATGGGAATATAAGTTGAGCTAAAGATTATTACACTTGCACTACGATGACCGAACAACCTGTTCTAACCCGTCTTGGCAGGGTTTCTCTCAATCCATTCACCTAATATTTCATCAATGCGGGACAGGATGTCCCGATCCAGTTGAACACCAGAGGCTTTCACATTCTCAAGGACTTGCTCTGGGCGCGATGCACCAATAATGACGGATGACACATACGGATGCTGGAGAACCCAGGCAACGGCGAGTTGAGGGAGTGTCAGTCCGATCTCTTTCGCCAATGGAACAAGCTGTTGCACAGCAGTTAGAACATCGTCACGTAACCACCGACCAGCCAGATTGTTGAAAAAGGGTGCTCCAGCATCGGCCGCTGCACGTGATCCGGCTGGCAGCGCTTCGTGCGGAATATATTTACCAGATAGTATGCCCTGGGCCAGGGGAGACCATGTAATGTGGCCAAGGCCTGCTTGTGTACTTGCTGGTACAACTTTCTGCTCAATAACCCGCCATAACATCGAATACTGTGGTTGGCTCGCAATAAAAGGCACGCGAAGCTCCCGAGCTAATGCGGAACCTTCTTCAATCTGAGCAGCAGTCCATTCGCTAACTCCAATATAGTGAACCTTGCCCTGACGAACCAGATCGGCAAACGCAAGGAATGTTTCCTCCAGCGGCGTATTTGGATCATAACGGTGAGCATAATAGACGTCGATATAATCCGTTTGCAATCTTCGCAATGAAGCGTTGCAGGCCTCCATGATATGTTTGCGGGAAAGTCCTCTGTCATTGCGACCCGAGCCGGTTGGATGACAGACTTTGGTGCACAGTTCAATACTTTCTCTTCGGATCTCCTTTAGAGAATGTCCTAACACCGTTTCTGCCTTGGTGTTGGAATAAACGTCTGCCGTATCAAATGTCGTGATGCCAGCCTCCAAAGCAGCCCGGACACAGGCTTTTGCAGTTCCATCATCCACTTGTGCTCCATGTGTAATCCAGTTGCCCAGTGAAATCTCACTGACGGTTAAACCGCTGTTTCCCAATTTGCGATATTCCATTCGTGACGCCTCCCTAAGTAATCTGGACTCCATTGTAGCAATGGCAGATTAATAGGTGAAATATCTTTTAACCCCATCTTTGATACGAAAAAGATATCAATGGATCTTCCTCTGGTAACAAAAACGTATAGTTAAGCTTGCTCATTGTTCCTGCATGTATTTGCGATAGAGGGCAGGCGTAATCTCCTCGAATTTCTTAAATATTTTGATAAAATACCCCGATTCATTGAAACCCAGTTCATCACTGATCTGTGACACGGGCATGTCCGTAACCTCCAGCAATTGCTTGGCCCATTTGATTTTGAGTCGTGCAATATAAGTCGTGAAGTTCTCACCCGTTTCCTTGGCAAACAGCCTGCTGAAATAACTTGAGCTCAGGTGGCATAGATCGGCCATTTGTTTAAGAGAGACTTGCTCACTCTTGTGACTGTGAATATATTCAAAAGCAGGTTGGAGCACCGGGCTGGAGCTCTCTGTATCACTTGGACTATTTTTAAGATAGGCATCCGCAATCGCATTGGTCATTTCTTTTTTGATCGATTCAATATTACGGATGGAGTATCCAGGTAGAATCGTGGACAGATTCAGAGACTCCTGATGCCCCGAAGCTTTCTCGAACATTTCCACCAGCAAATTTTTGTTTAGTGCTTCCTCCACGATGTAGTTACAGAGTAAAGAAAGCATGTTGGAAATTTTCACAACCTCTTCATAGGTCATGACAGGCAACTGGTCATAATCGTCCTGTAATTCCTTTAGCTTCGCAGCATGCATAGGCACGTTCTTGGACGTGACGATCTGTTCCAGTTCCGTCCCTTTCTCCGGGTCAGTGAGCTTCACCTGTCCTGCCATTACCGCACCGATATATTTTCCATCAATGGTGATTGGAATCGCGATATCCACGATATTAAAATGACACAGATATACATAAGGTTCGTTCAATCGAACGGCTTCCAGACCACCACGAGAATCACATTTCTGGCAGTAGGGGAGCAGTTCGGGATCTTTGCGAACATTTTGGCAAAAGGCCTGACAGCTGCTATGGCTGGTTACGGGAATTCCTTTATAATCAACGGTTAGAATAGCCAGCTTGGTCACAGTGGCAAGAGAATCCTGTAGACGCTTCCATTTATTCAGGTCGAGGATTTTATTGATGTGCAGATATTCTTTAATCATGGGTGGAACCCTCCATAGCTAACCTGATGAATGATTTCGTTCGTTAAAAGTTAGCAAGTTGTACATATTAAGATGAGTTAATGACGGGTAATGTATAGATGATGTCAAAAATTAACCTATCGCATGACAATAAGATACCATGATTCCATTGAAAAGCAAAAAATTACGATTGCAAATTATAATAATTTGTTATCAAAGTCCACTGTAAACCTCATATGCATGGTATATATTTAGGTTAATTGTGAGTATTTAATGTTGAAGGTATGCAGGACATTTATGCAGTAAACGAAAACGAACTTATATCATCCATAGGAGGTTTATATCATTATGAGAAAAGCATTTATTAGTCCAACGAAATATGTGCAAGGCGAAGACGAATTGTTGAACCTCGGTTACTTTGTGAAATCCTTTGGTGAATCTGCATTGCTGATCGCACATCCGGATGATGTACAGCGTGTAAAGGCGAAGCTCGATGAAACGGCACAAAAATTCAATATTACGTTTGTTGAAAGCGGTTTTAGAGGGGAATGTTCCCGCGAGGAAGTTGCTCGTCTCCAGGAAATTGCGAAAGAAAAAGGATGCACATGTACAATTGGCCTCGGTGGCGGTAAAGCGATCGATGCAGCCAAATGTGTGGCAGAAGGCGAAGCGCTAATCATCTGTCCTACCATCGCAGCAACGGATGCGCCAACAAGTCACTCTGCTGTGTTGTATACGCCGGAAGGTGCTTTTGATGACTATGCGTATTTCAAACAAAGCCCTAGTGTTGTTCTCGTGGACACAACGGTTATTGCAAACGCACCAACACGTTTCCTTGTATCGGGTATGGGTGACGCGTTGTCTACGTACTTCGAAGCAAGAGCTACAGCAAAGTCGTACTCTCGTGTTAACGCAAGTCTGCCGATGGGTTCCCGTGAAGGATACACGCCATCCGCAGTAGGTACGAATGCAGCACTTGCTCTTGCAAAACTGTGTTATGAAATGCTGCTGACGGATGGATTAAAAGCGAAAGTAGCCAGTGACAGCAACGTCGTGACTCAAGCGCTGGAAAACATCGTTGAGACAAACATTCTGTTGTCTGGTCTTGGATTTGAGAGTGGCGGTCTGGCTGCAGCCCATGCGATCCACAATGGTTTGACTGTTCTGGAGGGTACACATCACTTCTTCCACGGTGAAAAAGTATCATTCGGTACGATTGCACAACTCGTCCTTGAAAATGCACCAACCGAAGAGCTGCATGAAGTCATGGACTTCTGTCTCGCAGTGGGACTGCCTGTAAGCTTGGCGGATATCGGTGTAGATACCATTACTCAGGAAGAGTTGTTGAAGGTGGCCGAGATCGCATGTATTCCGGAAGAATCCATTCACGCCATGCCGTTCCCGATTACTGTTCCTGAAGTGGCTGCTGCCATTGCGGCTGCTGACCGTATGGGACGGGACTACAAAAAAGCTCGCCGGGAGGCGAAATAAATGAAAAAAATTATCAATCAGGCTGAAAATGTTGTCATGGAAATGTGCAACGGGATTGCGCTGGCGCACCCGGAGCTTGAATTTTTGAAAAAATATAAGGTCATTAAACGCAGAGAGATTAATGGGGACAAAGTCAGCCTCATCAGCGGAGGCGGCAGTGGTCATGAACCTGCTCATGCGGGTTACGTTGGCAAAGGTATGCTGGATGCTGCGGTCTGCGGAGATGTATTCGCATCCCCTTCCCAGATTCAGGTATACCAGGCGATCAAGGCCACAGCCAGCAATAAGGGTACGCTGCTAATCATCAAGAACTATAGCGGCGACATGATGAACTTCAAGAATGCGGCGCATCTTGCAGAGGAAGATGGCATTGACGTGCAATATGTGCGGGTTGAGGACGACATTGCTGTTCAAGACAGTCTGTATACGGTAGGACGCCGCGGCGTTGCCGGAACTGTACTGGTGCACAAAATCGCTGGAGCCGCAGCCGAAGAAGGCCGCAGTCTGGCAGAGGTGAAATCCGTAGCCGAGAAAGCAGCCCAGAACGTTCGCAGCATCGGATTTGGATTCACTTCCTGCACCGTGCCCGCCAAAGGAACACCGACATTTGAAATCGCTGAAGATGAGATGGAATTCGGTGTGGGAATTCATGGTGAACCAGGCATTCGCCGCGAGAAATTAGTATCTGCGGATGAGCTTGCAGGACGTATGGTTGAAGCACTGCTTGCAGACATGAAGCTGGACAACGATACATCCGATGAGATTGCTGTGCTTGTCAATGGCTTTGGCGCTACACCGTTGCAGGAGCTCTATCTGCTCAACAACTCGGTTCAGCGTGAGCTGGCAAAGCATTCAGGTCTGGGTGTAGCCACTACGTTTGTTGGCAATTACATGACGAGCATCGATATGGCAGGCGCATCGGTAACCATCCTGAAACTGGACGATGAACTGAAAACGTTGTTGTTTAAGGAAAGTGATACACCTGCTTTCAAAGTGTCTGGTCCTCCAGTAGCACAAGTGACATATTCCGAAGCACTGGAAGCCGTCGTGACTGAAGATGCGCCAGTATCCTATGAAGTGGAGACACCTGCAACGTCTGCGGTGATCAACAACAATCAATTCTCCGTGGATAATATCGTCTACCTGATCGATAAGATGAGTGAGATCATCATCAAGAACGAAGTACCATTCTGTGAACTGGATTCCCATGCAGGTGACGGCGATTTTGGCATGAGCGTAGCGAAGGGCTTTAGACAGCTCAAACGCGAATGGAACCATATCGTGAACGAAGAGAAAAAGAATATCGGTTCATTCCTCGATGCATGCTCTCTTGTCATTATGGAATACTGCGGTGGTGCATCCGGCCCAATCTGGGGTTCGGCATTCCGGGCAGCAGGCAAAGCCGTTGGTGACAAGCAGCAATTGAACGTTGCAGAGTTCGCTGATATGATGCAGGCGGCAGTGCAGGGGATTCAGTCTACTGGCGAACGTTCCTTCGGACGTGGTGCCGTTGTAGGTGACAAGACATTAATTGACGCACTTGTCCCTTGTGCAGACGCATGGACGCAAAGTGCGAAGTCTGGAGATGACTTCAAAACGGCGTTTGCCAAAGGTGCGGAAGCGGCAGTAGAAGGCGCGAAGAAAACAGAAGACATTGTGGCACGCATGGGCCGCGCGGGTGCTGTTGGCGATCGCAGTCTCGGATACCCGGATGCTGGCGCATATGCGCTGGGTGTTATTTTCACAGAGCTATCCGAGTCAATGAAATAAATATGGAGTGCAACGAGATTACACTTGGCCACTCCGATTGCAGACCATGCTTGATTTAGACACTCAGGAACTACACAGACAGAAAACCTTTCGATCTCTCTTACCCCCGGATTTCAATGATTTTCCCCTGAAGGGAGAAATCCGGTGATAAAGGAGCACGCTCCGCTTCTTCAGGTCCTTTCTGTCTGTTTCGCTCTTGTGTCTATACCAAATTAATATGACTGCATCTCGTTTTGGTGTAATCATAGGTACAAACCATTTCCAACGTTTCATTAAACGTGGATAGCGGATATAAGTAAGGAGACCGCTCTGTAGCTTGGCTTGCAGAGCGGTCTTTTTGATATGGAAAACGGAGATGTGAGGCGAGAAATTTGGCTTGGCGGTTCCAGATAGTGTAATCTGGAGAGTATGGATAGCCATTTGAACGAGAAGGGATCGGGATGATTCGATGACGCAAAAAATCTATTATGACTCCGCGTACACACGGGAGTGGCATACACAAATTACAGGCAGAGTGGACAAGGAAGACGGTATATATGTCACGCTGGCAGAGACTGCTTTTTATCCGCATGGGGGTGGACAGCCTTGTGATCTGGGGCAGATCGGCGGCATTGATGTGTTGGATGTGATTAGTGAAGATGGTGAGGTGCTGCACAAGCTGGAGCGTGCGCCGGACCAGAATGACGTGGATTGCCACATCGATTGGCAGCGCAGATTCGATCATATGCAGCAGCATAGCGGGCAGCATTTGCTGTCAGCTATTACGCTGAAGCTGGCAGATGCGATGACGCTCAGCTTTCATCTGGGGACAGATTATATCACGATTGATGTGGCCGCAGCCGAACTGGGAGCGAACCAACTGGCTGCAATTGAAATGGAGGTCAATCAGCAGATTTACCGGAATGCCCAAATCAGCAGTTCCTGGGTCACAGCGGAAGAAGCGGCACGTCTGCCGCTGGTGAAGCAACCTTCCGTAACCGAAGATATTCGAATCGTGGAGATCGAGGGCGTGGAATATAACGCTTGTGGTGGAACACATGTGTCAGCCATAGGAGAGATCGGGATTATTAAACTGTTGAAAACCGAGAAAGTGAAGGGCGGCACCCGGATTTATTTTAAATGCGGATACCGAGCACTGAATGAGTTCAACGCCGCACAAAGCGTGCTGACCGGAATTACAGCCAAATTGAAGACCAGCCGAGAAGAGCTTGCGGATCGGATCGACAAAATGGAAGCAGAACAAAAGCAGCTGCAAGCAGAGCTGAACGCTGCGAAATCTTCCAATGACGCTTATTATGCGCAAGAGCTTTTATCTGCACGGGAAGGGCTTGTCATTGCTCAAATCTTTGAGGACAAATCGCTCAAAGATATGCAGAGTCTGGCGACCAAGCTGACATCAGAACATGAGGGCCTTGTACTCTTTGCGAGCATCTCGGAGGCCAAAGTTGTATTGGCGCAGAACGGGCAGCCGCCGGAGTGGGCTTGTGGACCTTTCTTCAAGGGCAATCTCGGAGCCTACCAGGGCAAAGGTGGCGGCAGCGATAAGATGGCACAGGCGGGTTTTGCCAGCAGCGAAGATGCGATCGCATTTTATGAATTTACGAAGGATCAACTGGGACATCACTAATCTACCTTCCCGCTGATTGATATCGATTGGACTCGATGGATCGTGAAGCGTGATCAATAGCAGAGGAGGTACCCATAGATGACAGAACGTATTCCGTGCATACGAGAGGAGTGCCCAAATACAATTTTGCCAGCAACGGCTGCCAGAACAGGTGGGTACTGCATGCCTTGCAAGCAGGAGATGGAACGCGAGGCACATCAGAGATACATTGAAGCCAATCGACGCGACGTGGACTTGTATGAGGGAATCACGGACCCTGTGGAGATTTTGAAAATTATGTATACACGCCAGGTTCATGATCCGCTAATTCGTTATGTGGCATATGAGTATTCCAAAGAACAGGTATATCTGTCCTTGTCTACGGAGCAGCAAGCCCTCATGATCGATTATGCGATGCAGCTGATTCGCATAGGGGATGACGATACAGGTAAAGATATTTTGGTGTATCTGGTCTGTTACCATGATACGTCGTTGTCTGCACAGATTCCTGAGCTGTTGAAGCGCGAAATCTACTACCCTGTCATTTTGTATAAGAGCGCCTCGGCCGAAGTACGTGATCAACTGTTGCAGCGGGTGAACACCGATGATGAGAATCAGAATAATCTGTTGCTCATGCTCGCCTATATTGGAGATGAAGTGGTTGTACGTCAGTTCCAGCAATGGAGGCAGTCTCCGCCTTGCTGGGCAGATCAGCTGCATGTCGCACCAGAGCACTATACTACCGAAGCGGGTTGGGAGTTAACGAATGAAGGCCAGCGCAGGGATTTATTTATCACCCCAAGTTATTCACTCTATAAAGTAAAAAAGAATGAAGGGGCTGACGACACATCTATTGGCGATCCGATCTCCATGCTGTTGACCGGTGACGATAACTGTGAGTGGTGTGGCAGTCAGTTAACAACCTTAATTGATCTGGATGTACGGCATCCAGCATTGCAGGATGTTGCTTGGAACAGTGAGCGACTTCAAGTGCAGACTTGCGTTAGTTGCAGTTGTTATGGCGTCGTTTATATGGAGATGGATTCAGCAGGTGAACCGTTCTGGAGTGCGCATAATGTGATGCCGATGGGAGCGGATGACCTTGACCCGGACGACAATGTTCAGCTTGCACCGGATGCAGGCCGGCAGTTTCGGATTGCGACTGCTCCACGTCATGCGTTCCATGGCAGTGAGTGGGCGATGGAGCCTTCTACATCCCAGATCGGGGGCCACCCCGGATGGGTTCAGGACGCGGAGTATCCGAACTGTCCATGCTGCTCTTCTAGGATGAGGGCCGTTGGACAAATGGACTGGAGCGAGGTTGAAGAGTACGGGGATGGCATGTATTACATGTTCATTTGCGAGCCGTGTCAGATGACCGCGGTATCTTATCAACAATCCTGATGAGTGATCTCTAATGATCTGTTATTGCATAGAGCGACTTGTTGTATTGACAGCTGCATACCCAAAAGGGGCTATCCTATATGTATTTAACATTCTAGGAAGCCCCCTCGTATGATTAGGTCAACCAGATATCCTGGTTGGCCTTTTTAATAGTTGCTATAGTCGGTTAGAAAAATCTATGACACGTTATATCCTCGATACCAGCTTAAAGTTCTGCCGATGCCTGTGTCAGAAGTGCAGCCAGCCACTCATAGTCAGGCGTATCTTTTTCCTTGATCTTGATTGTTTTACGTTCCGCTGGGCCTTCAAATATCCCATCTGGCAGCTCAAGTCCGGTTGCATTGAAGATCGTGAAGGATACTGCTGGCTTGGAAGGGGAGATGACTGCTGCATATTTACCGTTTTTCAGGAAATGAGGTTTCTTGTATTGCACACGTTCCTCTACTTCAGTGATGGACTCATGTACCAACTCCCGCAGTTTACTTGCAACCTGGGCTTGCCAGGGAACCGGGATCTGTTCGATAAATTCAGTAACTTCCGCATTCATATTCATGCTTGTCCACCCTCCACATTGATCTGATTGTGTACTTCCCATTCTGGTCTTAGAATTCCCATCAATAAGCGATCATAGCGTTTTCCATCACGATACACGGCTGATCTAGCACGACCTTCCAACTGAAAGCCGACCTTCTCATAGGCACGGATGCCCTTGGCATTATAGGCGATGACATCCAGACCGACCCGGTCCAGATTCAATTCATGGAAGGCATACCGCAAAATAAGGTTCAACGCTTCCGTTCCGTATCCCTTGTTGCGATGCTCTGCGAGTCCAATGCCAATGGCAAGTTGTCCGCAGCGGTTGTTCCATTCAATGCTGTGAATGACAACGAATCCGATCAGTTGTTCATCCTCAAGCGTTCGAAGCCGAAAGTAAACTTCCTTGTCCTTTGTCTCGCCTTCATCTTCAAGCTGCTTTTCCGAAAATGGAATGGCAATATCCGTATCCACATTTCGCAAATACTCAGGATCTTCATTCCATTGCAGCATGGTCTGCACGTCTTCAGCACGGGGCGGAGTCATTTTCAAGCGTTTGCTATAAAACAGATTTTCAGTCGATAATGTCATGATGGTCTCCTTTTCACAAATTAAGTTCGCTTCACCTCAGCACGACAATTAGCTATATGGCTGCTACGCAATATTCCTCGCTCCTTTTGGTTTCAGATAGCTTCACTATAATGGAAATTTAAGGGTGTCACAATAGACATTTCATTCGTGTTTCTGAAGTTGTTGTCAGGAAACCTGTCATGGTAGTACTATATAAACAATAGACATGTATTCAGTGATACAACACACAACAAAATGTCGGCAGGAGTGGTAGATATGGAGATCAAAGTAGACGATTTGAGCGGTCATCAAGTCATTGGATTAATTGCAGAACATCTGCAGGGAATGGCAGCAGATTCGCCGCCGGAAAGCATTCATGCCCTGGATCTCGATGGGTTAAAGAAACCTGAGATAACATTCTGGTGTGCATGGGAAGCGGAGGAGCTGCTTGGTTGCGGGGCCATGAAGGAATTGAATTCGGAGCATGCAGAATTGAAATCGATGCGTACAGCATCAGCCTACCTGAGAAAAGGCGTAGCAAGACAAATTCTTGCCCATATTATTGAGGTTGCCAAGAATCGGGGATATAAACGAATCAGTCTGGAGACAGGTTCGATGGATTCTTTTATTCCGGCGCGTAAGCTGTATGAGGACTTTGGGTTTGTATACTGTGAGCCATTCGCAGATTATAGTTTGGACCCGAACAGCGCTTTTATGACGAAGGAATTATAAATTACATGATAGGAAGTAAAACATAGCAGGGACAAAGGAAACCAGTATTCTGTTGCATACAGACGGCTGGTTTTTTACGTTTATTAATTGTTTTGCGAAGTGATGGACTGCAACAAATCATACATATTGGAGATCGCAAGAAGAGTAGAATGTATTCAAATGAACGAATTGGACTGCATACAGATTGCTTTGTCTCACTGTGGGGTATAAAACATAGGTTATGTCAGCATTCGTTTGGGATGAATTGGCCGTACGGAACTGCTGGGCTGAGGCATGGACAATAGGGTATACTGGACATTATGTTTATATAAACATGAAACAGAAATGCAGACGTTTTTTACATCAGGAGGACTTGAATTGGCTCAGACAGAAGGAACATTGCAGAAGAAACTTAAACCAAGGCATATTAGCTTTATGGCTATGGGCGGTGTCATTGGAACCGGAATTTTCAAAGGAAGCGCCGAAACAATTGGACTTGCAGGTCCAGGAGTTATTGTAACGTACATTTTTGCAGGATTATTGTTACTGGTTGTCATGGCTGCGATGGCGGAGATGGCTACGGTATACAAGAATAAAAATATGAAAGACTTTGTGCAGGAAGCGTTCGGCAGCAGAGTCTCCTTTATCATGGGATGGATGTATTGTTTCCTCTGGTTGTCGGTATGTGTGATTGAGGTGATTGCAGCAGGGAGCTTTTTGCAGTATTGGTTCACGGAAGTGCCGCTGTGGGCGTTGAGCCTTGCGTGTGCGGTGTTTATTATACTGATTAATCTGCTGAGTGTGGGCGTATTTGGGGAATTTGAATTTTGGCTGGCGGGCATTAAAATCGCCATGATTATTATTTTTATTATCCTCGGGGCTGGTCTGATCTTCGGGATCATTCCAAGTGATAACACGCCTTATCTGCATAATTACACGCAAGCAGGCGGTTTTTTCCCTAATGGATGGTCATCGATCTTTTCGGCATTATTGGTCGTCATGTTCTCTTATGGAGGATCTGAGCTTATTGGCTTAACCTTAACGGAGACGGAAAATGCGGACAAGGTGATGCCCAAAATTGTAGGGAACTTTATGCTGAGAATCATTTTATTTTTCACGCTGCCGATTCTCATCATCTGTGGGCTCATTCCGTGGAATGAATTAGGGCCCGAGAGTAGTCCTTTTGTACAGGTGCTGGCTTCCACGGGACTTCCGGGTGCAGCACATATTATGAACTTTATTTTGGTGACCGCCGTTCTGTCTGCTGCAAATTCCGGCATTTATGGCGCATCCCGTATGATGCATTCTATGGCGGTAGGTGGTGAAGCTCCCAAGGCTTTATCACATACGAATCGCAACGGCAGTCCGGTAAATACACTGCTGGTATGTGCTGTGATTCTGCTTGGGGGCTCCATGCTGGGGCTATTCGCACAAGATCAGCTCTTCCGCGTGCTGCTGGCGGTTCCGGGGTTTGTCGTGATGCTCGTGTGGATTTGTATCGCCACATCACAGATGAAGCTGCGCAAGAGATATCCGGTACAGCCGACATTTAAGGTTTGGGGATTTCCTTACGTAACTGGAGCTGCTGTGCTCTGTCTCGGTGTCATTGCAGTCATGTTTGTATTTGATGAAGGCAACCGATTCAGCATCAGCATCTGCCTAACTGTACTCGTGTTACTGATTCTCTGGTCACTGATTCGATTCAGGAAGAACCATGGGAAAGAAGTTTAGTGTTTGTAGAAGAATCATAATAGCTATGCAGTATCAAGACATCTCAGCGTTCATGCTGGGGTGTTTTTTTTGAGAAAGAAAAGTTTTAATAGGGACTGATTTGAAGTTGTAATGTTATATGTGGAAAAATAAGGGTAATACGAACTAGATAAAATAAATCGCCAGTAGCTACGAAATGACATGAGCTGCTTTTATAATAAAGGACCAGAAGTACGTTTGAATCTTACATAAATCATACTCCTCCCTTGGATTCAGATAACAACGGATATATTTTAAACGAGGTGCCACATGACGACGATAAAAGTAACCCCGGAACAGCTGTTATCAGTCTCTAGACAGTTTAAAGCAGCCCAAAGCCAGGTTTTTCAGATGAAGCGTTTAAAAGCGGAAGGCCTTTGAACTATATAATCTTGATGATGCAACGTATGCACGAAATTTTGCTTTGGACGAAGCACAAGCCAGCATAAGAGCAGCGAGGTTTGCACCAGAATTAACTTCTGTAGAGAGAATGACACTACTTAGAGATGCAGTAACGAGATTAAAAAACGCAGATCTCCGTGTACAAGATGTGAAGAATGAACTTTATATTCAACACAGATAGAAAGGATGATAAATATGCATAAATTGATGAAGGTTGGAGATGTTTTTGAATCATCCGAATATGGCACTATTTTAGTGGGTATCAATCCTGATCTTGATTACCTAAGCCATGATCAGATCAAAAAGCGAATCCATAATCATATTGTTGTTCGAACACCTGACAATAAGGAATTTCCAATAGATGTGGTTTCAGTACAAATCTCAAGTTCATTAATGAATAAGAAGAGCATTGGTATATGCGTTGGTAAGTCAATAAACCAATCTGAAATCCCTATTAACTCAGTGGTGTATACCGATATCTCTTAATGGGTTTAATTGGAGATGAATCCGTGAGATCACTTACGAAAACCAGGCTTAACCTACCCATGTTGACTAAACTCTGACGCATACGTCGGAGTTTTTCTTTGTATAAAAGCGTAACAGTTTCATCGAAACAAAGATGGATATACTTCTATAAAAATAAAGCTAACACAGTGATGATAGTGTTCTAATCTCTATCCAATATTTTCTTGCCTAATTCGACAACTTCATATACTATTTTCACATTACATAGTGCTTCGAGCATGTAGTTTTTGGATAGGGCGTAGTCGAAAAGGCTTACATACAGGTGTGAGAGGAAGAGGATTGGATGGTCGGTTTTTTCAAGAAACGTTTGGTTGTTCGCATTGTTGCCATTGTTACCTTGGTCATTGTGATTATATCTGCGGGAAGCATGCTGCTTCAGCTGGCGAATATGAAGCTAGCCGCGCAGGAGGCCATATCGAGTTACAATATTCAAATTGCCGAGAGTTATGTGAAACAGCTGGATACAGGACCGTATGTGGAATTTGCCAAAGACCCCAAGGAAAATGACGTGTTCTTGAAGATTCGTGATGAGCTGGATGATTTTCGTGTGAGCATCGGTGCGATGTATGTGTATTTTGTAAAAATAGACGATACAGGCACACCTCTCATTATGGTGGACGGCATGAAAGATGCAGATAAAGCATCACCGATCAATGAAGTGACGGATATCCCAGGTGATGCAGTCCAAAAGCTCTTGCAAGGGAAAACAGCCAGTTCCCCTATCATTAATAATGAGGAGTATGGCGAATATATTTCCTCATACGCTCCGATTCTGGACAGTAATGGGGCCTTAACGGGTGTGTTAGGAATCGATACAGCTGTGTCGGTCATTGGAAGTATTGAGTCAGATATTATGAAATCTAGCATTCCGTTGTATGCCCTGTTGTTGTTCATCACGGTTTCAGGCATCGCAGTTGTATTGTGGTTCATCGTAAGAGGCCTGCGACCGCTGAAACCGTTGAAGGCAAGCGTCGAACAAATGGCGCAAGGTGAGCTGGCGGAAGCCAATCGAATCCTGACCGCGTATCGGCTGCAAAGTGAGGATGAGATTGGCAGCACATTCAAGGCGATGATTCATATGTCTGGGGACTTAAATAAAATGATTGGCGACATGGTCGCGGGTGTTTCGGTAACCACGGATATTCTCGCGGAATCAACGGAGCAATTCAATCGTGATGCAGAAGATATGCTTGAGATGAATAAGAGTGTTGACCAATCCGTGCAGCAGATCAGACAGGGAGCGCATACCCAGAAGCAAGGTGCTAGCGACAGCGCCAATGCGATGGAAGAAATCGCTAAAGGGATTACCGATATTTCAGAGTCATCTACAGCCGTGTCCGACGCTGCAACAACTGCGCTTGCTACGGCACAATCGGGTAAGCAGAGCATGACGCAAATGAAGAAACAGATGGAGAGCATTTCGGCTGTATCTGCTGAAGTTGTAGCCATGGTCCAGGTGCTTAACAACTTCTCACAGCAAATCGGCGGTGCACTTCATACGGTGCGGGATTTTGCGAGTCAGACCAAGCTGCTGGCGCTGAATGCTTCAATTGAAGCCGCTCATGCAGGAGAGCATGGGAAGGGATTTGCCGTTGTAGCGGATGAAGTACGAAAATTGGCTGAGGCTTCAGGCACATCTGTGCAGACGATATCGGATTTGTTGCTCGGTATTCAGAAGGAGTCCCAGCATATCGGATCACAGATGGATGTTACCTCGCAAGAGATCGGCCAGGGGGTGACGAGCACAGCAGAAGCAGAGCTTGCCTTTACGCATATGGTTGAGGCGTTTCGTGTGGTAACACATCGTATCCAGGAGGTATCCGCAGCAGCGGAGGAAATATCGGCGGGTTCCGAGGAAGCGGCAGCATCGGTCAATACGATCTCGCAAATTTCATCCGGCGTTTCAGATCATTCGGATGACATTTATCGTTTGACAGGGGAGCAGTCGAGCATGTTCCAGAAGGTGGCACAAACGTCCACCCTGCTGAGGCGGCATACGATTGAATTGAGCGAAGCTGTAAGAAAAGTAAAGGTATAAAGGAAGCAAGCAGTAAGCAGTAAGTTGAATCCTTATCAAATGTGGAACACTCTGGTGCAAACACCGGAGTGTTTTTTTTGACATCCCAATTATGACTTAGACTCTGGCATCATAACTGATCCAGCTCAATTGCCTGTCTGAAGCGTTGAGCAAATCGCTCTGCGGCCACAGCAACCTCCTTGGATTCGGTCTGTACGAAGCCGATTTGCATTTTAGGTTGGTCGATCGAGGCGATCTCTACCATTTTTGCAATGCCTTCTTTCCATAGCGGATGTTGGTAGAAGGAAAAGTCATGACCAATGGTGGCGGCAATATTGTTTCTTAGAACGGTGCTGATCGCTTCCGAGTTGTTCGTTTTGAACAGGATGGACAGAGGGCCATAATCATACGTGAACTCCTGCAGGAAATCTTCGATAAATCCATCACGATACAGAGCAAGCTTATGTTCTTTTAATTGTTCGGGAGTAACCCGGTTAAGCTTGGCTAGTTCGGATTGGTGATGAGTGCATACAACCAGTTTGCCTGAATACATAGGACTGAAGTGCAGTCCATCGAATTCCCTCAATTGTTTGGCGTAGATGGCGATGAAGCCCAGGTGGGTTCTGTTGTTACGGATGTCCTCGATAATTTCCATGGAACCTTTCTCTTCAATGGCAATATTCAATTGAGGGTGCTCACGTTTCATATCTGCAGCAGTCTGAACAAGGTAAGGCATCACACTTGGAAAAGTAGCAACATGCAGGTCTCCGGTTAACGAGGATGTCTCGGCATTCAGTGATTTCAATTCATCAATTCGCTGCAAAATATCGAGTGCCTTGGCAATAAACTGTTTGCCTTCAGGGGTGGGGAACGTCCCATGGCGCGAGCGTTCGAACAGGATCATACCCAGCTCATTTTCAAGTCGATGTACAGATTGGCTGATTGCCGACTGAGTGACATGCAGGTGCTCCGAGGCAGCCGAGAACGATTGGGTTTTGGCAATTTCAACGACATATTCAAGTTGTTCCAGATTCATGGTTTCATCTCCGTTTTAGCATTAGTACAAGTAATATTAACATTAGTATCTATAAATATGAATAATACATGAACAGCGATATAATTAATAGACAGTAGTTGAATCTCAGGTAGACAAGATAAACCAAAGGGGATGTATCTTATGAAAGCAGCAGTATGGTATGCCAAAAAAGATGTCCGGGTCGAAGAACGGGAAATACCGGTAGCCCAATCAGGACAAGTGAAAATTAAAGTCGAGTACGCAGGAATCTGCGGCAGTGACTTGCACGCTTATCATCATGGCGTAGGCATTCAGGAAGGGCAGAACCACCCGCTTTCAGGACAGAAAGCCCCGCTGACACTTGGTCATGAGTTTGCAGGAACGGTCAGTGAATTGGGAAGTGATGTAAGCGGTATCAGTGTAGGGGACCGTGTTGTTGTTGAACCGTTGTATCATTGCGGACAGTGTGAGTACTGTATTCAGGGGCGTTATAACCAATGTACCGAGTTCGGATTTGTGGGACTGAACGGTGATGGTGGCTTTGCTGAATATGTTGTGGTTGAAGCGTATATGGTGCACAAATTGCCGGATAACGTCTCCTTTGAAGAGGGCGCACTGGTTGAGCCTACAGCGGTAGCTTTCCATGCGGTTCGCCATAGCAAATTAAAAGTGGGTCAGAAGGTTGCCGTATATGGTGCAGGTCCGATTGGACTGCTGACGATCCTTTCAGCCAAAGCTGCTGGAGCTTCCACGATCTATGCAGTCGATGTATTTGAAGAACGCTTGAATTTGGCTGCCAAGCTGGGAGCCATTCCGGTGAATAGTGCCAAAGTTAATGCCACTGAAGTGATTTTGCAGCAGTCTGGCGGAATAGATGTAGCATATGAAGCGGCAGGTGTACAGCCAACCATGGATAGCGCCGTAGCTGTGATCAAAAAAGGTGGAGAAGTTGTTGTCATCGCAGCAATTCCGAATCCACTACAGGTGAATTTCTTCGATCTGTTAGTGAAAGAAGCGAACCTGACAGCAACGCTGGCCTACCGTCATATCTTCCCTGAAGTCATCTCTTTGATTGCTGAGGGAGCACTTGATGTGAAACAGGTGATCACCAGAAAAATCAAGCTGGACGACATCGTTCAGGAAGGACTTGAACTGCTCATGACCGACAAGAGCCATGCGAAAATTCTGGTGGAAATCGGCGGTTAATAGTGTGGAAAATGGAGCGAATAGCATTTGCGGCTCTATTCCGATTCTTTAGCTCAGAATAACCGCTAAAAAGGGATACCCTCTGTCATGTTAATGACTTATGGTATCCCTTTTTGTGTTATCCGCGCTTAGTACCATTTGCGAGAATTATGAATCATATCGGTAGCAAATCGCTTTGCCTCCACCACTCTCGGAACTGAATTCCGGGTCTTCTACAAAACCGAAACGTTCGTATAATCGGATCGCGTTGACCATCTGGCCGCCCGTATATAAATACACCGTATTTTTGCCCATGTCTTTAGCAGACTCAACACATTGTCGAAGCAATTCTCTGGCAATACCGTGACCTCTCCACTTGGGATCAACGCCCAGCAGTCGAATAAACGGATAATCAATAGGCAACTCGAAGCTCGGATAAGCCTTATGCGCAGTCTCAAACAATTGGACCGTTCCAACAATCTGATTATCTATTTTGGCAATCCATAATTGCTTGATATAAGGATTGCTCGGCGATTCCCGAATGTCCTTCAAATAATGTTCCCATTGTTCCTGTGTTTGGAACGTGTCCCGGTACTCGGAGTAACTTTCAATGAGAATATGTACAATTTCTTCATGGTCAGCTTCTGTAGCGGGATGAATCGTTACTGCCGTTGTCATCTCAAGTTCTCCTTCTGATTTAATCTTGGTTTGATAAGAGATATAGTTGACTTGAATTGTATCACACCCAATGGTACTGGATTAATTCAAATTTTCTATATATGACTCATGAAATTCTATGAGTTGGTACTTCCGCACAAGACATCCAAGGTTCGCACGTATAAGGTTCATTATAGGCGATTGAGCTGTGTGGAATACAAATTATTGCGATATTCGGTGGGAGTATTGCCTTCGTATTGTTTGAACATGCGCAGGAAGAGTTTGTAATCCGAAAAACCGCATTGCCCCGCAATTTCTTTCACACTGGCATTGGTATTGAGCAGCATCTGCTTAGCCCGGCGAATCCGTTCCGTGAGGATATAGGTTTTGAGCCCAATGCCTTTCTCACGTTTTACCATTTTGGAGATATAGTCCTTGTTAAAATTAAAAGTCTCGGCAATCTTTCCAACCGTAATGTCGGTATGCAGATGAATATCCACCCACTTGCAGATGTGGTCAACGATCGCATTGTGCGGCCGATAACCCGCCTGTGTGTTGCGTTCCAGTTCTTTGAGCAGCAGCAGCAATGCCGCGTCTGCTTCTTCCGGTGAGAACGATGAACTATGCAGCAATTGCTTGAACAGCTGATTGGCGGTGGACGGAACCTGAATAGTCGCATGGGTGGGATACTGGTCGAACTCTTTCTCAATCGAATCATAATGTACCCAATAAAAGCTGACGGGAGCATCGCTGACCTGATAGCCATAATGGATGTGTCCAGCCCTCAGAAATAGCAGATCATTTGCACGAACCACAAACTGCTCGTCCTCCTCGGCAATGTACATCTCGCCTTCCAACATCAAAATGACCTCGTGAACAGGCATGCTGCGCTTCATATGGCTCCAATTGCCTTCGGTTATGAACTTGCCGCACAAGTAATGTTCCAATGGCTTTTGCATAGGACGGATTTCTCCACCTTTTCTTGGATTATGAGTCTGATGTAGTTGTATTTTATTTGATAATATGAGGATATTCAAGGCCTGTATGAAGAAAGTTCGTAAAGGACACATGAATTTAAAAACGGATTTTACCCTTTGTACACTTATATAAGTACTTCTAAATATCCACTACATACCGAGGAGGAGCGAGCAGAATGATTGAAACCAAAAAGGGATTTCTGGGACCTGAGCATGTAGATCTGTTAAATGGCGTTTTTCAAACGTCACAGGAAGTTGGAGAAAAGTATTTGTTATCACTGGACATTGATCGTTTTCTGGCACCGTGTTTTGAGGCCCATGGGTTACCGGCGAAAAAGGAACGATACGCGGGTTGGGAGGCACGCTCGATTAGCGGGCATTCCCTTGGACACTATCTGTCTGCCCTGGCTGTGACCTATCAGGCGACAGGTAATGAAACGTTAAAGCAAACGCTGGATTATGCCGTCAGTGAGCTTGCAACTATTCAGCTGACAACGGGCAGCGGGTATGTCGGCGGCTTAACCGAAGAAGCTTTCCGCATTGCATTTCGGGCAGAACACATTGGTGGTTTTAACATCGGTGAATATTGGGTTCCATGGTACAGTGTGCACAAGATCTATCGCGGACTAATTGATGCATACAAATTAACGGGCAACGGGCAGGCCCTTGATGTGGTAACACAGTTTGCAGATTGGGCGGTAGAAGGTCTGAGCCCGATGACCGAAGAACAGATGCAGGTCATGCTTCAATGTGAACATGGTGGCATGAATGAAGTGTTTGCCCATTTGTATGGAATCACCGGGAAGTCTGTATACCTTGAGATAGCCAACAAATTCACACATCAATTAATCCTCGAACCGTTGGAGCACAAGCAGGACGATCTTCAGGGCAAACATGCGAATACGCAGATTCCGAAAGTCATCGGTGCAGCTGAAATATACAATCAGGATCATAATCACGAGAGCTACCGGACAGCGGCGGAGTTTTTCTGGGACACTACGATTCATCATCGGTCTTATGTATTTGGTGCTACGAGCATTTCGGAGCATTATGAAGCGAAAGGCATGGAGAGTCTCGGCATCAAAACCGGAGAGAGCTGCTGTACACACAACATGATGCATCTGACGAAGCAGCTCTACACCTGGAATCCCGACAGTGCCTACATGGACTATTATGAAAATGCGATCTTCAACCATATCCTGGGCACACAGGACCCGGACACAGGCAACAAAACGTATTTTGCATCAACACTGCAAGGCCACTACAAAATCTACGGTACTCACGATACTGCCTGGTGGTGCTGCACAGGATCTGGCATGGAGAACCCGGGCAAATACGCCGAGGCAATCTACTTCGAGGATGAGCAGGATCTGTACGTAAATCTATATATCGCTTCCCAATTGGACTGGAAATCCCAAGGCATATCACTGAAGCTCGAAACCGACTTTCCTTATTCGGAAAAGGTAACCCTTACGATCACCGAAGGCAGCGCCTCGGCCAATCTTAGACTACGTGTGCCCTCATGGCTGCAGGAGCCCATGACGGCAACAGTCAACGGGGATACGGCCCATCCGCATACCCGGATGGAAGCCGGATACCTCAACATCGAGCGCACATGGACCGCTGGTGATGTCATCACCATCACGCTGCCGATGTCGCTTCACCAATACACATCCCGGGATGATGCACACAAGGTGGCATTCCTGTACGGCCCGATTGTACTGGCAGGGGCTCTGGGAAGCGAAGGGCTGCCCGAGGATACCATCGTGGACGAAACGGCACTGAATCCCAAAACGGCACCTGTACCTGTGATCTGGACAGAGCAGGAGGATGTACACGAGTGGATCAAGGCCGTAGACGCAAGTACGTTGACGTTTGAGATCAGCAAGGATGTCACATCAGACGGTAACCCTGTGAAATTAATTCCGTTCTATGATGTGCATCATGAGTTCTATACAATCTATTGGCCGTTTAACGATGAAGGGGATGCACTGGAGAAGGAATTGAATGATATCACCATCGACAGGGTGCAGCCTGACGGTCAGCAGGATGAGATTGGACATCATCTGGATAGCAATTGCCGCGCAGAACATCATAACGGTTCATATACAGACAGCCGCAACAAGCTGCATATGTGGCGGGAAGCATTTGGTGTCAGCGGAGCTTACTTCAGCTACCAGCTGGCGGTGGATGGTTCTGCGCCGAACTATGTATGCGTGGCATACTGGGGCGGGGATCATTCTCCTTTTGAACGGGAAGGAACGATGCATGAAAGAATCTTTAGTATCGCCGTCGATGGACATGTGGTCGGTGAACAGCGAATTCATATGAACAAGATCGGTGAAGTATTCTACGTAACCTATGATATCCCCCAGACGGTTACGTCAGGCAAAGACAGTGTGCGAGTTGCATTCCAGGCGTTGGACGATAACGGATGTGCCGGGAAAGTGGTGGAGGTGCGTACAACGCGAAGTAAACCGGAATCCATCTTTTCGTAAAATAAAATGAGCACACACACCATCATCACTCCGGCGCTGGCGTCGGGGTGTTTTTTTTTGATTTTTATCGTATCGAATAAGCCCTATATAAAAAATGACACGCACAGCAAATTTCCACGTATTACCTGATAACATTTCTTTTTCCGCCACCGATTGTTCAAGGGTATCAGGCTCATTTTCCAGAGGTTACAAAATCTTATCCACGTTGTCCCTCTAAAGATGAAATGGGATAAGCCCAAGCCACGTATATTATGAATATCCATATTAATCCACCCGAATGCGGCAACATCATGTACAATGAAATAAAGCTCCAATGGTAAATATCGACATAAAGCTCCAACACATAGCGCGAAAGGAGGTCTGATGATTTACATGATAAAGTACATAAAACTGCTGTGGCTGATCTTCGGCGTTGTGGTCATGAATGTTCTATTGTTCTCACCCGGATTCATCGGACTGGAGTTTGGCGGGGGAGCATTTACAACAGCGCTCTCGGTGACATTTCTGTTCGGTAGCGTGATGGCTCTCTTCTATGGAAGCTACACTTTATTGTTCAGACAGCCGGTAGTCTTGCCTGTGAAGAATATCGAAACCCATGAAGACTATGTGGAAGCGTTATCCTTTTATCGACGCATTAAAGTACTTGAGGAAGATATCACACTGGGATTATCTCAACTAAGCCGCATGAAGAAAAAGAAGGAAACCCTCCTGAACGTGCTGAATCAGCGATTTGATCCGGGAGAACTGAGTTACAAGAAATTTGCTTCGGTCACCCTCGAAGTGGAGAAGCTGTTATACCTCAACATCCGAAGTGTACTTAACCGCCTCAATGTGTTCGATGAAGCGGAGTACGCCAGCCTGATGAAGTCCAAATCCGCAACACTTCCCCAGAAGCTTTTTCAAGAAAAGACCAAAGTATATAACGACTATCTAAGCTATGTGAAAAACTCGCTTCATACCAATGAGGAAATTCTTTTGAAGCTTGACCAATTGATGCTGGAAATCTCCCGCCTGGACAGCTTTGAAGCAGGAGATATTGAACAAATGCCATGTATGCAAGAAATTGACCAATTAATCAAGCACACCAAATTATACAGACAGTGAGGGGTTGTACGTATGGCTAAGAAGGGAAAGTTTTTTTTCATATCGATCGTGATGCTGGTACTCGTGTTTGGCCTCGTATATGCAGGGATTACGCTGACGTCGAACGTTGGTAAATCCAGCACACAGGTAACGACAGAGAATGCAGGCAAAGAGTTAGGCAAGCTGTATGCGGACATTGCGCCGGCAACGGCTGAACCCGTGAAGGGACAGATTGATCTCGACCCGGTGGATGTGGCTGAATCACTGCCGGACATCTCCAAATTTCCGATCACGGTCGAGAATACAACGAATGATTATGTAGAGATCTTTTCTTCCATTGAAAAGGCGGGAACCGGAGCAGATGGCTGGTTGACCGAGGTCACCGAAGAGTTCAACAAGGCTAACATTACCGTTGGCGGCAAACAGGTTTCGGTAAAATTACGTAATATCGCATCCGGTACGGCTGCTGATTATATTAAGTCTGGTAAATATGTGCCTGATGCGTTTACCCCTTCGAATGAGTTATGGGGCGAGATGGTAGCTGCAAGCGGAGTAAAGACAGACCTGGTATCCAAAAGACTGGTGGGGAACGTTCCTGGTATCGTCATCTCGAAAGCCAAATATGATGCGCTGGTCGACACGTACGGATCGGTTAATGTAAAAACCGTGACCGAAGCGATTGCCAACAATGAGCTCGCGATGGGGTACACCGATCCATTTGCCAGTTCCACGGGCCTAAACTTTCTCGTGACGGCACTCAACACATACGACAGCTCCAATCCGCTTGGTGAGAAAGCGATTGAGGGTTTTGAGAAGTTCCAAGCGAACGTACCGTTTACGGCGTCCACAACCATTCAGATGCGTGAGGCAGCCAAGTCAGGCCGACTGGACGCATTTGTACTGGAGTACCAGACTTACGTAAACACCGCAGATCTGAAAAGCGGATACGTCTTTACCCCTTTTGGCGTAAGACATGACAGCCCGCTGTATGCACTGGGGCAACTGCCGCAGAACAAGCAAGAGATCATTAAGAAGTATGCAGAATTCGTAACCCAAGCGAAGTATCAGCAATCGGCTGAGGAATTCGGCTTCAACGGCTTGCAGGACTACAAGTCTGAATTGAACACAGTGGATGGTGGCACCTTGTTGTCCGCTCAGAAAGTATGGAAAGAGAAAAAGAACGGCAGTAAACCGATTGCCGCCGTATTTGTAACCGACGTATCCGGGAGTATGGACGGCGAACCGCTGAACCGACTCAAGGAATCATTGCGCAAAGGCCAGAAGTTCCTTGGCACAGATAACAGCATCGGCCTCGTTTCCTACTCTAGTGGAGTAACGGTGAATCTGCCAATTGCCAAGTATGATACGAATCAGCAGTCGATGTTTGTTGGTACGGTGGATAGCCTGCAAGCGGGTGGCGGTACGGCAACCTTTGATGGGATCGTCGTGGCGATGAAGATGCTTGAAGATTATATGGTTACCAATCCAAATGTGAAACCACTGATCTTTGTCCTAAGTGATGGAGAGACCAATGAGGGGCATACACTGAAGGATATTCGTGATCTGGTTGAGACGTACAAAGTGCCAATCTACACGATCGGATATAACGCGGACATCAAAGCTTTGGAGAGCATCTCCAGCATTAACGAAGCAGCTAGCATTAACGCGGATACCGACGATGTGGTGTACAAAATCGGTAACCTGTTCAACGTGCAGATGTAGCACGGGGACTGCACTTGAAGTGACCTAATGTAAGGTTCATTATTCCATTTTAAATAGCACGTAATTGAAGGGGGAACTTGGATGTCGTTTTCGATGGAGATACCTAGCCAGAAGGAAATTCAGAAGGTAATAGAGGAGGAAATAAAGCCCGTACCTGCCGAGGTGGCGGAACTGCAGCAAGTCGCAAATGCCAATGTGGAGATGATCATGACACTCGATCTCGAATCGTTGGAGAAACGTAAGGAGATTCTGCAATCCATTGACGGCTTTGGCATGAACACGATGAGATCTTCTTCTGAGAAAAACGCGTTGCTTCAAGTCTCCGTTGGACATCTGTCCAAGACGGGAGACGAGGGCGGTCAGGTCGCCAAAGGCTTGACCGAGCTGCATATGCAGCTGAAGGATCTCGACCCTAGCGTGGTCGACTTCGCCAAGACCGGATTCCTCGGCAAATTGTTCAATCCGTTGCGGGCTTATTTTCTAAAATATCAGAAGGCCGACGCGGTTATCGCCGATATCGTGACTTCGCTGGATAAAGGCAGAGCGACCCTGAGAAACGACAATACAACACTAGAGATTGAACAGCAAAATCTGCGGGAACTCACCAAACGACTGCAAAAGGAAATTCAGCTTGGCGTGCTGATGGATGAGTCGATTGACGCACAGATCGAAGCCGCCAAAGTACGGAATGAGGACCCGGAGAAAGTCCGTTTTATCACGGAAGAAGTGCTGTTCCCACTTCGTCAGCGGGTCATGGATTTACAGCAAATGCTGGTGGTGAACCAACAGGGCATCATGGCAATTGAAGTTGTCATCCGCAACAACAAGGAATTGATCCGCGGTGTGGATCGCGCCAAAAATGTAACGATCTCGGCATTGAAAATTGCCGTCACCGTCGCGAGTGCACTTTACAATCAGAAGATTGTATTGCAGAAGATTGAACTGCTTAACCGGACGACCAACGACCTGATCGCAGGTACGTCCAAAATGCTGAAAGATCAGGGCATTGCCATCCAGAAGCAAGCTTATGAGGCCAGCATTTCCGTTGATACGATGAAGCAGGCCTTCACAGATGTGCTTTCCGCGCTCGACTCCATCAGTCTCTATAAGCAGGAGGCCTTGCCACGGATGCGGGAGACGATTAATCAGTTCCGTGAACTGGCGGATACCGGAGAGCAACAGATTCAGCGGTTGGAGAAAGGGCAGAAGCTGGGGCTGTAGTTTGAAAGGCAGTGAGAAGAACACAAGGAAGTTACATGCATGACCTCAAAAAACGGTTGAACTCAGATAAGATCTGGTTCAACCGTTTTTTTTTGCTTTCCTGCTTTTTAGGTCAAATCACGTTGAACATGGAGGACGTAGGGGATCAGCAGAAGAAGCAGAGCCAGTGAAGCTATCAGGGCAAGCAGCAGGCTTCCTTGGGTTAATAACAGTGCTCCCAGAGCTGCACCGATCACAAAAATAACCCAGGACAGGGCGAGTACTGCCCATTCGGAAGCAGGAGCCTTACCCCGAACGGCTTTGGCCAGTGCCTGTCCAATACCGAATAATGTGCCTGTTACAAATCCTTTGCCCACATCAGCATGAGCAACCATCTGGTGCATAGTGTTTTGCATACCCATGGCAACGGCAATCGGGAAAAGCACGCTCTGGGTATGGAGGAACAGCAAGAATGCAATAGCACCGGCAAACAGCAGGGATTCAAAGCCCAAGATGCCCGCCAGGCGCCATTTTCCCGCTCGATCTGTGATTAACGTACCGATAAAGGCGCCTACAACGAATAAAAAGATGACTAGACCTATATTCGTTAATACAGCGAAGTCTCCTTCAAATAGAGCGATACCAAGCTTGGTACTGTTACCACTCATGAAAGACAGATATATTTTCCCTAGCTGCAGATATCCGACCGCATCAATGAAACCGGAGATCAGCACAAGCACACATGACAGTAGAAGCCGGGAAAGACCTGGCTCCAGTCGTTCTACGGTATGCCCCACATGTTTGCGATCACTGGTCGAATCGGAAGCAGAAGCCATGATGTCCAACCCCTTTTCCATGATAATGGATTGGTTCCGTGATATAAGACAGAAGGATTTACTAACTCAGCCCTATGTTTAATAGGTACCGGGTAGTTGAACTATGACTTCGATTTATTCGGGTCAGGTGCGATAAAAAGAGTATCATTCGGAAGCTGTTCTGCTTCCTCTTTGGACATTTCCAGATTCGTGGATAGCACATCATCCGGATTGCCTGCGAGCCACTCGCTTAGATCAATAGCTTCATAATGTCCGCTGTTGAACCCGATTAACACACGGCAGACCTCATCTCCCGTATTTTTGATATAGTGACCTGCACCCATCGGGGCATAACCCACATCACCTGCTTCGAATTGCTCTGTCACCGCATGACCTTCTGCCAGAAATACGGTCATTTCGGCAGTGCCGCTAATGTAATACTGCCATTCGTCGGCGTTTGGATGCCAATGCATCTCTCGTAATGCGCCTGGTTGCAGCTCGATCAATGATCCGGCCATCGTGGTGGAGATGGGGAAATCTTCGACAGTAACCGTACGCTGTGTTCCACCTCCTGGGGCACGTCTGGGCTGCTTGGCATGCAGCGGGTATCGGTGGGGAGTCGTCAGCTCTGAATTGCGGCGATAGGTTCCAGAAGAGGAGCTGTCATTAGGGACAGGTCCTTTGACGAAGTAGGCTTCGCCCTGAGGCAATTTCGCTGCTCGCTCCGGGGTAATCCCAAGATTCTGGGCAACAATGTTGTTTGGTGTATGAGACAGGAAATCGGTAATGCTGAACGTGTGATCTTCCGAGAAATCACCATTATCAAATATCAGAATAAAATGGCATTCGTCCGGTCCCAATCCCTGAATGGAGTGTCCGTAACCACGTGGGAAATACCACACATCTCCTGGCTCAAATGTATCGGTGTACGCATGTCCGTCCGGATGAATGACAGTGGTGCGACAGGAGCCGCTGATCACATAAGCCCATTCCGCCGCATTGGCATGCCAGTGCAATTCACGCATGCCTCCCGGTTCCAGGCGCATGGATACGCCAGCTATTCCAATGGACGCAGGAAAATCCCGAACGGAAGCACCGCGGGTAATACCGCCCGGGCCTGTACGGGGTTCTTTTTGTTCAAGTCGATATTTGAAAGATGTCATCATGATTCCTCCTCATATTATATTAGGTACACATGTAAATAGTTAAATATGGCGTTCATACCTTTTACCCATATTTTGAGAAACTATTCAATTGATTCCTGATTAATATGAGGAAAAAGAGAGACTTTCATTCAAAACTTATGCTGGTTTGTCTGTACGTGTTGTACTTAGGGAGACTTATACGAGGTATGGTACACGACATTACCAGGTTTGAAATTAATGATTTTAAATAACTCATCTGCCATATAAGCCGGAGTATGTTTGAATTCTTGTCGAATCCATTCAATAATCATGCCGAATATCGCATGGGATTGATAACTTGCCAGCAGCTCGCGATTGATGTGGGACGGAAATATTTCGTTGAGGTCCTGAAGGGCAAGGTCACGCAGAACATCGCAAATCATTTGCTGAAAATTGGATGATGCCTCTGATTTCACAACAAGGGTGTAGAATTGCGCATGCTGATGCACATGTTCGAATATTTTGATTGCCGAAGAGGGCATATGACTTACTTCAAATATTTCTTTATCCAGATAAGGTTCACGATAGGAGAAGACCAGATCCTTAATGATGTCATCGATGATCTCATTGAACAGGTCTTCTTTGTATTGATAGTGCCTGTAAAAGGTGCCCCGATTCAGATCCGCCAGCTGTACGATATCGGTAATGGATATTTCTTTGAACGGCTGCTTTTGCATCAATTGGATGAGGGCATCCTTTAGTGCCGCTTTGGATTTCTTAATTCTTCGATCCATGGAACTCGGAAGTTCGGTCATATGCAGTACTCCTCGTAAACAGGTATTTTAAGATAAAGTACATTTGGAATTAGAAGTGTTGATTAACGTACAATTGGACAAGCTTTTACTGATTGAACAGGAATGCTATGACTTATTATACTAATGATAAGAGTTAATGAACATTTGTTTGTTAACTTATTGTAAACGAATACATGGAGGTTGATACAATTATGAGACTTCAAGATAAAGTAGCTGTAGTAACAGGTGCGGGTTCTGGCATGGGCAAAGCAATTGCAACACTTTACGCGCAAGAAGGTGCTAAGGTGGTTGTATCGGATATCAATGAAGCTTCAGCGAAGGCAGTTGCTGAGGATATCAAGGCAAATGGTGGAGAAGCGACGTTTGTGGTTGCGAATGTGGCGAAGGAAGAGGATATTCAGAACCTGATCGATACGACGGTTAACACCTATGGAACCGTGGACATTCTGGTCAATAATGCAGGCATTATGGACGGCATGGAGCCAGTTGCTGATGTTCTGGATGACAAGTGGGAAAGAGTATTTGCAATCAACACGACCAGTGTCATGCGTGCAACACGCAAAGTGTTGCCAATCTTCCTGGAGAAACAAAAAGGAGTCATTGTGAATATCGCCTCAGCAGGTGGGTTAAACGGTGGACGAGCAGGTGCAGCCTATACGGCTTCCAAACATGCAGTGGTAGGATTAACGAAAAACACTGGCTTCATGTATGCCGAACAAGGCATTCGTTGTAATGCCATTGCTCCAGGCGGGGTGGCAACCAACATCAGTTCGTCCATGGACGGGATAAGCCCATTTGGTGCAGGGCGACAACAGCTGGGCATGGCGATCAATCCGCGTGTGGGGACGAGTGAAGAAATTGCACAGGTGGCGCTATTCCTTGGTTCCGATGAATCCAGCTTCGTGAACGGAACAGTTGTAACGGCAGATGCAGGATGGAGCTCTTACTAATCCATCGTTTATAACTGAAATATGGAAAGAAGCTCATACCAATGTATGGGCTTCTTTTTGCATGTCCACAACAGGCGTGAATGTGGAACATTAGGCCAGTAGGACAAACGTTTGCACAAACATGCCTACGCATTCCCGGATAACGTAAATAGGGACGAATCCCGAACAATCAAGCGGTGCGGAATAATAACAGGATTCTGAGGCAGGTGTTCACCGTTTAGAATTTTTAACAATACCTGAACCGCAGTATAGCCCAGCTGATAAGTTCCGATATCAATCGAACTAAGCGGCGGCGAAGCAAGTTCCGACAAGGCAATGTTGTTAAAGCTCACAACACTTATATCTTCAGGAACGTTGTATCCCAGCTCGGCCAGAGCGCGAAGCACGCCAAACGCAACATTGTCGTCGATGACAACGAGAGCGGTAGGCCTGTCGGGTAGCGACATGAACAGGGACATCGACCGGAAGCCGCTTTCCTGCAGGAATTCTCCCTCCACGATCCAGTCATTGTTAGCATCAAGACCCGCTTCTTCAAGCGCATTTTTGTATCCAAGCAGGCGATCATGAGACAACGTCAAATCTGGTGGTCCGCTAACAAATCCGACTCGTTTATGCCCTTGGGCAATCAGATGTGTGGTTGCATCGAAAGCTGTCTGTACATTGTTGTTGTCCACCATCGGAGCATCAGGATGCGTTTCGCTGCGGCCGATCAGTACAAAAGGAAACTTTTCCGCCTCCAAAAATGAAATAATCGGGTCTTCCCGTTTGGAGCCAAGCAGCAAAATGCCATCCACGCGCCGCCCATGTACCAGGCGAGATATGGCATTCAATTCATCGCTGGAAGACGTTTCGGTGGAGAGAAGAAGTTCATAATTCATACGGGTGGCATGGGTAATGATTCCCCGAAGCAATTCTCCGAAAAAGTAGTTCTGAAACAGCTCTTCAGCAGGTCGGGGCAGCATGATACCCAGGGTTTGAGTCGTTTTGGAAACAAGGCTTTTGGCCATCATATTGGGATGATAATTCATTTCTTTCATGATTTGCTTCACTTTGAGTGATGTTTCCGAACTGATTCTGGGATGGTTGGAAATAACCCGTGAGACCGTAGAAGGGGATACACCCGCCAATTTGGCAATATCTTTGATTGTAATCATGTGAAAAATCCCTTCTGTACAAGCATTTCAACATGTCTCCTATGTTAATTCAAAGACTTCGATAAATCAATTGCTAACTACTTCATGGTAAAGAGGAGAAACGAAAAATAAAGGAAGATGGTGGGAGATCAAGCAAATAGGAAATTACAGAAAGAAACACCACAAAAGTGACGGAAAATGAGCGAAAATGACTTGTGCAAACGTTTGTACAAACAAAGTTTGCTGTTGTATGATGTTATTGTTATTATAGCGCTTACATGAATTAAATCAACATACTTCCTAGAATATTCATCCCGATTACATAAGGATTGGACCAGTCTGAGGTTAATATGAGCAAACGTTTGTATTACTTTCAAACGGAACCACGGCGAACTTCGGAGTACAGGAACAGTACACAGAAAAACGGGTGAAAAGCGCGAGTACAGCATCGATCAAGACTACGAAAAGGGGGAAATTCAATGAGAAAATGGCAGCAAGCAGCACTTGCAGGTTTCATGGCACTTGCACTTACCGCATGTTCAAGCGGAGGTGGAGGCGCTGCGCCAACCACAACAGACAGCGGTGAGACTGGGGAAACCATAGTGACCGCGGAAAATATTCAGCCAGAAGAGGGCGCGAGCCTTGTCATATGGGAGGATAAAAATCAGCGCAGCTTTATCGAGGAGCGTGCGAAGAAATTTGAAGAGGAGTACGGCGTTACTGTAAAGATCGAGGAATTGCCACCGACCGATCAAGTGACCAAGCTCACTACGGACGGACCCGCAGGATTGGCTGCGGATGTAGTCGTTTTCCCGCATGACAAGATTGGTAGCGCTTCAGAAGCAGGACTGATCTTGCCGAACGATATTTTTGAGCAACAGACCACACAATCTACCAGTGACAATGCGGTTAAAGCCGTAACTTTCAAAGACATCTTATACGGATATCCCTACAGCGTAGAAACCTATGCGTTGTTTTATAACAAAAAGCTTTATCCCGAAGCACCGAAATCATTTGATGACATTATCAGCTTTGCCAAAACCTTTAATGATACCAAAAACAACAAATACACCTTGATGTGGGAGCTTCAGCAGTTTTATTATAACTTTGCTTATCTGGCTTCCCAGGGCGGATATATCTTCGGTGATGAAGGCATGAACAGCGAGGATATTGGCCTTAACAATGAGGGAGCCATCAAGGGCGGTCAGTTCTTGCAAACGCTGAAATCGGAAGTACTGCCTGTGAAGATGGGTGATGTGAACTATGACATCAAGAAAGGCCTCTTTTCAAGCGGGAAACTGGCTATGGATATTAACGGACCTTGGTCCATCGCCGATTATCGCAATGCTGGCATTGACTTCGGTGTGGCGCCACTCCCGGCAATTGAAGGCAAACCGATGACCTCCTTCTCTGGAGTCAAGGCATATTACGTCAATGCATTTACAACCTATCCGAATGCTGCCAAGCTGTTTGCGGCCTATCTCTCCAGTGCCGAATCCCAGATGGTCAACTTTGAGATGAACGGAACTCTCCCGGCCAATAAAGACGTGGCGGCAGATCCGAAGATTCAAGGGGATGAAATCACGAAGGCATTCCTTGAGCAATTCAACAACTCCACCCCAATGCCTTCGCTTCCTGCCATGGATAGCGTGTGGGGTCCCATCAGCGCGGCGATTACCGACATATGGGATGGAGGCAAGGATGTAAAAACCTCTCTGGATAACGCAGTCAAACAAGTCAAGGAGAGCCTTGCAACCACCCAATAAAATAAAAAATGAGCAGGTGCAGAGGAAGCTAACATGTCCTCTGCACTCTGCTATAACTGATCGGTAACTTCGCTTGCCGGGAAGGAGTAGGAATGAATGAAACAACAGCATGTTCCAGTCACTGTTAAGCCGAATCGAGAAAGACAGCATCGTATGACAGCGGCTGTGTTGTCCGTTGTCCTGCAAGGACTTGGACAGTTGTATAACCGTCAATGGATCAAGGGAATTTGTTTTCTGATCTTAGAGGGAGTGGGACTCGCATATCTGATTCCCCGTTTGAATCAGGCTGTATGGGGAGTATGGACGCTGGGCGAGCAGACGCAGCGTTTCGTCAAGGTCAATGGATCAACGGTGCTGCAGCAGGGCGACCACTCCATCTTTTTGCTGCTCAACGGAATCATAGTACTTTTGGTATTTTTCGTTTTTCTTCTTCTGTATATATTCAATATCCGGGATGCGTACATCACGGGAAAATTAAGAGAGGAAGGCAAGCAGGCCACCAGAGCTTCTGCTTCCCTGAGATATCTGCTCGATAAACAATTCCCGTATCTTTTCTTATCCATCCCTGCGCTCGGCATCTTGTTTTTCACCATTATGCCGATTTTGTTTACGATTACCCTGGCCTTCACCAATTACTCGGCACCGGATCATATTCCGCCTGCCAAGCTGGTGGACTGGGTCGGCTTCAAGACATTCACGGATCTGGTCCAGCTTAAATCGTGGAGCCATACCTTCTTTGGCGTATTAACGTGGACCGTAATCTGGGCCATCCTGGCAACGGTCACTACGTATTTCGGCGGGGTGCTGGTTGCACTTCTCATCGAGCAGAAAGGTATTCGTTTCAAAAAGGTATGGCGGACGATATTCATTCTTCCTTATGCCATTCCACAGATTATCTCACTACTTCTGATGCGTAACCTGTTCAACGGACAGTTTGGTCCGATTAATACGTATATGAAGGCTTTTGGCCTTGAGGGGTTGCCATGGTTAACCGATCCATTCTGGGCTAAAGTTACAGTCGTTATTGTAAACATGTGGATTGGAATCCCGGTCAGCATGGTGCTCATCCTGGGCGTGCTGACGGCGATTCCACGGGATTTGTATGAAGCGGCTGAGGTAGACGGTGCGTCCGGCTTTCAGAAGTTCCGCATCATTACGCTTCCTTTTATCATGTTCGCTACGACACCGGTGCTCATTATGCAATTTGCCGGGAATTTCAACAACTTCAACGTCATCTTCCTGCTGACGAACGGTAATCCGCTGCGTGGTGATTATCAATACGCGGGATCAACCGATCTTCTCGTGACCTGGTTGTACAAACTGACGTTGGATAACAACAAGTTCAATATGGCTTCGGCGGTCGGCATCATTATTTTCTTGATTATTGCGTCGTTCTCCATCTGGAATTTCCGTCGTTCCAAATCGTTCAAAGAGGAGGACATGATTCAATGAAAAAGCGCAATAATCCCATGCGTCTGGCGATCAGTTATGTGCTGCTGGTCATCATTGCCATCGTATCGGTGTATCCCGTCTTGTGGATATTTCTCTCGTCACTGCGTCCAGGGGCGGCGCTGTACAGCGAACGTCTGTGGCCTGAAGCATTCACGCTGGCCCATTACGGGGAATTGTTTACCAACCCGTCGTTCATGTATGGCACATGGTATCTGAACACGTTGAAAATCGCCTTTTTCACGATGATTTTCTCAACGCTTATGGTCACTTTGGGCATGTATGCCTTGTCCCGTTTCCGTTTTCGCGGTCGTAAGACCATTCTATCCACGATGTTGATTCTGGGGATGTTTCCCAGCTTCATGAGCATGATTGCCATTTATATTATTTTGCTTCAGATCAAATTGCTGGACACCCATGCCGCGTTGATTCTGGTTTATTCGTCCGGAGCCGTGTTGGGTGGATTTATTGTCAAAGGGTTCTTTGATACCATCCCGCGCAGTTTGGATGAAGCAGCACGAATTGATGGTGCCAGTCATCTGCGTGTGTTCACCAGTATCATTCTGCCGTTGTCCCGGCCGATGCTGACCTATGTAGCCTTAACCAGCTTCACTGGTGCGTGGATGGACTTTATTTTTGCCCGACTGGTACTTCGGACAAAAGAGAACTGGACACTTGCAGTTGGCATGTGGGATCTGGTTAGCCGTTATCAGGACAGTAACTTTACGATGTTTGCTGCCGGGGCGGTGCTGATCGCCATTCCAATTACGTTATTGTTTGTATTCCTGCAACGCTTCCTGGTGCAGGGGCTGACCTCTGGCGCTTCCAAAGGATAAAAGGTTAAGAGGATAAACACCCAAATCGCATAGACAGCCTGTAGAACATATTCAGGCCACCAATCAGGCGCTTCTGAGAGGTTCCATTCATCGCTGGAACTGCTCCGGAAGCGCCTGCCTGCTGTTTGAGATCCGAATGACAAGAGGAGGAAAAGATCGATGGGAACGCTACAGTCCCCAGAACCGGAATTGGGACCGAACGGGGCTCTTGCGGCTGCGGAAAGTCAGAAAATGGCCAACAGGGCGCTTTGGCGCAATGTTGCTTATCGCAGAATTTTGTGTGGCTATGGCATCTCGGTATTTGGTGATTGTTTCAACGGCATTGCCATCAGTCTGTGGGTATTGCAGACCACGGGAAGTGCGAAGAGCATGGCAGCTGTACAAGTATGTAATATGGTCGTCAGTTTTCTGTTCGGATCATTCGCGGGTACGTTTGCCGACAGGCTGGATCGCAGAACATTGATGTTGTCGTCGGATTTGTTTCGTGGGGCTATGGCGTTTATCATCGCGGTGAGTCTGTTTGTGCTGCATGCTCCTTTTCCAATCGTACTGCTCATGCTTTCCCTTTCGATGTTCTCCAGCCTGTTTCAGGCGCCTGCATTTCATGCTTCGGTAACCAGTCTGGTGGGGAGGGAGCATCTGCAGCAAGCTACAGGAACCATTCATCTTGTCGATAATATTGCACGTATAAGTGGACTGGCAGCAGCGGGGATTGCGGTTTCTGCATTTGGAGGGTTTACGGCTATTATGATTACGGGTGTGACCTTTCTGCTATCTGCGATATGTGTAATGTTGGCCGGGCGTTTTCCGGATGTACAACGCTCTTCGATGCATAGAGGATCGTTTGTAAAGGAGTGGGGTGGTTCATTTTCCTACATCTTTGCACATCCACTGATTCGCTCTATCGTTATTCTTAATCCGCTGCTGATTCTTTTCTTCATGTCAGCCATCATGCTTGTTCAGGTCATGGCCGTCAAAGTATGGCAGGCGAATCCAGTCCAGTTCGGACTGATTGAGACATGTATTCCACTGGGGTACATGCTGGGTTCCGGGATTCTGATTGCCTCAGGCAATCGGCTGAAACGAAGGGGGCGATGGGTGTTCATCGGTCTGCTGGTTCTCGGCCCACTGTATATGCTGTTAGCCAATGTATCTTCTCCTTTGGTGGCCTTGCCGCTGATCATTGCTGGGGGAGCCATGTTTGCGTGCTGTACGATGTTAACCCAGATCATGATGCGTGCCGAGGTTCCCGATGAGCTGCAGGGGAGAATCTACGGGGTGCTTGGAACCATAACAAGTACAGCCCCAATCTTGGGATTAACGGTGGTTTCCGTTTTGGCTGATCAGTGGGGTGCCCAAACCGTGCTGGAGAGCCTCGGAGCATTGCTGTTGGTGGTAGGAATTATTGCTGCAGCAGGATTAAAATCCATTCGGACCTATCGATAGTTAATGCATGCCACAGATAAGGACGAGCCTAATCAAAGAACCCGGAAGCAGACGCTCATCGCGTCTGACTCCGGGTTGAATGATAGGACGGTGAAGGAATTAAGGTTGCCAGTCCACTGTAACGGTTGCGGTTCCACTGGTTGGTGTGGTGAAAGTATGATTATTGCCATTTTCCCACGTAATCGTAGAGCCGTTCTTTTTGAAGAACTTGAATTCTAGATTCGTTCCGGCTGGCACACTCACGTCATAATACCAGATTGGATAGGAATAGATCACCTGATTGAACGCCGGACCAATGGCGAGAGGGCCTGTGGACCAGTTACCCAGTTCCGCGACATTGCCCGTCAGATAGAGATTCTGACCGAGTGTCGTGGATGCATTGTTGATGACAAACCGCACGGAAACCTGGTTGCCACTAAGAATCGTGAAATTGTTATAAGTGTTGCTGTTGACTCCGCTCGCTGCGACTTTGACTGCATAGTTGCCGGCGGCAACAGCAGGGATGGTCACTTTGATCTGAGTATCTTCCCATGATGTAATGGATGAACCGGTAACAGCGGTTGTTCCGAAATAGACAGTGCCTTTGGTAGTACCAAATCCACGACCATCAATGGTAACGGTATTACCCGCTTTACCCATTACAGGGCCCACATGCCCAATGGTTGGTGTAGTGGTATTGGCTGTATACTGCCAGACTGCTGTAGCTCCTGCTGCCAAAGTGAAGTTAGCGACGTTACCTCCTGTAGAGGTAATGTTATTACCACTTAATGCACCTGCAAGAACATCGTTGTATGTACCCGAAGGAAGCGAAGTGGTCAGACCACTGATGGATGTGGGAGTCGAAAGATTACGGTTAACCGCTACGACGGCCACGTTGTTGCCGAATTTACGTTCATACACATACACATCGTTGTTAATCCAGCGCTGCTGGGTTGTTCCATAGGCGATGGCTGGATTGGTTTTGCGCAATGGAGCCAGCTTGCTGATGACGTTAAAAGCAGTTGTTGTTTTGGAAAACGAAGGCATTTTGGCACGGTTATCCGGGTCACCGTTACCTGTCATATACTGCTCAGTGCCATAATAGATGGCTGGTACGCCCCGTGAGGTAAGTGTAAATGCAAGAGCTTGTTCCAAGCGACGGTTGTTAACGGCACTTGTTTTGAAGCGATCCATGTCATGGTTATCAATAAAAGTCACTTGGTCATTCACCTGTGCATAATCAGCGGCAGTGCTGGTGATCATGGAATCCAGGGCAACCATCGTGGATGTGTTATCACGGAACACGTTACGTACTTCATTGTTGAAACGGAAGTCAAGCAGACTCATGCCGGACTGGTTGGCGAAGTTGGTATTGTCCGCATCGGATGCGGATGAACCCAGGAACCATTCACCAAACGTGAATACCGGTTTGTAGCCATAGATGGAGGACATCCAGTTCTTTTGCCATCCCATCGGCATATGCTTCACCGCATCCACCCGGATTCCGTCAATACCCATATCCAGCCAGAGCTTGATCGCATCCTTGAAGTAGGTGTCAATGGTGCTGTTATTGTGATTCAGGTCAGCAAGATCATAGAGGTTTTTGTAGATACCGTTCTCCAGTGTGGAGAAGTCGGAACCGCCATTGTGGTGGAAAAGTTTGTTCGTATCATTGGTGTAGCCACCAAGCAGCGTACCGTTATTGTACAACTTTCCATTCTCTGCGAACGAGGTGTCGGTTTCCATGGCAGGAGAGGTATGGTTGGGAGCAAAATCAATGATGACTTTAATGCCTTTGGCATGTGCCGTATTGATCAGATTCTGGAAATCGGTCATCGTACCGAAAGCAGGATTGGTCTTCTTGAAGTCACGTGCCCAATAGCCGTGATAAGCCGTATTGTTAACACCGGAATAGTTAATCAGCGAGTAAATGTTCTCCACAGGCTGGGAAATCCAGAGTGCCGTAATGCCGAGATCGGAAAAATAGTTGTCGTTGATCTTGTTGATCAGTCCTTGCCAGTCGCCCCCGCAATAGAGCTTCAGGTTAGAACAGGAGGCGTCATAGGCTCCCCCGGTAGGGTTGTTGGAGGGATTGCCGTCCAGAAAGCGGTCGGTAAATACCTGATAAATAACATCGGTGCTGAAGTTCTGCTTGTTGCTTACAGCCGTATCAGCATCTGCAAATACGGAGGCCGCCGGGAATAATGGCAGTGCACTTCCGGCCAGCAAGCTGAAGCTCAACGTGGTACTGAGGATGATTCGCTTGGTCCATTTGAACATTGGTAATCCACCCTTCGTTTATTATATAAATTGAACTAAAGAATATTTACACTTACCACTCCGATGACAGAACAACCTTCCGATCGCTGTTATCCCCAGATTTTTTTGATGCCCTTTTCAAAGGGGGAAATCCGGGGATAAAGGCGAAGCGTATGCTTCCGATGGAGCTTTCCTTCAGAAAGCTTTTAGCTTCACTTCTTCAGGTTATTTCTGTCCTCTCCGTTCTCGTGCAAATGTGTAGTTCAATTTATATAGATTTGTGATCTCTTTTTTGATTGGAAAAGCGCTTTCAACATTGGACGTTGGTAGGTTATTCTTAACGATATCCCCCCTTTATGAACGCCAACAACCCCGGCACCTCCTGCTGGAGTTACCGGGGTTGTCCTAAACCGATTGGGTTTAAAAGCATGGCCCTCTAGTTATAATCACAACGTTATGATAATTAAATAATGGTTTGGTTGTCAATAACTTTTTCTTGAGCATTTTTTTTCTATTTCCATATTTACAAATCAGGCTCAACAGATTTAAACTATTCGCAGACCCACCAATATAAGGGCTATGCATTTTAGAACATTTCGGTGTTTTAAAACAACCCCGTCTCTTCAGAGACGGGGTTGTTTGTCGATGTAGCCGAGGGAAGAACGAAGCAGAACTAACAGAAAACCCCGGTAGTGTAAAAGCTAAATCTATAGGAGAGGCGGTTGATGGATCAGTGAACACTCATTCTGTTATCGAATGTGTGGAAGGTTTCAAGGCGTCCAGGCTGGACAACACAAGAAAGATTTTTATCTATTTGCCACCAGGATATAAGGAGCATGTGGATGAACGCTATCCAGTGTTATACATGCATGCGGGTCAGAGGGCCTTCGGCTCTTCGACTGCGGGAAATGAAACGTGGCACGTAGATCAGGCGGCAGACCAACTGATTGATCAAGGCTTGATGGATGGACTGATCATTGTCGGAATTGCCCATGTTCGTCCAGTTACACACAATGAATTCTATCATTTTATTGCGCCTGCAAGAGAAGCGGTGAGTGTGGGCTGCTCAGGCCTGGATTATGAACACTTTATCATTCATGAGCTGAAACCATTCATTGACGAGCTTTACCGCACACTTCCAGACAAGGACAATACGGGATTGCTTGGTTCTTCCGCAGCGGCACTCAGCACCTTCCATATAGGAACACGTCATCCTGATATTTTTGGCAAACTGATCATGCTCTCTCCCTTTTTCGTGGATGTGCAGCTGGATGAAACGTCGGAGAGCAGGTTACAGGAGGAGGATATGTACCTCTTGCCTGAGGGCAGTGCTCCCATTCAAATGTGGATGGATATAGGAGATGCAGAAGGATTATTTCTTCCTTACCAGGTAAGGAATGTAGCCCATCAGATGCTTGAACTGGGATATAAGTCTGGCAAGGACATCGCATTTCTGGAACAGCCGGATGCAGGTCATCAGGAGGCGGATTGGGGAGAGCGAGTTCATATTCCGCTACTGTATATGTTCGGCCGAATCGGCAATCCAGTCTCTCTGGAGCTGATGGGAAGGGACGTTATTGGATTGAAAGGCGGGATGAGCGGGCAGATCAATGCGCTGCTTCATTACGACAGCGGGTTCACCATGAGTGTGCTTGAAGGGGAATATCATTCCGATCAACCCGATGTTCTTGAGGTTCGACCCAATGGGGAACTGGTTCCTGTCAAGATGGGACATGCAATTGCTACCCTGACGGTGGGAGAGTTGACGGCATCACGGATGTACACGGTTGTGGAAGAATTATCGGGTCACGTGACAGTCTGCATGAGTGCCGAGGTACCCTTTCAAGACATGTATGATGACTCGATCTACGGAGGCATGGGCATGAAGCTTCTGCACACCGGAGGTGGCGATTATGAGGGCTGCTTCGAGGTTCCACGTGACAGCGGATTTCGGTTCAGGTTCACGCGAGGCTTCCGGCAGTTTGAAACCGATGCAGATGGCAAGGCACTGCCCAATCGGGTGTTTCGTGCCCATGATAACCTGTCTCTACATTACAAAATCCAGTCTTGGGGCAGTACGGCTGCCAAAGCCGGGAACAGGAGGTAGCCATGATTAGTCAACCATTTCAACCAACGATGGATATTCCGTATTATTATCCCTGCAATTTTCCTTTGATTCACGAAATCCTTCAGCGTCAGGGCTCGATAAGCAGTCTCGGCCTGTTGGCTTCCAGCCGCTTGTATAGTCTGACTTCCTGTTCGGATCGTGGCCTGATCAAGCCTTACTTTCATAAGCTGGATTATGAGGAGCCGATGTGGGAAGTGTTTGGAGAACGGGAGTTTGACAGCTTCGAACAAGGAAAGGCATATATTCGGGAACGGCTTGAAAATGAGGGGCCTTTAATCGTTACAGGCACAAGTTATTGCTTGCCTTATGGGGATGATTATCGAAATCCCGAGTATATTCATAAACTCGTTAAACAAGACTCACGCCTGCATCTGGTCGATCATTGGCTGGCTGTGTACGGAATGGATGAGGAGCATTTCTATGTCTATGACCCCGTTCCCTCCAAATACATGGGAGCTGTGTCATCACCTGATTTCCAAGAGTTCTGGAAAGGAAACAAAAATATCTCCGAGCTCGAAATAGCCCGGCGCAAAGAAACATTACGAACATATGGCACGATGGAGATCCGTGCTGTGGAAACACTCGACTCCGCAGGCTATCGGAACATGTTGCGCTCTGCGCTGGCGACACAGGCCTATGAATTCATCGCGGGCAGAACGATCTGGCAGGGCAATCGAAGCTATTATTTTGGACAGGCTGTCACATCACAATTGTTACAAAGATTGCACCCGGATGCCGAGGTGGATCGGGAACAGGAGAAAGCCATCTCCGCGTTCCTGTTCGACATGCGCTGGAGCCGCTACTTTTTCCGCGATTTGCTGGAGGAAGCAGCCAAATGGCTCAATTCTCCTCATGATCAATATGTTGAGGAATTCGGTGCAATGATAGCCCGGTGGGAACAGGCGCATAAGCTGCTGCAGATCGCCAGAATGAAACGAAGCCCTGAATGGCGGGAGCAGTTAACGGATATTATCGAACAATTGGCGGCGGACGAATTACGCTGGTACGAAGCGCTAATGACGACACATCAGCATGCCGATCGCTTCAGACAGATCCCATCGACTGTGGAAAATCCCGGGCCTACGCCTTCACATCGGGAAGTCATTGAGCGGATTGTGCTGGACAGCTGCGATGAGCTTAATCGGTACCATAACGCGCCCATTCCACTAGAGCATGGCTTGCAGGCACCCCTATATGGAAGTCGTGGAAGACTGGACTCCCTTGAACTTGTAACTCTACTTGCGGTTATCGAGCAAAGTGTTGAAGATACGTTCGGTGTAGGGATAACCCTCGCTGAATTGGCGGCTGCTTCCATGCCAGAAAGTCCTTATCGAACGGTGGAATCACTGGTTGAGTATCTGGAGGCGCAATTGAAACCTTGCCCAAAGGATGATGAGGGATGAATATCACTTTTCTTCTGGAACGGTTCGCTGCGTATGACCATCGTCCTGCGTTGATATGGAAGGGCGAACATTATAGTTATAACTGGTTATTGGATCAGATTCACACCTTTAGCCAATGGATTTCCAGTGAAGGGCTCGAAGGGGCGATCGTTGTGCTGGAAGAGGATTATTCTCCTTATGCCGCAGCAGCATTGATCGCTCTTCTGGAGCAAAATTGTATTGTGGTTCCGATGGATCGACACTTGGTTGAGGCTAAACGGAATGAGTATACAGCGCTCGCTCAGGCAGAATGGCGCATGAGTGTTGGGGAAGGGGAAGCTATAGCCAGACGTTGCTCCGTGCAAGGCTCTCGGTCCTCGATTTTGGAAAGGCTGAGTCAGGAAAAGAACGCAGGTCTGGTAATCTTCTCATCCGGATCGACAGGGCAAAGCAAAGCTGCTGTTCACAGCGCGGATCGTCTGTTGCACGGGTTCAGGCGGCAAGTTCGGCCGCTCTGTACCATTCCGTTCATGATGTTTGATCACATTGGCGGATTGAATACGATGCTGCAATCCCTGTCCAGCGGCGGCTGTTTATGCGTCATACCGAATCGCTCCCCCATGGAAGTATGCAAAACCATTGAAAAGTATCGTGTTCAGGCCTTGCCAGTCTCACCAACGTTCATGAATTTGCTGCTCCTTAGTGGAGTCTATCGGGAGTTCAATCTATCCAGTCTCGAAGTGGTCTCCTATGGTTCAGAGGTCATGCCAGAGGCGCTGCTTACCGCATGGAATAGACAGTTTCCGAATGTACGCACGGTGCAGGCTTACGGCATGTCGGAGCTTGGAATTCTGCCGACAAGCTCCAAAGATTCCGGTTCATTGCAATTTACGGTTCGTGATGAGGAAGTCCATTATCGGATTGTGGACGGGCTGCTTGAGATCCAAACAAAAACGGCCATGATTGGGTATCTGAACGCCCCTTCTCCGTTCACGGAAGATGGTTGGCTCCAGACCGGGGATGAAGCAGAGATGGAGGATGGTTACATTCGCATTTTGGGTCGCCGCTCCGAGATCATTAATGTAGGCGGACGTAAGGTTTATCCTGCGGAAGTGGAGAGTATTCTGGAACAAATGGAATTCATTGAAACAGCAGTCGTGAGTGGCGAGCCAAGTGGGATCATGGGACAGATGGTAAAGGCCACGGTCAGACTTACAGGTGAGCAGCCTCTTATGGAACTACGCAGACAAATCTGGGACTTTTGCCGAGACAAGCTGCCCCAGTACAAAATCCCGCAAAAGATTGTGATTACTCAGGAGACATTAACAAGTCCAAGAATGAAGAAAATAAGAAATTCCGGTCCAAACTGCTCCGTTCGGGATGAGGTTGCGGCAAGCCAGGAGGAAGAGTTGGAAGGGACACAGCACTGATTGAACGAATGAATAAAGTGACTCCATGAATGCCAATACAGCAGGGGACATCATGAGTTGTAATAGGAGAGGGGAACCTTCGGATGCATGACGCACCGATGGTTCCCCTTTTGTTGAACAGAGTCGAAGTGATTCGTACGAGAGATTTCCTTTCACACAATTTAATGGGAGATAGCCTCATACGACGTACCAAGAGTCTCATCGGAGAAAGGATTTAGAATGAAGCAAGATGTTATGCCTTCACGTGTGATTTGACATCCAACTGCAACAGGGAGAAACCGTACGCTTCCAAGTCCAGCTTCAGCTTGTTCTGCTGAGTTTCACGAGTTGTGGCTGAGAATACATTACGCCAAGTTCCTTGGTGTAGTGGCAACTCCATACTGCATGGTTCTTCACTTGCATTCAGGACAAGCACGAATTGTTCCCCGGTATCTTGATCCTTGCGTCCGATGGCAATGCACGGGTCTCCGGCTTCCGCGTAAATCATGGAGATGTCCGCACTGCGCAATGCAGCGTGTTGTTTACGCAGGGCAATGGCTTGGGTGAAGAAATCGAGCAGATCCTTGTTCTGCTTCTGTTCGTCCCACTCCATACATTTGCGACAACCTGGATCATAGCCACCATCCAGCCCTACCTCGTCACCATAGTAAATACAAGGAGCACCTGGGTACGTAAGCAGCAGAATGACAGCCAGCTTCATCTTGCGTACATCCCCTTCACATAGGGTGAGCAGTCTTGGCGTGTCATGACTGCCGAGCAGGTTGAAAGCTGCTTCGGTTACAGGCTGTGAATACGCAGCAAGCAGTTTGCCAACCTCGTTGGCAAATCCGAGGCCGTCTAGCTTGCCAAGCACAGCGTAATCCATGACTGAATTCGTGAAAGGGTAGTTCATGACTGCATCAAACTGATCCCCCTGCAGCCACATGATGGAATCATGCCAGATTTCGCCTAGTAGATAGGCATCCGGGTTAAGTGATTTGACCGTTTGCCGGAATTCACGCCAGAATTGATGGTCTACCTCATTGGCAACATCCAGCCTCCAACCGTCGATACCCATATCCTGAATCCAGTAACGGGCCACCTCCAGCAAATATTCCTTAACCTCTGGATGCTCTGTGTTCAGTTTAGGCATAAGAGGTTCAAAGGCAAAGGTATCATATGTGGGAATACCATCCTCGATACGTGCCGGCCATTCTCTGACATGGAACCAATCCGCATAACGGGAAGCAGCCCCTTTTTCAAGCACATCCGCGAATGGAAGGAACTCTCTGCCTGAATGGTTAAACACCGCGTCCAGAACTACCCGTATGCCGCGTTCATGGCATGCATCCACAAGTTCCTTCAATTTCTCATTGGTGCCAAAGTGCGGATCGACCCTCATATAGTCTGCGGTATTGTACTTATGGTTGGTTGTAGCCTGGAACACTGGGCAGAAATAAATGGCGTTAATGCCAAGTGTACTCAGATGATCGAGGTGGTCCAGAACGCCTTGAAGGTCACCTCCGAAAAAATTGACAGGCGTCGGTTCACCGCCCCAAGGTTCAGCATTCTTTGGACTGATCGACGGATCACCATTGGCAAAACGTTCAGGGAAGATCTGATAGAACACCGCATCCTTAACCCAAGCAGGTGCCTCGAAGAAATCCACCGGATTCATAAATGGAAAATCGAAAAATTCCAACGGATGATCAGGCAGAGCCTGTTCGAATCCCCGTTCCGTCATCCAGACCGATTTCTCTTCCTCGATCAGTTGGAAGCCGTAGCGTAATCTGCGGTAGGGTGGTTGCGCTTCCACTTCCCAATAATCGAACAGGGCATCACGGGCAAAGATTCGCATCGGAAGGTGGAGAACCGTACGATCCCATGCATATTTATCCCCGATGATGGCGATAACAGCATCCAGGTCACCCCGCTTGGAACGGAGCCTCAGGTGCATGGTGGAACGGTCATATACGTAGGACCAATTCATTTTGGGACGATGATAAATAGCTTCAAGTAACATAGCATTCACTCCTTATCTGGGATGGATCATATGGCTATAAACGCAAAAAAGGCACAACCCCAATGTTCACGAGGTTGTACCTTTCGGCAGCATAGCCTTTTGATTATAGTGCTATTATACGAACTAAATTGGAAAAAGAAAACACTTTTTTTTCCTGAAATCTCAATTTGTTTATTGTGGAACAAATGGTGTGTCCTGCTTCATGTGTGAGGTAGAATGATTCACAATCAACACACATTTTGGTGGACTATTATTTAAAAATCATACCCAAGCTTATTGGCATAAGCAGAGATTTCTTTATGATATTTCTCGATACTTTTCTTGCCGGTATCAATTTTGGCATTGGCTTGTTTCAGGACAGCGCTGTTTACCGTTGTTTTGGAGACAGCCTTTTTAGCGAGTTGGAATCCTTCCAGCTGTGCATAACTACCTTTAATCAAGTTGGCATGGATTTTTTGCAGTTCCGCATTTTGCGGTTTAATCAGCTTCAGCTTGGATACATATTTGGTGTAGTTAGGAATCGCTGTGTTGGTCAATTTCAGGAAAACGGACTTGCGATTGGAAGATGTAATGTAAAATCCTCCTCCAAGAGCGTTGAATGCTTTCTCTTCATATACCGATGCGCTATCCAACTGATCCAGGTAGTTGAGGAAATCTTCTTCTTCGACTGTAGGGATCGGTTCTTGTTCTGACGTGTCAACTTCTTCATAGTATTCGTCTTCCGAATATGTAGTAGTTGAGTCATCCGCAGCAGCGGCATAGGACCCTGCAGGTGCGAATACTCCGCCGAGCAAAACAAAACTCATAATGATTGATAGTACCCATGATTTCTTCACGTTCTAATTTCCCCTATCTATATATGTGATATTATTCCAATGGATAATCTAACATAGCACGACAAGAAATTACAGGAATCGATTTACAGAGATGGAATCTATGAATAGCAATAAAAGGATATAATAACGTTGTGAATCAACAAAAAGGGAGGAAATCTTGATGACTGTTGAACGTTTTCATATTCATGTCTCCGATGAGATTCTGGACGATTTGCAATATCGGCTGCATCACATCCGTTGGCCAGATCAATTGGCAGACTCCGGCTGGGGGCGAGGAACAGATATTAGTTATTTAAAATCACTCGTTTCCTATTGGAGAGATTATTATGACTGGCGAGCACAAGAGTCCAGGCTGAATCAATTTTCCCAGTTTCATTGCCAGTTGGATGGGGTGGATGTGCACTTTGTATATGAGCGTGGTAAAGGGCCTAATCCTCTGCCGATTATTCTTACCCATGGCTGGCCCGATAGCTATCTTCGTTATCAAAAGATTATCCCTCTCCTGACCGATCCCGCGAGTCATGGAGGTAATCCGGAGGACTCTTTTGATGTCATTGTGCCTTCACTGCCTGGATTTGGATTCTCTAGTCGCCCTGACCAACCTGGCATCAACAATTCTCGTGTCTCCCAGATGTGGGCCAAACTAATGACCAAAGAATTAGGCTACAATAAATTCGCTGCTGCAGGTGGAGATATTGGCTCTGGCGTTACACGTTATCTGGCATCGAATAATCCTGAACTTCTAGTTGGAATCCACTTAACGGATATGGGTATCATAAGAGATCTCTTATCTTCCCAGGATGAGGCAGAACGCTCAGAGGAAGAACGAGAGTACAAGAAAAATGCTTCAACATGGATTTCACAAGAGGGGGGTTATATGTCCATTCAATCAACCAAACCTCAGACACTTGCCTATGGGCTTTCCGATTCCCCAGTAGGTTTGGCCGCTTGGATCATTGAGAAGTTTCGTGCTTGGAGCGACTGTAAAGGTGACCTCAATCAACTATTTAGCAAGGATGAGTTGCTGACTCATATTATGATCTATTGGGTTACGAACACCATAGGATCATCCACACGTATGTACTACGAAAATTCACATTCCTTGCCACCATTGGGACGTATAGAAGTTCCGACAGGCATTGCCATATTTCCTGCGGATATCGTGCTGCCGCCCAAGTCTTGGGCGATGCAAAACCTGAACGTAACGCGCTGGACCTCCATGCCTAGTGGAGGGCATTTTACGGCTTTGGAGGAACCGGAGTTGCTGGCTGATGATATTCGGGCATTCTACAGACCGATTCGAGCAATGAACAATTAATGTAGTTATATATATGGTGGAATTCGTAAGGTCCCGACTTGGATATCTAAAGCGGGCCCTTTTTTTTCTTCAATCTGCTCAAAAAGTGACGTACAAAGGTGGTCAGATGGTATAATCGGGTGAAGTGTTATTGTCTCACCAAGTTATTTTCGAAAAGGTTTTCGAAAAATGGTCTGTTTTTGTTTGTAACCGCAATCATAATACACACAGAAAGTGAGAGCTGAGATGAATCAGAAAAAGCTTTTTACGGATGGATGGCAATTTGCGAAAAGTAAGCTGGAGGTTACGGAGTCTGCGGGATTAACGTTTGAACCGGTTGAGCTTCCTCATGATTGGCTGATCTATAATACGCTTGAACTGTATGAGGACAGCATCGGATGGTATCGCAAGACATTCACATATACGAAGGATGAGCAGCAGGTTCTGCTTTGCTTTGACGGGGTGTATATGGATTCTTCCGTATATGTGAACGGTCAGCTTGTGGGGGAATGGAAGTACGGTTATTCGGCTTTTGAGCATGAGATCACGAGTGCTTTGGTGGAAGGTGACAATGAAATTGTAGTCAAAGTTGTGCATCAGAGTCCCAACAGCAGATGGTATTCCGGGGCCGGAATTTATCGCAACGTGTGGATCAAAACGAGAGATCGGAATCATATCGTCACAGACGGTACCTATGTATCGATTCAGCAGCAGCCAGAAGGCTGGCAGGTTGAGGTGGATACGGAGCTGAGTCTCAATCAGAACGCACAACTTGTGCACACGATTTGGTATCAGGGTAATCAGATCGTATCCAGCAGAGAGGACGTTACAGCTTCAGCGGGTAAAGACACCGGACATGGAGAGATACAATCGAACAGCCAACAGCTGACGGTCGATCTTCCGAAGTTATGGAGCCCGGATGAACCGAATCTGTATGATCTGGTAACGGAACTGCAAGTAGCTACAGGTGAGCAGGGCTATGAGACGATCGAGACCGCCACACAGCGGATTGGTTTCAGGGATATCAAGTTGGATGCAAACGAAGGATTCCACCTGAATGGGGTCAAGATGAAGCTGAACGGCGTGTGTGAACACCATGATCTTGGGGCGCTGGGGGCTGCTTTTAATCTAACTGCGCTGCGCAGAAGATTTGTGCTGTTGAAGGAAATGGGCGTTAACGCTATCCGGACCGCTCATAACATGCCTGCCAAAGAGTTCATGGAACTTGCGGATGAGATGGGTATGCTGATCGTTTCGGAAGCGTTCGATATGTGGGAGAGAGCCAAGACCCCTTACGACTATGCGAGATTTTTCCCGGAATGGGCACATACTGATGTGAAGAGCTGGGTGAAGCGTGATCGTAACCATGCAAGTCTGATCATGTGGAGTATCGGTAACGAGATTTACGACACTCATGCGGATGAGCGGGGGCAGGAAGTAACCCGCATGCTGATGGATTATGTATTGGAATTTGATCCAAAAGGGAATGCAGGCGTGACGATTGGTTCGAACTACATGCCATGGGAAAACGCGCAAAAATGCGCCGATATCGTGAAGCTCGCAGGTTATAACTACGCGGAAAAATACTACGACAAACATCACGAAGAACATCCGGACTGGATTATCTATGGTAGTGAAACGTCGTCTGTGGTGCAGAGCCGTGGGATCTATCACTTCCCGTTCGAGCAATCCATATTGGCAGATGATGATGAGCAGTGCTCGGCTTTGGGTAACAGTACAACAAGCTGGGGCGCGAAGTCCGCAGAATACTGCATTTTGGCAGAACGAGATACGCCGTATTCCTTGGGGCAGTTCCTGTGGACCGGATTCGATTATATTGGAGAACCAACACCGTATCATACAAAGAATTCATATTTTGGACAGCTGGATACAGCAACGTTCCCGAAAGATTCCTACTATATCTACCAAGCAGCCTGGACGGATTACAAGAAAAGTCCGATGGTTCATCTGTTCCCTTACTGGGATTTCAGCCCGGGTCAGCTGATCGATGTACGCGTGTGCAGTAATGCGCCGAAGATTGAATTGCAGCTGAATGGCAAGACAATCGGCACGTATGATATCGACCATGCAAAGGGAACCCAGCTGGCAGGCTGGTGGAAAGTGCCATATGAAGAAGGCGAGCTCAAAGCGATCGCTTATGATGAATACGGCAACGTTATTGCAACGGATGTGCAAAAATCCTTTACAGATGCGAAGAAGATTCGTCTGCAAACCGATCGGGAGCAGCTGCAAGCGGACGGTACAGATCTTATTTTCGTGGAAATTCAAGTGGAAGATGAAGCGGGCAATCCCGTGCAAAATGCAAACAACCGTGTGCAGGTCCAAGTGACAGGTGCAGGTCGTCTGTTGGGTCTCGATAACGGGGACAGCACGGACTATGATCCATACAAAGGACTGAGCAGAAGGCTGTTCAGCGGCAAGCTGATGGCAATTATCGGGGCAACGAACGAATCAGGAACGGTACGGATCGAGGTGACCTCGGAAGGATTGGAAAGTGCAGCTGCCGAGTTCGAATCACGAGCTGTTGCAGGCGCAGTAGATCGTACCTTAGGTGATTCCGAGGCCGCTGCAAGTCAGGAGCAAAACGTACTTATGAGTAATACGGAACGTCCGGTTCTGACGGGACGTCCGCAGGAGATTCCTTTGCGGAAAATCGAGATTATCAGCGAAGGTGGGCAGTTATTCGATCCATCGAAACAGCAGATGACGGTGAGCGCCAAGCTGTATCCGGAGAACACATCCTATCGGGATATTGAGTGGGCAGTTGTGAACGACGCAGGTATCGAATCCAACATTGCCAAGGTCGAAGCCAACGGTCTGGAAGTCAACGTATCCGCTCTGGGCGATGGGGAATTCCGTCTTCGTGCGACGAGCAGTAACGGTACCGATAAAACGAAACTGATTTCTCAACTGGAGTTCAAAGCAACTGGTCTGGGTACGGCTTACAAAGATCCATACGGCTTTATTACTGGCGGGCTGTACGATTACACCAAAGGGGATGTCGGTAACGGCAATGAGCGAGGGGTAGCGACAAGCCGGGACGGGGAGACACATGTGGGCTTCCGCAATATCGACTTCGGGCCGTACGGCTCCGATACCATTACGATTCCAATCTTTGCGTTGTCCAGTGAAGAGTACTTCATTCAGATCTGGGAAGGTATGCCGGATGAAGAGGGAAGTACACTGCTGGCAGATGTGGTGTATGACAAAGAATCCAGATGGAATGTGTATCAGGAAGAGACGTATCAACTGTCCAAGCGGCTGAGCGGGATTACGTCGATCTGTTTTGTACTGAAGCAGAAGATTCATATCAAAGGCTTCTCATTCGAGCGCCAAAGCCGGGCATTTGAACAGAATACGGCTGCATCATGCGATCATCTTTATGGGGATACGTTCAAGATCGAGGGTAATCATGTTGAGGGGATCGGGAACAATGTGTCGCTTGAGTTTGAAAATATGGACTTCACGGCAGAAGGCACATCCAAGCTTGTGATCTATGGACGTTCAACAATCGATAAAAACACGATCCATATCCGCTTTGCAGGTGAGGACGGACAGAGCAATCAGCTGGTCGAATTCACACAGTCCGATGGATATGAGGAGCGAGTGTTTGAGCTTGAGCAGGTTAAAGGTGTGCAGAAGGTGACCTTTATTTTCCTGCCGGGTAGTCAGTTTGACTTTGGCTGGTTCCGGTTCGAGAAGTAGGACGCCAGATATAGTAGTTCAGGGATAGAGATGATTTATATCAATCCTCTTCAAGTAAACGGTATTTGTTAAGAACAAGTCGTTTACCTGAAGGGGATTTTTTTGCATGTTAAACGATTCGTTTAGCTTCCTGAATCTTTTTTATCAGCATCGTCAATGGTCAGCATCGCTTTCTCTGAATCCCAGGACACGTTCAATCCCAAACCACGCAATACCTCAAAAGGCATTGTAGTTGCTCCCGAGTAGTTATTTATGGGTTCAGGTATCTGCACGACTCGCTCCCCAGAGGAATCGGCGGAGGTTATAACATACTGTGTCTCGTTAGGTAGGATTGTGATTGTCCGATTGTCATAATTCAACGTATAGTGGTTCAGGCTACCTTCCACCAGATGAATCTCAAATTTTGCTCCAAGTGCTGTGGCGATGGCTTTGATTGGCAGTTGCACGGTCTTAGGCGTTTCAACAGCGGCATACATCGACTGGAACAGCTCACCGTTCAGATATACATCTGTGCCAATCTTGGCTTGAACGGGTTTGTAGACCATTCCTCCAGATGACGTTGCAGGTGCACCCGCTTCCTCGTACTTATCACTTCCCCAGCCCCAGACGGTTCCATCCGAGGATAAGGCAAGACTGTGGTAATATCCTGCTGAAATATCGGTAATGCCGGATAGATGGTTTACTTTTCCTTCTTTACCGTTCACGCTCCTTCCGTAGCTGTACACCTCACCGGATGTCGTGAGTAATAACATATATTGCGTATTTCCATCCATCTTCTTCACCTTGAAGTCGTAATGAATGGCGAATGCTTTCCCTGTCTCGTCCACACCCCAGACTTTCCCGTTCTTATCCAGTGCAAGCAGGGACGTATCTGTTCTTGTGATCGAAGATATGTTGGTCAGACCTTTTATCTTGGTAGGTTTGGACAGGACTTTATCGGGTTCTTCGGGCTCGTTCCACGTCCATACGGAGCCATCTTTCTTCAAAGCATATCCATGCAGACCTGCGGATCCAACCTGGATAACATCTTTCAGTCCGCTAATCGCATGTGGTTTACGTATGAGATCATCTGAATTGATTCCTTGAGCGTTAGGGTGCTGCCATGACCAGACTGTCCCGTTCTGGAGAAGGGCGACAGTGAAAGAACCAGTCACTACATCCTTCGCAGAGTTGATGCTTTCGACTTTGCTTGGTAGTTTGCCAGCACCCCACTCCCAGACCGTTCCATCTGCCTGAACTGCTGCGTTGATTCCACCGCCGGCGGCTGAAATAGCTATTACATTAGATAGTTCCGGTACGCGGATGGGACTAAATGTATGACGATATCGAATGTTCTCGCTCACACCCAGCTCTCCAAACAGATTGCGGCCCCAGGTCCAGACCGAACCATCACTTCTCAAAGCGACTGTGTAATAATAAGCTCCCTCTACAGCGGTATAGTGGAGTTTCTTCTCTGTATTTGCTGCATTCGATTGAACAGAAGTGTTACTGGCGGAATGCTGTACGTTAGGGGCTGCATGAGTAATTGGCTCAGCTGTCAGTTCCAACAACAAGCTGGACGCAACTAGTGCTGTAGCCATTGCAATGGCGAATCGTCGGGACGATTTACTTTTACTATTAGGTCTATGATTCAAGCGTGAAGTGGGACGTCGTTTTTCTTTTGCTATGTCATCGAATGGGTTAACCGAACGCATGTGTATCGCCTCTTTTTCAGATGAGATGGACGTAAATGATGCATTGCTATATAAACACTTTATGGTGGGTTGAAGTTACATACAAATGATAAAAAATCCTTTATATTGAAGATCCGTGCTGAGTGTGTTTACGTTATTTCTAACAGCACATAGGTAACATGTACGGAGAATTTAGCGTCTTAATTCATGAGGTGATTGGATGAAAAGAGTACTGCTCACGCTTTTGTTAGCGTTAATAATGTTAACAGCCTGTGAGGCAAATGATCCGACAGTGGATTCTCCAGTGGTTTTGAATTCATTTCCGGAAATTATTGAGCCACATAACCCTGAGCAAGCGGAGCAAAGCGGGGATGTCGTTGTGCTTCTCGAAGGCATGCGGAACAAGGATAAGTGGAATACTTTTGTGAAGAATGTGAAGAACAAACAGCAGGATCAGGTTCGTGTGACGATGTATACCATCGAAGGTGGGGCCATTATCCATGAATTGATTTACGATGGCTCAGCCATTCAAGCGACTTATGATAACTCTAGGGATGCCTATGGCTCCAAACAGGAGATCACGACCAACACCTGCCAAGGGATCGGTACGATGAAGAGTGAGCAGGGACGTGTTTTTTACGTGTTAACCGGTTGTGAGAAGGCAGGCAGTACCTTTTCGATTCCCAAGTGATGAGAGCGGTATCTAACCGTAAATAGTTGAGCTATGTAATTATTCATGCTGTAAATCAAAAAAGATCCTGCGAAGCCGAGGCTTTTCAGGATCTTTTTGCTGCTATATGGAGAGCGAGAGCTGGTGGCTTATGCATACAAAGCATTGGATAGTTCGATCAGATTACCGTCAGGATCACGTATATACACCGAACAGATTGGCCCTAGTGCACCTGTCCGCTTAACTGGTCCTTCTTCGATCTTCGTGTTCTGTCGTGTTAAATGCGCAATGACTTCCTCCAGCGGTGTGCTGACTAGAAAACAAAGATCTGCTGAACCCGGTGTGGGGATATGAGCTTTGGGTTCAAACTCTTTGCCACGTTCATGCAGATTGATTTTTTGCTGTCCAAACTGTAATGCTTTTCGGCCTTGGCCGAATTCGACTACCTGCATACCTAAAACATTCGTATAAAATGCAATCGTTGCTTCCAGATTTTCCACGGTTAACACGATATGATCGAGTCGTTCTATTTTCATGGATAAGCCTCCTTTGAAATGGAATATTAGCTCCTGTGAGACGATATTAGTATTATACCTTAGAGATTGGTGTGGGTAATTGGTTTAGGCAACGCCGAGCCTTCGGATATTTTAGTGGAGAAGTAGAATATGAAGGGGAGAGCGAGCAAGATTAGACCGATGATCACGGCGACGATGATACTCTTTTTGTTCAATTTATAGCTCCTTTCGGAAAAATATATTCTAGCAATATGGGGATATAACCTATATATTAACCAATTGATCGAATTATGGAGTAACATGCACGAATGCGCAATATATCTGCCTAATGATCTTTACCAACTTTCAGTTAGACTATGTGAAAATGAATCCTCCGTTTGATTCCAATCCCTATTCTAACTTGTTAAAATTTAGGTACATATACTACGGTCAGGTTGGCGGTGAAGATAGAATGCAGCGTATTCAGGTACATCCCGATGTATTAGAGGAAAAAGCCCGGCTCGTCCAGCAGAAGAAGCTGGAACTGGAGCGAATGGTACGGGAACTGGAAAAGTCAATTTACCTGTTGCAGTCCGAATGGTCTGGTGTCACTGGAGAGCGGTTCTTCTGGGATTTTATGCAGGTGAAAGAAGTTTTTCCTGCTACACTGGGTCTTTTGGATAAAATTCAGAACGAATTTATTTTTATAGCGAAGAATTTCAGAACAGCCGATGGTTCGGGTGAGGTTGCTCTATATATACCTGAAGAACTGAAACGAAATTTCGGTGTTGGACTGCTGGACAAGTCGGTGGGAGAAACAGTAACCGGAATGGGACAGACGGCGGAGGCGCTTTTCTACGATCCATTCGGTACGGTGACCAGTGTGGCTTATGCTATGACCTTGGGCAGAGTGGTCGATGTTGGGCGAGGCATTAAGTTTGCTTGGGATGCAGCCTGGGGAAACGGAACAGCCAGGTCTGATGTAGGTCAATTTGTGGATGAGCAGAAGAAACAGGTGAATGAGAGTGGGGCCGGGTATTATAGTGGTTCTGTGATGGGTCAGGTATTGGCCTACGCCTTTGTTGGCAGGGCGCTTCGTTCGGTGGAGAATAAGCATAGCGATCTGGGAGGATCGGGTGGAAAGACGAATTCAGGGAAGGGAAAAGAGGGGCCAGGTAAAGTTGACCTTACAGAGCCGACACTTTCTCCAGGAGGAAAACCTAAAGGGAAATATGAAAAGCCTGATCCTAACGATCCGAATCCAATAACATTTCAGAATGAAGCGGCAGATTTATTAGCAAGTAAAGGTTATGATATTGATATGTTGCCCAACACAAAAGGAGGGAACGGTTACGGTATTAACCCAACATCCAACCCTGATTTTCTGATTAATGGGAAGGCTTTTGATTGTTATTCCCCAGAGACACTTAAAGTTAGAAATATCTGGGCAACTGTAATGAAAAAGACTGAAGAGCAAACAGGTCGAATTGTAATGAATTTAGATGGATATAAAGGTTCAATGGATGAACTTTACGAACAATTCAATAAGTATGAAATTTCAACTTTGAGTGAGTTAATCTATATTAAAGATGGCCAGATAACGAGATTAAAACCTTAAAAAGGAGGGAAAATATGTTTGGTAATTTTTATTTTGGAGGTTACTCTGAATACAGAGAATTAAAAAATTCATTAACTGGATTATTTCAAAATATTGAAATAATAGAAGAGAATAATAAGCTAACGGTCCCTTGCGACGGGTTCACACTATCCATTAATGAGGGAGGGCCTGGTACTATGTTTGCAAGTGAAGATTATGATATTGAATTAAAGTTTAGTTGTTACATTGATATTATATCTTCTTATAGTCATTGGGCAGACGAGCTAATGGTCTTTATTGGAAAATTAATTAATGGTATGGATGGAGACTGTCTTTTAGAGTTGAATGATAAACCAATATTAATGCGAAAAAACAGTGTAATAACTGTGGATGATAAAAAGCTAAATGGATCAGCTGAATTCCCTTTTCATGGGTTAGGACTAAGTTATCAGGTTGGAGATATAATCTAGGTGATGCTCAGAAGTTTGCGTGGGCTGCAAAGTCGAGTTTGGGGAAGATAAATAAAATGGATTACGAATTATTTTTACGATCTAATTTAGATCTTAATTCTTTAGGGAAACTGTTAGAAAGATATACCACTGAATTTGTTAAGGGATCGGCTTCTTTTAATAGTAACGATGAAGAAATTGTAATTGGTTCTGATTTTTTCTCATTGACACTTGAAATAGAGGATATTTCTGATATCGCTTTTGTTCAACAGCATTATAACTTAGATGTTAATGTATGTATTAGAACTCAGGTGTTTGGCAGTACTTTTTCTAAAGGTATAGAGCATATTTTCAGAATTATTAGTAAGCTTATAAAACATACTGAGGGTAATCTATTATTCCTAGAAGATGGTTCTACTCAACTACTTAGAATGGAGAAGGGTCTGTTGACGGTCACTAATCAGTTGGATGAATATCAAACTAAATATCTAACTAAATATCTAACTAAATATCTAACTTCAAGCCTTCTTCTATTACTTGACAGTCCTTACGTTGAAAAGGAGCTATCAAGCTAAAAAAGCAGCAGGTAAATGAAATAATGATACTACTTGAAAGCACTTCTACCACACAAACGTAGGGGTGCTTCTTACTATAAAATCTTAGGAGAACAAAGTGCCATGATACTAAAAAAACGACTTTTAATGATCGGATGTTGTATTGCTTTTGTGATCTTACTTGTACTAACCTATAGTTTTTATAAAGAAAAAAGAATGTATGAAAAGTATCTAACGATGAATGTACGACAAGATATGGTTGATATGAAGAGTGCGATTATAAATAATGATATTTTATTTAACCGAATACTTAAGAATGAAATAATAACAAACGAGATGGTTGAGGATGGAGAACAAGCCAGCCAGCTCTATTACAACTTTACAGATATGACGCAGATTATAGATAAGTATAACTTGATGAATCTAAGTTTCAGCGAAGAAGCCAACTGGCTGGTAAAACCCGCAGCATTATATGCTAACGACTTAGGCCAAGATGACATTTTGCCACCTACACTTCACCGCATGCGAATGACGTTCGAGAGGCTGGATATAACTGGTTATCCTGTAAAAGCTGAACTTAAAGCCAGAATCGAGGAGTACCAGCAGTTAAATCATCGATGGCTGAACATTGTTGGGGACTTTGAATCCAAGGAAATTAATGAGAATGATTGGCCCCAAATCTTGAATAGTCTGGAGCAAGTGACCCGAGCTTATTTTAGTGAGAAAAAGGTTAATTTCGTGGATGAATACGTTTGGAGAGATGCTTTGAATCCAAGGTACGAATGATAATTATGAGTGTGATTGATGTTTAATAAAATTTAAGAGGTTCTTTAGTATGAAAGGAGATGAGGAGTATATCCATCCTAGAAACAATTAATGAATTAGCAGTGATTCTTTTACTAATTGGTACCTTCTTTTACTTTCTAGAGTTACGTAAAATCAAAAGGCAAAGGAAACTAACGGTTATAGAATACATCATGTATGTCACGATTCAATTTGGGTACTTACTTTGGGCAGGAAGCCGATTACTAATGTTAATTTCATAATAGCTCACACCCAAAGTGTAGCACTACTACCGTTCAGAATGGGTAGAGAGTGCTCTTTTTTTATAACCAAACAACTAATGAATTTTCTCCCATGCTGGACGATAATAGAGCAGAGACCATATTTACTAATAACAAGCATCTAATGGTACCACTTACATAAGGCATGCTGGGGAAGAAGAGTACAATGAATTGCAACTGGATGAGCAGGGGGAAGTACTGACCCATGTGTATTCCAAACTGAACAGCATTCGTGCGGTAGAGAATAAGCATAGTGATCTGGGCGGATCGAGTGGAGGTAAGCGGCATAGTGGAGAAATTAAGTCTTTTGACCCGAATTATCAACAGGCTTTAGCTTGGGAGCGATTAATGAAAGGAAGCTATAATAAAAATGACATCTTATTACTCAATCATGAATTATTTAATATTAGGGAGGTAGAACATTGACTACTTATGTTCTGTTAGTTAAAGAAGAAGAGACAAGGGATTTTGTAGTATATAAATTTGGCCCGGATGAAAATTTATTAGGGAAAATTAAGTTAAGTAAGTCGGATGGGGAATGTGAAGAAATCGAAAAGGTTCCGGGTTCAACCACAAATTTCTATTTCTTACGCGCAGCTTCAAAATTAATTAGAATCTTAAAAGAGAATGATGGTATTTTCCCAGATAGAACATCCTACGCCTCTTAAGGGTCTAAGTTCATTTACACTTCAAACAGCATGTTTTTACAATTTACCAACAATCGTGTACTCTAAAAAATCCAAACTTTTTGATTAGAGAAATTTAAAAGCTTATTCCAACTTTTTCGAAGGAGGAATAAGCCTTTTTTATAGAAAAGAGGAGTGTCCTGCCATTCATAGGCAATAAAGAGCGCTCTTTTTTTATATACAAACAACTAATGCATATAAAATGATATCACTTACATATCCACAGCCATCCTAACTCTCGCGAGGTATATTCATGGACCAAGACATATATGAACAGCTTATTAACACTATCACCAGACAGGAGATTTCGGCGCTGAACCCAGATTAGAGCAGATTCGAACGTGTAATGAGATTATTGCTACTCTGAAAGGCACGCTTGGGGAAGAAGAGTACAACGAATTGCAACTGGATGAGCAAGGGGAAGTACTGACCCATGTGTATTCCAAGTTGAACAGTATTCGTGTGTTCCGGGATACCAAATATTAACGGTAAGATTGTTGGGAAAGTTGATACACCTAATGAGTTTGGTGTCTATCAAGCCAATGTTGAAATTAATGGAGTACCAAAAGGACCCAAATCCACATTTTTTCCAAAGGAATGGACACCACAACAGGTAATTGATTCAGTAAATGAAGCTTTTAATAGTAAAGTAAATATAATAAAACAATAAATATATAGGGAAAACAAGCACAGGTATGGAAATAGAGCTTATTTTGAGAAATGATAAGATAATCTCAGCATACCCATGAATTGGAGGGTACATTAGTGAAGATAAAATATAAATATAAATTAAAATATATGGATGAATTTAATTTGGTTGTAATGGATTTTGACGAGGAAAAAACACTTGAGTTCGCCACTATGATAAGTGATCCTTTAGGATCTGATATTTCTTGGAGATTTGAAGATTTGAGAAAAGATATTGAGAATTATTTTGAAGTATTAAGGGGAGGAATCTCCGAATATAGACATGGAGGAAATGCATCCAGCGTTATATCACATAAAGACTATACAATAATTGAAGATCCATTTTATGATGAGGAAGAAGATGAAATTGAACCGATCTGTAAATTAGAGACAGTTGAATTTGTGAAAATTATATTACTATGGGCTTACGAAACTTACAAATTTAAAAGTAAAAAGGGAGTGATTGCTTTAAAGGAGGCAGAAATGGTTATGAAATGGGTTGAACAAAAGATGTTAGAAGTTGAGAGTATAGAAAATGAATCTATACAATAGATGATGTAGAGCTCATTCCTAATCATGGTCGGCAAGCAGTGAAGAGTTGTATCATCTTATTATTGGGAGATTTAATTCATGGGGATATCATCTTTTATACTATTTAGACTTGGAAAGAGCATGCCGACTTATCTTTTATCGAGTGCTGCTCGGAACATATGTAGAAAAGAGAAACTTTTCTTTGATAAGGATGAAGAAACTTACAATAGTGTAACCAGTCTTACATATGCTATGACAGTGGGCAAAATTGTGGACGTTAGGCCTGGGATAATTCGCAAATTTCGGAGGGAATTAAGGAATGTCTATTAGTGCTGTGATACATGAACCACAAAATGATTTTGAAAAGAGTTTTTTGTTCCAGTTGCAACAGAAACTTTTTTTAAGGATTGCTGGACACCCGCAGTTGAAGTATTAGATTTAAAATGGATAGATCTCTTCTCAACTGGTGTTGATATAGAAGGGGAAGATGTGCCGATGATTATTGAGGAACTACTTCTGGTAAAGGAATGGGCTATAAAGAATTTAAAAGATGAGCAAAGGGATAAAATAGTCGAAAGAATAGAGGTACTTCGAGAAAAGTTGCCACTTGCATTTCAAAGACAGGACGTAATTGTTTTTATAGGGTAGAGGATCTAAATTTTAGGAGTTGCAAAATCAACTTCGGAGACGGATTATGAGAGCGGGAAATCTAATCGAGAAGAATTGAAAGTGGGCTGTTTGAGATGAGTTCTTTCATTTTTCTAAAAAAGTTAGAAAATTATTCACCTGAAAAAGCCATTGAGGATTTTAAGAAAGCAGCGCAAAAAGCGAATATGTTTTGCATCTTGATAAAAGATAAATATTATGATGATCTCTTTATATCTGCTGAAGGGACACTATCCGAAGTTGATGAATCTACTTTTAAAACCATAGATAATAAAGACAACTTAAAGTATTTCACATTTAATGTTAATCAAGTAGAAGAAGACTCAATTGATAGTTTCACTTGGCTTACTCAAGACGAAAATTACTTCTGGGCTTTAGATATTGAAAATATAAATCATGAGTACAAATTTATCTTTAGATTCGTTGTAGAGTATTTTAAAGATAACGGCGAGGATTATTTATGGTTTGATGATGCCGAATGGTATTACACCGCTGACGATATTATAAAATTAAGTAAGATGCCATATGACCCGAAGTGGTGTAGTGAAAAGATTGTATAGTCTTATACATCTATAGATAATTCATTTAAAGGGATTAAGCACTTCTACAAGAGAGAACCTAAATTAGAATTGCTTTTCTTCAAGAACGGGTGCAAGAGAAATCAGACATCGTGATGAAAGAACTTACTTTAGCGTAAGGGCAGTAAAATATACTCGACTATATAAGTGACACGCCATTCAAAAAGGTGGGTTGAACAATGAATAAAGATTTTCTTTACACTAAGCCCTATGTTCCCGGGATAATAGACGATACACCAGTGGACCTTGAATCGTGGTTTCTAGATGATTCAAGAGAGAGGATGGAAGAGAAATTAAGAAATATTCCTCTGAATGACCTTATCATTGAGTTAATTAATATATTTAAAGACGGAGATCCGAATTATCAAGTTCTCTTAGGGTTATTAGGAGAAAAAGTGTTTAAGGAGGCTAGAGAAGATAAGATTGTCTATTGTCTAGCTGATATTTTGCGTGCTGACGATGATATACAGAGAATTGAGATCGAAATTGATGATGAGGGTCTGAATATAAAGAAAATGAATGTTTTTGTTATTCCAGCCGAGCTTTTGGTACTACAAAAGGAGATAACTAGCCTGTTTGTTGATATTCAAACTCAAAAAACAAGCAATTACTTATCAATCTCTATTAAAGATAAAATGATAACCTTATTTTCAATTTAAGAGAGTAGACTGTCATACTAACTTATAATCCAATCGATACAGTGAAAAGATGATATGAGCTGCGCGTATCTATGCATGACTTAAAGTCATATCATTGAGCACTTCTACCAAACCAAAAGTAGAGGTGCTTTTTCCTATGAAATCAAACAACTAATGAAATCTTCCATAGATTGGTCGATAATATAGAAGAAACAATTTTTAGCTCATCATATACATAGAGAACTATCCACAACTATCCTACACCCACACGAGGTATATTCATGAAACAAGGCATATATGAACAGCTTATCAACACAATCACCAGACAGGAGATTTCGGCGCTGGACCCGGATGTGTATAACATTGGGACCGAGAAGCTGGATGCAGAGGAAGCACGTAAACTGCTGTCCACGTATTTGGCGGCGGTGACCCGGCGAGCGCTCAAGATTGTCAGGGAACAGACGGGAGATAAGACAGCAGTGTTGGCGCAGATTCGAACGTATAATGAGATTATTGCTACTCTCAAAGGCACACTAGGGGAAGAAGAGTACAACGAATTGCAACTGGATGAGCAGGGGGAAGTGTTGACCCATGTGTATTCCAAGCTGAACAGCATTCGTGCGGTTAGGGATACCAGAATCGTTCGTCGAGATACGCCTATCAGCCAAAGCTCTTTATTCACAGGTGCAAAGTCCGAACCGAGTATGTTATTGGAGTTGCAAAAGGAGATCGTGACCGCCGATCGAATCGATTGGCTGGTGTCATTTATCAAATTCAGCGGACTTCGCCTGCTTCTGGAACAGCTTCAACAATTCACGGCGGGCGGTGGGAAGTTGCGGATCATCACGACCACCTATATGGAAGCAACCGACCTTAAGGCTATTACCGAACTTAGCAAATTACCTAACACAGAGATCCAGATTTCGTATGATACCAAAGTGACTCGGCTGCACGCCAAAACGTACATTTTCCACCGTGATACTGGATTCACCACCGCCTATGTAGGCTCTTCTAACCTGTCCAACCCGGCGCTGACCAGTGGCATGGAGTGGAACCTCAAGGTGACGGAGAAGGATTCACTCGACGTGCTGCGCAAGATCGAAGCGACCTTCGAGAGTTACTGGAATGACCGCGAATTTACGCGATATGTGGCTGAGGATGAAGGCCATGAGGCACAGTTGAAGGCGGCTCTGAATCGCAAAAAAGATCAGTCCAGCTACTTTCACCTCGACATCCAGCCTTACGATTATCAAAAGGAAGTGCTGGAGCAGCTGCACGCCGAGCGTACGCTGTACGGACGAAACCGCAACCTGATCGTCGCCGCCACAGGCGTTGGCAAAACGGTCATCTCTGCCTTCGACTACAAGCGATTCCGTGCAAGCCATGCGGGAGCAAAGCTGCTTTTTGTCGCCCATCGGGAAGAAATCTTGAAGCAAAGCCGTGACACGTTCCGGTATATCCTGAAGGATATGAATTTTGGCGAGCTGCATGTCGGGAATCACCGAGCAGAGGCGCTGGACCACTTGTTTGTTAGCATTCAGAGCCTTAACGCTATGAAGCTGACGGAGATCACCAGCCCAGACAATTACGATTACATCATTGTGGACGAATTCCACCATGCCGCTGCGCCTTCGTACCAGAAGCTGTTGTCTCACTACGAACCGAAGATTTTGCTAGGACTTACTGCAACACCGGAACGGATGGATGGCAAAGACATTACCGCCTACTTCGATCATACGATTGCCGCCGAGATCCGTCTAACCGATGCCATTGACCGCAAGCTACTGAGTCCGTTTCAATATTTTGGCGTCACCGATACTGTCGATCTATCTCAGGTGAAATGGTCGCGTAAAGGCTACGATCTGAACGAACTGGAGAAACTCTATACCCATAACAAAATCCGTGCCAACCAGATCATCCAAAGTCTGAATAAATACGTAACCGATCTGGACGATGTGAAGGGGCTTGGTTTCTGCGTAGGGGTGGATCATGCGATGTATATGGCAAAAATATTTAACGAAGCCGGCATTCCATCCATGGCCCTACATGGCGGGTCGAACGAACAGGAGCGCCATTCTGCGAAAGGACAGCTAGTGAACGGGGAACTGCGCATGATCTTTGTCGTGGATCTGTACAATGAGGGCGTGGATATCCCTGAGGTGAACACCATTCTGTTCCTACGTCCTACTGAGAGTCTGACCGTATTCCTGCAACAGTTGGGACGTGGACTACGGATGGCGGATGGCAAAGAGTGCCTGACTGTGCTCGACTTCATCGGGCAAGCCCATCAGGAATACAGGTTCCAAGATAAATTCCGCGCCCTGATCGGCGCTACCAAACATTCCATCTCGTACTACGTCGAGAACGGCTTTTCGAACCTGCCTCGCGGCACGTTCATTCAATTGGAAAAGCAAGCGAAGGAATACATTATGCGCAACCTCAAGCAGATGAGTCGTAATCGCAGAGCGTTGATCCAGAAGCTGCAAACGTTCCAGCAAGACACAGGACTGTCGCTGACCTTGGCTCATTTTTTAGAGCATCACGGGATGAAACTCTATGAATTCTATGGTGGACGTACGGGGAGAAGGTATTTCCGCGGTATGTTAGCCGAAGCTGGACTGACAGAGCCTATCGAGAGTGAGCAGGAGGAGTATATCCGCAGACTGCCATCTGTGCTGACGATCAACTCCCGAAGCTGGCTGACGTTCCTGATCGACTTTATTGAAAAAGGCAAAGAAGCAACCACCGCCGATGAACGGCGCATGTTGATCATGTTCTATTACACCTTCCACCGGGCTGCGCCCGAGAAACTCGGACTGAGTAGCATCGAAGAGGGTGTGCAGCGCGTGCTGTCTTGTGAGGCATTCCGAGCAGAGCTTGTGGATATTTTCAAATATAATCTGGCTCATCTGCGATTTGTGGATAAAAGTAATTCGTTCCCGTACACTTGTCCACTAGATATCCACTGTATGTACTCCATCGACCAAGTGCTCGCAGCCTTCGGCTACTGGAACGCTGAGCAATCACCCGCCTTCCGTGAAGGCGTGAAGTATTTTGCAGACGAACAGACCGATATCTTCTTCATTACATTGAACAAATCGGACAAAGATTTCTCACCCTCAACGTTGTACGAGGATTATGCGATCAACGAGCGGCTATTCCACTGGCAGACTCAGAGCCGGGTGTCGGAGCATACGGCTACCGCGCAGCGGTATATCCATCATCGAGAGACAGGCAATCGGATCGCGCTTTTCGTGCGGGAGTATAAGGAGGAGCATGGCTATACGTCTCCATTTGTCTTCTTGGGGGAAGCGGATTATGTGAGTCATGAGGGGAACAAGCCGATGAGCTTTGTATGGCGATTAAGAGAAGAGATGCCTGCGAAGATGGTGGCGGTGGCGAATAAGTGTATTGTTTGAAAACTAGCGGTATTAGAATATGTATGGAGGCAAGGTCATGTGGGATAGAATTTTGGATGGACAATTTTTATCTAAATTAGGCGGATTGGGCGGGATTGTTGCTATTCTTAGCTTTATGTGGACTTTTTTTAAGAAAAATCAGGTGATAACTTCGTTAACTTCATCCAAGATCGAAAGGTTAATTTCATCAAAAGAAAAGAGGACTTTGATAAAAATATCCAATTACATCTTTTATGTTATGATAGGCTCTATTTTTTCTGTTTTTCTGACAATGTTATATTACAATCTTGGTGTTAATGAATATTTTACATTTTGTATTTCAATCATTGGAACAATTTTTTATTTTACTATCTTATATGTTAGCCTTACACAAAAAAGTATTTTTGATAAAAGGTTATCAAGGTCAAAGAATCTTACATTCACATTAATCGTACTTACGTTACAAACATTATGTTTTTTCTCCGTGCTCCCAAGTTTCTTAGCCAGTAATATAGCAGAAGGTAGTTTAGTGTTAACTATGGACAAACCAGAAGTGTTATTAATTAATTTAACACTGAGTTTAATTACGTTGTGTTTCTCAAGTTCCATGTTTGTACTATTAATAATAATGACATTCACACAACTCAGAGAAAAGTTTACTAGGTATGCTTATGAGTGTTTTTATGTTCTAGATCAGGAAGATCAGGAAATAAAATGGTTTATTTATCATCTCCTTGATAAGGATCATTTTTTACTTGGAAATTGTGAGTATATACATGATGCTACAATTTTCCGTACCGAAGAGCGTTCAAAATTACTCTCCGAGAAAATCCATTTACTGAAATTATTGAAAAATAAGGAGGGGGAAATAGAATACTATATATAGAGAAAAACTGATATATAGGTGATGGCAAATGTTCCATTAAAGCAGTGATGCATTAGCTTCTTGTAAATCATGTCACTTAAAAAGTAAAAACTTAAAATGTATTATAGATTTTGCGTATCGAAGAAACCCTATCATTCCAATAATGGAGAGATAGGGTTGTTGTTTTTTACATCAATATTCCTTTTATAACATTTTTGGCGGTTCGTATATGTTCTGAATTAGAGTCTCTTAGTAGTTGTACAATTTCCTTGATTTGCTTCTCATCTTCAGTTACTTCAAACTCTTCCTCTACATACGCAAATAATTGAATTAAGTTCACTTCCAGTGACTCAGCGATCTTAGCCAGATTCACCAAAGAAACGTTCTTTTCACCACGTTCAATCTGTCCTATGTATGAAAAATGAAATCCACCTTTTTCTCCGAGGGATTCCTGTGAATACCCTCTTTCTTTGCGTAGTGCGCGAATTCTGGCTCCGACCAGCTTCAAAACTTCTCTGTCCTCGTTCATGGTATTCACCTCTCTATGTTCAAAAGTGTAGACAAGTTTCCTTAAGGTAAACATTAAACGAAGAATACAAATAATTTATTTGATTACTATATGTATCAATTTATTGTATAATACTGGTATTAACTCTTTGGAGGGATGACGATGGCAAGAAATTGGTCCATAAGCGAAGCACATTGTAATCACCAAGTAGATTTTACCCCACGTTTGCAAGACCATGATATCTCCACACAACCTAGGTCCAAACACATTCCTGCTTACCATATGCTACGTACCACAATAATGGCCTATCACCAACATGCTAAGTATCATCTCAAACTTGCCGCCATCATGTGTAATCACAATCAGTTCAAAGCCTGCCTAATTCTATGTGATTGGGCTCTAACCTCCATGATTAAGGCACTTTATATCCATAAGTATCATTCAGTTCATCCACCCAAAGAACTCACCATGAATGAAATCTTGCCTTTAGTGCATACGGAGACTGAACCCGGACTAGATATTGCCTTGTTCATCGGCACGATGCAACATATATCATCCCTAGTGGATTATCCACATGACCAGCCACTAGAACTGAACAACATCGAAAAGCTTCTTCAACGAACAGAAGAGATATTGTACGAGTTATCCAAACGAATAATAAATAATTCATCAGAGTAAGATTGATTAATCTATGTTACGCTTACAAGATGACATCATCCAAATAAAGGATATATCATGCAGGGAATACAAGGATACTCCTTGCTTTGCATTTGGAAAGTAGGTGTACATTTTGAAAAGAGTGATTGCTATTGCGTTTTTTATATTATCTATATTGGAATTGGTTACTTTAATCCTAATCGGTAAAAGTATGATGCATGGGTATATGGAACCGAGTACGTTTAGAGGGATAATTTCATTTCCACTAAGCGCTACGTACCTCTCGATCTGGATGTTCTTTTCACGGCAAGAGTTTACCGGAGGACGAGTTGCGGCACAGATCAGTTTGACAACGGCATTGTTGACTTCGTGTCCGTTGGTGTGTTTGTTAATTATTTTCTATTAAATCAACCCATCCTCTAATGGCAACTTGCATAATGGCAAAAAGGGGGATTCTGGATCGAGGCTCGAAAGCTCTCACAGCAGAAAGGATGTTATACCACATGCCTACATACAACAAATTGGTACGGGACAAGATTCCGCATATTATCACATCCAGTGGTAAGGAATGCCGCACACGCATTCTCGACCCGGAGGAGTATAAGCAAGAACTAAGAACGAAACTGCAAGAAGAGACGGATGAGTACTTGAATGCAGAAAGCGATCAGGAAGCTCTGGAAGAACTGGCTGACATGCTCGAAGTGATTCGGGCGCTAGCTGAGGTGCATGGTGTTAATATAGCGCAGCTTGATAAGCTACGGGCGGACAAAGCCGAGGCACGGGGTGGATTCCAGGAGCGGGTGTATCTGATCGATGTTGACGAAGCTTAACGTTAAACTGACATATATATTTTAGACAAAAAACCTTTGATTGCTCACCAGACATCCTGGAATATAATCAAAGGTTTTTGAATATTTTTAATCTTCCCGCACGTTATCCACGTTTCATTAATCCCCAAACCACATATATGAACAACGCTACCAATAGAAACGCAGGTACGAAGATTGGTTGTGCCAAGTTGCCAACGGACATTGACGTGACCTGTGAACCCACCAAACTGACCGTGCCAACCCCGACAAACAAAGCGACATTCCATAAGGCAAAAGGGAGTAATCTTCCTACATTTCTTCGGTACCGCGTAATCATGATAATCATCACCAGTATGAAAAGAATTAGAAACAGTAATTCAGTAATTGACGTCCATCTTCCCAGTTGACTCATTGACTCGATCGCTTGGTCGCTTATGGAACCACCGGAAGTCCACTGTTGTGATTGAGCTATCCGATCCGATTCCAAGGAAACATAAATACCATAAAATAAAATCATTAGTACGAGATACATAAGCATCGTTACGTTTATACGACGTTTATCTGGTTCTTTATTTAAAATAAAGTTCATAGATTCACCTCTTAACCTGAATAGTGGGTTATCTCATGAAAATAACATTGAAACCGATCTGACACCAAAAATGGATATCTTTGTAGTATAATCCATTTGGTTCTGGATCGAAACCATGCACGAAGGAGGAGTGCTATGAAAAAGAAAATGTTCTTTTTGCTACTAGTTATAGTACTCGTTACTTCAGCGGTAATTATGATATGGTTTTCTAGGTTAGAACCTCCCGCATATCAGGTGGAAAATGATAACGATACCAACTCTTCAGGCTTGTATAACAAGGCATCTTCATTACCCCATATCATTGAAATCACGAATGAAGAAGCAACCCTGCAATTACCTCTTAACGACGTCCCAGAGTATAGGCGCTACCTGATGAACGAACAGGACTTCCAAACTGAAATAGATCGTACACATGTGGAAGTATTGGAGGTGCCTTCTTCGGAAACATATTCAATGCTGAAGTATGGCTGTGGAAACAAAGCTTGCTATACCCTTTTGGTGAAAACTGATGATAGAGGGACGCATAGCTTGCCGATGCCTGAGGGCATTTTACAAGATTATAAACTTTCCTCTGACTATCAGCAGGTGTTAATTAGATATGCTTATGATGAAGGCGGTCTGGTTAAGAGACAAATCCTTGTTGCCGTGGATCTCAAAAAATTAGAAATCATCCCATATACATCAACTGATTTGGAAGAAGCTTTCATGTTGAAACCAACCTGGCCCATCATCTCTTATGAATGGATAGACAATAACCATTTCACGATTGAAACAGCAGCATTAGAAACAAGTGAATATAACGTACTTAAAGACTGGTTTGATTCTAATGATCGTGAAACGAGGAAGGTAACCATTCGGTTAAATTCATTGGATTAATTTTAGCTATTTAGTGAGAGGGGACAGTGATTTGATAAAAGAAATAGCTTCATTGATGTTGTTGAGTGTAGTTCTTTTTGGAGGATGCCAAACCGAATCGTTAGGCGCTGTCCATCTGGAACAGGTTGTGTCTCCCACCAAGCAGGTAACAACGAAACCGGAACAAGAGACAAATTCAAAATTGAAATTAATCGGATCTTCTGAGGATGAACAAGTAAAACTTTATGCAATTAAAGAAACGGAAGATGCAATTGAAAGCGTAACTCTAGATATAAATGGGCGCACAAAAGATTTTGATTGGAGCATTTCTCATCATTCGGGAACGAAGCCGCAGTTATTTTATACCGATCTTACCGGTGATGGTAAGGAAGAGGCTGTAATAATCATTCAGACTGGTCGAGGGACAGGCTTGGATAACTATGAAATTCATGTCGTTAACTCCGATAACTTATCTGAAATTAAAGTACAGCGTTATGAGGATATTGTTGCTGAGCATATTAAATCGCGTATATCTAAAAATGATGATGGTACATTAGCGATTACAGTGATTTCACAAGGGCAAGTAGGTAACTTCAATTATGATTTTGATCCAGCACCAGACTACCATCAAGGTGAGCTTGCTTTCGGCGGTGTGGTTATTTATACATTGGATAATCACAAAATAAAATTAAGTCTTCCCGGCTCTATTGGCATATCTCCTACATATGTGTGTGACTTCAATATCACGTATACCTTCGATAAAGCCGACAATGAATTTATTGTTGATCAGATTGAAGTTGAACCTGTTGAAAAATAGATAAAAAGCTTGTTCCAATTTTGGAGCAAGCTTTTTGGGCATTTGAATGAATTAATTTCATGGTCATAATTTAATGAATTGACATTTTTAATGGGGAAAGTTATCTTAGTCTAAATAGTTAAGTTATTAACTAAATGGAGAGGAACAGAACGTATGGATCATTTACGAAAAGAAAACTTGCCATTAATTGACTCTAAACGAGATGCGCTGCAGGAATATTTACTTCATCTGCCGCTGCCAAATGCAGCTTTTTTCACGATGGTTGAGGCGACTGCCAACCTGGTAGCCGTATCGGAAAAATACTGGCAGTCGAAGGGGCTGAATGGAGCAAGAATCCGTGTGCTTGTGGAGATTGCCAAAGATGGGGGAACGATGCTACCTTCAGTGCTTGCCGAAAAAATTGGTGTCACCAAGGCTAACATTAGTTTACTGCTAACCCCACTGGAGCGTGATGGTTATATCGCCAGAGCTGAACATGCACGAGATGGTCGCAAGACAGTCATTTCCATTACCGATGCTGGGCGGACATTATTGAGTGGGCATCTGCCGGGAAACCGTGAAGCTGTGGCCAGACAGATGGGCAAGTTGGATGAACAGGAGCAGCATCAGTTGATTGTTTTATTACAGAAGCTGAACAGGTCTTAATGCTGTTTGAAAGGGTGTTAAAATAGAAGGTTCTGGGGCCGGATATGTGGAAAGGAATATGATTAGTTCAGCGAGGAATATGTTGATGTCCAGCTGATCATTTTGTCCATTTAGTTAATAGCTTAACTACTTAATGGTGATTCATTTAAAGGAGGGGGAAACAGGATGTCTATTATGATTACTGGAGCGAATGGACAACTAGGCAATCTGATTATCGCAAATCTGCTAGCCAAGATCCCTGCTACCCAAATTATTGCAGGTGTCCGTAATTTGGGGATGTCCTCAACCTTAGAAGCTCTGAAGGATCAGGGTGGAGAGATTCGTTTCATGGACTATGATAGTCCGGAAACATGCCAGAAAGCTTTTACCGGTGTGAATAGATTGCTGTTGATCTCTAGCTCACATACCGATGATACAGTACGGCTAACTCAACATACTAGTGTAATTAATGCAGCGAGGAAAGCAGGGGTTGAACATATCCTCTATACCAGCTTTGCTTTTCCGCAGACGGGTCTTAAAATTCCAGTAAGCGTTCATAGACTTACCGAGCAGGTCATATTTGATTCAGGTATGAAGTATACGATTTTGCGCAACGGGTTGTACATTGATTTTGTGGATGTACTTGGATTAAATGAGGCGATACAAAGTGGTGTACTGACAACTCGTCCAGGAAATTGGCGATTCAATGCTGTAACACGTAGCGATCTTGCACAGGCAATTGCGAACGTACTCGCAGGCAAAGGATATGAGCAGCAAATCTATGAGCTGGCCGCGTCAAAAACTTGGACCTTTGCTGATCTGGCTGAAGTGCTTACAGCGTTTGCAGGAAAGACCGTTATTCACAGCGAGGATGTGTCGGTGCAGCACTGGATCTACCCTTTTTTAAGCAGTATAGATACGGTATCTACATCGAAGGACCTTGAACAATTGATGGGTCATCCGGTAACTTCGTTGAAGGATAGCATCGCACCCTTTCTGAAATAAGCGAACGTAAATTGGAGCAAAGTTAAGCCTATGATTGTGAAATATAATTAATTTGAAAAAACGCTTACAAACTTTCAATTCTACCCTACCTTTTACGAAACGAAGCTGAGATAATGGGAGAGTAAAGGGGCATAGATTGTTCCCCGTATTGTTCATCATTTACGTCAAAAAAATAAATGCTGCATATCCATAGGAGGATTATCAATGACTACTCAACCACTGGAACTGATCCAATCCACTTCAGGCCAAGCGTTGTTTGCCCAAATGTACGGTCAGCAACAACTAGAAGAACAGACAGCACGTTACACAAAGCTCAATGAATCATTCGAACAGTATTTTGGCGTACAAGATGGCAGCAAATTGTTCAGCGCGGCTGGACGTAGCGAAATTGGAGGCAACCACACGGATCATAACCATGGTAAGGTGCTGGCTGGTAGTATTACGCTGGATACGATTGCGGTGGCTGCGCCAACGACGGATTCGGTGATTACCTTTTATTCAGAAGGCTATGACCAGAAATATGTAATCGATCTCACGGATTTGGCACCGAAAGCAGAGGACGACGGTACTACGGCGTTGATTCGTGGTATGGCTGCGGGATTTGAGAAGTTCGGATACAAAGTGGGCGGCTTCCAGGCGTACATCTCCAGTAACGTGTTCTCGGCGTCCGGGCTGAGCTCGTCGGCATCGTTCGAGATGCTGATTTGTACGATTCTGAATCATTTCTACAACGATGGATCACTGGATGTGGTGGTCATGTCCAAGATTGGTCAGTATGCGGAGAATCAATATTGGAACAAACCTTCCGGTCTGCTGGATCAGATGGCTTGTGCCTATGGAGGGCTAATTGCGATTGATTTTGAGAATCCGGCCGGGCCTGTAATTGAGCCTGTTCAATGGAATTTCCAACAAAACGGCTACTCATTGGTCATTGTAAACACAGGTGGGAATCACGCGGATCTGACTGAGGACTACGCTGCTGTTCCTTATGAGATGAGAGCGGTTGCTAAAGCGTTGGGCAGCGAATATGTCCGAGAAATTACGGCCGAGGCGATTTATGCCAATCTCAAACAGGTACGTGAAGCAGCGGGGGATCGTGCGGTACTGCGTGCGCTGCATTTCTTGGAGGAAAACAATCGGGTGGACGGTCAGGTACAGGCCTTGCGGGAAGGGCGTTTTGCTGATTTCCTGAATCTGATTACGGCATCCGGGAATTCTTCCTGGAAGTGGCTCCAGAATGTATACCAGAGCGGCTCGGTGAAGGAACAGGAGATTGGTATCGCACTGGCGTTAACTGAAAATTACTTGCAAAAGCTGGGTGATGGCGCTTGCCGTATACACGGCGGTGGATTTGCAGGGGTCATTCTGACGATTCTTCCCAACGAAAAGGTTGAGGAGTATATGTCCTGGATGCATGGTATGCTGGATACGCCAATTATTGTGGTTAATGTGCGTGCGCAGGGTGCGGTATGTTTGAACACATTAATCGAAAACGTGGGTTAATCTTGTCGGTGTAACACACGCGATGTTTAACCTGTATAAGTAGTATTAAACAGTACATTATAGCGGTTCTCCAACTTGACGCTGGTCATGGAAGAGGATCGCTTTTTGCTGTCTACATGAGGAGAGATAGCTCGCTCCGGACTTTTTCTGAGGGAACGGTCCGTTATTAAAAACTTCAGATTGGCGAAGATGATTGTGGAACGTGAGCAATCTTAAGTTCAGTTCTCTATATAATTCCAAACTTTGGACGCGTTTCCGTTGTTAATTAGGTAAGGGAGGGGATGCAGAATGACGACAACCGCAATGGCTGAGCAGGAAGATGCGCGATTGTATGACGAGTTGCGACGTACACTGGAAGAAGTGGAAGAAGGAAAGCAGCGGCAGAAAATGTTGAAGCGTATGATCAGGCAACTCAAGTTTGCCAAATGGCGGAAAGATCGATTTCACTGGTTTGATCAATACTTCCAGAATATAAGACCTGTAACACTTTGGATCATGTTAGCCACTGGGGCGCTTATGCCAGTAATGTTGTTCAGCATTTTTATATGGGTATCCTTGTGGGTGGAATGAATCATGATTGATTGGGGTAAATACCTTTGAATGAATAGCATGTTAAAGTGAGGGCAGTGGGTATGGAGGAATTATGTGTACATTCACTGCCTAATAACTTCATTAGGCCAAAGATGCACTATAATGATTCTACTTCTTTTGGTATAAGTTCACATATATAGGGGGTGAATAATATTTTTAAAAAGCTTAAATGTTTATCTATGATATCTATACTTTTATTACTTATCCTTGGAGGATGCAATTCTATGCCCAATCAAAACAAAATCATTGAACAGGCCACAGAAATTGGTCAACAGTATTTTATAGATCAATACAATACGGAAGTTGAGTTTACAGATCATAAGTTCATGCCAAAAGATCTTAGTCACAATGTTAGTCTAAGCGGACATGTCAAAGACGACAAAGAAACGGAAGTCTCTATTCTTATTGATTATGATACGTTTGAATTCCAAACAGCTATTGTCCCCAAAGAACTGCTTAAACAAAAGAAAAAATAAATTCTAAACAATATCTTACTTCTTAGTGAGAAATGAATCAATTTATTTAAGAGGTTTGATATGATCAGGCACTGAACCTGTTTTGACTTCATAGGTATCATAATCCACCATAGCGAATACTTCTTGATCTTTGTTGCCTTTCACATATCCCGTCAATGATACCGTATGAGATAAGTCAGCCGGAATGAATTTATGATTTGTGAATTCTACATCAATTCCATAGTTTTCTTTAAAGTAAGTGAGACTTGCTACTTCGGCTTTTTGAAGGATGTCTTTTTGTTCACTTGACATACATCCGCTTAATACGATGAAAGCAAAAATGAACCATATAAACAAGAACGCTAATGTAAGATATTTTCTATTAAGAATATTCACTTCATTACTCCTTGCCGTACCAATGGAATGTGATGCATTATTTCTTGTCCGTTCCTTCAGGGAGAGAAAGCGTTTCCACCTTCAGAGGATCGTATTTTACAAGTACAAATACTTTTTGGTCATCGTCTCCCTTGACATGGCCATGTATTCCTACAGATTTATCGAGATCAACGGGGGTAAACTTATGATCAGTAACATGAGTAGACATACACCCTCCTAGAATAGTAAAAATTAGTCCCAAGGTTAAAAAGAAAAGTAACCTTTTTTTTCAAATCAATAGCATCTCGGCTTTCATATGATGGTATAAATATACTATAGACACTTAATTTAAACTAGATTACATATAAGCATAAAAATGCATTGAATTAGGAGGCTGATTATGCAGGATTTCATCAGTGATGAACTATATCATAAAATATCGATAATCGCTTACCAAAATTACATTTCTGTGGGTTTAAAAATAGTCCCTTTAAGCTTATGAAGGATAACATGGATTGGGAAAATAATCAGTTTCACCAAGCTGATATGGAGGGGGCATCTGCAAAGCTGACTGAACTTGAGGCTCATAAAGAAGAACTGATCCGATATATTCGTAAAATGGAGGAAGCGGACAGAGAAGATCGTAGCAGGGTACTGTAATACCTCTTTACAAGAAAATAGTTAGACAGGAATTAGACTTCCCATCTAACTATAGTTTGTTTTTTATACAGTGGAGCAATGCAATCCGAATAGCCGATACTGGTTAATGTGTGGCAGACTTCGCCTTGTTCAACGTTTGAATTTTCTCTTGCATGTACTGGTGGTAATCGCGAAAACTGCTGATGTGGTGCAAAGAATCGGAATTTTCAGACTGGATCTTAATTTTACCGTCCTGAGGCAGTTTTTTCATCTCAGCAACCACTTCCTTCGAGCCTTGAATATCTCCAGCCATCTCCTGAATTCGTTGTAACAGCGTTGGATGGCCCTCATGTTGCAGCATTTCAGCGAGCGGTCTCATTTCCTCCAACTTCTGGGTGGATCGTTCAAGGGTGGTCATTACTTTGTCTTCATCCATGCTCGCATTCAGCGAAACCATGCGATGAATATGATCCTTTTCCATCCGTTCCAGCGCTTCCAGATGGGAAGCCTCCAGTCGTTTGGGATCGCTCCAGCTCTCGGTTTGAACAGTATCCTTCTGCTGTGAAGCATGGTTCATATTGGCATTGCCACAGCCCCATAACAGCGTCGAGCAAGTTAACACCGTTCCGACGGCGATGATGCTTTTTAACCTCATGTTGTCACTCCTTCAATAATTTCCTGAAGGTAGTATGAGCTATAATATCCATAATCATGCTTATATTCTTCATTTCTTTCCCAGAAATAAGCATATCTATGATCAGACTGGTAAGAACGTCTTATAAGCACTCCATATATTTAGCTCATTGAGATTGAAAAAAAAGATTGGGAGGTTTTCTCCCACTCCTATATAACGAAGTGTAAATACATCTGTGTATTTCTTTGCAGATTTTTCTCAGGAAGAAGGTACTTCCTTTTTCGGATTTCGGCTATCGATAAACCAGTCTGGTCCTTCTACACTAAGAACCTCCTGTGTAACATAATTATAGGAAACGGTAATACGTTCATCTTCATGTCCTGTTATATGACCATAAAGGTAAAGGCGTGAATGGATGGAAGGGTCATCAATATCATGACTCGTTACAATAAAATCCGCATTGTAGTATTTCTTTATGTACTGAACACTTATTAGTGTAGCTGTTTCTACAATATTTTGCTTATCTGAGGTAGACATACTTGAACATCCTCCTAATAAAAATAAAAAAATAAGTAAGATCAGAGCTACAGGTTTTATTTTCATAGGGCATTAATTCTCCTTTTATGGAAATAAACTCTAAAGATACTTTAGTGCATATTATGGAAGGCTGCAAGATTGGAAGGGAGAGTCTGCAGTACAGTTGTCTGCAAAAATGTCGACTTTTCTTAAAGGGACTACATCCAAATTAGCAGAGTTAGAAGAACACAAAGAGCAATTAAAACGATTTATAAGAAAGATGGAAGGGGCAGACCGCGAAGATCGGCGAAAAGCGCCGTCTCCTTATTAATCAGTTTACTTGCCGAGCAAGGAGGTATTATGTTTATCTACCACAATCCGATCTGGCGCTGGACCATTAATCTTTTATATCCTGCCATTATCTTTGTCTTCCAGAGCTGGGAACCAATATTGGATTCCTGGGCTGTTCCAATTGTATTTGTCGCATTGTTCTGCTTTCTGTGGAGTGGGGTGAAGGATTTATTCATCTCTACCGGACTGACCTGGCTTGTTGCCATCCCGTGCTGGTGGTATTTCATTGAGCTTCCCAAACCATCGTTTGGCGCAGAGAATTTTGCCGCTCATCTGTGGCTGATCGTGCTGATTTTTATATTTGTGGTGCTCCTGCCGCAGACCCTGATACTGACCACACGTATGCGAATAATGGAGTACTATAGGCAGAATGGAAAATAGTCTGATAGGCGGTCGCTGCATAGGGTAAATACAATAATTTAACATCATAAAAAGATCTCTAACCTGTATGGTTGGAGGTCTTTTTATTAATCAGCAAGGAATAAACTATTTATATTTCCATATCCATCCTGTAAAATCTTCTAATAAAGGTTTTTCACGTTGTGCGAATACGTTCATGCAATCAGGAGGGCATATGAGCAAGAGGAAGAATGAGAAGTTATACAATTATTTATTATTATTTTTGATTTTGTATGGAGTTACTTTGTTCATTTGGCCTATGGCTCTTTTTGGACTTGGTATGTCCTTATCGGCACCGTATCCACACACATATGATACTTCCCGTGATCTATTGGTTAAAATTCTTTTCACCTATCCTTTGGGCGTATTATTCGCGATTTTTTATTGTGGGATCAGTTATGAGAATGGGCGATATAAAGCCCCTTACTGGGTTGTTCATGTTCCATTACTTTGGCCTGTTTCATGGGTCATAGTTGAATATTTAGGATTAAAATTTAGCTTTTAAAGAAAAGAAGGATTCATACATCCCTGGATAACGAAGATTAGAAGATCTCACGATTGTTATGAAACGTTTCAACCCCTACACAAAGTAATCGCAGCATCAACCCAAACAATCCCCTAGTCCGTTTCATACGGCAGGGGATTTGTTATGGCTACACTTTCCTACGGAATTTTCCCGTATATGGAATGGTAATATGAATGTCCAGCTTCTGAATGGAATCTTCCGTCAGGATCATCTTTGAGCCGTTGTTGGACAGCTTGCGCCATAGGCTTGGATTTTTGCGATAAACCTTCTCCTGAAGTCCATAGACATCGACCCCACGTTTCAGACCTTCGCGATACGTTTGCAAAATTTGCTCCCGCAATGTCTTCTCGCTGAATTGGACCATCTCGTCATAGGAAACAGGGGTGATATATTCATACAAGGCGGTCAGGTACTTGGCATCGATGTTGAAATAAACCTCATTCCCACGAATGACAGGCACAATTTTGACGTTGGGCAAACCAACGCTGAGCGCGCCATAGATGGTTCCTTCGTTTTCAATAATCAATGGCGCACGCCGCATATCCTTAAGTAACCAATGAAATCCAGGAATTGTGCTATGGGGCAAATATTCAAATTTATCCCCGGTTCTTTCAAAAAAAGCACCGTCAATCATAAACAATTCGTAATTTTTTTTGTTCTGCGACCAGTGTTCCTTGTTCAAGGTGATGCAAGGCAGATAAGTTGTCGTGGACGCATCATTATGGGTGGCAATGAGTTTGAAACTAAGCACTGGAGGAAACAGCGATTCTTCCAGGAATGAGGGAAGAGGGTTATGCAGAATACTGTCCAGCGGCGACATATTGTATATGGACGTGGCGCTCAGAATATTTTCCAATGGATCACGAGTGCCGTATACCCAAGTTGTATAACGTGATTCAGGGAAACGTCCAAGCATGTCGAACACTTCCGTAATATGCTTGCTTGTCAGGACATTTTCGGCCATGACAATGGCCGTCACATGGCCCCAAGCGATATGGAGCTGGGAACTTCGGAACAGTTCGTTTACCGCCAGATTCAATGTTCTCCCCGATGCATGTCCAACCCACACGGGTGGGGCTTCCGCAGTTTTGGTTGAATTTTCGCTCTTGGCTACACTGGCAAAGTCCATGCTTTGAACATACATGTGATACATCCCGTCCTTGTAATCGATCCCGATCGCTTTGGCATAGTCCACCTGTTGGATCTCATAGGCACTCCAGCACCCGCTGGTCACAAAACAAAGAGAGAGACTTAGCAGTCCTAGCAACCATCGTTGTATAAGCCGCTTCATCGCTCATTCCCTTCTTTGCGCGGCTCCTGCGTTTCCAAATAGACAGGTCTGCGTTTCATCCATCCTTTCGGAAGTTTGAACAACGAGGCCAGCGCCTGTCTGAAATTAAGCGGACTGAGCGGTGTCAGATAAGGAATACCGAACGATTTCAGATCGGTCAGATAGATCAGGAACAGGATAATGGACAGAATGAACCCATAGATGCCAAGGGATGCCCCCAGTACAAAACAGAAAAAACGCAGAATCAGAACAGAACTGGTCATGACCTGATTCACAATCGTTGCTCCGGCCACTACGGTTACAGCAATGACGACAATCATGAGCGGGGAAACCATGCCTGCACGGATAGCCGAATCCCCAATAATCAATCCGCCAACAACGGTCAGCGTCTGACCAATGGCGCTGGGAAGCCTCACCCCTGCTTCCCGGAATAGCTCCATCAGAAGCATAATGAGAAACATTTCCACACCAGACTCCATAGGTAGACCCATGCGCCCAACCGAGATCGTGGCTACGAGTGGAAAGGGTAGCTGGTCCATGTGAAAAGAAGTCAGCGCAATATAGAAACCAGGCAAGAACACGGTTATTAATAGCCCGATAAAACGCAGCATACGGCCCACATTCACCGGAAGAAAAGGGAAGCTGGCATCCTCAGGGGATTTGAGAAGCAGAAACAAATTGACGGGTCCGATGATGACGCTGGGATTGCCATCCACGATAATGACGAAACGTCCGTTCAGAAGACATTCCGCCGCAAAATCAGGTCTGCCCGTGTAGTGGGTTACCGGAAACAATGTGACTTTGGAAGGGGACAATAATTCCTCTAGTTCATTGGCGGTCATAATGCGTTCGATATCGATTTTGCGCAGCCTATTCTTCACATCATCAATCAGCTCGGGATTGGCAATGTCCTTAATATACATCAGGGCGACTTTGGTCACGGAGCGAGAACCAATTAATTCAATATTACAGGCTAATTCGGCCGTACGCAGGCGTGTACGAATTAACGCAATATTGACTGATAGTCGTTCGATAAAACCATCTCGTGCCCCGCGGATCGATACTTCCGTAGTGGATTCATCCGGCGACCGTGTAGGAATGTTGGATATATCCATGCTCCACATCTTCTGGATGGAAGGAATGCAGATGAGCATATGCCCCTCAAACACTCGTAGGGACATGAGTTCCTTTCCCAGCGGATTGTTCTGTATGTCTATACTTGTCCATTGCAGGGTAATGGACTTCTCGATATCCGATGCACGAACAAAGTGAGTACTCTCGTACGTTCGCGTCAGTTCGGGAAGAATAATATCATATATGGATTTGCTGTCGACCATACCGCTGCAATACACGATGACAATCTGCTGCGGAGACTCCCCAATCATATGGCTGCTGATGATCACATCGTCTGAACCTGTAAAAAACGTCGTCAGATTATGCTCATTGATTCGGAATGGTTCAGCCAGATGGGGGTTTTTCTTTGGTGTGGTTGTGAGCGGCATGGGCGGGAGCCTCCTTGTCTTTTTTGTGTATGAATGCGGCGAGGGTCAACAGGATTGTTACCGTGGATACATAGGCCAGCATCACGGGGAATTGAATATGGTTTACATAATAGTCAACGTAATCAATTCTCCACCACTGTACAGCTATTCCACACATGATGAAGGTTACAATTAGAACGGCAACGTACCTTTTCTTGGGTCTGCGAAAATCGAGCAGATCGACGATAAGATAGATGGAGATCGCCACTCTGGCAAATGAACCGCTTAGCCATTGATAGATGGACAAGAAGTCCACGTGCTGGAGCAATTTTCCTATATTCACCAGCTTCCATTGCTCATAGGGGCTATTTCGCTGTTTTGCTGCTTCCTCCGGACCGAACTCAACGATGGCTCCCAGCGTTGGACCAATCGCCATACTGAGCATGAATAACCCGAGCAGCAGAAGATGCCACCAGCGAATTTTACTTTTAATATCGTGTTGGAACAGCATCAAGATCCAGATTTCCATCAGTCCAGCAAGCGAATAGATCATGCCCCTTAGGACAGGACCGGCACCGTATTCCATGATGGGAAACAACTGACTATAGTCCTTGTATTTTATGTTGGCTGACATCACGAAATATCCAAGCAGGATCACAAATGGAAGCAGAAGACTTGAAGTCATGGCAATGGAACGGATACCTTTGGCAGCCGCCCAGGCAGCAACCAGTGCTCCCACGCCTGCGAGCACATAGGGTGGGGTGAATTGCAGATAGGTGGATACCGTCCAGTTTGTTGTTTCATATAAGGTATGTGATCCGAGTGCAAGCAGCATGAGTGAAGCAGTGATACGGAAAATCCATGAAGGAATTGCGCCAAATTCCCGCGTAATCCAGTCCGTCAAACGCTGCCCGCGTACCCGTCGGATAATAACGAACATCATACATAGAAATAACAAAAAGAAGGGAGCAGCAGCGACTACCGATAGCCAGCCATCTCTGCCTGCATAATCCAGAATCGCCGGAATGGACAGAACATGGCACACGAGGCCTGCACTTAACAAAATGATGGAAAAGGACAGCCATATCGTGATTTCTCCCTTTTCACGGCTCATGGGAATTCTCCTTTCCGTTCAAGGAAGTTTCCGTTAGGTTGTACAAGAAATGGATTTTCGATTCCTATTTTATTTTTTTGAACAATAGAAGACGAAACAAGATAGACGGAAGAGACAGAAAGCATTAACATACAGATATAGCAAGTTTAGAAGACAAGCTCCAAGCGAAGTATAGAGAAATAGGAGGAAACCTACGATGACAAATACAACGAAGGCACCTGGAGAGACGAAAGTTGGCTTTATCGGTACAGGCGTAATGGGCAGAAGCATGGCAGGGCACATCCAGCAGGCAGGCTATCCGTTGCATGTCTATACGCGCACGGCCGCCAAAGCGGAAGCGTTGGTGAAGGAAGGTGCCGTATGGCATGACACACCAGGCAAACTGGCAGCCGAGTGTGATGTCATCATCACGATGGTGGGGTATCCGAAGGATGTTGAGGAGATTTATCTTGGTGAAGATGGTCTCGTGGCGAACGCGAAACCGGGCTCTTACCTGATTGATATGACCACATCCAGTCCGCTGCTGGCTGCTCGGATCTATGAAGCCGCGGAAGCCAAAGGACTGCATGCGTTGGATGCACCAGTTTCCGGTGGGGATATCGGAGCACGGGATGCCAAGCTATCCATTATGGTTGGCGGCAGCACGGAGGCCTTTGAAGCGGTTCGTCCGTTGTTCGAGCAAATGGGCACCAACATTGTGCTGCAAGGCAAGGCGGGAGCAGGACAGCATACCAAAATGTGCAACCAGATCGCGATTGCTTCAGGCATGATGGGTGTGTGCGAGGCACTCGCTTATGCCAAGACATCCGGTCTGGACGCGGAGAATGTGCTGAAGAGTATCGCTACTGGTGCAGCCGGAAGCTGGTCACTTAGCAATCTAGGTCCGCGCATGATCGCAGGCGATTATGAGCCTGGATTCTATGTGAAACATTTTATCAAAGACATGGGTATCGCTCTCGAATCTGCCAAAGCCATGGGCATGAAGACACCAGGGTTGGCCTTGGCTGAATCTTTGTATCAGGAAATATCCAGCAACGGTCTGGATGAGAAGGGTACACAGGTGCTTTACACATATTATTTACAGGCTTAATCCTCACACCCAAGACAACAGCGTGTTCTTTTTCTTCAATAGAAAGGAATACGCTGTTTTTATAAAATTCCCCCTTCTCGTATGCGTCTAAAGTCACAGTATTGGTTAAAGAATCGTATATACTTTAGTTAAACAATGGATTTTTGGCCCTCTTCCCTTTATTTTTGCCCCTCTTTATCCGACATAAGTAATAGAAGTATACATAATGGATGTGCGAAACCCACACTACATAGAACGGAGCTTGCCCATGTTCAAAAAAATCCTGTCTCTGTTCAAGTCACAGCCAGAGCTCGCGAACCAGATATCAGCTTCCGCTTCATCTTTACCGTCAACGGCCCCCATACCTACGCGTATGGTCCGCAGTAGACGCAAAAAAACGAAATCAGATGGAGATTGGACCCGTCAGCCAGAGGAACCAAGCACTGCCCAGCAGCTGCATGCTCTTCCGGGTGAATACAAAGTTCTGAACGACTTGCTTGTTGCCAATACCAAGTCCCGCTCGGGTTATTCATCGATTGATCATGTTGTCATCGGTCCGCGGGGGATCTTCGTGATTGAGACACGAAACCTGACGACGGGTGAGATTCGTGGAGGCCGAAGAGAGGCCAACTGGACAGTCAGCAGCAGCCGAATCAAGATGTATAACCCATTGATGCAGCACCGGGGGCATGTGGAGGCCATTCAGGCACACCTCGGCGATTATAAAAGAGTTCGTCTCGTCTCCATGGTGACCTTCACCAATCGCTGCCGGATCAGTGTTGATCCAGCTGTGCGGTATGTCAATTCGGATGAACTGATTATCTATGATCATGAATTGGTGGAGACCATTCTTCGTAAAACGGAAAGGCTTGAGACCGAAGTCCCCGAAACGTTGTATAAAGAACAGGATATTCAGGCAATCTACAACATGCTGTCCGCAGTCAATTCCACGGATCCCCAGATTCGGGCTGATCATATGGAGAAGGCCAAAGGCATTAAATAAGAGGAACCTGAACCTGTTACATCATCCATGCGATGAATTGAAACGAATAATGCAGATCACTAAGCATACATATCAACACGGTTGTCCTTCATTTCATGGATGACCGTGTTTTTTTGTTCTCTCCGTATGTAAGAAGGGGACAGCCAGAAGTGCAGGTGAGCATGCAGGCACATTGTCGTATACACCCAGTATTTAACTTATGATAAAATAAAGACCAGATTACACAGTGATATATCTATGTTATCCGAAAGGATATTTATGGAATGAACTATTCATGGATTGAAGCAGAGGTTAATTGAACTCAGGTACATACATAAGATAAGGGGAAGATTACAAAATGAGATGGAATCATAGAATCAAGATGTTCACGGCCATTTTCAGCTTGGTTGCCATATTGACTGCATGTGGCGGTGGGACGAAGGAAGCAACGACGAAGGAGTCTGCTCAGGATGCTGGCACGGTGGCTACAGCAACCAATGGCTCGGCCACGTCAACAACTGACTCGTCGGCAGCAGATACGAATGCTGAAGACTCTGCGGGCACCTCCTCAACTTCCGATACAGCGGGGTCTTCGCCTGAAGAAGGCAAAATCGGAGTGGACTCTACACTGGAGGAATTGAAGGAGAAGTATGCAGACAAGCTTGGCTATATCCGTGTCCCGCTTAACGATCATCCGGTTCGCAGGGTAAGTGAAGAAGGCTCCAAAAATATTAATATCGCCAACTATAGTGATGCGGTAGTGAATATGAATACAGGTATTCCAATCCATTCCGATTCACAGCGTTTGATCGATGATGCCTTTCCTTTTTTCACAACCGTTCAGGCACCGGAAGTGTCCTATGTGTCATGGGAAGAAGCAACCAATCTGGAGCGTGCCATGGTGAAGACATTGTTTATCTCTCGTCAGGCGCTGCTACTCACGGAGGATGCCATGAAGAACAAGGATTACACCAGTCAGTCCTTTAAGGACTCGATGGTATTTTTCAAGAATGCAGCGGAGTTCGACTCCATGGCACCTGTTGCGCAGCATACGTATGACATCACATTAACGAAACTTTACGATAAAGCCCGCGACGTGTGGGGCAAGCTGGCTGCAATCGATCCGGTTCAGGACGAGGCGGCATTTGCGGAGATGTATAAATCAGCCAGAACGGAAGCGAATAACACGATGGGGCTGCTGAATATTTTGCTATCCACTAATGAAGAAGAACGTTTGGAGCAGACATACGGCAAATAAATGTGGTGTGTCGTTGTAAGAGTATGTTTGGTGTAACTGGAGCATTTCAAAAAAATCGTAAACCAAAATCATCGCACCTGGGCTATCTGCCCAGGTTTTTTGTTGCAGATGAATGTTCACTCCAGGTCTATTTCAGGTTAATAAAGAGGAGGAAAGAAAGATATTAACGATTTGGCAATGAAAAATGCGATATAATAAGCGTATTGGATACGTGAAATTTTACATAGAGTTATGGAAAGAGAATAACGGAGCTGGCTGCGTGAACATACCAAATCGTCACGAAGATTAAACGCTCTGGGCCGGAGGAATGGTTATGATCAAGCTGTTGTACTACTTGAAGAAGTATCGAGTCGCCGCCATCGCAGCACTGGTCATGATGCTGATTGAATTGACGGTCGAATTGGCTCAACCCTATTTAATCTCGAAGATCATTGATAACGGTATCCAACAAGGAGATCTGTCAGTGGTTTGGCTATGGGGTGGAGTGCTTGTGGGCAGTGCCGTCGTGGCGTTTGCCGCGGGTATTGCGAGTTCGTTTTTTGCGTCACATGCGAGTCTTGGCTTCGGTTACGATCTGCGGGAGAAGCTGTATGACAAAGTGCAAGCGTTCTCTTATGCCGTATTTAACCGGTTTGCCACATCATCTCTGATTACCCGATTGACCGGGGACGTCACACAGGTGCAGGATACGGTGTTTATGAGTCTGCGATTCATGACGCGTGTGCCGCTGGTGGTGATTGGCAGCATGATCATGGCGGTTGTGGTAAATCCGAAGCTTGGTCTGCTGCTTGTTGTGATGGTGCCTGTACTGCTCGTGTTTGTCATCTGGATGATTAAAAAGGCAGCGCTGCTGTTCCGCAATGTGCAGCGCAGGCTGGATGCCGTCAACGGAGTCATCCAGGAAAATCTGACAGGCATTCGGCTGATCCGTGTCTTCGTCCGGATGGGCCACGAGATTGAACGGTTTGCCGGATATAGCGGCAAGCTGATGAAGGGCACGATTTCCGCGCTGCGCTTGACGGAGACGACAATGCCATTCATGCTGCTCATGATGAATGGTTGTATCATCGCCGTGCTATGGTTTGGACGACGTGATATCACTACCGGAAGTGCAACCGTGGGTGAAGTCGTCGCAGTCATTAATTATCTGCTCCGCACCATTGGCGCCATGTCTGCGCTGTCCTGGATTCTGGTGACCTTCTCCAGAGCGAGTGCTTCGGCACAACGGCTTAACGAAGTTTTTGACACGGAGGAAGTTTCGGATTCGGGTCAATCCATGGACACAGATAGTTCTGCACAAGCTGGGAAAGGGAATTCTGTTATCCAGGGTGCAGTTGATTTCCAAGGTGTAGGATTCAGCTATCCGGGCAGTGAAATTACCGTATTGGAGGACATTACGTTCTCAGCCAAACGAGGTGAGCGTATCGCCATCATGGGAGCGACAGGCTCGGGTAAATCATCACTGGTACAGCTTATTCCAAGGCTTTATACCGAAGATCAAGGCGAGGTTCGTATAGATGGTAATGACGCAGAACGGTTGGACATTGCCACATTGCGCGGAGCAATCGGTTATGTGCCGCAGGAAGTAGTCCTCTTTACCGGATCGGTACGGGATAACATCGCCTGGGGCCGGGAGGACGCAACGCTCGAAGAGATTAAGGAAGCAGCGCGGCGTGCACAGATTCACGAGACCATTGAGAAGCTGCCGAATGGCTACGATACACAGCTCGGTCAGCGAGGAGTCAATCTGTCGGGTGGACAGAAGCAGCGGCTCTCGATTGCCCGTGCATTGATTCGTCGTCCAAGCATCTTGATTCTGGATGACAGTACAAGTGCTCTCGATGTAGCCACGGAAGCAAGGCTGCTGGGTGCACTGGAAGAGCTGTCGTGTACAACGTTTATCATCACGCAGAAAATCAGTTCAACCACCTCTGCCGATCTGATTCTGCTGTTGGACGATGGGCGTCTGATTGGACAGGGGAAACATGAAGATCTGATGGATTCATCTGAACTGTATCGCCGAATTTATGAATCACAATACGGGGAGGGTACACCACATGTTCAAAGCATTCATTGAACCTTTCCGTCAGCCCCCGCCGCCGATTGATCCCGATACGCTGAAGGCAGGTGGAGGTCGCAAGCCGAAGGCACGGGCGAAGAACTGGTCTGGTACGTTAGGCCGAATCTGGACGTATCTGGCCCGTCGCAAGGTCAAGCTGACGATGGTGCTGCTGATGGTATTTGCCAGTTCTGCGCTCGCTTTGCTTGGACCATATATGGTCGGTGTAGCTGTGGATAAATTCATTGATGGAGAAGCAACGAGTTCCAGTTGGACGACATTTTTATTGGGTCTGGTGGCAGTCTATGTTCTCTTTTCCTTGTCGTCATGGCTGCAAAATATATGGATGATTGAAATTGCACAGGAGACCGTGTTCCGCATGCGGTATGATCTGTTCTCCCATCTGCACAAACTGCCGATTCCATTCTTCGGCAAGCGTCAGCAGGGGGAGATTATGAGCCGGGTTACCAATGACATTGAGAATGTCAGCGGTACGCTGAACAGCTCGGCCATCCAGATTTTCTCCAGTGTGTTAACTCTGATCGGAACGTTTGGCGTGATGCTCTGGTTAAGTCCGCTGCTGACCTTGCTTACATTTATCGTGGTACCGCTGATGGCCATTGGCATGCGCTGGATTACCCGTAGAACCGGGCCGTTGTTCAAACAACGTCAGCGTAATCTCGGCGAACTCAATGGGTATATTGAGGAAACATTGTCAGGACAGAAGATTATCAAGGCGTTCTCGCAGGAAGAACGGGTCATTCGCGGGTTTGAGGAACGAAATACGAAGATCCGGTTGTCCGGTTTCTGGGCACAGACCATCTCCGGTTTTATTCCAAAGCTGATGAATGGCCTGAACAACCTGAGCTTTGCGATTGTCGCAGGCATCGGCGGGATCTTGGCGATTCAAGGTTCCGTTACCGTCGGCGTGATTATCATTTTCGTAGAATATGCCCGTCAGTTTACCCGGCCGCTCAACGATCTGGCCAACCAGTGGAATACGTTGTTGTCTGCGATTGCTGGTGCGGAGCGCGTGTTCGAGGTATTGGATGAGGATGAGGAAGCGAAGGATGAAGGCGCAGCAGTATCTCTCGAAAAGGTGGAGGGAGCCGTTCGCTTCGACAAGGTATCCTTTGGATACGATGAGGGACGCAATATTTTGCATGAAATTAACTTTGAAGCCAAGCCGGGCGAGATGATTGCTCTGGTAGGTCCGACCGGGGCGGGGAAAACAACATTGATTCAACTGTTATCCCGCTTCTATGATCCTACAGCCGGTACACTAACGGTGGATGGACGTGACATTACGACCATTCGGCGCGAGAATTTGCGCTCACACATGGCATTTGTTCTTCAAGATTCATTCCTGTTCCAGGGCACGATTCGTGAAAATATCCGTTTCGGCCGCCTGGATGCGACCGACGAAGAGGTAGAAGCCGCTTCGAGGCTGGCGAATGCTCATTCCTTCATTGTGCGAATGAAGGACGGGTACGATAAAGTGCTTCAGGCCGACGGAAGTGGCATAAGTCAGGGACAGAAGCAGCTACTTGCGATTGCCCGGGCAATTCTGGCCGATCCTTCCATTCTTGTATTGGATGAGGCGACCAGCAGTATCGATACCGTCACGGAGATCAAAATCCAGGAAGGGCTGCAGCGCCTGATGCAAGGCCGCACCAGCTTTGTTATTGCTCACAGACTGAACACAATCCGCCAAGCCGATCGTATTCTTGTACTGAAGGATGGTCAGCTCCTGGAGCAGGGTTCGCATGACGCATTGCTGGAACAAGGTGGCTTCTACAGCGAACTGTATTACAGTCAGCTGCGGAATAAGGCGCAATAGTTATTGGAGAAAATCATAATGACGGTTGTTCGGTAAGTTGGCAATGATGATTCACTCGAAAAAGAGCAGGAATGAGAGCATAGTGCCCCTATTCCTGCTCTTTGCATTTTCACTAGTCGAAGTAATTTGAGATTACTTCGTTACACTGCTTAGTTTGAACGAGCCGTCGGTCAATTTATTTGTATTGGCAAAGTCTACTCCAGGTTTATTCGTTTCCGGGTCAATGATTGCAATCGCGATATCATAGGTTCCGGCAGCAAGACCGGAGACCGGAATGGAATCGGTCAGGGTGTAGGTACCCGTTTTCCACGTGGTCAGATTAACGGTTGTTGTTTTCTTGGCGACCACGGTATTGCCGCTGCGCAGTTGAATTTCAACCGGCCAGGCAAACGGGAAGTGCTGTACGCCTTTATTCTCCACTTTAATCGTTGTTGTAAATGTGCTTCCGCTAATGGTGGATGGATGCGAAATTTCCTTCACTACAAAGTGGTAACCCATTCGTTTCTTGAGTGCATCAATATTGGCCTGTAAGGCATGATTCAGCGGAAGCGAGGCGGGGGAATTTGGCCCCAGCCAGCTTGGTTTACTAAGCTCCGTCTGACGCAACGTTTCCGTAAATCCACTACCGGTGGTTAATGCCGCAAGCATGCCGGAAGCTCCCCCGTAAAATTCGCCGCCTGAGATACGTGTCTCCCAGAAGTTCGCATGTGCTGGCTGCTGTTGACCGATATCATCCCAATAGCCATTCTGGGTGCCTGTGTACCAGCCCCAATCCGCATCGAAGCTGTCTTTATGTCCAAACACATCGTTGAACATGCCCATGACCATGCCTTTATTATTGGTTTTGGCGAGGGCGATACTGCGCCGGATCAGAACCTGCATTTTGTCCTCTTTGCCAGCAAAGGCATCAATATAATGCTGAACATACTTGTTCGAGATGTCATTGGTAGGGAAAGAGCCTGTGTAATTGGTTTCACCATTTGGTCCGACATAAGGCCATGTATGGAACTCGCCCCAGTGTCCGAGTGAACCGATCTGAACAAAGGCGACCGGACGATCATTGGTGTTGTATCTTGCCGCAATGGCTTCGATGGCTAATTTGTGCCGTTCTTGCAGATAAGTGGACTTGTAGTTGGGAGAGAAGCCCATGTTGTTTCCCGTACCCATGCCTCCGGTTGTATCGTTGTATACGGTCCCAGGCGATTCTCCGCGTGCAATCATGTCATTGTAGAGCCAGTCGGGAATATCCCTGTGAGCCTGTCCTGTCGGGCTATCCAGAATGAAGCGAAACACCACTTTGACGCCTTTACTTTTCCAGTATGCAAAATTGTTGGCGGCTTCAATTGCACTAAAATCATATGTGCCTTTGGTAGATTCAAGTTCCTTCCAAGTCACTCCGGCATATACGAGCCTGTGTGGCTGTGCATATGTGGTGCTCTTGGCCGAAGGCGCCCAGCCTTTGAATGGATTGTTAAGTGGGCTGTCCAGCTCTACGGGATTCACTACGGTATTGTTCCCCGTACCACCACCCGATCCGGCCGAGGTCAGAAGGTAAGCTGGTAGTGTTTGTCCAGACGCGGGCAATCTCGACGTATCCGAGCTGTTGTCGATATACCCGACTCGCACTGTGCTACCAGCACTGATTTGCAGTGTAGAGAGAGGAATAGCGACCTCAATGACGGTGGAGCTGCGGTAGAATTGGGAGCTGGTCAACGTGCTGTTGAAGTTCCAGACCCAGTCGGTTCCGCTGCCGCCATAGCGGTATAACCCCGTATTTTCAAGCAGCCACTCCACACCTGTAACTCCCCAGCCCGCAGCCTGGTAACCGGTTGAAGTATTGTTATCGGTATTGATCCAGAAGTTGCCCATCGTTGTACTCAGACCAGAGCCTTGAATAAGCAGATAGAGATTGGCTCCATCATTGGTCACCTTGAGCGTTTGGGCAGTGCCACTATTGGTGGTGAGAGCACTAACGCTGCTCCAGTCACTGACATTGCCATCAATGGTGATGGTTGCAGCAGAGGCTTTGGGTAAGGCTCCCGCAGGCAATAGCAGGGTAATCATGAGGACAAAAGCCAAAAACAATCCAAGGCTCCGCTTGCTTTTATCAAACAATCTTGTCATGGTATACCTCCTGAATAATGGATTTTGAATGATACCTCGTTCTGCCCACCCCGAAATTCGTTATGAGGGGAGAGTTAGGAGAGCTCAACTCCTTTCTGATCCGCATGAAGTAGCAGAATAGTAACGTTTTATGTAAGAGTCATGGTAGTAATGGGGAAATAAACAACTGGAAGATGAGATTTTGGTTTGCGGCAAATACAAAATGTGTTTTTGGTTCTTGGATTCCGTGTCTAAATTGCATTATAGGGGATGGGTACAGGAGATACAACAGATATTTTTCCAGAATTTATTATGTTTTCTATTGAAAATAGGCGTGTTTTATTGAATTTTGGACATGAGTATTCATAACTTGAATATAATATTTGCCGCAAATAAAAATAAATACAAATTAAAGTATATGATAATACAACAGAAATGTAAACGCTTAATTTATGATGAATAAAGAGTTATACTGTTTAGTAGTATGTAAAATGCACCGCAAATATATTGCCGCAAAATAATTAAAAATCTAGCCAAAATCAATTGACAAGAGATTAAAACTATTTTACTATCGTTACATAGTCACAGTCCTGTTAGATTTCTTAACATCGAATTGGCTTCATGGCATTTGCCGCAAATTTACGAGCAACGGAGAGTGTAAGCATGGGGAAGATAAAAATGGCTTTTATCGGTGTAGGAGACATGGGGTCACATCATTGCATTGGGTTTGATTTGCTCGAGGATAGTGAGGTTCGTTATATCTGTGATATGAATGAAGCCAATGTGGCACGTACGCTGGCTGAACTCAAGAATAGCAACCCCACCATAGTTAGTGATTATCGTGAACTGCTTACCAAGGAAGATTTGGATGCGGTGGTTATCAGTGTACCGAATTATTTGCATCGCGAAGTGGCAGTCGCTTTTCTGGAAGCTGGCAAGCATGTATTTCTGGAGAAACCGGTCGCGCATACCATTGAGGACTGTGATGCCATTATAGAAGCGGCGGAAGCCTCTGGACAGGTATTGCAGATCGGATTGGTTTATCGATATTCGAATCTGTATCGCCGAATGGAGAAGGAATTGGAGAACGGACGTCTTGGTGACGTGAAATTGATGTGGTGCAAGGAATTCCGTGATCCGTTCCCGCCTGCGGATTGGTTCTATGACAAGACCAAGTCTGGGGGAGCGATTGTAGAGAAGGATTGTCATCACTTCGATATTTTCAACTGGATGATCCAGGCGAAGCCTGTCCGCGTGTTTGCCTCTGGAGGCCAGCATGTCATGAAGCAAGGAGAGCCTAATCGGATTCAGAATTCATACAGTCACTATCCAACGAAAGAAATTTCGGATACCTCCATCGTCGACCATGCATTTATCACCATTGATTATGATAACGGCAGCAAGGCCAATCTGGGCCTGTGCATGTATCTGAAACCGCGCAATCTGATGGGAGAAGGGCTTGAGATTGGCCTGATCGGAGAGAACGGCGGTCAGATGGTGGCCCGTAATGACAAAACGATTGATATCGTTGGCGGGCAGGACTGGACGAAGGACCATTTGGAGATTGATGTGACGTCGGATTCCATTATGGGGGGACACACGGGTGGACAGACCCAACGTATTGATTTTCTGAAATGTGTACAGGAAGGTAGACAGCCCTTTGCTAGTGCGCAGGTTGGTCGTAACGCGTTGCTTATTGCCCTGGCGGCAGAGAAATCTATTTTGGAAGAACGGTACGTCTATTTAGAAGAAATTTCAGGCTGAGGGGTGTCATCATGAACAGGTTGAGAAAATATGACACACTGCTGTTTTTTCTCTTCATTTTGCCTTGGATTATCGGCTTTATCACCTTTTTCCTATTTCCTTTCGGGACTTCGGTTTTCTACGCCTTTACGGATGCGAGACTCCCGGGAGCGACCAACTTCAATTTTGTCGGCATTGATAATTTTACGCACATGATGGATGATCCCATCTTCTTGAAAAGCTTGATGAACACGATGTTTTTCGTTGTATTCGGTGTTCCGATCGTAACGGCAGGTATGCTGGGTCTGGCGATGCTGCTTAATTTTAATGTCAAAGGTATTGCCTTGTTCCGCACCTTCTTCTATTTACCGACCCTGGTGCCCATTGTGGCAACGGTTATTATCTGGCGGCTGGTGTTCAACTCCGAATTCGGCATCCTGAACGCCGGACTTGGCGCGCTGGGTATAGGCAAAGTGGACTGGATTGGCGGGGAGCACACGATCAAGCCAGTCATCATCATGCTCCAGGTCTGGATTTCGGGCAGTGGGGTTCTGATCTTCCTGGCTGCACTGAAAAATGTACCCAGACATTTGTATGAAGCTGCTGCAATTGACGGTGCAAGCGGGATTCGCCGATTTTTCCAAATTACACTGCCGATGATCAGTCCTTCCATCCTGTTTGTCATCATTATTCAGACGATGTATAACTTTCAGATGTTTACGGAAGCACTGCTGCTATCTAAGGGTGGTCCGAACTACTCTGCTTATACGTTTGTCTACAATATTTACAAGTCGGCCTTTACCGATCTGAAATTCAGCATGGCGATGACGCAGTCGATTTTCCTGTTCGCCGTGATCTCGCTTGTCACCCTGATCCTGATGAAAGTATCGAACCGCTTTGTGTATTACGAGGGAGAACGATAGGAGGAGAGTTACATGAACAGCCGAAAAATAGCGGTAAAAACGTCCCAATATACCATGCTGATTGTAGCATTATTGCTGTTCGCAGGGCCTCTTGTATGGATGCTCTCGACCATGCTGAAAACCAAAGCGGAAACCTACAAGGTACCTCCAACCATCCTGCCAGACACATTCAGTCTGGAAGCCTTTGAACGATTGTTTGCTGTGCAGCCGATGATGTGGCAGTGGATCCAGAACTCATTTATCATTTCCTTTTTTGTGGCGGCGGGAGCGGTGGTGTCCAGTTCACTTGTCGCTTACGGTTTCTCCCGTTTTGCAACCAAGTATCGGAATATTCTGTTCCCGGTTGTGCTTGTTACCTTAATGATTCCTCCATCCATTATGATGATTCCCTCGTACGTCCTATTTTCCAAGCTGAACTGGATTGACACCTGGTTGCCGCTCATTGTACCAGCCTGGCTTGGAGGTGCCTATTATATCTTCCTGTTCCGACAGTTTTTCATGACTATTCCCCAGGAGCTGGACGAGGCTACATATCTCGATGGCGGCAATCGCTGGACGGTATATGCACGAGTCATTATGCCGCTGTCCAAACCCATTATTATGACGACCATTATTTTTGCCTTTGTGAACTCCTGGCTCGATTTTCTGGGGCCGTTCCTGTATATCAAAAACGCAGAAATGTTTACGCTGAGCGTAGGCTTGCAGTTGTTGATTGGTCAGACGAGCCAGGATTTACCGGCGCTCGCTGCGGGTGCATTTATCAGTATTGTACCTATCGGTCTGCTGTATCTGTTTGCACAACGTTATATCGTCGAGGGGGTGGTGCTTACGGGCACCAAAGGGTAGAGTGGCTGCCTGCTTTCCGGTTTTCAGGTGAACAGGACTTATTGATATGACTTAAAGGGGAGCTGTGTATATGAGAGCGAAGAGTAAACGGCTATTCAATGTATGGGCACTTGTACTTGCTACAATGGTGGTGATCAGTGGATGTGGAAATGGAGGATCGTCCGAAAACGCCGACTCTTCTGGTTCCGGCAGCAGCCAGAGTGAACCTGTAACAATCACATACTCCCAGTGGGGGACGGCAGAAGAGCTTCATCGTACACAGGAACTGTTGGATCAGTTCATGAAGGCCAATACCGATATTAAGGTCAAACTCGAAGGCAAGGATTGGGGCAGCTATTGGGATGGACTAACAGCGAATGCAGCGGGGGGCACACTTCCAGACGTCTTCAAAACGAGTTATGCATACGTGGAGAAATACGCCGAGCTGGGCATTTTCAAGGAATTGGACGGCTTGCTCGCGGAAAATCAGTTTGATCTGAACAATGTGGACAAAAGTCTGCTCGGTCTTCACCAATATCAGGGCAAACAAGTATCCTTGCCTATCGATGCCAACGTCATCGTATGGTATTACAACAAAGCAATCTTTGAGAATGAAGCCACGAATCCTCATAAAGCTCCCGTTCCATCGCTTGAGCCAACGTGGGATGAAATTACCGACATTGCAACCAAGCTGACGCTGGATAAGAACGGGAAAAGCGCAGACGAAACGGGTTTTGACGCCCGAAACATTGTGCAGTGGGGCTTGTCCATTTCACCAGGATCAACGATGGATTGGTTCTTGGAGCCGGAGCTCTGGTCCAACGGTGCGAAGCTGGTGAATGACGATGGTTCCCTTGCGCTGGAGACACCTGAAGCGATGGAAGTGCTGAACTATTTTATCGACTTGACCAAAAATAAAAAGATCAACACCACGCCTGCACAGATTGAAGGTTTGGGTGGACAGGTGAACCTTGCGATTACTACATCCAAAGTAGCGATGAATCCGGGTGGCAGCTGGAATACAACCAACTACCAGGAGGCTGGCGTGGATTACGGCATCTCTTATTTGCCGAAATTCAAAACGAATCAAACCGTTGTTCAGCCAGCAGGTCTTGCAATCAGCTCCAATACAAAGCATGAAGAGGCGGCTTACAAGCTGCTGGCTTGGCTAGCAGGTCCGGAAGGACAGACAGAACTGGCGAAGCAGGGGTACTCGATTCCCGCGAACAAGGCCGCAGCAGATGCTTATATTGCCACTGTAGGCGAAGATAATAAAATCTTCCTGGATGCGCAGCAGTATGGCATTATATCTCCCTTTACAACCAAAAAAACCGATCTGGTCTGGACGTATGGTGAGCAATCACTCAAACTTCCACTTGCCGGAGATGGTGATCTGAACGCAGCGCTTAAGGATTTGGCCTCCAAGATGCAATAAGCAGATAAAGAGGTGGCAATGCTTCATACGTTTTCTTAAAAAGGATTAAAATTGCGGCAGTTATGGGGGACATCAAGCTCCCTGACTGCCGCTATTATTTTTATAAAAAACTGCGCCCGTGCACCATTTCATTGACTTCTGGGCAGTAGAAATATAGAATTATATTTGCCGCAAATTTGTGTTTGCAGAGATGAAATTGCCCCAATACGAATGGGGTTTAAATACATAGGTAGAGGAAAGGTGGGGACTTCACATGGCAAAATTGAAGGATATTGCAGACCGCGTTGGTGTATCGATCTCTACCGTTTCACGTGTGATGAAGAACGATGTCAATCGATCGGTCAGCGATGAAACCCGCAAAAAAATATGGGACACCGCTGAGGAACTGGGTTATCGTTCACAGCGTCCGGCCAAGAAGAAAAAGGTCCAGCCCAAAACGGCATATGCGATCGGCTGTGTGGTTGCTATTCCTCAAAATAAATACAACAGTCCCTATTTTTCAGTCATTATGGAAGGGATTGAGAAGCAGCTTGCTGAAGCGGGCATGCGTCTGGAATTTGTGTACAGCATCGAAAATGATGGGGATATCGTGCAGCTGCAGTCTCTGGTGAAGGAACATCAGATTGATGGCATGATTGTGGTGGAACGGATTGATCCGGAAGCCTATCGTTGGCTCAAGGCCAATGTTCGGACTGTTGTGGGTGTGGATATTACAGACCCGGACATTCCGGTCGTCGGTTATGATCGTGAAGAGGCAGCGAGGGAAGCAACGAATCATCTGATTGCCCAAGGTCATCGGATCATTGCCTACATTGGCGGAGCAGAATTCAAAAATGATTTTCTGGAGGAAAAACGGTTTCTTGGTTATCGCCGTGCCATGACGGATGCGGGATTATCTATTGATAATGACTGGGTGATCGACGTGAAATGGGATGTTTCGCTGAGTTATGAATTGACCAAGCAGGCATTTACCAACAATGCGAACAGACCTACAGCCATCTTTGCAGCCAGTGATATGATGGCGATTGCGGCCATGCGTGCTGCAACCGAACAGGGGCTCCGTATTCCGGAGGATATCGCCTTTTTTGGGGTAGATAATATTGAAATATCCGAATTCACCTCTCCGCCGTTGTCGACGATTCATGTACCCAAGCTGGAGATGGGCATGTTCGCGGTTAAACAGCTGCTCGATTATCTGGATCATCCGTATGAAGTGGCTGTCAAAATGATCGTCCCGTACCGCTGCATATTCCGCCAATCTTCCAATGGCAAAATAGAATAGCTATCAACCAAAGAGTTCCCTTGTCCTGATTTGGACGAAGGGAATTTTTTTGGTTAAGAATTAATCGTAGATCACATTTTTCCCTTCTTCACTTAATTTTTTTAAAGATGTAAGCATATGATTGATCTCTTCATCGGAGTGTCTTTCCCAGGAAGCTAATTCAGCTACTATTTTTAGAGGTGATTTAGATCTATATGAGCGTGTTGGGTTGCCGGGAAATTTTTTATCCGTTAAGTTAGGATCATTTTCAAAATCTCCTAATGGTTCTACAATGTAGATTCTTTCTTTTGCATTCGTTTTTGCTAATTCAGCACCCCACTTGGCAGCATTTAATGTTCCTGTAAAGTAAATATGGTTAGATTTTTTATCTTGGTAATTGGATAAGTATTGCGGCTCTAATAAATCTCCAATGTTCAGTTCTGCTTTAGTACCATGAAAAAAAGGCCCATTATCTAAGAGATTTTTTTGGTTATCCATACTGAAGCACCTCTTTTTTTGATTTGTATTTAGCAGTATAGTGTAGGAATCGCCCAAAAAACAGTCTATAAAAAACATAAAAAAAACGTTACAATATAAGTAGAAAGAATGATATTGAGCGGAAATTACCTATATAGGCTGAATTAAAGGGTATAGTTTGGCACGGAAAAATGAACCATTTGGGTTAGCGATATTTCAAAAAGCATGGAGCAGACTGCACATTGGCAGGCTGCTCTTTTTTTATAACATTCTGGACAACTTTCGGTATTCCCGGGGTGAAATGCCTTCATATTTGCGGAACATGCGGCTGAAATAATGAATATCTGGGTAACCGCTTTGTACACCCACAGTCTCAATGGAATGATCGGTTTCCCGCAGCAGCTTACGTGCCTCACTCAGGCGGATGGATTGAATGTATTCGTTGGGAGGCATGCCCGCAATCTGTTTGAACAATTTGGCCATATGATCCACACTCAGGTTCAATTGTTTGGCGATGCCCGAATTGGTCCACGGGTCGGAAGGGGCAGCCTCTATACGTTTCATGAGTTCGAGCAGCTTCTCTCCGTGTACTGAATCATGGCGTGACGAACTTCGCCAGGATGAACGCAGGAGATGGGTCAATATTTGCAGCATCAAGGCTTTACATACCAGTTCATATCCCGGTAGGCGCATCGTAAATTCATGTACCAATTGCTCCATAAGCTGCACGGTAGCTGGAGAAGGGGTATACACCGGGTTGATGGATAGCGGCGTCATGCCCTCTGCGCAAGCTTCCACTGCGAATTTATGGTGCAGAACAGTCTCTTCGTTAACAACCATATCTGCCTCGGTCTGAATGGTCAATTCGTTGAAAAAATCAAAATGAATGCCAATGAAACATGCTTCCGGGCTCGAAACCACCTCGTTCTGATGATAGACCCCGGCGGGCAGCAAGATTAGCTGACCCGCCTTCAAAATATGGTGTTTATCGTTCATATAAGTTGCAGCTTCACCTTGAGAGACGTACAGAAGTTCAAAATCATACAAACGCCGCTTTGCCAGCTTACCGGGAGGAAGACTCTGGAACTGAGCATAATGCACGTTGGGAGACCAGTCCTTGTAAGTGACGGTTCGTTGCAGAGGATATACCCCTTGTTGGAGAGACATAAATTCCATCTCCTTTTTCAATGAGATTGGCACAAACAGATTTAATTAAAACTGAACGGAATTATGCAAATAATCTCTTTATCTCCTAAATAAATAATCACATAATTTATTTATAATATATGTATTATCACATGTCTTTACGAGAGAGACAACATCACGGATTAAGCTAAAAAAGGAGAGGATTAAGATGCGCTCTCTCCCTGTGGAACGGAGCCCAAGTTATTGCTGCGAACCACTTAGGTCAGTTGCACAGAGTGGATTTCCCTCGACTGCGGATTGGGAACGATGTGTTCCAGTGGAACTGGTGGACACGGTAACAGGCAGACCACCTTCTCAATCCACAGAAGTCCGTTTTGGCTGGAGTCCCGAATACTTGCATATTCGCTTTGTATGCCAGGATGATTACGTTGTATCTGATTTCACGGAAAGGGATCAGTCATTGTATGAGCAGGATGTAGTTGAACTGTTCATTGATGAACAGGGCGATGGCAGGAATTATATCGAACTGGAGGTCAGTCCGCACAACGTAATATTTGATGCACTCATTCACAATAACAGCGAAGGTTCAGAATTGAAGGCAGATGTAACCTGGCAGTTGGAGGGGTTGCAAACGGCTGTAGAAGTGGATCGTCAGGGCCATCGGGTGTATGTGATCCATATTCCAGCGAGTAACTTCAAGTCGCCCCTGACTAAAGGCGTATGCTGGAGGGTCAACGTTTACCGTATTGATGAGAATGTGCAGGGAGATCGGGAGTATCAGGCATGGCAGCCCACGGGGGCTGTAAACTTTCATTTGCCTGCCCGGTTTGGTCATTTTCAATTAGGATAGCGATGCGATGCTGAAGAACAGGTATTCATATTTTGAAGGAGGGTATTCGGATGAAAAAAGGAATTAACATATGGTCGTTTCCAGGAGATGCCTCTATTGCGGATTGTATTCAGACGGCGAAGCAATCTGGCTTTGAGGGGATTGAACTTTCGCTTAATGGAGAAGGCGAGCTGAGTCTGTCTGCCACGGATCAGGAGGTACGTGATATTCAGGGACGTCTCGAAGAGGCCGAACTCGAAATCGCGGGACTTGCAACCGGATTGTACTGGGATTACCCGATGACGAGCGCCCGTCCGGAGATTCGCACGAAAGCACTGGATGTGTGTAAAAAACAGTTGGAGCTTGCCGCGGCATTTGGTGTGGATACCATTCTGGTCATTCCGGGTGCGGTTGGTGTGGACTTTATTCCAGACAGTGAAGTTACGGATTATGAAGTTGCCTATGAACGGGCACAAGAAGCCCTTGCGCATCTGCTGCCGTATGCGGAAAGTGCTGGAGTATCGATTGGCATTGAGAACGTGTGGAACAAATTCTTGGTGTCACCGCTAGAACTGCGTACCTTTATTGATTCTTTTAGCTCAGATTATATAGGTTCGTATTTCGATGTGGGCAATGTGGTGCAGAATGGTTACCCAGAGCAGTGGGTTCGCATTCTTGGTCACCGGATCAAGAAAGTGCACTTCAAAGATTACCGTCGTCAAGCGGGAGGACTTCATGGATTTGTGGATCTGCTGGCTGGAGATGTGAATTATCCGGCGGTTATGCAGGCATTACAGGATATTGGTTATGACAACTACGTTACTGCCGAGATGATTCCGCCATACACCCATCATTCGAAACAGATCATATTCAATACATCCAGAGCGATGGATGCCATTCTTGGACGTTCTCAGGAATAAATTCAGATAACAACGTTTATAAGTAAATGATTCTGTTTTTATATGGGAGGTAGAAATATGTTAAAAGTGGGATTGATCGGTTTTGGGTTTATGGGACGTATGCATTTTGATAACTATGTACGCCTTGCCTCAGAAGGGGAACCCGTGGAATTGGTAGCCATCTGCGATCTGAGAATAGAGGAACTGAAGAACGGTAAAGCAGCCGGCAATATGGCGACAGAGCAAGAGGTATATGATCTCACACCTTATCGTTTGTACGACAACATCGACGCGATGCTAGAGCAAGAAGAACTGGATATCATTGATATTACGCTGCCTACGCCACTGCATGCTGAATTAACGTGTTCGTTGCTGGAGAAAGGTTACCATGTGCTGTGTGAGAAACCGGTTGCGCGTCATTCGGTGGAAGGCTGGAAGATGGCACAGACGGCCAAAGCGACCGGGAAAACACTGATGATTGGTCAATGTTTACGCTTCTGGCCAGCTTATGCCTATCTGAAATCCGTAGTAGAAGACGGTCGTTATGGAGCGGTCAACGCAGGTTATTTCTTCAGGGGTTCAGGTTTGCCTCAAGAGTGGTTTTTGGATGGGGAGAAAAGCGGTGGCTGCATATTAGATATGCACATCCATGATGCGGATATTATTCACTGGGTGTTTGGCAAACCGGATCAAGTATCCACGCTGGCTCGCAACGTCATTCCGGGAAGTGGCTATGATACCGTGTCGACCAATTATGTATACCCTGACGGAAAAGTACTGAATGCCCAAGCTGACTGGACGCTGGGGGGAGACTACGGTTTCTCGATGACCTATCGCGTTAATTTGGAGCAGGGGAATCTGGTCTTTGAGAATGGCGAGCTGAAAGTAAATCCGAATGATGCTCCCGGTTTCGTCGCTGAGCTGTCACCCGACTCGGGATATTATCACCAACTCAAATATTTTATCCAGTCTGTTCAAGCAGGTACGCCTGTATCTGTATGTACACCGGAGAGTGCAACAGGCACGCTTGAGTTAATTGAAGCGGAGATGCGCTCGGCGGATGAGCGTGGGGCATTGGTTTCATTATAATAGAAAGAGCAGAACCTGTGATGCAGGTTCTGCTCTTTGCATTTCTGAAGTAGTGCGACTTGTGGTAACGATTATACTCCTTCAATTACAGTAATTACTCAGTACGACCAACAACCCGCCAGTTATTCGCCTGCTCCACTGTTAGTGGTTGATGTCTGCGAATATAATCCTCCACCAGTGCCGCCATATCCGTGGCGCCTTCGTGAAGTACCTTTTTGCCTGGATACATCGCATAATCACCGCCACCTGCCGCGCGATAACTGTTCATCACGACAGAGTACGTCGCGTCCATCGCAACAGGTATGCCCTCACGTTCCAGCTTCACCACACGACTTCCTACAGGTTTGGAGATATCCAGCTCATATTCGACGCCCGCCCACATGTCATAATTATAATGCTGTGGTTTCGGCTGCATGTAAGCAGGATTAACGACTACTTCGCCTGAAGGCTCCATTTCAAAGTAACGCGCCGTTTGCTCTAATGCATCTCGAATGTCCTGACCCCGAAGCTCCAGCACCGTTAGTGTGTTGGGATAGATAAAGTTAGACAACACATCCCGAACGGTAATGAGCGAACCGAAACCGCGGGCTTCTTCGCTGAGTAATGCGGTATTTGAGATTTGAGCTCCCGTTGCTTCCATCTGCACCTGATGTACAAAAGCAATGAAGGGATGCGCCGCGAGCCGCAAGGCGGCAGGATCGGTGATGGATAAATCTCCGGCCACCTCGCCAATCGGCTGGTCCAGCCATGCCTGTGCTTTTGCTTCCAGCTCGTCCGTCAGTCTCATGACAGCCGCATCGGGCTGAACATCACTATTCTCGTCCAAGAGCAGCAAGCTAGCCTGTTTTCCTGCAATCTGCCACTTTCCATTCGATAACCGGTCCAACTCAATGGATACATGACCCGCACCGTTCCCACTAAATCCAGGCTGAACCACGGTCACACCATGTATTTCAGCAGTAAGCTGACGGTGTTGATGTCCGGTAAGAAGAACGTCAATCCCATCAATGTCACGGCAGATGGCGTACGCCTGATTTTCTCCGGTTAACCGCTCAGCAGGTTCGCCTGTCTCCAGATCACTTTCAAAACCACCATGATAACTGACCACGAGCACATCCGGCTGTTCATGTTCACGAATATAGCCAACCCACGCACGAATAGTCTCCAAAGCGTCAAGGAACTGTAAACCTTCTATATTTTTCGGATGCTCCCAATTCGGAATATAGTGTGTCGTTGCACCCAGCAAAGCAATTTTAACACCCGAAGACAACGTTTTGATCAGATAGGGAGGACCAAAGGCGGGTATGCCTGCTACAGGAGGTGCAGTGTGTGGTACCTCTTCGTCAGGCTTTCCTTTATTAACAATATTTGCAGATAGCCAAGGGAAATGGGAATCTTCAACGGCTTTACGCAGCAAGTCCTGACCGTAGTTGAATTCATGATTGCCCATCACGGCTGCATCATATCCAAGTTCATTCAGAACATTAATGAAGGGATGCACTTCGTGATCTGAAACAAAGGACGCAGCATACGAGGCCAAAGGGGAGCCCTGCAACAGATCACCGTTATCCACGAGCAGCAGTTCGGGTGAACGCTCTTGTTCACGCCGGATCAGCGAAGCAAGCAAAGCAAGTCCGGCTGGACGATAGGCATTGGTGTTGTAATGTATGGGACGAATGGCCCCATGAAGGTCACTGGTTACCATGATGTCGAAGTTTGCCGTAGTTGTTATGGATGTCATTTTACAATCTCCTCTAAATATATAAGTTTAAACATATCAAATCACAGGTCATTCTGACGGTAGAGTACAAGGGAATTCACCATTTCTACTTGGATTATCAACCGTAATGAGGCTATTCTAACAGATCAAAGCCGCTCTGACAGCCTGACAGGAAACTTTACAAAACTCCAAATTTCGTTTCACATCGCGCAAATAATTGACGACTATAGTAGACAAGTAATGAAAAATAGAAACTCTTTGGAGGGTGTTCGCTTGAAGAAGTCTGCTTTATTTTTACCATTGTTGATTTTGGTTCTGTTTCTAAGTGCTTGTGGGTCTAACAGTAGTACAACAGGTTCGGCTAACGGGGCTGATACGAGCTCGAATTCATCCAGTACTGACACGGCAGAGACAGACAAAGCCGCTGAAGGTTATGTGCCGACTGAGCTGACTGTACAATTCGTTCCATCACAAAATGCAGATACACTCGAAGCCAAAGCAAAACCGCTCGAGAAGCTGCTGGGTGACAAATTGGGTATCCCGGTGAAGGTCAGCGTATCCACAGACTACAACACAATTATTGAAGCAATGGCTTCCAATAAAGTGGACGTAGGTTTCCTGCCTCCGACGGCTTATGTACTTGCCAAAGAAAAAGGCGCAGCTGAAGTTATCCTTCAGGCACAACGTTTTGGTGTAAATGATGAGACTGGCGCTCCAACTGAGGAACTGGCAGATTCGTATAAATCCATGATTATTGTGAAAAAAGACTCGCCGATCCAATCCGTTGAGGATCTGAAAGGCAAAAAAATCGCTTACCAGAACGTAACTTCTTCCGCTGGTTATGTATGGCCGGCAGCCCTGTTGCTCGACAGAGGCCTTGATCCTTTGAAAGATGTACAGCCAATCACGGTTAAAGGCCATGACCAAGGCGTATTGGCAGTACTGAACGGCGACGTTGATGCTGCAGCAATTTTCCAAGATGCTCGTAACACTGTAGCGAAAGACTACCCGACTGTATTTGAAGATACTCGTGTACTGGCGTTCACTGAGCCAATTCCTAACGATACAATCGCAGTACGTACAGACATGAATGCAGATTGGACAGCGAAGATCAAACAAGCGTTCATCGACATCGGTAAAGATCCACAAGGTCACGAAATTATCAAAGAAATCTACACACACGAAGGTTATGTAGAGTCTGATGACAGCAAGTTTGATATCGTTCGTCAATACAACGAAAAAGTAAAAACCGAGTAGTTTTCTATCAAAAGAAAGATCGTTAATGATCGCTTTGCATTGATTATCTTTTCATTGGATAACTTCATCGTATCAGCGGGCAGGCCAGTTCAGCGTGACATACGCTGAGCTGGCTTGTCCCATTACAGCGTGACCCTGCGAAATACCATATTAATGAAAGAAGGATTACTGCCATGATTGAGCTTCACAATGTAACGAAAACATACGCTAACGGCACCAAGGGCCTGAATAATATTAATCTGAAATTTAAACAAGGAGAATTCATTGCCGTCGTTGGTTTGTCTGGTGCGGGAAAATCGACGCTTCTACGTTCCATTAATCGACTTCATGATATCAGTGACGGTGAGATTTTGATTAATGGCAAGTCGATCACGAAAGCTCATGGCAAGTCACTTCGCATGATTCGCCGGGATATCGGCATGATCTTCCAGAGCTTCAATCTCGTGAAACGTTCCAGTGTGCTTCGTAACGTGCTTGCTGGACGCGTGGGATATCATTCCACGATGCGTACCATTCTGGGTCGTTTCCCAAAAGAAGATACAGAACTCGCATTTGGAGCACTGGAACGGGTAAATATCGCAGAAAAAGCCTATTCTCGTGCAGATCAGTTGTCCGGTGGGCAGCAGCAGCGGGTGGCTATAGCCCGAGTACTTGCACAGGAAGCCAAAATCATTTTGGCAGACGAGCCTGTCGCTTCACTCGATCCACTAACAACGAAGCAGGTAATGGATGATCTGAAACGCATCAACCATGATCTCGGTATTACAACGATCGTTAACCTTCACTTTATTGACCTAGCCAGAGAGTATGCGACCCGTATTGTTGGATTGCGTGCCGGCGAAGTGGTGTTTGATGGTCCGGTATCCGAAGCAACGGATGAGCGTTTTGCAGAAATTTATGGCAGACCTATTCTGGCAGACGAGCTGCTGGATAAACAGGCTGTACAGGAACAGCGGGGAGAAGTTCTGGTATGAAGCAACCCGTAAACGTATCGATAGATGGATCATTGCAGAATGAAACAGGAAAGGGAAAGCGTCCTGGCACAGGTTCAGGCTCGGCTCTCCTCCGTCCCAAACCACCGGGGCGTACCAAACATCTGCTCACGCTAGTTATCATTCTGCTGCTTTTGTGGGCAAGTGCCAGACAGACCGATGCCAGCTTCAGTGAGCTGTTTGAAGGTTTGCCCAACATGCTGGATTTGCTGCGTGAGATGTTCCCGCCGCGGTGGAGTTACTTTGACAACATCGTTCAGGGCATGCTGGAGACGATCCGTATGGCTCTGATTGGTACAACGATTGGTGCGATCATCGCAATTCCGGTCTCGATCATCTGTGCAGGCAACTTAATGCCTAGCCGTTGGATCTACTATCCAGCCCGCTTTGTACTGAACCTGATCCGTACCGTGCCTGACCTGCTGCTTGCGGCGCTGTTCGTTGCTGTGTTTGGACTGGGACCGATTCCTGGTATATTGGCACTCGCCGTCTTCTCGGTGGGACTGATTGCCAAGCTGACCTACGAAACGCTGGAAACGATTGATCAGGGACCGCTTGAAGCGATGACGGCTGTCGGTATGAACCGGATTCAACTGATTGTTTATGGCGTGGTGCCACAACTGGCCGCTCAGTTTACTTCCTATGTACTTTATGCCTTTGAGATTAATGTACGTGCCGCTGCGATTCTCGGATTGGTTGGAGCTGGGGGTATCGGACTGTATTATGAAGCAACACTTGGATTCCTGGAATATGACAAAACGAGTGTAATCATTCTGTTTACCCTTGTCATTGTTCTGATCATTGATTATGTAAGTACTAAGCTGCGGGAGAAATTGTTATGATGAAAAATGAAACAAGCGTAATCCGGCGCAAACCACGGAAGAACCCGCTTCGCTGGGTCATTGTAATCTTGCTTATTCTTGTGTACGCTTGGGCACTTGCCGGTGTACCGTTCACCGGTTTGAAAGAAACCGCTGGTCAGATCATGAAGGCGATTGTCGCCGGGATTTTCTCCCCGGATTGGGACTTTGTTTATCTGCCTGAGGGTGAGGATTTGCTGCGAGGACTGCTGGATACGCTGGCGATCTCGGTGCTGGGTACCGTCATTTCCGCTGTACTGTGTATCCCGTTTGCATTCTGGTCTGCCCGAAATATGAGCAGCTTCCGTCCTGTATCGGGTACGGGCAAAATGGTGCTCAGCTTTATCCGTACGTTCCCGGAGATTATTATGGCTTTGCTGTTTATCAAGGCGGTGGGTCCGGGTTCCTTCGCGGGTGTACTCGCCCTTGGACTGCATTCCATCGGGATGCTTGGTAAACTGTTTGCTGATGAAGTGGAAAATATTGATTATGGTCCTTCTGAAGCGTTGCTCGCTTCCGGGGCGACTCGTATGCAGCAGCTGTGGTTTGCTGTACTGCCACAGGTTTTACCTGGATTTCTTAACTACACGTTGTATCGGTTCGAGATTAATGTGCGTTCCGCAACCATTCTGGGGGTTATCGGGGCAGGAGGGATTGGTACACCGCTGATCTTTGCACTCAGTACTCGGAACTGGCCACGAGTAGGGATTATCCTGCTGGGGATCATCGTGATGATCACGATCATTGATCTGATCTCGGGATACATTCGCAAGAAGCTGGTGTAGAGAATTGAAAGTAAAGTTTGCTTGCTAATAAAGACGAATAAAGTAAAGAACATGATGGATATGTTTCCATCCATTATTGATCTATCGGAAGAGCAGCCCATGCAATAGCAGGTGCTGCTTTTTGTATTTTATAGGGTATCAATAACTATACTTATTTTAATAGTCGCCATGTCTCTCACGGGTTGTTCCAAATTGCAAACAAGAATTAATCTGATGGGAGAAAGTGAACATTGGAGAGGCGAGCTAGATACCACAGTAACAAATGAAAGAGCGGAAAATGGAGCCTATACTATATTTTATAAAAAAGATAATTTAGAAGATATTAAAGAATATAAAATTAACATTAATGAAGGAATGATAATTAGAAAAGAAAGCGATTTAACTTCGAAATCGCTAGATTTTCCTTTAAAGCGAACAAAAGGTTCACAAGTCAGTAGGAATGAAGACCAAACTATTGTCATTGAGTGGACAGATATGAATGGTAACAACTTTGAAGAGAATTTTATCTTAAGAGAAAAATAACAGAAAAAAACCGAAGCGAGTGCCTGGAGTCCCGGCAAACTTGCTTCGGTTTTTCAATGCTTGGTTAAAACGTTAGGCATTCCTTATTTAGATTTAGCTTGCTGCTGGCAGAGATACAGCGGATTTCGTTACTTGTACCGTAATCGTTTCCGTGCTTGTCACACCCGCTGCATTGATCAGCTCGGCACGATACGTGTACGTTCCATTCGAGTGACCGGATACATCTGTCACAGCGCTTTGTGCATTAGGTGTTACTGCGTTCAGTGCTTTGGTATCGATCAGTTGACCATTCTCATAGAGACGGTATTCTGTTGCATTTGTTCCCCACCACAGATTCATCGTCACTTTGTAGTTGCCGTCCCCATCCCAATTGTCTTGGGAGAGAACGGCTTTGCCAGGTGCAGCATTCGCAACTTGTACTGTGAGTACTTCACTGCGAGTTGTACCCTTGGAGTTCGTCAGCTCAGCTACGTAGGTATAAGTACCGTTAGCTTTGCCATTGATCGTTGTTTGGGCCGATTGCGCCGCTGGTGTAGCGTCAGTCAGCTTTTGTGTGTCAATCAGCACGCCATCTTCATACAGCTTATAGCTTGTGCCATTGTCACCCCACCAGAGGTTCATCGTAACCGTATAAGATCCTTCAGACAGACCGTTGCTATAACCATTGTTGGAGGTAAGCGCCGGTTTACCTGGTGCGCCAACAGCTGGCGTAGAAGGTCCTTCTTCGCCGCCTTCTTCAACTTTTACGAAATCGTCCAAGCTTCTAGGCTTCAATTGAAATACATCTTTGAAAATAGCGGCAACACCTGTCACGCTGATTTTATCGCCTGCTGCATAAGGGAAGGTCGTTTGCGTTACACCTGTGCGTGTATCCACACGTACATGCGTGCTTGTTCCGTCCGCTGCAACTGCATCAAATTCAAAGGAACCTACCGGTGTTGCACTAATGATGTTCTCAACAGTTACTTCTTTCAATTGAACGAGTTGACCTTGGTTTGCAGCCGTAACTGCTGGCACTTCAATGGCAGCAGGGATGGAGGCTGTACCCGTTTTTTCGATCGCTACGATATCCGTAAGCTCAAATTCACTGTTGTACAGCGCCGTTGCTGCGGTTACTTTAACCACATCTCCAGCGTGGAAGCCGCCAGTGCTTTGGAAAACATAAAGGCCGCCGGTTGTGTCTTGAAGATAGAAGGATTGTCCACCAAAAGCACCTGGCTCTGTAGTAACTACGCCCTCAACCGTAACTGTTGAACCAGCTGCTTTGGTGCGAGCATCAGCAATGCTGATTGTTGCCGGGATTGGTCCTTCTTCTTCCGGAAGCTGCTCAGCCGGAACATTGCCGACGGTAACTGCAGTCGTGATCAGGTTGCTGCCGTTCAGACGCAGACGCAGGCTGGCAGCGCCCGTTGTACCTGATTTAATGCGGACATTCAGGTCCTTGATTGCGCGACCTTTGCTGTCGGAAGTTACGCTAAAGTTGGAGCTGTAACCGTACGAAGTCGGCCATGTACCACCTTCATTCTGAATCATGGCGACCTGTGTTCCGCCAGTCAGGTAAATCCCTGCACTGTAACCGGAAACGGTTGTGTTAGCAGGCATGTTCTCTACAACCACACGGATCTGGAAATCCTCCGCATTAGGAAGGGTGTCCTGCTTCACGAAGCTGTAGGAAGCGTTCGCGCTTGAAGCTGGTCCACCATAAGAACCTGCTTTGAACGTGGAACGATCATACCACTTGTATCCTGCAGCTGGTGCGGCCCAAGGTTCAGCCTGTGGTTCTGTGGAAGCCGCAGGTTGTTCGAACGGAAGCAATGCTGTTGCATTATCCAATTGAAGTCCGCTCACTTGAGTCAAGCTAGTGTAATTTTCTTGAGTAGCAAGCCAGTTAACGGTATTGACCAGCAATTTGCCATCATCCACTTCTTTGAAGCCGTCATATGTTGTTTTGCGAGCGCCAGTCTCTTCACGCAGATATTTCGGTGAAGCATCCTCAACCGGAGAAGAGTCCCCGATAAACGCTGCTTTACCTGCACCCAATTTGGATACGGCTACGTAAGGACCTTCTTCAACTCCGCCGCCGTTGTATACGCCTTGGTCAACAGCGTTTGGCCAAGCCGCATTCGTTTTCGGCAGGTATACAATACCTTTAGCTTTTGTTGGATCGGTGATCGCAAGTGTGGACCCTGCATGCATGGCTACAGCAGATACACCTTCCGTAATGCCAAATGCCTGTCCAGCAGGCACAATGTTAGTGGCGTTAATATCGCCTAATGCGTTGTAACGGAAGCGTACGCCGAAATTATCGGACAGCCAGTCCGTGCTGGTTACATTTTGCATCGCCTCAGAGTTACGCTCCTCTGTGCTCATGCCTTTGGCTGGATCTTCGAATGCGCCACGACGATAGCCGTTAATCGCTTCAGAACCGTCCCAACGGTTTTTGTTACGGTCAGCATTGTAGTGATCTCCAATGAAGAAGATGCTGCCGCCTTTTTCTACATATTCTTTCAGCGCTGCCTGTTCTGTTGTTTTGAAGGGAACATTCGGTTCAGCAATAACAAACACGTTATAATCTTTCAGATCGTCATAGGTAAAAGGAGACGTCTTGCGCAGTTCCTTAACATAATATCCATCGTTCGCGAGTGCATTGCCGAAGTCCGAGAAGCCTCCGTCAATGACCCAGTCAGCCGCTCCGGCTGTCTGTGCATGTGTATTGTCGAACAATACTTTCTTGCCTGCATTTCCATTAACAACCTTTGCCTGAATGAACGGTGCAGGGTCTGTTGCCCATTCGGCCTGAACCGATGCATCTCCATTCCACAATCCAATCTGAAGCGGCAATGCCATGGATAATGCCAGGAGTGATTTTACCCATACTCCTCGCATACGTGTCAATTTACCCAACCAAATCCCTCCCAAATATTAGTTAAAACATGAGTTCGTCCATATTCTAACACACCAAAATCTCACATAGTCATAACAATTTGTAAAAACGAACTCGACTTTTGTAAAAATGAGTCCTTTGTCATGCTCCATAGAACAAATTTTGATACTTTCTAACATCAGATGTTGATTTCACGTCATTTCTACTCATGAAAAAAGCCATCTCTTATGAGATGACTTTGGCCCGAATCCGATTGACAGCATGGAATACCGAGGATTTGATCATGCCTTCACTGCGGTTGACGAGCTGGGCGGTTTCCTTGATGCTGTACCCGTGAATCACGCGTAATTCAAGAATTTTGCGATGCTCTGTATTATTAATGATCGACACAAGATCGTTAACACCTTCAGTGATCTCCAATTCGGATGTATCACAGTGATACGTCTGCATCTCCAACTTACTGTCCCGCTTCAGTGTACGGGTTCGCTTGCGGAATGTATCCATGGCGAGGTTGCGGGCAATTCTTTTGAGGTAGTAGAGAAGCCGCTCTTCCGGAATATCTGCCGATACATTCATCATTCGGATGAAGCACTCCTGCGTGAGATCCTCTGCATCCTGTTGATTTTTGACGATCTGAGATAGATACCGTGTCACTTCTGATTTATAGTTTACATAAGCATCATGAATGGTTGTTTTGTTCACGTGATGTTTTCCCCTTTGGATACCGATCTGACTTTGTCCGGTCTGGTTTGTTCTCTGTGTTCCAAGTATATCGGGATGATGTTTCCAAAGACGCCAGACTTGTATCCGAGTTGTAACATTTCCGGTGAACCTCTGTTCAATCCTGGAGCAGAGATACAAAATATAAGGCAGATGAAATTCATAGAGCAAGGAGATTAAGATTCATCATGAGACCGAAACAGATTTTGATTATTGAAGACGAAGAGTCCATTCGCGACATCCTGTCCTATTCTTTGCGCAAGGAAGGATTTGAGATGATTGAAGCAGCAACAGGCAGAGAGGGCTTGGATCTGCTCAGAGAGTCCAGACCAGACTTGATCCTGCTCGACCTGATGCTGCCTGATATGAGCGGGTTCGATGTATGCAGACAACTTTCCGTGAATTCGAAGATTCCCGTAATTATGATTACGGCGAAGTCCGATATGCTGGACAAGGTGCTCGGCATGGAGCTGGGGGCGGATGATTATATTACCAAGCCATTCGACATTCGTGAGGTAGTTGTGCGCATTCGGGCCATTTTCCGCCGGATTGATCTAATCAGCGAGACGCTGGAGAATCAGTCTTATGAAGTGGTACGGCTTGGTAGACATATTGAGATACGCAAGGATGAGCGTGAAGTCTGGAAAGATGGGGAACGCGCTGGACTGACCAATAAGGAGTATGATCTGCTCTTATATTTGGTCAACCATCACCGCAAAGTACATACAAGGTCCGAGTTACTGGATAAAGTGTGGGGATTTGATTTTCCCGGAGATACCCGGACGGTAGACATTCATATTCAGCGCATCCGCAAGAAGCTGGATAGTGGGGAGCAGGGGATTTCACTTATCGAGACGGTCTTCGGCGTAGGTTACAAACTGAATATTCAGGTGCATACATGAAGTGGACGATCCAGTTCAAAATGGTCGTTCTTTTCTCGGTCATCGTATTTATCGGTTTTTCAGCCTTGCTCATTATTTCGAATAAAGTGGGTGAGGAGAACATGTACAGGGAAGTGCAGGAGGACATGGTGCAATCCAAAAAAAACCTGGATATCGCGCTCAATCAATACTTCCTGATTCATAACAAACGGATTAGTGAGGACTCCCTGGGAACAGGGAATCGAGACCTCGCAGAACAGATCGGCTCCGCAGTAGGCGGCAAGGTCGTGGTCTATCGGTCTGATGGCACTCCCTTTAGCAGCACGGGTGCGAAGGCGAAGCTGGCTGCTGCTCAAACCTCTGATCTACAGGCTGCCATGAAATCAAAGATCGCCTATACAACCGTGGTGGACAAAGGCAGAGTAACAGGAAATCTGTCTTTCCCTGTGCTGTCGGAGGGGAGCATCCTTGGCATTATCCAGCTGGAAAGGGATTATACGGATCTGTTCAAACGGCATCTGCGATTTCAGAACACCATCAAGGGCTTTGCAGCCGTCATTTTTGTGTTTGTTTTCATTGGATCTGTCTTTATTTCACGCCAGATTACGAAGCCGATTCGTGTGTTGACAAAACGTTCAGCCGAAGTTGCTCAAGGCAGCCTGAATGCAGACATCCACATCTCCACGAAAGATGAGATTGGAGAGCTGGCTTCCAGCTTTACGGTCATGATTGCTCGGGTAAAGGAGCAGATTGACGTGATTGAGAGAGAACGGGATGAGGTCAAGCATTTACAGGCACGCAACAAGGTTTTTTTTGACAATGTGACGCATGAATTAAAGACACCGCTGACCACGATACTGGGGTATGCCCAGATTTTGCGGGATAATGGATTTACGGATCAAGCGTTCTTTGATAAAGGGTTGAAATATATTATCAACGAAAGCCAACGCCTCAACGTCATGGTTGCGGATATCCTGGAAGTGACCGTATCGTCCACACCGATTCAGACCTTTCATTTTGAGCGGGTGAATGTATCCAATATTATTCGGGAAGCCTGCGAAGACATGTCCATCAAGGCGGGCAAGTACAATATTGGCATTCGCTATGAGCTGGAAGAAATGCTGTATGTCCAGGGGGACTGGAATAAGCTCAAGGAAGTTTTTTTGAATGTGCTGGATAACTCGGTCAAATACGGGAATGTGAATTCCATCATTCAGGTCCAATCATTTCGGCTGGGGGAATCAGTAGCTATACTGATTCGTGATGAAGGAGAAGGCATTCCGGAGGAAGCGCTGAAGCATGTATTTGAACCCTTTTACCGGGATAACGGGATGAACAGGACAGAGAAGGGAAGCGCTGGGCTGGGCTTGTCAATTGTGAAAAACACGGTGGAGCAGCATGGGGGAACGGTGGAGATGAAGAGTATATTAAACAAGGGAACACAGGTGAATATCAGTCTGCCTGGAGAATCGGACGTATGAAGAAACGAGGATTTTGGAGCAGATATCGCGATATGCTTATGTTATCCGGTTTGCTGATTGTATTTGTCGGAGGTATCTTTGGCATTGGTAGCCTGTTCAGCATTGGACATGGGAAGCCCAGAACAGTCATTCTGCCGGATAAACAGTTCAACAGCCGCCTCACCCCACCGCCAAGCAGCACCATTCAGATTGAGTCGGCTACCAAGCTGCCCAATGACTTTGCCATTTATGATTTTGAGGTAGCAGATCCCAACACGGTCATATTGAATCGGCCGGATCGTTCCTATACCGGGATCAAGCTGTCGCAGCTGCATATGGATGATAACATCTTGAAGGACATCGCCACGAATACAGAGTATGGCATTACCTTGAGTCCGGATCAGAGCAAGCTGATTTACTCCCAATACCGATCGAGTCAGGCGCAGAAGACAACCTATGAATATGACTTGAAAACAGGAGAACATCATAAGCTGAAGAATGACAACTCCTATTCACGTGTCTTTGTAGGTAATGAATCCTACATCGGATATGATGACCTGGTGTTCAACATGGTGGATCTGGATACAGGAAAGAAACATGAATTGTACAGTTATGATGAGTTAGTTGCCAAGGTTGCGCAGGTGAGTAACATTTCAAGTCCGGATGATACCCTGATTATGCTGGATTCATATGAGATTAGCCGGGATCTATCACGGGTGTATGTGCTGGTCAAACTGAAAGAAAATTACGCCGTCTATAGCTTCTCTCTGAACGACAAAAATGATATCACCGCATACACCCCTGCCCAGGATATACAGCAGTTTAAGGTATTAAAGAATGGGGACATGCTGATTCAGGGCATGATCAACAACGAACAGGGATTGTATAGATATCGAGCGGATACCAAGAAGTTTGAGCTGCTGGTGAAAGGGCCCATCTGGAGCTTCGATCTGGATGAGGAGGAGTCCCGCATTGCCTATTTTTTGACACTCGAAGGACAGAAGAACGAGGTGCACATTGCCTATCTGAATGACCGCAAGCTGGGGTCCGATACGGTTATCTACAGGAATATCGATTACTTTATCAAGTTGAAATGGAATGACAGCAATCTCTTTGTTGTCGGGAGCTCCATGGAAAAAAGCGAGTTATACCGGTTTAGCTTCCGGGCTTGGTAAAGATGTGATTATGAAAGCTCAGAAATTAGGCCCTATGGAATCAAGTCGCTATGTTAAGGACTGAACCCATAGGGCCTTTTTGTGATTTGAACATTTTGCATAAATCCAAAGAAGGCCTTTCAATCCAATGCAGCTAAAGGCTGATTTTACAAATTGGATACAAGTCCAGATTGGACCGATACATCTGATGGCTATAATTACCTCTATTACATCGATGAGAGGAAGCCGGATTCATGCTGCGAGTAGAACAGGTGTCACACACATTCCGCAATACACAAGGGACTGTTCCCGTGTTGCAGGACATTAACATATCCGTGGGTAAGGGTGAGATGGTTGCACTGCTGGGAAGCTCCGGTTCAGGCAAATCGACGTTATTGCATCTGATGGCAGGTCTGATGAAGCCAGACACAGGCAAGATCCTTATAGCAGATCAGGATATTGTGCGTATGAGTGAGAACCGACTGGCGGAATTCCGCCGGACACATATTGGCTTTATTTTTCAGGCGTATGAGCTGCTGGCGAACCTGACAATTCGGGAAAATGTAGAGCTGCCGCTCGTGTTTCAGGGCATTCGCCCATCACGGCGTAAGCAAAAGGCGATGCACCTACTGGAACAGGTTGGCCTTGTCGGCAAGTCCGAATTATTCCCTTCCCAGCTATCGGGAGGGCAGCAGCAGCGCGTCAGCATTGCGCGTTCACTGATTACGGAGCCGTCCGTCATATTCGCGGACGAGCCTACCGGGAACCTCGATACCCGAACGGAGGAAGAGATCATTTCCATTTTACAACAGCTGAATCGGGAGATGCATACAACATTCGTTATTGTCACGCATGAGGCTGAAGTGGCGGAGCAGATGCAGGTTGTCATTACATTGCAGGACGGATGCTTGGTGGAGAGTAGCCAGTCCAAGGCAGTAGAGCAAGGAGAGCGGTTGTGAGAGTTCTGGATGTGTTGCGAATGTCATGGGGACAGATTGTGCGCAGGAAGGTGGTAACTCTACTGTGCATGATTGGCCTGTCCATCGGCTGTGCGGCCATGATTATTGCATTAAGCGTGGGGCAGTCGGTACAGGTCTATGGTGAGAAAACGTTAAATGAGAATTACAAAATGGATGAGATTACGGTATCACCCAATGAGGGAATCGGTTCGGGCGGAAGTAATGGGCAGACGTCCACCTTCGAACGAGGAGCGCTAACGGCTCGAAAAATCGATATTATTGCCAGCCTTCCGCATGTTGTCGCCGTTGCTCCGATGCTGAAGCTGGATATGCTGGAGATGGCTACATTGGATGGCAAAAGCTCCAATGTGGAAGTCATCGGTACAGAGCTTGGATCATTGAGCCGTTTCGGCTACCGTTTTGACAAAGGCGGGGCATCGGGGATTAGCGGAGCCGCTATTGTGAATTACGGTGCAACCTTCGGACTTGTGGACGCCGAGGTGATCCGCGAACTGAACAACAAGCTCATGGAGGATTCGTTTAATGACGAGTTTCTACAGCAGTACATGGCATTGATGTCTACCCAAGCCGAGCTGTTTCAGGCACAGTTTAACCTGAAATATCAGGACATGAATGATTCCGCCAAAGCCAAAACAAGCTCTCCTTTGCGAGTGACGGGGGTACTGAAGGTGCCTGGCGGCATGAGTGAGAACAATGCCATGTATGACAAAAAGGTCTACGTTTCCCTCGAAACCGCCCGGATGCTCGCGGAACAGTTCCAGAGCAGTCAGGCACAGGCCGCGGCAGCAGGACGGTTGAATTCGGCGCTCGTGAAGGTAGAGGACAAGAAGTATGTGGCACAAGTGCAGGAGCAGATTCAGAAGCTGACGCTAATGACAGACAGCAATCTGTATCAGGAGCAGGCGATGAAGGAACAGCTTGGCATGTACCAGAAGGCCGCTATGGGCATAGGGATATTCGTCATGCTGCTGGCTTCGCTGTCCATTATTGTTGCGATGATCATGTCCACGCATCAGCGCCGCAAACAGATTGGTGTCATGAAAGTGCTGGGAGCCAATCTGTGGCAGATCAGGCAGATGTTCATTACTGAAGCTGCTGTACTTGGAGTGTTGGGTGGCATTGTTGGCGTCTTCATCGCTTACGGAGCCATTCAGGGGGTAAATGGACTACTCCAAGGACAAATCTCGATGGAGGCAAGCACACCTCTCCAAGTGGTTATTGAGATGTCGACCCTACCTGCTGGTATAGCGTTTGCGGTGTTGACCGGAGTACTCTCGGGAATCTATCCGGCGATTAGCGCCTCGCGTACAAATGCGTTGCAGGTGATAAAATCGGCATAAATAAAGCAGAGATATAGGGGAAGCACAGTTTAGGGATTGAACAGACAGAATCAATAGACAGATTCAATGAAGGGACATACGGCAATGAAGAACTCGGCAATAAGCAAATGGATAAAGAGAATTATCATGATCGGACTGCTCGCAGGCGCTGGATACTTTCTGTACCAGCAATATAAACCGGTTCCCGAAGCGCCCATCGAGGCCCCGCAGCCCATTACATTTGAAGTCACACAGGAGACAATCACGCAGGAAATTCAGGTTAAAGGCAAGTCGGCTTATGCCAAACAGACGGATGTGTACGCTCCTTTTGCCTCGAAAATAAAGCAGTGGAATGTGGAGAATGGGGAGTCCATTCACAAGGGAGCCGTCATGTTCTCGCTTGATTCGATAGCATTGCAGACGGAAGTGCAGCAGTTAGAGACCGATATTGAGAAATCGAGGCTGGAAGCTCAATTGAATGAGATTGGTCTTACTCAGGGAGAGGGCCCCGAGCAATTAGGGGTTACTGAAGATGAACGGAAGAAAGCCTTCGCCGAGCGGGAAACAAAACGACTGACCAACGAAATGAACAAGGAATCCATCGCTGTAAAGGAGCAGGAGGTTCAGGCCAAGAAAGCAGTCATAGGTTTATCCACCGTGTACGCGCCGGTATCCGGTGTGTTTTTGATGAACGATACGGAGACCAAGACACGTATGGTGGGCGAAGGTCAGTATGTGGGTACCATTGTGGACACAGGCAAATTACAATTTGTGGCGACCATTAGCGAGCAGGAGTTATTCAAAATCCAAACAGGCATGCCTGTAAGTGTACATATGACGGGAAATAAGGAGGTTCCGTTAACCGGAAAGGTCAGCAAAATCTCCAAGTTTGCCAAAAAGGGAACAGAGACAGATCTGAAGCAGCCTTCCCAATTCGATATTGTCATTGATCTGAAGCCAAACGCCAAGCTGATCGGTGGATTAAGTCTGGAAGGCAAGATTGAAACGCTACGCAAGGAGAAAGCGACGGTCGTTCCCACGCTGGCGGTCATGCGAGATCAGGATACGGCATATGTGATGCTGGATCAGGGCAACGGGCAATATGCACAGCAGACGATTCAAACAGGCATCGAGACAGATGACAAGACTGAAGTATTGAACGGCTTGAAACCAGGAGATATTGTAGTGCTTCCGTAAAAAAAGGGTATGAGAATATGCTATGTCAATTAGCTCATTACGGGGAATAAGCCGTGATGGGCCTTTTTTATGGCTTGGGGAGGCACATCTCAGAATTCCTGCCTGATTTATGGAATTAAATATAATAATTTTTAATAAATTCAATTTACAGTAATATTTACATGAGTTATAATCGATTCATAAGGAGGTGGACACGCGATGTGAGGTTTGTATCGAGGGTAAGCCTTTTTTTAAAACCTCTAAAAGTAAGCGCTTACTTAACTTGAGTCTGAGCAATGCCTTGAAAGCCGTTCACCAAAGATCACCCGCACACACCTACAGATGTTATCCCCCTTGCTTTGTCCCTTAACCTCAGTGTAAGACACCATTTCTGTTTCTTGTTTCACACCTTATTTTTGTTGACCTAACTTGACCCAAATGAACTACATTCACATTCATGGAGGTGAAGTTCCTACAGCTCATCCATACGTTCTCTACCGTGCAAAGCATCTTGCCGACACAGAGGATCAGACATGAGTATATACCCAATCCAAGTACAGGAAAGGTGGAACCCTAATGACAAAATCGAAAACCTTATCGAAAGGCGGAAAGGTGCTTCGCAGAAGTGTAAAACAAATGCTGGCAGCAACGCTGCTCGCGGCGGGAATCTTCCCGGGCATGGCTCCAGGAGTGAGTCAGGCGGCTGAAGCGCATGTGGATAATCCATTTGTCGGAGCTACAGCGTATTTAAACCAGGATTATTCCGCTCTCGTGGATACGTCCATTGCTCTCACCAGTGATGCTTCATTAAAAGCCAAAATGGAAACGGTCAAATCCTATCCAACGGCAGTCTGGATCGACCGTATTGCCGCCATTAATGGTGGAACAGACAATGCCGGACGCAAAAGTGTGGAGCAGCATCTGGATGCCGCCTTGGCACAAAAGAAGGCAGGTACTCCGATTACCGCTTCTTTCGTTATCTACAACTTGCCTGGGCGGGATTGTCATGCGCTTGCATCCAATGGTGAACTTCCACTAACACAGGCGGCACTGCAGACGTATGAAAATGATTATATCAATGTAATCGCCGATATTTTTGCAAAGCCCAAGTATCAGGACATTCGTATCATCGCCATTATTGAGCCGGACAGTCTGCCCAATCTGGTAACTAATCTCAGTACACCAGCTTGTGCCCAGGCGAGTTCAACAGGCATCTATGAAGCTGGCGTGAAATACGCCTTGGAAAAGCTGCATGCCATTCCGAATGTGTACAACTACCTGGATATTGGTCACTCCGGCTGGCTTGGTTGGGATAACAACCGTACAGGCGCAATCTCGCTGTATACCAGCGTTGTCCAAGGAACAACAGCAGGTCTGAGCAGCGCCGATGGCTTCATTACGAACACGGCGAACAGCACACCGCTGAATGAACCGAATCTGCCTAATCCGGATCTGAACATCGGCGGACAACCGATCAAGTCTTCCAAGTTTTACGAGTGGAATCCTTACTTCGACGAAACCGATTTCACTGCGGCACTGTATAGCGGATTTGTACAAGCTGGCTGGCCAGCCAGCACAGGCTTCCTTATTGATACCAGCCGTAATGGATGGGGCGGGGTGAACCGTCCAACGTCTGCTACAGGCAGTGATATTAACACGTACGTGAATTCCGGGCGTGTGGATAAGCGTGATCACCGGGGGAACTGGTGTAATAACAGTGGAGCAGGTATAGGTGAAGCACCTAAAGCAGCACCAGGACCAGCCCATCTGGATGCCTATGTATGGGTCAAACCTCCAGGGGAGTCTGATGGCTCCAGCTCGGAAATTCCGAACAACGAAGGCAAAGGTTTCGACCGGATGTGTGATCCAACGTTTACAACTCGTGATGGTGTATTGACGGGTGCGCTACCTAATGCACCAGTGTCAGGTCACTGGTTCCATGACCAATTCGTCATGCTGGTGCAAAACTCATTCCCTGTTCTTCCTGCCAGCAATGGTGGAGGGGGTGGAACGACAGCTCCAGCAGCTCCGGCAACACTGTCTGCGACAGCAGGTAACGCACAGGTTTCCCTGAGCTGGACAGCCTCCACAGGTGCGACCAGTTATAACGTGAAGCGGGCGTTGAGTGCATCGGGTCCATTCACTACGGTTGCTGCGGGCGTGACCGGCACATCGTATGCCAACACAGGTCTGATCAATGGAACAACCTATTATTATGTAGTTAGTGCCGTGAACGCTGCGGGTGAGAGTGTGAATTCGGCAGTACAAAGTGCTGTGCCGGTTGCAGGCGTAACCGCTCCTGCCGCACCAACAGCATTGACAGCTACGGCAGGTAATGCTCAAATCAGTTTATCCTGGGCGGCTTCTGCAGGAGCTACCAGTTATAACGTGAAACGAGCGTTGAGTGCATCAGGTCCATTCACTACGGTTGCTACGGGCGTGAGCGGCACATCGTATGCCAACACAGGTCTGATCAATGGAACAACCTATCATTATGTGGTTAGTGCCGTGAACGCTGCTGGGGAAAGTGTCAATTCTGCCGCAGCTTCTGCAATACCACAAAGTGTAGTTGTTCCGACCAGTGATCTGGTTCTGCAATATCGTGCGGGAGATACGAACGCGGCAGATAACCAAATCAAACCGTATTTCAACATCAAAAACGTAGGTAACACGGCTGTAAATCTGAGTGATCTGAAAATCCGTTATTACTTCTCCAAAGAAGGTACCGCAGCGATGGACTCTGCAATTGACTGGGCTCAGGTCGGTGGTGATAACATCCAGCGCACGTTCACCGATTCCTATGTGGAGCTGAGCTTTACTTCTGGAGCAGGCGCGATCCAGGCAGGTGGACAGTCTGGGGACATCCAGCTCCGCATGTACAAAACGGACTGGAGCAACTTTGATGAAACCAATGATTATTCCTACGATCCAACCAAAACATCCTATCAGGACTGGAACAAGGTGACCCTCTACAAAGGCGGTACCCTGGTCTGGGGCATTGAGCCTTAAAAGGAGCGAATACGTAACAGGGACGTTCCCCAGTCATGAACATGACTGGGGAACGTCCCTTTTTTTAAATTTTAACGAATGTAGTGCGTCTTATTTTGTGTAATGGAGACGGTGCAGTGTTTTAACGAATCGTATACACATTATTACCAGGTTTTCGCCCTGTGGTCACGCTGTTTCGATGGTTTTTACCAGTTAACGATACTGGAGTTCGTTAGCTTTTCTATTGCCCGCTAATCTTCGGAATAAGGTGTGCTCGTTTCGATAGAGGCCTGAACAACACTGATTATTAATCGTTTTGGACGGATATTTGCCTATGTCACAGCAGGTGGGATGTCTATAATAATACCCGATGGGCAGGATGAAGCTGCTCTGATGGAGAGAGATTGGAAGGGGGACCGAGTCAAAGAAGTCTGTTCAGGAGAGTTATTCATTTATATTATTGTAAGCGCATTCAGTAAAGTTTGAAGGATATGAACGTCTGTATGGATTGACGGATGTCGCCACGATCCAAGCACAGCCATAAGCATCACCCATTCTGTCTCAAGGAGAGTGAAGGTCGATGAAATCCAAAATAACAGCGCCGATACATAAGGGATCGGTTTCAGGTATGCACTCCAATCGCAGAAAGGTGCGTATGCCACTTGCAGCCAAAATGCTGTCTTCGGCACTAAGCGTTGCTTTGCTCGTTGCGGGAACAGCGGGTGCGAGCGGAGCAGCAGCTTCCAATGAGAACAGCGCCGCTGAGGCCAGCGTGCAGTCACATAAGGGAGGTAGTTCTTTGAAAGACATTCAGCTTGAGTATCTTGATCGCGGTCTGGTTGCGGCGTCTACTTCCGAGGGTATTTTTCTCAGTTGGAGATTGCTTGGTGACGAGGCTACAGGGTATAGCGATAAAGGTCTGACAGGCACGGATTTCAACGTATATCGTGATGGCAAGAAGATTGCTACGGTCACCGACAGCACCAACTATGTTGATGCCTCAGGCAAATCGTCGTCCCGTTATGAAGTGGCAGCGATAAGCAAGAAGGGCAAGGAGAGTAAACGCAGTGCATCCGTCAAACCTTGGGCGAACGGCTACGTCGATATTCCTTTGCAAAAACCGGCCGATGGTGTGACGCCAGTGGGAGAAGCCTACTCGTATTCTGCAAATGACATGAGTGTGGGCGATGTGGACGGGGACGGTCAGTATGAGTTTTTTGTAAAATGGGACCCTTCTAACTCCAAGGATGTTTCGCAAAAAGGCTACACCGGTAAAACTTACGTGGATTGTTACACGCTGGACGGACAATTGTTGTACCGGATTGATCTCGGGGTTAACATCCGTTCGGGTGCTCATTATACACAGATGCTCGTTTATGATTTTGACGGGGATGGCAAGGCTGAGATGATGTTCAAGACCGCACCGGGAACCAAGATTATCAAATATAACAAAAAAGGAAAGGTCACTTCCGAGAAATACATCACCCTTCCGAAGCAGGATCGCAAGGCAGGATACTCCAACGAAGATGATTACCGTTTAAGTGCAGATGGTTACTACGATCATGTCGTGGATATGTTCAAAAACTGGCATAAACATGAAGAGGTCGTGAAGGGCAACTGGCCTGCTACATTGGAGGAAGCTTTTGGGATTGAGAAAAAGTATAGTTATCCATTGTCTCAGAAGGATGCTGAGAGCTTGGCCGATTACTTCATCGATGTGTATGCACCAAGCCGCAGTGACAAGAATGAGCTGCGCAAGTTCGAAGGTTTTATCGTCGATGGACCTGAGTATGTAACGGTGTTCGAAGGAGAGTCAGGCAAAGAGCTGGAGACCATTCCTTATGAACCGGGACGGCAGGATGATGGGTTGATGTGGGGCGATTACGCAATGGCGCGTATTGAACCAGCGAACCGGGTAGATCGTTTCCTGGCAGGCGTGGCATATCTGGATGGAAAGAAACCGTCTGCGATCTTTGCACGCGGATACTACACACGTTCGACCATGGTGGCCTACAACTGGGATGGCAAAAAGCTCAAACGTGAATGGAAAGTCGACAGTGGCTGGACACCGATGAAGAACCCGTTCAATGACGGTCCGCATGGGGTGGACGGTACTGATCCAGAGTATGGCTCCATTACAACGCAAGGTGCGCACTATTTCAGTGTTGCTGATGTGGATGGAGACGGTAAACAGGAGATTGTGTACGGCTCGGCCACGATTGATCATGATGGCAGTGTGCTGTACAGCTCCAAGGACCTGATGCCTGCGGAGAGTGCTGCTCCGGGAACGATTGCACGTCTTGGCCATGGGGATGCGCTTCATGTAGCGGATATCGATCCGGATCGTCCGGGACTGGAAATCTTCATGGTGCATGAGGGCGGTCCTTGGGCGCCATACGGATATTCCCTGCGGGATGCGAAGACTGGGGAAGTGATCTATGGCGGATACACGGGCAAAGATACCGGACGTGGCATGATCGGTGATGTGGACCCGACTCGTCGCGGGTTGGAGACATGGGCTGTAGGATTGTGGACAGCCAGCGGAGAGAAAATAAGCGATAAAGCCCCGGGCACGAATATGAATATACGATGGGCCGCCGATATGACAACTCAGATCGTGGACGGTGCCATCGATGTTACACCTACGATTAAAGATTGGAATCGAGGCACGCTGCTGACCGCAACCGGAACGTTGACTAACAATTATACCAAGGGTACGCCATCTCTCGTTGCGGATATCTTCGGGGATTGGCGGGAAGAGATGCTGGTGAGAACTGAGGACAGCTCGGCGATCCGCATCTACCTGAGCACCGAGAAGACTGACCGAAAACTGTACACGCTGATGCACGATGCGATGTATCGTGTCGGCATTGCTGGACAGAACAGTGGATACAATCAGCCGTCCTACCCATCCTTCTACATGGCATCGGATATCGATTGGTCGAAAGTTACGCTGCCCAAGTTCCACACGCCCAGTTCGGGTATGGGTGAAAAGTGAGAAGTGAGAAGTGAGAAGTAATAGGCGATAGGTTTTCAAAAGTATTATTTCTTTATAGGAAGTGTTTACTATTGTATTAAAGTGAAGCTCTGGAGTAACCTCAGTGCGTTTAGGCGTACGGGAGGTTACCCGGAGTTTTTTGATATGGCTAAACGAAGCAACATACGGCTTCATCCTTCCAAATGTGATATGGATGCAAAATCTTGAATGGTGTACTTCCCGTTTCCATAAATCAATGTGGTGATGGAGCATTCGGGAATCAACTGACTTTGCATCGCGATAAAATCAGGATGCCAGACGTTAAGTTCATGCTCTGGGAATGTGTTTACGAGAAAATCTGTAATTAACCCTCCATGAGTAACGAGAACGATATAGCTGTCTGGTGGCTCTACACTCGTCAATTCCGTTATTAAAAAGGCCAAACGTTCGCCTGCTTGCTTAGAGGAATCACCTACGGATGGGAGATAGTCTGGATCACTTGTGCATCGGTCCCACATCGCGATGAATTCTTCAAAGGTTTGTTCAGGCAGGTCACCCCAGTTGGCGCGTTCCCGCAGACGCGAGTTTTCAGTCACTGTAATGTTTGTTAGGAGAGCAATATGCGCCGCAGTGTCGATCGCTCTTTGAAGTGGGCTTGTAATGATTTTGGTGACAGGTACGTTAGCTAAATGAAGTGCTGTTGATTTAGCTTGTACTACTCCCTCGGATGTGATGGGAACATCACCGATGCACTTTTCTTTTAATGCATGCCTCACCAAAAAAAATGTAGTTTTCATAGTCTCAAGACCTCCTGGCTATAGATTGGATGAAAATAAAATAAATTAGAATAATATCTAATTATATTATTATCTAATTTAAAATCGCAATGTTTTTTCTTTTGCACGGGTGAAATACATCACCCAGACTTGCTACAATGGAGAAAAGTGAGGATCGTTGCAGCAACGGAGGTGCAGGCATTGGAAGCAAAACATTGGACAGGCAGTCTGTTTCAGGAGAAACTGCGTACTGAGGACTATGGACCGCGTTTCTACGCGTATTATTACAAGCAATGGGACAACTACCAGATGTCCTATCATGATCATGATTCCACGGAGATCATGTACATTATTTCGGGAATGTGCCGGGTCGATGTGCAGATGCCGGATGGCAGTTCGGAACAGGCAGTATTGAAAAAAGGGCAGTTCATTCTGCTGGACGCGGGGGTTCCACACCGTCTGTTGGTGAAGGATGGCGTACCGTGCCGCATGCTCAATGTGGAATTTGGAGTTGCCCGTTCGGATCCAGGGCATCCATCCATTCGCCAGCTTGCGCTGGAAGAGGAAGAAGTCCATGCTTTTCTATCCCATGCCTCGCCTTATCTGGTTTTGCCTGACCCGGAAGAGGTGTACCACATTATGAAAAGCCTGGTGCTGGAACTGGATCAGCGTGGACTGATGGAGCAGGGACGATCTTCTGCACCCATGCGGATCATTCCGCCGGAGGAACGCTCGCATCATCGTGAAGCCCGTGATCTGAAGTCGCCTGAGCAAGGTACGCTGGTACGCACGTTGTTTATCCAACTGCTGGTTCGGGTCGCAAGACTACGCGGCGAATTCAACCGAAGTGCGCTGGATCAGACGGAGCTTTACGTGAAACGTACGATTGAATTCATGCATCACAATATGGATCGCAATATTCAAATGAAGGATATCGCAGCAGCGGTGAATCTGCATCCAGGCTATTTGCACCGTATTTTTCGCCAGCAGACGAAGCGCACGCCTACCGATTATCTCACGATGCTCCGAATGGAAAGAGCGAAGATGCTGCTACAACAGACCAATATTCCAATCTCTGAAATTTCCGATTACGTGGGCGTGGGGAGCAGACAATATTTTCATATGTTATTCAAGAAATATACAGGCCGAACTCCGGTTGAATGTCGTTCTTCAATGGAACGACATGTCAGTCATTATCCCGCTGAAGAATAAATCGTGCAGTTTATCTGGAAAGTACGGCGGTTGAAGCAAAAGTGAGGATTTTTGACAACCTCGCTGCGAAGAGGTCATGATTTTGATAACGCTTCCTTACAACCCGTTGCTACAATGATTTCATGAAGTGAGATCATTAACCGGGGCGAATATACTCGGATTACGGGAGGAACTGTGCATGTCGTTTAAAGTGGCATTTATCGGGGCGGGCAGTATCGGATTTACACGGGGGTTGCTGCGGGATTTGCTCGCGGTACCGGAATTCAACAATATTGAGATAGCGTTCTGTGATATCAATCAGCACAATCTGGACATGGTTACCGAGCTGTGTCAGCGCGATATTCGCGAGAATGGACTGAATATTCAGATTCAGCCGACAACAGACCGGAGAGAAGCGCTCAAGGATGCGAAGTATGTGCTGTGTACAATCCGTGTGGGAGGGTTGGAAGCTTTTGCAACCGATGTAGATATTCCGCTCAAATATGGGGTAGATCAATGTGTCGGCGATACATTGTGTGCAGGTGGGATTATGTACGGACAGCGTGGAATTGCCGAAATGCTCGACATCTGTAAAGATATTCGTGAACAAAGCACACCGGATGTGCTGCTCCTCAATTATTCCAACCCGATGGCTATGCTGACATGGGCCTGCAACAAGTATGGCGGTGTTCGCACGATTGGATTATGTCACGGGGTACAGCATGGGCATCACCAGATTGCGGAAGCGTTTGGACTGAAAATGAATGAAGTGGATATCGTATGTGCCGGAATTAATCATCAGACCTGGTACATCAAGGCATCCCATGAAGGTAAAGACCTTACGGGTGATTTGCTCGAAGCCTTCGAGAAACATCCAGAGTATAGCCGTACCGAGAAAGTGCGGATTGATATGCTGCGCCGATTTGGTTATTACAGTACGGAATCGAATGGTCACCTTAGCGAATATGTGCCTTGGTATCGCAAACGTCCGGAAGAGATCAAGGACTGGATTGATCTGGACAGCTGGATTAATGGCGAGACAGGTGGATATTTGCGTGTGTGTACTGAGGGCAGAAATTGGTTTGAGACAGATTTCCCGAACTGGATGAAGGATGAACCGATGCAATTTGTCCCGGAAAAACGAGGCGGAGAACATGGTTCCTACATTATAGAAGGGCTGGAAACGGGACGCGTATACCGCGGACACTTCAATACCGTCAATAACGGTGTGATCTCCAACCTGCCTGATGATGCGATCATTGAAGCACCGGGATATGTGGACCGTAATGGTATTTCGATGCCACATGTAGGCGACCTGCCACTCGGCCCGGCTGCCGTGTGTAATGTGAGCATTTCCGTACAACGACTTGCGGTAGAAGCTGCGGTACATGGTGACGACAAACTATTGCGTCAGGCGTTCATGATGGACCCACTCGTGGGTGCAGTATGTAATCCAAAAGAAATCTGGCAAATGGTCGACGAGATGCTGGTCGCCCAAGCCGAATGGTTGCCACAATATGGTGATGCGATTGCCGCGGCAGAAGCAAGACTTGCTGCGGGCAACCTGATTCCAACGAAGGAATATGAAGGTGCTGCACGTCTCAAAGTGAAAACCGTTGAGGAGATGCAGCAGGATCGCGATGCCGCCAACAAAAATGCGGGCGAATCGGATAAAGGGAAAGATCGCGAGAAAGTGCAGCAATAGAACAAAATGAGTAGGGCTTCTCCAAAATTGGAGGGGCCTTGTTTGGTTCTATTTTTTTTCGACACCACGGATTACGAAGGCAAAAGAGGTATCACCCAAGGAAACCTGCGAATTTTTTGGGGAAGACCAGCCGACAAAGGCTCCATAATAATGAGTACCTTTTTCCTGTGCAAACTGGAATGATCCTTCTCGCAAAGAGATGGGACGTGCCTCCCCGTTCACATATTCAACCAGAGTGAACTCGTTAGGTGGTACATCCGTACTCAAGTGAATAGATATGTTCTCGCCCACCAAAACCGAGACAGGTACTTTACCTTCAAGCAATTCCACATCACCTGCATAGTCAGCACACATACCTCCCCAGCAATAACTGCCCTGTATAGCCGGAATAGAGATGCCGCTTTCGCTCTGGATAGTTGGCGTAGGCAGTTCCTGAGGTAAGTTGGACTCCGGTTCCTGAGTGTTCTCCTCTAGTGAACCCACTTCGGTTTCCTTTGTATTTGGCGATGGGAGAGAGGGAGGTTCGTTTGTTCCGTTACTTGGAGTAGGATTACAGCCGGATAATATCAGCAAAGTTGTAAGGAACACGAGTGAAGCCAACGTTCTCACAGTAATGAAGATTTTTATTTTATCCACCTCCCTAATATCTTCCAGACGAAGAACAAGATAAGAATGTTGCTCATTGCGACGCATATGTACCATGCGATACATATTACCTTTACAGACATAGTAATATGTCTTATAGTATACCCAGGATTGAAGAAAGTCGGTGAATCTGGCAGATGGATGAACAAGCGATTAACAGTGACCTCATTCGAGGCAACATTGACCCCATTATTCTGAGTGTACTTATACCGAAGGATAACTACGGCTATAGCATTATTAAGGAAATTTATCGCAAGAGTGGAGAACGGTTTGAATTAAAGGAACCGACACTCTATTCCAGTCTGAAAAGGCTGGAGAAGAGTGGATATGTGGAATCCTACTGGGGGGAAGAGACCCAGGGAGGACGACGCAAATATTACCGAATTACAACCCAGGGGCAGGAAGCTTATACACAGCAAGTTCAAGCTTGGCATGCAGCCAAAACATTAATTGACTGTATGATTATTTCCGGGGAAAAGGGAGTTGAAGGGATATGACATTGGAAGCTCGTATTACCCGCCATGTGGATCATCTATTCATTCATGCACAGGATACATTGGCCAATCAGGAGTTAAAAGAAGAGATTCACAGTAATCTCGCTGCACGAATTGAAGATTATATGGAGCAGGGTATGGACGAGGAGCAGGCTTTTCAGACAGCCATTCAACATGTGGCTGGCATGGAGCAGATCATGAGTGATCATCGCAGGGTGCATCGCGTTCCTTATTGGACTGCAGTGTTGCAGTCTGCCTTGATCTATAGTCTTATGGCCTGGATCATTACCATTCCAATGAGAGTCATGGTTCAGGGCGCAACCATTAACAATTTGCTTATGATCATGAGTGTGATTGTTGGTGGAGCGTATGTATTTTACATGATGAAAAATAAAAATACTTCGACTGATCCAGAGGACACTGCAGTTATTCGTACACCTGTGTTCTTACAATGGACGCGCAGAGTGTGGTGGTTATGGGCAGGGCTCATCGTTGTGTTATGGGGTACACAAGCGGCGCTGCGATTTGGAAGCAACATCTGGTATAGCCGACCGATTCAGGTAGAGGGGCCCTATCAATTTACAGTAATTGTGATTGCCTTTGCCATACCTTTATTAAGTATTATTATTCCTTTGATTGTGCAAAGGGCGTATCGGATCGTGGGCAAGTATGAGGTAGGTGATGTCATATGACGGGAAAGAATAAATGGATTATTGCATTGGTCATGCTCGGTATCTTTGGTGTTATTGTGGTTGAGGGCGTCGTTAATCCGAGAATAGAGGCGAAGCAGTCGCAGTATGAAGCAGAGCAGCAAGACCCGTTGGTCCATGATTTTGCGGCATTAGCGAAATATCGCAGTGCTTATATGGGAGACTTCTCTAATCTCAGCCATTTGAATCAAGCCTTGCCTCTAAACGGCGAATTGAATGGGTATCAGTTGTATCCAGAGACATTTACGGCTCAGATCAATTACAGGATGAATACCAGCGAGATGAAGCCTGAAGAGTTGGAACGAATTCTTGTATATAATGCTGCTGCCAATTTTGTATGGATTGATAATTTGGAGCATGTGCTTTATTCATTTGAGGATGTTCAATATACTTTGAGCCGTGAGGCTGCTCAGCAATGGGCCGGTACAGAACTGAAGACGCTTCAGGAACTGGAGGAGTGGGATATATCGGTGCGTAAGAAGCTGGTAGGGCCTATGAAAGTGAAAGCAGCTTTTTCACAAATTGTTGACAATTAAGCTGGTTCAAAGATAAGGAAAAGGTAAGAGGCTCGACTCTTCTCCTATGCTATGTTATTATAAGACTCTGATAACGTGGTAACGAACTAAAGCGTTTGGGTTTTGGTTATAGACATGGAGGGGTTAGAGAGATGAGAAAACAAGCGATATTTCTATTATTGATCAGCATATGCATGATTGTTGTTGCGGGTTGTTCCAGCTCGGGAAGCAAAGATGATAATGCCATTATTGTGGGGATAGATGATAAATTTGCTCCAATGGGCTTCCGGGATGACAAGAATGAAATTGTTGGTTTTGATATTGATTATGCTAGAGCGGCAGCGGAAAAAATGGGGAAAGAAATTACGTTCCAGCCCATTGATTGGTCTTCCAAAGAATCGGAGCTGAACAGCGGCCGAATCGACCTGATCTGGAACGGGTACACGATTACGGATGAGCGGAAAGATAAAGTGCTGTTCACGAAGCCGTATCTGGAGAACAGCCAGGTTGCAGTCACACTCGCGGACTCACCGATTACGAAGCTGGATGAACTGGATGGCAAAAATGTAGGAATGCAGGCCTTGTCCTCTGCGGCAGATGCACTCGCGGCAAGTCCTCTGAAGGATAAAGTGAATGCTTCCGAATTCCCGGACAATGTACTGGCCCTTACCGATCTCAAGACGAAACGTTTGGATGCTGTCATCATCGACGAAGTGGTCGCGAGATATTACATGTCCAAGGAAGAGGGAACGTTCAAACTGCTGGATGAATCCCTTGCTCCGGAACAATACGGCATTGGTGTGAAAAAAGGCAATGAAGAACTGCTGAATCAGCTGCAAAAAGCGTTGGATGAGCTGAATGCCGATGGCACAGCAGCCGAGATTTCCACCAAATGGTTTGGTGAAGATGAAGTTTTGAAATAGGATCAGGCCACTTGCCTGACATATGTAGTAAACAACATGACCCCGGATTCCAAAAAGGAGCAAGTCTCCTGCGGAATGCGGGGTTAACAGATTAGAGGAGCCGATTGCGATGAGCTGGGAGTATTTATTGGGCATCATGAAGCCCATGCTTGAAGGGGCACAGACCACGATCTTTTTATTTTTGTTGGCCATTATAGTGTCAGTACCACTTGGATTTGGAGTAACCTTATTGATGAAAAGCCGATTCAAGCCGTTGGCATGGATCGCTCATACGTACGTATATGTGATGCGGGGAACGCCGCTAATGCTTCAGCTGTTGTTCTTCTGCTTCGGTCTGCCGCTGCTTCCAGGGGTAGGGGAGTATCTTGTATTTGACCGTTTCACGGCGGCGGCGTTGGCCTTTATTTTGAATTATGGTGCGTACTTTGCCGAGATTTTCAGAGGTGGATTGCTCTCGATTGATAAAGGACAACATGAAGCTGCACAGGTATTGGGCCTAAGTAAATGGCAAACGATGACGAAAGTCATTATCCCGCAGATGTTTCGGGTAGCATTACCAGCTACTGCAAATGAATCCATAAGCCTTATCAAAGATACGGCATTGTTGTACGCTGTTGCTGTACCTGAGCTGCTGCATTACGCACAGGCCGCAGTAAACCGGGATTTCCGCCTGACACCATTCCTGATTGCAGCTATTATGTATTTGCTAATGACCATGGTACTCACCTTGTTCTTCAAGGCACTGGAGAAACGTTATACATTTGAGTAAACTCGCAGGGCACAGAAGTATATGAAATTATCCAATCTGATTAATTAAAGGACTGTCTGCATATGACACATATTATAGAAGTGAATCAATTAAGAAAATCATTCGGTACACTTGATGTGCTGAAGCAGGTATCGTTCAACGTGGAGCCGGGTGAAGTCATTGCCGTGATCGGACCTTCGGGTTCGGGTAAAAGTACGATGCTGCGCAGCCTGATTCATCTGGAAGATATTTCGGGTGGTACCATTCGCATTCAAGGCCAGGTGCTGGCTGAGAACGGAGCATATGCGGGCGGCGCGGATATCCGGAAGATTACGGGTCGTATGGGCATGGTCTTTCAGCATTTCAACCTATTTCCGCATCTGACAGTACAGGCGAATCTGGAACTGGCACCGAAGACGTTGAAAAAAGAAAGCTCGGCGATCATCCGGCAGCGCAGTCTGGAATTGCTCGGTAAAGTAGGGCTGTCCGACAAGGCGGATGCGTATCCCGCCAACCTGTCCGGTGGACAGAAACAGCGCGTAGCGATTGCACGCGCACTGATGATGCAGCCCGACATTTTGCTGTTCGACGAGCCAACATCGGCACTCGATCCCGAGCTGACCGGAGAAGTGCTGCGTGTCATCAAGCAGTTGGCACAGGAGAATATGACGATGATGATCGTCACCCATGAGATGAGCTTTGCCCGCGATGTCGCGGATCGCGTCTTCTTCATGGATAACGGCGAAATCGCTGAGGCGGGTCCGCCGGAGCAGATCTTTGGCAATGCCAAGCTGGAGCGTACGCGTACGTTTTTGCAGCGGGTGGAAGTGGAAGGATAGAGGACTGGACAGGAGTATGGGAGGTGCGAATGCCAAGCTCCCATGAAAACCCCGGGGGATTCGCACCTCGAAATTTGTCGAAAAGGTCATATTTGTGACCTTTTGGCAACATGTTACTTGAATATAATGGGTATTTTATATTAAACTAAATCTAATAATTGACTACATGATTGATAACACGTAATGAGTATATATACATATGCTGTTGTTACGTGTTTTTTTGCTGTCGCACTCCGTATGGAGTGCGTGGATTGAAATGATTGTACGATCAGGAGCCTGCATTGTCAGTTTCGTCGCACTCCGTATGGAGTGCGTGGATTGAAATTTTCGCAGAAGTCGTAAGTCCAGACCAATAACGACGTCGCACTCCGTATGGAGTGCGTGGATTGAAATTTGCCGATCCTGTTCATAACGCTCTTTTGCATCGTCGCACTCCGTATGGAGTGCGTGGATTGAAATTACCCGTGATGATCTCTTTAAGCGGCGTTGTTCCGGGTCGCACTCCGTATGGAGTGCGTGGATTGAAATCTCACTCACATTTCTCTTCACGTTAACGTTCTTGCAGTCGCACTCCGTATGGAGTGCGTGGATTGAAATATATTCCGCGTTTTTATCAATTGAACGTTCCATCGTCGCACTCCGTATGGAGTGCGTGGATTGAAATCCCGGAAAGTGTCAAAACGTTCATTGCTATTGCAGTCGCACTCCGTATGGAGTGCGTGGATTGAAATCAGTATCGTATACCTTTCCTTCCAAGCTTGGAGGGTCGCACTCCGTATGGAGTGCGTGGATTGAAATGGCTTGAAGGAGACAAAGAGAAAAAGGCGGCAATGGTCGCACTCCGTATGGAGTGCGTGGATTGAAATTGGAAAGCACCAATTAATGATTCAGTAGGTGTTGGGTCGCACTCCGTATGGAGTGCGTGGATTGAAATTTTTTAGGACCAGCGTAGGCCGTTGCTCTCAGCGGTCGCACTCCGTATGGAGTGCGTGGATTGAAATTGGCAATCCGGCCAAGCTTGTGAGCAGACTCGTGAGTCGCACTCCGTATGGAGTGCGTGGATTGAAATAAACAGACAACGACCAGATCACTCGAATTCAGAACGTCGCACTCCGTATGGAGTGCGTGGATTGAAATATGTTCGCATATGTAATCGGCACTTTTAGATACTCGTCGCACTCTGTATGGAGTGCGTGGATAATAGATGGGGTGAGGCGCAAATAAAGGCAAGTTTCCTCTTGAATGATTTTAGATCATTTCGCTATGTTTTATCTTTTTATCCTTAACTAGAGTCTTATAGTTCTCATCCCTTGCATACCTGACGTATTTAGCCGAACCAATAAAATATATTTAATAAAATCGGAATATTTACAAATAATGGAGCATAATTTTCCAGCTGATCAAGTATAATGAGACTACTTAACGAACAGGGAGGATTTACCTTTGGATCAACGTCAGAATGATGTGGACCGTTATTATAGCGATCCGCTTCCACCACCGCCTTATGTAGTACCGAAAACCAATAGCAAGTCTATCGCAGCTCTTGTCCTGGGGATTTTGTCAATCATGATTCCATATTTGGGATTTCTGATTGGGATTGTCGCTATCGTATTTGCATCTATTTCTCTTAAGGAAATCAGGCTTCGTATGGAACAGGGAAGAGGACTCGCGATTGCTGGTCTCGTCTGTGGCATCATCGGCACGGCAATTTATGCGATTATCCTGTTATTCCTGCTGGTAGTATTCGCCGTATACACTAATGGGGAGATTTCTTCTACATATTAGGATCATAAGGAATAAGGAAGGGCGATTAATATATGTCTTTTCGCTAAAAAAAGCAAGGCCGTGCATAAGCAGAGACTCGCTGTGTTCCAGACGAGGACGTTGCTTATGACACGCCTTGCTTTTTATTTTTCTTTCTTATACATGAAGCACTGCCTCACTATTTACTTCTTCGACCTCACTCGTTCGATGCACCATGAAATACGTAAAGGTAGCCGCAAGACCCATCACGGCATAGATGCACAGAATTCCGATCTGATCCCATGCCACACTAAACTGTCCACTCGAAATAACCGCTTTATACCCGGTTACCGAATAGGTCATTGGCAGCCAAGGGTTGAAACCTTTCAGCCAGTTCGGAATAAGCTCCAACGGGAACGTACCTGCACTGGTGGTCAATTGGAAGATTAACATGAGAATCGCCAGGAAGCGGCCGGGATTCTCCAACCAGGTAACCAGAGCCTGAATGATGTACATGAAGGTCAGGCTGGTAACAAAGCTGAATAAAAGGAACAATGGTACGCTTTGAACTTCCAGGCCCAAGCCGGACATGACAAGCCAGGAAGCGAGCAGGGACTGCATGGCACTCATAATCGTGAACGCCAGTGTTCTGCTTACAAAACGATTCCAGCCACTCGCATCCGCAACCGAGCTACCGCGTGTGGGTACAACCAGCGTTGCAATCAATGCTCCGACAAACAGGCCCAAAGACAGGAAGTATGGCGAGAATCCTGTACCGTAGTTGGGTACTTCATTATGTTTATGTTCATCCACCTGAACGGGCTCGGCGTACATCGTTACGAGTTCATCCGTCTTTTTGACGCTGCCTGTTTCATCGGCGGCATCATTCAGTTTCGTGGCAAGCTCACCAGAGCCGTCCGTTAACTTGGCTGTACCTTCTTTTAAATCACCTGCGCCGTCATCCAGCTTGCGGGAACCGTCAGCGATGGTGGTGATTCCGTCTGAAAGTTGGCTCAACCCATCAACCAGTTTCCCTGCACCTGCGTTTAATTGACTTGAACCCTCTGAAAGTTTGGCTCCGCCAGCGGCAGCTTCAGACAGCTTGGCGTTGAACTGTTGGAGGCCAGTTGCGAGCTGTTCCTGTCCAGCGGACAATTGCGTCGCTCCTTGTACAAGCTGCTGCTCACCCTGCACTAACTGGCTGCTGCCTTGATGCAGCTGCTGCTGCGCAGCTTGCAGGCTTTGGCTTCCTTCGACCAGTTGTTGTCCGCCTTGATACACTTGTTCACTACCAGCGGCAACGGCCTGGCTTGCTGCCAGCAACTGCTGTACAGCCGGGTTAGCAGCGAGCTCCGGGCTGGCCTCGGCCAGTTGGGCAAGACCTTGCGCAACGGCCTTGGCACCTTCACTTACTTTGCCACTGCCTTGAACGGAGGTCTGCAATCCCGCAGTCAGCTTGGCGCTGCCTGCTTCGGAAGCTGCCAGTCCGGCATCCAATTGAGCGGCCCCTTCCTGAGCGGATTGAATCCCGGCTTGCAACTTTTGGCCACCTGCTTCAGCTTGTGCTGCTCCGTTACCAAGCTTCGTGCCTGCTGCCGCCAATTGGGACAGACCATTGGAGAGGGAGCTCGCTCCCGTATGAAGCTCACCAATACCCTGAGCCAAGGTATTCGTGCCTTCTTTTAGCGGAGTAATACCTGTTTCAAGTTTGTTGGTCCCATCGGCCAATTTGGACAGGTTCTCTTTTAGCTTAAAGGCACCTTTATCCAGCTTAACCGCGCCCTCGTTGATCTGACCTGCGCCATCCCCGGCATCTGCCAAACCGCTTGAGATTTTCTCCACCTGATCCAACAGGGTTTCCGTATAGGATTCCGTCACTTTGGCGGAGACTTTGGATTTGATCTGTTTGACGGCTGTCCCGCCAATCTGACCCGCAAGGAAATTGTACCCTTCATTCGGTTCATAGATCAGCTCAGCCGGCTGGGGATGGTCATCCATCAGAGTGGTTGCTTTGGCGGAAAAATCCTCCGGAATAACAATCGTCATATAATACGTGTTGTCTTCCATACCTTGCTCTGCTTGTTCCCGTGTTACGAATTGCCAGTTGAAGTCGTCACTTTCTTTCAATTCATCGACCAGATTCTGACCAACTTCCAGCGATTTGTCATTGTAGGTTGCTCCCTGATCCGTGTTGACCACGGCGACAGGCAGTTCATTCATTTTGCCGTAAGGGTCCCAGAATGCATTGAGAAACAGACCGCTATACAGCACCGGAATGAACAGTACCACGAGAATCGGAATATATACTTTTGGTTTCTTGAAGGCGGACTTCAAATCCTGCCCAAATACAGTAAATGATTTCATCATGTTCTCTCCCCATCATCACGCTGCTCTGTTGTTCTATCTTTCTCTAATGTTAAAAGGATTCTGTCTCGCTTCTTTTTTATGTAGGGGATAAACCACTCTTGAGAAAGAGGCCTACGAAATCCTTGATCTGATCCTTGTTGAGCGAAGGATGTGCTTTGTTCCAGTCGGATGTTAAGGTAACGTACAGCTTCAACAGGACAAAAGAGACCAGTCTGGGATCGTCCTCGCGAATCTGCTCCAGTTTCATCGCACGTCTTACTTGGCGCTCCAAATATTCAAGAATCGCAGTTTCTACTTTCTGCAAACCTTCCTTCGCTTGAGGCGTTCCGAATTCGTTAACCTCCTGAAACAGCTTGATCAACAGCTCATGCTGCTCCCTGTACTCCAGCAAAGAATCCATGCTCTGGTGCACGTTGTCCAGAAAAGAATTCTCTTCCTTGACCGTTTGCTCCGTAATCTGTTTCATATCCGTAATGATTGAATGGAGAATCTCGCTGAACAGTTCTTCCTTGTTTTCGAAAAAAGTATAGATGGTTCCCTTGCCCACATTGGCAAGTCTCGCTACCTGTTCCATAGTTGTGGCTTTGTAACCAAACAGCGCGAACGATTTCTCAGCCGAGTCCATGACCTGCTGCCTTCGATCGATGGTTTTCATGGTATATACACCTCCTTGTTGTCTAATAGAGTAAAAGATATATCTAAAAATGACCGAATTACTTATTTGGTCATTTGGTCGTTTATAACTGTAGCACTCAAACAGGCAGAGTGGATGTGATCTTTGTCATAATGTACACGGGGAGAGTGAGAAGGTTATTCAGGGGAATCAATATGTACTCAGGCAGGTGCGAATGTGATGCTCACATGAAAACCCTGGGGGATTCGCACCTCAGATGTTGTCGAAAAGGGGTGTTTTATTGCCTTTTGGCATAAAGTAGACAGGAATAGATTGTAATATGATATGGAAAGTCATAGAATAATAGTGAAAAAACGTGTTTTTGACGGATCAGATCGTTAAGATACGTCTTTTTTCGCTGTCGCACTCCGTATGGAGTGCGTGGATTGAAATATAAATCCTTATCTGTACATCAGATTGTTCCCTAGTCGCACTCCGTATGGAGTGCGTGGATTGAAATTCCATGCCAACGTCTCCTTATGTAGCCGTACAACGTCGCACTCCGTATGGAGTGCGTGGATTGAAATCCATTTAGCGTGCCGTGGGATATCATGGCCCAGTTGTCGCACTCCGTATGGAGTGCGTGGATTGAAATATAGGTGACCAGTCAATAGGCTTACTCAAATCAAGTCGCACTCCGTATGGAGTGCGTGGATTGAAATCAAATCAGACTTGACACCAAGGTCAATTCGAATTGTCGCACTCCGTATGGAGTGCGTGGATTGAAATACCTATAAAAGCCGATGCAGCAGGTCGACTATAAGTCGCACTCCGTATGGAGTGCGTGGATTGAAATCTCAATGAAAAGCAACAAATATTCGCAAGCCTTGCGTCGCACTCCGTATGGAGTGCGTGGATTGAAATCCCTGCCGGATCGGCAGCTTGTTAAAAGGGAGCCGTCGCACTCCGTATGGAGTGCGTGGATTGAAATACGAGCACCACCACGCATGTCCAGAACAATTTGTGTCGCACTCCGTATGGAGTGCGTGGATTGAAATCTGGCATACGAATATGGACAGAACTGGTTACCTGTCGCACTCCGTATGGAGTGCGTGGATTGAAATTTTCCTGCAAATCCTGGACATCCTGAACCGTTCGAGTCGCACTCCGTATGGAGTGCGTGGATTGAAATACTAACATCGTGACTTCAAAATCTGGACGCTTTCCGTCGCACTCCGTATGGAGTGCGTGGATTGAAATCCCATTCCAGGTGCGCCCGCTACCTCTCCCTTAAAGTCGCACTCCGTATGGAGTGCGTTGGATTGAAATCCGAATCAGTTGAGCAGGCAACATTAATGTCCTTGTCGCACTCCGTATGGAGTGCGTGGATTGAAATCAGTTATGATATAGCAGATTCTTGTTGTGCATCCGGTCGCACTCCGTATGGAGTGCGTGGATTGAAATTGGCATGATGCGCCGCATCGCCAATATAATGCCTAGTCGCACTCCGTATGGAGTGCGTGGATTGAAATCCCTTGTCCAACCACTCCACAATGTCTTCTAGCGCGTCGCACTCCGTATGGAGTGCGTGGATTGAAATCAACCGGAAGCATCAGCAGGCGTTTGCGTGCTGTAGTCGCACTCCGTATGGAGTGCGTGGATTGAAATGCTAAAGTGAACGTGCGGGTTGCACCGCTCGATGGTCGCACTCCGTATGGAGTGCGTGGATTGAAATTTGTACATAATGAGATAAGGCGCAGAAATCTGTGCGTCGCACTCCGTATGGAGTGCGTGGATTGAAATAGAAGTAGGGTACGCACTGGAAAGCGGATCTGCTGGTCGCACTCCGTATGGAGTGCGTGGATTGAAATCTATTATGAGTGCGGTGGAAAATAGAACTGTTAAGTCGCACTCCGTATGGAGTGCGTGGATTGAAATGTGTAACGGGAGCCTTGCAACACTTTGGCGTGGTGTCGCACTCCGTATGGAGTGCGTGGATTGAAATCGACCAACAGAAATCAGGTAGTTACAAAAATCGTAGGTCGCACTCCGTATGGAGTGCGTGGATTGAAATAGCTTCTCCCACATGAGGAGCCGCAATTGCAGATTGTCGCACTCCGTATGGAGTGCGTGGATTGAAATTTACAATATATCTCCATGCGGTCGCCCTCCGTATGGAGTGCGTGGATTGAAATGTTTAAAATAGTCGCACTCCATGGCTCCAGTCCCAGTCGCACTCCGTATGGAGTGCGTGGATTGAAATCGTCAGGGAGCTTTCAACGTGTTAAGTCATGAAAGTCGCACTCCGTATGGAGTGCGTGGATTTAAATTGTGTTTTCGCTGCTGCTTTAGCCATTGTTTTTCGTCGCACTCCGTATGGAGTGCGTGGATTGAAATCACCTACATACACCCCGTTTTCCGATAGTAATAAGTCGCACTCCGTATGGAGGCGTGGATTGAAATTACACAACGGAGCGGATAGCGAGGGTCACCGGACGGTCGCACTCCGTATGGAGTGCGTGGATTGAAATTGCTTCCCAGGTAGGCTGATAGGTGCCCAATGCGGTAGCAATCTATACAAATGCACTAAAATGCCAATCACAACTCAAAAGACTTACCATCATCTACACTAATCCGTAGCATGAGGTGAGTTTTTTTTATTTGATTGAATAGAGTTTTGACTTAGCTGCATAAGTTTTACTGTCCTCTTACCAAATTACATAATAATTTAAAAGTATAGAATTTATAGAAGGTGAATGTATTTTAGTGTCGAAATTTACAATGTGAGTCTTTTTGCCTATGGATCTGGGATTAATGTCATGAAATTCAGTGGAGGTGAAGTGGTGTGACCTATATTGCGCATATCCGTCAAAAGGATGGAAAAGTACAAACTGTTCAGGATCACTTAGTAGAGGTACAACAAGGGGCGGAACAGGCTGGAGAGAAGATTGGTGTCAAATATTTGGCAGGCATTGCTGGTCTTCTGCATGATATGGGCAAAAATACAGATCTTTTTCGAAACTACATTCTGGAAGCTGTTGCGAACCCGGATGCCCCTCCTCGCAAAGGTTCAGTTGATCATTCGACTGCTGGTGGCAAATTGCTGCACAGCCTTTACCATGGAAGTGGCACAACGCTTGAGTCAAAGTACACAGCGGAGTGGATTGCCAATTGTATTATCTCCCATCATCAGGGTCTAAGAGACTACATATCACCTGATAAAGCTTCACCTTATATGGAGCGAGTCATTTCCAGGGAACTAGATCAGTATGAGCAAGCGAAAGAAGAATTTTTCAAGCACAATCCCCTAGATCAACTCAACCATATGTTTGAGCAAGCAACCCAAGAGCTTCAAGGATACATACAGATCATCAAAGAGCATAAACTTCCGCCGATTGCGGGAGCATTGCTTATCAAATATATGTTTAGCTGCCTGATCGATGCAGATCGAACGAATACAAGCCGATTTGAAGAAAATGAAACAATGGCAGATGAATTCGATTACAAGTCTTTTTTTCAACAAAGTTATGAATTATTATCTCAACATTTAAGCGAGCTTGAGCACAGCAGTATAGTAGACACACCCATTAATCAATTGCGACGTGAAATGTCCCGGCAATGCGAACAATTTGCGTATCGTCCATCAGGAGTGTACACCCTTTCCATACCAACAGGCGGGGGGAAAACCCTTGCCAGTATGCGCTACGCGCTCAGACATGCCATCGAACATAATAAACAACGGATTATATATATCGTTCCGTACACCACCATCATTGAACAAAATGCGGATGAGATTCGCGGTATTTTGAAGAACGATGACATGATTTTGGAACATCACTCTAATGTATTGGATGACAAGGATGATGAACGTAAAGAGGGTGACGAAGGGGAAACTCTGGATTTACGCAAAAAGAATCTCAAGCTTGCCCGGGATCATTGGGGTCGGCCGATTATTTTTACGACGATGGTTCAGTTTTTGAACACCTTTTATGCCAAAGGAACCCGAAACGTCCGCAGATTACACCAGCTTTCCAATGCAGTCATTGTATTTGATGAAGTACAGTCGGTTCCGATTCATTGTATCTCCCTCTTTAATGCTGCACTGAATTTCCTGAATGTAATTGGGAGATCCAGCCTGTTGCTCTGTACAGCGACTCAGCCTGCATTGGATTTTGTAAAGCACAAGTTGCATTTCTCGGAGCAGCCGGAGATTATTGAGAATTTAGATGAGGTCGGACGAAGCTTCAAACGAGTTGATTTACAGGATCTTACGCGGGAATCACCTTCGGGCTGGGGTGCAGAGGAAGTATCTTCTTTTGTACAGGAACAAATGAGAGAAGTAAACAGTGTACTGGTTATTTTGAACACGAAAATGGCAGTTCGTAAACTGTTTGAACAGTTGAATGAAGTGGAATGGCTGCAAGACAGCGGCGTTCAGGTTGTTCATCTAAGTACCAATATGTGTGCTGCACATCGCAAAGAGGTCCTTTCTGGAGAGAATGGCGTAATTCAACGATTGGCAAAGGGAGAACGTATCATTTGCGTGAGCACACAGCTTATTGAGGCAGGCGTGAATATCAGCTTCGAATGTGTGGTTCGTTCTTTGTCTGGTTTGGATTCGATTGCCCAGGCGGCTGGTCGATGTAATCGGCACGGCAAAGATGAGATTCGCAATGTGTACATTATCCGATCATCGGATGAAGTGTTAACCCACCTACCTGAGATTAAAATTGGTGCCGAGAAGACAGAGCGAGTGCTCCATGATTTCAAGGAAGATCCGGAATCACTAGGGAATGATTTATTATCTTCTGAAGCAATCGCTCGTTATTTTAAATATTACTTTCACGATATTCAAGACAAAATGCACTACCCCATTCCTAAGCTCGAACAGAACTTGTTTGATCTGATGGACCGGAACCGCTATTACGTGGATGCATACCAAAAGAAACATGCTACAAGACCTGAGGTTGTTAATCATTATGCTATCGCTACAGCAGAGAAATATTTTGAAGCCATATTGACGAATGCCACTGCTGTACTTGTTCCTTACGGAGAAGAAGGTAAGGAACTGATTATTGACCTGAATGGTAAGCTGGAGCCGAGTGAATTGGGGGATTTGTTGCGAAAAGCCCAGCAATATACGGTGAACATCTATGATCATGAACTCAGGACATTAGAAAAAAGTGGGGACTTGTATCCATTGTTACATGGTCACGTCCTTGCTCTACGGGAACCAGCATACTCAGAAGACTTTGGTGTGGAATCCAAAGGGGAGGGCGCTTGGGCAACGATGATGATATGAAAAGGGCACGCTAACGTCGAGTAGGGAGTTTCATGACACATGTTTCTCCCTCCTACAGCCCATAGAAAGGAGCTGAAACGTTGAGAAATCAAATCGAATTTGAGGTTTCGGGAAAATATGCGCTATTCACCGATCCGCTTACGAAACTTGGGGGAGAGAAATTCTCTTATCAGATTCCTACATATCAAGCCCTCAAAGGCATTGTAGAATCCATTTACTGGAAGCCGACGCTGATTTGGATTATAGACGAAGTCCGCGTCATGAATCCAATTCAAACGGAATCGAAGGGCATGCGTCCGATTGAATATAGCGGTGGCAACACATTAGCCTATTACACCTATTTAAGAGATGTTCGATATCAGGTGAAGGCTCATTTTGAATTTAATCCTCATCGTGAAGATCTGGTACATGACCAAAACGAACACAAACACCACAATATCGCTAAACGAGCTATCCAGGTCGGAGGACGAAGAGATATTTTCCTGGGAACTCGTGAATGTCAGGGTTACGTCGAACCTTGCCAGTTCGGTGAAGGCGAGAGCTTCTATGATCGTATAGGTGAGCTTGATTTTGGCACGATGATACATGGAATCAATTACCCGGATGAAACGGGAAGCAATGTGCGAGAGGTTCGTCTGTGGAAAGCGAAAATGCAACATGGTGTGATTCGTTTTATCCGTCCGGATGAATGTACATTGGTACGCAAAGCGGGAGAAGGTACAGCTAAGATATTTGGCTCAGAGAATATGCAGTCTGTTGATGATTTACACTCAGAGTGGTTCGATAATGAGGTGAGTAAATGAGCTGGCTTGCTAACTTAAGCAAAACGTATGATGATCACGCCGAGGTCGTAGGGCAATTTGAAATGAAGAAAAGCGGCAAGGAATACGCCTTAATTCCAATCTCGCACACAACCCAGACCGCGCATATTGAAGTGCACCTGAATGAAAAAGGAAATATCGTAAATGCCAAAGTAGTAGAAAAGAATGATGGCAGCACGATTATTCCCTGCACCGAGGCTTCCGCAAGCCGAACGAGTGCGCCTGTACCGTATCCGCTTTTTGACAAGTTAGCCTATGTTGCAGGAGATTACACTCAGTTCTGCGGAGAAGCCAAAGGAACACCGTATCAAGATTATTTGATCCAACTGAAGGCTTGGTGCGAATCTCCCTTTAGTCACCCTAGAGTACAGAGTGTACTTCGCTATGTTAGCAAAGGCACACTCATCGCTGATTTAGTAAGCAGAGGCATACTTCATGTGGATAGCCAAGGTAAGCTGCTGGAGAAGTGGATCGCAGGGCCTGGTGACCAGGAAGGGAAAAAGCCTGACATCTTCAATGTGATTGCTTCGGATCAGAGTGGTGCATTTGTCCGATTTGCTGTAGATATTCCAGGAGAGCCCGAATCCAGATTGTGGCGGGATGCTTCGGTACAACAATCATTTATCCAGTTTTACGAGATGAGTTTGCAGGACAAGGATATCTGTTTCGTGACAGGTGATTATCTGCCAGTTGCTGATAAACATGCTTCTCGCATACGTCACTCAGGGGACAAGTCCAAGTTGATCTCCGCCAACGACTCCAGTGGATTTACGTATCGGGGGCGTTTTCGTTCCAGTCGTGACGCAGCGGTAGTTAGCTACGAAGCTTCACAGAAAGGCCATAACGCGCTGAAGTGGCTTATTGATCGGCAAGGAACCACTATAGACGGCAAAGTTTTTCTAGTGTGGGGTAGTACAAGTTTAGATTTGCCTGAACCCCAAGAAGATACATTTAGCTTGTGGGATGAAGATGATGAGGAAGCAACTGTTAGCGGGGATACAACACATAAGGAGTTTGCCTTGCAAATCAGGAAGGCGATTGGTGGCTACCGATACGATGGGGAGTATAACTCCAAGCATGAAGTGACTTTGATGACACTGGATGCGGCCACACCAGGGCGAATGTCGATTATGTATTATCGGAGTTTAGATCAGAATGAGTATCTGGACCGGATAACAGCTTGGCATGAGAGTTGTTACTGGATACATCGCTATAAGAAAAATAAAAACGACAAACCCGTCTCGTTTATTGGGGCGCCCGCGACGAAAGACATTGCTTTTGCAGCCTATGGCCCACGAGCCAGTGAGAAGGTAATTAAAGGACTAATGGAGCGTATGCTCCCATGTATTATTGATCAACGTCCCATTCCACTAGACATCGTTCGCAGTTCGATTCACCGTGCATCCAACCCGGTAGGAATGGACAATTGGGAGTGGGAGAAGACACTGAGTATCACGTGTGCACTTGTTAATAAGAAGGAGGGGTACGGGGTGAGTCTGAATACTGAAACAACGGATCGTAGCTACGTATTTGGCAGAATGCTTGCCATTGCAGATGTATTAGAGAGAAGTGCTCTGGGTAAAGAGGAAAAACGAGCAACAAATGCCATTCGATATATGAATGCCTTTGCGCAACGACCAGGCAGAACTTGGAGCATTATTCAATCTAATCTCCAACCTTATCAAGCGCGGATGGGGACGGGTGCCAGATATTATAATTCGTTGCTAGATGAAGTTGGAGACAAACTACAGTTGGAAGATTTTACAGACAAGCCACTTACGGGACTATACTTACTAGGCTTCTACAGTCAGCGTAATGATTTATATACAAGCAAGAAAGATAAGGATGCTGCAGTTGCACTTGATAACGACGATGAAAACCAATTGAACGAACAAGGGGATAACTAAATGAGTACACTTGATCACAAAATCGATTTTGCTGTTGTGCTGTCTGTTCGTAATGCTAATCCGAATGGAGATCCACTGAATGGAAACCGTCCCCGTCAGAACTATGACGGTTTAGGGGAGATCTCGGATGTATGTATCAAGCGTAAAATTCGTAACCGTCTGCAGGATATGGGAGAGTCTATTCTCGTACAATCTGATGAAAAACGTAATGATAGTCACCGTTCCATTAAAGATCGTGTTGATGCAAATGAGAATGTGCAGGAACATGCCAAAGGCAAGAAGGCAAACAAAGATCTGTATGCGGAGGCTGCTTGTCAATCCTGGATAGACGTACGTAGCTTTGGACAAGTATTTGCTTTTAGTGGTACCGATGTCTCTGTGGGTATTCGGGGTCCAGTATCCATCCATACCGCTGTAAGCTTGAATCGGATTGATATTTCCAGCATGCAGATTACGAAGAGTGTAAACTCAGTCACAACGGCTAAAGATCCGGACAAAAAAGGATCGGATACGATGGGCATGAAGCATCGCGTAGATTTTGGAGTATATGTATTCTATGGCAGTATTAACACGCAACTGGCTGAGAAGACCGGCTTTACATATGAAGACGCAGAGAAAATTCGTGAATCACTGAGAACTTTATTTGAAAATGACACGTCTTCTGCCCGTCCTGACGGTAGTATGGAGGTGCACCAACTGTATTGGTGGGAGCATAGTTCCAAGATGGGGCAATATTCATCTGCGAAAGTACATCGTTCTCTGCAAATTGAATTGAAACCAGACGTAGCAGAAGCAAAGTCTTACGAAGATTATAACTATACGGTAGTGCCACTGGAAGGCTTGGCAGTCCAAGAATATGAAGGACTATAACGAAGAGGATTACCTACTGCTTTCAGGTATTCAGCATTTTAACTTTTGTAGAAGACAGTGGGCATTGATTCATATTGAACAGCAGTGGGAAGACAACGTGCGTACCATTGAGGGAGATCATTTGCATCGAAAGGCAGATCAACCAGCACTTCGTGAAAAACGAGGAGATAAACTAGTGGTTCGTGCACTTCCGGTACAATCGAGAGAACTTGGTATCACAGGTATCTGTGACGTAGTTGAGTTCATTCGTGATCCGGCTGGAGTTCCGCTTGCAGGGGAGGAAGGGGTATACCTTCCTTGTCCTGTTGAATACAAACGCGGCAAACCCAAACGAAATGATTCCGATCACTCCCAATTGGTAGCACAAGTCATGTGTCTTGAAGAGATGCTCGTATGTGATATTCACAAGGCCTATTTTTATTATGACGAGATCAAGCATCGGGTAGAAGTCATAATTACTGCGGCAGATCGGAAACGTGTGAGGGCGAGTATTCAAGAAATGAGATCTTACTTTGAACGGAACCACACACCCAAAGCCAAAGCCGGGCCACACTGCCTAAGTTGTTCTTTGAACAATATTTGTGTACCTGATATCTTGAACAAACGCTCTGTTTCAAGTTACATCGAAAGCAGGTTAAATGAATGAAAAAACTGCTAAACACCTTATTTGTGACATTACCCGATACATACCTTTCACTGGATGGTGAGAACATTGTGGTGAAGCAGGAGGAAGAAATTCTTGCTCGTTATCCGCTGCATAATCTGGAAGCCGTATGCACCTTTGGCTATGCTGGAGTAAGTCCAGCACTGATGGGGGCTTGTGCGTCTCGCAATGTTAGTTTGACGTTTATGACACGAACAGGGCGATTCCTCGCACGGGTCATTGGTGAAGATCGTGGAAATGTGGTTCTTCGCAAAGAACAGTATCGTATCTCGGACGATGAGGTGCGTAGTGCGAGGGTTGCTCGTAATATGATTACAGGCAAATTGTACAACAACAAGTGGATTTTGGAACGTGCAACACGGGATTATGCCCTACGTATCGACACGGAACGAATGAAGAAGGTTACGGAGTCGCTAGGCGAGACAATGAAGTTGTTACGCGAGGTAGAGCAATTGGACGTATTGCGTGGCTTGGAAGGCTCTGCAGCTGTTCAATATAACGCTGTGTTCGATGATCTGATCCTACAGCAAAAGGAGTCATTTTACTTTTACGGACGCAGTCGGAGACCTCCCTTAGATAAAGTGAATGCGTTATTATCTTTTGCCTATACATTGCTTGCTAATGATATGAAGTCTGCACTTGAATCTGTCGGACTTGATGCATATGTTGGTTTTTTGCATCGTGACCGTCCTGGCAGAGCTTCTCTCGCACTGGATATGATGGAGGAGCTCCGGGGCGTGTATGCCGATCGATTTGTGCTTTCTCTTATTAACAAGAAGGTAGTTAGCGATAAAGGATTTTATGTGAAAGAAAATCTTGCAGTGATTATGGATGATGATACACGAAAGAAAGTGTTAAAAGCGTGGCAAGATCGTAAACAGGACAAGATTATGCACCCGTTTCTGAATGAAAAAATACCTTGGGGGCTAGTACCATACACTCAAGCGTTACTACTGGCAAGATATATACGCGGAGATCTGGATGAATATCCTCCGTTTCTGTGGAAGTAGGTGTAATGATTGCTTATTTTGATTACTTATGATGTAAGCACGATAGATAGTGAGGGCAGAAGACGGCTATCTAAAGTGGCAAAGAAGTGTGTAGATCACGGACAACGTGTGCAGAACTCCGTATTTGAATGTAGACTGGACGCTACCCAGTTTAGACGATTACGATTTGAATTGGAAGAATTGATTGACAAGGATACAGATAGTCTTCGATTCTATAATTTAGGTGATAATTACAAAAGTAAAGTCCAACATGTAGGAGCGAAAGATTCCTATGATAGGGGTGATCCATTAATACTGTAGCCGGTGCGAATACCAAGCTCACATGATTTCCCTGGGGGATTCGCACCTCGAAACTTGTCGAAAAGGTCATTTTTGTGACCTTTTGGCAATGGATTTTAAGCAAATTCGATCGAGTAAAGGTTCTAACTAAGTTGAAATAACGAAAAGACGTTAATATCTATTCGAGAAATATTGCTATTACGTACTTTTTCGCTGTCGCACTCTGTATGGAGTGCGTGGATTGAAATAACTTGGGAAAGTAACACTAAAGAGCCTAGAATGGGGTCGCACTCTGTATGGAGTGCGTGGATTGAAATCTAGGTCTGATAGACTAGACCTAAAAATGTGATGGTCGCACTCTGTATGGAGTGCGTGGATTGAAATGGTTTTGCTGTTGTTGATATCAATGACCGCTTGCTGTCGCACTCTGTATGGAGTGCGTGGATTGAAATTTTTTAGCAATGTTTCTTTGTAGAATCGCATGCTGGTCGCACTCTGTATGGAGTGCGTGGATTGAAATACCGGATCGCCGCACACTTGGCATTCTTCTGTCCAGTCGCACTCTGTATGGAGTGCGTGGATTGAAATATAGTGGCAATCCGTATCTCTTGCGAGCTCTCTTAGTCGCACTCTGTATGGAGTGCGTGGATTGAAATCCTTCACCGACCCAAGCCAGTTCCGGTCTGTCAACGTCGCACTCTGTATGGAGTGCGTGGATTGAAATCGCTTTGGTGTAGGCAGCAAAAATAGCCGGATCGTGTCGCACTCTGTATGGAGTGCGTGGATTGAAATTGATCGATGCCGACGCGATCCATGCCGTCGCAGATGTCGCACTCTGTATGGAGTGCGTGGATTGAAATACTCCGCCAAGACTGACGCGTTTTTTCGTGTCTAGTCGCACTCTGTATGGAGTGCGTGGATTGAAATTCTTTACTTGTCCGAGGGCTGTTCAGACAGGAAACTGTCGCACTCTGTATGGAGTGCGTGGATTGAAATAGAGAAGTCTTTTCCCAATTTATTGTAGATGTCCGTCGCACTCTGTATGGAGTGCGTGGATTGAAATGTCCAGGTACTTGCTGTACTCTCGGTCCGTCATTGTCGCACTCTGTATGGAGTGCGTGGATTGAAATCGCTGAAGAAAAAGATATTTCCCAAGTAGTTGATGGTCGCACTCTGTATGGAGTGCGTGGATTGAAATAAACCTAAAGACCGACCAAGACAACGTTTAGTATCGTCGCACTCTGTATGGAGTGCGTGGATTGAAATTTCCCGGACCCACGCATTAAGGACTTCATTTACGTCGCACTCTGTATGGAGTGTGATTAATGAGTATTATCCATAAAAGTATACTGATGCATGAGGCCACCGTTCGTATGGGGGCCTTTTGGGCTTGATTGTCATGACCTAAAGAAAACACAAGTGAACGAAAAGACAGTCCATTGTTGCTCTCTCACAGGAACGCTAAGATGAAGTTGTTGAAGCGTTTACATTATATGGTGAAGGGAGCTTAACTCGGATGCCAGAAATTACGATCAGGCTGTATGAAGGCAGGACGGATGAGCAAAAGCAGGAGATAGTGGAGGTGTTCACACGCGAGCTCTCGCGTATTATCGACCGTGAGCCGGAATATATTTCCGTTGAATTCAACGAAATCCCATGGGACGAGAACGTTCCTGATAATTTGAAAGCCACGCAATCACAGAAGCAAGGAGGGGAGAAGACGTGAAGCCGGCGTACATTGCGCCGCCAAGCCGGGGAGCAGCCAGACTTAACTCGTCTGGTCTGGGCACTCGGCTCGGAGATGCAGGACGTTATCTGTGGCGATACCGGATACTATATCTGCTCTCCGTACCGGGCATTCTGTATTTTTTCCTTTTCAAATATGTGCCTCTGTTCGGCTCGATCATTGCTTTTCAGAACTACAACATTTTCAAAGGCATCACCGGAAGTGATTGGGTAGGCCTGGAGCATTTCCAGAAGATGTTCAGCCATTATGACTTTTTACGAATTCTCAATAACACACTTCTGCTCGGACTATATGATCTGGTGATTGCATTCCCGGTACCGATCTTACTGGCCATTCTGCTGAATGAAGTGCGGATGATTGTGTTTAAGCGTTTGCTGCAAACGATTGTATACATGCCTCACTTTCTGTCCTGGGTCGTCATTAGTGGTATCTTCATGGGTATTTTCTCGATGGATGCCGGGGTGGTGAACAAGGCACTTGGATTTCTGGGCATGCAACCGATCTACTTTCTTGGGGAAGACTCTTACATTCGTTCCATTCTGATCGGTTCGGGGATTTGGCGGGATTCCGGTTACGGCACAATTATTTTCCTGGCTGCCATTGCGGGAATTAATCCCGATCTGTATGAGGCGGCAGAGGTCGATGGAGCCGGACGTTTGAAGCAAATATGGTCGATTACTCTGCCATCATTACTGCCGACGATTATGATCCTGCTGCTGCTGCACATCGGGAAGTTCCTTGATCTGGGCTTTGAGCGAGTGTTCGTATTCCTGAATCCGCTCAATCTGGAATCGGGTGAAATTCTCGATACGTATATTTACAAAGCTGGCCTGCTCTCACAGCAATACAGCTATACAACGGCTATCGGATTGTTCAAGTCGGTCGTGGGTTTGATGCTTGTTCTACTAGGTAATTTCTTCAGCAAAAAAACAACCGGCGAAAGCCTGTATTAGGAGGCGAGATAGATGCGTACCCCCAGTGTCCGTTACCGTATATTCCGCATTGGAAATCTCGTTTTTCTTACGCTGCTCTCGTTGACGATGATTCTGCCTTTCATTAATGTGTTGGCTCAATCTCTTAGCAGCTCGGAAGCGATCATGGGCGGAAAGGTCAGCTTCTGGCCTGTTGCTTTTACCTGGATCAATTATGAATATGTATTCGGCGATGCTTCGTTCTGGCGGGCATTTGCAGTATCGGTTGGGGTGACGCTGTTCGGGACGCTGGTCAATCTCGCTGCAACGGCATCGCTGGCGTATCCCGTTTCCCGTCCAGAGTACAAGGGGCGCTCCCTGGTTGTCATGTTTGTCCTAGTGACCGTTGTGTTCTCGGCGCCACTCATTCCGAACTTCATCTTGATGAAAGAACTGCATCTGGTCAACAACCCGCTGGTTCTGATTGTGCCAGGAGCGATTAATGCCTTTAACTTTTTCGTCATGCGCTCGTTCTTCGCACAGCTGCCTGGTGAACTGATCGACGCTGCCCGTATTGACGGCTGTGGGGAATTCGGCATCATCTGGCGTATCGTCATCCCATTGTCCAAACCAGCCATGGCATCACTCGGCATTTTCTATGCGGTGGGCCACTGGAATGCCTATTCCACCGCGCTTTATTATCTGAATGATCCAGCCTGGTGGCCGATCCAGGTAACACTTAAGAAGCTGTTTGAGAGTGACGATATTTCCGTCGATCCAGGTTCTGCCGTCTACAGCACCCTTGCACATACGTCGCCGGAAGGCATCAAAATGGCAACCATCATCATCGCCACCTTACCGATTATTATCATTTACCCTTTCCTGCAAAAGCATTTTGTAAAAGGAATCATGGTCGGCTCCGTCAAATCTTAAGTACAAGAAGCATACAGATCTGACGGAAACGGGGGAATGGCGATGTTCAGAATCTTGATTACGGACGATGAACCGATGATTCGGATGGGTCTGGCAAAAATGATCAAGCAAGCGGGGCTGTTCGACTGTGAGATACGACAGGCAGCGCATGGGGAAGAGGCCCTTCAGGTGGTAGAGGCCTTTCGGCCACACATCCTGTTTACGGATATCCGCATGCCGACGATGGATGGTATTGAGCTGTGCCGACGTTTATCCGAGCAAGGAAGTACGATGCGCATTATTGTGGTTTCCGGTTATTCGGACTTTGAATATGCAAGAGCTTGTATGGATTATGGAGTAAAGCGATATCTGCTAAAGCCTGTGGGACGACAGGAGCTTCATGAACTGCTGCTCAAATTGCTGGCAACCGAAGAAGATAAACCTACGGTTTCTCTTGTACCCGTGAGGGAGCTGAATGATTGGGCGATGCGTCTGGAAGAGGCCATATGGGAGTTACGGCAGTCCGATGTAACGGAGCTGCTCGCAGCATGGTCTGGTCGTTATCCGGCATATTCCTTAATGCCTGAGCAGACAGCGGAGCTTTTTCAGGAATTGCTGGAATTGATTGTAGCCCGGATGAACGCACGTGGCAATGGAACGATGAGTACATCCTGCGAGATTAATGAAAGCGCTTCCTCAAAAGAGTGCTTCGAGGCTTTGGGCAACGAGATCCACACGTTAATGAAGACGATCAAGGAAAAGCGCAGTGGCAAGCGCAAACATCCGGTGGAAGAAGCAAAAGCCTATCTGGAGAAGCACTTGCGCCGCGAAGTCTCGCTGGACGAGATTGCTGCCAAGCTGGGCCTTAACCCGTCCTACTTTAGCCAGCTGTTCAAGCAGACGACAGGCCAGACCTTTATCCAATACCGGATACGCAGCAAAATGGAACTGGCCAAACGCATGCTGGAACAGCCGGGCAACCGGATTACGGATATTTCCTACGAAGTGGGATATGCGGACCATCCCCATTTTACGAAAACATTCAAGAAAATTACCGGACTGACACCGTCCGAATACCGCAGCAAGTTGGGCATTGAATGATGAAGCGCAGCCTGTCCATCCGCCTGTTCTTTCATTTTGCCGTCGTGATTACGTTGTCTCTGTCCGCCATCGGCCTGTTCACCTATACCTATGCCTCGACTGAAATGAATGACCAGCTTGCGGACAACATCGCCCAAACGATGCGCAATACGGCGTACCAGACTGATCTGTATTTGCAAAATTATGATCGTGCAACCTACTCCATCCTCTCGAACGGAAGTGTGAAGCACTTTCTCGATATGAATTCGGAGGACAGTTATGCCTATTACGAGTACAGCCGTCAGATTAAGACGAACGTGTTCCCGCCTGTTTTTATGTTATACCCACAGATCAAGTTCCTATATGTTATTGGGGAAAACGGGCGTGTTGTCATTGATGACAACCAGAATTCAGCCGGCATACCGGATATCGACGCAGCACAGCAGTATAAGGAGTTGCTGGCTGCAACCCCTGCAAATGGCGAATCGACATTGCTTACCCGGAGTATTCGCAGTGGACAGAGTGCCAATGTGATTACGATTGCGCGCCGGATTAGAGGGGTGTCCTCCTATACGCCTAACGGAGTACTGGCGATGGAAGTAAATGTGCTGGAGCTTGACAAAATATGGGGAGAACTCGACCTCGGTCAAGGTGGGTATCAGTATGTGATGGATCAGAACGGAACTGTAATCTACACACCCGGGGATGAAGAGGCGCAGACATCGATGCCGTCCAACACTGTGAACAGGCTTATGCACATGGAGGCAGGATCACTGGAACAGAACACGGATGGCACCAAACGGCTGCTCATATCGGAGCTTTCTGCATATTCGGGATGGCGCTTTGTCGCTTCCGTGCCGCTGTCGGAGCTGCAAAGACCGATTGCAACGATCCGTTCGGCGACCTTATGGGTTGGTGCAGGGACCTTGCTCGCTGCGCTTGTCGTGGCCTACCGGATCGGAGCATCTCAAGTGGAACCCATTCGTGTGCTGATGAACGGAATGAGACAGACGGAGAAGGGAATCTGGAACAAGGTGGAGATGAAGGAAAGGCGCGATGAAATTGGTGTGCTGATCCGCAGCTATAATCTGATGGTCAGCCGCTTGTCGGACATGATTGAGAGTGTATACGAATCGGAGCTGCGCCGCCAGAAGTCGGAAATTGAGCTTCAGCAGGAGGCGCTGGAACGGCACCGTGCGGAATTTCAGGCGCTTCAGTTGCAGATCAATCCGCATTTTCTCTACAACACCCTGGAAACGATCAAATGTTATGCCGTCGTACAGGACTCCGAAGAAATTGCACAGATGGTGGAATCGATGGCTCATATGCTCCGTTATTCCATTCAGACCAATCTGGAGGAAATTACGGTTGCCAATGAGTTGAAGCATGTGCTGGCCTACCTTTCCATCATGAAACATCGCATGGATCGGGAGCTTGAAGTTGAGGTCATCATTGCACCGGATCTGTTGTTGGAAAAAATGGTTCGACTCACTCTTCAGCCACTGGTCGAAAATGTGCTACAACACGCATTTCCACGAGGCATGGAGCCCGGTCACTTTATCCGTATCGATGCTCGGCGCCTGGAAGATCGCTTTCTTGTCATCGTCCAGGATAACGGTATGGGTATGAGCGAGGAACGCCTGGAGAAGCTGCGTGACCGTCTGGAATTGAATCGTCTGGCAGGCGAAGATTCCGATGATGTATACCATCGCGGAGGCATCGGACTCATGAATGTTCATCGCAGGATTCAGCTGGTATTTGGAGAAACATATGGCTTAATGATTGAGAGTGAGCAAGGCTTGGGAACGACCATTACGATGGCGCTTCCCGCAGATCAGCATAGCAAGCGGATTTAATTAAATCTATAACAGGGAGGAAGATAGAACATGAATATCAACTTGCAGAACAAAATTGCGCTGGTTACCGGCTCCAGCGGAGGAATTGGTGCTGCCATTGCTGGGGCATTGGCACGTTGCGGAGCAAAGGTGGCTGTGAATGGCCTGCATAATATGGATCGGGCGGAGGAGGTCGTTGCCGCCATCCGGAATGCTGGCGGTGAAGCAGCTGCATTTCAGGCAGATGTGACCGATACGAATGCCATAGAATCGATGGTTGGGGATATCACACTCCGCTTCGGCGGTCCGATTGATCTGTTGATTAATAATGCAGGGCATCTGGTGGAACGGAGCCCCATTGAAACGATGAGCGAGGAGCTTTACAGCCGGATTATGGATGTCAATCTGAAGAGCGCCGTATTTGTATCCAAAGCGGTCATTCCTGGCATGAGGGCGGCTGGAGGCGGCCGAATTATCAATCTGACCTCGGTAGCGGCTCATAATGGAGGCGGCCCGGGTGCAGCTATTTACGCAGCCTCCAAGGCGGCCGTCATTGCGTTAACCAAAGGGCTTGCCAAAGAACTGGCTCCAGGCGGGATTACGGTCAATGCCCTTTCACCGGGCTTCATTGGGCAAACGGCATTCCATGCTACGTTCACCTCGGCGGAAGGCCGAACTTCTGCCGTAAGCAGCATTCCGCTTGGACGGGAAGGGACACCCGATGATGTCGCAGGAGCGGCGCTATACCTGTGTTCCGAGCTGGGTTCTTTTATAACCGGAGAAACGATTGAAATCAATGGCGGAATGTACATGCGTTGATGCTACACCATTGCGATAAGGAGGGGACGATACGATGGAAGTGAAGCGGAAGCTTGCAGAAAGACCGTTGTACCAACCAATCAGCGGGCCGTTCCATGTGGACTACGCTCCTGATGAACATACCGTTCTTGCAGAAAATCCGCCGAGATTTACCTGGATGGCGGCGCAGCAAGAGGATGAGAATGCCTATTTGCTGCAGGTGTCGGTGGGACCTTCTTTTCAGGAAGAAGAGACGATGACCTTTGCGCCGCTCCCGTATAACTTTTTCACGCCTGACCGGGTGCTGCAACCTGGGGAGTATTATTGGCGATATGCGCTGCTTGTAGATCAACCAGTGCAGGAAGATAGCGAAGTAAAAGCGGACGCCGTGCTGGGGAAGCAGCAGGAAATGTCGGCATGGAGTGAGGTGAGGCGGTTTACGGTACCAGCGGGATTACCCGAGACACCGATACCTTCTCGGGCACAGCGATATGTTGCCACGGAAACGTCTCACCCTCGGCTATGGCTCGGAGAGAACGGGCTAACGGAACTTGCGGATGCCATTGCGTCAGATGCTACATATTGCGGCTGGGATGTGTTTATGGCAAATTCCGTGGAACCGTGGGCCAACCGCGAGCTGATCAGCGAACCGATGCCTTACCCGGAGAACAAACGTGTCGCTCCGCTCTGGAGGCAAATGTACATTGACTGTCAGGAAACGTTATATGCGATTCGTCATCTCAGCATCGCTGGGCGGGTGCTACGTGACGAACGGTTGCTTGGAGCAGCCAAAACCTGGCTATTGCATGTGGCGGCTTGGGATACGGAGGGAACGACCTCCCGTGATTATAACGATGAGGCGGCTTTTCGGGTCGCCGCCGCGCTCGCTTGGGGCTATGATTGGCTGCATGATGAGTTGACCAGTGATGAGCAAGAGGTGGTAAGGCGCAGCTTGCTGCGGCGGACAGAACAGGTGGCCCAGCATGTGATGGTTCGCTCGAAAATCCATCATGTGCCTTATGACAGCCATGCCGTGCGTTCATTATCCTCCGTGCTTGTGCCCTGCTGTATGGCCTTGTTGCATGAGGAGCAGCAGGCTGCAGAGTGGCTGGATTATGCGATCGATTATTATGCCTGTCTGTACTCCCCTTGGGGAGGAAGTGATGGAGGTTGGGCCGAAGGTCCAATGTATTGGACAACAGGCATGGCCTATGTGACCGAAGCGATGAATTTGTTGCGAAACTATGCGGGCATCGACTTCTTCCGTCGGCCGTTCTTCCAGCGTACCGGGGATTTTCCACTCTATGTGTACCCGCCCGATGCTCGTCGCGTCAGCTTTGGAGATCAGTCTACGCTGGGTGACCCGGTAAACTTGAAAACAGGCTATCTTGTCCGCCAACTGGCAGGTGTTACAGGCAACCGCTGGTACCAGTGGTACTTTGAGCGTGTTCGCCAATCCGATCCGGGGACAGAGGGAGCTTTTTATAACTACGGTTGGTGGGACTTTAACTTTGACGATCTGGTATACCGCCACGATTATCCGCAGGTGGAGGAAGAGTCGCCTGTGGACATCGAGCCACTTAAGTGGTTCCGTGATGTGGGGTGGGTAGCCATGCATCACCGGATGGACGATCCGGATGAGCATGTTATGCTGCTGCTCAAGTCGAGCCGTTATGGCTCCATCAGCCACAGTCATGCGGATCAGAACAGCTTTACCCTGCATGCATTCGGTGAGCCGCTCGCGGCGGATACGGGCTATTATATCGCGCACGGCAGCTCCTTTCATCGGGAATGGCGCAGGCAGACTCGCTCCAAAAACAACCTGCTGATTGGTGGAACAGGTCAGTATGCTGAGAACAACAAGGTGCTGAATATGGCCGCAACTGGGCAGATCGAAGAGGCCTATTGGCGGGATGGCGATGGTTATGTGCGCGCGGTAGCGACCGATGCCTATGCCAGCACCGTACCCCATGTGAAGCGTGTTGTACGGGAGATTCATTTTTTGCAATCCTCCTACTTCGTCATTGTGGACCACATTGATCTGGATAAGCCGGACAGCGTTCAATGGTTGTTCCATGCACTGCACCCGCTGCAGCTGAAAGGGCAGAGCTTCCGTCTAAACGGTAATAAGGCGGGGCTTGAAGGGACGTTTGTATATGCTTCCTCCGGTGAGTTGTCGCTCAGCCAGACGGATCAATTCGCAGAGGTGGACCCGGCAGAGTACAAAGGGCTGGAAAGACATTATCATCTGAGCGCAGAAACGCGCCCTGCTTCAAGCCATAGAATTGTAACGCTGCTGGTACCATATAAGATCGAGGAGCCGAAGTATGTCCCCTATTTCATTGATGACCAGGATCACGGCATCCATCTCTATTTTACCGACAACAGTGTAACGAAAAAGATCGAGGTATCCAAGACGTACTAGGGAGTGCTGACCTAAAGAAAACGCAATCTCATCTAAAACATCCCCATTGTTTCAGGCGGTGGGGATGTTTTAACATCTATTTGAAAGCGCTTCATCAACGAGTGGTACCTAAATCAGGATGAAAAGAGGGGTAGCATGAAAAAGTGGATGGTCTCAGGCATGGCGCTATTGCTGGCGGCAGCTGTCATGACGGGGTGCAACAAAGGCAGCGGAGCGGCATCCGGTGAGGGCGGGGGAGACGGCAAAACAAAATTCTCCATTTCACTACGTACGCTGGCGTATACGTATGTGGAGAAGTCACCCGACATTAACAAGGATCAATGGGTGAAGAAACTCGAGGATCTGACGAATACCGATCTGAAAATTGTCCTGGTGCCCCATAAGGAATATGAACAGAAAATGGTTCAGATGTTTGCCACCAATGATATTCCTGACGTGGTGCAGGGTGACGGAGGCGTCAACGGCAAAGAGATGGCCGGCTCGGTCGAAGCTGGAGTATTTCAGCCGCTGGATGAACTGTTGCAGCAGTACGGGCAAGATTTGCTCAAAGCCGTACCGAAGGAAGCCTGGGACCAGGTAACTCATGACGGCCATATCTATGCCATCCCCGAATATTTATCCAATCCATCCCGCCGGGCAACCTGGATTCGCAAGGATCTGCTGGATCAAACGGGACTGCCGGTGCCTACTACGGTTGAGGAGACAATGGATGTTTTGCGGGCCTTCAAGAAGCTCGGCGTGGAGAATCCATATATGGGGCGTGAGGATTTCAAATATGCAGATACCTTTTTCGGTGCCTATGACGTACAGCAATTCCTGTCCATGATGGAGCAGCAGGGCGACCAGGTTGTACCGAAGTTCATGGATAACGAGAATATGCAGCAAGCCCTCACTGTCTATAAGACGATGTACGAAGAAGGGCTGATCAACAAAGAGTTCGCGACCATCAATTCCACCGTATTCAAAAACACGATTCTCTCTGGCAAGGCGGGCATGTGGTCCATGAATGCCAACGAACTGATCCAATGGGAGAAGCAGATTAAAGCGTCGGTTCCCGATGCGAAAATCGAGATTATTCCTTCCCCTGTCGGCCCCGACGGAAAGGGCGGTTATTATTTGTACGGTCCGGTGACACGTGCCTACTTTATTAATAAGGATGCGGCTGATCCGGCTTCCATTATCCGTTTCTTTAACTGGATGGTGTCTGACGAAGCCGAAAAGTTTTTCACATACGGCACAGAAGGAGAGACCTACACAGAGGATAATGGCGTGATTTCATACACAGCGCCAACAGACTCTGCTGGTGTGGACGAAGAGCGTTACCGTCAGTCGTTCTTATGGTTCGTACAGGACACAACGTACAATAAAGGCTCGTTATCGCTGACAGAGGAAGGCAGAAAGCTGATGAATATTTACGATACCATCTTAGCCAAAGAAGGTCGGGATGGCATCAACTTTGATCCGCGTTTGGAAGCTTTTGTACAGAATCCCGATATTGCTCCCAATTCGGATACACCTCCTCAAGTATTGCTCACACACATGATCAAGATGGTTTATGGTAAGGAGCCAATTTCCGATTGGCCGAAAGTGGTAGAGGAATGGAAATCCAAAGGTGGCGATCAGGCAATCAAAGAAGCCACCGAGAAATTCAATAAGGGTGAGGGAGTGTCGGCACCGCGTCGCTAACGATTTAAGTTGAACTATACATTTTACACGATAACAGCGATCGGAAGGTTGTTCTGTCATCGGAGTGGCAAGTCAGCTGAATACGGAGGGGATACAAGTGAATGACGTGTTCAAAACGTGGAAGAAGCGGGTTGTACTTGTTGCCATGTCTGTCATACTCATTAGCGGTATTGCCGTTCCCGTGCATGAAGTCCGGGCGATGGAAGACGCTGTTCCTCATTCTATTTTAAATACTACGCAGGAAGAAAATATCCCAGATCCGGAGGGCCCAGAGCTGGAAATTTACGCGGAAAACTTTGATGATCCGGACAATTTTGGCTCTACAGGCGGAATTGCATTGAGAGCTCCCTGGCTGCAGGAAGGGGGAGGTGGAAGTAAGGCCAAAACATCGTCTTCCACAACCGCCCCCTCGTTGCCCAACATGATCAAGATTGACGGAACAGATGCACTTGCGCTGCCACTTGATCTGACTGGATACGGAAATATTCGGCTGAGCTATTACACACGTGCGTCGTCCTATATAAGCGGAAGCATCATTATCGAATGGTCGAAGGATGGAGGCAGTTCCTGGGCAACGCTGGAGACATTTGAACTTCCCCCAGGCACTCCTGACGTGAAGAACAAGGAAGGGAATACGCTAAAAAGCTGGACGCTGGGTTCGGAAGCGAACAATAACAGCACAGTGAAAATTCGTTTTCGGACAGGAGATGCCATGCAGGCCAACATGTATATCGACAATGTTGCCATTTACGGTCAGGCTATTCCCGGTATAACGCCTGCCCCATCCCCAGTGCCGCCTGGAGAGGAGAATACTGAATTTACGCCACCACAAGGAGTGACTTTATACGAGGATGTGGAGATTGGCACGGCTGGTGGGCGAGCAATCTATTCATCCATTGCTGTTCCCGAGACAGCGGCAGCTGAACCGATGCCGGTCATGGTCTATATCCATGGAGGTGGATGGAATCACGGGGACCGGAAGCAGGCATTGAACTCCATATGCAATTATGTACTTAAACGCGGTTATATCGGTGTATCTCTGGACTACCGGCTGACGCCTGAGGCGCCGTTCCCTGCCCAGATTCAGGATGTAAAGCTCGCTATCCGATATTTGCGGGCCCATGCAGCCCAGTACAATCTGGACCCGAGTCGCATCGGCGTTTGGGGATCATCTGCGGGCGGCCATCTGGCTGCATTACTCGGCACAACAGGAGACATGGTCGCTGGTGACACTGTAGAGCTCGATACAGGGGTGACGGTAGATGTACCTGATCTTGAAGGTTCTGGCGGATGGCCTGAGTATTCCGACAAAGTGCAGGCGGTCGCCGACTGGTACGGACCCGCTGATTTTACGACGACATTTGCCAATAACTATAGCTCGGTCACAGCTCTGCTTGGCGGGCATCGTGCGTTCGATGTTCCGGAGCAGGCCAGACTTGCCATGCCGGGCACGTATGCTTCACCGGATGATCCACCGTTCTGGATTCGGCACGGTGATGCTGATGCCACCATTCCTTACACCGACAGTGTTACTTTCGCGGGACAGCTCCAATCTGCGGGTGTCTCGATTGTGGATATGAAAGTCGTACCCGGTCAGGGTCATGGATTTACAGGAACGGCTTCCGAGGTTGCCAATGCGGAGGCATGGACCTTCCTTGATGAACATGTGAAGAACCGGATTGTTACGGAGCCCATTATTTTCAAAAACAATCCCGAAGACACTTCGCCTGGAGATCAAGAAGAGGAAGAAGAAAAACCGTTGATTGAAAAGGTCATCGCCAGCAAGCTGCCAAGCGACGATGCGGCGATTGACAGCAGCAAGCCGGATCTGAATTTCAATCAGGCCACGGGCTCCAGCACCGGATTACTAAGCATCTCTTCCACTTTATCGACCAAGAAATATGTATATTTCAAATTTGATATGTCCGGAAATGAGCCAGAAGGAGATCGGTATCGGCTACGGATTGCCGCCAAGAAAGGCACATCGAATATCGATACAGAGTTGTCTCTTTACGGTTTGGATGAAACAGACTGGAGCGAATCATCGTTAACCTGGTCGAATGCTCCGGTCCAAAGTCTCAGCGAAAGTTCGCTGCTTGGCAAATTCCAGGTCACGGCAGATCGTAATGGAAGCCCAGCCGTCTATGAAGTGGATGTAACCGATTATGTGAAGAGTCGTTCAGATGCGGGGCAGGTTGCATTTTTGCTCGCAGATGCGGAATCAACAGGTGTTTCCGTGAACGTATACACCAAGGAAGCCAACGGAACGAGTAATCCGCGTCCACAGTTAACGGTCATTGCTTTAATCGAAGAAGGCAGTGACACGCAGTCACCAGAATGGGAGCAGGGAGCTATACTTGAGATTCGAAACTGGGGAACGGATTTTACGGAACTGAGATGGCCAGCGGCCAGCGATGATACAGCTGTATCTGCCTACCGGATTTATCGGGATGGAGTTTTGCTGGCTGAACAAGGCAAACAGTCATTTCGTGACAGCGGACTTGCAGCCGGAACATCGTACACGTTTCAAGTGAGGGCGATTGATGAAGCCGGCAACGTCAGCAGTGCTTTATCAACCGATATAACCACCCTTGTCGTTCCGGTATCATCCTTGCCTGTTGCTTTCGTCTCGGCAAGTGGTAGCGATGGCAACCTGGCGACCAATACCATCGACAATAACAGTTATACACGCTGGTCTGTTGCCGGAGAGGGGCAATGGATCACGTTTGATCTGGGTCAGGCTCAGCAAGTGGGCTATGTTGGGATTGGTTTTTACAAAGGGGATGTCAGGAAGACCTTTTTTGAGGTAGAAACGTCTGTTGACGGGAATCATTGGACCCAGGTATTCAATGGCGAAAGCAGTGGGGATACAACAGAAATGCAGGCATTTGATATCCCGGACACTTCTGCACGTTATGTACGGATCACTGGGCATGGCAATTCTGATTCCAGTATTTATACAAGTCTGACCGATGTGCATCTGTATGCCCCTTATGCAGGGGGAGGAACGCCTGTTGCCCTGATTCCGTACATTGAGCCACAACCACCTGAAGGGACGGTGCCCTTTATCGCTCCAGGACTGACGGAGACAGATGGAACATCGCATACTATCCATTCTCCTCATGCTGTAACCGGACGTACGATTGATGTACGGGATTACGGAGCAGATCTGGCTGATAATACGAGTGATGATCGACCTGCAATACAGGCCGCCATTGATGAGGCTAACGTTGGTGATGAAGTGTTTTTGCCTAATGGAGTGTACAATTTGTTGTCCGGGCCGGATGGAACCACCAACCTGATCCTCAAATCCGGGGTGAACCTGAGAGGAGAGAGCAGTGGAGGAACCGTGCTCAAGACATCGCTGGATCAGGTGACGGGCAGCGCCGTCCTGAAAGCATCGGCTCAGCACAGCATTCTCGTATCCAACATGACCATAACATCATCCTGGTCTGGCAGCTACTCAACCGATCACAAATCCAACAATCCCTCCGCAGGGGGGGCCGGATAGCATGATCCACATCGCCAACTATGGTGAGGAACCATCGTATGACATTACGATCGACGGCATAATTGTGGAGAAATTCAAACGAATGGCTATCCGCATCGAACACAGCCGAGATGTCGTTGTGAAGCATGCAACATTCCGTAATGCAACAGATCTGGGCCCTGGGGGCTCAGGCTACGGAATTTCCATTCAGGGAACGGCCAAGACCGATCGGCTCGGCTTTGACAATGATACGATATGGAATGTGGTGGAGAACAGTACGTTTGAGGGACCTTATCTCAGACATGGAGCGTTGATCCAGTTTGTTGCCCATAACAACGTGCTGCGTGGCAATACATTTAACGGAACGAAGCTGGATGCTATTGATCTTCATGGTGAACAGGAATATTTGAATGAAATCTCAGGCAATGTCATTACCGATGTGCTGACAGGCGCAGGGATCGGGCTTGGCAATACAGGGGGTTCAGCACCCAGCAACCACAGCAAGTCGGGCAATGGAAACTACATTCATGACAACACGATCACAAACAGCCAAATCGGCATTTCGGTAACCATGGGCACCCCAGATACATTAATCGAGAATAATCTCATCGAGAGTACAACCACGATTGCAGATGCGGCAGGAATCAAAGTGCTGAACGGACCGGGCACAGTAATACGCGGCAATGTGATCCGTAACAATACTGCCAGCGGCTACTGGGGCGTGCGGCTTGAGCGCGACAAAGGCGATGCTGGAGCGGGCAATATTGGCGAAGGAAACCCGGAGAATGTGTTGATTGAAAATAACCGAATCGAAGGTAACGCAAATGGAATAGGACTCTTTGCCGGAGTAGGCATTCTGCTGAAGGCCAACATTCTAAACAACGTGAATGAGGACTACTACAAAGCAGCAGGTGTTACCGTTACCGAGCAGTAAAGGATCAGAACAAGTAGCCTGGCAGGCGTCTATATAAGTTGAAGCTCAATTTTACACTTAAACGGAGAGTGCAGAACCAATTTGAAGAAGCGAAGCGTTCGCCTTTATCACCGGATTTTTTCCCTTGGACAAAGGGAATGATGAAAATCTGGGGATAAGAGCGATCGGAAAATGGTACTGCAATCGGAGTGATAAGGTGTAACATTTATAGTTCAACTTATGTAGCCTGATGGGCTACTTTTTGTTGTGAATCATTGATTTAAGATTCATTAAAGGTTTGTCCTCTACCATGGTTTCATAAGCCTAAGGTGCTTAACAGAAACCAAGAAGGAGGATTCATCATTTGAATAGTTTACTACGTAAAGTTGCAGTAACGGCCTTGTCCGTGACGATGGTAACATCATCTTCTTTTGTTTTGGTAGGAAGCCCAAACGCTGCGTTTGCCGCAGAGGATACAAGCACTAGCACAGGCGTCACGCAAGCCTATGAATCGTTGTTCCAAACGGACAACGTCATTGATGTGAATGTTACGATTGATGATGCAGACTGGAAGAGCATGCTCGAAAGCCCGCTGGATAAGGATTATAAGAAGGTAAGTGTGGAAGTTGACGGTAACAAGCTGGATAACGTTGGTTTCTCCACCAAGGGTAATCTGACTTTGAAATCCGTAGCCTCGATGCAAGATTCCGACCGTTACAGCTTCAGACTGAAGTTCGATAAATACGACAAAACACAATCCCTGCTCGGTCTGGATAAAATGGTCCTGAACAACAACTACGCCGATCCATCGTACATGCGTGAAGTTCTTCATTATGAAGCGCTGCGCAGCATTGGCATGGATGTACCGATGACGAACTACGTAAATCTGTATATCAACGGCGAACTGGTTGGTTTCTATACCGGGGTCGAAGCAGTAGATGACAGTTACCTGGAACGCAATTACGGTGAAGATTATGAGGACGGTGTCCTCTACGATACAGATGAGAAGAGTTACCTGCAATATTCAGAAGGCAGTGACTACAGCACCATCACCGAAGATTTGGGTACGGACGAGAATAAAACCAAACTCAAAAACTTCATCAAAACGCTGAATGACATGCCTGAAGGTGAAAAAGGTGATATCGAGAGTGTGCTGGATGTGGATTCGGCACTGAAATATATCGCGGGCAACATGGTCTTTGGCAACTATGACAGCTATAGCGGCGACAAAGGGCATAACTACATGCTCTACGGCGATGCGGCTGGCAAATTCACAGTTGTACCTTGGGACTTTAACATGTCCTTTAATGGATACTCCGGTGGAGGCGGACGTGGAACAGCAGGATCAACGACGACCAACACCAACGCAACGAACGTATCTGTGGACGAACCAGTACTGGGCATTAGCATGGAAAATGTACCGATGATCAACAACCTGCTGGCCGTGCCTGAGTATAAGGAAAAATACTTGAGCTACGTCAATGAGTTGACGGATTATATGGAAGGCATTCAGGACCGTATCACAGGTCTGGCTGATATCATTCGTCCATATGTAGAAGCAGATCCAACGAAATTCTACACAACTGAGCAGTTTGAATCCAACATTGCATACTCTGCCAACGCTGATGCAACAGGCGGTATGGGTGGCATGGGTGGTACACCACCAGAAGGATTCGAAGGCATGACACCACCAGAGGGCATGGAAGGTATGACGCCTCCGGAAGGTTTTGAAGGCATGACACCTCCCGATGGTACAACACCGCCGGATGGCACAACGGGAACAGGAACAACAGACAGCACAGGCAATACCCAGACACGTCCTGGCGGTAACTTTGGCGGAGGCGGGGGCATGGGCTCCATGGCAGCGGGATCGCTGACGACGTTTGCCCTGAACCGACTTGCCAATCTGCAAGAGCAGCTTGGACGTGAAGTAACACCTTTGCCTGAGACTTCCGAAGATACGGGCACGGATAACGGAACAGGAACAACAGACAAAGCAATTACTGTATCCCTTGATGGAAAAGCAATTACGTTCCCGGATCAGGACCCGCTAGAGCAAAGTGGCCGGGTCATGGTACCCGTGAACGCCATCCTTGAAGCTTTGGGTGCAGAAATAACATGGGACAAAACAGCGAAAACGGTAACAGCCGTTCTGAATGACCAGACGCTTGTGCTCCAGATCGGAAGCAGCACGGCAACGGTGAATGGTGAAACGCTCGAAATCGATGCACCAGCGATTATCAAGAATAGTCGCACACTTGTGCCGGTACGCTTCATCTCTGAAGGACTGGGACTGACCGTGGATTGGGATCAAACGGCTGCACAAGTCACACTTACATCTAAATAAGAAATTTCTCCGGTAGAGTAACGTTGTTCTATGGAGAATGAGAAAAGGGATTCGATGGTCAGATCGAATCCCTTTTTGGTACAATGAGGAAAAGGAGGGAACACATATGGCTCCCGATAAAACGAAACTCTTCCCTAATGATAATATTCGTACCGTTTGTTACATTCAAAATTTGCCGCCGCGCTCTAATGTGTTGATCGGTGATTATACGTATTATAGTGACAACAGTCGTCCACCCGAGCAATTTTATGACCGCATTCAGCATCATTATGATTTCCTGGGTGATCGTCTGGTGATCGGTAAATTCTGTGCAATTGCCGAAGGTGTGACATTCATTATGAATGGTGCCAATCATCGGATGGAGGGCATGACGACGTATCCCTTCAATATTTTTGGTGGTGGTTGGGAGAGAGTAACTCCTACGCTGGATCAGCTGCCTTTTAAGGGAGACACAGTATTGGGCAATGACGTCTGGATTGGACAAAATGTAACCATCATGCCGGGTGTCACGATTGGAGACGGTGCCATCGTCGCTTCCAATGCGACAGTCACCAAGGACATCGAGCCTTACACCATTGTGGGTGGCAATCCAGCGAAACCAATCAAAAAGCGCTTCGACGACGAGATCATTGCTTTATTGCTGGAACTGAAATGGTGGGATCAGGATGAGGTGTGGTTGGACACACATTTGAAACGACTGGTCTCAACATACGATCCGCAGACATTGCGTGAGCTTCTGAAGAGCAGGTAGGTTGGTGTACGTGAATTGATATGTAAAAAACGAGACTATCACTGGTTCCTTATGGAGCCAGTTTTTTTATTTTGAACTCCATTTGCTCATCATTATGACATTTCATGGAACCATGCATATCCACACTAAGCCCCTGGATGGAAGAAGTTAAGAGAGCCAGTCCATCTATAGGTGGACTTAACTCCCGTTGAATTCGGCTACACTGAATGTAGATCAGAGAACACGTGGAGAAGGTGAGGAAAAAAACATGATGAATATTGTGATTGTAGCTGTCATTGTTCTATTGTTATCGCTAAGGGAGAAGGAAGTGAAGACATCCCGTTTATGGGTCTTGCCAGCGATCATTGCGTATTGGGTGCTGTCGAGCGTAGTAAATACACCATTAACAGTGGGCAACATTCTGTTATATATTGTTTTTCTCATTATAGGTTGTGGAATTGGTGCGTGGCGGGTAAATCTGGAACAGCTTCGAATCCATCCAACTACAGGCAAAATGATGTCCAAGGGATCACTTGCCAGCAGCGTGCTTCTAATCGCAGTTATGGTGTTGAGACAGCTTGCCAGCCAATGGGATGTGCATCATACGGTGGTTTCACTGAGCAATGCTCTGTTGTTTCTACCTCTGGGAAGCATCGCTGCCCGGCGTTATTTTCTGTATGCCAAAGTCCAGCGCTTTCAAGGCAGAGGTGTATAATCGTTTCAAACTTTAGGATTGGAAAGGATGGCTATGCAGAACGATTCAAAATGGATGCAGATTCAAAAGGTGGTATTGGATCATACCGCAGATATTATTTTAACGTTGCTGCTGCTTTACAGTCTGATCGAGCCCTTCAAAGAATTGGCGTGGGCCGAGTTGGTTGCAGGATTGATCGTTAGGCTGCCATACCTTATGTTGGTTTGGGTTCCACAGTCACTTCGAAATGAGCGAATGCGAACGTTAGGAATATTGGTGATTTGGATAGTAACGCTGCTCTATGCCCAGTTCTTCGAGGCCGAGTATCGCATATTTGAATTAACCTTTTATCTCATCGGATATACTGCGTTAAAATTGCCTATACATCGTTCTTCATTGCTTGGATTCGTTATCATCATCGGGAATGCAGCGCTGCTCTATATGGATGAATACGAAGCCAATCAGATTCTGGTATATTCGATGGCTCATGCTGTAACTTATATTCTATGCTGGGCTGCGAGAATCAGGCGGGAAAGCAGACAGGACAGCAAACGACATTATGAGGAATTGCAGAAGGTGCACGCTGAACTGACACAGGCCCATCAGGAGCTTCAGGATACACATCAGGAGTTGGAGCAGGCTACCGTGCGATTGATGCAGTATGCCGTACTTGAAGAACGAAGTCGAATCTCGATGGATTTGCACGACAGTGTTGGCAACCGATTGACCTCCATTATTGTTCAGCTTCAGGCATTGCCATATATGATGAAGATGGATGCAGCGGAAGCCGACAAAGCGATGGGTACGGTGCTTGAAGTAGTCCGACAATGTCTCCAGGAGGTTCGAACTGTTGCTCATCAGATGGGCAGCAATGAAGCAGGCCTCGGGCTGGTCGCCTTGACGAGTCTGGTGAATGAGATACGGGAGATGGCAGGTTTCACGATCAAACTCACCCCCCAAGAGCAGACGAGTCATTGGACGCCAGAAACGTCTGAATTATTGTATCGTGTACTCCAGGAAGCGTTAACGAATATCATTCGTCATGCCCAGGCTTCACAAGTGAAGGTGGACATCTTGGAGAAGGAGCACCAGCTACATATGATTGTGGAAGATAACGGAATGTATCGCAAAGAAAATCCGATCTCTCCCGGTTTCGGACTATCAAGTATGAGAGCAAGATGTGAGAGGGCAGGCGGTTCCTTATCCATTGATGCAGTCGATCCACATGGAATGAAGTTAACCCTGACTATTCCTCAAGATGTGAAGGAGATTATAGGAGGTGATGAACACTAATGGAGCAGGACATACAGGAAATACGTGTACTCCTCGTGGATGACCAGCATCTGGTCCGGCATGGCTTACGTTTTATTATTAATGCACAGCAGGATATGGAAGTGGTAGGCGAAGCGGGAGGGGGACATGAAGCAGTCCGTTTGGCAGCAGAGGTTCGTCCACATGTCGTATTGATGGATGTACAGATGGAAGCAGGAGACGGACTGGAAGCGACAGCGGAGCTAATGAAGATACTGCCTGACTGCAAAGTGGTCATCCTGACCACATTCGATCATGAGGACTATGTGTACAAAGGAATACGTGCCGGAGCTGTTGGTTATCTGCTCAAGGATGCGGCGCCGGATGAACTCGTTGATGCGGTTCGTGCTGCATACCGGGGGGAAGCCATTTACCGCACGGCGGTGGCAGCCAAGGTAATCAGTCTTGCCATTCGTTCAACCCCGAGTCATTCGGATTCAGTGAAGGAGACGGTAGAAAACGAACCATTGCCGGAACCGTTTACCGGACGGGAATTGGAGGTTTTGCAGCAGATGGCCTATGGATTACGAAATGAGGAGATTGCTCGCAAGCTTTTTATTGGAGAGAGTACGGTCAAGACTCATGTGCATCGTATTTTGCAAAAGATTCAGGTGGAAGACCGCACACAGGCGGTCGTCTTTGCCATTCGTAATGGATACGTCAAGTAAACCGTTCTTCTTGACCTTCTGTGGATCAGTAATCATTATTCGGTAAATAACCAGCTGCCCTATGCGGAGCTGGTTATTTCGTTTGTCCCCATAAATAATGCCTCGAAATTGAGAAAAGAGATGGAATGTTTGGTGTGAGATAAGTCATAGAATAACTTTAAGTAAGCGCTTCCAATAACATCAATATGAATTCACGGAGGGGTTCAGAATGCGATTTAAAAGAGCTGCCACACCGCTCGTCGCTCTGTTCATGTCGGTCACATTGTTTGCCGGATGCCAAAGTGTTCAGCCACCATCAGTAAGCGAACCACAAGGGACGGTGGATACACCGACCACGACAACCCAGAACGAACCTGCACCACAGACCAACAAGGAGACTCCGCGTAATGAGACCTTGTATATCAATGGATTGCAATGGGGGCCACCAACCAACTTCAATCTGTTGAGCGGAAATCCCGCATTCCCAGTGAATTACGGCAACTCCAGGGAACTGGTGTACGAGACGCTGTTTATGGTGAACCAGCTGGACGGTGGCCTTGAACCTCTCTTGGGCAATTCGTATGAATGGACGGATGAAACCACGCTGCGCATTGAGTTGAATGCGGATGCGAAGTGGAGCGATGGAACGGCTTTTACAGCAGATGATGTTGTGTACACCTATGAATTGGGCAAAAAATACGATATCAACTGGAGCAGCTTCTGGACCTACATCAGTGAAGTGAAAGCGGATGGAGCGCAGGCCGTGGAAATTAAACTGAATCCTGATAACCCCAACAAGCTGACTGTACTGGACAGCATTGAACTGATCCCGATGCTGCCGAAGCATATCTGGGAAGAGATCGAGAAGAAGAACAATAATGATCTGACCGCGATTCGCAAAGAGGTTAATGATAATCCGGTGGGAACCGGAGCATATAAGCTTCACTTTTACAACGACCAGAAAATTACGATTGTACGTGACGACAACTACTGGGGACAAAAATTGTTCGGCAAGCTGCCTGCACCGAAGTACATCACCCATGTAATCTACAAGGATAATGCCGCAGGAGATCTGGCGTTCAAGAGTGGGCAAGTGGACGTCTCCCAGCAGTTCATCCCTCAAGTGTGGAAGATGTGGGAAGGCGGGGCTGCTGTCAAAACGTATCTGAAAGATGCGCCGTATTATCTGCCCGGTTCCATGCCAAGCATTTTCTTCAATCTGTCCAAAGCCGGACTCGATAATGCTGACGTTCGCCGTGCAATAGCCATGAGCATCAACTATGAAAAAATTTCGGAGCTGGCCATGAGCGGATATTCCGCACCAATGCAGCCTTCCCTGACCTTGAACTCGGACGCCGAGTCCAAATATATTGACCAAGATGCCATCAAGTCTTTGCAGTGGACGATGGATATTGAAGGAGCCAACGCTCTGCTCGACAAGATTGGAGCAACCAAAGGCAAAGACGGCATCCGTGTTCTTAACGGCACACGCCTCGGACCTTTCGAGGTTGAATGTCCTTACGGCTGGTCTGACTGGAACGCTGCCCTGGAGATCGTAGCGCAGAGCGCCAAGGCCATAGGGATTGAAATTCGTACCAAATTCCCGGAATCCCCGGTATGGACCAATGATCTGCAAACCGGCAAATTCGATATCATCATGAACACACCTGCAGGCGGGGTCAGCCCAAGCCAGCCATGGAACCGCGCGATGACGATCATGTACTCCAAAGGGGTTGCCCCAATGGGTGAGATGGCATTCTGGAACTGGGGACGTTATCAAAATGACCGTGCAGACGCCATTATTGAAGAGATTCCATCTGTGTCTGACGAGGCGAAGCTGAAGTCACTGTATACCGAACTAAATACGATCTGGTTAAAAGATATCCCTTCCATTCCGCTGATGTACAGACCATGGGTGTTTGACACGGTGAACGAATCAGTCTGGAAAGGTTTCCCGACGGAAGGAGATGGAACCAACATTCCGCCGCAAATCTCGATGGACGGTGCAGGTATTAAGGCATTATATCAGATCCACAATTAAGGAACTCATATTGAATCAGGACATGATGAAGTGACACGCCACTTCAGACATAAGGCCCTTATCCGCTAAACTCGGGGGTGCTAAATCCTATGAATGCCTATTCCAGATATGTCGCCAAAAAAGTATTCTGGTACGGCCTGACCCTGGTCATCGCCATCGGACTGAATTTTATTTTGCCAAGACTAATTGAAGGTAACCCGGTGAGCATGATCGCTTCCAAAATGACGTCAGGGATGACCGACTCGGATTCCATCAAGCGGGTGTATGAGACATTTACGGTTGAATTCGGCATTGATCAGCCACTATGGACCCAATTCGGCATCTATTTGAAAAATCTGTTCACTGGCAATCTGGGCACGTCCTTTGGACTGTATCCGAAGCCTGTGACGGACATTCTGGCCTCCGCCGTCCCTTGGACGGTGGGGCTTCAACTTCCGGCCATCCTGGTCGGCTGGATCATTGGTAATTTGCTCGGTGCGATTGCAGCGTACCGGAAGGGTGTTTTTGATAAAGTGCTGTTTCCGGTAGCATTGTTTATCAATTCCATTCCTTTTTTTACTCTGGCTATTATTATGCTGTATGTCTTTGCGTTATCACTAAAATGGTTCCCTTTATCAGGCGGATATGACTTCCAGATGGTGCCACAGCTGAGCTTCGACTTCATCATGTCCGTGGTTCGCCACCATACCTTGCCGTTTCTCTCCATTGTGCTTGTGACCATTGGTGGTCAGGCCATTGGCATGCGGGAGATGTCCATCTATGAGCTGAATTCAGACTATGTGTTATACAGCAAACTGTTGGGTATTCGCGACGGCCGAATTGCGCGTTATGTGTTCCGTAACGCCATGCTGCCGCAAATTACGGGACTTGCGCTCTCCATCGGTACGATGGTCGGCGGTTCACTCATCTGTGAGATTGTCTTCAGTTATCCGGGCATCGGCACATGGTTGTTCACCGCCATAAGGCAGCTGGATTATCCACTAATCTCGGGGTGTACGCTGCTGATTGCCATTGCTGTATTGCTTGCGAATTTCACTATTGATGTAATCTACGGTTTCATTGACCCGCGCATCAAGGCCGCTCAAATGGAGGAACAGTGATATGAAGCATTCGATCTCTATTTTGCTGAAGTCACCCAAATTCATGATCGGTGCGGTGACTTTTGTCGGCATGTTGCTCTTGGTTACGATCTATCCGCTCATTAATCGCAGTGACCCCCTTGAGATGATTGCAATGGCGTTCCAGCCACCTGGCGATGGCCTGTTACTAGGATCGGACAATTTTGGACGGGACATCTTCCTTGAATTGATGTATGGCATCCAGACATCCGTACGTGTGGGGCTGATTGCAGGTGTGTTTGCGACCGTTATCGGTTTGGTTATGGGCCTGGTGTCGGGATACATCGGGGGAATGCTGGATAACTTTCTGACGGCGATCACCAATATTTTCATTGTTATTCCTTCGTTCATCATCCTGATCTTGATCTCGGTCAGCATTGATTCACGCAGTTCCCTGGTAACGGCGATCATTATCGGTATAACCAGCTGGCCTTGGACGGCCCGGGCTGTGCGAGCCCAGACGACATCTCTGCGCAGCCGGGATCATGTGCATATTGCGAAAATTTCGGGACACAGTACGCCGCGTATCATTATCCATGAGATTTTGCCGTATATCGCGTCTTATGTGGTGATGGCTTTTGTGCTCCAGACGGCATCGGGCATTCTGTCCGAAGCTTCCATCTCCATGCTGGGACTGGGGCCGTATAATACGATCTCGCTCGGCATTCTGATGAACTGGGCACTTGTGTTTGAAGCGCCGGTAGCTGGGGCGTGGTGGGCTTTCATTCCTGCGGCGCTGGCGATTGCCGTCATTACCTTCTCGCTTTATCTGATGAACACGGGCATGGACGAAATTTTCAATCCGAAAATAAGGAGCTAAGGCCATGAACCAACCTATACTTCAGGTCAGCGGTCTGAAAACGTATTACCGTACCCGGCTCAAGGAGAACGTCTTTGCCGTCGACGGGGTGGAGTTCGGACTGAAAGAGGGGCAGACGCTGGGCATTGCAGGTGAATCGGGCTGTGGAAAATCAACGCTGGCGCTCAGCCTGATGGGCTTTTATTTCCCGCCCCTTCATTATGGCAGTGGTTCGATCCGCATCAATGGTACCGATATTATGCAGCTGAACAAAGAGCAGCTTCGTTCGCGCATTCTGGGCAAGGAAATTGCTTATATTCCGCAGGCAGCCATGAATGCACTGAACCCAACGCTGCGTATTATCAGGTTTATTGAAGATATCATGAAGGAGCATCGTCCGGAGATGAAACGGTCGGATGTGCGAAAGATGGCTACAGAGCGCTTCCAATCACTGAACCTGTCGCCGGATGTGCTGGATATGTATCCAAATGAATTGTCCGGCGGCATGAAGCAGCGAACGGTTATCGCTATCTCAACGATTCTGAATCCCAATGTGCTTATTGCGGATGAACCTACTTCGGCACTGGATGTAACCTCCCAGAAGGCGGTCATTCGTCTGTTGAAGGATTTGTTGAAGCGCAAAGTAATCAAATCACTGGTGTTCATCACACATGAGCTGCCGTTGTTGTACCATGTCACGGATGAAATTATGGTGATGTATGCCGGGGAGATTGTGGAACGAGGCACGGCAGAGCAGATGATTTTCAATCCGTTGCATCCGTACACTCGCAAGCTGATGGGTTCCATCATTGTTCCGGAAGAGGGCATGAAGGAGCATAAATTGGCGGCGATTCCCGGTGCACCACCCAATCTGAAGAATGTGCCGGAAGGCTGCCGCTTTGCAGAGCGCTGTACACTGGTGACCGACGAGTGCCGCCAAGGGAAAATTGAGAACATTCAAGTCGATGGGCGCATATATCGCTGTCTTCTGACACCGGAGATGCTGGAGCAGATCAGGGAGCAGGAGCAGGAGCAGGAGCAGGGCGGTCACTTTGAGCAGGAGAGCATTAACGAACATTCCCAGGAGACGAAACAAAATCAGGAGGAAAGCGGCTTAAACAAAGATGTAATCCAAGATGTTCGAACTGCCACAGATGATAGTGCAGACCAATGAAACGATTCTCTCTGGGTTTTAATGGGCTCGGATCAAGGCTCCCCGAAAGGAGTGAGGTAGTATGGCGATGGGCAAGGTACTGATCAGCGGCCGCCATCTGACCAAGGTGTACGGTACAGGCAATCGCAAAAAGGCAGCGGTGGACGATGTGAGCTTTGATTTTCATGAAGGGGAGATTATCTCCATTGTCGGAGAGAGCGGCAGTGGCAAAACGACACTCGCGAAAATGATCATGGGTTTGCTCAAGGAAACGGGTGGAGCGATCGAATACGATGGCAAGCCTAGACAACTGAAGCGGTATCGTGAGCGTAAAGCCTATTGGAAGGATATCCAGGCCATTTTCCAGGACCCGTTCTCTTCGTTCAACGTATTTCACCGGGTGGAAAAGCTGCTGGTAGACTGTATCAAACTTCAGGGATTGAAGCTGAACAAGGACGAGGAATATGCCAAAATGAAGGAAGCCTGTTCTTTCGTCAACTTGAAGTTCGAAGAGTTATATAACAAATATCCGTTTGAACTGTCCGGTGGACAGATGCAACGGCTCATGATTGCCCGCATTTTCATGCTGCATCCTAAGGTGTTGATCGCCGATGAACCGACGTCCATGGTGGACGCATGCTCGCGTTCAACGATTCTGGATATGCTGCTCAAGCTGCGCGACGAAAACCGCATGACCATTGTGTTTATTACGCACGACGTGGGTCTGGCTTATTATGTGAGCGACACGATCTGTATTATGGAGCATGGACGAATGGTGGAGGCGGGGAGAGCGGAGGAAGTTATTCACCATGCGGAGCATCCTTATACCAAACAATTAATCAATGACGTACCCAAAATTCATTCTCCCTGGGTGCTCGATTGACACAAATCAAGCCCTGGACCGTTTTGAGCGGAACAGGGCTTCTTATTGTCCAAGATGAAAGGTTCATTTTAGCGAGTGGGTGGTTGTGGCGTCTGTGCAGACTCTGTTGATGGGGGTGTTGAATGGGTGTGTTCTTCCGCGTTATTCTGGTTTGTCTGCTTGCCGGAATAAAAGTTAATGATATCATCAACCGTAGAAAACACGAAATTTACATCAAAATGTTCATTGTGTGTTTGAATAAAAACCTCTTTTCCAATCTTGTTGTTGCTGTTTAGTTTAAAGCTTCTTTCATGGTTAATCCTGCAGTGAATACGGGAACTTTACCTGCTGGAAGTTGAATTTCCTTACCAGTTCGACGGCTTTTCCCCATACGTGCTTCACGATTACGCACTTCGAATTTGCCGAATCCAACCAGTTGAACCTCTTTGCCTTCTTTTAATGCTTCCAAAATCGAATCCAGTACAACTGTTACGGCCTTTTCAGCGTTCTTTTTGGAGAATCCGCCGTTTTTGGCTACTTCTGTGATCAATTGTTCTTTATCCATTTGTCATACCTCGCTTTTCGTTTTTGGATGTAATAAAACAAAAAGCTGCCTTGTACAAGGCAGCTTTAATATAATTAAACTTTAGTAACGTTCTCAGCCTGTGGACCACGGTTACCTTGAGTTACTTCGAATTGGACGCGTTGTCCTTCATCCAATGTTTTGAAACCGTCGCCTTGAATTGCACTGAAATGAACGAATACGTCTGTTCCTTCTTCAGTTTCGATAAAGCCAAATCCTTTGTCCGCGTTAAACCATTTCACTGTACCTGTTTGCATGTAGTTCCTCCAAAAAATAAGTTTTTAAACGACCATTTTGAAAAGGCTAATTTTAGAAATCAACGCTAATCAGGTATATTCAACCCACAGACTTGATGTCCGCTAATGTATCGATTAATATGATAATACCATGTCCGCTAATATAAGTCAAGATTTGGAGGTTTTTTCTAATGGATAAGGTATCTGGTACTTCGGTACAAGGGGAAATGGTTGTTCAGGAATTCATACATATGCTTACGATCCAGGGAGAATTGACTCCTAAAACCTTGAAGGAATATGCGAGTGATTTGAAGCATTTTACCGAATGGTATAAAGGGAATGATTCTCGGGGTGTAGAGATTTCATTTCATATCGAAGAAGTGCATACACCGACTTTGGTCAGTTACCGGGAAGATTCTCAAAAAGTAATGCAATTGAAGCCATCTACCATTAATCGCAGACTGATTACATTGAAGCGTTTTTTTAAGTGGGCTGCATCGGAATCCAGGATCAACAGTGATCCTTCCAAACCTTTGAAATTCATTCCGGAAGACAAGGTTAGCCCCCGCCGAATGACAACTGAGGAAGAACAATCATTCATATCTGCGGTCGAGGACGGCAACTCGCTTCGGGATCAGACCATCCTTACGCTCATGTATCATACCGGTATGCGAACGATGGAGATATGCAATCTCGCTCCCGATGATATTGAATTGGGCAAAAGAAGCGGGCAACTTACCGTACGGGCCGATAAACGAAACGGTCAACGGAAAATTCCGCTGAACATGACATGTATTGCTTTGTTGAAGATATACATGGCTGGCCTCGCACCGGGTAGTCCTTACCTGTTTCCTTCCGAGAAAACCAGTGATCGCTTAACGGAGAGGGCGCTGCGCCATTTGATCAAAAAGGTGATGACTACAGCCGGTCTGGAAGGGCTAAGTTCCCATGATCTGCGTCATCGGTTCGGATACGCTATGGCCGAGCATACACCACTGCATCAATTGGCAGAAATGATGGGACATATCAATCCGGATACCACGATGATTTATGTGAAGGGTTTAAATGCCAATCTATCTTTATCAGCAAAAGAGGATGGAGAAACGGAACCGGATTAAAGTACATGCAGAACTCTTTATAAGGGATTACGAATGGATAAGAGATCAATGCCCTGACCCACTTCAAGTGGATGAGGGCTGTTTGGTTATCCAAGAATGACTTACATCCCATTCAGGTTTGTTGTTTGCATTGATTTGCGATTCTAGTGTAATAATGGCATAGGTTCCATCATGCTTTTCCCAATAAAGTATTGCCTTTGTATGATCGGGATGTAAAAGCAAGGCAGGCATGATATCCCCGGTTTTCAGCATGGTTCTTCGTTCGTTACTATAAAAGGCAGTGATGAAGGAAGAGTGCTCTTGATGGGGAAGGGTGTTTAATGAATCCTCCAAACTGTAAAACAGTTTCCATTCAGTTATATTCTCATTTTCACTATTCTCATTCAGCGTGTTACGTATCGCCTCTATTCCTCCGCTCCATGATTTTGTTAACTTCTCCTGAAGTTCTTGAGGTTGGTTTTCTATTTCATAGTTAACCACTTTCAATAATTTACCATATGTTTGTTTGTGAGCGCACATTATATCAATCTTATCATCTCAAAAGTAAGCGATTACATAATTAAATTTATATTGTATATTATGATGGCAACCTTGGATCATATCGACATATACATTATTGCTTGGGCTTATGGCCCCTTAAATAAAGGAGGAATCTGACGTGTACCGGGTATTGCTGGTGGATGATGAAGAGGATGTACGCGAAGGGTTGGTCGTAGAGGTAGATTGGGAAGCACTCGATCTGCGCATAGTTGGTCTGGCGGAGAATGGACGAGAAGCACTGGAGATGGCGGAACGAGTGGAGCCGGATATTGTGGTAACGGATATCAGCATGCCATTTATGGATGGACTTGAACTTGCCAAAAGGCTGAGGGAACGAAATCCGCTTGTGAAAGTGGTGATTTTGACTGGATATGATGAATTCGACTACGCCCGGCAAGCGGTCTCGCTGAGTGTGGATGAATATTTATTGAAGCCTTTCTCGGCGGGACATCTGACAGAACTGCTTACAAGATTGCGTGCGCAGATGGCGGCTGAAGTGGCCGAACGAGAGGATGTACAGCAGCTGCGCGACCATTATTATACAAGCCTGCCCTTGTTACAGGCGGACCTGATGGCCACTTTGCTGCATCGGCAAAAATCGCCGGAATATATCCATGGCAAAGCAAAGCAATGTGGACTGGATCTGCACGGTGAACGTTATGGTGTATCCGTACTAACTCTGCATATGGACGGAGAACAATCCGCGGATGCGGAGCTAAAGCAGTTCGCTGCGCTAAACATTGCCGCAGAGGTATGGACGGAACATGGGGCCGGACATGCTTTTATGCATCAGGAGACGATTGTGCTGCTCTATGTAGATCGGTGGGATGGAAAAGATGGAGAGAAACGACAGCAGCAGGCGCTGGAAAATGTAATGCGCAGCATCAATCACTATCTGCGTATCCCTGCCACTGTTGGATCGGGCTCAATCGTGAACACACTGGCAGGTGTGAAGCATGCCTATGAGGATGCACTACTGGCACTGGATTATCGGCTTGTACCGGGGACTGATCCACTTATCTATATTGCAGATGTGGAACGGCAGACGGCGGGCAAATTGCGTTTTGACGAGTTGAAGCAGCAAACGCTGACACGTTGTCTGAAAGCGGGTACGCAGGCGGAGCTGGAGGACGCGCTAGAGATCATTTTCCGGGAAATTACGGTGGAGCATGGGCGAAGTGACATTCAACTGTATCTGATTGAAGTTTTAACAAACGTTTGGAAGGCAGCCCAGGCATCGGGCGAGGCCATGGAGGACATTTTTGGGGCAGGGTTCCAGTTGTATGCCGATTTGTTCCGTTTGCCTGGGTTGTCTGAGGCGCAAGGTAAGGTGAGCGAGGTTTGTCTGCTCGTTCAACATCGCATTGCCAGCGGAAGGCAGCATGTATACAAGGATATTGTGGAACAGGCATTGTTGTTTACCAAAGAACACTACGCTGATCCGGATCTGTCCATTCAGAAAGTATGTGGGCATCTGCATATCAGCTCGGGTTATTTTTGTGGCATTTTCAAAAAAGAAGTACAGCTTACCTTTCTGCAATATCTGATGCAGATCCGGATGGAGGCGGCCAAAGAGTTGCTTCGATCCACGGAGATGAAGTCGTTTGAGATTGCTGGTCAGGTAGGCTTCGCGGAACCGAATTATTTCAGTTTTTGCTTCAAAAAACATATCGGCGTCTCGCCCAAAGAATATCGCAAACAGACTGCACTAACAGCTAGTGAAGGCACAAGTCGATGAGAACGTTTGCCGGATGGATAAGATCCCTTTGGCTCAAGCTTCGGTCCAGGCTGCGTTCATCCAGAGTCAGCAGTATCCGCTTTATTATTACGTGGTCTTTCTCTGTCTTCATTGTATTGGTGCTGACCATCATGGCGATGCTGCTGCATGACAAATTCACGCAGGCCGCGGAGCGAAGTGCGGAGCTGACGACGAGGCAGATCGTGGATCAGGTCAGTTACAATCTGGAGGATTATGTCCGCAGCATGTCGCATCTGTATCGAGCCATCGAAGAACATATGCTGCGGGATGGTACGTGGGAAGGGGATCAGGTAGATAAACAGCTCGACACGCTGCTCAGCAGCCGCGAAGATATCATCTCTATTACTTTGTTGGATTCAAAAGGGCATTTGCTCAAGAACAGACCTTCAGCTGAATTAAAACCGAGTGCGCATGTGACACAGCAAGGGTGGTTTCAATCTGCACTCCGAGTACCGGATCACCTTAGTTTCTCGCTGCCCCATATCCAGAACATGTACACAGGCCCATACAAATGGGTCGTTTCCATGAGCAAAGGCATTACTGTACGCCAAAATGGTCAGGATCGTCAGGTCATTCTGCTGGTGGATATCAACTTCAAACAAATGGACGAACTGAGCCGCCGGGTCAGTCTGGGGCAGCGGGGATACGTCTACATTATCGACGAAAGTGCGGGCAATATCGTCTACCATCCGCAGCAGCAATTAATGTACATGGGGCTCAAAAGTGAAAATATCGAACAGGCACTGGTTGCAACCGGCAGCTATGAAGATGAGGCGGATGGGCAGAAAAGGTTGAATGCAGTCAAGTCTGTCGCCAATATCGGATGGAAAATCGTAGGTGTGGCCTATCTGGATGAGATCATGACATCCCGCCAGGAGGTCAATGGATATCTGATTCGAGTACTGCTGGTTGTGCTGGTACTGGTCATCCTCGTCTCGCTATTCCTCTCTTCCAGTCTGACACGTCCGATCCGGCGGATGGAACGAAAGATGAAGGCCGTGGAGCGAGGGGATTTTAACGTGGAGCTTCCTATTGAGGGGCCACTGGAAGTGGAACGTTTATCCCGTCGTTTTAACCTGATGGTCTATAAAATCCGGACCTTGATGAATGAAATCATTCATGAACAGGAACAGAAGCGTCGGCTCGAACTGGAAGCTTTGCAGGCTCAGATCAATCCACATTTCCTTTACAACACGTTGAATTCAGTCGTGCGTATGGTGGGCATGAGCCGGAATGAGGAAGTCATTACGATGATCACTTCGTTATCCCGATTGTTTCGGATCAGTCTCAGTCAAGGCAAAACGATTATTACGGTCAGAGAAGAACTGGAGCACGCCCACCATTACCTGACGATTCAGCAAATGCGGTTCAAGCGCAAATTCAATTTTAGCATGAAGGCGGATGAGGATACGCTGGACAACCTGACACTTAAGCTGGTGCTTCAGCCACTCATTGAAAATGCCATCGTGCATGGCATTGAATATCATATGGACGAGGGATGTATTGAGATTCGTGTATACCGGGAGGACGACAAGCTGGTATTTCGTATTACGGATAATGGGGTCGGCATGACGGAAGAGCAGATGTCGAAACTTCTAATGGGCAGTCCTATCGTGAAAAGTGGTGCAGGATCAGGTGTAGCTGTACGCAATGTGCATGATCGGATCCAGCTCTATTATGGCGAAGCTTACGGTCTTGAATTTGAGAGTGAGCTGGAGGAAGGAACAACCGTCTGGATTCGGATTCCGATCCAATCGGAACGAGAGGAGGACGATGCTCATGAAAGCTAATAAGATCAATAGAACGGACTGGATGGGGCATCTAGTTATGAAAATAAACATCTGCCCTCGCGTGGAAGTCATACGGATGAGAGTCCATCTCCTTCGTTACATGGCCATGACAATTGCAATCTGCTGCCTGTTGTTATGTATGGCATGCGGTATGTCGAATGCTGATCCGGCGGGATCACCGCCGCGTATTGCACTGATTACGCCTGCGGGAACCGGAGAACTTGCAGAAGCGATACGTCTTGGGGCCGAAGCGGCTGCCAAAGAAGCGGGAGCGGAGCTTATTACGGTGGAGGCTTTCCCCTCGGAAGGGTTAACTTACGCGCCTTCTAACCCTGACTTCACAGCAGAACAGGGAAAGGTGAAGCAAGAGCATTTGCAAAATGGGACTTATTCACTGAGCGAGCGTGAACAAGCCCAGGTGGATGCGGTATCACTGGCACTGGAGCAGGGAGCATCGGCCCTGTTGATCGATCCCTTGAGTGAGAAGACACTCAGCGACATCATTCAGAAGGCACAGACTAAAGATGCCAACGGAGTGATTACTCCCGTCATTTTGTTAAATGATGAATTTCCTGTTAAAGGCATAACAAGTGTTATCTCGATAGATAACGTTGAAGCTGGACGGCAGGCGGGTCAGGCCATGGCTGTGCTTCTGGGAGGGCGAGGACGTATAGCCCTGCTTGGTCCTGATCCTGTAAATCCTGTTCTGATTAACCGGGAGCTAGGAATAGAGGAATCACTGGCTCAATACCCGGACATTCATGTGGAGGCCCAATCCGTATGCAGCACACGGGATGCTTGCTGGCAGGCGGCGAAGCAACTGCTTGACCAGCAGCAGGTGAACGGGTTGATTGCCCTTCAGGAACCTGCTTCTCTGGGGGCAGCGGATGAACTGAATCGACGTACGTCCGAGAACAATGGGAACAAGGTGAAGATTGTGGGATTTGGCAGTGAACAGCAGCAGTTAGAGCAGTTACAGGAAGGCAGAATTCAGCACTTGATTGTGCAAAATGGATTCAGTGCAGGTTATCTTGGTGTGAATCAGGCCGTTGCACGGTTGAACAACCAACAGGTGCAAGCCAGGGTAACACTGGAAACGAAGCTGGTCAGTACGGACAATATGTTCTGGATGGATAATCAGAAGTTGTTGTTTCCTTTTGTACAGTAAAATCAATTGAGGAAGATTTCGATAAAACAGAGGAAGATATTGTATTCGAATTTATTGTAAACCCTTTCATAATAAAGACATCGGTAAAGCCGAATGAACTTGGGGGAGGTCATTAGGATATGAAGAAAACGTGGATGACATTGTTGCTTACAGCGTGTATGGTTGCGGCGGCGGGGTGCAGCAGTGGCGGAGACAACGCAGGCGGAAGTACAGGAACAGATACAGGAGGCCAGACGGCCGCAGGAACGGAAACGCCGAAGATTGGGGTGGCCATCTATAAGTTCGATGACACGTTCATGACGGGTGTACGGAATGCAATGACCGCGGCAGCGGAAGGTAAAGCCACACTCGATATCGTGGATAGCCAGAACGCACAGCCGACCCAGAATGAGAAAGTCGATCTGTTTGTATCCAAGAAATATAACGCAATGGCTGTGAATCCGGTTGACCGGACCGCAGCAGGTGTCATTATTGACAAAGCCAAAGCGGCCAGCATTCCGGTTGTCTTTCTGAACCGTGAGCCGGTTGCCGAAGACATGAACAAGTGGGATAAAGTGTATTACGTTGGAGCCAAGGCAGAAGAGTCGGGCACGATCTCCGGTCAGCTCATTGTGGACTACTGGAAGGCCCACCCGGAAGCAGATAAAAACGGGGACGGCAAACTGCAATACGTCATGCTGAAAGGCGAGCCTGGCCACCAGGACGCTGAACTGCGGACTAAATATTCCGTACAGGCAATTCAGGATGCCGGAATTGAAGTGGAAGCATTGGCTGAAGACACGGCGATGTGGGATCGGGTCAAAGGCCAGGAGAAAATGCAGGCGTTCCTTGCCTCCCACGGAGACAAGATTGAAGCGGTATTGGCTAACAATGATGACATGGCACTTGGAGCCATTGAAGCGTTGAAAGCAGCCGGATACTTCAAAGACGGCAAAACGATGCCTGTTGTCGGCGTGGATGCAACGGCTCCGGCCATTCAGGCCCTACAGGACGGTACGATGCTGGGCACGGTGTTGAATGATGCCAAGAACCAAGGCGCAGCAACGGTTGCACTCGCTTCCGTACTCGCGAAAGGTGAGACACCAACGAAGGAAAATACGGGTTATGACATTACGGATGGCAAATATGTTTGGATTGCCTACAAAAAAATTACGAAAGACAACATTGCCGACGCCCAATAACAGCAGCAAACAGGGACGTCCGTCATGAGATGGCGTCCTTTTTTTGCCGGGTTTAAGGAAGGGGAGGATGAAAGATGGAATCACCTTACCTGCTGGAGATGGACGGAATATCCAAAGCATTTCCGGGTGTGCAGGCACTAAGTCAGGTCACATTGAAGGTAAAGCCGGGTACGGTTCATGCGCTGATGGGAGAGAACGGAGCGGGCAAATCCACGCTGATGAAATGCCTATTCGGTATGTACCGCCCGGATGAAGGGACGATTCGGATGGACGGCAAGGAGGTGGACATTCCGAGTTCGAAAGCGGCGCTTCAGCATGGCATATCGATGATTCATCAGGAGCTGAACCCGGTGCCACATCGTCCGGTGATGGAAAACATCTGGCTGGGACGCTTTCCAATGAGGGGGTTGTTGGTGGATGAGAAACGAATGTATGCCGATACACTGGCTCTGTTCAAGGACTTGAATCTGGACATTGATCCGAAGGCTCAGGCGGGGACTTTATCCGTTTCCAAAATACAGTCGATGGAAATCGCCAAAGCGGTCTCTTTTCAATCTAAAGTTATCGTGATGGATGAGCCAACATCCTCGCTCACGGGCAAGGAAGTGGACCAGCTCTTTGCCATTATTAATCAGCTGCGCAGTCGCGGGGTGTCTATTATCTACATTTCGCACAAGATGGAGGAAATTCTGACGATCTCGGATGAGGTCACGATTATGCGTGATGGTTTTGTAGTCGGTACCTGGGATGCTGCCGATTTAACGACCGATCTGATCATTACCCGCATGGTTGGACGTGATCTGGATGAACGGTTCCCGGAACGGACGAATGTACCTGGAGAAGTGATTTTGAAGGCAGAAGGCTTAACCTCCAGCCAGCCGAATTCGTTCCGTAATGTGACGTTTGAATTGAGGAAAGGCGAAGTGCTTGGCATCGGCGGCCTTGTTGGGGCACAGCGGACGGAATTGATCGAGTCATTGTTCGGCTTGCGCGGACTTGCTTCAGGGACGATCTCCATTCATGGACGCAAGGTGAAGATCAAGTCACCTGCCGCAGCAAAGCGTCATAACATTGCCCTGCTTACCGAGGAGCGAAGAGTCACAGGAATTTTTCCAGTGTTGTCTGTGTATGAAAATACGATTATTGCGAGTCTCGGACGTTACCGGAATCGGATTGGTCTGCTGGATGAGAAGAAAGGCCGAGATGAGGCACGCGAGCAAACTCAGAAGTTTAGAACTAAAACGCCTTCAGTTAACACGCTGATTCGAAACCTTTCTGGTGGTAATCAACAGAAGGTACTTCTGGCCAGATGGTTGTTGACTGACCCCGAAATTCTACTGCTCGATGAACCGACACGTGGGATTGATGTGGGTGCCAAATTTGAAATCTACACCATTATTACGGAACTGGCCCGCCAGGGCAAAAGCATTATTATGATCAGCTCGGAGATGCCCGAACTGCTGGGCATGTCGGATCGAATTATGGTCATGAGCGAAGGGCGGCTCACCGGAATCGTGGACGGTGCCGAGGCAACAGAGCAGGATATCATGAGGCTGGCCGCACAGCAGCGGATGGCTTAGTCAGGAGGGAACATATGAATACACAGGTTATCAATCAGGTGAAGCAGTATGTGGCGCAGCGCGCGATCTTTATTGTGCTGATCCTGCTCGTCATTGGCATTGCCATTGCCGATCCGCACTTTCTTGCTTTCTCTACACTTCGGGATATATTACAACAGTCCTCCACACGGGCCATCATTGCGCTGGGGGCGGCGTTTATCCTGGTAACGGGCGGGGTCGATTTGTCGGCAGGACGGGTCGTTGGGCTAACGGCTGTTGTCTCCGCATCCATGCTGCAAATCGACGAATATGCCAATCGGTTCTTTCCCGATCTGCCACAGTATTGGGTAGGATTGCCAATCGCTATCGGGATCATCGCAGGCTTGGCAGTGGGTCTCGTCAACGGCATCATTGTAGCCAAATTGCATGTTCCACCCTTTATCGCCACACTGGGCACAATGGTTGCGGTATATGGTCTGAACTCGATTTACTTTGATACAGAGCCCAATCAGTCACAACCCATTGGTGGATTGAGATCAGATTTTACCGTTATTGGATCTGGTTACATTGATCTTGGCGGTGGTTATTCCATTCCGTATATAGTATTGATTGCTATAGGGGTGGCATTGATCTGCTGGGTCGTCTTCAACAAGACCCGCCTTGGGAAGAACATGTATGCCATCGGTGGCAACATTCAGGCTGCGCATGTGTCCGGCATTCATGTGGCACGCAACCTGATTGCGTTGTATGCCATTGCAGGTGCCCTGTATGGACTGGGCGGTGTGCTGGAAGCCGCACGTACGGGCGGAGCAACGAACAATTACGGTAACATGTATGAGTTGGATGCTATTGCGGCTTGTGTCGTGGGGGGCGTCTCCACAGCGGGTGGAATTGGTACGGTTCCCGGTGTTATGGCAGGGGTGTTGATCTTTGGAGTCATCAACTATGGTCTGACCTTTATCGGTGTAAGTCCTTACTGGCAGCTAATTATTAAAGGGTTGATTATTGTGGCTGCGGTGGCATTTGATATCCGCAAGTATATGGCGAAAAAATAGAAGTTTAGTAATGAAGCATAAAGCCAGCTTCCTGAAATGACAGGGGAGCTGGCTTTATGCTTGTTTGCTCTTTTAATGAAATATAACCCATATTATACCGTAAAGTGGAAAGATCATAACGCTAAAGATCAGCATGAAACCACCGACCTTGTAGGCTACTTTTGTACCAAAGTGAGAATGGTATTTGCGTGCGATCAAAACGGAAGATAACCAAAAGATTATAGCTACCATAAAGGGAATGTGAAATCCTTGATGACCATCGCTATAGATAGGCAAGTTCAGTAGATTAAACAAATAGTGGCTGATTTGCACCTTTGCTGTGCCCCAGGAAAAATTAAAGGCAAACCCTATAGCAAGCACAAGCAAAGAAAGTGTCCCGATGCCCAAAGGTTTTCTTTGTTGTATCATGTTTATCCCTCCATAACCAAGGTGATATTCTATATAAACCCATTAAATGTATTGTAACACAGTAATGACCATTGTAATTGGATCATTATTTCGTAATGTGCATTTCCTATAAACCGTTTGTCCTATTTTAATTATAAATTTATACATTCATGTGAATTTGACGAACCTCCAATAATCGACAACATCAGCTAATCATTATCGATATAATACATGTGAATAGGATCTTAGATGTGAGTATTGTCAAAGGGGGCGAGGCTGTTTGCTGAGTTACACGATGAAAATGGTTATTTTCCCGCTCGGATGTCTGCTTGTTATCCTGTCCTCTTATTTTCTAGGGCTTACTTCCCATCTCGCGTTAATGATATGTGCTGGTGTGTTATTTGTAGCAAGTATATACAAGGAAAAACAGTATCCGGTATTGCGTAACATCCATTGGATTTTTCTTGGCATATTCCATTATTTCAGTGAACTTAACTGGTGTAATATGTTGTATTACCTGCTCATCATGTCGATGATTCAGGATAAACAGCGTGTTACGCAGACGTTACCCATTTCAATGTTGATTGTGTTTGAATATACTGTGATTCGGCTTTCGTATGTGACGATAGATACGTATAATTTGCTGATGTCCATGTTTGACATGTTAACTGCAATTGTCATTATCTTTTTGTATCATACCTTGATTAACAGCGAAGCAGAGAAGCGCAAACTTCGGGAGAAAAATGATTTTCTAACCCTCCATGATCCGCTCACCGGATTGCTAAACTACGAGGGATATATGAACGTACTGAAGGAAACGGCGGACGAGCAACGATCATTTTTGCTGATTATCATGAACATTCAGAATTTCAACGGGTTTGATCAAGAGGTCGATGACAATTGGAATCATGTAATCAAAGTGACAGGCGAGAGTGTTTCGAAACAGTTTGGAGATGCATATGGCGTATCTCGGTATGCGGGAGATCGGTATGCTGTCGTTTTGCCTGAAATACAAAATATCGAAGAACGCATGGTGTCACTGCTGTCCGGGGAGTTAAGGGGCTTACAAGTAAACTACAGCATTTCCCTATATCCGGGAATGTCCGAGACGTTGCAACACTTTATTACGGTAGCGGAGGACAGCTTTTTTCAGCAGCAGCGCAGCAAATGGTTGAAAAATGAAGAAGAGGTTTTCCGCTCGGAAAGACTACGGGCTGTAGGTGAACTTGCGGCTGGCATGGCTCATGAAATCCGTAATCCTCTCACTGCCATTCGAGGTTTCTTGCAGTTATCACGTGGACAGGCATTTAATATAGCACCGTGGTATGAGGTCATTATGGGTGAGGTAGCACGTGTAACGGATCTGACGGCCGAGTTTTTACAGTTTTCCAAACCACAGGCTAATCACATGAAGCCCGAACGAGTGGCCCATTGTCTTGAACGAGTCATGTCGTTAACCGAATCGGATGCAGCATCGCGAGGGCATCGGATTACACTTGAAATGACTGGTGAACCAGTTGTGGTCAACATGGATCGGGACAAGATCGTGCAGGTCCTGATTAATCTGATTCGTAATGCTTTTGAAGCAATGGAAGACCCGGGTGAAGTGCATATTGATCTGTTACATGATGGAGATAAAGCGATTATCTCGATTACCGATACGGGCAGCGGTATCCCGGAGAACTCACTGGCGACGATCTTTAATCCATTTTATACGACCAAGGAGGAAGGTACAGGACTTGGACTGGCACTCTGTCAGAAAATCGCTCAGGATCATCATGGGAGAATTACCGTTCGTAGTAAAATAGGTATTGGTTCAACATTCACCCTTCATTTACCTATGGGGCCATAATTCCAACAAAACAAAAACGCTTAACTGTTCCCCGTCAAGTAGACCGTAAAAAAAATAAAAAATGGTTCGTTTAGAAACCTTAGCTCAGATAACGTGCTAAGGTTTCTTTTATGCTCCTCTGACGAGACTCCAAATATCGACAACATCAGCTAATCATAATCGATATAATACATGTGAATAGGATCCAAATGTGAGAATTATGTCAAAGGGGGCGATGCTATGTACCAAAAAACGATTCGTAATCGTTTTACATTAGACGGTATTGCTATACATAGTGGGAATTTGTCAGAGATTACTCTGCATTCTGCACAACCAAACACGGGTATTATTTTTAGAAGAGTGGATGTAGATCCATATGAAATTATTGAAGCTAAAATCGGTAATGTATCCAATACGGAACGTTGCACACAGCTTAAAAACAACCATGGATACTCTGTATCTATGGTTGAACATACGCTGTCTGCTGTTCGGGGGATGGGTATCGATAACGTGATTATTGATGTTAATGGTGAAGAATTACCCATTTTTGATGGCAGCTCTACAGGTATTGCAGCAAAGATTTTAGAAGTTGGCCATCTGCAGCAAGAAATTAAAAAAACATATCTCCATTTAAAACAAAAAATTAGAGTTGAGCACGGTAATTCTTTTCTTGAAGCTCATCCCTCTTCAATGATCTCCTATTGCGTGTGTTTTAAAAATGAACATAAAATTGCCTACCTCTCAGATCAAACATCCAATTTTAATTTTATAGAAAACAATTACTTAAGGGATATTGCACCAGCTAGAACATTTTGTTTTGAAGAAGAAATAACGTACTTAAAAAGCAAAGGTTTAATTCAAGGTGCTTCTTTAGAGCATGGAATAGTTATTGGTGAAAAGAAAATTTATCCCAATTCACGTTTTCATGATGAATTGTCTCGTCACAAGCTACTGGATCTTATTGGCGATCTAGCTTTGAATCCTCCTTTTCATGCCAGAATCATAGGATCGGGAACGTCTCATTATTTGAACACTCTTTTTGCACAAGAATTATTAAATAATCTTATCTAAATACAAAAGGAGACCATATTATGTCATGTAATTTGAATGAAATCTCTGAACAGTTAAATGGGATTTTAATAGGTGATGGCAATGTCGTTATAACAGGCGTAGGTTCAATTAATGCTGCTAAAGAGGGAGAAATTGCTTTTGTTACGGATAAAAATCTAAATAAATTAGATCAATGTAAGGCTTCAGCTTTCATTGTGCCAGAAACGACAATAATAGAATTTAAAGTACCTGTTATTAAGGTGAAGAATCCCAGGCTCGATTTTATTCGCTTAATTGAAATGTTCAGTGAGAAAACCAAAAGTAGGGGTGTAGTATCATCAGAAGCAATTGAGCCTTCGGTAACGTTAGGCTACAATGTGCAGATCGACGAATTCGCGGTAATCAAAGAAGATGTTTCGATTGGGGATCATACTATTATTTCCGCGCATTCATTTATTGGTAGAAATGTGACCATTGGAACGAATTGCTTGATCCACCCTAATGTCACTGTTTTACATGATACTATCATCGGAGATAATGTCACCATTCACTCTGGCGCAGTGATTGGCGCTGACGGCTTTGGTTTTGAATGGGATGGTCAGAGACATGTTAAAATCCCGCATATTGGAAATGTCATTGTTTTTGATGATGTTGAGATTGGTGCAAACACCACTATTGATCGCGGAACGATTGATTCAACAACCATTGGTAAAGGAACCAAAATGGACAACCTCATTCAGATTGGTCATAATGTGCAAATTGGTGAGCACTGCATTATCGCAGGTACAAGTGCAATTGGGGGCTCATCAAAAATTGGTAATCGCGTCATATTGGCTGGTGGAAGTGCGGTAATTAATAATATCACCATTGGAGACGGCTGCGTTGTTTTAGCTAAAACTATGGTTACTAAAAACATGCCCGAGAACTCAATGGTTTCGGGATATACAGCTCGTTCACATAAGAGACAACTACGAGAATCCGCTGCACTTTCCAGACTCCCCCAAACGATAAAAAAACTAAATAAAAAAATTAATGAACTTTCCAAAACAAAGGAAGGTGCTAAATGATACATCAGTCAGCCATTATTCATCCTACAGCAGTAATTGGGGACAATGTCGAAGTCGGACCTTTCAGTATCATTGAAGAAAATTCAAAAATAGGTAGCGGGTGTAGGATTGGAAGTCACGTTATCATAGGGGCTAACACGATATTGGGGGGGAATAACCATATTTCACATGGTGCCATTATCGGTTCAGATCCACAAGATAAAAGCTACCAAGGCGAAGAATCGTATCTCATTATTGGAGATAATAATACCGTGAGAGAGTATGTCACCATATGTAAAGGCACATCAAAAGGAGATTGTTTCACGAGAGTAGGAAGTAACAACTTTATTATGAATTATGCTCATATCGCACATGATGTATTGATGGGAGATCACAATGTCATCGTCAATAATGTGCAAATTGGCGGGCATGTTAATATTGAAGACCATATCACTTTTGGTTGTGGTTCTGGTGTACACCAATCATGTAACATCGGAAGGTTTGCAATGATTGGAGCAGGAAGTAAAGTTTCACAAGATATCGTTCCATATTCTTTAGCAGATGGTCCGCGTTCGTACATACATGGTGTTAATATCGTTGGTCTAAGAAGAAATGGGTTTTCCAATGAAGAAATAAGCACGATAAAAAAGATTAATACCATTTTATTTCGCCAAAAGTTAACTCTCGATCAATCTATTGAAGAAATAAACAACTTACCTCCTTCTGAATTTAAAGAACACACATTGAATTTTCTATATAAATCTACACGCGGAATTGTACGAATGAAGCGATAAAATGGAAACGCCGCAAAGGTCCGGAATAAAACGGAACCTAATGCGGCGTTTTTGTTGTGTTTCTGTGTTTTAATCATCAATGAACACGAACCCAATCAGGTAAGCTGACCCTGATGCAACTGATAATAGAAACCTTGCTGTTGCATCAACTCATCATGGCTGCCTCGTTCGGCGATCTTGCCGTCATCAATAACCAGAATCTGATCGGCCTCACGAATCGTGCTTAATCTATGGGCAATGACAAAGCTGGTGCGATCCTTCATCAAGGTGCGCATCGCTTCCTGAATTTGCATTTCGGTGCGTGTGTCGATGCTGCTGGTCGCTTCATCCAGAATTAGAATCGCAGGATCCGCAAGAATGGCACGAGCAATGGTTAACAGTTGTCGCTGTCCCTGACTCAGATTGCTGCCACCGGAAATGATCGGGGTATCATAACCCTGCGATAATTTGCGGATGAAGGAGTGGGCATTTGCCAACTTCGCTGCTTGCTGGATCTGTTCGTCCGTTGCATCGGGTTTGCCGTAGGCAATATTGTCACGAATGGTGCCGGAGAACAGATAGGCATCCTGTAACACAATGCCAAGTTCGCGCCTTAGCTGGTCTTTCTCTAGTTCGGAGATGTCACAGCCATCAATCGTAATCCGTCCGCCCATAATCTCGTAAAAACGGGGCAGCAGGTTGATGATGGTTGTTTTACCCGCCCCAGTCGGGCCGACAAGTGCAATCATCTCGCCTGGCTTGGCGGTGAAGCTGACCTTTTTCAAGATCTCCCTCTCGGAGTTATACCCAAAGGATACATCTTCAAATACAACTTTACCCTGAATCTGCTGCAGTTGTTTCTTCTGTTCTTCCACGTATTCACTTGGTGTATCAATAATGTGGAATACGCGCTCGGCACCTGCTATAGCTGCCTGAATCAGATTGTACTGGTTCGCCAGATCATTGATGGGCCGCTCAATCTGGCGGGAGTAAGCAAGGAAACTTACAATCAGCCCGATGGACGTCAGATCATGATAAGCCATCCATCCACCTACGGCTGCCAGTATGGCAAAGCCGATATTGTTCATAACGTTCATCGTTGGCCCGACCAGACCTGATACGCTTTGAGCTTGGGTACTGGAAGTGCGAAGCTTTTCGTTCAAATTCTGAAAATGTTTTTGTGCCTGCTCCTGACGATTATAGGCTGCAACCACCTTTTGTCCGGCAATGGTTTCCTGAGCGTAGCCATTAAGCTCACCAAGCAACTTTTGCTGGGCGGTAAAATGTTTGCGTGTTCTTGAAGCGATCAGCCGAGTGGCGATCGTAATCAGGGGAACCGTGACCAGACTGAGCAGTGTCAGACGGACATCCAGGGCTAACATAATCGACAGGGAGCCAACCAGCAAGATGGCGCTGGACATCAATTGAGTTACACTTTGATTCAGCGTCGTGGACACGTTATCGATATCATTGGTAGCCCGGCTCATCAGATCACCGCTCTGATTTTTGTCAAAAAAGCTGATCGGCAGCTGCTGCAGCCGTGAAAATAGAGCATGGCGTAAATCCTTCACAGTCAGTTGGGACACACCGATCATGACATAGGATTGAGCCCACATCATAAACGAGCCGAGAACGTATACGGTCAGTAATAACATGCAGTCTTTCAGCAGACCGTCCGTAATTTTGGGAACGATATGTTCATTGACCGCACGGCCGAGCAGATAAGGTCCTGCCAGATTAAGTAACGTTCCAAGAGCCGTCAGTACCAGAGCGGTGATAACCCCTTTGCGATGACGTCCCATGTATGACCACACTCGAATGATGGCGTGCCGGGCGTTCTTGGCTCTTACTTTGGGAACCGGACCTCGGCCGGGTGGCCCGGGTCTTCCGATCATCGGTGGGACAACGGTCTGATGGTTGGAGGAAGAAGCGTTTTTAGCCAAATTGAACATCCTCCTTCCGTTGCTGCGAATAATAGATGGATTGGTAATGTGGCGAATGGGCCATGAGATGTTCATGTGTACCACTTGCCACGATCTCTCCTTCATCAAGCACGTAAATACAGTCTGCATCTTTTACAGAAGAGATCCGTTGTGCAATCAAGAAGGTCGTACTATTTTTCATTAGTGAATGCAGCGCCTTCTGAATGCTTGCTTCGGTACGCAGATCGACGGCACTGGTGCTATCGTCCAGAATCAGAACCTCCGGTTGCATGAGCAGGGCACGGGCAATAGAAATCCGTTGTTTCTGCCCACCTGAGAGATTGACCCCGCGCTGGCCCAACTCCGTGTCATATCCATCTTTCAGATTCATAATAAAATCATCGGCCGCCGCCCCTTGAGCTGCGGCACGTAGTTCAGCTTCCGTTGCATCAGGTCTGCCGAAGCAGATATTATCCCGGATGCTGCCACTAAACAGGATGGATTCCTGTAATACGATGGACACACGGCTGCGAAGATCCTGGAGATCCCAGTTACGCACGTTCACTCCATTCACGAGCACTTCACCCTGTGAGGCATCATACAAGCGGGGGATCAGCTGTACAAGCGAGGTTTTGCCTGATCCTGTAGATCCGAGCAGGGCCACTTTTTCTCCCGGCCGAGCCGTCAGTGTAATTCCAGAGAGCGTATGTTCTCCATCATAGCGGAAATAGACATCCCTGAATTCCACCTGACCTGCTCCTTTACGAGACATATCATCTCCCGATTGAATATCAGGCTGGGTGTGAAGCACCTCGTTGATTCGTGTTGCAGATACTTTGGCGCGGGAGAAGCTCATCATCATCATGCCGATTGAAGTGAGCGACGAGAGTACAACCGTTACGTAGTTGATAAAAGCAATCAAATCTCCGGCGGCAATATCGCCTCCTACTACCTGAAAGCCCCCAAACCACAGTACCGCTACAATGGTTGCATTCAGCATCAGGCTTAATACCGGTGCATTCAGCGATACGATGCGCCAGGCTTTCACTGCCGTATGGGTATAATCTTCATTGGCTTGCTGGAAACGCTTCTTCTCCTGACGCGCACGTGCAAAAGCTTTGACGACACGAATGCCGGCCAGATTCTCTTGAAGAACCGCGTTCACCTTGTCGAGTTTGTTCTGAACGCTGGCGAACAGCGGATAGGAAGCGGATATCAGGATATATAAGATGATAAAAAGAATCGGCACGGACAAAATGAGAATGAGCGCCAGTTTGACACTGATTGTAAACGCCATAATAATACTGCCGATAATCAGCATCGGCGAACGGATAAACATACGCAGAAGCATCTGTACAAAGGTCTGCATCTGGGTGATATCACTCGTCAGGCGAGTGATAAGCGAGCCCTCCTGGAAGGTATCCAGATTACGGAACGAAAACTTCTGGATATGATCAAACAATTCCTGGCGCAGATCAGTGCCATATCCAACGGCAGCTTTGCTTGAAAACAGCGTACAGCCTGCACCGCCAACCCATCCGATTAACGCAAAAAGAAGCATAAATAAACCTGTAGTCACGATGTGGGACAGGTTCCCTGCAAGAACACCATCATCCACAATGCTGGACATCAGCTTGGGTTGAAGCAGGTCCATGGCAACCTCAAGGACCATGAGCAGCGGAGCAAGAATAGCTGCTGACTTATACGGGGTAAGAAATCGTTTTAACGTCCACAATGGGAAAAATCACCTCATTCGTTATGAAATAATCATGTTGCAAATATTGATGAAGATAGATGAATCTCAATTAATATTCTCGCAGATTCTGAACCATGCGCTGGGCGAGCGCTGCCATGAGTTGCGATTCTTCAGGTGTAAAATCTTTCTGGGCTTGGCGATCAAGCTCCTGGAATACTTCTCTCAGTTCCTTAAGCGCAGCACGGCCCTGATCGGTCAGATAGACACGTAGACTGCGAAGATCCTTCGGGTCAGCTTCACGCCGTATAAACCCCGAGCTTTCCATACGTTTCAGCATTACCGTTACCGTTGCAGGGGCGCGGCGAAGCTGTTCGGCCAGATGTTTCTGGGTCTGACCATCTTCCCGTTCAAGCTGGAACAGCAGCGGCGGTTGTCCAGGATATAACTCAGGGTGGTTGACAAGCTTCTCATGAGCCTTGTAACGCTGTAGCTTGACGAGTTCTGATAACTGTCCCATTAACCGTTCATTTCGATCTGATTTCATAAGCGCTTCCATCCTTTTAATTAGTCGACTAACTAAATGATAAGTTTCATTTGACATATCGTCAAGCGATTTTTGACATCCCGAGGAAGCATATCTGAGAATGCTCTAATGAATTTTTCAAGGAGATGGAGAATATTGACCTAGGGCAAAAAGATATGTTAGATTGTTATTATCTTATTGTTAATAACAAAATGTTAATAACAGAATGGGGTCTTTCGAAATGACGCATGCAGGTAATTCTGATCAAAATCCATTAGATCATCAGAATCACGTGAATATAAGTGAACAACAGTTTCTTGAAACCTATGACGCGGGCGATTACGAACGTCCCTCCGTTACGGTGGATATGTTGGTATTTACAATACGAAGTGAAACGCAGGAGAACTATCGCAAGCTTGCGGAACCTGAGCTCCAGTTGCTGCTGATCCGTCGTGGCGGTCATCCCTATATGGGTCAGTGGGCTCTTCCGGGTGGTTTTGTCTCCATGCAGGAATCGCTGGAGGATGCGGCTAGGCGGGAACTATTTACGGAAACCGGACTGGATGATATTTATCTGGAGCAGCTGTATACCTGGGGAGATGTGCATCGCGATCCGCGTACGCGTGTTATCAGCTGTTCTTACATGGCGCTGGTTGACAGCAGCGAACTGCAACTTCAGGCTGGCGACGATGCCAGCGAAGCAGACTGGTTCAGAATGGAGCAGCGGCTTCTGGAGGAGAAACGCCATATCCATGAGCGTGGACGTGTGACGGAGCGCAGGGTGCAGTTGATTTTGACCAATGGAACAGAGGAATTGTCGGCGGTCATTGAGACAAAGGAAACGTTGGAAGGCAGAGTACACAGCAGCCATATTACCGTGAACGAAGTCCAAGGAATTGCTTTTGATCATGCGAAGATCATTTACTACGCGCTGGAACGTCTGCGGGCAAAAGTGGAGTATACCGATATAGCTTTCAATCTGATGGCGGAGACGTTCACGCTGACCGCTCTTCAGAAAGTATATGAGACCATCAGTGGCAAAAAACTGCTGGCTGCCGCTTTCCGGCGCAAAATCGCCGATTGGGTCATCGAAACGGGGGAGTATACAGGGAATGCTGGACATCGCCCATCCCGTTTATACAGACTGAACCCGGAAAGATTGGCCCCATAAAGTTAGGAGGAAATATCGATGGAGAAGTTTACATTTTTCTGGCGTACAGCATCTCCGTTCTCACAATGGCACCCGGCGGATTTTACCGTGAGTGGCGTTCACTACACGAGTGCAGAGCAATACATGATGCATCAGAAGGCACTGCTGTTCGGCGATCAGATTATTGCAGATAAGATCCTGAAAGCAAGCTCCGCATCTGTACAAAAAAAGCTGGGCAGACAGGTCGCAGGATTCGACCAGACTGTATGGGAAGCGGAGTGCAAACGTATTGTTTATGAGGGCAACGAAGCCAAATTCACCCAAAACGAACAACTGCTGACCATGCTGCTCGCCACCCGCAGCACGACCCTTGTGGAGGCAAGCCCGGATGACCGCATTTGGGGTGTTGGACTGGCGGAAGAAGACTCGCGTATTCGTAATAGAAGGACGTGGCGGGGAACCAACTGGCTGGGTGAGATCCTCACCCGTCTTAGAGAAAATATAGGAAGTGATGAAGATGAACGATCAACAACATAAGAACAATATTCAGAACAACAATCGCAGTAAAACAACTGGCTTCAATAGTACGAATCAACGTTCCAGACGATCCCAAATCGCCCATCAGACGCTGGCTATTCTGGAAGAAGGAGAATACGTAAACGGATATGATCGCAGAATTCAGATCGGTACAGATTTACAGCGAGCGATCCGAGATTCGGTCTTATATCGTCCGACGGAACTTATCGCTCTTCGAGAAAAACGAAGTAAAGAAATGGTTCAGCTGCAACCTCGCGCCGAAGCTTCAGTCGTTCGCATCGAGGTTACGGGTGAGACCACACTCGCAGCCGCATCACGTCTTTCTGTGGATGAAGGAAGGAAAGATGTCGTTTGTCTGAACTTTGCATCAGCGAAAAACCCCGGTGGTGGCTTCCTGGGAGGCAGTCAGGCACAGGAGGAAAGCTTGGCTCGGGCGACGGGACTGTACCCATGTATCGCCCAAATGAACGAAATGTATGATTATAATCGTAAGCAGCGATCTTGTCTTTACTCGGATTATATGATCTATTCGCCTGCAGTTCCGGTGATCCGTGATGACGAGGATCGGCTGCTCGACAAATGCTATCTGACATCATTCATCACAGCGCCTGCTGTAAATGCGGGAGTAGTGAGAGAGCGGGAAGATGCCGATGATCGGCAGATTGAGTCCGTCATGAAAGGGCGCATTCGCTATATTCTGGACGTGGCCGCGCTGCATGGACATCGAACCATCGTACTAGGTGCATATGGCTGCGGAGTATTCAGGAATGATCCGGCGGACGTAGCGAAGTATTTCCATGATGTATTGGTGGAAGAGAACTTCAGGCATTCCTTTGAACGAATCGTATTTGCCGTATTGGACCGGTCATCAGGACAGAAAACAATCAAGGAGTTTGAGGATCGTTTGGCGGGAAAGTGAACTAGAAAAAGGTGGAAAATAAAATTTGTAAGGGAGAAGAAGACAATATGGATTTTCGCGAAATACAGCAGGATTTGTTTGCCATGGATGATCACTACACGCTTGCACACTGTATTTCTGCGGATGCCCGCATGGGTGCAGGAATTGCTGTGCAGTTTCGGCAGCGATTTGGATTGGAGATTCTCCAGGAGCAGGCGCAGCAGGAGCCGCTTGAGATCGGACAATGTTATTCGGTGGGGCGGACACTGAATCTGGTCACCAAGGCCAAGTTCTCTAACAAACCAACCTATCAGTCGTTTACCCGAGCCGTTGAATCCATGCGTGACATATGCGTTAGAGATGGGCTCAACAAACTGGCGATGCCACAAATCGGCTGCGGGCTGGACAGGTTGAAGTGGGATAAGGTGAGGGGCATTATTCAAGATGCTTTTGCCGATACGGATGTTGAGATCGTCGTTTGTACCTTGTGATTAGGCCATGCCGACGGACTTTTACCTACAGGAATACCAATTTGGATTCAAAAAAACCTCTGCTTTGAGCGGATGGAGAGAGCATGTTAGCTTACTCTGTTCCGATCTGCAAAGAGAGGTTTTTTGGTGTTTTTTTAAATGTTGTGCGTAAGGATCATTTTACTTCTTAGAAAACATTTCTTTGGCTTCATCCATGGCCATTTTATTGCCGATTGAAGAATAGTCCAACCAAGGTTGAGCACCGATTGGGTAGACATGACCTGCTTTGACAGCCTTCAGTCCTTGCCAGATCGGATTGTTTTGCAGTTCTTTGAACATGTTCTGAGCTTCATCATCCGAGTTCACGACAACGAAGATCGCATCTGCATCAAAGTCCGGCAGTATTTCACGTGAAACAACTTGATACGGTTTGGACGAATCGAATTCTTCAATGCCTTTAGCCGGAGTTAACCCCAGATCTTCATACAAAATCGGGCCCATTGGGCGGCGTGTACTGAATACACGCAGTTCTTTGGCGGTAACACGGATAGCCATTACGGTGCCGTCACCGATTGTATCGTGAATCAGGGATTTCACTTCTTCCGTTTCAGTTGCATAATCCTGAATGTATTGCTCTGCTTCTTTCTCGCGGTTGACCAGTTTACCAATGTCTTTCAGGTGGTCGCGCCAAGTGCCATCATCCAGATTGAAGACGTGTACAGGAGCAATTTTCTCGAATTTGGCAATATCATCACCGGAGAATTCTTCGTCCAGGTAGATGACATCTGGTTTCAGGGCAAGTAAGGCTTCCATGTCCGGGTCCTTAACGGGACCGAGCGGCGTTGTATTTTGAAGACGGTCAGCCACATGGGACAGGAAGGCTTTGGCTTCCCCGCCGATCACCGAACCAACCGGTGTAATGCCGAGAGACAGCAGGTCATTGGTCAGATGGATCGACATGGATGCAATGCGTTGATCCCCGGAAGCGGAATTGCTATCCTGTGTAGCGTTCGAAGTGTCCGTAGTAGAACCTTCCGACGCAGAAGATGAATTATTGGCGTTCCCGCAGGCTGCGAGTACAAGCACAAGACAGATGCTCATGAAGAGCATAAGGTTTTTCTTTAACATGGGTAATCTCAATCTCCTTGAACATCTCATGGATGTCGTTTTTATGTTGGGTGTACGGGTGAAATTTTCGGATTGTTCCGATAAAGCCATTACTTGGTTCGTACCAGCAGGTATAAAAAGTAAGGTGCGCCTATCGCTGCGACCACAACACCTGCCGGAATAGAATTGGGCTGAAAGATCGTTCGCCCAACCGTATCGGCGGCAACTAGGATCACCATGCCGATGAGTCCTGCGGCTGGGATCAGATGGCGATGCATCGGGCCAACCAGTCTGCGGGCCAGATGCGGCGCCGCCAGACCAATGAATCCGATCCCGCCAGCCATGGACACACTGACGGCAGACAATGCTACCGTGCACAATAGTAAAATAACGCGTTGGGATCTGACGGGTGTACCAATACTGGTCGCGGCAGCATCTCCCAGATTGAAGGCATCCAGCGTTTTGGAGCGGCTCCATATGTACGAGATGCACAGCACAACCCATGGAAGCAGCGCCTGAACATGTACCCAATCTCTGCCCCAGACGCTACCTGCCAGCCAGCGGGCGGCGAAGGAATAGGTGTCTTCATCCAAACGCAGGGACAGATAGAGCGTCAGGGCATGGAAACCGGCTGCTACGGCAATACCCACCAGAATAAGCTTAATGGGGGATACTCCGTTATGTTGGTCATAGGATAGCAGCATGATAATTAATGCCGCGGCGACACTGCCTGCAAAAGCAAACAACGGAATCAGCAAGGCAACCGAACCATTCATGGAATGGGAGAAGCTTACGAATACCATCAATTCAAAAGCCGCTCCTGCATGCAAGCCGAGGATGCCCGGATCGGCCAATGGATTGCGTGTAATGCCTTGCAACGCTGCACCAGCCACACCGAGTCCCGCTCCGGCGAGCACAGTAACCAGAATGCGTGGCAGTCGATAGTCGAACAATACAATCTGATCATCCGGCGTTCCATAGCCAAGCAGGGTGTGAAGCACGGCTATTGGTGACAGGCGAATTGTTCCCGAGTTGAGGCTGATAACGATAACGGCACAGGCGATACAGAGCAGCGCAACGCTGACCGCTATGGAACGTTTACCTCGTGAAGGTGCATTGGTGTTCATCGCTATAGGGCCCTCCTTTCTTTACGGGCCAGATAGAGGAAGAAGGGTACACCGACAAAGGCGACCATAATGCCTACTGCCAGTTCCTGAGGCGGGTTCACAATGCGTGATCCCAGATCGGCGAGCACCAGCAAGACGGCTCCGAGCAGGGAGGACATCGGAATGATGAGTCGATAATCCACGCCAACCAATTTGCGAGAAATATGTGGAATGACCAGTCCAACAAAGCCGATCGAGCCTACAGCAGAAACGGATACGCCAGCCAGCACAACAACCGCCGTCAAGGCAAACAGCCTGGTCCAGCGGAGATTGATTCCGAGATTAATCGCAACTTCTTCTCCTAGCGACATGAGAGATATCCGACGGGCCATAGGTAAAGTGAGCACGAGAGTAACCAGTAGAACAGGCAGAATCAACTTCAGATGCCGCCATTCAATCCCCCCGAAACCACCCGCATACCAGAAGGCCAAATCCTGGCTCAAGTCAAAATATATGGCGACACCAGTGCTGAGCGAACTCAGCATGGCTGCAATAACGGCACCCGCAACGGTAAGCCTGATGGATGTCAGCCCTCCAGGGGCCGCCATTCCCAGCAGGAAAATGAGCAGCGTGCCAAGCACAGCCCCTGCAAATGACAGGAACATAATCCAGCCGTAAGGCAATCCCGGCCAGAAGGCGAAGCTGAGCGCCACGACAAAGGTAGCGCCTGCATTGATCCCCAGAATGCCGGTATCTGCCAGCGGATTACGTGTGATTCCCTGCATGAGCGCTCCCGCCACAGCATAGGCTGCGCCAATGACAGCAGCAGCAATGACACGTGGCAGCCGTAGTTCGTGAATAATCTGATGCGGCGTCAAAGCCGGGTTGTACTGAAATATAGCAGTCCATACGGTTTCCAGTGTCAGTCCCTTGGCACCAAGAGAAATGGCGACAAACATACTAAGCAGCAGTGCGGCAATGGCCGCCAAAAACATCAGGCCAACCGTCACTGCGGATTTTCGTGATTTGGATGGACGTTGTGACAATCCCGGATGTTGAATGCGGGTCACTCCTTTGGTACCAACAACGCATTGCTGTTGTTATTGATTATCATTATCAATTAGTGAACATTATAAAATCTTAATTCAGGCCCGTACATGGCATAAATTAAGATTATAGAGATGGACATTTTTTAGATTACAGAAATGCTGGTTTGTTCGTCAACATAGAGAGCGCTTCATCGAGCTGGATGTTGATGGAATACGGAGCGTATACCACCCATGAATTCCAGTCTATGACATGCACACGCCCAGCTTTTACCGCAGGATAGTTTTCCCACAACGGATCAATAGTCATCTGCTGTAACAGAGTAGTACGTTCGTGCATGGACGTAACCGCAATCAGCAGCACATCCGCTTCGAGGCCATCCCATTCTCCAGGCGTGAAGGACATCCAGTTGAATCCCACACCGTCAGGTTTGCCTGTCAGTTCTTTCTGAATTCGATCTGGAGGTGACAGCTGCAGGCTGCGGTAAAATACATGACCGAAGTTGCGATTGCTGTACATGCGCGGTCCTTTTGCAGTTAAGGTACAGATCGCCACGGTGACCTGACCTGTTGTATCTCTGATCTTTTTGCGAGCCCGCTCCGCCTTACGCTCATGCCGATCCAGCCACTCCTTAGCCGCTTGAGTACGATCCACGATAGAGGCTATTTTCTGCAAATGACCAAACATGTCTGTCTGATTCCAAGGGACGGTAATGATTGGAGCGACATCTCCGATATGTTCCATCGCCTTAGCGGCGGCGTTGTCCTTAGTCAGAATCAGGTCGGGATTCACATCAAGAAATGCCTGACGTCCCTGTTCCCATGGTTCATAGGCATGGAACGGCAATGTCAACGATTTGGGAACATGGGGCAGATGGCCCTGGATCTGCGCTGCACATGGTGTGATGCCAAGAGTCATCAGGTGATCGGTGTAAGGATAGGAGAGTGAGACGATATTTCGATGTACCTGCTTGGCATAGGAAGTTGGTGCATAACCGGCGTGATTTCTGAACCGGCGGCTGAAATAGAATTCGTCCCGATAGCCTACTTGGCGAGCTACATCACGAATTCGCAGTTCTGAAGTCATGAGCAATTCCTTGGCCCGATTCATTCGTAAATGAGTGATATATTCGATTGGATTTTTCTGCATCCGGCCCTTGAATAGCTGTGAATAATACGACGGATGCATACCTGCCAGTTCGGCCAGCTTTTCCAGCTTGATTTCGTTCATATAGTTTTCCCGCATGTACTGCAAGGTGGATCTGAGCCATTGTTCAGGCTCGTCCTGTGCTTCCGCATGCACCGGACCTTCCTGTGGCCAGAGGGTATGAAGAAGATCGGTCAGAAGCAGCTGCACTTTCAGGCTGGTCTGTGAAGCTTCGGTTGTTAATTGTGCGGCTATTCGCTGTATCCCATAGTAAGGGCCCTGAATCCACCCTGTTACAGGTGAACCAAGCTCTCGCTCATATATTCGTCGTTCTTCCGTTTTCTCAGCAACCCGAAACAGATCGAAATGAATGATATACAATTCAATCTCATGGTCCGCATCAGAGAAAAGCTCCAGAGAAGTTCCCGGTATAGACAAGAAGGCGGATTTACGTGTGACAAGGGATTCGATACCGTTTGCTACCAGCTTGCCCGTGAATTTATGCATGTAGACAAAGGTATGGTGAGGGAGCTCAGTCTGACTCCATTGCCAATGCGTATTCATGGTAACCAGCTCTGCCTGACGCAGTTCAAGCAGCGCATCGTTCAGAAAAGCATCCATTTCCGTTCGTGTCATGGATTCATCAGTGCGTTTCGGGTGATCCGGTTGGGTCAACGTGTTGGAGGTATTGCCGTTATTATTGGTGCTTGGATGGGTTAACAAGGTGTGACCTCCTTTCCTCGCGAGGTTGATATATCATAGCGAGCGCAGCCGCATATCCGATGTAAACCACTGTCGGTACGTCATCATGCTGAGCAGAATGCTGGTAATGGCGGCTGAGCTTGTAAAAGCAAACACGATCAGAATCTGGTAACGCACGGCCTCAACCGGATCAGCACCCGCAATAATCATGCCTGTCATCATGCCAGGAAGCTGTACAAGTCCTACCGTTTTCATGCCATCGATCGTGGGAATCATGCTGGATTTTACAGAACGTTTCAATACGTCCTGAAAAGCACGTCTTGGCGTTGCGCCCAGTGCAAGCAGGGATTCAATCTCTCCTTTGGAGGACTCGACCTCGCGTTTCATCTGATTCAGGAACAGCCCGGACACTACCATGGCATTACCGATGGTCATCCCACTCAATGGAATAATGTATTGGGGAGTAGGCTCTACAATCCCAAGTCCCAACAACAGTCCCATCATGAGCAGCTCCGTAACCGTAATTGCAGCCGCAATATACAAGGAAATCCAGCGAAGTCCTTTGCCGCGTTTGCCAGCATTAATGGAGGCTACTATTATCATGAATCCGACAATGGCAATGATAAGAACGGGGTGGTCCGAGTTAAATATAAATTGAAGTACATATCCGACAAGCAGCAGCTGTACAGCGGAACGAACGGTGCCTATAGCAATATCCTTTTCCAGATCAAGCTTCTGCCAGACAGAGATGAGCATGGTGACCATCACAAATATAATGGTAAAACTCAAAGCGATGAGTGACATGATTTCTCCTTATTCTGCCGCAGGGGCAGGGTGCATAATGAATTGTCTGGCCAGGTCCGTGGCCGGATTGTCAAAAAAATGAGCTGTCGGCTGGCGCTCCAGCAGTGTCTGATTGCCCATAAACCAGGTGGTTGTACTGAATGATTGTGCCTGTTCCTGATCATGGGTAACCCAGACGAGCGAAGTACCTTCCTGCTGACTCCAGCGGGTCAATTGCTCTTCCACCAGGCGTGCGTTGGTCCGATCCAGGGAAGCAGTCACTTCATCCAGCAGCAGGACCTCAGGACGCAGCATCATGGAACGAATAAGAGCTATGCGCTGTTTCTCCCCACCGGAGAGGTCGATGGCCCGCTTATGAATATCAAGATTCTCCAATCCCATACCTGTAAGCAGGCGTCGGGCGAGATCCTGATCGTATGGCTGCCTGTGAAGCAGATGCACTGTTTTCAGGTTATCTTCCACACTGCCTGCCAGCATGACAGCTTGCTGTGCGACATAAGTCATGCGTGTGCGCCAGATACGAGGGTCCGAATCACGATAAGAAATTCCTTTCCAGATCAGGTCTCCTTCATCAGGAATATCCAGCAGGGCGAGAATGCGGAGCAATGTGCTCTTCCCTTGGCCGGATGCACCGAGTATGGCAATACGTTCTCCCTGATCCACTTCTGCGTTCACATGTTCAAATAAAATACGCTGCTCGGTTAAACCGATACGTTTTACTAGTTTATCAATGGTTAAAAGTGTGGACAAAGTCGGGTCGTCCTTTCATCCGTGATCTGCAATCATCTTAGCAAAAATACGAAAAAATTGAAATGAGAGTGAATCTCAATTAGATCATTGAACTTAGAGCATGGAATGTAAGAGATGAAACGGGTCTGACGCAAGCGGTTCTTTTTGGTAAAATAAAGAAGACTCCGTGTTGGCCTAATCGAGATCGTGATCTTTTTAAAATATGTTGATATCAGGGGAGGCTTTATGATGACGAAAGTTGTTGGACGGGACAAAGTGAATTGGGGCATTATGGGTACAGGATGGATTGCATCCCAGTTCGCAAGAGATCTGGAGCATGCCGGAAACGCCGTAAAAGCGGCGGTGGGTTCACGAACATCCGGAAGCGCAGAGAAGTTTGCAGCTGAATATGGTTTTGCACGCGCTTACGGTTCATATGAAGAGATGCTTCAGGACCCTGAAGTGGATATTATTTATGTGGCAACACCGCATCCGCTACATAAGGAAAATGTACTTGCTTGTCTGGAAGCGGGCAAAGCAGTACTCTGTGAGAAACCGTTTACGATGAATGCCCGTCAGCTGGAGCAACTGGTGGAGAAGGCGCGTGAGCGCAATCTTTTTCTTATGGAAGGCATGTGGACACGCTTTCTGCCACCAATCACCCAAGCGAGAGCATGGATTGCGGAAGGAAGAATCGGCGAGGTACGTTTGGTCAAAGCAGACTTTGGTTTCCGCGTAGGTTGGGAGCCGGAAGGCAGGTTGCTTAACCCGGATCTGGGTGGAGGCGCTTTGCTTGATGCAGGGGTATATCCGATCTCCTTCGCGTCCATGATTTTTGGCGAGCAGCCTCAGCATGTGTGGAGTACGGCGAACATTGGACAGACGGGTGTGGACGAACAGTTCTCCGTACTATTGTCTTATTCCGAAGGTCGTTCTGCATCGCTGAATGGGGCCATTCGTCTTAACTTGAGTAACGAAGCTATCATATATGGCACGGAAGGGTACATTCGTTTACCACTTTTCCTGGCAGGCAAAGAAGCTTATCTGCATATGAACGGTCAGGACGAACCGGAGACATTTATCGATGACCGGACGTGTATTGGATATGCGTTTGAAGCGGAGGAAGCAGGGCGCTGCATTCTGGAAGGACGTACGGAGAGCAGAACGATCCAACTGGACGAATCCCTGGAAATCATGAAGTTGATGGACACGATTCGTGGGCAGTGGGGTCTGCGTTACAAATCCGAGTAAATAGACAGGAGTGGAAAAGCGATCGTGAAAATACTGATCTCCGGATTTGAACCTTTTGGCGGGGATGCAGTGAATCCAACGGGAGAGCTGATGGAGGCACTTGCGCATGAAGTGATGGAGGGAGCGGAGCTGAAAACAGTGCTGCTGCCTGTGCACTTCGATGAATGTGCGGATCTGCTAATCGCAGAGATGGAATCCTATCAACCGGATGTTGTCATCGCCTGTGGTTTGGCCAAAGGCAGGACGGCCATTACACCTGAACGGATTGCTGTTAATGTCAAAGATATTCCTCCAGGCTCCTATGCGGACAACCAAGGCCAGCTTCCCGTGGACGAGCTCATCGTGGAGGGCAGCCCAGACGGTCTGTTCTCCACATTGCCCATTCGTGCAATGGTGAATAACATGGGGGCAGCAGGCATCCCGGCTGCGGTGTCCAATACGGCAGGCACGTATATTTGCAACAATACGATGTACCGGGTGCTGGATCATATTCGGTTGAAGCAGCTTCCGATTCGTGCCGGATTTGTACATTTTCCAGCTTCAACGGAGATGGCTGTGCTTCAGCCTTCGGTGCCGTCACTGCCCATCCCCATGATGCTGGATGCTCTGCGGGTTATGATTCGCACGGTAGTGGCGGAGTAATTGAGTTTGGATCAACATTTTGTATAGGTTTGGTTTGTTGTTGAATAAATTAATAAGGGCTGTCCTATTGTCATGAATATGACGTTATAGGACAGCCCTTTGTATTATCTAACGAAATAGAGTCACGCTAATGGGCGGGTTTCCGCAGATAATGGAACCTAACGAACTCCAGAATCGTTATTTTGCCGTTCATTTGTTTTTTCTGTCTTTTCGCTGAGATTTATCCCCAATAGAAAATAGAAAAACGAGATTGATACAGCCTCATTGATGTTTTGTATTAATGCTGGCGAATTAGATCCGTAACAAATCCAGGTCAAACTCGGGAACAAGTCCTTCTTTCATCGCTCGTCCAAGCAACGCTGTAATTGCACCGTAACCGTCATCGCCCAGGTTGGCGCTGAACTCGTTAACGTACAGGCCAATATGCTGCGCAGTTACTTCAGGGTCCATCTCTTGTGCATGTTCCATAACGTATGCTTTGGACTCATCCGGATGCGCCCAAGCGTATTCCACTGAGGCACGTGCCCAACCTGCAAGAGCGTGAGCATCCAGGTTACGACGGGCGATGATTGCACCCAGCGGGATTGGCAGGCCAGTGTCGCTTTCCCACCAGTTACCGAGATCTGTCATAAGTTTGAGATCATAATTCTGGTACGTGAAACGTGCTTCATGGATAACCAAACCTGCATCGATCTTGCCATCCCGTACAGCAGGCATAATCTGGTCGAATGGCATAACGACAATCTCACCTACACCGCCGGGAACATTTTGTGCTGCCCACAGACGGAATAAAAGGTAGGCTGTTGAACGTTCGCTCGGCACGGCAACTCGGCGTCCCGAGAGATAGGCTGGATCGGTTGTACCGTTAGCGGTCAGAACCAGCGGACCACATCCTCTGCCAAGTGCGCCGCCCGCAGGCAAGAGCGCATAATCATTCAGCACATAAGGTAGTGCTGCATAGGATATTTTCATAACTTCAGGTGTATCTGGTCCATCCGGATTTGCCGCAAGGCCGTTGGTAATATCGATGTCCGCATAACGGACATCAAGCTCAGGTGCACCAGGAATCAGTCCATGCACCCAGGCGTGAAAGATAAATGTATCGTTAGGACAAGGGGAAAATGCAATTTTCATGATGTAAGTACCTCCCGTAAAATGGAACTTGCAGCCTGGAGCGCATCCAGAGCATCCTTGATGCGCCAGGCGTCGCGGTCGCGTGGACCGACCGCGTTGGATATAGCCCGCAGTTCGAGTGCCGGCACGCCGAACTGCTGGGCTGCAGTTGCTACGCCGAAGCCTTCCATGCCTTCGGCGGAGGCATCCGGCACGCGGCGCAGCAGCTCCGCGGCCGTCTCGGCAGTTCCGGTCGCCGTGGATACGGTGACCGCCGTGCCTCCGCTGACAGCGAGCCCTGCCCGCTGCAGCTCATGGCGCAGGCGCGCGGCAAGCACTGCGTCCGCCGCCACACGGGACGAGCCGAAACCGAGCTCGTCCACGCTGAGGAAGCCGTCTGGCGTCTGCGAGCCCAGATCGGCGGCAACCATAGCGTCGGCCACCACGAGTGAGCCGACGTCCGCCCGGCCGGGGAACCCGCCGCCAATGCCGGCACTGACCACCAGCGTGTACGCTGGGGTCAGTCCGGTTCCGGCCAGGGGCCCCGGCCTTGAGGATGCGGCAGATGCTTGTGCCGCATCGGGTTCGCTTGGCGCGGCGGAGCCCTGCGCCAGCGCATTTGCGCCAGCCGCTGCTGAGGCAAAGGCCAGCGCGGCAGCGGTTCCTGCTGCGGCCGAGGCAGGGCCTACACCAGCAGCAATCACATCAAAGTGCGCGGCTTGGTCACCCAGGCCGCGCAGTACAGCCTCTTTTTCCGCATCAACGGCGGTTACGATTAATACACGTTGTGTCGAAGCTGTGGATGTCGAGTTTGTTTCAAAGCTACTTGACACGCTTGCAGTTTCTGGGCGATTACGATCTATAGAATCATTCTTTTTCTGTTCATTCATCCCGAATTCTCCCTCATGAGGTTTTTATAAAGCCATCTATAAAATATGTACGCATAGGCCAGACGGAGTGACAACTGTACTGACAACGAGCGAAGCGAGCACGTGAACCAGCGAACGAGCACAACGTTCTTCTCCATCATAACGGAAGGGGAAAGATCAGAACAAGCTTTGAACGTATTTAGCGGAATAAGTGATTTAACGAACAGCAGCAATCCGCCCGAACCAGTCTGAACCCTGAAATTACGCGTTTCATATAACAGAATAATCTATTTTCACCTGGCTATATGTCACTTTAATCATATATATAAACCTAACGCGAATCATATAAGAAGTCAAAGTAAATGGTTGACAATCTGTATTAACTGTATTAATAATAGTAGTACAGTTAATACACCTTAGTGTTGGATACATACACTTCAAAATACAGTCATCGTTCATCAATAGGGTATTACAACTTTTATAGAGAGGAGGTGCGGGATGTTCGAATTGGATGTACGCAGCCGTAAGGCGATCTATGAGCAACTAGTAGACAAAATCAAAGAAATGATCGTGTACGGTGTTCTCCAACCCGATGAGCAGTTGCCTTCCGTTCGCACACTGTCCGGGCAGCTTACGGTTAATCCGAATACGATTCAGAAGGCGTACCGGGAACTTGAACGTGAAGGTTATATCTATTCATTGCAGGGAAAAGGGAGCTTCGTATCATCGTCCGTGGAACATCCGAATGCAGCCATGAGAGATGAAATCAGAGCCGCTCTGGTGAAGCTGATTGCGGAAGCTTCATATTCCGGTTTGAGCAAAGCCGATATGACGCTTTTATTTGAGGAAGCGATGGCCCGTATAGAGAAGGGGGAGCCTCATGATTGAGCTGAATCAGGTCATTAAGGCATTTGAACAGGAAAAAGCCGTTGATGGCGTCACGATGCAAGTACATAAGGGATCGATCTACGGTTTGCTCGGTTCCAACGGGGCAGGCAAAACGTCGCTGCTCAAAATACTGGCAGGCATCTATCGTCAGGATAGCGGCACGGTTCGCATTGATGGACAAGAAATATATGAAAATATGGACCTCAAGGGACGTACCATTTTTATGGCAGACGCGCCATACTTTTTCCCGCAATCGTCCATCCATCAGATGGCTGCCTTCTATCGTTCGGTATATCCGCGCTGGAATGAAGAGCGTTTTGTACAGCTCGGCAGTGTATTTAAACTGGACGTGAAACGTAAACTGCATCGCATGTCCAAAGGCATGCGCCGTCAGGCAGCCGTATGGCTTGGACTTAGCTGCATGCCTGAAGTACTGCTCATGGATGAGCCAATTGATGGGCTTGATCCGGTCATGCGGCAGCAGATCAAAAATCTGCTATTTCAGGAAGCAGCGGAGCGTCAGGTGACAATTCTGATCTCGTCTCACAATTTGCGCGAGATTGAAGACCTATGCGACCATGTTGCCATCATGCACAAAGGCCGGATTATCGTAGAGAAAGATCTGGATGATCTAAAGGCCGATACACATAAAATTCAGGTCGCTTTCCGCCATCCTGATCATGCCAAGGCTATGGACGAACAGGTGAATATTTTACATGAAGAGAAGCGCGGAAGTGTATCCCTGTTTATTGTGAAAGGTAATCGCGAGGTCGTGACGGAACGGTTCCGTGCATTTGATCCCTATCTGCTGGATGTGCTGCCGCTGACGCTGGAAGAAATATTTATCTATGAAATGGAGGATGCAGGATATGATATTCAACCGATTGTTCTGTAACCGGGGCATCCTGTTCCAAAATTTCAGGCAGCATGGATGGATCGGCATCTTGTACCTGATCACGTTGTTGTTTTCGCTACCGCTCCATATCGGTACAGAGTATCGGGATTTACCACAGCAAATTACGAGTTTGTTTCAGGCGAATGGAGAAGTACAAATTCTGTTTGCCATTACGTTCCCGGTAGCTGCGGGCATTTTTCTGTTCCGGTATGTGCAATCCGGTGCACCTTCAGATCTGTTCCACAGTTTGCCGCTGCGCCGAAAGCATCTGTTAACCGTTAATTTGTTGACAGGATTTATGATGATCCTGCTTCCTATCTGGATAACGACTGCCATTACAGGCTGGGTATGGGCAGCACTGGATCAGCCCGCATTTATATTCGAAGCTAGTTCAATCTGGATGTGGGGCCTCAGTATGAGCATCTACTCGTTGTTTATGTTCATGCTGACCGTGGTGGTTGGTATGTGCATTGGACAGTCCGTGTTGCAGGGACTCACCGTGTATGCGCTTCTATTGTTGCCTGTTGTTGTATGGTTCATTTTTTCCTTGCATCTTCAACATTACCTGCTTGGATATCCGTACGATGAGGTTGGGCGAAATGCAGAAAAAATATCTTTAGTTCTTCGCATGGCTTCGATTAGTGGAGCTCCTGTGATCGGTTGGGAACTCATTATTTATTCGATATTGACACTGTTATTCATCCCGTTGTCTTACGTATTCTATGCGAAGAGACAGGTGGAATCTGCTACCCAAGCGGTGACGTTTACGCTTGTTAAACCCATATTCCGATTTGGTTTAATGTTTACGCTGGTTTTAATTAGTGGAGCCTACTTCACCATTATTGCTCCAAGAGGATCATCGGGGTGGGGAATCTTCGGATATATCCTCGGTGGAATTGTCGGTTATATTGTTGCCGAGATGATTATTCGCAAGACATGGTTGATCTGGAGCAGCAAGCTGCTGCCCAAGATGGCTTTATATGGTATTGTGGCCGGATTGATTCTGTACGTGCCTGTTGCCAGTTGGAATGGATATGCTGCACGAGTGCCTGAGTTGAACAAGGTCAACAGTATCAAGCTTGGTGGAGAGAGATACACTTATACTAACGGTGTTTCATCGAAGTTGGATGATGGCCCTTTCTATTCAAGTGATTCTGAATATATGAAAGCCGTTATTGCTCTTCATCAGAAGATCGTGGATTCTGATCTGTCATTGCTGGATGATCCCATCAATCCTGGTATGCGTAATGACGAGTATGTGTTTATTAATTACAAGCTGGATAACGGCAAGGTGATGAAACGCAAATATTACATTCCCGAAGCTGAGTTCCGTCAGGAATTAATGACTCTGAAACAGACCCAGGACTACAAAAGAGTTGCATTTGATACGTATAAGCTGGAAGAGGACGCGCTGAGTATTGGAATTCGCTCAACCATTAGTCCTTATCTGAAGGTATATATCAGTAATCCACAGCAAGTTCGTGAGTTCAAGGAATTGCTGAAGCAGGACATCATGGACCAGACATACGAGGAGCAACGTTCCCCGTGGCAGTCTTTTGCATTGGCGGAAATGAATCAGGAGTCTACATCGAATGATCCTTTTCAGCCTAAAGAGATGTGGAATTTTGAAATCAAACCAAGCTATGATCGGGTATTGGGTTGGCTGAAAGAAAACAAATTATACGAACAACTGGAATTTTCAGTAGATGAGGTGGCTTCCGCGCAGTTTGTGAAGCAAGAGGTCAACAGTCCTGGGAATCCACAGTTGCTCTATCCTCAGTCAGAGTATGTGGACGGGAATGCTACTGGCAATAAACAGATCGCAACCAAAAACAAAAAAATTATCAGCCAACTGCTCAAACGTCAACGGTCCGGTTATCAAACAGAGAGAGATACCATCTATCAGATCAAGTTGAATGTTACCCAGGGCGAGAACATCTACATGATCCTGAAAGAAGAAGACCTGACACAAGAAATGAAAGCCATCCTGGCCGGACAGTAAGATAATCTGCAAGCGGGAAGGGTTCTCCCGGTAAATATGCTGATTTCTCTATCTGACTTGACCAGATACAACACATGGAATATATTAGAAAAAGGTAGTGGTTCGATTCGAGATGATGACCATTTCGGCGAATCCCATATGGAACGGCTTATGAGGGAAGCACCCGTAAGAGCAGGCAATACGCCTGACTTGCGGGTGCTTTTTTTGTTGTGCCGTTTTGTATATCAGGAATCGTAATCGAATCACCGCACAGATACTCCAGCAGGTTCTAACTATCAATTCATAATGAAGGGAGCAGAAGAGAATGCAAACTGGAATTTTGGAGGAGAAGGAAAATAATCAGGCGGGTCTTTGTTCATGCTCAGTGCAAGCCAGGCAAAGCCGCATAATTGAGGGAAATGAAGGCAAGCAACAAATTATGAACCAATATCATATGAGGAGCATGAAGAATCATAGTTTCATGAGCAACCCGAGCAACCTGAGCAACCGATACGGGGCACGCCCTAACCTTCGCGCTAACGTATGGACGCGTATGAGTCTGGGACTCATCATCATCTTCAGTATCAGTGTGATTTACTATTCCTCCGCTGCTGAAGCGGCGAGTCCTGAGCTTGGCGTAACAGCCCAGAAGGCGTGGGAGACCGTGCTGAGCAAGGCCGATTCGCAGACCAAGTTGTCCCTGCAACGAGCGTACGAGAACGTTGGCAACTGGACGACGCAGGAACAAGCTTGGGAACAAAAGACAAAGACCATTCACGCCGCCAATACCAAGGAGCTGGAACAATTACGTGTGAGTATAAGGCAAATCGATGATGCAAAGATCGCTGGTTTAATCGAAAAGGTAAAACAAACCGAGGCACGGTATGAGTCTTTGTTTGCCTTGTACAGTTCAGTGAATAGGCAGCTCGATGCTGCCAAAGCGATCAAAAACAAGGAATGGAGTGCGGCTATTCGCACCCAAGCGGATACGTTGAAACCAGTTGTTCAGCTTGCCCGACAAGACATTCGTTTCAAGAAAAAGGAGCTTGCCGAAGCCCGCAAACGAAAGAGCGCAGAAGTGAAACGGTTGCGTACTTTACTGGCTGGAGCTGATCCGGTGAAGAAGCAGATTCAAACGGGCAAAAAACAGGCGAGCCTATCGAAAGAGCGATATTCAAACGCGTTGCAGCAGTTTAAACAGAGTACAAAACTAGGCCAGTCATCACGCGTATTAAGCTCGTTGAACTCCTTATCCGCAGCAGCGGAGAAATGGGCAGGCTCCAAACAACATATCTATACACTGGAACAGAAGGTAAGTGCTACATATGCCAAAGTCAGGCAGGAACTGACCAAGAGACCTAAATAAAAGCGAGCTACATTATCCATTTTGCCGCTACCGAGAAATAACAGTATAGTCGATGAGAAGACAGGACTGTGGTACACTCGAAGCAAACGAGGCGGCAGGAGGATATGAATGGCAGACAAAGAAGATTTGACCCGGTTCGGTGTGGCATTTCCCACGCCTCTGATCGAACAGTTTGACAGATATATTGAAGAGCAGGGATACAGGAACCGTTCGGAAGCTTTTCGTGATTTGGTCCGTAAAACATTGCTGGAGCCCTCTGCATTGCATTCCGAGCAGGATGTAGCTGGAACCATTGTGATGGTGTATGACCACCATATCAGTGATCTTCCTATTCGATTAATGGAGCTGCAGCACGAGGCGCACCATGACATCATCTCCAATATGCATGTGCACCTGAACCATGATCAGTGTCTGGAGGTCATTGCGGTACGGGGCAACCTAGGACGATTGCGTCATCTGCATCAGCAGATCCAGGTTCAAAAAGGAGTACTGTATGCAGAGCTGTCCGTAACGTATGTGGATGAGCTCAACAAAATGGCAAGCCACCACAGTCCTCACAATCATGATCACAGCCAAAATTAATAATCATCACCATCATCCTGATTCCTCAACGGATTAACTTTTAAAAATTCAATAACCGATTCATTGGCTTTAGCCCACTTTGTCCATAGCACGTATTTAGAACAGCAGATTATTGGTCCAATACCGATAATCTGTTGTTTTTTTTGTGTTGTTATAATACCTGACTCCAATCAGGGTGTCGTCTATTTATACCTCTGTTAATCTCATTTAAATTCCCTATAAATGAAAATAAATGGATTTTGAAGTTAAGTTTGTTGACACAATAAATCTATTTTGTGCTACAATTTTCAAAAAAAGTAACACGGAATTGGATTGAATCGTAAAAATTAGAGGGGGAACAACGTAAATGCGCAGATTTTCATGGGGGAAACGATCAGTTAGAGCGGGAGTAGGCATTTTACTGATATGTACAGTTGGACTGTCGGGATGTACACAGGGGACATCCTCAATAACAGAGAGCGTCCATCAGGCGGCGGCTTCTCTTCCCAAAGACGAATTGGTGCTGGCCGTTGGCACGGAACCGGAAGGTGGATTTGATCCCACTACAGGATGGGGACAATACGGTTCGCCGCTCTTTCAAAGTACTTTGCTGAAAAGGGATGCCAAACTACAACTGGTCAATGATCTGGCGACAGAGCATTCCGTCAGTGAAGATGGGTTGACTTGGACCGTCACACTTCGGGATGATGTAAAGTTCTCCGATGGTGAGCCACTGACGGCTGAAGATGTCAGGTTTACGTTTGAAACGGCTGCCAAGAGCGGTTCGGTCATCGATCTGACCAATATGGCTGATGTGGAAGCACCGGATACAACTACTGTCGTCTTTACATTAAAGTCGCCGCAGTCCACGTTTATCAGTCTTCTGACGACACTCGGAATTGTACCTGAGCACGCCTATGGTCCTGATTATGCCGAGCATCCGGTTGGGTCTGGTCCATACAAGCTGGTGCAGTGGGATAAGGGTCAGCAGGCGATCGTCGAGGCTAACGAACAATATTACGGGAAAAAGTCCACATTCCATAAACTGACGTTCCTCTATCTGGATGAGGATGCAGCCTTTGCAGCGGCGCAAGCCGGAACAGTCGATATTGCGGCTATCCCGGCGGCATTCAGCAAGCAGCAGGTGAGCGGCATGAAGCTGGAATCAGTGAAAACAGTCGATAACCGGGGCATCATGTTCCCGATGCAACCCGCAGGAGCTAAGTTTGGTGACGGCCTGCCGGCAGGCAATGATGTTACATCCGACATATCCATTCGTAAGGCGGTAAATGTCGCGATTGATCGTACTGCATTGGTGGAGGGAGTACTGGAGGGTCATGGTCGTCCGGCTTACTCGGTCAGCGACGACCTGCCGTGGAGCAATCCGGATTCTGTATTTGCAGATGCCAATATAGACGAAGCGAAGCAGATTCTGGCTGATGGCGGCTGGGTGGACACAGATGGTGATGGAATTGTAGAAAAGAACGGCATAAAGGCTGAGTTCAATCTGATTTATTTTGCAGGGGATCTAACGAGACAATCTTTAGCGCTGGCTGCTGCGGATATGGTGGCCCAGGCAGGGATCAAGGTCAATGTAGAGGGAAAGAGCAGGGAAGAGACGAAAAAGCTAGCCTATACTAATGCCGTATTATTTGGGTGGGGAAGTCATGATCCGCTTGAGACATACAACCTCTACAGTAGTACCCATAAAGGGGAAGGTTACTACAACACTGGATTGTACAGTAACCCAACTGTGGACAACTGGATGCAACAAGCTCTCCAAGCGACAACGGAAGAAGAGGCACTGCCCTTCTGGCAGAAAGCGGAGTGGGATGGATCGACAGGATTTAGTTACCAAGGCGATGCGCCATGGGCATGGCTGGTGAACATTGATCATCTGTATTTGGTGAAGAATGGTTTAAATATCGGTGAACAGCAGATCCATCCACATGGTCATGGGTGGCCTGTGACATCCAACCTGGAAGAATGGTCCTGGGAGGAAGAATTGAAATAGAAACGCTGCGGTAGCTTTAGCCTGAATTGGGGAGAGATTGGATGGAGGACAGGATGGGATGGGCCAGATTTGTCGGATTTAAAATGCTGCGGCTGTTATCTTTGCTGGCAGGAGTCAGCGTGGTGTCTTTTATATTAATGCAGTTCTCTCCAGTGGACCCGGTGGAGGCTTACATTGGTGGAGATATGATCAGGGTGAGCGCAGAACAACGCAGTCTTATTGAAGAACGTTGGGGACTCAATGATTCACCCGTAGAACGGCTGTTTTCTTGGGGGCAGGCACTAGTTCAAGGGGATCTGGGAACATCGATGATCTATAGACAGCCGGTTGCGGACATCATCCAGGAACGATTCATGAATTCTGTCGCTCTTATGGCGGTGGCATGGGTGTTATCCGGTCTGATTGGATTCGGTCTGGGTGTCGCTGCTGCCATGAGGCGGGATTCGCGGCTGGATCGTCTGATCTGTTGGTACTGTTACACACTGGCTTCCACACCGGTATTCTGGATTGCGCTGTTACTGCTCATGGTATTCGGTGTATGGCTTGGCTGGCTGCCAATCGGACTTGGTGTACCTGCGGGCATGGCAGCAGATCAAGTGACATGGGGAGATCGGGCCTTGCACATGATTCTGCCTGCGCTGACGTTGAGTCTGACGGGCGTAGCCGCTATTGCCTTACATACCCGGCAGAAGCTCGTGGATGTGCTGGACTCCGATTATATTCTTTTTGCGAGGGCACGAGGTGAGAGAGGTGTTCAACTGTTTCGTCGTCATGGGTTCAGACATGTGGTACTGCCAGCTTTGACGCTGCAATTTGCTTCATTTAGTGAATTGTTCGGTGGAGCTGTGCTTGCGGAGCAAGTGTTTTCCTATCCCGGATTGGGGCAAGCAACAGTCCAGGCTGGATTACGCGGTGATGTGCCGCTGCTGCTGGGACTTGTGCTGTGCAGTGCGATATTTGTGTTTACAGGCAATATGCTGGCCGATATTCTGTACCGTATCATTGATCCGCGCATGAAGGAGGAGGCTATAGGATGAAACAGACATTAGAACGTCCCTCCCGGCCTGCGGCTCAGACTACACAGCATCTGAAAGTTAACTCTACCAAAAGTGAGGCGGGGAACAAGAGAAATTGGAGGCCAGTACATCCACGTACTCATGGTGGGAAAGGTTATTCAGGTGGCGGTATTCCTCGTTTTCGTAATCCGCGCAAATGGGCGATAATCTGGGGTGGCATAGGTGTGATCTGGATTGCCATCGTGTGGCTAACAGGCAGACTGCTTCCCGCAGAATCGACGCTGACCTCATTAATGGATCGGAATCTGGCTCCAGCCTGGGCACATCCTTTCGGTACGGATTGGCTAGGACGAGATATGTTCTTGCGCACATTGAAAGGATTGGCAACGAGCATTCAGGTGGGATTACTGGCGGCTTGTGGCGGCGGCCTTATCGCACTTTTTCTGGGTCTTGCTGCTGCTTCAGGGAAAGCTGTGGACCGGGTCATTTCATGGATCATAGACCTCTTTCTGAGTGTTCCCCACTTGGTGTCGCTGGTAATGCTAGCATTTGTGTTCGGTGGAGGGTTGCCTGGGGTGACGTTAGCCATTGCCCTGACTCATTGGCCGAATCTGGCCCGGATTGTAAGGGCAGAGATGATTCAGCTGAGATCAGCAGAATATATTCACATCTCACGCAGATTGGGTCATTCGCGAATTCGTATTGCGGTGCAACACATGCTGCCTCATCTGATCCCGCAGCTATTCGTGGGAGTGCTGCTGATCTTCCCTCATGCCATTCTGCATGAGGCAGCGATTACGTTTCTGGGGCTGGGGCTGTCACCGCAGCAGCCAGCGATCGGTATTATTTTATCAGAGTCGATGAGATATTTGTCCGCAGGGATGTGGTGGTTGGCCTTTTTCCCAGGTCTCGCATTATTGTTGGTTGTTCGTGCGTTTGATGTGTTGGGCGGTAGTCTGAAGACATTAACGGGAACCGGCAGTTCAAGGGAGGTGGTGTAGACATGGCGCTTCTTGAAGTGGAGGAAGTATCGGTTTCGTTCCGGCGTGCTCGGGGATGGTTTGGGCACGAGGAGACCCAAGTTATTCAGGATCTGAATCTGTCTGTTAATGAAGGGGAGATTGTCGCTGTCGTAGGGGCAAGTGGATCAGGCAAAAGTGTGTTGGCGCAGGCAATCATGGGCATTCTTCCTGCCAATGCGACGATAGAAGGCCGGATTAGCTATGCAGGCGAACCCTTGACCATGGACCGGAAGCTTCATCTGCGTGGAGATAAAATGGTGTACATTCCCCAATCGGTCAGTTATTTGGATCCGTTGTTGAAGGTGGGCAGGCAGGTTCAACCTGTAAGCCAAAAGACAGGGCGTAAGCACCGATCGACGCTCCGATCCACGATGCAAAAGGCAGAGCAGGAACTGACGGGACGTTATGGATTGCCTCAGGGCACGTCGGGCAAATATCCGTTTGAGCTGTCAGGTGGCATGGCTCGGCGGGTGTTGATGGCAACGGCCACCTCCGGTGATCCGAAACTCATTATTGCAGATGAGCCCACACCTGGCATTCATCCCGAAGTGCTGGCTGAAACGATGAAGCAATTTCGACAACTGGCCAATGAAGGCGTCGGCATCCTTTGGATTACCCATGATATTACGACTGCTTTGACGGCAGCAGACCGCATATCCGTATTTTACGCAGGCTCCAATGTGGAGACGGCGCAGGTTTGTGATTTTACGGGAAAGGGCGAAAGATTAAGACATCCATACACGAAGGCGCTCTGGAATGCATTGCCGCAAAATGATTTTAAACATCTGTCTGGTACCCAGCCTGCAGCAGGTCGGCAGCAGGTAGAAGGATGCTCATTTGCACCACGCTGCATTGGAGCGACGATGGCTTGCACGAACGAACGTCCTGAGCTGCGCAAAGTTCGTGGTGGGGAAGTGAGGTGCGTTCATGCCACTTGAGGTTAGAAAGACAGGGTATCGTTATGGTAAAGACGCTTGGGTACTTCAGGATATAAATATGAAAATACAGCAGGGGGAGGTCGTTGGCTTGTGGGGGCCCAGTGGGTGTGGAAAAACAAGTCTTGGGCGTATCCTTGCAGGGTATGTGGAACCGTTGGCAGGTCAAGTGCTGCTGGATGGGAAACCGCTGCCCAAAACCGGGGCCTGTCCGGTCCAACTTGTATTCCAGCATCCGGAGAAAGCGGTGAATCCACGCTGGCGAATGCGCCGTGTCTTGAAGGAAGCCATGATCGAGGATCAGGAGCTGCTCAATGACTTGGGTATCCAGACGAATTGGCTGGATCGAAGGCCCGGTGAGTTGTCAGGCGGAGAATTGCAACGATTCTGCGTTGCACGTGCACTCGGCACAGCGACTCGTTACGTGATCGCTGATGAGATGACCACCATGCTGGATGCGATCACACAGGCACAGATCTGGCATACCGTGATGAATATCGCGCGTCAGCGCAACCTGGGACTGTTGATCATCAGCCATGATCGGGAGTTACTGGACAGGTTATGCGATCGGATTGTGCAGATGCCAACTTCATAGCTTATGGTGTATAAACCGTTTTCCAATATAAAAGGGGTGTCCGAGTAGTTCATCATGAACATTAATCATGGATTTGACTACAGGGACAGCCCCTTTTGCAATTTTACCGAACTCAGCGCTTAAATGAAACGAGCGCGAGTTATTAGACGAAATTCTAGTTTCGTTGTTGGAACGAATTGAAGACACCTTATGCCTGATTCGTTAGCGTCTTTAATTTACTTTAACGTATTTCAACTTACTTGGTCGACAGCCTGCCCATTAGCACAGACAATCTGCGCATGGCTTCTTCCACTGTTGAACGTGGGCAGGCCAAATTTATGCGCATGAATCCTGTGCCTTCTGCTCCGAAGATACTTCCATCATTGAAGGCGAGTCCCGCTTCCTTGAGCAGCATCGTACACAGCTGCGCATGTGGAATATTCAACTTTCGGAAATCCATCCACAGCAGGTAAGTCGCTTCTGGAAGTTGGATTCCGATTTGCGGCATATGCTCTGCGACATACTCCTGCACGTATTCCATATTTCCGCGGATATAGGCAAGACAGTCATCCAGCCATTCTTCAGCGCCGTTGTAGGCCGCTTCGGCTGCAACTGCTCCCAACGTGGAGATGTTGGCAAGTCCCATCGTTTTCACGCCTTGCATGAATGATTCCCGCAGCTGGGCGTTTGGAATGATGATATTGGAGGTGCAGAGACCTGGAATGTTGAACGTTTTGCTTGGTGCTGTACAGATGATGCTAAGATCAGCGACAGCTTCAGAAATAAGGGCCAATGGAGTATGCGCCCCGCGTTGGTGTACCAGATCGGCATGAATCTCATCCGAAACGATAATTACATTATATTGCACGCAAAGTGCAGTAAGGCTTTGAAGTTCTTCATGAGTCCATACCCGTCCAATCGGGTTGTGAGGACTGCACAGAATTAACATTTTGACCCGACCCGTCTTCAGGCAGGATTCCAGATGTTCCAAATCCATGGAGTAATGTCCATCGTTCTCTACCAATGAATTGGTCATCAGTTCTCTGCCTTGACCACGTACCACATCATAGAAGGGTGCATACACCGGAGTCTGAATTACTACTGCATCTCCCGGTACGGTGAACCGTTGTACAGCAATGCTGAGTGCAGGCACAATACCTGGGGTGAATACAACCCATTCATTGTTAATACTCCAGTTGTGACGGCGCTCCATCCATCCCGATAGCGCAGCGTGATACGCATCTGTTCGCACCGTATAGCCAAAAATCCCATGTTCCATTCGAGTCTTCAACGCTTGAATGACCGACGGCGGAGCGGCGAAATCCATATCGGCAACCCACATGGGGAGTGCATCTGCAACACCAAAAATCTCCTCAAGCGCATCCCATTTCTCTGATCCCGTGGAGAGCCGATTAATCGGCTCGTCAAATGTATGATTATTGTTCTTGCTCATTGCTTAAATCCCCCTTGAAATCCGTTCCTTCGACTACAATCGACAGATTATTATCTAATAAATTTGGTGATTTCGCAACTTGTAACCAGCAGATGGATTCCATTTTATATAGGGCTGCTTCCATGATTTTGTTCATGCAATAACAATGATTCGAGTGTGCGTATGGACAGTGAAGCAGTAACTGTCCCATTTCCAAACGTCCAAACAGTAAAAACCACCAGATAAGGTCAGGATATGACCGATTCTACTGGTGGTTTTTTTGCTGATCCTGAATTCTTCTCGCACAGGCAGACATGAAGAGCAAGAGGAAGAATATTTATTTTTTATTTCATAAATGTGATCTTAATGATGGCGTTACAAGTGCTCGTTAAACCATCCGGCAATATGCTCCAGACGACGTACCCTTAAGTGCGGGTGACCTCCGCGAGACAGCTCGTGATTGGCTCCCGGGAAACGAACGAACCGAGTGGTCTGTTTGCGCCGCTTCAAGGCAACATACAGTTGTTCAGCCTGTTCAATCGGACAACGCAGATCCTGCTCACCATGCAAAATCAGCAGCGGCGTGCTGACATTACCCACATATGCAAGCGGGGAGTGTTTCCATAACTTCTCGGTGTCATCCCATGCATTACCGCCAATCTGGTCTTCCGTGAAAAAGAATCCAATATCACTGACTCCGTAGAACGAGAGCCAGTTAGAGATGGAGCGCTGAGTGACGGCTGCCTTGAAACGGTCAGTATGTCCAACGATCCAGTTGGTCATAAAGCCACCATAGCTGCCGCCAGTGACGCCCAGACGGGACTCGTCGATAAACGAATATCGGGACAACGCATAATCCATGGCTTCCATCAGATCACGATAATCCCCGCCGCCATAGTCACCCCGGCAGGCATTCACGAATTGCTGCCCGTATCCGAGCCCACCTCTTGGATTGATATATACAACAGCATAGCCCTGTGCTGCGAGGATCTGGAACTCATGCATAAACGTAAAGCCATACATCATATGTGGACCGCCATGAATCTCAAGGATAGTTGGGACTTTGACCCCTTCCACCATGCCAGCCGGTTTGAGCATCCAGCCTTGCAGTCGCAGGCCATCAGAGGAATCGAACCAGAAGGTCTCCGGTGTGCTAAGTTGGATTTCTTCATCCAGTTGAGGATTGCTATGGGTCAATTGTATAGGCTCGGCCCCAACTTCATCAGGTTGGGTATACAGAAAGAGATCACCAGGATGAAGTACGTCTGCTACGCCTGCCACAATCTGTCCATTTTCCAGCTCAGCAAATTGATAGAACTCTTTCTCGTCCGGCAAGATGTATTCGGCATGACTGCCGTCCTGTGCAAATCGGGCAATCCGAACGCTACCTTCAATAGTAGCAAGACAGAGAATGGATGAACCATCACGACTGAATACCGGGCCCGTATTGGTCAGGTGTGAACGCATATCACCAACGAGGCTGTGATTGATCTGGACATCCCATTCCTTGCTCAGACATACGGGTTGGCCGCCTGAGATCGGAAGGGTATAGAGCTTGACCAACGTAGCATTTCCATAGGAGCGGTCGCTAGCAAGCAGTGCAAGGGATTGTCCATCAGGTGCGTACGTCAGCCGGCCGAAAGAGTATCCTTCCGGGGTCAACTGCTGCACGTCAGATCCGTCAGCCTTAGCGCGATACACATGGTTCGTCAGGGTGTAATCGTTATGCTCCTCGCCCTCTTCCGGAAACTGAGCGATCCAGGCAATGGACTCTCCATCCGGCGACCACGCATAATCCCCAACGTCATAATGGCCTGTAGTTACAGGGATCGCTTCTCCGCCTTCGATTGGAACACGGAAGAGATGGGTTCGTCGACCGTTCCACAGTCCGCCGCTGTCAGATTTCATTCGAATTCGATCCACGACAAGTTCTTGCGGCATTTTTTTATCTATGTCTTCAGTTTCATCTTCGTCTTTTTCACTCATGTCCACAGATGACTTAACAAGCAAATTGAGCCCATCTGGTGACCAGAGCAGGGAGCTGACGCCATGCTTCAAATGACTGATTTGTTGTGCTTCTCCACCATCTGAGGCGATCAGCCACACTTGTGTTTTGCCTTCATGCTCTCGTAAAAAAGCAAGCTGTGAACCATCCGGCGACCAAGCAGGAGCGTGATCCTTATCCCCAGATGTGAAAGGTCTTTCCTTCTGGTTCTCCAGGTTAAGGAGTCTCAGGTGAGAAGAATAACCGTCTCGTGCTTCATTTGTTTTCCGACTTACATATACCAATTGTCCGCCCTGAGGAGACGGAGTTGGATCATTAACCCATGTAATTTGAAAAAGATCTTCCGATGTTATGCCGCGCAGACTCTTCATTGTTTGTCCTCCCACCACGATTCAGATTGTTTTAATTTCCTAACCTTTCCATTTATATTAACGGAAAGCATGAGGCAGGACAACACGATTCTAACGAACGTACTCCTATTTCTTAACAATATCGCCTGTGCCCGAAAGGAATTATTGGAAGCATGACGAATCCTAATGTTGAATAGTCATGAAATAGACGAAAAGCTGTCTGAAAATGATGTTTAATGTCAGTTGAATATGTTTAATGAACAATGCTATTTAAGTATATTTGGTAATCCAGCTCATTTAATGAGCTGTACCCCTTTTATATAGATCATTCTTGTCTCAGTCACCATGAAGGAGGAGCATCACTTTGTCCACATCCTATGATCAACAGCACGTGGAATACCCGAGCCGGAAACGAATGGCATGGCTTACAGTAGGGGCGGCACTTTTTGTAGCAGCCGGATTTTTTTTGATGTTTGATGATTCTTCAGCCAAGGGATCTGCCATTTCTTCCGTTATAGGCTTGTTCTCCATTTTATTTTTTGGGCTTTGTCTCTGCTACAGCCTGGTGAAGATGATTAAGAAGGAACCTTCCTTTGTTGTCGATGAACATGGGTTTGTGGATTCATCTTCTTACACATCAGGAGGGTTAATTGCCTGGAAAGATGTTGAGAATATTTTTATGTATGAATTCATGGGACAGAAGATGATTGGGGTTAAATTGTGGGACGAGAAAGCGTTTCTGGATCGTCAGAATGGGATGAAGCGCAAATTAATGACGGTAAATAGCAGCATGGTCGATGCTACGGTAAGCATTGCCCAGAGCAGCCTCACGTTACCACTGGATCAGTTGTATATCATGATGGTGGAGCGTTGGAAGCGATCGAATGAAAGGGCGAGTGAAGGGAGTAGCTTTGATCTGTTTAATAATCAATAGATAGGAAGAAGAGTATTCTCAGATTGGAGGAGTACAGATGCAACAAGGAAATCAGATGCGTACGATCCAGCTACCCGATGGGACAACATTACCTGCAATCGGACAGGGAACATGGTACATGGGTGAGAAACAATCCAGTCGGAGAGAAGAAGTTCAGGCACTGCGTCATGGTATTGAACGTGGAATGACAGTAATAGATACGGCTGAGATGTATGCTGAAGGCGGGGCGGAAGAGGTCACTGGTGAAGCGATAAAAGACTGTCGCGATGATGTATTTCTGGTATCCAAGGTATATCCTCACCATGCGGATCGGAAGCAGATGATTACCGCTTGTGAGCGCAGCCTTTCGCGTTTGGGTACAGATCGCTTGGATCTGTACTTGCTGCACTGGCGTGGAGGTGTGCCGTTGGAAGAGACGGTTGAAGCTCTGGAACAGTTGAAACAATCAGGCAAAATTCTGCGCTGGGGTGTCTCGAATCTGGATACAGAGGACATGCAGGAGCTCTGGAACGTTCCAAGTGGTCAGCATTGTGCAGTGAATCAGGTGCTGTATCATGCAGCTTCTCGTGGTATAGAATACGAGCTTCTTCCCTGGTTGAGGGAACGCCGTATTCCTGTGATGGCATATTGTCCACTGGCCCAGGGAGGAAGGCTTCGTAAAGAGTTACTGGAGCATTCAGTCATCCGTGAGATTGCTAAGGATCGAGGAGTCAGTCCTTCGCAAATTGCGTTATCCTGGGTTATTAGGGATGGAGACATACTGGCGATCCCGAAAGCTGTACAGCTGAATCATGTTGCAGAAAATGCTGCGGCGATGGATGTTATTTTGACCCAAGATGAAATGGTTCGGTTGAATGAGGCATTCCCTGCACCTAAGGGCAAAGTGCCTTTGGATATCGTATAGAAAACTTCTTGTCAGACCGATTACATCATACAATGAACGAAGTTGAAAGAATCAAGAGTAATAAGAGCAGATCTGAGGATCTGTTCTTTTTTTTGCATTTGAAGCCATTTTAAATAAATGGGCTTTACAACAACAAATCACTAGTGTACTATGTAACTAACACACAGATACAGAGAGGAGCGAGGACATTGTGAGCATCGAATTTGACAACAACTTGCCAATCTACCTGCAGATTATGCAGTACATCAAAAGACAGATTGTGACCGGAACACTTAAGGCAGGCGATAAAATTCCTTCGGTTCGTGAGCTCGCGGCCGAATTACAGATCAATCCCAATACAGTACAGCGAACATTTCAGGAGTTGGAGCGGGAAGAAGTGGTTGAAACCAAGCGGGGTCTGGGTCGATACGTGACAAGTGAGGAGTCGAAAATTATGACGATCAAAAAGAGATGGCTGGTGAATTGCTGGAGCGTTTTCTGACAGGAATGCAGGAACTGGGCATCGAAGAACAGGATATCGTAAATATCGTGGCGGATGCCGTTGCAGAGGGAAAGCAATCACTGCATCGTGATGGAAGAGGAGGAACAGGGAATGAGTAATATTCTTGAGCTGAACCATGTGAGCAAAACGTATGGCGGCAAGAAAGCACTTCATGACATCACGCTTGATATCGCACCAGGCCGAATTGTAGGTCTGCTGGGCAGTAACGGCAGCGGTAAAAGTACTTTGATGAAGCTGGTTGCAGGGCTTCTGCACCCCAGCAGTGGAGATGTTCGTGTTACGGGAAAAGCGGTAGGTTTGGAAACGAAGTCGCTGGTATCCTTTATGCCGGACCGCCCATTGACCGAGAGTTGGATGAAGGTACGGGACGCGATTGCGTATTACCGCGATTTCTACGCTGATTTTGATCAAGAGAAAGCGAGAGAGATGCTTGATTTCATGAAGCTTGGAGAGGGAGATAAGGTAAGACATCTGTCGAAAGGCATGAATGAACGACTGCAATTAACACTGGCTCTTTCCCGTAAAGCTCGTCTTTATCTGCTCGATGAACCGATTGGCGGGGTAGACCCGGTTGCACGTGGCAAAATTCTGGATGCGATTGTGAAGTTCTATGACGAAGACAGCAGTCTGATCATCTCTACACATCTCGTAACGGATATTGAACGAATTTTTGATGAAGTGATCTTCATCCGTGAAGGGGAATTGGTAATGCGGGAAGAAGTGGAGACACTGCGTCTCAAGTACGGTAAAAGTGTGGATGAAATGTTCAAGGAGGTCTATGCGGAATGATGACACTGCTGAAGTATGACTTTAGAAGGAATTGGAATACATTGTTGGCTGGGCTAGCCGTATTGATTATCGTTCAGATTGGGCTGGCATTGTTTTTTTCTGAAGTAACAGGGAGTGTTGTAGGTGTCATTGCATATGTCGGAGCAGGTGTGGCTATTTATGTGAAAATGATCAAGACATACCGATCCAATATCCGTTCGTTCAACCGCCGTCTTGTGCCGGTAACAGGGCTGTCTCACGTCTTGTCTCCGATCATATTCGGAACACTCTGCTGGTTGGGCTTAATGGTTGTTGCTGCCATTCACTACTTTATTTACAGTACAACGCATACAGGGATTAACTTTACCAGCTACATTAACGATTCGGGTATTCATCTTTCGGAGATTCTCAATGTGTTGCTGTTTCTCTGGTGGGTGGCTATGTTCAGTATCATAATCATCTTTCTCTCCATTTCTATCGGAGGCAGCTTCCGCTTTAAAACAGGACCGTGGATTAGTATTGTCGCATTTTTCGTACTAGTCAATGTCATTAGCTGGCTGGAGAATATCATCTTCTCGGGTCGTTTTAATTCGAACGAATTATTTCATTTCACTGAAGAAAGCACAGCGCTCTCCTTTACGTCCAATCGGATTACATGGTCAGATGGAACATGGGCCAGTATTATTTTTGAAATCATCGTGGCCGTGATTTTGGTTGGTGTTGCTGTGTATCTGAATAATAAAAAAGTTGAAGTTTAAGATAAAAATCTGTCAGCTGCAATTTAGCTGGCAGATTTTTTATTTGAAGCAATTTCCAGTTCTTATACGTAAATAGGGATATATGTCGTTTTACAATAAGGGAGAAGGTTTATTTCTTGTAAGGGAGGAATTCCATGGAACTCTATTTCAGAGATAATTTCTTTAATGCAGGGTACACCGAGATTATGAACCATGAACAGGAACAGGCAGGTCATCTCGATTTGAAAAGTGCCTTTGGTTCATCGCTTGATGTATTCGATAACTCGGGAATCATTTGCAGTGGTAAATTCCGCATGTTTAGTAACCGTTGGGATGTGACCTCAGCCGATGGAAGGGAGTGGGGTGTCTTACGGGCGAGGTTCAGCTTTTTCAGTAAGAAGTATGAGTACGATGCAGGACCACGTGGTGTGTATGATGTCTCCGCGCCGGCGTTTTCACATGATTATGATATCACCGGGATGGGCGGTAAAGTTGTGGCAAGCTTCAGGCGTACAAGTGGCTGGTTTGGTTCAGGCGCATTTGTGTTAGACAACCAATCAGAACATCTGGACACGTATGAATTGATAGCGGCTGTGATGGGTGTGCATGCGATTAATAAAAGAAGGAACTCGGCTGCCGGTAGTGGCGCGTAGAGAAAACATATGAACAAAGAGGCTGTCCCTCAGGTCGTTAGTATAACGGGGGACAGCCCTTTTTGTATTATATTATTCTAATGAAACGAACACACGCTATTTGTCCCCCTATGCATAAGTTGGACGTTTAACGAATCACAACTAACAAGAGCTATGCAGAATCACTGCCGTCTGCATTGGCGAAAGGCTTTTCAATGGTGTGGCTGCGCACTCCTCCAGAAGTCCGTTCAGGCAGTGCTTCAAGTTCGGTTTTCGCATAGCGTGCCAATACTTTGGCGGCTGTCTCGGACATTCGCTCTCGAAGCGCAGCATTGTCTGCAATCCGTACCCGTTTGCCCAGAAAACGCATTTTGGACAGCACATAATCCATCTCATTCCGCGGAATGGTCAGTTCAATGCGGTACGTCTGTTGGGCTTCCACAAATTCCACCTGCTTCTCGAAGCAGGAAAAGGCATACAGAATTCGGGACAACTCCTGATTGAACTCCGGCAGCACTTCGATCATTACGGTCGTCTTCCGGTTTTCCGTTAAAATCGCGATTTTGGCAGCATATTGAGAAGCAGTTTCCGGTTGAAGCGGCTGAGCTTCCGCGGTAATGATGCTGTGCAGCTTGGTGGACATCAGTTTGCTGTAGAGTGGAGCATACCAGAGTACGTACCATTCTTTTTTGACCATGGAATATTCGAGCTTGTAGGGGTATCCAAACTGATCCTGGCTGATTCGTCCATTGCGTACACGCCCTGTCAAGCGAAACCCCTGATGATGCAAAATCATCTGCCGTAATGGTTTGAGCAGCGGATGAAAGACACTGTTTTCTTCACTTTTGGCTTTTTCGGTCAGGTAATCCTGAAGGTCCAGATCCTGCTCTGCATCCAGCATGTCATGCATTTTGTGCAACGTGTCAGGGTTTAGTGCTTCTGGTGCGGCAGGGTGATTCAGCATCATGCGCAGCCAGGCCCGTTCCTGGGATGTCCAGGTAAACAGTCCGGTTTCATTCAATCTCGTCATCATCTGGTAGTTGAACATCTTCTCGAACAGATTCATAATATTGCGCAATCTCCTTCCATTCCTTAATCATCTCCTGACGCAGCCTCTGTGGAGCGATCACCTCACAACTTGAGCCAAAACTCCGAAGCCACGGCTTAATCTCGGTGATACCGTTGACCTGGATTTCATACAGGAAGGTATGTTCCGTTTCGGGCGTAATCGTTCCCCATTGGCCTTGCAAACGAACCCGATCCAGAATGAAGTTACGCTGGCCGTCCTGAGGATGGAAGAATCGTGCTTGAACCGTTACGGTGTTCCCCGTATCCACCAGCCAGCTGTAGCGGCTGATCTCGGCCCACTGTTGTTTCAATTCGAGCATATATCCTTCTTCAATCGAATCCTGTTCCTCCAGCTGTGTAATGCCTTCCATGCGGAATTTCACAAAGCCACGGCGTCCCTGATATCCAATGACATACCAGCGACCATACTGATGGTCATAGACCACTTCAAGCGGTACGATCCGGTTGAATCGTCCGCCTGCTTCCCGTTCAAAGCGTGGATTCGTATTCTGCGAGCTGTAGCTGGACGGTTTTTTGGGTGAATAGTACAGAAACTTGACATGTTTTCGTTGGCGAATTGCACTAAGCAGAGTGTACAGATGTGCTTCGTCCAGAATGCGTGAATAATAGTGGTATTTATATATGAATGGCTCGGTGGCTTCTTCCTGCGGATAACTTGCGGCAATGGCCTTTTTGAGACTGTCCCGCAATATATAGCCTTGTACGGACGGAACCTGAGTGTTTGCCATAATATCCACAAAATCATACAACTCCAACTGTTCTTCCACGGATAGACCCGTAAGTACGTCCTGCTGCAAAAGGTAACGATATGGCCTGCCGCCAGGTTCCTTGCGGATCACCCCCACTTCTTCCAGATACTTCAGATCGGAGCGAATGGTCTTTTCGTCAGGCAGCGCCAGTTCCTCTGGAAGTTCAGCGCAGCAGGCATCCAGTAATTCCATTGCGGTTAAAGCTTGATCTTGCAGGGTATGCAAAAGGACAGAAAGTCGCTGCACTTCAGTCTCTTTCATCGACTTGGCTCGAAAGAGGAAGAGCAGCATAGGCTCAGCAGATTCTCCGTACTGGAAGCGAACAAGGTCCGCCATTTCTTTGTTTGGTTCCGAGCCTGAGCGTTGGTCAGCGACGGTCTGCATGATTTCTTTTAATCTACGCTGGGTTTTATCAAATGTATGTACGGAGATGCCGAGCCGTTCGGCATACTGTTTACGGTTGTACGCACCACTTGTCAGGGACAGCATGCGCAGGAATTGAATTTCTTTGTCAAAGCTCTCTTTAGCCATGAATATTCACTCCTTGGTGGCCTGGAGTCAGGCGGATGTATGGATGACTATGTTGGCAGAACAATTCTTCGTTATATAGAAACATTGGTGATCTGCCCATTTACTATATCCCTACATTGTATCAGGATGAGTGGTTGGTTTCATTTTAAACTTATGGAGGTTGAATCAATTTCATAATACCTTTAGCTGCTTCAATCGTTACAAAACGATAATTTAATGAGTTATGAAATTGATTCGTCGCCATACTTTCGCCATGTTCGCGTGCAAATGTGTGAGGCATAATAAGGTTGTGAAGCGGGGCAGCAACAAACTCTGCGGATCAAGGTTCCGAGGCGCCAGGGAGGGTTACTTCGACTGTTAATCGACCAGGTCGTTGGTTCGAATCCAATCGCCGCCGTTCATGGCGGTGTAGCTCAGCGGTAGAGCGGGTATTATACCTTCCCACCTTTTTCCTCGGAACATTTTATTATGGAATATCAGTAAATAGACTCACACCGGGAGGTCATGAGTGATGAGCAGAGCAAAACAATTATTTAATCAACCTCAGCCAACGACACGTAATCATGGGGGTTACGGAGCCTATGACCGTTTGGTGGAGGAACAATATATACAGATGTTGATGACCAATACATTGAACAATACGTTTTATGCAGACACACAGCAACTGATGGATGATGCGATGGTCAGTCATCAGGAGATGGCTGAGGTCGATGCAGGGTTTATGGCGCGGGCGCTGGTCTATGCTCGTAATGAAGGCTTGATGCGGTTACAGCCTCTATACGGGCTGGCACTCTTGTCCAAGGTGGACCCGGATCAGTTTGCGAAAGTATTCTCCAAGGTGGTACAGACACAGGCTGACTTGGCCGATTTTCTGACGATTCTAAGAGGAACGGGGCGAGGACAGGGCGGTCGAGCGGTGAAGCGCCAGGTGAGTCAATTTTTGAACGGCATCACTGAATATTGGGCAATCAAATACAACGGGCGCGGACGTGGATACAGTCTGGGCGATATGATCGCTACAGCACACCCCAAGCCGACAGATATGAAGCAGCAAGCCTTGTTCCGTTATTTGCGAGGACATGAGGTGGATCTTACGGACCTGCCGCAGTTGCAGGCGCTGGAAAAGCTGAAGGCTACCCCAAACCCGGCAAGTAGGATGCATCTGATCGAAAAAGGCAAACTGCCGTATTCGGTGGTCACATCGATCATGCAGCCGACACGTACGGTATGGGAGGCGTTGATGTCTCAGATGCCCACCTTTGCATTGTTACGTCATCTGAATGCGATGGATCGGGCGGGAGTGTTTGAGAAATCGAAAAATATCGATTACGTAACGGGTCGTCTAACGGATGCAGAAGCCCTGCGCAAGTCGCGCATCTTACCTTTCCGATTCGCCAGTGCATATGAAATGATCGCAAGAGAAGAGCTGCGCTCTGCTTTGCGGGAAGCGGTGGAGCTATCGATTGGCAACCTGCCATCGTTGCCGGGAAGAACCGCCATTTTCCTGGACCGCTCCGGTTCCATGCAAGGGGATTATTTGCGAATTGGATCGGTGCTGGCACTGGCGCTATATAAACAAACACGAGGCAACTCGCTGTTCTGGTTATTCGACCATATGGTTGAGGATGCTCGTCCCAAGATGGATGAAAGTATTCTTTCTCAAGCTCATCGGATTCGCGCACAAGGTGGAACTGACACGGGACGGCCTGTACGAGAGCTTCGGGATATTGGAGAGAAAGTGGATCAGATCATTATGATCACCGATGAACAGCAGAATGAAGGCAGTCCGTTATATGCTGAGCTTGTACGTTATCGGCGGATGATGAATCCGGACCTGAAAGCATATATTGTGGATATTGCACCTTATCAGCAGGCAATGGTGCCGCCACGGGATGGCAATACCTTTTATATCTATGGGTGGAGTGAAACGGTACTGACGTATATTGCTGAGACTGTAGCGGGATATGATACACTTGCGAACCGGGTGAGAGAGATAGAGATTTAAATTGGAAAATGTGGAGGCCACAGAGATGACTCATGTTCATGAAGAGATGAGAGATACGATTAGACAGCAGCTGAAGCAGATCGAACAGGAGGAGCAGGTGCGGATCATCTATGCCTGTGAATCGGGCAGTCGGGCATGGGGATTTCCTTCACAGGACAGCGATTATGATGTTCGTTTCCTGTATGTGAGACCGCTGGAATGGTACTTGTCCATTGAAGATAAAAGGGATGTTATCGAACGCCCGATCAGTGATCAGCTTGATATTAATGGTTGGGATTTACGCAAAGCTTTGAAGCTGTTTCGCAAGTCGAATCCACCGCTGCTGGAGTGGCTGCAATCCCCGATTCAGTATGACGAACCGTACAGCGTGGCAGAGCATATTCGTGCACTATCGCCTTTGACCTTCTCACCAAAGTCCTGTATGTACCATTATCTGAATATGGCGAAGGGAAACTTCCGGGATTATCTGCAGGGTGAGCAGGTGAAGATCAAAAAGTATTTCTATGTGCTGCGCCCACTGCTCGCCTGTGGCTGGATCGAACGTTATGACGCGATGCCGCCGATGGCATTTGAAGAGCTGGTGCAAGAGCTTGTTCCTCAGAGCGCGCCGCTCTATACGGAAATCCATGAACTGCTGCGCCGGAAAAAGGCGGGTGAGGAACTCGACCTGGAACCGCAGCTACCTGCGATACATGCTTTTTTGGCGGAGAAGATCGCGCATTTTGAAAAACTGGCCACCCAGCTGGAGAATGAACAGATTATTCAATATGAAGAACTGGACCGGATTTTCCGTTTTGCACTGCAAGAGGTGGGGGCGGCAAAGGAATAACAAGGAGAAGGAGGAGAACTGATGCATCTAATGTTGAAAGCAAGAGGAGCAGGGTCAGGAGCTGTATCGCGTTTGCTGGCGAAGAATCCACATAACGTATATGACCGGATGGAAAAAGGTGTACGCGTACGAATTGTGTACATCACCGATACTGAGAGCGAAACCGAAGTGCTGATTCATGCCGAACCTGACCCTGTTGATCTGGTAAGAGGCACTCCGAACGGTTACGACATCACACAATATATTAATGACCGGGAATTTGTGACGAGCAGTCTGTTCTGCTCCTACATACGTCCTGCACTGGGGACGGCGCTGAATGGTAAACCGAAGGAAGACTATGTGCAATGGGTGGAGCATCCGTTCGATATGGAACTGTCATTTGGACCTGTTGCATCGGACCTCCCTGATCGGGTTGTGGAGGAACTATTCTCATCACTCGGCTACGCGGTTACCCTTGAGCGAGATGAGTTGTCTTATACGTTTGATCTGAAAAAGAAAAGCTCAATCCGTCGTATTAGGCTGCATGGACAGGTCACGGTGCAAAATGCACTGCGTCAGTTATTTCTGCTGATCCCAGTGTTGGACAACTACAAACATTATTTCATCAGTGAAGACGAGATTGATAAGATCAAACGTTATGGCGAAGGATGGCTGGAAAACCATCCGTTGAAAGAGCTTATTGTCCGACGTACACTGCGATTTTCTGAACTGATTCGGAAGTATGAGCTTCAGGAAGGGGCTTTGTCTGTTTCGGTTGAGCAGGCAGGTGAGTTGAATCAGATTTCGGATAAGGATATCAATGAGAGTGATGAGGGGATTCAAGATGGCTCCGCAGGTGAGGTTGAGCGATCTGAGTCACCAGTGAGATTAAATGAACTGCGTTATCGTGCAATCACGGAAGTGGTCACAGGTCTTCCAGTCAAACGACGTATTGTCGATATGGGAGCCGGGGAAGGCAAGCTTTCTGCCCGCTTAGCCTACATTTCGGGCGTGGAATCCATTCTGGCCGTTGAACCATCAGGTCAGTCACGGCTTCGGGCTATGGAGCGCTTTGCGAAGCTGGAAGATCGCAGTGGGGTCATTGCTATGCCAGAGCCTGTGATCGGTTCGCTCTATTATTTTGATGAACAGATGCAAAATCAGGATGTCATGATCCTGTGTGAAGTGATAGAGCATATCGAAGCGTATCGCTTGAACGGAATTATGGATACCATTATGAATGATTATCGACCTGATGTGTTGCTGGTGACGACTCCGAACAAAGAGTTCAACGAAGTGTACGCGATGGAGCAGGAGGACTTCCGTCACCATGATCATCGTTTCGAGTGGACTCGGTCGGAATTGGCTGAACGATGTGAGGAATGGGCACTTCAAGGGAATTATACTTTTGAAATAAGGGGTATTGGTGATTACGCAGAGGAATACGGACAACCTACACAACTGGTCATTTTTGAGCGGAGAAAGGAGAATGGATCGTGAAGAACAACAGGGAGCCTAATGAGATAGAAGATACAGTCAGGTGCCAGGGTGATGAGGCGAATGCCTTGGATCGAAGACAGCGTGAAATTCGCTTGCCGCATGCAGGCATCGTTGTTCTGGTGGGGCCTTCGAACAGTGGTAAAAGCACGTTGTTGGATCGTCTCGTTGTAGAAGGTGTCATCCGAAGAACCGAAGCAGTCTCATCTGACCAATTCCGAATGTTAATTGGAGATGACGAGTATGTGGATTGGAAACATCGGCCTCGTAGCGAAGCAGACGTAATCTATGCCGAGTATCAGCAAATATCTGCCAAGGCGTTTGAAGCGATGGAGGCGATGCTTGGGGCCCGCTGCCGTCTGAACAAGCTGACCTGGGTTGATGCCACCCATCTGTATCCAGAGGATCGTCAGCGTTTGATTCAAATCGCCAGAAAAGCTCATGTACCCGTGATTGCTGTCGTACTGGATATCCCTGAAAAAGAACTGCTCGAACGTGATGTTCAGCGAGAGTATCCGCGCGGACGTCAGAGGGTGAAACAACAGTTGCAGCAGTTTAAACGAACACTACGCTCCGTCCGTGAAGATGGCTTCGACGCTAATTATGTACTGAAACAGCCCGATGAATTCTCGTTTATCCGTACATCCAACCCTCTTGTGATTGATATGGATACAGGTATCGACATCATTGGGGACATTCACGGCTGTTATGATGAAATGATGGAATTAATTCTGCGACTCGGATATGAGGATAAAGATGGAAGTGGTCTTTACTATCATCCGGAAGGACGGAAATTGGTTTCAGTTGGAGACGTAACCAGTCGGGGACCAGAATCGTTAAAATGTCTATTGTTCTGGCAGCGGCATTGTGCATCCGGACTGGCCTACATGATCGACAGCAATCATGGCTGGAAGATAGGACGTTATCTGGATGGTCGTGACGTTTCGTTGAGTCATGGCGATGAATATGTGGAGGCCGAGCTTATTCAGTTGGAGCAGGAGCGGGGCCAAGAGACGGCACTGCAAGTACGGGAAGAACTAAGGACATTTCTGCTTGATGCGCCATCGCATCTTATTTTTTCAAGAAATGGTGTACGTCAGGTGGTTGTAGCACATGCAGGGATTCGGGATCACTTTATCGGGAAACAGTCCAAACGCATTCAGGATTATTGCCGCTATGGTGATGTGGAGGGAACGGATGAACACGGTAGACCGATTCGCAAGGATTGGTACGTAGATCACACTTCGGGTGAATGCATTGTCTGGGGACACGATCCGCATCCATATCCCATGATAGTGAATGATACGGTCAATATTGATCAAGGCGTTGTCTTTGGTGGTATGCTCACAGCATGGCGGATGCCTGAACGCGAAGCAATTAGTGTTCCTGCGAAGCAGGATTACGCTCAAGATCCGGATAGTCCACTTAAACGTTGGGAACGGCGAAGATTTGCCCCGCCTAACTTGCGCAAGTTCAAGGAAGGATTCACAGTGCAAACCGGGTCCCGGCTGGATGTATCCATTCATGCTGAGGTCGCGAAGGCGGCGATTGATACGTTTTCCCATTTTACCGTACCTTTGGAGGAACTAGTTTATATCCCACCTACGATGAGCCCACCACCAACAGCTTCTTCGGTAGAAGGGTATTTGGAACATCCACGGGATGCGTTCCAGTACTACCGATCTCAGGGTGTTACTCGGATGGTAGCGGAGAAGAAACATATGGGAAGCCGTGCCATTATGCTCCTGTTCCGAGACGAACAAGTAGCGGAGAAGCGGGTGGGAAGATCAATGCTGGGGAACATTGTGACCCGGACAGGACGTTCCTTTTTTGACCGGACGATTGAGCAGAAGGTGTTATCAAGATTACATGCGGATTTGATCGCAGCGGATTATTTTGACCGTCATCAGACGGAGTTCGTATTACTCGATGCAGAGATTGTACCTTGGAATCTGAAAGCGCGTGAGCTGATCTCATCGCAGTATGCACATGTAGCGGAGGCCTCATTGATGGATCGGGAATTGGTGGTAACCAAATTGCGTGAAGCCGAGATGGAAGGCCGAGATGTGGGGGAGTGGTTGCAGGACACAGAACGTAAGCTTGCCAATGCTAGAACATTCCGCGACGTATTTCAGAAATATTGCTGGGATGTAGAGGACATCGGAGATATTCGTATTGCGCCGTTTCATACCTTGGCACATAGCACCGGAGCGTTCTGGGATCAGACACATGAATGGCATATGGAGCAAAATCGTGAGTTCTCTCGGATGTCTACGATGATGATGGAAACAGAATATCGCGTAATTGCAGGTAGGGCAGATGAAGATGAGGTCATTCGTTGGTGGGATGAAATCACGGCAGAAGGACATGAAGGTATTGTCATCAAGCCGGAAACATTCCGTGCCTGGAACGGCAACAAAATGATCCAACCTGCGATTAAAGTACGAGGTCGTGCGTATTTGCACATCATTTATGGCATGGATTACCTTGCACCGGATAATTTGTCCCGGCTCAGCAAACGCAAAACGTCCAAAAAAGAGCGCCACGCTCTGATGGAAAGTGCCTTGGGCATGGAGGGAATCGAGCGTTTTGTGCGCATGGAGCCCGTGGAAAGGGTGCATGAATGTGTTCTCGGGACATTGGCTCTGGAGTCTGAACCGGTGGACCCACGTTTGTAACAGGATCGATGAAGCATGAGACTTCTGATTCCTTTAGATGCAAGGTAATAGGGCAGGTTTGGTATATCCAAGCCTGTTTTTGTTTATTTTTCGTCAAAATATTTCATTCAAGATAATTAAAATTAGGAGTTTTAACGTTAATATAAATAACTAAAGCCCTATATGTTTCCAATCCATTCTGGGTAATAATTAATAGTAAGCAAGTGGTCATTGGAATCTCACAACGTAACGATAGGGGGTAACCTGTATGGCGTCAATGATTCTGCTGGTGAAACAGACGGAAGACGATGAAAAGGTTATTTATCGATTCGGACCGAATGAGCGGAAGATGGGACTCATTGAAATGAATAAGGTCAAGGAAAGTGTGAAGGAACTGGAACCTGTTCAGGTGGAGGGTGTCAGTCCGAGTTTTTATTTTAATCGGGCCGCGCAGCGACTGGTTCGATGTTTGTTCAGAGAAGGTGGCAAGTTCCCTGAACGGACGACATGTGAATCTTAGTAGTCAATTCAAATGAGTCATAGAGACTTAGCTCAAATTTTCTATCATATATTCATTAATAAAGAAGTCCAGGCACATCCGTTGAAGGGTGTATCTGGACTTCTTTTTGTATTCCATATCGAGATTAACTTGTTCAGAATCCGTTCAGAACGACCTGATATATTGATAAAACATGGATGGAAAATGTATTGGTTCAACTTTCATTGTATATAGCACAACATTTCTAGGTCTCTAATTTACTATCGAAAAGGAGAGAAAAATCTTTGAATAAATGGCTTTTACGCACAACGCTTGGTGTTTTCTTGTTAAGTCAATTTCATGCGACTGCTGTATCCGCGCAAGTTACCGAAAAACTTTTCTCGGATATAGATCAAGCCTCCAATTGGTCTCTGGCCTCAATCGCTTATCTGAACGAACTGGGCATTACCCAGGGCTATGATAACGGGACGTATCAACCGCGCAAAAAAATTACTCGTCAAGAGGTGGCTGAATTGCTTGTACGGACTCTCCAGTTACCGGCCAATGAATCTACATCCGTGCTGCCTCCGGATGTTCGTGCAAGCAGTTGGTCTGCAAACAGCATCCAACGAGTTCAGAGCCAAGGACTGATGGGCAATCCAAATGAGCCGTTTCGGCCAACAGATCTGGTAACTCGGGAAGAGTTGTTGTCCATCTTTGTCCAAGCCACTGGAGCCCAAGGAAAAGGGACTGCCGTACTGTCGGATCGTGAAGTAAGTGATCCTGTCAGCAAGCAAAGCATTGAAACATCCATGGAAATCGGTTTGTTGCAGGGGGATGGTCAAAAGTTGGCTTTGGATAGACCAACGGAACGACAGGAAATCGCTGTCTTTTTGACTCGTTTGATTCAGGCACTTGAAGAACCGAAAACGAGGGAGATGGAACTCACCATTATTAATGAGAGTACTGTCCGTATCGGTGCTTTCAAATATCCGGTGACAGACGAGATTCAAAAACTGCTGACCGCTGCCAACAAGCAGTTCCTCGAAGGGGCGACCTTGAAGGTCGCGCTGACACCGGATTACAAGATTCAGAACATTGTGGATTTAACGGTGCCTGCTTCCAAAAAGAATCTTGTATTTGATGGTGGAGATCTGCATATTACGGGGAATTTGATCATTTTGGGTGATGAACTAACCATCAAAAACCTTTCAGTGGATGGACAGGTATTGACTAATGGGAATACCAAAACCTCGCTGGTTTTTGAGAATGCCAAGATCAAAGGAATGGAATTGAATGTGGCTACCAAGTTAACTTTGACAGGCACGACTTCCGTTGACTCATTAACTGTGGCACAAAAAGCGGTTAAGGATTCTGAGATTGTTCTCCAGCAAACTAGCGTAATCAACGATATTATTGTTCCGGACAAGCAGCTCGTTCCGAATTTGGTCAAGGATTACAGTGGGAATCAGGGCAAGATCCAACTCATTAATGGGAAACCTCGAGACGTACAACCTACGGTTTCTACGGGTGGAACAACTACTGGCGGCAGTTCTGGGGGGAGTGTAAGTCCAACAGGACCAGTGGTTTCAACAATCGCCAAAATTCAGGAGGTTGCTGAGGCCTATCAGCTTCCGACGCAAGTGTCTGTCCGGATGCCTGATGGCAGTACCGTTATGAAAACAGTAATTTGGACTGCACCCAAAGATGTGCATATCACGAATAATGAAGTCCTCATTAATGAACCAGGAATATATCTGTTCACAGGTCAGGTTGAAGGTATCTCCGAAAAATCTCAGTTGAAATTGGATGTTAGACTGCCATTGAAACTGCAGGTAGGGTCAGAAAATTCGGGGATTGTCGTAACCACGCCTGGTGTGAGCAAAACGGTATCCTTCACATCTCAGCCTGTTCCTGAAATAGCAACGACCGTTAATCACGCCAGTTACTTGCTTGAATGGACTGATGAAAACGGCTCTTCATCTGATATAGAGCTGATCAGTACGCCAGGATATACATCATACGATGTCGGCAATGGCTGGCTTATTACGAAGTCCGATGATGCTGCCGTTGTCAGCAAGGAAACAATCTCGTTTGAGGTGAAATTCAATGCTCCGGGGACATACTCCGTGCAGATAAGTGCTGTGAAACATAAACATTTTGATTAAGAAAAAGGAGTGTTCTCTCATGTTGAAAAGGAATAAATTAACAAAAGCTCTGTTATTATCCTCTGCCTTGCTCTTGGCGGCCAGCCCTACGTATGCAGCTTCCGGAAGACCGGTATCCAATACGATTACGGCCAGTTTCAAGGTAAATCCTGTTGCTCCATCCTTTGTGCTAAAGTGGGTGGATGATGCGAACGCAGAACTGGAAACGCTGCCGTTGCAAACTGTGACTAGCGGAGAAAACAAGGATGTTAAGGTTCGTGCAACGACATCCAAGACCTATACAGATATCCAATTGTTGTTTACCATCACCCGTACAGACGGAACTGCAATTACTGCAAATGATGTGGAATTGAACGAATACGTAAACAATTCGCTTGGATCGCCAAGAACCGGAGAAGTTGGCGGTGATGGCAAACTGGCTATTTATACAAGGTATTATCAAACGGTCACTTCACCAGTGCATGACTTCTTGTACAATCTGAAATTCAACAACACGGGTGAGTACGAGATCAGCGTAGTTGCTCTAAATTCACCAGCTTAAGTCAAGATTGTGAAAAGTCTGCAATAGCGGGAGAGAGCCGGGAGAATCCGGTTTTTCCCCTTGGAGATAAAAAGGAGATCAATACCTATGAGAATCCCGAAATTTGTTAAGGCAGTACTTCTATCTACCGCATTGTTTACTATGGCGGCCCCAGCGTATGCCGACTATTCTTACACGCCTTTATCCAATAAAATTACAGCGACTTTCAAGGTGAATGCCCCGGCAGAACCTACCTATGTATTGAAATGGTTGGATTCAAGCAACCATGAATTGGAGGCACTTCCGCTTCAAACCGTAAATAGCGGGGACAGCAAGGATCTCAAGCTTCGCGCAACCGTTAGTCAGGACTTTAAGAATATCCAATATTATTTTAAGATTACCAGAACAGACGGAACTTCCATCACCAAAAGTGATTTGGATTTGTCCCAGTATAGAGATAGTGGTGGTCTAACCGCATTAAGTAGTAGTGTGGATGGGGAGCTACTTTTAATTTATTCCAAGAACTTTAGTACTATAACGAGTCCAAGCATGGATTCGACATTCAAAATTACATTCAACTCGTCTGGGCAATATCAGATTAGTGTTGTTGCTGTTTCAGCACCAATCTAATGAACCAAACAAGTCCATAACCCATATCATGGGTTATGGACTTGTTTTTTTTGGAAACGGAACATGAAGTGGAGAAGCTTCATGTTTGATTTGCCAGTATCAGAACGTCTTCGCAAACGAAATCAGTGCGGTAATCGTAATGATGTTAAGCAACGTCGAGATCAGAACCGTCTGGGCGGCAAAGTCTGGCTCGTTATCGTATTCCTCAGCCAGAATGGACGCATTGACTCCGGTAGGCATACCGGATGCGATAATAAGGGCTTGAGCGGCGATACCTTGCAAACCGAGCAGCAGTACAATCGAAATCCCGATGGCCGGGCCAATCAGCAAACGCAGAAATGTGCTAATATACACATCAAGACGATACAGGCGAATTGGATATTTTACAATTTGGGCACCGAGTGTCAAGAGTGCTACAGCGACCATACTTTGCTGCGCATAAGTCAGCGGCATGGACAGGAAAGTGGGCAATGGAATATTCCCCATATGAAACAAAATGCCGAGCAACAGTGCATAAGGAACGGGCATTTTTAGAAATCCAATGATCACCGCACGGTAATTGCCTTTGAGCTTGGCACCCTGAATGGACAGCACACCATAGGTAAACGTCAGTAATGCCTGTAAAGACATGACCAGTGCCTGGATGGAAGAGGCCAGCGGATCACCACGAAATACCAGGGAGTTAATGGGCAGACCATAATTGCCTGCATTGTCCAGCATGATGCTGTTGTTGAAGGCAGCCTTCATGCCTTTGTTCATGCGAAGCGAGCGTGCGAACACAGACCCCACAATATAGAGAATAAGTACATATAAGGCGTAAAAAAGCGTGACAGTTCCGAGCAATTCCCCCGACATATCGGAGTGGTACATGCTCATAAAGACGGCTGCGGGGGTAATACAATAGAAATTGATTTTGGCGAGGGTGTACAAGTCCAACTTGAACACCTTTTGCATCCAGGACCCGACGGCAATCAGGAGAAAGACGGGCAGGACGACTTCAAGCATGATGTCTGCAATCATCAGTTCAGCTTCCTTTTTCATGAAAATTTCAGTCCGATTTCGAAAATACTTCAACCATTATATCATTTTATACACAGATGAAAGATGTAAATGACTAAAAAAGATAAGGGGGCTTTTCATTATGATTCCAGATCATCTGGATTATGGTTTATCGATATTATTTATTGGATTCAATCCCAGCATCACGTCTGGAGAGACGGGTCATCATTATGCTTATAAAGGAAACCGTTTCTGGCGCATTCTTGAGCGTTCCGGATTGACTCCTCGTTTATATGATGCACAAGAGGATGGAGAGTTGCTGAAGCTGGGGTACGGATTTACGAATATTGTTGCCCGGCCAACAAGAGGTATGGACGATATTACAAAGGAAGAATATGCAGAGGGACGGCAGATTTTACGGCAAAAGCTGGAGGAATACCGACCAGACATCGCCTGTTTTGTGGGGAAAGGGGTATACACTCAGTATAGTCAGCGTACCAAAGCGGAATGGGGATTTCAGGACGACCCGGTCGTCAAGGAAATTCATGAATTTGTAGCCCCGTCATCCAGTGGACTCGTGCGTATGTCGATGGATGAGATCGTAGCGATCTATTCACAGCTTAGT